>NZ_WHVL01000009.1 GCF_020622355.1 Vreelandella malpeensis | reverse complement strand
GCCGATGGCGCGGGCGGCGGCCACCACGTGGGCAGTGGCGTCAAGCAGGTGACCGTCGTGAACGTCGGCCAGAACCAGAATGCTCATGAGAAACTCCTTGAATACGGGTGAAAGAGGCGATCACTGGACCGGGAAATCAAAGCACCTTGGCTTCGTTCTTCAACTTGTCGACCAGCTCGTCCACCGAAGCCACCTTCACGCCGCCCTTGCGCTCGGCGGGCGTCTCGACCTTAATCAGGCTGATACGTGATGCCACCTCGACGCCGTAGTCCGCCGGGGTCTTGACGTCCAGCGGCTTCTTCTTCGCCTTCATGATGTCGGGAAGCTTGGCGTAGCGCGGCTCGTTGAGGCGCAGGTCCGTGGTGACGATCGCCGGCAGCGCGAGCGACACGGTCTGCAGGCCGCCGTCGATCTCGCGGGTGACGTTGACACGATCACCCTCGATCTCCACCTTCGAGGCGAAGGTGCCCTGGCCCATGTGGGTCAGCGCGGCGAGCATCTGGCCGGTCTGGTTGTTGTCGGTATCGATCGCCTGCTTGCCGAGGATCACCAGCCCCGGCTGCTCTTCTTCCACCACCTTCGCCAGGAGCTTTGCCACGGCGAGCGACTCGACCCGCTCGTCGGTCTCGATCTGGATCGCGCGGTCGGCGCCGAGCGCGAGTGCGGTGCGCAGCTGTTCCTGGGCCGCCTTGGGCCCGATGGTCACGGCGATCACTTCCGTCGCCGCGCCCTTCTCCTTCAAGCGTACTGCCTCTTCCACAGCGATTTCGCAGAAGGGGTTCATGGCCATCTTGACGTTGGTGAGATCCACATCGGAGTGATCCGCCTTGACGCGAATCTTGACGTTGTAGTCGATGACACGTTTCACCGCGACGAGAATTTTCATGCAATGCTCCAGGCTGGTTGATCGTTAGAAAACAAGAATACGGCAACTATGTAGCACTTTTATTCCGCTATGCAAAATAAGGTTTTGCTATTTATGCAATGAAAGTAAAAAAACCTTGAGGTAAAGGTCAAGCGCATCAGATGTCACCCGACGGATCGTTCAAAACGGCGACCAGGCAAACCACGCCGTGAGCAAGGGCACGACCGCCAGCATGAATCGCCCGTTCCAGCGGTAGCCGATGCACAGTGGCGAAATACCGGTAAACCGCGACAGGATCAGCATCGAGGCGGTCATCGGCGATGACATCAACGCCAGCGCCCACCCCACCATCAGCGCGGCGGCAATGAGTACCGGTGATAAGCCTTGAATATCAAGCGCTGGCAGGATGCCGGCCAGCAGCGTCACCGTGACAATGGGATTGACACCCAGTTGCGCAAGGCCGAGCACCGCCAGCATGGCCAGCACGGCGTTCAGTGCGCCCCACCCTTCGACCACCTTCAGCAGTGGCGCAAGCGTATGGGTATCCAGCACGCCCACGCAGAGGTGCCCGAGATAACCTGCGCCGCCGAGCACCACGATCTCGTTGGCACTGGGTGAAAGCAGCCAGGGCAGCTGGCGGTGCGCGGTGGTCACGGCAGCTGGCAAGCAAGCGCTACCGAGTCGACGGCGCTGCCAGGCAAGCCAGACGAGTGCACTCGCAGGCGCCCCCAGAAGCGCGCCGACGGGCAGGCGAACCTGGAGCAGCCAGGCGATCACCACCACCAGTGCTACCACGCCGGTCAGCAGCGCACTGAAGCGCAAAAGCGGCGCAAGCGAAGGTACCGCCTGCGCCTGGTTGGCGGGGGGATGTGGCCCGGTCAGATAATCCACGGCCCAGCCGGCCAGGAACATCAGGCCGGCGGCAGAGAAGATATAGGGGGCAAGTGCCGGCCAGGTGATCTGAGGAATGCTCGAGAGCACGACCGCAACGCCCATCCCCATGGGCGAGACCAGCGGTGCCAGGGCAAAGCCCCGCAGCAGCGCCAGCATCATGCGCCGCTGGCGCGCCTGGCGTACCCAGACGCGCCCTTGAGCCACCTCCAGCGTATTGCTCTTTTCGATCATGGCGGCGAACACGTTCAGTACGCCGATATTGAGGATGATACCGAACAGCATCGAGCCGAAGGACAGGATCGGATAGCGCCGGCCCGGCGGCTGCAGCAGCATCGCCTGACCGCAACGACGCACCAAAGGAGAACGGTAGGCGGGGAGCCGCATCATTCCCAGTGCCACTACGAAAGTGGCGAAGAAGGCGAAGCGCCCGCCGGCCTCGAACAGCAGCGCGCCGGGCGATGGCGCGTAGCAGACCGCCAGCGCCGTCATTGCCGCCGCCACGAACAGCAGGCCTCTCGCCATGGCATTCAGTTGCCCAGCCAAGGTGAGCAGATAACCGAGCAACGCCACGATCGCGCTCCCTTGCGCGAACATGGATAGCCAGCCGGTACTCGTCAGATGAAGCAGCGTCGCGAACGTGGTTAACAGCAGCAGTGAAACCCGCAAGCGGGGGTACGTCACTCGCGACGTCCTTTAAGACGCTCCTTGAGTATCGCGACAGGTACGCCTTGCGGGGATTCGCTTCCGCTCAGGCGCTTGAACGATCCTTCTCCCATGGCCACGAGATTACCCTGCTCGTCGGTGACCTCGGCGCTGGCCATGTAGATCTTGTGCCCGCCACCTCGCAGCTCGCCCACGGCACGCAGCACGCCATGTCGCGCCGGGCCCACGAAGGTGGTGCTCAGCGACAGCGTCACGGCGCGCCGGGCGTTGCCCTGTACCGAGCAGTAGAGCCCGGTCAGGCTCAAGGCGTTGTCCAGCAGCGAACAGAGCACGCCCCCGTGAACGTTGCCGCTGCGGTTGAAATGCTTTTCTTCCAGGCGCATTTCGACCACGGCGCGCGTCTCGCTCCACTCGACCACGCAAAGCCCCAGCAGGTCGTTGAAGCCGCCCGGTTCATCTTGCGGGCCTTGTGCAGCATCGTCATCGGCGCGGCGCATCACACGTCCTCCCGCTGTGCCAGATCGCGAAGGCGACCTTTCAAAATCTTGCCCGTCGCGGTCGCAGGCAGCGTCTCCATCAAAACGATCCGGGCAGGCCGCTTGTAGGGCGCCAGGCGTTCGGCGATGAAAGCTTGAAACTCGGCCATGTCGAGCTCGACACTCTCTTCGCACTGCACGAAGGCGACCACCTCCTCGTTGCCCGTGACTTGACGCCCTACCACGGCACTGAGCGTGACCGCGGGATGCTCGTTGATGACCGCCTCGACGTCCGGCGGGTAGATGTTGAACCCCGAACGTATGATGAGCTCCTTGCTGCGACCGACGATGTAAAGCTGGTCGTCGTGATCGATTTTCGCGATATCGCCGGTATTGAGCCAGCCATCCTCAGTCAGGCTGCGGCGCGTGGCCTCGGGTTGGCGAAAATATCCCTTCATGACGTTGGGCCCGCGCACCCAGAGTTCCCCCACCTCGTCCCCGGGGCGCTCGGCACTGGTGTCTCCCCCAAGCGGCTCGAGCCGATACTCGAGCAGCGGCAATACCCGGCCTACGGTGTTGCTGGCATGACGATCATCGATACGGGTCTGGCTGATGGTCGGACTCGCCTCGGTGAGCCCGTAGCCGTTGTGCAAGGTCAAGCCGAAAGCCGCCTCGACCCGAGTCTTGGTATCACTGTCCAGAGGCGAGCCGCCCGCCGAGATGTAGATCAGCGCTGGTGCCTTTAGGATGCGCTGCGCGCGCTTGAGATATTCGAGGGTGCGGGCATACATGGCGGGTACACCCTGCAGTACGCTGATGCGCTCCTTCTCGAGGGTTTCGAGCAGGTGCTCGGCCTCGAAGCGCGGCACAGTATAGAGGCAGGCGCCGTTGTAGAGCGACCCCATGCAGACCGAGGAAAGCCCGAACACATGAGACATGGGCAGCACGCCATAGACCCGCTGGCCTTCGCCCAGATGACGCATGCCCCCGGAAATCGAGGCTATGTAGAGAATGCCGCGATGGGTGAGCATCACGCCCTTGGGCGTACCGGTGGTGCCCGAGGTATAGATCATGGCGGCGACCTGATCGGCACCGCTTTCGCCCACCGGCTCCGGGTCGCTTTCCAGTAACGAGGAGAGGGCCAGTCCTCCGAGCTGCGGATGCTGGTAGCGGTCGGCACCGTGGCGTTCGGCGTGGAGGGCGGCCTCCGGCGAGACTTCGCAGGTATAGACGATGCGCCGGGGCTGGCAGTTGTCGCGGATGAGATCGACCTCCTGTGCCGAATGCCGCGAATTGACGATCGCCACCCAGACGTCCATTTCGCTGGCGGCCAGCAGCAGGACCACCAGCGCTCGGCCGTTCTCGCTCACCGTCATGAGCCGATCGCCGGGTCGCAGGCCGAGCTCCTCGAGCCAGCGACGAGCGGCGAGCACCTCGGCACCGAGCTCGGCATAGCTCCAGCGCACGCGGCCATCGACCAAGGCCGGGCATGTTGCGAGGCGCTGCGCGTTCTCGAGCACCCGAGTGCTGAGCCGCTCGGGCAGCCGAGCCACCAACTCACTTGCCAGCGTGCCGAAGATATTCTCGTCCGGCGCCTGATAGGGAGTCGAGAGGGCCATCAGGAGGCCTCCCGCACCATGTTGCGAGCGATGACCAGCTGCTGGATCTGTGTCGTTCCTTCATAGATACGAAACAGACGTACATCACGGTAGAAACGCTCGACGGCGTACTCGGCCATGTAGCCCGCGCCACCATGAACCTGCACCGCACGATCCGCCACGCGCCCCACCATTTCTGCGCAGAAAAGCTTGCAGCAGGACGCCAGGGTCGAGACGTTCTCGCCCGCGTCCTTGCGCCGCGCGGCATCCATCACCATGGTACGCCCGGCGTAGGCCTCGGTCTTGCTGTCCGCTAGCATCGCCTGTACCAGCTGGTGCTCGGCCAGGGCGGCGCCGAACTGCTTGCGCTCCATGGTGTAGTTGAGCGACTCCTCGACCAGCCGCTCGGCCACACCCACGCACACGGCGGAGATGTGCAAGCGGCCCCGATCGAGCACCTTCATGGCGGTCTTGAAGCCCTTGCCCTCCTGACCGCCGATGATATTTTCGGCAGGCACCCGGCAGTCGTCGAAGATGATGTCGCAGGTATGCGCGCCCTTCTGCCCCATCTTGCGATCCGATGGCCCGCGGGTGAGCCCCGGGGTATCGGCTTCGACGATGAAGGCAGAGATCCCCCCGGCGCCCTTGTTGTCGGGGTCGGTACGCGCCATCACGGTGAAGATGTCCGCCTCGGGGCCGTTGGTGATATAGCGCTTGGTGCCGTTGAGCACGTAGTGATCGCCATCGCGGATGGCGGTGGTGCGCAGACTCGCCGCATCGGAGCCGGAATCCGGCTCGGTCAGGCAGAACGAGCTGAGCAGCTCGCCGGTTGCCAGGCGCGGCACGTAGCGTGCCTTCTGCTCATCGGTGCCATCGATCAGAATGCCCTGCGCACCGATGCCGTTATTGGTACCGAAGACCGACCGAAACGCCGGTGAGGTCTTGCCGATCTCCATGGCGACCAACGCCTCCTCCTCCATGGTGAGCCCCAGGCCGCCATACTCTTCGGGTATAGACAGACCGAACAGCCCCATTTCCTTCATCTCCGCCAGAAGCTCGGCAGGTACGGCGTCCTCTTCGGCCAGCCGCGCTTCATTGGGTATCAAGCGTGCGCGCACGAAGCGAGAAATGGTAGCGACGAGCTGGTCGATCAATTCGGGATCACGAATCATGGCGGCTCCATAAAGCAGAGGTTATTCGAAGGGTCGAGTGCCCGGCAGAATGCGTAGCGCTTCTCGAGAAATCAGTTCTCAACTTATTCTGCACAGCGAAATCAAAGTTCGCATATTGTTGTCACGCACTTTTGCATAGCCTAGGATGGTCGTCAACGATCAAAACCTGGTTTTGCTCTGCAGAACAAAACCCAATGCCATATTTCAGACGACTGGCATCGATATATACGGGGAGCGGTAAATGGCAACATCGACTTCATCTTCCTTCACGACGATAGGCATCGTGGGTACCGGCGCCATGGGGCGCGGTATTGCCCAGTTGGCGGCGCAGGCAGGACTGGACGTGAGGCTTTTCGATCTAAAACAGGGCGCGGTTGACGACGCCAGGGCATTCATCGAGAACCACTGGCAGCGCGGCGTTCAGAAGGGACGGCTCTCTTCCCAGCAGGCTGATGCCTTCAGCGCGCGCCTTGCGAAGGCTGATGAACTTCAGGCGCTCGCTGGTTGCGATATCGTCGTCGAGGCGATCGTCGAAAACCTCGATGCGAAACAGGCGCTTTTCTCGGATCTCGAGGCGATCGTCGACACCGCTGCGGTGCTGGCGACCAATACCTCGTCGCTGCCGGTCACGCGCATTGCCGCGGGCTGCCGATATCCCGAACGAGTGATCGGCTTTCACTTCTTCAACCCCGTTCCCCTGATGAAGATTGTCGAGGTGATTCCGGGACTGCGGACCCGCGACGACATCACCGAACGCGTCACTGCACTAGGCGACGCCATGGGACACTTCACGGCGCGCGCGACCGATACGCCAGGGTTTCTCGTCAATCACGCCGGACGCGCCTTTGGCACCGAGGCACTGCGTATACTGGGTGAAAGCGTCGCCGACCCCGCCACCATCGATCGCATCATGGTCGATCAGGGTGGTTTCAAGATGGGCCCCTTCACGCTGCTGGACCTGACCGGCCTCGACGTTTCGCACGCGGTCATGGAATCCATCTACCATCAATTCTTCGAAGAGCCGCGCTTTCGCCCCTCTCCGCTGACGCGCCAGCGCCTTGACGCTGGCCTTCTGGGGCGCAAGACCGGGGAAGGTTTCTACCGTTACGTGGAGGGTCAGCAGCAACGCCCTGCAGAGCTCGAGATCCCCGAGGCCGACGCGCGCCCGGTATGGATCAGTCAGGACGACCCTGAAAGCGCGGCGCTTCTCGCGCGTCTGGTCACCGATGCCGGCTGGGTGCTGGAAGAGGACGATGCCCCTTCGCCTCACGCGCTGTGCCTGCTCACGCCCTTGGGAGAAGATGCCACGGCCTGCGCCCATCGCCTAGGGCTCGATGCCTGGCGCTGCGTCGCGGTCGACATGCTGGCCGGCCTCGACAGGCGGCGCAGCCTGATGACCACCCCGGCAACCGATCCGGATTACGTCAACGCCGCCGCCAGACTTCTGAATCACGACGGCACCCCGGTCAGCATCTTGCAGGACAGCAACGGCTTCGTTCTCCAGCGCATCGTGGCGTGCATCGTCAACGTGGGCGCCGAGATCGCCCAGCAAAGGGTGGCCGAGCCCGCCACCATCGATCGCGCGGTGGAGCTCGGCCTGGGGTATCCCCAAGGGCCGCTGGCGATGGGAGATCACTACGGGGTACGGCGAATCCTGACCATTCTCGAGCGTATGCTGGCCGCCACCGGCGATCCTCGCTACCGCCCGAGCCCATGGCTGCGCCGCCGCGCTGCGCTCGGCCTGTCGCTGACCCAGGCCTGATGCCTGGTCAGTCCCAGCCACTACGCCCAGAAGATGTCACTTAAAACAAGGACAACCCCATGCAAGACGCTTACATCTACGACGGTATTCGCACACCCTTTGGCCGCCACGGCGGCAGCCTCTCGACCCTGCGCCCGGATGACCTGCTTGGCCTTACCCTGAAAGCGCTGGTGGAGCGCAACCCCTTCTCGCCGGCAAGCTACGAAGACGTGCTGGCAGGGTGCACCAACCAGGCGGGCGAGGACTCGCGCAACGTGGCTCGCCACGCGGCGCTTTGTTCTGGACTGCCGATCAAGGTGGCCGGTCAGACCGTCAACCGTCTGTGCGGCAGCGGCCTAGCGGCGATGATTGACGCCGCCCGCGCGGCGTGCGTCGGCGAGGGTGATCTGTTTCTTGCCGGCGGGGTGGAGTCGATGTCGCGGGCGCCCTATGTAGTGGGCAAGGCGGAGTCGCCTTTCGCACGCAATCAGTCGATGTATGACACAGTGATCGGTTCGCGCTTCCCCAACCCTTGGATCGGTCGCGAGTACGGCAACCACAGCATGCCGGAAACCGCCGATAACGTGGCGCGGGATCTCGGCATCAGCCGTGAAGAGGGCGATGCCTTCGCCGCACGCTCTCAGGCGCGCTACGCCCGGGCGCTGGAAAACGGTTTTTACACGGGTGAAATCCTGGAGGTCGAGGTAGCCCAGGGACGCAAGCAGCCCCCACGCTTGATCGTCCAGGACGAGCATCCCCGCCCCCAGAGCACTGAGGAGAAGCTTGCCGGACTTGCGGCACTGTTCGAGAACGGCGTGGTCACCGCCGGCAATGCTTCCGGTCTCAACGACGGCGCCGCTGCGCTGATCATCGGAACCTTGGGCGCCGGCGAGCGCGCCGGCGTCGTGCCTCGAGCGCGGATCCTGGCAAGTGCCGTGGCCGGTGTCGCGCCACGGGTGATGGGGCTGGGTCCCGTACCCGCCTCGCACAAGGCGCTGACGCGGGCCGGGCTCTCTCTCGATCAGATGGATGTCATCGAGATCAACGAGGCCTTCGCGGTTCAGGTACTGGGATGCATCAAGCAGCTGGGGATCGCGCATGACGATCCCCGCCTGAATGCCAACGGTGGCGCCATCGCCATCGGCCATCCGCTGGGCGCTTCGGGCGCCCGCCTGGCACTCACCGCGCTGCGCCAGCTCGAGGCGACAAATGGTCGCTACGCTCTGGTGACCATGTGCATCGGAGTAGGTCAGGGCATCGCCACAGTCATCGAGCGCCTCGAGCAGTGATCCCCGGCGTTGAAGGGAGAGACGATGCTCCCTTCAGCCTGTGCGATAATTCATGACATCGCTCACCGACTGGAACAACGAATGCAGCATACCGACAGCGACGCCCCCTCTTCGCCCGACAAGGACCGTAATTTCGTGACCGCGCTGGCCCGCGGGCTCGAGCTGTTGCGGGCCTTTGATGCGGGCGAGGAGTACCTGGGCAATGCCGAGCTCTCGAGTCGAACCGGCATTCCCCGCCCGACGGTCTCGAGGCTCACCTATACGCTGACCCAACTGGGCTATCTTCAGCATAATACCCACCTGGAGAAGTATCGGCTCGGCCCCGGCGTTCTCGCTCTGGGCTATCGCTATCTCGGCAACATGGGGATTCGCGAGATCGCCCGCCCCCACCTACAGCGCTTCGCGGAAGTGACCGATTGCAACGTGAGCCTGGGGAGCGCGGACCGCAACGACATCGTGTATCTGGAAACCTGCCACGGTAGCGGGCCGTTGATCATTCGCCTGGACGTTGGCTCGCGCCTGCCCATCGCCACGTCTGCTATCGGGCGCGCCTGGCTTTGCGGGCTGCCCACGGATCGCCGCCGGCAGGTGCTTGTCGAGCTTGCAAAACACCACGCAAACGACTGGCCGACCCTCGAAGCCGGTATTCAGCGCAGCCTCGACGACTACGCCGAATACGGCTTCTGCTTCTCGGAACAGGACTGGCAACGCGATATCAGCGCCGTGGCGATGCCGCTCGTGCTCGAGGGCGGCGCCGAAGTGATGGCGATCAACTGCGGCGGCTCCAGCGTTCGCCTGGATCATGATCGCCTCGTCAACAACCTCGGCCCGCGCCTTAAGGAAGTGGCAGCACAAATCAAGCAGGAACTCGCTCCCAAACCGCGCATAGTGCGCTAAGCTGACACCCGAACCTTTCACTAACGCTCGTTTGAAACCATCATGTGCAGTCGATGATCCAGAGCGCACAGGGAGCGGGAATGCCGAAGGAGTGGGTAACACGGGAAGGCGAGTCGCTTTCGCTCACCGGGGAGTGGACGCTCGAGCACTACGCCAAGCTCAAGAAAGCGCTGACTGGGTACGCTAACGAGCGCGACCTCCAGGTGTCGCTCGAGGCGTTCGACCGGTTGGATACTGCCGGTGCGGCGCTGATCGTCGATCTGGTGGGTGTCGAGCGCGCCCAGGCGATCAATGACTGGGCGGGGCACCTTCCCGAAGCGCAGCAGGCGCTGATCAAGCGTATCGCCGAGGCGATGGAGGGCTCCCTCACTCCGGACACCGCCACCCCGAATCGCCTTACCCTGATGCTTGCGAGCATCGGCGAGCACATGGAGGGGCTCTGGCATCAGCAGCGCCAGCTTCTGGGTTTCGTCGGCCTGGTGCTGGCCACGCTTGTGCCGGTCATGATCGCTCCCCGGCGCTGGCGCCTGACGGCGACCGTCGCCCACATCCAGCAAAGTGGTCTCAACGCGGTGCCAATTGTCATCCTGCTCACCTTCATGGTCGGCGCGGTGGTGGCGTTTCTGGGCGCAACGGTGCTCGAGGACTTCGGCGCCACGGTCTACACCATCGATCTGGTGGCGTTCTCGTTTCTGCGCGAGTTCGGCGTGCTGCTGGCGGCCATCCTGCTCGCCGGGCGTACCGCTAGCGCCTTTACCGCCCAGCTCGGGGCGATGAAATCCAACGAGGAGATTGATGCGCTCAAGGCCTTCGGGCTCGACCCCATCGAGCTTCTGGTACTGCCCCGGGTGATGGCGATGCTGGTCAGCCTGCCGCTGCTGGCCTTCGTCGGCATGCTGAGCGGGCTGGTGGGCGGGGCGATGGTCGCCACACTGTCGCTGGACATCTCGCTTGGCCAGTTCATGAACACCCTGCAAAAGGACGTCTCGGTCACCCACTTTCTGGTCGGACTCGCCAAGGCGCCGATCTTCGCCTTCGTGATCGCGGTGATCGGCTGCCTCGAGGGCTTCAAGGTAGCGGGCAGCGCCCAATCTGTAGGCGCTCATACCACCTCGAGCGTGGTGCAGTCGATCTTCATGGTGATCCTGATCGATGCGCTGGCGGCGCTGTTCTTCATGGAGATGGGCTGGTGAGCGGGCGCGACGATTCACGCGATAGCACCGAGTCGGTCATTGAGGTACGCGGGCTGGTCAACCGCTTCGGCGATCACGTGGTGCACGACGGCCTCGATCTGACTCTGGCCAAGGGCGAGATCCTCGGCGTGGTGGGCGGTTCGGGCACCGGCAAATCGGTACTGCTGCGCAGCATCGTAGGCCTTAAGCGGCCCAGCCAAGGGGATATCGAGGTGCTCGGCACCAATCTGTCGACTCTGGACGACGCCGAGCGCAGCCGGGTGGATCGCCGCTTCGGCGTGCTGTTTCAGCAGGGGGCGCTGTTCAGCTCGCTGAATCTTCAGGAGAACGTGGCGCTACCCTTGATCGAGCATGCGGGGCTTGCCCGTGATGATGCGGAGTACCTGGCGCGGATCAAGCTGTCGCTGGTCGGGCTGTCGCCGGAGGCGGCGCTGCAGTCGCCGGAATCGCTCTCCGGCGGCATGATCAAGCGCGCTGCCCTCGCTCGAGCTCTCGCGCTGGACCCGGACATCCTGTTCCTCGACGAGCCCACCGCCGGGCTCGACCCGATCGGCGCGGCCGCCTTCGATCAGTTGATCAAGACGCTGCGCGACGCGCTCGGCTTCAGCGTCTTTCTGGTTACTCACGATCTGGACACGCTTAATGCCGCCTGCGACCGGGTGGCGGTGCTGTCGCAAAAGCGCGTACTGGTGGCGGACACCCTCGACAAGGTCGCCCGGACCGACGACGAGTGGGTGCAGGAGTACTTCAACGGGCCACGAGGCCGAGCCGCCGCCTCTTCATCGGACAGGGAATAATCGAACACATGGAAACCCGTGCACATCACGTTCTCATCGGCCTTTTCACCCTACTCACCGGCGCCGGCGCCCTGCTTTTCGCGCTGTGGATGAGCCAGGCCGCCGGCGACCACGACTATCGCCCTTATCGCATTCTCTTCGAGCGCAGCGTCAGCGGGCTTTCCGAGGGTAGCGCCGTGCAGTACAACGGCATCGAGGTGGGTGAGGTCACCGAGCTGACCCTCGACCCGCGCGATCCGCGCCGGGTGATCGTCGACATTCGCGTTCAAGAGGACACCCCGATCAAGACCGACACTCGGGCGAAACTCTCCTTCGCCAGCATCACTGGCAGCCTGTCGGTTCAGCTCGAAGGCGGCGAACCGGATAGCCCTTTGCTGACGGCAGATGACGACGACGAGGTACCTTTCATACGGGCCGAACCCTCGCCGATCGCCACCCTGATGGACCAGGGCGAGGAGATGATTCAGAACGTCAACGCCGTGCTCGAGAACGTCAACGCGCTGTTCACTGACGACAACCGCCAACAGGCCGGCAACATTCTGACCGACATCGCCGAGATCACCGACATGATCGCTTCCCAGCGCGCGGCCCTCGACGAGAATATGGCGCTGTTCGGCGACGTGTCGCGTCAGGCCACCGCCACACTCGCCAATATCGAGACGTTGAGCCAGGAAGCCACCCAGCTTCTGCAGCAGGATGGCCGACAGGTGATGGCTAGCGCCCGGAACGCCAGCCAGGACGTCGCCGATGCCGCCCGGCGCATCGAGCAGCTGGTCGATGACAACGCCGCCGCAGTGCAAAGTACGCTCGCCAGCACCCAGGACATCGCCCCGGCACTGGCCGCCCTGCGCGCCACGCTTACCACTCTTGATCGCATCACCCGCGACATCGAGGAAAATCCGACCGACTTTCTGCTGGGTCGGGACCGCGTAGAGGAGTTTCGCCCATGAACACCCGTTCGCTCGCAACCGTCGCCCTGGCTCTCGGCCTCGGCGGCTGCTCGATTCTGCCCGAAAGCGATCCGGCTACGCTCTACCGCCTGCCCGAACCCCGGCTTTCGGCGGCCGCGAGCAGTTCCGTGCTTGCCGGCAAGCGCCTGGGTGTCGCCACGCCCGAGGCCGGCCACCTGATCGGCAGCAACCGTATCGTGGTGTTTCCGGAGCGCAACGTGGTCAATGTCTACGAGGGGGCGCGCTGGCATCAGGACGCCCCGGAACTGATCCAGTCACGCCTGATCGACAGTCTGCAACGAAGCAAGCTGTTCGAGAGCGTCGGGGTGGATCGACTGCCGTCGGACCTGGTACTGCTCGGCGAGCTGCGCCACTTTCAGAGCGAGTATGATCGCACGCCGCCGGTGGCCCACGTACAGCTCGACGTGCAGTTGACCGGGCCGAATCGTGAACCGCTGGCGAGCCAGATCTTCGAGGCCCGTGCACGGGCGCAAAGCGTCGAGATTCCCGACGTGGTAAACGCCTTCGGCGCTGCAAGCGATACGCTTACCGACGAGCTGATCACCTGGCTCGCCAGTCTCGCGCCGTCAAAGCTCACCTCGCGGATCGACGACTAACGTGCGCGAGGATTACGCGGGTAGAAGCGTTCGGGCTGGCGCTCGAGGTGCGAGAAAAAGCGGGTATCCTTGTAGGGCATCTTCATGAACCCGGATACCCCGAGCCCCTCGATCAGCCCCACCGCCGCGAGAATCGCATCGAGCAGATCGCGAAACGTTGCTTCCTGCGCGGGGTCGAGCAGCCGGTAATAGCTGTGCAGCTTCAGGTGTCGCGGGTGGGCCTCAAAGATGATCATGCCGGTATGGTGAATCTCGTTGAGGCGCGTGAGCAGCGCCATGATCGCGACCGGCAGCACCAGCAGCTCCTCCGGGTCCGGGCCATCCTCGAAATAGCTGTGCAGCCGGGTGCGGTTCTCTTCCGGGGTGGCACTGATCTCGAACCGGATATGGGTGCCGGGAACCGGCACGAAGCGTTCATGCTCGCCACCGCGCTCCATGTGCAGTGTCTGGCGGGCATCGAACAGGCAGCTCTTGAATACCCCCTGACGGTGGATCGCCCGGGCCAGGTGGACCATGTTGTTCACCGCCTGCACGAAGGCCGCCTTGAAACGGGTATCGTGCAGGTTGAGCGAGGAGTCTATATAGACGCCTTCCGCCTCCCAGCGAATTGCCAGCCCGCCGACTACCGGGTACCTGCCCAGCCGGCTGACCGCCGCCAGAAAGGCTTTCTCGGTATCGCCCATGCCTTGCATGAACTGCCGGTAGTAGCGGTCGAGCTGCACATCGTCGACTTCGCCAAGCGCTTGCTCCACCTGCGCCTCGCGCAGGAACGCCTTGCGCGAGCTGTAGACCACGGTATCGATCTCGACACCCGCCGGGCGCAGCCAGACCGGCACCAGGGCCGCGGGTGGCACCTCGGGCAGCGTCACCATGACCATCTTCGCCATCGCCGGCATGGCCTTGAGAAAGTAGTCCCCCGCCGCGCGACGGCGCGCCGGATCGACGTCCAGCATGGCATCGAGGGTGCGCGCGAACTCCAGCGGAAGACCCAGCGAACTCGCCGGAATGGCGCGCTGACCGAACCGGCAGGACTGAGCCGAGGCCAGCGCGTAGAGCGTGCCCGCCACGCCCTGCTCGTCGAAGCGCGGTGACGAGAGCGCGCCGTTCAACTGCTCCTCGCCGATGAAATAGACGTCGCCGAGTCGCGCGTTGGTGTGCTGGTGCTGGTTCGACATCAGCTCCATGACGTTGCTGCCCACCGGCTGCAGGTCCGCATCGAGCTGGGCGAAGACCGACGATCCCCAGTCGATCAGCGCCACCGATTCGGTATCGGGATCGAACACCAGATTCGAAGGTTTGATGTCGCCGTGCACCAGTGGGCGCCCGTGCGGGCCCGTCTCCTGGCGCAGCGCCTGCAGAAGCTCGGCGAGTTGGACCGCGATACGCACCACCCACCGTGGCGCCAGGCGCCCCTCGCGCAGCGAGATCTCCTCGAGGTTGAGTCCCGGGGCGCGCTCCATCACCAGAATCGACTGACCGCGAATGCGCTGGTAGGCGATCAGCTTGGGAATACGCGGATGGGTGAGTTGGTCGAGCATGAACGCCTCCTCCTCGAGGCGCTCCTGCAGGTGAGTGGGCAGCGTGATGCGCGAAAACTTGAAGACGTAGTGGGCGGGCTCGCCGCGAACGCTTGCTCGCCCGGCGAAGACGAAGCCATAGGCGCCCTTGCCGATCAGCTCGATGGCGTCGAAGCCGAGCTGCTCGAGCTCGGCCTGGCACAGCGCCACCCAGTCCTTGAGCTTGCGCGCATCCCGGTGGGTGAGCAGGTAGACCGATTGCTCCTCGGGAATGTAAAACTGCTGAAGCGCGCCTTGGGACATCGTCCACCACCCTCCGAGAGCGGGCTAGCGCAGATGCAGCAGCATCGTCTCCGGCGCTTCGAGAAAGCCCTTCCAGGCGTTGCAGAAGCGTGCGATGGTGCCGCCATCGATGAAACGGTGATCCCCCGCCCAGGTGATGGTCATGATCGCCCGCCGCTCGACGCCCCCCGCCGCGTCGAAGCGCGGCAGCCACTGGGTCTTGCCGAGGGCGACGATGGCGGCTTCCGGCGCGTTGATGATCGGCGCGGCGTAGGTGCCGCCGAGCGCGCCGATGTTCGACACGGTGATGGTGCCGCCCTTGAGGTCCGCCTGCTCCACCCGCCCTTCCCGAGCCGCCTGGGTGAGGCGGCCGATCTCGCCGGCAAGCTCGAAAAGCGTGCGTGCCTCGACGCCCTTGACGTTAGGCACCATCAGACCCGCCTTGCCATCCACCGCCATGCCGATGTTGCAGGCACTCTGGTAATGCAGATTCTCGCCGGCCTCGTCGAGGCGTGCGTTGACGATCGGCTCCACGTCGATGGCCAGTGCCAGTGCCTTCATGATGAAGGGCATCAGGGTGAGGCGCTCGCCGCTCGCCTCGATGGCGGGCTTGAGCCGCTCGCGCAGCGCCAGAAGCGCCGTGACATCGATCTCGTCGCCGTAGTGAAAGTGGGGAATGGTACTGACCGCGTGCACCATGCGCCTGGCCATCGCCGCGCGCACGCCGCGCAGCGGCTCGACCCGCTCCGTCTGCGTGGAAGGCAAGGCGGGTTCGGCAGACACCGGCTGCCCGCCTTCTAGATGCGACAGTACGTCCTCCTTGAGTACGCGCCCCTCCTTGCCGCTGCCGGCGATGTCGCTCAAGCAGAGGTCGTGCTCGCGCACCAGGCGGCGCACCGCCGGGCTCGCCGGAGTCCTGTGGCCAACGCGAGAGGCCGGCGGGTTCGAGCGGGCCGGCGGCGCGTCCTCGACCGGCCGATCCGCCGCCCGCTGTTCCGATGCCGATTCCTGCGCGGCAGGCTCGCTCTGCGTGTCCGCCGTATCGCCTTCGGCCTGGTAGGCGTAGAGCGGCGCGTGCACCTTTGCGATCTCGCCTTTCTGAACGTAGAGCTTCGTGACCACGCCGGCTTCGGGGGCGGTGATCTCGACCAGCGCCTTGTCGGTCATCACTTCGACCACTGGCTGATCCTCTTCGATGCGCTCGCCCTCCTGGACGCGCCACTCGACCACTTCGCACTCGACGATCCCTTCGCCGATATCCGGCAATACAAAATCACTCATTGTCAGTCTCCGGGGGCGCTAGAAATCGACGCTTTCGCGAATCGCGTCGAGGATTTTGAGGTGATCCGGAAGGTACTCCTTCTCGAGCACCAGCGGGAACGGCGTATCCAGCCCCGTCACCCGGCGAATGGGCGACTCGAGATACAGAAAGCAGCGCTCGGCAATGGTCGCCGCGATCTCGCCGGCAAAGCCGCCGGTCAAGGGGGCTTCGTGGCTGACCACCAGCCGTCCGGTCTTGAGCACCGACTCGACCACGGTATCCGCATCCCAGGGCAACAGCGTGCGCAAATCGATCACCTCGCAGGCAATGCCCTGCTCCTCGGCGAGCTCAGCGGCCTTCTGGATCACTTCCATCTGCGCGCCCCAGCCCACCAGGGTGATGTCGCCACCCTCCTTGACGATTTCTGCCTCGCCAAAAGGAAGTTGATAGTCGGTTTCCGGCACTTCGCCGGTGGCGGCGCGGTAGAGCCTTTTCGGCTCTAGAAACAGCACCGGGTCCGGGTCGCGGATAGCGGCGAGCAGCAGTCCCTTGGCCTGGTAGGGGCTTCGCGGCACCACCACCTTGAGCCCCGGCGTATGGGTGAAGTAGGCCTCCGGCGACTGGGAGTGGTAAAGGCCGCCCGCAATACCGCCGCCGTAGGGCGTGCGGATGGTCAAGCCTCCAACGTTGAACAGATCCCCGGAGCGGTAGCGGAACTTGGCGGTCTCGTTGACGATTTGATCGAAGGCCGGAAAGATATAGTCGGCGAACTGGATCTCGGCCACCGGCACCGAGCCTTGGGCGGCCAGGCCGTTGGCAAAACCGATGATGCCCTGCTCGACCAGGGGCGTGTTGAAACAGCGTGCCTTGCCGTACTTCTCCTGCAGGTGGCTCGTGGCGCGAAACACCCCGCCGAAGACACCGACGTCCTCGCCGAAGCAGATCACCTTGTCGTCTTCCGCCATGGCGGTATCGAGGGCGCTGTTGATCGCCTGGAGCAGATTCATGGTCGGCATGTCAGGCGTCTCCCTCGGCGCTCGAGGTGGAAGAGATATCCAGATCCAGGGTCTTCGCCCCTTTGGGGTAGGCCTCGGGGTGGCGGCGGATATGGCGCTTAAGATCATCGAACTGACGCTGGAGCGCTGGAGTGATATCGGCATAGACATCGCTGATCAGCGTGTCGAGCGGCGGCGCGGGCCTTTTCTCGGCGCGCTTCATGGTCTCGAGCACGTCACGGCGCAGCCGCTCCTCCTCGCTTGCCTGCTCGTCGTCACTCCACCAGCCCTTGGCGGTCAGCCATTTGCGCAGCCGCAGCACCGGGTCCTTCAGGCGCCACGTCTCCTCTTCGCTCTTGGCGCGATAGCCCGAGGGGTCGTCCGAGGAGGAGTGCGCGGCCAGGCGGTAGGACATCGCCTCGATCAGTACCGGCTGGTTCTGCTCCACAGCGATGCGCCGCGCCATTCGGGTCGCCTCGAACACTGCCAGGGCATCGTTGCCGTCGACCCGAATGGCGTGCATGCGATAGCCGATCGCACGTGGTGCGATCCCGTCGGCGGCGAACTGCTCGACCGCGGGCGTGGAGATGGCGTAGCCGTTATTGCGACAGAAAAAGATCACCGGTACGCGGTGCACGGAGGCCATGTTGAGCGCGGCGTGAAAGTCCCCTTCCGAGGCCGCGCCCTCGCCGAAGAAGGTCAGCGTGCACTGGCCGTCGCCGGCGAGTTTCTGGCCGTAGGCATAGCCGGTCGCCTGGGGGATCTGGGTGGCCAGCGGCGACGAGATGGTCATGTAGTGGAGCTTGCGCGAGCCATAGTGAACCGGCATCTGACGGCCCTTGCCGTAATCCAGGTCGTTGCCGAACAGCTGGTTCATGAACTCGTCGATGGTGAAGCCGCGATACATCAGCGCCCCCTGCTCGCGGTACTGCGCCATGATCATGTCGGCATCGTCGAGAGCAGCGGTGGCACCGACGATCGCCGCCTCCTCGCCGGTACTCTGCATGTAGAAACTCAGTCGCCCCTGGCGCTGGGCGGCCAACATGCGTTCGTCGAGCAGTCTCGTGGCGAGCATCGCCTGGTACATGCGCCGGGCATGATCGCGTTCGAGCCGGGGTTCGACAGCGCCTTCGTGGAGCGCCCCGTCAGGGTCGAGCAGGGCAAAGGTCGCCATGGAGAATTCGTCGCCGGTCATGAAGCTCGGCTGATGGCAGTAGCGTGTCATGTTCTTGTCCTTGTTGACCCCTTTTGAGGGCAGTGTTGTCGGTGCCGACCGTTTTCGCCAGTGGATTTATCTGGCAAGGGTCAACGCAACACAAGGACAGTACCTCAGTGCAAACGCTTTAGGCATACCACTTAAGGTGGGGGTCAATCGGTCGGACGGTGGCGCAATTGCTGCTCGAGCAGATCGAACAGGCTGTCCACGGTGAGCGCCAGCAACGCAATGAGCAGCGCCCCCTGGATCACGTAGGCCATGTTGGCGTTGATGATGCCGGCGATGATCGGATCGCCCAAGTTGCTCGCGCCCACGGTGGCGCCCAGCGCGGCGGTGGCGATGTTGATGGTGATGGAGGTGCGCACGCCGGCGAGAATGACCGGTGCCGCCAGGGGCAGCTCCACCCGCCAGAGCCGCTGGCGCGGCGTCATGCCCATCGCAATGGCCGCTTCCTTGAGGGCCGGGTCGACCCCGTCGAGGCCAGCCAGGGTGTTGCGCAGAATGGGCAGCAGGCCGTAGAGCATCAGCGCGACGATGATCGCGGGCGTGCCGAAACCTAGCGCCGGTACCGCCAGCGCCAGTACCGCGACCGGTGGAAAGGTCTGGCCGATGGAGGCGAGCTGACCCGCCAGGGGCAGAAAGTCGCGCCCGTATCTGCGGGTCACCGCGATGCCGGCGATTAGCCCCAGGCACACCGTGACCGCGCCCGCCGCGCCGACCACCAGCAGATGCCGCCCCAGCAGGTCCACGAAGCTCGCCCGGGCATAGATGACGCTGCGCGCATCCGGTTCCACCCAGCGAAAGAACGGCTCCAGAAGCTCCATGCCAAAGAGTGCCAGCCCAAGGAGTGCGGCAAAGCCAAAAGCTGGCAGCCAGTTCGGCCACGCACGCGGGATGGAAACGGCGCCCCTAGCCTGCACGAGGCGTGCCTCGCTCGCTTTGGGACTCCTTGATCAGCCGACGCAGCGACAGCTCGCCTATGGGAACGTCGCTTGCATCGACCACGGTGAGACGCTCGGTGTGATCACGCAGCATCATCGAAAGCCCCTGGCGCAGGGTGAAGTCGCCCGGGATACGCGAATGGGCGGGAACCTGCGGGCCAAGCGAGGTCATGTGCTCCTTGACCCGGGTGAGGCCCGCCTGCTTGAGCCCGCGCTCGAGCCCGCCCAGCAGTGACTCCACGAAGGGATCGGCGGGATGGCGCAAAAGCGTGAGCGGACTGCCCTGCTGAACGATGCGACCCTCGCGCATCACCACCAAATGGTCGGCGAGCTTGAGTGCCTCGTCCATGTCATGAGTGACGAATACCACCGTCTTGTGCAGCCTGGCCTGGAGCCTTGCGAGCTCCTCCTGGAGCTTGTCGCGGGTGAGCGGATCGAGGGCCCCGAAGGGCTCGTCCATCAGCAGAATATCCGGGTCGGCGGCCAGCGCCCGGGCCACCCCCACCCGCTGGGCCTGGCCGCCAGAGAGCTGGTGCGGGTACTTGCCGACGAACTCGTCGAAAGGCAGCCCGAGCAGCGCCATCAGCTCCTCGACCCGGGCATCGATCTTCTCTGCCGGCCACTTGAGAAGCCGCGGTACCAAGGCGATGTTGCGCGCCACACTCCAATGCGGAAACAGCCCGGTACTCTGGATCACGTAGCCGATGCGCCGGCGCAACTTGACCGGATCGAGCTGTTCGATCGGCTGGCCATCGATGAGGATCTCGCCGTCGCTGTGGGGAATGAGCCGATTGATCATGCGAAGCGTGGTCGACTTGCCGCAGCCGGAGGTGCCGACCAGCGCGCAGAACGAGCCCTTCTCCACGCGCAGCGAGATGTCGTTGACGGCCAGCGCCTCGTTAAAGCGCTTGGAAACCTTGTTGAGTTCGATCACGACGCGCCTCCATGACGGGTGATGTCGGCCAGCGCACCGAGGGCGGCGTCGGCGATCAGGGCCATGGCCACGATCGGCAGCGCCCCGAGCAGCACCATGTCCATGGCCGCCTGCCCCAGGCCTTGGAAGATGAAGGTGCCCAGGCCCCCGGCGCCGATCAACGCGGCCACGGCAGTCAATCCGACCGCCTGGACGGTGGTAATGCGTACCCCTTCGATCAGCACTGGCAGCGCCAGCGGAAAGCGCACCTGCCAGAAGCGCTGATGCCCGCGCATGCCCATTGCCGTGGCGGCTTCCAGAGTATCCGGGCGTACCTGTTGGAGGGCGATGAAGGTATTGCGCACGATCGGCAGCAGGCTGTACGCGATCAGCGCGATCAATGCCGGGGTGTTGCCGATACCGCTGACGCCAAGATTTCCAAGCCAGGCGACGTTGGCACCGAGCCAGGCCAGCGGCGCAAGAAGCAGCCCGAACAGGGCAAGGCTTGGAATGGTCTGCAGGAAATTAAGCAGCGCGAACCCTGCCTTGCGCAGACGATGAAAACGGTGCATGGCCAGTGCCAGGGCAAGGCCCAGCAAGAGACTGCTGCCCACCGCGACACCCACCAGCAGCACGTGCTGACCCACGGCGGAAAAGAACGCCCCGCGACGTGCCTGGAACTCCTGTACGAGGGCAAGATCATCCAGCCATAGCCTGGCGCAAAGCCACCACGCGAGCGCCACGGCCACCAGCAACAGCGCCGTGGGCAGCCGCTTGATGGCAAGGCGCAGGCGCAGCTCGACGAGATAAAGCAATAGCACGAAGGAAAGTGTCCAGTACGCCGCGCCGAGCCCCAGGCGCGCCTGGGGCAGCGCCGGATCGATCAAGAAATGACCGGCGACCATGAGCCCGAAAGGCATCAAGAGCAGCACCATGACCAGCAGCAACAGCATCGCCAGGTAGTGGATACGCGCCGGGCGCAGCGCCAGCGCCGTCATGGCACCGAGCAGCAGCGTGACCAGCAGCGCGCCGGGCATGCCCAGCGCCGCGACCAGGGGATAGGAAGTACCGGGCACGATGCGGTTGGGTGCAACGCTGACGACCCCGAGTAGCCAGACGGCGCACAGCATAACGATGCCGAGCGCTATCAGAACGACATTGGGGGATGGGTGCCGCTCACCAGCGTTGACGATGACCATCCCTCCAGGCACTTTTTATCACTCGCCGAGGGTGTCGAGATAGTCGCGAGCTACCTGATCCGGCGACAGGCCATTGACGGCCACGTCGGCGTTCAGGCGCTGAAGCGTTTCGAGATCCAGTGTCTCGAACACGGCGTCGAGGCTCGCCTCGATCCCCGGGTAGGTCTCGAGCACGCTTTCACGCACCACCGGCGCAGGCTGATAGATCGGCTGAACGCCGAGGGTATCCTCCAGCACGACCAGATTCAGAGCGTTGAGCCCACCATCAGTCCCGTAGGTCATGGCGGCATTGACGCCGCTGGTCTGCTGGGCGGCGGCGCGCATGGTGGCAGCGGTATTGCCGCCGGAGAGTACCAGCAGCTGGTCATCGGAGAGCTCGAAGCCGTAGGCCTCCTGGAAGGCAGGTAGCGCCTGGTCGGAGTCGACAAACTCGGCGCTGGCGGCGAACTTGAACTCGCCCCCCTGCTCCAGGTACGTCGCCAGGTCTTCCAGCGTCACGAGATCGTTCTCTTCGGCAACGTCGGCGCGAATGCTCATCGCCCAGGTATTGTTGGCGCTGGCGGGTGCAAGCCACACCAACCCCTGCTCGGCATCGCGTTCGCGCACGGTCTGGTAGGCCTGCTCCGCATCGTTCCAGACGGGGCTGTCGGTCATGTCGAAGAAGAACGCGCCGTTACCGGTGTACTCTGGATAGAGGTCGATCTCGCCGGCCTGGAGGGCGCTGCGCACCACGCTGGTCGCGCCCAGCTGCAGGCGATTCTCGGTCGGGATTCCCTCGCGCTCCAGCGTCTGGATGATCAGCTCGCCGAGCACGGCACCCTCGGTATCGATCTTCGACGACACCACCACCGGCTCCTCGGCCTGGGCCGTGCCGGCCAGCCACGAAAGCGCCAGTCCACCCAGCGCGGTTTTCACGATAGAGCGCATCGTCATCATCCTTTTATCAATTGGCTCATTTAGCGGTGGCTTCAGTATAGGTGGCCTGGGGGCCAACGCCACGGGTCAGGGCGTTTCGATCACCCAGGTAGTGCCTTCCCGCGAATCCTTGAGCACCACACCAAGCGCTGCAAGCTCATCGCGAATGGCGTCGGCTCGGGCAAAATCCTTGTCCGTTTTCGCCTGCTGGCGCTCTGCGATTTTCATCTCGATGTCGGCGCCACTGATCGCTGCCTTCGCGCTCGCCCCCTTGAGAAACGCCTCGGGTGGCTGTTGCAAAAGACCCAGCACGCCGCCCAGACGGACGAGCTCCGACGCCAGAAGCGGGGCGCGCTCAGGCGCATCGGTCCTGGACCGGTTCACTTCGCGGGCCAGATCGAACAGCACCGCCAGCGCTTCCGGCGTGTTGAAGTCGTCGTCCATGGCCTGCTCGAAGCGCGCCGCGTACGGCGTTTCCACGCCACCCCTTGCCTCGGCGTCGACGCCTTCGAGGGCGGTGTAGAAGCGGATCAACGACTTGCGCGCTTCAAGAAGCGAACTCACCGAGTAGTTGATCGGGCTGCGGTAGTGGCTCGCCACCAGAAGATAGCGCACCACTTCCGGGTCGTGCTCTTCGAGCACTTCGCGGATGGTGAAGAAGTTGCCCAGCGACTTGGACATTTTCTCCTGATCAACCCGCACGGCACCGGCGTGCATCCAAGTGTTGACGTAGGTCTGACCGGTGGCGGCCTCGCTCTGGGCGATCTCGTTCTCGTGGTGCGGGAAGGTCAGGTCAGGCCCGCCGCCGTGGATGTCGAAGGTGTTGCCCAGGCAGCACGTCGACATCGCCGAACACTCGATGTGCCAGCCCGGGCGGCCGTCGCCCCAGGGCGAGGCCCAGTGCGCCTCGCCCGGCTTGGCGGCTTTCCACAGCACGAAGTCGAGCGGGTCTTCCTTGTGGGTGTCGATCTCGACCCGGGAGCCTGCGCGCATGTCATCGAGCTGACGGTTGTTGAGCTTGCCGTAGCCTTCGAACCGGCGCACGCGGTAGTAGACGTCGCCGTTGTCGACGGCGTAGGCGAAGCCCTTGTCGATCAGCGTCTCGATCATCGCGACGATCTCGTCGATGTGGCCGGTGGCCCGGGGCTCGCGGGACGGCGGCAGCACCCCGAGGCGCGCCTCGTCCTCGTGCATGGCGTCGATCATGCGCTCGGTGAGCGAGGCGATCGACTCGTCGTTCTCCTCGGCACGCTTCAAAATCTTGTCGTCGATGTCGGTGATGTTGCGCACGTAGGTGACGTCGAACCCGCGATGGCGCAGGTAGCGCGTGATCACGTCGAACGCCACCATCACCCGGGCGTGGCCGAGGTGGCAGTAGTCGTACACCGTCATGCCGCAGACGTACATGCTCACCCGGCCGGGTTCGATGGGCGTGAACGCCTCCTTGCGGCGGGTGAGCGTGTTGTAGATGTGCATGGCGCGCCTCTTAGCCTTTTTTCTGAATTTTCGCCCAGGAGTCCTTCAAGCCCACGGTGCGGTTGAAGACCAGCTTCTCGGGAGTGGAAAGATGGCGATCGGCGCAGAAGTAGCCCACCCGCTCGAACTGGTAGCGCGACTCCGGGGTCGCATCGGCCAGGCTCGGCTCGCCGATCGCCTGGCTGATCACCAGCGACTCCGGATTCAAGTGCTCGAGGAAGTCGGCGTCCTTGTCGCGGTCCGGCTGCTCGACCATGAACAGGTTGTTGTAGAGGCGCACCTCCATGGGCACGCCGTGAGTCGCGCTCACCCAGTGAATCACGCCCTTCACCTTGCGCCCTTCCGGGTTCTTGCCCAGTGTGTCGAAATCCACCGAGCAGCGAAGCTCGGTGATCACGCCAGCGTCGTCCTTGATCACCTCGTCGCAGCGAATGACGTAGCTGTTGCGCAGGCGTACTTCCTTGCCCGGCGCCAGACGGAAGAACTTCTTCGGCGCATCCTCCATGAAGTCGTCGCGGTCGATGTAGAGCTCGCGGGTGAAGGGCACGCGGCGCACGGGCATGTCTTCGCGAGCCGGGTGCCCTGGTACCTCGTAGACCTCCTCGAAGCCTTGCTCGACGTTGGTCAGTACCACCTTCAAGGGGTTGATCACGCACATCGCGCGCGGGGCGTTGTCCTCGAGATCCGAGCGGATCGCGTGGGTCAGCATGGCGATGTCGACCAGGCCGCCGTCGGCACGGGTGACGCCGATCATCTCGCAGAACTTGCGGATGGAGGCCGGCGTGTAGCCACGCCGGCGCATGCCGGAGATGGTCGGCATGCGCGGATCGTCCCAGCCATCGACAATACCCTCGTCGACCAGCAGCTTCAGCTTGCGCTTGGAGGTCAGGGTGTAGTCGAGATTCAGACGCGCGAACTCGATCTGGCGCGGCTTGCTGGGCACCGGCAGGTTATTCAGGAACCACTCGTAGAGCGGGCGGTGATCCTCGAACTCCAGGGTGCAGATCGAGTGGGTCACGCCTTCGATGGCGTCCGACTGACCGTGAGTGAAATCGTAGGAGGGGTAGATCTTCCAGGCATCGCCGGTCTGGTGGTGGCTTGCGTGGCGAATGCGGTAGAGGATCGGGTCGCGCAGGTTGATGTTCGGCGAGGCCATGTCGATCTTGGCGCGCAGCACCTTCTCGCCTTCAGCGAACTCGCCGACGCGCATGCGCTCGAGCAGCTCCAGGTTCTCCTCGACGCCGCGCTCGCGGTGGGGGCTCGGACGACCCGGCTCGGTGAGCGTGCCGCGGTACTCGCGGATCTCGTCCGGGGAAAGATCGTCGACGTAGGCCTTGCCTTCGCGAATCAGGTGCTGGGCCCAGGCGTAGAGCTGGTCGAAATAGCTGGAGGCGAAACGCACCTCGCCCGCCCACTCAAAGCCCAGCCACGCGACGTCCTCCTTGATGGCATCGATGTAGGCCTGCTCTTCCTTCGCCGGGTTGGTGTCGTCGAAGCGCAGATGACAGTCACCACCGAGTTCCTCGGCCAACCCGAAGTTCAGACAGATCGACTTCGCATGACCGATGTGCAGAAAGCCATTGGGCTCCGGCGGAAAACGGGTCACGATCTGGGTGACCTGCCCACGCTCGATCTCGTCGCTCACCTGGTTGCGAATGAAGTTCGGGGCTTTGGTGGTCTCGTTGGTCATGGTGGTGTCGCTAACCTCACAGTGGATGGCGTGCCGGGCGCCGGGCGCCTACGCTGAAACCGTAGCGCTTCGCGGCGCCGGGCAAAACCGCTATTATAACGCGACGCCGATGCACAGCGCCAAGGCGAACGCCTTTATTCAACAGGAATTTATCCATGATCGTATTACAGACCACCCTGGGTGACATCACCATCGCGCTCGACCACGAGAAGGCGCCGAAGACCGCCGCCAACTTCGAGCAGTACGTACGCGACGGCTTCTACGACGGCACCCTGTTCCACCGCGTGATCGATGGCTTCATGGTGCAGGGCGGCGGCTTCGACCAGTCCTTCGAGCAAAAGCCCACCCGCGAGCCGGTCGAGAATGAAGCCGACAACGGCCTTCAGAACACCATCGGCACCGTCGCCATGGCGCGTACCCAGGACCCGCACTCGGCGACCGCACAGTTCTTCATCAACGTGGGTAACAATGCCTTCTTGAACCATAGCGGCAAGAACCTGCAGGGCTGGGGCTACGCGGTCTTCGGTGAAGTGACCGATGGCATGGACGTGGTCAATGCCATCAAGGGCGTGGCCACCACCCGCCGTGGCATGCATGCCGACGTGCCCGCCGAGGACGTCATCATCGAGCGCGCCTACGTCAAAGAAGACTGAGCGAGGGTATCATGCGCACTCTGCTGGTAGCCGACACGCACTTGAGCGGTGACACGCCCAAGATCAACCAGGGCTTCTACCGCTACCTGGAGCATACCGCCCCGGGAGCCGACGCGCTCTATATCCTGGGGGACCTGTTCGATGCCTGGATAGGCGATGACGTGCTCGACACGCCGCACCCCATCGCCACCGTGGCCCACGAGGTGATCACCCGGCTGAGCGCGCTAAGTGATGGGGGCACGCGGGTCTACTTCCAGCACGGCAACCGCGACTTCCTGCTCGGCGAGCGCTTTCTCGCCGCCTGCGGCGCCGAGGCGCTGCCCGAGGTGCACGAGGTCGAACTCGAGGGGCTACCCGTGGTGCTGCTGCACGGCGACAGCCTCTGCACCCGGGACGAGCCCTACATGGCGTTTCGCGCCCAGTCGCGAAGCCGCGAGTGGCAGGCGCAGATACTCGCCATGCCGCTGCAGGATCGGCTGGCGCTGGCCGGCAAGCTGCGCCTGGAATCGAGCAGTGCCAACGCCGACAAGGCGCAGGCGATCATGGATGTCACCGAGGCCGAAGTGATTGCCCTGATGCATCAGCTGGGCGTGAGCGTGATGATCCACGGTCATACCCATCGCCCGCAGGTGCATACGCTCAGCGTCGAGGACGTGCCCGCAAAGCGCTTCGTGCTGGGCGACTGGAGCGAGAGCCACGGTTTCGACATCGTGGTCGAGCGCCATGACGGTCGAACGCCTGAGCCCGAGCTTCGCCGCTTCGAGCTGGCGTCACCTCCCGCCGCTGACTAGCCCAAGCACTCAGATACGAACCAAGCACTCAGATACGAAAAAGCCGATCCAAGGATCGGCTTTTTTGATGACGCACGCTCGTGTCCGAGCGGACAAGAACCTCAGCGCTCGATGTCGGCGTCGTCGCGCAGTGCCTCGACCAGACCTTCGAGCGCCGCCTGGGCGCGCATCTGCTCGGCGAACTGCACCATGAACTCGCTCAGCTGGTCGTCGTCGGCGCTACCCTGCTCGACACTATCCAGTGCCACGACGCTTACCGTACCAGGCATGGCGATGCTCGCGAAACGGCTTTCGCCTTCTTCCGGGCGCGGCAGGCGGAACACGCCGTCGATCAGCGCAGCGGGCAGCGTGGCCGGACCTTGACGCGAGACGTCGCTGGCCTCGAGCCAGGTGACATCGATCTCATCGCCGGCTTCGAGCGCCGCCACCAACCGATCGGCCTCGGCCTGGAGTGCGCGCTGGCGCTGCGCGGCGGCGACGTACCCTTCGATGTCCCCACGCACCTCGTCCAGCGGCAGCACGGTCGCTTCGCGATGATCCGCCACGCGAAGCACCAAGCGCCGGTCGTCATCGAGCTCGATCACTTCGCTGTTGTAGCCGGCATCGAGCACGTCCTCGCTGAACGCCTCGTCCATCACCCCGGGTTCGGAAAGAACGCCGGTCGCTTCGTCGCGGGCGATCCAGCCGGTCTGCTGGAGCGCAAGGCCAAGATCGTCGGCCACGCTGCCGAGATCGTCGGCGGCAAAGCTCTCGTCGATCAGGCGCTGCACCTGGCGGTTGAAGTCGTCGCTGACTTCGCTGACCGCCGCGCTCTGGGCGAGCGTTTCGCGCTGCTCCTCGAAGCTCGGGCCTTCGACCTCGGTGACCTGCAGCACGTGGAAGGCGTCGCCCATTTCGACCAGCCCCGAGGTTTCGCCTTCGGCAAGCTCGAAGGCCGCATCATCGAAGGCCTGCCCCATGATGCCCGGTGCGATCACGCCAAGATCGCCCCCCTGCTCAGCGCTGGCGGTATCATCGGAGTAACGCAGCACGGTGTCCTCGAAGGACTGGCCTTGCTCAAGATCGTCGAGCGCCTGCTGGGCACGTGCCTCGGCCTCCTCGCGACTGCGCTCGTCACCATAGGTGACCATGATGTGTGACACGCGTCGCTCGGCGGTGCGGTTCTGTGCCCGCCAGGCACGCCTGAGCGCCTCGTCGTCGACATCGACGTTCTCGGCCATTGCCCGACGATCGATCAAAACGTATTCGACTTGAACCTGTTCCGGGCGCTCGAAACGCTCCGGGTTGGCATCGAAGTAGGCCTCGACGTCCTCATCGGTGACGTTCGGTGTGAAATCGATGTCACCTGCCTGCAGCATCGCATAGCGGAAACTGCGCTGCTGGTTCTGCAGCGCCGCCATGCGCTCGCGTTCGCTTGGCAGGCTGAAATCGCTCTGCGCAACGCCCTGCTGAAGGTAGCGGCGTTTCAGATCGCCCTCGAGCTCCTGACGGAACGCCATGGGCGTGTAACCGGCGCGGCCGAGCTGATTACGGAAGATATCGGGGTTGAAACGGCCCTGTTCATCCTGGAATTCCGGCAGCGTGACGATGACCTGATCGAGCTGATCGTCAGAAAGATGGAAGCCGCCTTCCTCGGCGTACTGGCTAAGAAGCTCCTGGGTGATCAGCTGGTCGAGCACCTCATTGCGCAGGGCGCGCTCCTGTTCCGGTGGCACCTGGCCCGAGCGCAGCGCGCGCTGGACCTCGAGTTCCACCTGCTGGCGCAGGATCGGTTCGCCATTGACGCTGGCGACCTGGTTCGGATCGCGGCCGAAGGCGCTGAACAGCGACTCGACACCGAATAGCGCCATCGCGGCCACCATGAGTCCGATGATGATTTTGGCTCCCCAGCTTCGGGAGCCGTTTCGAATACTTTGCAGCATGCTTGCCTCAGATCGTCGCAGCCAAACGCATCGCCCGTTGCCGGGGCTTGAAAAAAACATGGGCGCATCGCCCAAGCGATGCGCCCATTACGTTACACGAAAACGCGAGCCAATTAGTTGACGGCGTCTTTCAGCGCTTTACCGGCCTTGAAGCTGGGCACCTTGGCAGCGCTGATCTCGATCGGCTGACCGGTCTGCGGGTTACGACCGGTACGGGCAGCGCGCTCTTTGATCGCGAACGTGCCAAAACCTACCAGTGAAACGCTGTCGCCCTTCTTGAGGCTATCGGTGACGGACTCCACCATGGCATCCAATGCGCGAGTCGCCGCAGCCTTGGGAATATCGGCAGATGCGGCAATAGCTTCGATCAGCTCGGACTTATTCACACTTCACCCCTTAAATGTTTCGCAAAATGGCTCTGAACGGCGCGGTCACCGGCAGGTACAACCTCAAAGCGTAGCTGCGTTTTATAGCAATGCCTTGAAACACCTGTCAAGCGACCCAGTGTCGGGCGCCCGGGCCTTTGTCCCGGGCGCCCGTTATCGATACAAGTCTCTTCGGACCTGCTTAGTGCGTGCTGGCAACGGTAGTACCCTTGAACGATGGATCGGTACCAGCGAGCGTCGCCGCTCCCTCCACCGCTTCATCGGCCAGCGCGACCGTCAATACATCATCTATCCAGCGTACCGGGCGAATATCAAGCGCTCCCTTGATATTGTCCGGTACTTCCTTGAGATCACGACGATTTTCCTCAGGGATCAGGACGGTCTTTATACCACCCCGGCGGGCTGCCAGCAATTTCTCCTTGAGCCCTCCTATGGGCAGCACTTCACCGCGCAGATTGACCTCGCCGGTCATGGCGACATCGCAGCGTACCGGGCGCTGGGTGTAGGCGGAAATGATCGCCGTCACCATGGCGATACCCGCACTTGGGCCATCCTTGGGCGTGGCGCCTTCCGGCACATGAATGTGCAGGTCTTCGTTCTCGAAACGCTGCGGGTCGATCGCGAACGCCGCCGCCCGGGCCTTGACCACGGTCTGGGCCGCGCTCACCGACTCCTTCATGACGTCGCCGAGCGAGCCGGTCTTGTTCAACCGCCCCTTGCCGGGGGTGACGACGGACTCGATAGTCAGAATCTCGCCGCCCACGGATGTCCAGGCAAGCCCGGTCACGCGGCCGACCTGATCTTCCTTCTCGGCCAGCCCGTAGCTGTAGCGGCGCACGCCAGCGTAGGTCTCGACATCCTCGGCGGTAAGCGTGCGCTCAACCGCCGCCCCCGCTTTCTTGGAACTCACCTCGGCCTCGACATGCTCGCGCAGCACCTTGCGGCACACCTTGGCGATCTGGCGTTCGAGCTCGCGCACCCCGGCCTCGCGGGTGTAGTAGCGCACCAGTTCCAGAAGCGCTTCGTCATCGAGGGCCAGCTCATCAGGCTTCAGACCGTTGGCGCCGAGCTGCTTGGGCAGCAGATAGCGCCTTGCGATGGCAAGCTTCTCGTCCTCGGTGTAGCCGGGCAGACGAATGATCTCCATGCGGTCCAGCAGTGGTCCGGGAATGTTCATCGAATTGGCGGTACAGATGAACAGTGTCTCCGAGAGGTCAAAATCGAGCTCGAGGTAGTGGTCGCTGAAGCTGCTGTTCTGTTCCGGGTCGAGCACTTCGAGCAGCGCCGAGGCGGGGTCGCCACGGTGGTCCATGCCAAGCTTGTCGACCTCGTCGAGCAGAAACAGCGGGTTCTTAACCTCGGCGCGAGCCATGCGCTGCATCAACTTGCCGGGAAGCGAGCCGATGTAGGTTCGCCGGTGGCCGCGAATCTCGGACTCGTCGCGCACCCCGCCGAGCGCCAGGCGCACGTACTTGCGATTGGTTGCCCGGGCGATCGACTGCCCCAGAGAGGTCTTGCCCACCCCGGGCGGGCCGACAAGGCACAGCACCGGGCCCTTCATCTTCTTGACCCGCTTCTGCACCGCGAGGTATTCGAGAATGCGCGCCTTGACCTCCTCGAGGCCATAGTGATCCTCGTCGAGCACTTCCTGGGCCTTGACCAGATCGTGCTTGACGCGGGTGCGTTTCTTCCAAGGCACGGCGATCAGCCAGTCGAGGTAGGAGCGCACCACGGTGGCCTCCGCCGAGTTGCTCGCCATCATCTTGAGCTTGTTGAGCTCCTGGGTGGCTTTCTCGGCGGCCTCCTTGGGCATGCCGGATTCCTTGATGGCGCGCTCGTACTTCTCGGCCTCGTTGGGCACATCGTCGAGCTCGCCCATCTCCTTCTGGATGGCCTTCATCTGCTCGTTGAGATAGTACTCGCGCTGGGTCTTCTCCATCTGCTCCTTGACCCGCGAGCGGATGCGTTTCTCCACCTGGAGAAGATCGATCTCGGACTCGATCAGCGCCATCAGGTGTTCGATGCGATCACGCACGCGATCCATCTCGAGCAGCTCCTGCTTGTCACCGATCTTCAGCGACAGGTGGGCACAGATGGTATCCACCAGCCGGCTCGGGTCCTCGATGCCGGAGAGCGAGTTGAGCACCTCGTTGGGCACCTTCTTGGAAAGCTTGACGTACTGCTCGAACTGGTTAAGCAGTACGCGCACCAGCGCCTCCTGCTCGCGGGAGGTGAGCGGCTCGCTCTCGCGCGGAACCAGGTGCGCCTGGGTATAGCCCGCCTCGTTCTCCTCGATGTCGACCACGTCGGCGCGGAAGTTGCCTTCGATCAGAACCTTGACCGTGCCGTCCGGCAGTTTCAGAAGCTGCATGATATCGGCCACGGTGCCCATGCGGTAAAGGTCGTCGTTGTCCGGTTCATCCTGAGAGGCTTCGCGCTGGGCCACCAGGAGAACGCGCTTGTCCGATTCCATTGCGGCCTCGAGGGCCTGGATGGACTTTTCCCGACCCACGAACAGCGGGATCACCATTTGCGGGTAAACAACCACGTCGCGCAGCGGCAACATGGGTAAACACTGTGTCTGATCGGCGTTCTGCTGCATCGCAGACGTTCCTCAAAATCGGAGAAGCGCTTGGTGAAGCGTTACCACTTTAAAGCGCTTGACAGTATGGAAGACGCGGCTCGATGACCCGAGCCCCGGGTTCGCGCAGCGGCCAGACCCAGGTGCGGCTCAGTCAACGGCAAGGGGTCGCCTAGGCGACCCCTTGGATTGGCTTTTGCGAGCACTCAGGTCGAAAGGCGCATTAGCCGTCGGTGCCGTCGACGCGAGCCTTCTGCTGATTGAAGTAGATCAGAAGCGGCTGACTTTCGCCCGTGATGACCGACTCGTCGATGACCACCTTGCTGACGTCCTCGAGCGAGGGGATCTCGTACATGGTGTCGAGCAGCACCGACTCGAGAATCGAGCGCAGGCCGCGAGCACCGGTCTTACGCTCCATCGCCTTGGCGGCAACGGCGCGCAGCGCCTCCTCGCGAAACTCAAGCGCCACGTCCTCCATCTCGAAGAGCTTGGCATACTGTTTGACCAGCGAGTTCTTGGGCTCGGTCAGAATCTGGATCAGCGCGTCCTCGGTCAGTTCGGTGAGCGTGGCGATGACCGGCAGGCGACCGACGAACTCCGGTATCAGACCGAACTTGACCAGATCCTCCGGCTCAACGCCGGCCAGCACCTCGCCCACACCGCGCGAGGATTCCTTGCTTTTGACACTGGCGTTGAAGCCGATGCCACCTTTCTCGGCGCGGTCACGAATGACGTTGTCGAGCCCGGCGAAGGCGCCGCCCACAATGAACAGGATGTTGGCGGTGTTGACCTGCACGAACTCCTGCTGCGGGTGCTTGCGCCCCCCCTGGGGTGGAACCGAAGCGGTGGTGCCCTCGATCAGCTTCAGAAGCGCCTGCTGCACACCCTCGCCCGATACGTCGCGGGTGATCGAGGGATTGTCCGACTTGCGCGAGATCTTGTCGATCTCATCGATGTAGACGATGCCGCGCTCCGCCTTCTCGACATCGTAGTCGCACTTTTGCAGCAGCTTCTGGATGATGTTCTCGACATCCTCGCCCACGTAGCCCGCTTCGGTCAGCGTGGTCGCGTCAGCAATAGTGAAGGGTACGTTCAGAAGCCTGGCCATGGTTTCCGCCAGCAGCGTCTTGCCGCTACCGGTCGGGCCAATCAGCAGGATATTGGATTTACCCAGCTCCACATCGCCATCGCGCACTTCGCTTTTCAGGCGCTTGTAGTGGTTGTAGACCGCCACCGACAGCACCATCTTGGCACGGTCCTGGCCAATGACGTAGTCGTCCAGGGTGTGGCGAATTTCGCGAGGCGTAGGCAGACGCTCCTCGTCGCTCTCGGCATCGGCTTCGAGAACTTCCTCGCGAATGATGTCGTTGCACAGATCGACACACTCATCGCAGATATATACGGACGGGCCGGCAATCAGCTTGCGTACTTCGTTCTGGTTCTTGCCACAAAACGAGCAGTAGAGCAGCTTGCCACCTTCGTCCTTGCCTTTGCCGTCGGCCATTGGCGTACCTCTATCGCTGCGGCGGCGTTCGCCGCCTTGAAAGCTCGTTGGAAAAGCGGGAATCCGATAACGCTATCAGGATGTAGGGCGCTTATCCAGCACTGCGTCGATCAGGCCGTACTCTTGAGCCTTGTCGGCGCTCATGAAATTGTCGCGGTCGGTATCACGCGCCACTTTCTCGATATCCTGGCCCGTGTGATGGGCAAGAATCTGGTTCAACTTCTCGCGGATGCCGAGGATTTCCCGAGTGTGGATCTCGATGTCCGAGGCCTGACCCTGGTAGCCGCCGAGCGGCTGGTGGATCATTACGCGCGAGTTGGGCAGACAGTACCGCTTGCCCGCGGCACCCGCGGTCAGCAGAAGCGCGCCCATGCTCGCCGCCTGACCGATACATACGGTCGAGACGTCCGGCTTGATGAACTGCATGGTGTCGTAGATCGACATGCCCGCCGTGACCGAGCCACCGGGCGAGTTGATATAGAGATGGATATCCTTATCGGGATTCTCGGACTCCAGGAACAGCATCTGCGCCACGACCAGGTTAGCCATGTAATCTTCGACCGGCCCGACGAGGAAAATGACGCGCTCCTTGAGAAGGCGCGAATAGATATCGTAGGCGCGTTCGCCCTTGGCGCTCTGCTCGACCACCATGGGGACCAAACCGCCGGCGTTTTGAATATCAAACTCACTCATTCGGGTGATTCCTTGCGTCCGGTAAGAGAGTGGCGCGCCGGGCGCGCCACGCGTTGCATCAGGCCTCGGACTCTTCGCCTTCGCCCTGCTCTGCCTGCTGCTGGGCAGCGGCCAGCGCCTGCTGGTAGGTCATCTCGACATCCTTGACCGTCGCCTGCTCGAGAAGCTTGTCGACCGCCTTCTCTTCGAGGATGGCGGACTTGACCTGGGTCTTGAGCTCGTCGTTACCCATGTAGTAGTCGACGACTTCGGACGGGTCCTGGTACTGCTCGGCCAGCTCCTCGACCTTGGCCTTGATCGCGGCGTCGTCGGCGTCGAGCTCGTGAGACTTGATCACTTCGGCCAGCAGCAGGCCGACCTGAACGCGGCCACGGGCCTGCTCCTCGAACAGCTCGTTGGGCAGCTGGCTGACGTCGAAGTCTTCACCGAGGCCGAACTGCTGCGCAGCCTGGCGCTTCATGCCGTCGGTCTCCTGCTGAACCAGTGCGCTCGGCACGGTGATCTCGTTGGCCTTCTTGAGCGCATCGAGCACTTGCTGCTTGACGCGATTGTCGACCGCCTGGGAGGCTTCGCGGGTCATGTTCTTCTTGATCTCGGCGCGGAACTTGGCTTCGTCGCCATCCTCGATACCGAAGCGTTCGAAGAAGTTCTGGTCGACCTCGGGCAGCGCCTGAGTGCTGACCTTGTGAACCTTGACCTTGAAGGTCGCTTCCTTGCCCGCCAGGTGCTCGGCCTGGTAGTCCTCCGGGAAGGTCACGGTCAGGGTCTTCTCTTCACCGGCCTTGGCCCCGATCAGCTGCTCCTCAAAGCCGGGGATGAAGCTGTTGGAACCGATCACCAGCGCGTGGCCCTCGGCACTGCCGCCTTCGAAAGGTTCGTCGCCCAGAAAGCCCTGGAAATCGATGGTGACCTGGTCGCCATCTTCGGCAGCCTTGTCGTCTTCCTTCCATTCGGCGTTCTGCTTGCGCAGCGTCTCGATCATCTCGTCAACGTCGGCATCGGTGACGCTCACTACCGGACGCTCGACTTCAGTGCCCTCGATCGAGCTGAGCTCGACCTGCGGGTACACTTCCATGACCGCCACGAATTCGAAATCCTTGCCCGCCTCGTTGATCTTCGGCTCGATCTTCGGGAAACCGGCGGGGTTGAGTCCTTCATCGGTGATCGCACGCACGTAGCGCTCGCGCATCACCTCACCCACGACCTCGTTGCGCACGCTCGCGCCGTAGCGCTGGCGAACGACGTCCATGGGTACCCGGCCCTGGCGAAAACCGTTCAGGCGAACGTTCTTCGCGGTGTCTTTCAAGCGAGCGCTGACGGCCTCGTCGATGTCGGCAGCCGGTACCTGAATGGTGATACGGCGTTCGATGGGGGAGGTCGTCTCGACAGAAACTTGCATGAATTGTCCTCTAGCGGCTGGGCTTTGTGTTGATTGCTTGATGTTCAGTGCATATTCGGTGTTCAAGGGGGCAATTTTAAGAACCCCGGCGTGCAGTGGCAAGCACCATGCTCGCAAGATGGGGGCGCGCCGGGCGATTACAAGGCACCGGCACAGAAATTGTCGCTTTCCCCTAGTGCTGGGCGCTGCGGCGCCATCCGAGCGTCACGGCGTGGAGCAGCAGCCCGCAGGTGGCGGCATGGGAGATGAAGCGCTGCCAGCTGATCCAGTCAGTCATCAGCGCGTGCCAGACGCCCATCATCACCGCGCCGGCCAGCATCATGATGGTCAGACGCTTGAGCAGCGCCGTCAGCGCACTGCGCTGCGTTGATGCCAACAAACGCCACTGGAGCAGCGCCGCACCGATGACCACCGCCAGGGCGATGAGCAGCATGGTCAGGTGCGTCTGGTGGCCACCGGCAAGATAGCGTGGCACGATGGAGATCATCACGATGCAAAGACCCAGCGTGACGCTGACGCGTTCGGCGGAAACCGTCTGCATCAGGCGACCGTCAACGCTTGTTCGTCGATCCACTGCTCCACCCAGGGCACGGCGGCGTCGTCGGCCATGAACGTCTCCATGGCATCCACCTCCAGGCGTTCGCCCAGACGCTCGGCCCCGAGCTCTTCGAGAAGCGCGTCGAGCGCTCGCCCGGCGCCGCAGAAGGTATCACCGTAGGAACTGTCGCCGAGCGCGATCACGCCGTAGCGCAAGGTGCTCAGCGCCGGGCTCTCGTCGCGCAAACGGCGCACGAACGGCACGATATTACCGGGGAAGTCGCCGCTGCCGGTGGTGGAGATGCAGAACAGTGCAAGCTCACACGCCTGGAGATCCTCGAGACTCGGCTGCTCGAAGATATCGACATCGTAGCCGGCGGTCTCGAACAAGGGTTTGACCTGCTCGGCGACATCCAGTGCGCCGCCGTACATGGTACCCACGACAATCGAAAGCTTGGGCATCATCGGTATCCTGTAACGCTTTGCAGGCACTGAACCTGCAAAAATAGTTGATGAATTCGCTCGGATATTAACACGACTCACCCGGCGCACGCAGCCGGTCGACCCGCGATAAAAAAGGCGCCCTTCGCGGGGCGCCTCGATCGTGAGTCTGGCCAGGGACTCGAGCCATCCAATCTTTACCGAGTGCTGGTGTAGTGCTCCACCTGCTGCTTGAGCTTCTGGCCAGGCCGAAAGGTCACTACCCGCCGGGCGGAGATCGGAATCTCCTCGCCGGTCTTGGGGTTACGGCCAGGGCGCTCGCGCTTGTCGCGCAGATCGAAATTGCCGAAGCCCGACAGTTTGACCTGCTCGTTCTCGCGCAGGCAGGCGCGAATCTCCTCGAAAAACGCCTCCACCATCGCCTTGGCCTCGCGCTTGGAAAGCGCAAGCTCGGTATGTAGATGCTCTGCCAGTTCCGCCTTGGTCAACGCCCCCATGACGCCTCTCCTTGTTCGCAAACCCATTGCTCGAAAGGTCAGTCGCAGCCGGCGTCCGTCAGCCCCGCAACCGTGCGTTCAGCACGGCGTTCGCCTGCGCCACGATCGAATCCACGCGCTCATTGATTTCATCATCATTTAGCGTGCGCGATGGATGCTGCCAGGTCAAGCCCAGAGCGATACTCTTCTGCCCCGGCTCCACGCCCTTGCCGGCGTAGACGTCGAACAGCTTGAGATCCTGCAGATAATCGCCCGCCTCGCGCTTCACGCAGTCCAGCAGCGACTGTACCGGCACCTGCTCATCGAGCATGAAGGCAAGATCACGACGCACTTCCGGGTAGCGTGACAGCGGCTCGAAGGCCGGAATCACGCCATCGCCGAGCGCGTCGAGGCGCACCTCGAAAAGCACCGCATCGGCCTTGAGACCGAGTTCGGCGCGTACCTTCGGGTGAAGCGTGCCGATCCAGCCGGCGGGACGGTCGTGATGCAGAAGCCGTGCGCTCTGCCCAGGATGCAGCGCCGGGTGCTCGGCGGGCTCGAAGCGCCAGGCACCGGGATTGCCACCGAGCGCGAGAAGAGTCTCGAGATCGCCCTTCAGATCGAAGAAGTCGATCGCGTCCTTAGCGCTGCTCCAGCCCTCCACTTCGCGTGAGCCGCAGGCCAGCGCCCCCATCATCGGCGTCTGGACGAGGGCGTCGAGCTCGCCTTCGAACACCAGCCCGGTCTCGAACAGCCGCACCCGGGTCTGCTGGCGATTAAGGTTGTGCTCGAGAGCGCGCACCAGTCCCGGGAAAAGACTGGCCCGCATTACCGACAGATCCGCCGAAATGGGGTTGGCCAGTACCGGCGATACCGCTTCGGGCAGGATTGCCTTTTGCAACTCCGGCGCGACGAAACTGTAGGTCACCGCTTCCTGGTAGCCGCGCGCGACCATCTGGTTGCGCAGCCGGGCCTGGGTCAGCCGAGCCTCGTTCGCCGGGCGAAGCGCCAATCGCGCCGCCGGACGACGAACCGGCAGGTTGTTGTAGCCGTGGATACGAGCGATTTCTTCGATCAGATCCTCTTCGATGGCGATATCGAAGCGCCAGCTCGGCGCCGTGACGCGAAAACCCTCCTCGACGCGCTCGGCCGTCATACCGAGGCGACCGAGAATGTCGGCGACGTCATCATCGGCCAGCGTCTTGGAAAGCGCCTGGGCCAGACGCGCCTTGCGCAGCGTGATGACGCGCTCCGAGGGCAGATGCGCCTCGCTTTCGCTCGCGCAGACCGGACCCGGCACGCCGCCGCAGATCTCCATCAGCAGCTGGGTCGCCCGTTCGATGGCGTCGATCGTCAACGCCGGATCGACGCCGCGCTCGAAACGGTGCGAGGCATCGGTGTGCAGCCCGTAGGAGCGCGCCTTGCCGGCGATAGCCAGCGGCGTGAAGTAGGCGGCCTCGAGAAACAGGCTGCGGGTCTTGTCGCTCACTCCTGAGGTTTCGCCGCCCATGATGCCCGCCATGGCGAGCGGCCCGGAGGCATCGGCGATCACCAGCGTGTCGGTGCGCAACGCCACATCCTGACCATCCAGCAGGGTCAGGCGCTCGCCCTCCCCGGCCATGCGCACCTCGATACCCTCCTGGAGATTGTCGAGATCGAAGGCGTGCAGCGGCTGGCCGAGCTCGAGCATGACGTAGTTGGTGACATCCACCGCGGGGTCGATGGCGCGCACGCCACTGCGCCGCAGGCGCTCGACCATCCACAAGGGCGTCGGCCGGGTGAGATCGACCTCGTTGATGATGCGAGAGACGTAGCGCGGGCACTGTTCGGCGGCGGCGATGCGCACCGGGAAGCGGCGATCGCTCGCCGGGGCAACCGGCGCGAGCGACGGCGACGCGACCGGCAGGCGGTTGAGCACGCCCACTTCGCGCGCCAGCCCTTTCACGCTCAGACAGTCGCCGCGGTTGGGCGTCAGATCCACCTCGATGGTGGCGTCGTCCAGCAGCAGATAGTCGCGCACGCTGGTACCGACCGGGGCATCAGCGGGCAGTACGAAGATGCCCTCGGACGTCTCCTCCTCGAGACCCAACTCCGAGGCGGAGCAGATCATGCCGAAAGACTCGACGCCGCGAAGCTTCGCTTTCTTGATCTTGAAATCGCCGGGCAGCACTCCGCCCACCTGGGCGAAGGGTACGCGCTGGCCAACGGCCACGTTGCGCGCGCCGCATACCACCTGCACTTCGCCCGTGCCGTCGCTGACGCGGCAGACGTTGAGCTTGTCGGCATCCGGATGCGGCTCCTTGGCGATCACTTCGGCCACGACCACGCCTTGGAAAGCCGGGGCGACGGGTTCGACGGCATCGACCTCGAGGCCCGCCATGGTGATCTGGTCGGCCAGCGCCTGGGTCTCGAGCTTCGGCGAGACCCACTCACGCAGCCACTGTTCTGAAAATTTCATGCTCGTTCCTGTGTCTGGCGGCGTGGTTAGGCGAACTGGCGCAGAAAGCGCAGATCGTTTTCGAAGAACAGGCGCAGGTCATTGACGCCGTAGCGCAGCATGGCCAGGCGCTCGGCCCCCATGCCGAAGGCGAAGCCGGTGAAGCGCTCGGTGTCGATACCGGAGTGCTTGAAGACTTCCGGGTGCACCATGCCGCAACCCATCACCTCGAGCCAGCCGCTGTGCGAGCAGACCCGGCACCCCTTGCCACTGCACATCACGCACTGGATGTCGACTTCGGCGGAAGGCTCGGTGAAGGGGAAGTAGGAGGGCCGAAAGCGCACGTCGAGATCGTCGCGCTCGAAGAACGCCTGCAGGAAATCTTCGATGGTGCCCTTGAGATCGGCGAAGCTCACGCCCTCGTCGACCAGCAACCCCTCGACCTGATGGAACATCGGCGTATGGGTCAAGTCTGAGTCGCTGCGGTAGACCCGCCCCGGGCAAACGATGCGAATCGGCGGCTCGCTCTCCTTCATGGTGCGCACCTGCACCGGCGACGTATGGGTACGCAGAAGCCGCGTGGCGTCGAAGTAGAAGGTGTCCGCCATGCCGCGCGCCGGGTGATGGGCGGGAATGTTGAGCGCTTCGAAGTTGTGGTAGTCGTCCTCGATCTCCGGGCCGACCGCGACGTCATAACCGATGCGCGTGAAGAGGTTCTCGATGCGCTCGAGCGTACGCGTGACCGGGTGCAGACCGCCGCCGGCCTGATGGCGACCGGGCAGCGTCACGTCGATCTTCTCCGCTGCGAGACGCTGGTTCAACGCCTCGCTTTCAAGCGCGGCGCGCCGGGTGTCGATCTCGCCAGCCAATGTCTGCTTGGCCTGGTTGATGCGCTCGCCCGCCGCCGGACGCTCTTCGGCAGAAAGCTTGCCGAGGCCCTTGAGCAGCGCGGTGACCTCGCCCTTCTTGCCCAGATAGCGAACTCGCAACTCATCCAGCGCCGCGACGCTCTGCGCGGCCTGAATGGCCTCGCGCGCCTCGGATACCAGCGTAGGCAGGTGATCCATCCATTACACTCCGAATTAAGCGATTTTTTACAACTCATTCATTACTGCAAGACAGCGTTTTAAACGCCGTGGCCCGCAAGCGCCGTGGCGCCGATGCCGAGCGCAACGCGCGGGTCACGTCTTTTAAGACACGGCCCTGAAAAGTGCTTTACATTGCACCATTACAAAAAAACAGGGGAAGAGCGGCTGCTCTTCCCCTGCTCGGGTCACTTTACAATGACCTTACGGTTTTAAGCCAACGAAAGGCTTGAAACCTTATTGGGCAGCCTTGGCTTTTTCCACGATAGCAGCAAAGGCTGCTTTCTCGTGTACCGCCAGATCGGCCAATACTTTACGGTCGATTTCGATGCCGGCCTTCTTCAAACCGCCAACGAAACGGCTGTAGGACATACCGTTGATGCGCGCACCAGCGTTGATACGCTGGATCCACAGGGCGCGGAACTGGCGCTTACGATTACGACGGTCACGGTAGGCGTACTGGCCGGCTTTGATGACGGCCTGCTTGGCCACGCGGAAAACGCGCGAACGGGCACCGTAGTAACCCTTGGCCTGCTTCAGTACCTTCTTGTGACGACGACGGGCGACTACGCCACGCTTGACTCGAGTCATGACTTACTCCTGACGATATAGATTTCGAAAACGACTTACAGGTTCGGCAGCATGCGCTGGATCAGCGCCTTGTCGGACGCGTGGATCTGCTTCATGCCGCGAAGCTGACGCTTACGCTTGGTCGATTTCTTGGTCAGGATGTGACTACGGAAAGACTGCTTGTGCTTGAAGCCATTAGCCGTCTTCTTGAAGCGCTTGGCCGCGCCGCTGTTGCTTTTGATTTTCGGCATGAGAAAAACTCCGCTCGATGTTTTTTAGAAAACCCAGGGCCGGTCAGCGCCAGGCGCTGACCCGTTAAACTCGCCGCTGGATCACTTCTTTTTGGGGGCAAGAATCATGATCATCTGGCGGCCTTCCATTTTCGGGAAGGATTCCACCGAACCGATCTCTTCGAGGTCAGCAGCGATCCGCTCCATCAGCTTGCGGCCGATGTCCTGGTGCGCCATTTCGCGACCGCGAAAACGCAATGTGACCTTGCCCTTGTCACCACCTTCGAGAAAGCGGATCAGGTTCTTGAGCTTCACCTGATAATCGCCTTCGTCGGTGCCAGGCCGGAATTTGACTTCCTTGACCTGGATTTGCTTTTGCTTTTTCTTTTGAGCCGCTTTCTGCTTTTTCGTCTCAAAAACGAACTTGCCGTAATCCATGATCTTGCAGACGATCGGATCGGCATTGGAAATTTGCACGAGGTCGAGACCGGCAGCTTCAGCACGCTCCAACGCTTCAGTGGTGGGCACCACACCCAACTGCTCACCTTCGGCGTCGATCAGACGTACTTCTTCTTCGGTAATACGCTCGTTCATTGGTGGGCGCTTGTCTGCTGGACGCCCGCGCGGATTGCTTCGCTTGATTGCTCTGTCTCCTTAGGCAATTGACGATGTCGCCAGGGCTGCTCTCTCGGCAGTAACGCGCTCGATGAACTCATCGACGGTCATGGTGCCGAGGTTTTCGCCGCTGCGAGTTCGCACGGCCACTGAGTCAGCTTCGACTTCCTTATCTCCGACCACAAGGAGATAGGGAATTTTCTGTAACGTATGCTCACGGATTTTAAAGCCGATCTTCTCGTTCCTCAAGTCTGCCTTGACGCGAAGACCGCTTTTTTGCAGGCGATTCTCCAATTCGAGCGCATAATCGCGCTGAGAATCGGTAATATTCATGATCACGACCTGCTCGGGCGCCAGCCATAATGGCATGGCACCGGCATAGTGTTCAATCAGGATGCCGATGAAGCGCTCCATGGAACCGACGATCGCACGGTGCAGCATGACCGGCGGCTTGCGCTCGCCCTCTTCGGTCACGTACTGGGCACCGAGGCGCTCAGGCATCATGAAATCGACCTGCATGGTGCCGACCTGCCATTCGCGGCCCAGGCAATCCTTCATGTGGTACTCGATCTTGGGTCCGTAGAACGCACCTTCGCCGGGAAGTTCCTGCCACTCGACATCACATGCTTTCAAGGCGCCGCGCAGCGCTTCTTCGGCGCGGTCCCACACGTCGTCGCTGCCGATGCGCTTTTCCGGGCGCAGGGCGATCTTGATCGCGATGTCCTCGAAGCCGAAGTCGTGATAGACCTTGAGCGCCTGACGATGAAAGCTCGTGACCTCCGGCTCGACCTGGGCTTCGGTGCAGAAGACGTGACCGTCATCCTGAGTGAAGGCGCGCACGCGCATGATGCCGTGAAGCGCACCCGAGGGCTCGTTGCGGTGGCAGCCGCCGAACTCGCCAAAGCGCACCGGAAGCTCCCGGTAGCTTCGAAGCCCGGAGTTGAACACCTGGACGTGGCCCGGGCAGTTCATCGGCTTGAGCGCGTACTCGCGCCTCTCCGACTCGGTGAAGAACATGCCGTCGGCGTAGTTGTCCCAGTGGCCGGACTTCTTCCACAGCGACACGTCCATGATCTGCGGGCAGCGAATCTCCTGGTAGCCGCCAGCCTTGTAGACGCCGCGCATGTACTGCTCGACCTGCTGCCACAGCGCCCAGCCGTTGGGGTGCCAGAAGATCATGCCCGGCGCCTCTTCCTGCATGTGGAACAGGTCGAGCTTGCGCGCAAGCTTGCGGTGATCGCGCTTCTCCGCCTCCTCGAGGCGCTTCATGTACGCCTTGAGCTGCTTCTTGTCGCCCCAGGCGGTGCCGTAGATGCGCGTGAGCATCGCGTTGGAGGCGTCCGCCCGCCAGTAGGCGCCGGCCAGCTTGGTCAGCTTGAAGGCCTTCAGGTGACGGGTGTTGGGCACGTGCGGGCCCCGGCACATGTCGGTGTACTCTTCGTGGTGGTACAACCGAATGGTGGCGCCTTCGGGGATGTCGCGGATGATCTCCTGCTTGTACGGCTCGTCGCGGCTCTCGAAAGTCGCCATGGCCTTGTCGCGATCCACGTACTCGCGCACCACGTCGTACTCCTGGTCGATCAGCGCCTGCATGCGCTTCTCGATCGCCTCCATGTCCTCCGGCGTGACCGAACGGCCGAAGTCGATATCGTAGTAGAAGCCGTTCTCGATCACCGGGCCGATCGCCATCTTGGCGTCCGGGTAGAGCTGTTTCACCGCATGCCCGATCAGGTGCGCACAGGAGTGACGAATGATCTCGACGCCTTCCGGGTCGCGGGCGGTGATGATCGCCACGTCCGCGTCGTGTTCGATCATATCGGCGGCATCGACCAGCACACCGTCTATCTTTCCGGCAACGCACGCCTTGGCCAAACCAGGGCCAATGGACTCGGCAAGCTGCATAATGGAAAGCGGTTCGTCGAAGGGTCGTTGACTGCCGTCGGGCAGTGTCACAATGGGCATTCGGATGTTCCTTGAGCGCAGTGGTGATCCATACCAGGGATCACATATCGCTATCAATGGCTTGAGGATTCGTTTCAAACGCAAAAGCGCCTGCCCATCGATGGGCAGGCGCGTAGCCTAGCAGACTTTAAAGCGGCGAGACACCGGCGCCGAGCCGCTTCAATCGAACGCCAGCGGCAGAACGTGTTCGCGGGTCAGCGGCGCAAGCTCGAGTGCCAAGGCTTGCCTTGGCGCCACCCATATCGTTTCTGCGATCTCCGCCGCCGCCTCCACGCGCTCATCGAGCACAAGGCGATAGAGCTCGGCGTCGATCAGCGTGTTCGCTTCGTTGGCCGCCTCGATCTCGACCCGCGTGACGTACGCAAGACGAGATGGCGCCACGCGCACGCCTAGCTCCTCCTCGATTTCACGCGTCAGCGCCTCGCGGACGGGCTCACCGGGCTCGATCTTTCCGCCGGGCTGCATGAAATAGCGAGTGCCGCGCTTGCGAACCAACAAGAGCTCCCCCTTCACGTTCTCGACGATCGCTGCGGCGATGCGAAGCGTCTGCTGCGGGAGTTCACTTGTGAGCGCCATGCTAGAACGCCCAGTCGTCGTCTTCGGTGGCCACCGCCTTGCCGATCACGTAGGACGAACCCGAACCCGAGAAGAAGTCGTGGTTCTCGTCGGCGCTCGGTGACAGCGCGGCCATGATGGTCGGGTCGACGTCGGTGACGCTGCTCGGGAACAGTGGCTCGAAGCCCAGGTTCATCAACGCCTTGTTGGCGTTGTAGTGCAGGAACTTCTTGACGTCTTCGGTGAGACCCACTGCGTCGTAGAGCGACTCGGTGTAGCGCACCTCGTTGTCGTAGAGCTCCAGCAGCAGCTCGTAGGCGTAGTCCTTGACCTGCTGGCGGCGCTCTGGCGTTGCCTCGTTGAGCGCCTGCTGGAACTTGTAGCCGATGTAGTAGCCGTGCACCGCCTCGTCGCGAATGATCAGGCGAATCAGGTCCGCCGTGTTGGTGAGCTTGGCGTGGCTCGACCAGTACATCGGCAGATAGAAGCCCGAGTAGAACAGAAACGACTCGAGAAAGACGCTCGCCACCTTGCGCATCAGAGGATCGTCGGAACGGTAGCGCTCGAGGATCAGCTCGGATTTGGCCTGCAGCGTCGGGTTCTCCTCGCTCCAGCGGAAGGCGTCGTCGACGTCACGCGTGGTACAAAGCGTCGAGAAGATCGAGCTGTAGGAGCGCGCATGCACCGACTCCATGAAGGCGATGTTAGTGTATACCGCTTCCTCGTGAGGCGTGCGTGCGTCTTCCATCAGCACCGGCGCGCCGACGCTGCTCTGGATGGTGTCCAGCAACGTGAGCCCGGTGAACACGCGGATGGTCAGCTGCTTTTCCTGCTGGGTCAGCGTATTCCAGGACTGGATGTCGTTGGAAAGCGGCACTTTTTCCGGCAGCCAGAAGTTGCTGGTCAGGCGGTTCCAGACCTCCAGGTCCTTGTCATCCTGAAGGCGGTTCCAGTTGACGGCATCGACCCGTGATAAGCGTTGCGTAGTGGTCATCCCATGAATCTCTTAAGTCGTTGCGATGTTACAGCGTGCAGGAAACGCAGCCTTCCACCTCGGTGCCCTCGAGGGCACTCTGGCGAAGACGGATGTAGTAGAGCGTCTTGATACCCTTGCGCCAGGCATGGATCTGCGCCTTGTTGATGTCGCGAGTGGTGGCGGTGTCCGGGAAGAACAGCGTCAGCGACAGCCCCTGGTCGACGTGCTTGGACGCCTCGGCGTAGGTATCGATGATCTTTTCCGGGCCGATCTCGTAGGCATCCTGAAAGTAGTCGAAATTCTCTTCGTTCAAGAAAGGCGCCGGGTAGTAGACGCGGCCGAGCTTGCCTTCCTTGCGGATCTCGATCTTCGCCGCCACCGGATGGATGCTCGAGGTGGAGTGGTTGATGTAGGAGATCGAACCGGTCGGCGGCACCGCCTGCAGGTTGCGGTTGTAGAGGCCGTGGGCCATCACCGATGCTTTGAGCTCCTCCCAGTCGGCCTGAGTCGGAAGCGCGATGCCGCTGCGCTCGAAAAGCCCGCGCACCTTCTCGGTCTTCGGTAGCCATGCCTCATCGGTATACTTGTCGAAGAACGTGCCCGAGGCGTAGGTGGAATCCTTGAAGCCTGCGAAGGTGTCGCCGCGTTCGATGGCCAATTGGTTCGAGGCGCGAATGGCGTGAAACGCCACGCAGTAGAAGTAGAGGTTGGTGAAATCGAGACCCTCTTCACTGCCGTAGTAGATGTGCTCGCGGGCCAGAAAGCCGTGCAGATTCATCTGGCCAAGGCCGATGGCGCGGGACTTGGCATTGCCTTCGGCGATCGACGGCACGCTCTTCAGATTGCTCATTTCGGAAACGGCGGTGAGGCCGCGAATCGCGATGTCGACGCTGGTGCCGATATCGCCGGCGTCCATGACCTTGGCGATGTTCATCGAGCCCAGATTACAGGAGATATCCTGACCGACCTTGCTGTAGTTCAGGCTTTCATCGTACTCGGTCGGCGTATTGACCTGCAGGATCTCGGAGCACAGGTTGCTCATGTTGATCCGCCCGGCAATCGGGTTGGCCCGGTTCACTGTATCTTCGAACATGATGTAGGGGTAGCCGGACTCGAACTGCAGCTCGGCGAGCGTCTGGAAGAAGGCGCGTGCGTTGATCTTCTGCTTGCGGATACGCGCGTCCGCGACCATCTCATGGTACTTCTCGGAGACGCTAATGTCGCCGAAGGGCTTGCCGTAGACGCGTTCGACATCATAAGGCGAGAACAGGTACATATCCTCGTTGCGCTTGGCGAGCTCGAAGGTGATGTCCGGAATCGTCACGCCAAGCGACAGCGTCTTGATGCGGATCTTCTCGTCGGCGTTCTCGCGCTTGGTATCGAGAAAGCGCAGGATGTCCGGGTGGTGCGCGTTGAGGTACACCGCGCCCGCGCCCTGGCGCGCGCCGAGCTGATTGGCGTAGGAGAAGGCGTCTTCCAGCAGTTTCATGATCGGGATGATGCCGGAGGACTGATTCTCGATGCGCTTGATCGGCGCCCCCGCCTCACGAATGTTGCTCAAGAGAAACGCTACGCCACCGCCGCGCTTGGAAAGCTGCAGCGCCGAGTTGATCGAGCGGCCGATCGACTCCATGTTGTCTTCGATGCGCAGCAGAAAGCACGATACCAGCTCGCCGCGCTGCTGCTTGCCGCAGTTCAGAAACGTCGGCGTGGCCGGCTGGAAGCGCCCGGTGATGATCTCGTCGACCAGCGATTTGGCAAGCTGCTCCTCGCCGCGGGCGAGCGTGAGCGCGACCATGCACACGCGATCCTCGTAGCGTTCGAGGTAGCGTTTGCCGTCGAAGGTCTTGAGCGTATAGCTGGTGTAGTACTTGAACGCGCCCAGAAAGCTCGGAAAGCGGAACTTGAAGGCGTAGGCCTGCTCGAACAGCGCCTTGACGAAAGCGGGCGCGTATTGTTCGAGCACCTCGGCCTCGTAGTAGCCCTCTTCCACCAGGTAATCGAGCTTCTCCTCGAGCGAGTGGAAGAAGACCGTGTTCTGGTTGACGTGCTGCAGGAAGTACTGGCGCGCCGCTTCGCGATCCTTGTCGAGCTGGAGCTCGCCGTTGGCGCCATACAGGTTCAGCATGGCGTTGAGGGCGTGGTAATCGAGCGTACGCGCCTGCGCCTTCTCCGCCGCCGGCTTCTTGGTGTCGGCCTGGCTTGTCGTGACTACGTTTGTCGTTTCCAAAACTCTTCTACTCCTTTGCGAACCCTGGCGACGTCATCGTCGGTGCCCAAAAGCTCGAATCGATACAACAGCGGCACCTGGCATTTCTGCGCAATGATGCGCCCGGCCAGCCCGTATGCCTCGCCAAAATTGGTATTGCCTGCGGCAATGACGCCTCGAATGAGGCGCCGGTTGTGCTCATCGTTCAAGAAGCGGATCACCTGGATCGGAACCGCGCCTTGCGCCCCGCCCCCACCGTAGGTCGGCGTGATCAGCACGTAAGGGGCTTCGATGTGCGGTGTCGGCTCGTCGCGACCGATGGGCAGCCTTCGCGCTTCAAGCCCCAGCTTCTCGACGAAACGATGGGTGTTGCCTGACTTGGTGGAAAAGTACACCAGCGTGCCAGCCAACGGTGCGTGCGCGTCCGTCAGCATGGCGATGAATCAGGCGAGCGCCTGGATACGATCTGGGCGAAAGCCCGACCAGTGATCCTCGCCGGCCACAACGACCGGCAGCTGGCGATAGCCCAGCGCCTCGACCTGCGCCTGGGCACCATCTTCGGCGGTAATGTCGATCACCGTGTACTCGATGCCCTGCTTGTCCATGGCACGATAAGTAGCGGTGCACTGGACGCAGGCGGGCTTGCTGTAGATTTGGATGGCCATGGCTACTTTTTCCTTTTCATAGCGGCGTTATTAGGCTAGGGCACATGTAGTGTCCCAACCTCATAAAAGACACTACGAATACTATATATAGACCACTGCAAAATCAATTCAAGCATATATAGTATTTTTTCATCCACAGCTTATTGACAAACAATGCCCAGCGACGCCGCGGGGGCGCGCACTGATTTAAGCATGAAAACCGGCGTTTTTGGCCTGCATTCAACGCCATGAAACGCCGTTTTGACGCTCGATTAATCGCCGATGAAAGTTATCCACTTCGGCCATCGAGGCAAAAGATTTGGCCCGGCACGCAAAACCGAGCCGATACACCCATACGTGAAACGAGCGCCGCACGGCGGTTGCCGACAAACGCTTTTGAACAGCTCGTACATCAATGTCGATACATGAAAAAGCCCGGCCGATTGGCCGGGCTTTCGAAGGCGATTGCGGGGCTATCAGGCGATGGCAGCCTGGTAGCGACGCTCGACCTCTTCCCAATTGACGACGTCGAAGAAGGCGGCAACGTAGTCGGGACGCTTGTTCTGGTATTTCAGGTAGTAAGCGTGCTCCCACACGTCCAGGCCCAGGATCGGCGTGTTACCGTGCATCAGGGGGCTATCCTGGTTCAAGGTGTTCTCGACCACGAGCTTCTTCTCGGGAGTGACAGAGAGCCACGCCCAGCCGCTGCCGAAACGGCCGGTGGCGGCCTTCTTGAACTCTTCCTTGAAGGTATCGATGCCACCCAGCTCGCTGTCGATCGCCTTGGCAACGTCACCCTGGGGCTGGCCGCCACCGTTGGGCGACATCATCTGCCAGAACATGGAGTGGTTGACGTGGCCGCCACCATTGTTGATCACGGCCTGACGCTTGGCTTCCGGCACGCGGTCGAGGTTGGAAACCAGCTCTTCGATCGCCACGTCCTCGAGGCCGGTGCCTTCCAGCGCTCCATTGAGGTTGGTGACGTAGGTGTTGTGGTGACGCGAATGGTGGATTTCCATGGTCATCGCATCGATGCTCGGCTCGAGCGCGTCATAAGCGTAGGGCAGTTCAGGCAGGGTATGTGCCATGTCATCGTCTCCTTGAGTGACTGTCGGTGTTCAATCGAAGTAGGTGCGGTCGCGCCCACCTCTTTTCAACCGCTGCTGCGGATTTTTACCTAAAACGTCAACGCCTTTTGGTGCTGCGTGCCCTGCACTCTAGCCAAGAATCGCCGCCTCGGCGAATGCCCAGGCGAGGCCGGCGCAGGGCACGCCATCACAGCTTGCTCTCGAGCGCCGGCAGGATCTCGAACAGATCCCCCACCAGCCCGTAGTCCGCTACCTGGAAGATCGGTGCTTCCTCGTCCTTGTTGATCGCCACGATCACCTTCGAGTCCTTCATCCCCGCCAGGTGCTGAATGGCCCCCGAGATACCCACCGCGATGTACAGATCCGGCGCCACGATCTTGCCGGTCTGCCCGACCTGCATGTCGTTGGGCACGAACCCGGCATCCACTGCCGCCCGCGAGGCCCCCACCGCCGCGCCGAGCTTGTCGGCGATGGCGTCGAGCAGCTTGAAGTTCTCGCCGTTGCCCATGCCGCGACCGCCAGAGATCACCACCTTCGCCCCGCCCAGTTCCGGACGGTCCGAGGCCGCAAGCTCCTCACCGATAAACTGCGACTGGCCGTTCTCGACGACGGTGTCTACTGCCTCGATCGCGGCGCTGCCGACCTGGCCGACCGCGTCGAAGGCCGTGGTACGCACGGTCATCACCTTGAGCGCATCGTCGCTTTTCACCGTGGCGATGGCGTTGCCGGCGTAGATCGGGCGCTTGAAGGTGTCCGGGCCGTCGACCGCGACGATCTCGGAGAGCTGGCTGACGTCCTTGAGCGCGGCCACGCGCGGCAGCACGTTCTTGCCGGTGGTCGAGGCGCTGGCGAGCACGTGGGTGTAGTCGCCGGCGAGCT
>NZ_WHVL01000008.1 GCF_020622355.1 Vreelandella malpeensis | reverse complement strand
AATTACCTGATCATATTTTTAAAGAGCGATTCGCTGAAGCTCGACATTGGCTCGATGACCGGAGCCGCTTGCCTCAGCAAGGAAGGCGTATTCTACGCATTCCATGGTGTTTGTCAACCGCTGATTTCGCGATGGACGTCAGCCTCGAACATCTCGCTAACCTCCTGACAAACCGAAGGTTTTCACCTTCTTCACCGCTGGCGACGCTGGGCGTCCCCGGCAGCGGGTGCGTACTTTACGACCTCACTGGTTCGAGCGCAAGGCGTTTTGTAAAAAAATTTCACATGACTGGCCTGTACGCTTTCAAAGCCCTTCGGCGACAGGAGCATTCACGGTTACACTGGCGCTTTCGCCACCACTTTCGAGGTCCTTGATGAGCCGCCATCTGCTATCCGTCGATTCATTGAACCGCGACAGCGTCGATCACCTCCTGCGCGTCGCCGCGCAGATGGAGCCGATCGCCAGCCGTCGCCAGGTCACGCGCGTACTGGAAGGCGCGGTGCTGGGCAATCTGTTCTTCGAGGCCAGCACCCGCACACGCGTGAGCTTCAACGCTGCCTTCTGCCGCCTGGGCGGTAGCGTTTGCGACACGACCGGCTTCACCTTCTCCTCCATGGCCAAGGGCGAGTCGCTCTACGACACCAGCCGGGTAATGAGCGGCTACTGTGACGCGATCGTGATGCGCCACCCGGATCAGGGGTCGGTGGCGGAGTTCGCCGAGGCGACCCATGTACCGGTGATCAACGGCGGCGACGGCCCCGGCGAGCACCCGAGCCAGGCGCTGCTGGATCTCTATACCATCGACAAGGAGTTCCAGCGGCTGGGCAAGCGGCTCGAAGGGGCGCATATCCTGCTGACCGGCGACCTGAAGTACGGCCGCACGGTGCATTCGCTGATCAAGCTGCTCTCTTTATACGCGCCGCTGCGCATCACCCTGGTTTCACCGCCGGGGCTCGAGATGCCGACGCACCTCATCGACCTGGTCAGCTCGCGCGGGCACCGCGTGGAGGTGCGCGATCACCTGGGCGTCGACTTCAGCGACCTGGACGTGGTCTACACCACGCGCATCCAGAAGGAGCGCTTCACCGAGGAGATGAACGAGAGCTTCAAGGGCATTTCCGACGACTTCATGGTCAACCGAGCGTTTCTGGATCAGCGCTGCGGGGAGTCGACCATCGTGATGCATCCGCTACCCCGGGACAGCCGGGCCGGGGCGAACGACTTGAACGTGGACTTGAACGGCGACCCGCGCCTGGCGATCTTCCGCCAGACCGACAACGGCATCCCCATGCGCATGGCGATCTTCGCCACGCTGCTGCAGGTCGACGAGCTGATCAAGGACGATCTGCGCCCGGTGCGCTGGTTCGTGCCCAGCCAGACCGGCACGCTGGACCGCTGAGCGGTCACAGCGAGCGCCGCCCGCCGGGAAGCCCTTCCCGGTGGGCGAACCAGCCCTCCAGGATCAGCACCGCCGCGATGCCATCGACACTCTCTTCGCGGTAGTTGCCCCGGTGCCCGGCCTCCCGGGCGATCGCCTTGGCCTCCCGAGTGGAGCCGCGCTCGTCGACCAGTTCGACGGCCTTGCCGAAGCGCCCGTGCAGGCGGTTGGCGAACTTGCGCGTCCGCTTGCTCATCTCGGATTCGCTGTCGTCCATGTTGAGCGGCAGCCCCACCACGAGAAGATCCGGCTGCCACTCCTTCAAGAGCGCCTCGACGCGCTGCCAGTCTGGAATGCCGTCACGGGCGGTGAGCGGATCAAGCTCGCGGGCGCTTTGCAGAAGCTCGTTGCCCACCGCCACGCCGATACGCCGCGTACCGTAGTCGAAGGCGAGAATCAGGCGCTGGCCTGGCGCTGCCATCAGGCGTGGCCCGCATTGCGGGTCATCAGGTTGAGGTCGACCCCCAGGATGCCGGCGGCGGCGGCGAGACGCTCGGCGGGCGGGGTCTGGAAGATGACCGCCTCGTCGCCTTCCACCGTCAGCCAGCTGTTCTCCTTGAGTTCGTCCTCGAGCTGGCCCACTTCCCAGCCGGCGCAGCCCAGGCAGACCAGAAACTGCTCCGGGCCCTCGCCATCGGCCAGCGCCTTGAGAATGTCCATCGACGTGGTCAGGGCGATGTTCTCTTCCACCTGGACGCTTGAATCCCACTCCTGACTATCGCCCACGTGGAGGATGAAGCCGCGATCCTTGTGCATCGGCCCGCCGTAGTAGACCGGCGCGTTGCGGTGCGGGCTCTCGTCGCCACCCAGTGAAAGCTGGTCGAACAGCGCATCGAGCGTGATGTCGAGCGGATGATTGGTGATCACACCCATGCAGCCGTTGTGATCATGATCGCACAGGTAGATCAGGCTGCCGGCGAAGTTGGCGTCGTCCAGATGGGGCATCGCCATGAGAAAGTGGTGCTTTAGACTTTGCATGCGTCTCCTACGGCGCGCCGAACGTCGGCGCGCCTCGCTCGAAGTGCGAAAGATGGGGGCTCAAGGGGCGAGTCGGCGCTCGACGGCGTCCAGTAGAAGGCCCGCGATGTCGGTGCCGCGCTGGTCGTCGATCTCACGCACGCAGGTGGGGCTCGTGACGTTGATCTCGGTGACGTAGTCGCCGATCACGTCGAGCCCGACGAACATCAGCCCCTTCTCCTTGATCATCGGCTTGACCTGATCGATCAGCCAGTGATCGCGCGCGGTGAGCTCGCGGCTCACTCCACGCCCGCCGGCAGCCAGGTTGCCCCGGGTCTCGCCGGCAGAGGGAATGCGCGCAAGGCCGAAGGGCACTGGCTCGCCGTCGACCAGCAGGATGCGCGTGTCGCCGTCCTTGATCTCGGGCAGGTAGCGCTGGGCCATGATCTGGCGCCGGCCGCGCAGGGTGAGCTGCTCGATCACCGCGCCGATGTTGCGCCCGTCCGGGCCGATGTGGAATATGCCGGTGCCGCCCATGCCGTCGAGCGGCTTGAAGATGACGTCGCCGTGCTTGGCGTGGAAGGCCCGCAGCACGTCATCGCGGCTGGCGACAACGGTCGGCGCGCAGCACTGGGGAAACTGCTGGGCAAAAAGCTTCTCGTTGCACTGCAGAAGCGCCTGGGTCGGATTGACGATCAGCACGCCCTCGCGCTCGGCGAAGCCCAGCAGGTGCACCGCGTTGATGAACTCGGCATCCACCGGCGGATCCTTGCGCATCAGGATGGCATCCAGACTCGCCAGCGGGCGCGCCTCGGCCTCGCCCAGATCGAACCAGTGGGCCGGGTCGCGGTGCACGGTCAGCGCGCGCATCCGGGCGTGGGCCTTGCCCGCGTCGAGGAACAGATCCTCCTGCTCCATGTAGTAGAGCGTGTAGCCGCGCTCCTGGGCGGCCCACAGCATGGCCAGGGTGGTGTCTTTCTTGTAGGCGATGTCGCCGATGGGATCCATCACGACGCCTAGCTGCAGATTCGATTGGCTCATCAAGCACGATCCATGGTTGAACGAATGACAGGCAGTATGCCGTACCGGCGTGGGCGCTCCAACCTCAGCTCGAAAGCGCCCCCGGCACCAGCCGGATGGCCCCGGGCTCGAGGGTGATGAGCTTTTGCTTGTAGAGTCGCCCGATCGCCTGCTTGTAGGCGCTCTTGCTCACTCCGAGTCGCGCCTTGATGGCGTGGGCATCGCTCTTGTCGCCCAGCGGCAGGTAGCCGCCGCTCTCCTTGAGCGCCGCCAGCACCTTCTCGCCCACCACATCGAGGCGCGCGGCGCCCGGCGGCAGCAGCGAAATATCCACCCGGCCGTCGTCGCGGCGCTGCTTGACGTAGCCGGTCAGCGACTGCCCGCGGCGCAGCGGCCGGCTGAGATCATCCTGATAGATCAAGCCCCAGTAGCGGTGATCGACCACGACCTTCATGCCCAGGTCCGTGCGGTCGGCGACGACGAGGACGACCTGCTGACCGCTCTCGAGCGCCCAGGCGTCGTCGCTCAGAAAACGATCGAGCCGCTGGGAGGCCACCGGGCGACCCTGGTCGTCTTCATACAGCATCACCAGCACGCGCTTGCCCGGGTCCGGGCGAAAGCGCTGCTCGCTGTAGGGTAGCAGCACGTCCTTGGGCGGGCCCCAGCGCAGGAAGGCGCCGGTATCGTTGACCGTGGCGACTGTCAGGTAGGCCACTTCGCCGATTCGGGCGGTGGCATCGCCTGCCGACAGGGAGTGGGAGCGAACGTCGTCAGCCATGAACACCATCCTCGAAAAATGAGTCTTCATTATGGCGCCTGGCTTGGCGCCGGGCAAAGCCGATGCGCTTTGCGGCCCTGCGATCACACCGCTTAAATGGCCTGTAAGACCATCTGCTATGCTCAGCAGGTCAATAACGGCGCTGCGAGAAGCTGTTCGAGCGGGGATGACCGAGGAAAAAGCCAGGAGAAGCGCTTGTGAGTGAGCGCTTACATATCACCGAAATGGTGCTGCAGAAGGGTCAGGGCCACCACGGGAGCGGTTTCGGTACGCAGCACCCGAGGCCCCAGGGTCAGCGGCGTGAACCCGTGGGTGCTGGCCGCGTGGATATCCTGCTCGGTGAGCCCGCCTTCCGGACCAATCAGCAGCGCCGCCGCAGGCGGGCGCTCGATCATATCGAAGCGGTTGCCGGTGGCCAGGTGCAGCATCAGCTTGAGCGGCTCGTCGCGAAGGACGAGCCACTCGGCCAGCGCCATGGGCGGGTGCACCGTGGGTACCGTAGCGCGCCCGCTCTGCTCGCAGGCGCTGTCGGCCACTGCCTGCCAGTGGGCCTGCTTCTTAGCTTCGCGCTCATCCTTCAGGCGCACATCGCACCGCTCGGTATAGAGTGGGGTGATCGCCGCCACGCCAAGCTCCACGGCCTTTTGGATGGCGTAATCCATCCGGTCGCCCTTGGAGATCGCCTGACCCAGGTGCACCGCCAGCGGCGACTCCCCTTCGCCGGGCCAGACGCACTCGATGCGCGCCACGGTCCGCTTGCGCCCTGCCTCCTCGAGCAGCGCACCAGCTTCGCCCCCGCAGCCGTCGAACAGTACCAAGGGCGCCCCTTCGCTCATGCGCAGCACGCGGCTGACGTGGCGCGCCGGACCTTCGGGAAGCTCCACCCGGATGCCGGGCGCGAAGGCAGCCGGCACGTACAGGCGGGGCATCTTGCCGTGTCGGGCGTACCAGTCGGCTTTCATGGCGCCTAGTGGGTGTTTTCGGTGGCAGCCTGGGCGGCTTGCGCTTCACGCTTCTTGCGCTGGGCGTACATCGCCTCGAAGTTGACCGGCGCCAGCATCAACGGCGGGAAACCGCCCCGGTTGACCAGGTTGTCCACGCACTCGCGGGCGTAGGGGAACAGCAGGTTCGGGCAGAACGCGCCGAGGGTCTGCTCGAGCTGGGCGCCTTCAAGGCCGGCGATGCGAAAAAGCCCCGCCTGCTCGATCTCGGCCAGAAACGAGGTGGTGCCGGTTTCGCTGTCGTTGACCTGAGCGGTCACCTTTACCACGACCTCGTACTGGTCGTCGGCGATCTTGGTGCTGGTGGTGTTCAAGTCCAGGTTGACCTTGGGCTTGAACGCCTGCTTGAAGACCGAGGGCGAGTTGGGCGCCTCGAACGAGATGTCCTTGACGTAGATACGCTGCAGCGAGAATTTCAACTGGGGCTTGTCACCCTCGGCCGCGCCGGCGCCTTGCTGGGGGGCGTTGTTCTCTTCCGCCATGGGAGTACTCCTTGATTGTTACGTTGAAATGAGGATGCGTCGAGACGCTTATTTCTTCACCACGGGCAGGCCGTCCGCCTGCCACTGCGCCATGCCACCCTTGAGCTTGTGGGCGCGCTCGAAGCCCGCCTTGGCGAGCTTGGCCTGAACGGTTCCCGCGCTCTGACCGTGCTTGCACACCACGATGACGGGCTTGTCCTTCACCTTCTCAAGCTCCTTCATGCGGGTCTCCAGGCTGGACTGGGGAATGTTGCGCGCTCCGGCGATATGGCCGGCCTTGAACTCCTTGCTCTCGCGCACATCCACCACCACCGCGTCTTCGCGGTTGATGAGCTGGGTCGCTTGAGAAGAGGTCACGGCGTGCGTGGCAGCGCTGCGCGTCTCGTAGATGAGCCAGGCAAGCAGTACCAGCACGAAGGCACCCACCAGCAGCGGGTGGTTCGTTACGAATTCGAACAGCTGATCGATCATCGTGAACACAATCTCTTGGTCTATGCAAAATAGGTCTATGCAAAAATAGCGGTCGGCCCGCTGTCAAACGCGACCAGTATACACGTCGCGAACGCCGGCGCGCAGGTCATGACGGCCAGCGGCCGCCTGCGTTATGATGCCCCAAGCGCGCGCTGCCCGCGACCCCGGCGCGCTGGGCACCGAAAGCTCCCTTTCTCTGCCCGCTCACCCGACATCACGAGGTTTCAATGGCGACAACGACCCCGCGCCCGGTGGCGCTGATCATCCTGGATGGCTACGGCCACAATCCCGATGCGGCGCACAACGCCGTGGCCGCCGCGAACACCCCGGTCATGGAGGCGCTCTGGGCCGAGCGTCCCCACGCTTTCGTGCATACCGACGGCGAGCACGTCGGCCTGCCCGAGGGCCAGATGGGCAACTCCGAGGTCGGCCACATGAACCTCGGCGCCGGCCGCGTGGTGTACCAGGACTTCACGCGCATCACCAAGGCGGTGCGTGACGGCGAACTCGACTCGATCGACGCCCTTATCACGCCGATCGATGCCGCCGTCGCCGCGGGGCGGCCGGTGCATCTGCTGGGTCTGCTCTCGCCGGGTGGCGTGCACAGCCACGAAGATCATTTTCTCGCCCTGGCCGAGCTCGCCGCCCGGCGCGGTGCCGAGCGTCTCTATATCCACGCCTTTCTCGACGGTCGCGATACCGCCCCGCAAAGCGCGCTGGCCTCCCTCGAGCGGGCCAATGCCAAGCTTGCCGAGCTGGTCGGCGCCGACAACGGCTTCGTCGCCTCGCTGGTCGGCCGCTTCTACGCCATGGACCGCGACAACCGCTGGGAGCGGGTCGAGAGCGCCTACCGCCTGCTCACTGAAGGGCAGGCCGAGCACGCGGCCGAGAGCGCCGAAGCGCTGCTCGAGCAGGCCTACGCCCGGGGCGAGACCGACGAATTCGTCACCGCAAGCCAGGTGCGTCGCGAGGGCCAGGGCGTGACGATCGATGACGGCGACGCGGCGATCTTCGTCAACTTCCGCTCCGACCGCGCTCGCGAGCTGACCCGCGCCTTTGTCGACGACGGCTTCGATGGCTTCGCCCGCGCGCGCCGTGTACGGCTTGCCGGCCAAGGGCTGGTGACGATGACCCGCTACGCGGCGGACATCATTGCGCCGATCGCCTTCCCGCCGACGGATCTCACCGACACCCTGGGCGAGGTGGTCGCCAAGCGCGGGCTGACCCAGCTGCGTATCGCCGAGACCGAGAAGTACCCCCACGTGACGTTCTTCTTCTCCGGCGGGGTCGAGGCCGAGTACGAGGGCGAGCAGCGCATCCTCGTGCCCTCGCCGCGGGATGTGAAGACCTACGACGAAAAACCCGAGATGAGCGCCTTCGAGATCACCGACGCGCTGGTCGAGGCGATCGATGGCGGCACGTTCGACCTGATCGTGTGCAACTACGCCAACGGCGACATGGTCGGCCACACCGGCGATTTCGACGCCGCGGTGAAGGCGATCGAGACCGTCGACACCTGCGTGGGCCGCGTGGTCGAGGCGATCGAGCGCGCCGGCGGCGCCTGCCTGATCACCGCCGACCACGGCAACGCCGAGCAGATGGTCCACCCGGAAACCGGCGCCCCGCAGACCGCCCACACCACCTTCCTGGTGCCGCTGGTCTACGTCGGCGAGCGTCCGGCGACATTGGCCGAAGGCCGCCTGTGCGACCTGGCGCCGACGCTTCTGACCCTGATGGGCCAGACGCCTCCCGAGGCGATGACCGGCACGCCGCTGCTCACCTTCGAGCAGTGAGAAGCGCCTCTCGACTGCGCGCCGCCCGCCACCTGCTGGTCGGCGCGGGCCTGGCCTGCGCGCTGCTGCTGGCGAGCGGGGCGCAGGCCCAAAGCGAGCGCGCCGCGCGCGAGGAGCTCGACAGTCTCGGCCGCGAGATCGACTCGCTCGCAGACCGGCTCACCGCCACCGGCCAGGCGCGGGACAGTGCCACCCAGGCACTGCAAGTGACGGAAACCGAGCTCGCCCAGACCCACCAGCGCCTGGACGCCCTGCAGGCCGAGCGGCGCGGCGTTGAAGACGAGGCCCGCGTACTGCGCGGCCACCGCGATCGCCTGCAGGGCGAGCGCAGTGCCCAGGTGGCGGCACTTGCCGAGCAGTTCGCCGCGCTCTACCGGCTGGGCCCCACTCCGCAGCTGAAGCTTCTGCTCAACCAGAGCGACCCGGCCGAGCTCGACCGCATGCAGGCTTACCTTAACCGCCTGACCCGGGCGCGCCAGGCGAAAATCGACGACATCGCCCGCCTCGACGAAGCACTGGTTGCCACCGAAACCGAACTCGACGCCCGCCAGGCCGAGCTTGCCGAACTGTCGGTGGCCCTCGAAGCCCAGAGCGAACAGCTCGCCAGGGTCAGCGCCGAGCGCCAGAGCGTGGTGTCCACGCTCGACGACCGCTACGCCAGCGAAGCCGACCGCCTGGCTGATCTCAACCAGAGCCGCGAGGAGGCCGAGGCGCAGCTTCGTCGCCTGCAGGCCGAGATGGCGCGCATGGCAACACCCACGCCCACCACCCACATCGGCCGCACCCAAGGCGATCTGCCCTGGCCAGTGCAGGGGGCGATCACCGCCGGCTTTCGTGGCCAGGACGGCGTGCACTACAACGGCATCGTCATCGAGGCCGGCGCCAACACCCCGGTGACCTCGGTGCACGCCGGCCGGGTGGTGTTCGCCGACTGGATGCGCGGTTTCGGCAACCTGTTGATCATCGACCATGGCGATCAGGTGATGACGCTCTACGCCCACCTGCAGCGGTTCAGCGCCCGCCCGGGCCAGCAAGTCGGCGCCGGCGAGGAGATCGGCCGGGTGGGAAATAGTGGCGGCCAAGGCCGCGCCGCGCTTTACTTCGAGGTGCGAAACCGCGGCGAGCCGATCAACCCCCAGCGTTGGATTGCACGGCGTTGACGGGATAAGCTGACACGACGCGTTATCGAGACGCTACTCTTTACCCGCGGCCATCTTTTAGCCGCCTTTTGCCCTGCGGAGTCTGCATGACGCGAACTGTTAACGAGGTATTGGCCCCCGCGAAGCGACTGGTGGCGACCCCGCTTCTGCTGACGCTGCTGGCCGCGCCGCTGTCGGCGACAGCCCAGCCCGCCGGCGTGATCGGCGAGGACGAGCTGCCGCTGGAGGAGATCCAGACCTTCGCCGAGGTGTTCGAGCGCATCAAGCGCGGCTACGTCGAGGAGGTGGACGACGCAACACTCTTGCGCAACGCCATGCGCGGCATGCTCAGCGAGCTCGACCCGCACTCCGCCTACCTCGACGTCGACGAGTACCAGAGTCTGCGCGAATCCACCCAGGGCGAGTTCGGTGGCATCGGCATCGAGGTGGGCACCGAAGGCGGCCAACTGATGGTCATCACACCGATCGACGACACTCCGGCCTCGCGGGCGGGCCTGCTCGCGCGGGACGTCATCCTCACCATCGACGGCACCCCCACCGACAGCCTCTCGCTGCAGGAAGCAGTGACGCTGATGCGCGGCGAGCCCGGAAGCCCATTGCGCCTGGAGATTCTGCGTACAGGCGAGGAGACGCCGCGCGAGATCACCCTGGCGCGCGAAGTGATTCGCAGCGAAAGCGTCAAGCACGAGTTGCTCGAGCCCGGCTACGGCTACCTGCGCATCAGCCAGTTCCAGTCGCGCACGCCGGAGCAGGCGAGCCAGGCGCTGTCCCGCATGAGCCGCGACCGCGCTCTCGACGGGCTGGTGCTCGATTTGCGCAACAACCCCGGCGGCGTGCTTCAGGCAGCGGCGGGCGTGGCGGATCTGTTCCTCGACAGCGGCCTGATCGTCTACACCGAAGGGCGCCTGGCCAACACCGAGATGTCGTTCTCCGCCACCACCGCCACGCCGGCCCGTGACGTGCCGCTGGTGGTATTGATCAACGGTGGCAGCGCCTCCGCCGCCGAGATCGTCGCCGGCGCCCTGCAGGATCAGCGCCGTGGGGTAATCATGGGCACCGAGAGCTTCGGCAAGGGGTCGGTTCAGCAGATCATGCCGCTGGGCAACGGCGAAGGGCTCAAGCTCACCACGGCGCTCTACTACACGCCCAACGGACGCTCCATCCAGGCCCAGGGGATCGTCCCGGACGTGGAAGTGGTGCGCGGGCGCCTGGAGGTAGCGGACGAACGCCGCGGCATTCGCGAAATCGATCTCGAGGGCCACCTGGATAACCAGGCCGGCAGCGCCCAGACGCGCGGCGAGTTTTCAGAGCGACTGCGTGACGACTACCAGCTCAGCGAAGCGCTCAACCTGCTCAAGGCGCTCAACGTGGTGGATCGCCGCCGCTAGCTCAGCGGCATGTGGGCGGCAGGCGACCGCGCTCGCCGGTCGCCTGACGAATGATCAGTCGCTTGAGCGGGGTGGCCCGGCTCATCGCGCTCATCCCGAGGTTGCGCGCCAGCGTCAGCGCCGGTGAGCGGCTACCGAACAGCTCCTTGAAAGCCTTCATCAAGGCGAGCATGGCGGCGTTGTCCAGTCGCCGACGTCGCTCGAAGCGATCGAGGGTAGCACGCTCGCCCCAAGGCGCGCCCCGCCGCCAGGCGCGCACCACCTCATCGGCGAGCACCGCCGCATCCATCAGACCGAGATTCACTCCCTGGCCCGCCAGTGGATGGATCGTGTGCGCGGCATCGCCCACCAGCGCAAAGTGATCCAGCACGTAGGTGCTGGCGTGGCGCTGAACGAGCGGGAAACGGTAGGCCACGTCGCACACGTCCACCCGGCCCAGGCGATGCCCGAAGGCCTCGCCCAGGGTCTCGCCGAGCGCCTCGCGGGAGAGCCCGCTCAAGAGTCTTGCGTGTTCCGGCGTGGTCGACCAGACGATCGAGCAGTAGCGGTCGTCGCCCTCGACGGTCAGCGGCAAAAAGGCCAGCGGCCGGCCGTCGATGAACACCTGGCGGGCTGCGCCGCCGTGAGGCCGTTCGCAGCGTACCGTGGTCACCACCGCGTCCTGCTCCATGGCCTCCTCGCTGACCTCGATACCCGCCAGCGCCCGCAGCGTCGAGTGCGCGCCGTCGGCGGCCACCACCAGCGGCGCGTGCAGCTCGCGGCCATCCTCGAGCACCAGGCAGCGCCCGCGGGCAGCGCTCTGAAGCGTAGCCACCTTCGCGCCGAACATGGCGTGCAGGTGGGGGAGCACCAACACCTGATGGTTGAGCGCGGCGAGCGTCACGTCGTTCTCCACGATATGCCCCAGCACCGATGTTCCCGCGTCAAACGCGGAGAAGTCGATGCTGCCGCTGCCCTCGCCGTCCCATACCTGCATATAGCGATAGGGCGTGATCCGCGTCCTTTCCATGGCGGGCCAGGCGCCCAGGTGGGTCAGAAGCCGCTGGGAAACCGGCGTGAGCGCGCTGACGCGTGCCGCCGGCTTCGCCAGATCCAGCGACGCCAGATCAAGCGGCGCCGCGGCGGCCTCCACCAGGGCGGTGCGCATCCCGGCACCGGCCAGAAGCCCCGCCAATGCCGCTCCCACCATGCCCGCCCCGACGATGACCACGTCGAACCGCTCGAAGGATCCATTCGGTGACGCCTTTGGCGTTTGCATAACGCTCCCTAATGACGACTGATTGAAGACAGATGATCGCAATGCGCCAAGAAAGTGAACACTCACTCAGCGCTCGAGCCCCATAGCTCGGCGCGCCAGCCCACGACGCAGTGGGCCGACCAGGTTGAGTCCGATCAGCCCCGCCGCCCGGGCGTGGGGCAGCAGCGGAAACGAAGCGCCGAACAGCCGTATCAGGCTGTCGCTGAAGCGGATCACGTTGGCGCGATCCCGCGCCCGGCGGCTCTCGAAGTCGAGCAGCGTCTCAAGATCACCCAGCGATCGTCCCTGCTCGTGACCCAGGGCAAGCGCCTCGACCAGATCCACCACCGAGCGAAGTGCCAGGTTGAAGCCCTGGCCCGCCACCGGGTGCAGGGCATGGGCCGCGTTGCCCAGCACCGCCAGGCCCGGGCGCACCGATTCGCGAGCGGTGACTAGTGACAGTGGGTAGCTGAAGCGCTCGCCCACCTTGGTGAAGCGTCCGGCGCGGTCGCCGAAGGCGCGCTGGAGCTGATCAAGAAACGCACGGTCGTCGAGGGCCAGGCGAGCGCGTTCGTCTCCGCTCTTGTGGGTCCAGATCAGCTCCATCGCCTGATGCTTCAAAGGCAGAAGCGCGATCGGCCCCTCCCGGGTGAAGCGCTCGAAGGCCACCCCTTGGTGAGGCTGGCTCACGCCGACGTGGGCGATCAGCGCGGTCTGGTCGTAAGGACGGCGACGACTCTCGATGCCCAGCTGCTCCTTGAGTCCGGAGCGACCGCCGTCGGCCAGCACGGTGAGCGTGGCGGTGAGCTCGGCGCCGGTGGAGAGCGCCAAGTAGTGCCCCTGGGCGGTCGGTGCGAGGGTCTCGACCCGGGCCGGACAGTGCCAATCGATGGGCAGCGCCGACAGGTGCTCGTGCAGCACGCGCCCCATCCAGGCGTTGGGAATCACGTGGCCGAGCGCATCGACCCCCAGCTCCGCCGCGCTCAGCCGGGTCGCGCCCAGCCGCCCGCGCTCGCTGATATGGATACGCTCGATCTTTGCGGCTTCGCGCCGCATCGCCTCCCACACGCCCAGCTCGCGAAAGCGCTGGGCGGAGCCTTCGGCGATGGCACTCGCCCGGGCATCGAAGCTCGGCTGCCACTCGGCCGTCCCCTCGGTGGGCAGCGCCGCGGCTTCAACGATCGCAACGCGCAGGCCCTGGCGCGCGATCAGGGGCGCCAAGGCACAGCCCAGGCTCGCCCCCACCAGTCCACCGCCCACGATGACGATATCGTAGTGAGCTGTCGCTGTAGCGTTGTCCGGCGCTTGAATGGTCATCGACCGGTCTCCTCTACCATGCGTGTAATTTCGTAATATTTTTACGTATCTAAAACAAGACACATCATTAGCTGATCATTTATTCGCCATCAATGCCTCGATTTCTTCTACCTGCTTGGGCACATCGCCAGTGAGCACCTCGCCACCGGTGTCGGTCACCACCACGTTATCCTCGATCCTGATACCGATACCGCGATAGGCGTGCGGCAGGTCCTCGGCCTCGGGCACGTAGAGCCCGGGTTCGACGGTGACCACCATGCCTGGAGCGAGCGGGCGTGCCGTGTCCTCGTCGAACCGATACACGCCCACGTCGTGCACGTCGAGCCCCAGCCAGTGAGAGGTGGAGTGCAGGTAGAAGCGCCGGTAGCTCTCGTCTTCGATGCGTGCTTCGACCTCGCCCTGGAGAAGGCCAAGTTCGATGAGCCCGCGAGTCAGATCCTCCACCACCCCTGTATGGATGTCGGCAAGCGTGACGCCCGGGGCCACGGCGGCCACCGCGCGCTCCTGGGCACGCAGCACCACGTCATACAGCGCGCGCTGGGCATCGCCAAAGCGGCCATCGACCGGGAAGGTACGGGTGATGTCACCGGCGTAGAGGTCGAACTCGGCGCCGGCGTCGATCAGTACCAGCGTGTTCGCCGCGAGTTCGGCGCTGTTCTCAATATAGTGCAGCACGCAGGCATTGGCGCCGCCGCCGACGATAGTGCCGTAGGCAGGGCCGCTGCCGCCGTGCCAGACGAACGTGTGCTCAAGCTCGGCCTGAAGCTGATACTCGAAAAGCCCCGGGGCGCAGGTGCGCATCGCTCGGCAGTGGGCCAGGGCGGAGATATGCGCTGCGTGGCGCAGGAGATCGATCTCCGCCGGGCTCTTGACCAGCCGTTGTTCGTGAATCAGCTCGCGGCTGTCGAGAAAGCCCTGTAGTGCCGGCTTGCCGCGCCGCCGGCCGGCGCGCGCCCGGGCAAGCGCCTCGTCGGCGATGGCCAGCGCCTGCTCGTCGTCCAGCGGCAGGTAGAGGCGGGTACACCCGTCAAGCAGTGCCTCCAGGCGCTCCTCGCGCTCGGCGTTCTCGAACGCCTGATCGATGCCATGGCGCGCTACCACCCCGCTTGCGCCGAGTCGTCGGCCCGTCCAGGCCTCCAGCGTCGGGTCACGGTCCTGGCAGAACACCACGCTCGTGCCGCCGTCCTGGCTCGGCAGCAGCACCAGGAGCGCATCCGGTTCGGTGATGCCGGTCAGGTAGTAGAAGTCGCTCTGCTGGCGAAAGGGGTACTCACTGTCGTTGGAGCGGGTCACAAGGCTCGCTCCGGGCACCAGCATCGCCGCCCCCTGGGGAAGATGTTCTATCAAGGTGGCGCGGCGGGCGCGGTACTCGTCATTGGTGATGGCGGCGGGGCGCAAGAGACGTTCGGGTAGCATCGAAACTCCTTGGATCAGTGAACCGGGGCGTCGGTCTGTTCCACTTGGGGCTTGCCGGGATGCTGCTCGGTGTAGAGCATCATCGCCGCCATGCGCGCATGTTCGCTGAGCGCGAACAGGTCATTCTCGTTCTCGGAGCTGTCCTCGAGGTCGGTGTCGATCTGGCCAAAGCCCGCCAGGTCGTCGATCGCTTCACCCAGCGGCTGGGACCAGCGCTGTCTGAGCGCGTCGTCGGCCACCTCCTCGACCACTTCCATGAAGCCCAGCGCCCACTCCTTGAGACCCTGGGCCTGCTCGCCGAGGGAGAAGAGCTCGTCGGGCAGCAGCGGCGCGTAGTTCAGGTCGCTGGCGCTGAGCGCGTCCAGGGTCTGGCGGCGCCAGCCGAGCAAGCGCTCGGCGCTTTCCGGGTCACGGGGCTGCTCTACCCCCAGGCTCGTGGTGACCTCGTCGAGCCACGCCTCGGCGCTGACGTCGCGCAGGGCGAGCAGCGCGCAGAGCCGGCCATCCAGGAAGGCGGGCGACTGCATGCTGCCGTGAAGCAGGAAGACGTCGGCGATGTCGGAAAAGTCCTGGCGCTGGTCGATGACTGACATGATGTGCTCGCATTGGTATCGTCGAATTGAGGCAGAGGGCGCGTTGACCCCGCGCAAGCGGCTCTCTTATAGTGAACGCCGACCCTCACCCATGACGGTGATGTTAACGCATTCGGGCCCGCACGTGCCCGCGCCGGAGTCTTCGATGAGCACCGCCAAGCGGCCAACCAAAGAAATCACCCTGCTGGGTCGCGGCTACATGATCGCCTGCGACAGCGGCGAAGAAGCCAAGCTTGAACGCGCTGCTCGCTACCTGGACCGTGCCATGCAAGGCATTCACTCCCAGAGCAGCGTGCTGGGCAACGAGCGTATCGCCATCATGGCGGCGCTGAACATCACCCACGAGCTGCTCGAGGCGCTGGACGAACACCGCGCCGGCGAGGCGAGCCTGAATCGCCTGCACGACCGGCTCGAGCGCGCTCTGGAAGGCGCCCGCCCGGCGAAAAGCTAGCCAATCCTTTGGCATTGCGCCGGGCTCTGTTAAAATGAAGCGGTTCTCTGGAGTGTGCGCCAGTCGTTATAGTCCCTCGAGCCTATGCGCAGTACCCAGGGGGCCAAATGCTAGCCAGGCCCGTGTGCATGTCCGTGCGTCGGAAAGCCTGACGGTCTGGCTGCGGCCACCCACCTGAACCAGTAGGTTCAGGGCCAGAACGACAGCGGCACTTCGGGGAACTCTCGTGCAATACCACACCCTCATCGACGCCGACCGTTTCGACAAGCCTGCCCTGCGCCGCGAACTTCGCCGCAAGCGTCGCGCCTTGAGCGATGCGCAGCAGCAAACGGCGGCTATCTCTTTATGCCAGCGCCTGAAGCGCCTCCCCGAACTCCAGCGCGCCCGCCGCGTGAGCCTTTACCTGCCCGTGAGCGGCGAGATCGACCCGACGCCGCTGCTGCCCTGGTTCGAGAAACGCCGCGTGGCGGTCTACCTGCCGGTTCTGCGCCCCTTGAGCGACAATTCGCTCTGGTTCGTGCGCTTTGATGTCGACACCCCCATGGTCGAGAACCGCTTCGGCATTCGCGAGCCCTGCACCCGCTTTGCTGCCCAGCGCGGCAACCGCCTGCCCGCTTGGGCGCTGGATACGCTGATCGTGCCGTTGGTAGGCTTCGACGCCCGCGCCAACCGCATGGGCATGGGAGGCGGCTTTTATGATCGCACTCTGGCCTTCATGAAAGGCAATGGTCCCAAGCCGCGACTCATCGGTGTCGCTCACGCCTGCCAGCAGGTCAGCGAACTACCGGTAGAACCCTGGGATATACCGCTGGACATGGTGGTCAGCGACCGCACCTGCTGGCCTCGACGCTAGCGCGCCTCGGCAGTGACATTTCCCGCGACGATGGTTGGCGCGTTTTCGGTTCGATCCGCCTGTCGATCGCCCATCATCGACCATTACAGGGTCGCTTTAGCATCCCTCTTTTGTATATACGAAAGATTAATTGACCCCTCCCACGTTAGCCCTTTTACTGACAGTGCATGTGCAATCGTTTGCACAAACAGTTAGGAATTCGATGTAAAAAACCCCATTCCAAGAATAAGAGTGAGAAAACACTATGCGTAAATTCCTCATTACCCTGATGGCGCCAGCCCTCCTTATCGCGGCCCCTACCCTTCACGCCAATGAAAAGATTATTCGGATTGCGACCAGCGTTCCGGAAACCAATTATCTGACTCAGAGCATTCAGCGCTTTGCCGATGAGATCACCGAGCGTACCGACGGCGACATCACGTTCGAGGTGTACGCCGCTCAATCGCTGGCCACGGACCAGCAGATGGATGAAGCCGTGAGTAACGGCACTGTGGACATCGGGGTCGCTTCCGCCTCGATCATGGCAGGCACGATTCCCGCTTTCGATATCTTCGCCGTTCCCTTCTTCTTCGATACCCAGGAGAAAATAGATCGCTCGACGACGCCCGGCAGCCCCATCCGAGAAATCCTCGACGAGGAGATGGAATCGAAGGGGTTCGTCACGCCGTTCTGGATTCCCTACGGCTCGATCGTGCTGGTTACCCGCAACGCGCCCGTGCGCGTACCGGAGGACATCCAGGGCATGAAGATCCGCACCTTCGGTGCGACCGTGAGCGACTTCATCGAATCCGTGGGCGCCTCGCCCGTCGTCACCAGCGGCGGCGAGCAGTTTCTCGCCCTGCAGCGCGGCATCGTGGCGGGGGGGCTGACCGGCTGGCCGTCGGTCATCGACCGACGACTCTACGAAGTGACCGAGTACGTCACCGCCTTGAACCATATGTACGAAACCCACTTCGCGCTCATGAACCAGCGTACCTGGGCATCACTCAGTGAGGAGCAGCAGGCGATATTCATGGAGGTCGGCCAGACTCTCGAGCAGGCGCTGCACAGGGACATTGTCTCGAAGGCGGAAGAGGTCAAGCAGGAGCTTGATGGGCGCATGACGGTCATCGAACTGGACGAAGACCAGCGAGCGCTCTGGCAGCAGGCCTCGGCCTCCGTCGCCGAGCGCTTCTACGAGCAAGGGGACGACGTGTCACGTCGAGTGTTCGAGGAAGCCGAAACGCTGCAGTCACGTTGAGGAACCCGCCATCGACCACCCTGTCGTGCCCTTTCGGCATCCTGGCGGTGGTCGGGCCCCCTAGCCCATCAACTCGAGACCAGAGAACCATGCCCGATATCACAGGCAATCGCGCCTTGCTCACCTGGCGCAAGCTCATGAAAGGCTTCGGTGAAGCCGCCTCCTGGATCTACTTTTTTATCGGCATCGCCGTAGCCTACGAAATCGTCTCGCGCTACCTGTTCAACAGCCCCACCCACTGGGTCGAGGAAATGTCCCGCGTGGGTATCGTATGGGCCACTTTCGGGCTACTGGCGCCTTGTCTCAATCAACGTCAGATGATCGCCATCACCCTCTTGCGCAACAACGCAAGTCCCCGGGTCGGGTTCTCGATGGATCTTCTGCAGCTGGTGGCCATGTTCGCGGTAGGGGTGATCGTTGGATGGTTCGCCTTTGCCCAGATGATGCAGTCGATCGAGATGGGACGCTCCACCGCGACTACGTTGGCCCTGCCTTACTGGGTCTTCCATCTGGCGCTGGTCGTCGGTTTTTCGCTATTCGCCCTGCAGGCGGCCATCGAGACGGTCTGGCTCTGCCTGAGCGGCGAGCGCCTGTTCGACGCCGAAGACAGCGGGGAGATGCACTGACATGGATACGTTCATCATACTTACGGGCCTGCTCGCCCTGCTGCTGGCAGGCATTCCCGTCGCCATCTCGTTGACCCTGGTGGGCATCGCACTGATTGTCTCCCTCGGTGTTCCCCTAGCGAGCATTCCTCAGGAGTTTCTCGGCTCGACCAACAGCTTCATCCTGTTAGCGGTACCTCTTTTCCTGCTGACCTCCAACATCCTGCTCAAGGCGGGGGTGGCTCGGGATCTTTTCGACGCGGTGCACAGCTGGATGGGTAACGTACGCGGTGGTGTCGCCATCGCCACCATTCTTTCCTGCGGCATCTTCTCCGCCATCTCGGGTTCTTCCGTGGCGGTTGCCGCCATGATTGGCACCGTCGCCATTCCGGAAATGACCAGCCGTGGCTACGAGAAGCGTTTCGTGATGGGCACGTTGGCCGCCGGCGCGACTCTAGGGATCCTCATCCCGCCCTCGATCCCCTTGATCGTCTATGCAGCTGTGGCGGAGCAGTCCACGGTCAGCATGTTCCTGGCCGGGATAGGGCCGGGGCTCTTGTTGATCGGTCTGTTTCTGTGCTACTGCATCGTCAAGTCGTTCATGGGGGGAGCCCCTGTCGTTGGCAAGGGGGAGAGCGTCGATGTCGAGGCCCGGTTTCGCGCGACCCTGAAGGCGCTGCCGACGATCGGTATCGCCTTCACCATGATTGGCGGCATCTACGCCGGCGCCTTCACCCCCACCGAGTCTGCCGCGGTCGGGCTGATCCTGACGCTGGTTTACGTGCTGGTCTTCAAGCGCAGCATCGTGTTCAGTCAGCTTCGCGAAGCCATCGCTGAATCCGGTCTGACCACATCAAAGCTGCTGCTGATCGTTGCGGCGGCCAACGTCTTCGGCAAGGGCATCATGCTCTATCGCATTCCCTACGAAGTCTCCAGCTGGATCGCCATGAACATCCATACCCCGTTGATGTTCATTCTGGTAGTGATGCTGGTGCTGCTGTTGCTAGGACTTTTCCTGGAAGGTATCGCGATGATTCTGATCGTGCTGCCGATTCTGATGCCGTCGCTCAGTATTCACGGCATCGATCCGGTCTGGTTCGGCATCTTCTTCGTTCTGATGATCGAGCTTGCGCTGATTACTCCCCCGGTGGGGATGAACCTCTTCGTCATACAGTCCGTGGCCAGGTCGCCACTCAAGGAAGTAGTGCGCGGAGTCGTCCCTTACGTAGTGATCATGATGGCATCGGTCTTCATCATCTACTTCTTTCCGCAGATCGTGCTCTATCTACCCTTCAACATGTGAAAGGCGGGATCACCCTCCGCTCGAGCCGCGAATGAGAAGCCGCCCCTTCAGGCTGATGGTTTCATCCGGAAGGCTGGGGGTGGCCACCCGGTTGGCAAGCAGGGCGAAGGCACGCTCGATCATGGTCGTCAGCGGTTGCTCGATCGTGGTGAGGTCATAGATCGGGCGCGCCGCGGCGGGAAGCCCGTCAAACCCTACCACCGCCATGTCCGACGGCACCGCCACGCCCTTCAGGCGCAGCGCATCGAGCAGCCCCATGGCCATGATGTCGCTGAGGGCGAACACGGCGTCCGGGCGCTGGGCACCGGAGAGTTTCGCAAGCTCGAGTCCCGCCTCGTAGCCGCCCTCGTAGTGGGACTTGCCATCGTAGCGATGGGCGAGCGAAAGCCCTGCCCGTGCGAGCTCGTCGACGAAGGCGTCCTCACGCTCCTGGGCGGTCGAACTGTAGGACGAGGTGGTCACGACGGCGAACTTGCGCCGGCCGCTTTCAAGGAGCAAGCGCGCCAGATCACGTCCTCCTGCCCGGTTGTCACAAGTCACGGCGCAGCCATGCTGAAGAGCCACCCGGTTCACCATCACCAGGGGCACCGCGTTCTTCTCGCACACTTCTGCCACCCGGGAGCTCTGGATGGCGGAAGACACCAGACAACCGTCGACCTGATACTGCAACAGCGCCTCGGCGGTGCGCTCCTCGACGGGGCCGGAGCCGGCATGAATGATCAAAAAGCGATAGCCCAGGCTTTCCACCTGGCGGGTCGCCTCATGCAGAAGCTCGGAATAGAAAGGGTTGGAAGAGGGTCCCAAAATCAGGCCGTACAGGCCACTTCGTCCGGACGACAGGGTTCTGGCCAGCACGTTGGGGGTGTACCCCTGCTCTTGTGCCAAGGCAGCGATACGTTGGCGCGTCTTTTCCGAGATACGCGTATCGCCACGTAACGCACGGGTGACGGTGGAGGGGGCCACCCCCGCCAGTTTCGACAGCGTGACGATGGTGGATCGGCGGCTCGGGGAGGACATGGGCATCTTCTTTCAAAGTGAATCGACGCATTGAAGCTTAACTTAAAACCAGTATTGACCCTACCAATTCACCAAGTGTTAGACCTATTGTTAATGAATAAGTACTTGCCATCGCCAAAAAGCCAGGCATAGACTTCAACAACTGTGCAAACGTTTGCACTTGACCAATAAACAAGATGCTCGAAAGGTGGATAGACATGACAACAAATAAACGTCAGATAAAAATGGTGGGCTTTCTACAGGCACAGAACTGCTCGATCGCGCCGGGCTCCTGGCGCCATCCTGCCAGCGCGACGGACTTTTTGACCCCGGAGTATTTCCAGCGCATCGGCCGCGTCCTCGAAGAGGGCAAGTTCCACCTGGCGTTTTTCGACGATCGCCTCGCCATGCCGGACATCTACCAGAACGATCATGGAGAGGCAGTCGAGAACGGCGTTCGAGTGGTCAAGATGGATCCGGTATCGATCATCACCGCCATCGCCATGGCGACCCGCCGTATTGGCCTCGGCATTACCTACTCCACGACCTACTACGAGCCCTTTCACGTGGCGCGCCTGTTCGCCACCCTGGACCTGATGAGCAAGGGCCGCGCTGCCTGGAACGTGGTGACCTCGCTGAACAATTCCGAAGCCGCCAACTTCGGGCGCACTGAACACCTGGCCCACGACCTGCGCTACGAGCGCGCCGATGAATTCCTGGAGGTCGTCCAAGGACTCTGGAACAGCTGGGAAGAGGACGCGCTGGTCGTCGACAAGGCCTCCGGCCAGTTCGCCCATGCCAACAAGGTCCACCGCCTATCCCATAAGGGCAAGTTCTTTTCCGCCAGCGGACCCTTGCCGGTCCCCCGCTCGCCCCAGGGCCAGCCGGTATTGATCCAGGCAGGACAGAGCGGGCGCGGGCGCCAGTTCGCTGGCCGCTGGGGAGATCTGATCTTCGTCGTTTACCCGACCCTCGAGGCGGGCAAGCGCCAGTATGCGGCGGTGAAGCAGGAAGTCGAGGCTGCCGGGCGCAATCCCGATGACGTGGCCATCTGCCCGGCCTGCTACGTTTGTGTCGGGGAAACCCAGGCCATCGCCGAAGAGAAGCGCGAGTACATACGCGCCCTGGCGAAGCCAATCGATGCCCTGGTACTGCTCTCCGAAGCACTCAATTTCGATTTCGGCAGCAAGTCCATGGACGATGAATTCACCGATGCGGAGCTAGAGACGCTCTCCTGGACCGGGTTTCGCGAGCGGGTGGTCGAGCTCAGCGGCAAGGCCAACCCCACGGTTCGTGACTTCGTGTACTTCTCCGGTCGCGGCACCATCGGCGAGTTCCCCATCTTCTGCGGAACGCCGACAGCGGTCGCCGACCAGATGGAGGAGTGGTTCACCGAGCGCGCCTGTGATGGGTTCGTGCTCGCCGCGACCCACACCCCCGGCGCCTTCGAGGACTTCACCCGAATGGTGGTTCCGGAGCTTCAGCGCCGCGGTCTCTACCACAAGGACTATCCGGGCACGACCCTGCGCGACAGCCTCGGTCTTGCCGTGCCGTCCCGATCAGCCTGACCCGCCTTTACCACCAACACCCACTGCATGAGGCTGATATGAAAGAGTTTCGTATGTTATCGACCAGCGGGATTCTCGGCTACGGTTTCGCCGAAGAGTCGCTGAAGATCGGCATGTCCTGGGAGCCCCACGTCATCGGCTGCGACGGAGGCAGCACCGACCCCGGTCCTTACTACCTGGGCGCGGGTAAATCCTTCTGCTCGAGACTGTCAGTCAAGCGCGACCTGCGCTTGATGTTGAAGGCCGCCATCGACGCCGGCATTCCCTGCATCATCGGTACCGCCGGCGGTTCCGGCGGCGAACCACACCTGAAGGACATGGCGGCGCTGGTACGGGAAATTGCCGCCGAAGAAAACCTGTCATTCAAGATGGCGCTGATCCACTCGGAGCAATCCAAGGAGGTCGTCAAGCAGTGGGTCGGCGCCGGCATCACCCGGCCCTTGGCCCGCATGCCAGCCTTGGATGAGGCAAGGGTCGATCGGGCGCGCCGTATCGTCGCCATGATGGGACCAGAGCCGTTTTGCAAGGCGCTGGACGAGGGCGCTCAAGTGATCCTGGCCGGGCGCAGCAGCGACCCGGCTCAATGGGCGGCACCGGCCATTCGCGCGGGCATGAACCCGGCACCGTCCTGGTACGCGGGCAAGATGCTCGAGTGCGGCGCGGAGCCGACGGTGCCGAAGGAGCCGGACTGCATCTTCCTGCGAGTGCGGGAGGATCACGTGGTATGCGAGCCGCCGAACCCGATTCGGCGCTCGACGCCCCTGGCGGTGGCCAACTTCGCCCTTCACGAGAACTCGAGTCCGATCCACCACATCGAGCCCGGCGGCTTGCTCGATACCAGTGCATGCCGTTTCGAGGCCGTGAGCGACCGGGCCGTCAAGATCGATGGCATGATCTGGCAGCGCGCCGAGCGCTACACGGTGAAGCTCGAAGGGGTGGAAAGCATGGGCTTTCGGGCGATCGCGATTTGCGGCACCCGAGACCCGGTGCTCATCAGCCAGATCGACGACTACCTGGCAATTCACCGCGAGAAGGTCATGACCAAGGCCGAATCCTTCGGCGTTGCGCGCACGGACTACACCCTGATCGTGCACTGCTACGGCCGCAACGGCGTCATGGGAGACTGGGAACCACAAAAGGCTTTTACCTCCCACGAGCTCGGTTTCGTGATCGAGGTGGTGGGCAACACCCAGGAAACCGCCAATGCGGTGCTCGCCATGGCGCGCACCTCGATGCTGCACGCGGATTTCCAAGGTCGGCTTTGCAAGGAGGGCAACATGGCCTTCCCCTTCAGTCCGTCGGATATCGAGATGGGCGAGTGCTACCGGTTCAGCGTCTTCCATACCGTCGAGGTGGACGACCCCTGCGCCCTATTCCCCATCGACTACGAAGAGGTTCGCTGACCATGGCCCTGATCAAGGACATCGCTCAGATCTGCAAGAGCAAGAATGCCGGCCCGTTCTATATCACCATCGACGTGCTGTTCGAGGATCACACGCTCTACCGCCAGGTGAAGGAGACCGGGGTACTCTCGCCGGCGCTGTTCGCGACCCTTTACGGCGTCGAGGAGAAGGACGTGCTGTTCACCCCCTACGATACCGCCGCCGCCTTCAAGGCGACACTGCCCCGAGCGATCCCGGCAGGGGATCTGGGTGACACCGACGTGTACGGCGCCCAGCAGCACGCGCCGCTTCTGGACGTCGACATTCCGCTGCCGGGCTAGCCCCCATCGGTGGCTCACTCTTTCTGCACCGCTCGAGCCATCCTGCTGACGTCTCGAAGCGGTGCCCACTCAAGGACACAATCGTCATGAACAATGAACAGCGTATCCTGCGAAACGCCCTGGGTTCGTTCGCCACCGGAGTCACGATCGTGACCACCCGGGGCGAGGATGGCAAGGACCTGGGAAGAACCGCCAACAGCTTCAGCTCCGTGTCGCTGGATCCGCCCTTAATCCTCTGGAGCCTTTCCAAGACCTCCTCGGCGTTTGCCGCCTTCAAGCAGTCGAATTACTTCGCCGTTCATATCCTCGCCGCGGACCAGGACACGCTCTCCGGTGCCTTCGCCTCCTCCGCCGCCAATCCCTTCGATCACATGGAGGTGAAACGCGGCCACGATGACATTCCGCTGATCGAGGACTGTGCGGCGCGCTTCGAGTGCCGCACCACCTACCAGTACGAAGGGGGCGATCACATCATCTTCGTCGGCGAAGTGGTCGATTTCCAGCACTCCTCCACGCCGCCCCTGCTCTTTCACGGTGGCCAGTACGGGCGCCTGGTCAGCCACCAGAAAAGCGAATACTCCTTCGCCTCTCGCGCCGAAAGCCTCACGCCGGACGATTTCATCTATCTGATCTCTCGCGTGTTCTACAAGATTCGGGAAGAGGCGGTGGGCGAGCGTAAAAAACGCGGCTGGAGTGATGCCCAGTACGCGGTGCTGACCCTGCTTGGCCACGAAGACGGGCGCAGCCGGGACGAGATTTACCGTATCGGGCGCGCCCGGGGCGACGAGGTCGATCACCAGACCCTCGAGGACCTGGAGCACCGCGGCCTGATCACCCAGCAAGGCGGTGCCGACCCGGACTCGACGGTACGTCTTACCGAGAGCGGTCGACGTGCCATGATCGAGATCGTGGCGCTGCTCAAGGCCTCCGAAGCCCAGTGCCTGGCCCCCATGCACGACAACGAGATCCGCATACTCAAGCAGCTTCTAAGCAAGCTCGCCATCGACGAGCAGCGCCAGGGGTGGCCCCCCATTCCCAAACCCCTCGACCGGCAGGCCCCCTAGCGCCGCTTTCACGCCGCTCTCGGCATTTCGGTCCCACCACGACGATGGAGGCTCTTCGATGAAAACCCGCGCTGCCGTATTGAAGGACATGACCTCGGCCCCCCCTTACAGCCATAGCCGCCCGCTGGAGATCAGAGAGATCGTTCTCGATCCGCCGGGCCCCGACGAGGTGTTGGTACGCATTCGAGCCGCCGGCCTGTGCCATTCCGATCTCTCCGTGATCAATGGCAACCGTCCTCGCCCCATGCCCATGACCCTGGGCCACGAAGCGGCAGGCGAGGTGGTGAGTCTGGGCGCCAACGTCGATGACCTGGTGCCGGGTGATCACGTGGTCCTCACCTTCATGCCCAGCTGCGGCCACTGCCTGCCCTGCGCCGAAGGACGGCCCGCCCTCTGCGAGCCCGGGGCTCGGGCCAACGGCGCGGGTACCCTGCTGTCCGGAGAGGTTCGCCTGCACGAGAACGGCGCGGCCATCTTCCATCACCTGGGCTGCTCCGCCTTCGCCGAGCATGCGGTGGTGTCCCGCCGTTCGCTGGTCAAGATCGACAAGACCCTGCCCTTCACCGAGGCGGCGCTGTTCGGTTGTGCAGTGCTGACCGGCGTAGGGGCAGTGATCAACACCGCCCGGGTACAGGCCGGACAAACCGTGGCGGTGATCGGGCTCGGTGGCGTGGGGCTCGCCGCGGTACTGGGAGCCGTCTGTGCGGGTGCGACGCAGATCGTCGCGGTCGATCTATCTGATGACAAGCTCACGGTGGCCAAGGCGTTGGGCGCGACGGCGACCTTCAACGCCCGGGACCCGGACCTGATGGAGCAGATACGCGCGCTCACCGACGGCGGAGTGGACGTTGCTCTCGAGTTCGCGGGGTCGGAAAAGGCGCTGTCGAACGCCTACAGGATGACCCGGCGCGGCGGTACCACGGTCACGGCGGGCCTGCCTGGCCCCGATACCGATCTGAAGCTCAATATCGTCAGCCTGGTGGCGGAAGAGCGTACTCTCAAGGGAAGCTACATCGGTACCTGCGTGCCGCCAAGGGACATCGCCCGCTACGTCGCGCTATACCGGCAAGGCAAGTTGCCGGTGGGCAAGCTTCTCAGCGGCACGCTTCGTCTTGAGGAGATCAATGAGGGTTTCGACAGACTGGACAAGGGCGAGGCGATAAGACTGATCATCGAGCTGTGACAAGTCCTGAGAAGGGAAGAACGGGTTGATGCTCCTCGACCCGTTCCGCTACCTACGTTGGTACACGACGGCATACGTTGAAACACAAGACTGGATAGACCTTATTAGCGTTCGAAAGCCATCTGCTGGACGCTGACGTCACACGTGGCGGTCAACTTCCCGCCAATGCCTGCGCATACCCGGTTGCCAGTACTCCCAGCATAAAGACCACTGTCAACGCCATTACCACATCGGGCTTTTTCCGCCGCATGCCTTCTCTCCAACGTTTATTGATTGCCAATGCCCTCGAGTGCGTCATCAGCGTGTCGATGAGAGAAGATGACTCACTTGACTATTTTTCAAAGCCGACTATAGGGCCAAGGCCGGGCAGTGACAATAGCCATAAGCGCATTTTTTAACGCCTATTTAAACGTTTAGACATCGCAGACGGCCTGACCGCGCTAAGGCCTGGCGTTAGTGAGTGCTCACATAATCACGCCATGAACAGCCGGTAGGCCGGATTGTCGCTTTCGCGCCAGTAGCGATAGCCGATGGCGTCGAGATGCTCGGCCACGTGGGTACGGTCGGCGCTCGGCACCTGCATGCCCACCAGCACGCGCCCGTAAGCCGCGCCGTGATTGCGGTAGTGGAACAGCGAGATGTTCCAGTCGTGAGGCAGGTGCGAGAGGAAGTTCATCAGCGCCCCGGGGCGTTCGGGAAACTCGAAGCGGTAGAGCTCCTCGTCGAAGTGCTCGCTCGGGCGCCCACCGCTCAGGTGGCGTATATGCAGCTTGGCGAGCTCGTTGTCGGTCAAATCCTCCACCGGATAGCCGCCCTCTCTGAGCCGCTCGATCACCGCTTGGCGGTCCTCGCCGCCGGGCTTGACCTGGACCCCGACGAAGATGTGCGCCTGGCGGTCGTCGGCGTAGCGGTAGCTGAACTCGGTCACCATGCGCTTGCCGAGCACGCGGCAGAACTTCTTGAAGCTGCCGGGCTTCTCCTCGATGGTCACGGCGAGGATCGCCTCGCGCTGCTCGCCGAGCTCGGTGCGCTCTGCGATGTGCTGCAGCCGGTCGAAGTTGGTGTTGGCGCCGGAGTTGATGCACAAGAGCGTTTGCCCCTCGGCGCCGGTGCGCTGCACGTACTTCTTGAGTCCAGCCAGCGACAGCGCCCCGGAGGTCTCCGCCACGGCCCGGGTGTCATCGAAGATGTCCTTGACCGCCGCGCACATCTCGTCGGTATTGACGGTGATGACCTCGTCCACGAGCTCGCGGGCGAGCGAGAACGGCACTTCGCCGATCTGCGCCACCGCCACGCCCTCGGCGAACACGCCGACCTGGTCGAGCACCACGCGCTCGCCGGCGGCCAGCGCCGCCTTGAGACAGGCGCTGTCCTCGGCCTCGACGCCGATGATCTTGATCTCCGGGCGCAGGTATTTCACGTAGGCGGCGACGCCGGCGATCAATCCGCCCCCGCCGACGGGCACGAAGATCGCATCGAGCCGACCGGTGTGCTGGCGCAGGATCTCAACGCCGATGGTGCCTTGGCCGGCCACCACGTCGATGTCGTCGAAGGGCGGAATGTAGGTGTAACCGTGCTCCTCGATCAGTTCCTGGGCGTGGGCGGCGGCATCGGAAAAGGCATCGCCCTTGAGCACCACCCGGGCGCCGCGCGAGCGCACGCCCTGCACCTTGATCTCTGGGGTGATACGCGGCATGACGATCACCGCCTTCACCCCCATGAGCTTGGCCGCCAGCGCCAGCCCCTGGGCATGGTTGCCGGCGGAGGCGGCGATCACCCCGCGCGCCTTCTGCTCCTCGGAAAGCGTTGCCATCTTGTTGTAGGCGCCGCGAATCTTGAACGAGTAGACCGGCTGCAGATCCTCGCGCTTGATCAGAATCTGGTTGTTGAAGCGACGCGACAAAAAGGGAGCGGGCGAAATGGGCGTCTCGCAGGCCGCCTCGTAGACGCGGGCCTGGAGGATCTTTTTGACGGTAGCTTCGAGCATGCGGATATCCAGATGAGAGCAGATGAGAGCGGTGGCCGGAGCCGGGAAAAGCCTTTATTGGTAGCAGATCGCCCCCGGCAACGTCCAGCGTTACGCGCGCGCATCAACACGGGCGCGCCAAGGCGGTATACTGGCGCGGCCCTCACACAACCCCGGAGCCCCCATGACCCAGGACGCGCTGAAAGCCGCCGTCGCCGACGCCGCCATCGCCGAGATAACCCCCATGCTCGAGAAGAGCACCGTGCTCGGCATCGGCACCGGCTCGACGGCGAATCTGTTCATCGACCGTCTCGCGCCACTGCGCGACCGCTTCAAGGGAGCGGTGGCCAGCTCCGATGCCTCGAAAGCGCGCCTCGAGGCGCTGGGCATCGAGGTATTCGAGCTCAATGACGTGGGGACAGTGCCGGTCTACATCGACGGCGCCGACGAGGTGAACGGCGCACTCGAGATGATCAAGGGCGGAGGAGCAGCACTCACCCGCGAGAAGATCGTTGCCGCCTGCGCGGAGCGCTTCATCTGCATCGCCGACGGCTCCAAGCGCGTCGAGACGCTCGGGCGCTTTCCGCTGCCGGTGGAGGTGATTCCCATGGCCCGCTCCTATGTCGCCCGCGAATTGGTCAAGCTCGGCTTCGAGCCGGTCTACCGCCAGGGCGTGGTGACCGACAACGGCAACCAGATCCTCGACTGCTTCGAGGTGATGATCGAGCGCCCGGTGGAGATGGAGACCCGCATCAACGCCATCGTCGGCGTGGTCACCAATGGGCTGTTCGCCGCTCGCGGTGCCGACGTGCTGCTGCTGGGCACCGCCGGCGGCGTCGAGCGCGTGACGCGTTAGGCTGCCTTAACCCAAGAACTCATCGAGGCCCGCCAGGGTACGCGCCAGCGCCCCGCGGTGGGCCTCGATCACGCGCGGCCCGGCGGCTCCGCGCTGCCGGGCCGCCACCGGGTCGGCAAACAGCGCCTCGAGGGCGCCGGCCAACGCATCGGTCGAGTCGACCGTGGTGAGAACGCCCGCCTCGATCAGCGGTGCGGCCACGTCAGCGAAGTTCTCAAGCGATGGCCCGCACAGCACGGGCCTTCCAAGTGCTGCGGGTTCGAGCACGTTGTGCCCGCCGAGCGCCACCAGCGAGCCGCCCACGAAGGCCACCTCACCCGCCGAGTAGTAAAACGTCATCTCGCCCAGCGTATCTCCCAGGTAGACCGCGACCTCCTCATTGATAGGGACGTTGTCGCTGCGCCTGACCATGGCAAGGCCTTCGCGTCTGCAAAGCGCGGCAACCTCGTCGAAACGCCGGGGGTGGCGGGGCACGAGAATCAGCAGCGCCTCGGGGTAGCGCCGGCGCAGCGCCCGGTGAGCGTCGAGCAGCAGTGCCTCCTCGCCTTCACGGGTGGAACCCGCCACCCAGATCCGCCGCGTGCCGCTCTCCAAAGGCAAGCGCTCACTATCAATGCAAGGCTGATCATTGGTGACAATCTCGAACTTCAACGAGCCCACCACGCGGGTACGAGAAGGCGTGCCGAGCGCCTGGAAGCGCGCCGCATCCTCGGCGGATTTCGCTGCCAGCCAAGTGACGTCGGAAAGCGTCGCGGCCATCAGCGGACGTATGCGCTGGTAGCGCGCGAACGCCCGCTCGGAGAGGCGACCATTGACCACCGCTACCGGCACGCCCTGGCAACGGCAGGCATGCAGCAGATTGGGCCACAGCTCGGTCTCGAACATCAACGCGAGCGCGGGCTTCACTCGCGCCACGAAGCGCCGGGCCGCGCCCGGGAAATCCAGCGGCAGAAAGCGGTGGGCAAGGCGCGCCCGGTCCGCCTCGCGTTGACGCGCGATCAGCGCCTGAACCTGCTCTGCACCGGTCGCGGTCATGGTGGTGATCAGCAGACCGTGATCTCGATAGCGCGCCAGCAGCGCCTCGATCAGAGCCGTGGCGGCGCGTACCTCGCCGACGGAGGCGCAGTGCAGCCAGAGGCGCGGCGCCGCCGGCAGCTCGCCAAGACCCGCATCGAGCCCCATGCCCAAGCGCTGCCGCCGTGGGTAAGTGGGCACTTGCTCTCGCCAGATGCGCGCCAGAATCAGCGGCGAGAGTGCATAGAGCGCCGCCGAGTAGAGCGTGCGAGGCAGGCGCTTGCCCACTAGGCTTCGCGCTCGAGGATCGTCTGGATCATGCCGGAGGTGGAGACGCCTTCTTCGAAGCCCAGCACCTTCACGTCGCCGCCGTTCTCGAGCACGGCGTCGCTGCCGGCGATCTCCTCGACCCGGTAGTCGCCGCCCTTGACCAGGATATCCGGCAGCACCGCCTCGATCAGCGAGGCCGGCGTGTCCTCGTCAAAGGGCACCACCCAGTCCACCGCGCCAAGCCCCGCCAGCACCTGCATGCGCCGAGCGAGCGGGTTGATCGGGCGCTTCTCGCCCTTGAGCCGGCGGATGGAGGCGTCGTCGTTGACCGCCACCACCAGCCGGTCGCCCAGCCGCCGGGCCTGCTCCAGGTAAGTGACGTGGCCGGCATGCAGGATGTCGAAGCAACCGTTGGTCATCACCACCCGCTCGCCGCGGCGCTGGGCGGCGCGCACCGCCGCGACCAGCGCCGTGACCTCGGTGACGCCGAACTCGGCGGGCTTGTCGCCGTACTGGGCACGCGACAGCTCCTCGAGGGTAAGCGTCGCGGTGCCGGGCTTGGCCACCACCAGCCCCGCGCCCAGGTTAGCGAGCATCATGGCATCGGGAAGCGAGCTTTGTGAGGCGAGCGCCAGGCCCAGCAGCGCAATCACCGTGTCGCCGGCGCCGGTCACGTCGAACACCTCCTGGGCACGAGTAGGCAGGTGCAGCGCGGCGTGATGCTCGCGAATCAGCGTCATGCCCTTCTCGCTGCGAGTGATCAGCAGCGCGTCCAGCGCGAGCTCGGCGCGCAGCGCCTCGCCGCGCTGCTCCAGCGACTCATCAGAATCGCATACCCCGGCCACGGCCTCGAACTCGGCCAGGTTCGGAGTGATCAGGCTCGCGCCCCGGTACTTGGCGAAATCGACGCCCTTGGGGTCGATCAGCACGCGCTTGCCTTGGGCTTTCGCCATCTCGATCAGCCGTTCGACCTGGTTGAGCGTGCCCTTGCCGTAGTCCGAGAGAATCATCACGTCGGCTTCAAACAGCGCCGCGTCCACCTGGGCGAGCAGCTCGTCGGTCTCGACACCGGCGAGCGACTGCTCGAAGTCCAGGCGCAAAAGCTGCTGGTTGCGGCTCATTACCCGCAACTTTGTGATGGTCGGTATACCGGGGCTGACTTGAAAGTGAGTGCTCACATTGGCAGTATCAAGCTGCTCTTTCAGCAGGGCGGCGTGCTCGTCGTCTCCCACCACGCCGGCCAGCGCCACCTGGGCCCCGAGGGCGGCGATGTTGAGCGCCACGTTGGCCGCCCCACCCGGGCGGTCGTCGGCACCCTCGACGCGTACCACCGGTACCGGCGCCTCCGGCGAGATGCGCGAGGTGCTGCCGTGCCAGTAGCGGTCGAGCATCACGTCGCCCACTACCAGAACGCGGGCGTGCTGCAGGGCGGTCAAATCAACTTTCATCGGAAACTCCCGTAATCGACGGTGCGGCGGTGTGCGCGAGCAGCGCATCGAGCTTCGCGATCACCGCGTCGGTCTTGATCAGGTCCATGGCGTCGGCGTGGCGAACGCGCTGGCCCCAGCTCACCTCTTCCACCGACTTGTCGAGATAGGTACGCACCGCCTCGGGGTAGGCGTCGACGGCGAAATCACGCCACAGGTAGGGTGCGGCGCGGCGCGGGTTAGTCGTGGCGTAGAGCCCGAGCGTGGGAGTGCCCAGGGCATTGCCCATGTGAGCCGGGCCGGTGTCCGGAGCGATTACCGCCCGCGCCCTTTTGATCAGCGCCAGCACGCCCTTGAGAGACGTGCCCCCGATAGCGTTGACGACGCTGCCGGGCGGGCAGAGCGCCTCGATGGCATCGGCCATTTCGCGCTCGGCGGCGCTGCCGCCGCCGGTGAGCACGCTCCTGAGTCCGTGATGGCGGTAGGCGTGCTCGATGACGCTGGCATAGCCTTCGACCGACCAGTTGCGAAAATTCCTCAGTCGGGCATTGCTGCAGGGGTTGATGACCAGGTACGGCGCCGGTCCCGCGAGCGCTCGGGCCTCGTCGAAGGCGGTCTCGGGGATGGCCAGGTTCCACTCGAGGCGGTCGTCGGTCACGCCGAGCAGCCGGGCGAAGTCCATGAACGATTCGAGCACGTGGGGGTGCTGGCGCGGCGCGATCTGGCGCTGGGTGAACCAGTGCTGGAAGTCCTTGGCCCGCGCCTTGTCGAAGCCCACCCGCACATCGGCCTTGAGCCCCAGCGACAGAAGGCTTGCACGGATCGCCTGCTGCATGTGCAGCAGCACGTCGAAGCGGGTGTCGGCAAGCTCGCGCCAGATCCGACGCATGCCGGCAAGGCCGGTCGCCTTGTCGAACACGACGAACTCGACCCCGGACAGGCCCGCCAGTAGACTGTGCTCGCCCTTGCCGATGATCCAGGTGATCCGCGCCTCGGGCCAGTGGCGCTGCAAGGCGCGTACCGTGGGCACGAGATTGCACACATCGCCCAGCGCCGAGAGGCGCAGAATGGCAATATGGCGAGGTTTCTTGGGCAAAGAGGGCTTCATGCGCTTAGCGGCACTCCAGCAGGAAAATTGGCTGATTCTACATGATGTAGACAGTTTATGTGACGACGCCACGGCGTACCAACCCGGGCCTGCGCTGTTCGATGGCGCGGCGTGGCGCCGCCGCGGGCACGTGGTGGGCGAGGCCCCGGGCCGGGGCGAGAGCCTGTTTCTCCAGGCAGGGAAAGAGCAGTGGGTGCTGCGCCCCTACCGGCGCGGCGGGCTCGTCGCCCGGGTCTGCGAGAAGCGCTACGCGTGGTCGGGCGCCGAGCGCACCCGCGCCTTTCGCGAACTGCGCCTGACCGCAGATCTTTATGATCAGGGTCTACCGGTACCGCGCCCGGTGGCCGCCGGCGTCGAGCGCCTGGGCCTTTTTTATGAGGCGGCGCTGATCACCGTGCGCATCGAAGGCGCCCGGGCGCTGGCCTCGCGGTTATCCGAGGGCAGCGCCGATGAAGCACTGCTCAAACGGGTGGGCGCGATGATCGCTCGCTTTCACGAGGTTGGGCTCGATCACGTCGACCTCAACGCCCGCAACATCCTGGTGGACGGCGACGGCGCGCCCTGGCTGATCGACTTCGACCGCTGTCGGCTGCGCACCTCGGGCCGCTGGCAGGAGGGCAACCTCGCGCGGTTGGCGCGCTCGGTGGCCAAGTTCAGCACCGTGCCCGGCGTCGCCATGGACGCGATCTCGGCGGGCTACGCCAGCGCCTCGTAGTAGCCGATCAGCGCCTTGACGTGCTGGCGGTTGCTGAAGTGGCGCTCCACGCGCTGGCGGGCGGCCTCGCCCATCGCCCGGCGGCGCGCATCATTCTCGATGAGCACGGCCAGAGCATCACGCCAGGCCGGCACGTCGAAGGGTCCGACCAGCACGCCGCTGGCCTCGTCGACCAGCTCCGGCAGCGACCCGGTGTTGGAACCGATGATCGGCATGGCGCAGGCCATGGATTCGATGATGGTCAGCCCGAACGCCTCGTTCTCCGAAGGAATGCACACCAGATCCAGCGCCGGCAGGATCTCGGCGAGATCCGCGCGATGGCCCAGAAAGCGGATCTTGTCGGCCAGCGGCGTGCCCTCGATCATCGCGACCAGCGCGCGGTAGAACGTCTCGGTGCCGCCGGAGGCGTAGTCGGTCCCGCCGATCGACACTGCGAAGAAGTCGAGCTCGTCAGGCAGCGCCAGAAGCGCTTTCACCCAGACATCCTGCCCCTTGCCCGGCGTCACCCGCCCCGGCAGACCGATGGCCACCGCGCCCTCGGGAATCCCCAGCTCGGCGCGCTTGGCGGCCACGACTGCCCCGTCCGTGGCCGGCCGGTACGTCGTGGTGTCCACGCCGTGGGGCAGGCACGTGACGCGCTCGCGCGGCAGCGGCAGGTTCTTGACGTTGCGCGCATACGTTGCCTGGCTGATCGAGAGCACGCGGTCGACGTTGCCGTAGGCAAATCGATGGTAGGGACTCTTCTTGGCGCGCTGACCGCCCACGTGGTCGGTGTAGAGCACGCGAATGCTTGGCAGCAGCAGTTTCAAGAGCGCGGTGAGGCGCAGGTCGCTCGACTTGTGGCAGTGAATCACCCGCACGTTCTCGTCGATCAGCCAGCGGCGCAGACCCCAGACGCTGCCCAGCGCCTGAAGATTGCTCTTGAAGGCCCGGTAGGCAACGCCGTTGCGCTGAAAGTAGGTTTCGATACGGGTATCGCTCAGGCAGATGCCAATCACCTCGACCCCTTCGGCCTGCAAATCCTCGATGACCCGATCCACGTAAAGCTCCATGCCGCCCTTGCCGTCGGACATGCAAAGCTGCAGTACCTTGTTCGCCATTCCTTCACCCGCTCGTTGCGCGCCGTTCAACAACGCTTTCATTGTCTTGTAGTATACAGGCTGCAATTGACGGGGTATTCCTATGGCACCCAACGTGCTGGTCGTGCGTAACGACAAGATCGGTGATTTCATGCTCGCCTGGCCGGCGCTCGCCTGCCTGAAGAGCGCCCTTCCCTGCCCTCGGGTGAGCGTGCTGGTGCCCGCCTACACCGCCGAGCTCGCCCGCGCCTGCCCTTGGGTGGACGAGGTGATCATCGACCCGGGGCCAAAGGCAGACACGCCGGCGCAAGCGGCGCTGCTGGCCAGCGTGAAGGCGAAGCGCTTCGATGCGCTGCTCACGCTGTTCTCGACACCGCGTATCGGCTGGCTCGGCTTTCGGGCGAGGATTCCGTTGCGTCTGGCGCCGGCCACCAAGTGGGCGCAGCTGTTCTACACCGTGCGCATCACCCAGCGCCGCTCGCGCTCGGAGAAGCCGGAGTACCAGTACAACGTCGATCTTGCCTGCGCGCTGCTCGAACGGCTGTCGCTCAAGCTTGCTTACCTGCCCGCCCCGCCCTTCTGGCCGCTGGCGCCAGCCGCGCGTGAAAGCGCCCGGCAGGCGCTGGCCGACCCGCAGAGCTCTGCGGTCGTCATCCACCCGGGCAGCGGTGGCTCGGCGGTCAATCTTGCGATCGAACAGTACGCGAGGCTGGCGGCCGATGTCGCCCAGCGCTGCGAGCATTCGCTTGCCTGGTGGGTCAGCGCAGGCCCCGGCGAGGAGGCGAAGGCCGACGCGCTGGTCGACGACCTGACGGCGCTAGGGGTCGAGGCTCGGCGTCTGCCGCCCAGTACGAGCGTCACGGCGTTCGCCCATCAGCTTGCCGGTGCGGATCTGCTGATCGCCGGCTCTACGGGCCCTCTGCACATCGCCGGCTGTCTGAATGTCGCCACCGCCGGCTTCTACCCCGCCAAGCGCTCGGCAACGCCGCTGCGCTGGCAGACCTGCAACGACGCCGACAAGCGCCTGGCCTTCAGCCCGCCTGCCGGGGCAGCCCACCATGACATGACAGCAATCGACCTCGCCGCCGCCGCCGAGGAGATCTCAGCGCAGCTCCGGGCCGGGCTGACCACGCACCCATAGCGCCGCGTACTTGTTGAAGGTGGAGTGCGCCGAGAGCAGCGACAGCAAGAACCCCTGCCGGCCATCCCTGAAGCCCGCCTTGAGCAGATACATCTTGAGAAAGCAGCCCAGCGCGTGGGCTACGCCCTGGCCGAGAGAGGCCGTCTTGCCCCGGGCGGCGCGCTGCTCCGCCCAGGCATCGGCGTAGTGGGCGGACTTCTCCAGGTAGTGGCGCACGTCGCGGTAGGTGTAGTGCAAAAGGTCGCCGGCGAGCGGGCGTACCTCGAGGGTATCCGGCACCACCAGCTTCTCGTGGACCAGCGCCGCGTTGTAGGAGGCGAGCCCCTTGGGGTAGAGGCGCAGCACCCGGTCCGGGTACCAGCCGCAGTGGTGGATGAAGCGTCCGAAGCACCAGGAGAGCCGGGGCAGCGCATACACCGCCGGGGGCGCCGTTACCGCCTGCTGGATGCTGCGAGCGAGCTCCTCGGTGACGCGCTCATCGGCATCGACCATCAGGATCCACTCATGGCGCGCCAGCGCCTCGGCGCGCTGGCGCTGCACGCCGAACCCCTGCCAATCCGCCGCCACCTGAACGTTGTCGGTGAACTCGCGGGCGATCGCGAGGGTCTCGTCCTGGCTTCCGGCGTCCAGCACGACGATCTCGTCGGCGAAGGAGAGCGTTTCGAGGCAAGCACGCAGGTGGTGCGCCTCGTTCTTGACGATCAGTACAGCGGAAATGGCCACGGGTCACCTTTGCCAGCGCAGTCGAGAATAGCGTTGCCCGCCGGGGATCTTCCCACCGGCGCGCACTAACTTGGTAAGCTACCATACTCATTCGGTCGAAGATGGAAAGGGAATTTGGCATGGCGTCGACAAGGACCTCTCGATTCACCCCGTGGCTTCCGCTGCTGGTCATCGGCGCAAGCCTCGGCTACGCCGTGACGGTAGTCACGCGCCTGCCCTGGTGGTCGCTTTTCGTCATGGCGGCGGCGTGGATCGGCGTAGGGCTGAAGCTGCGCTGGGGGGTGCCGCGCAACGCGCGCTACCGGCGCATCTGGCCTTGGTCGCTTGTGCCGCTGAGCCTTCTGGGCATCTACGTCTATCTTGCCGACAGCTTCGGCAACGTCGACCTCGGCGCGGTGTTCTTCCATCTTCAGGCAGGCATGACCGACCACGGCGGCGGCGGCAAGGTCGTCATCGCGGCGGTGTACGTGATCACCATGCTGGCGGTGCTGGCCTCAGTCACCTGGATGGCGCGTCACGACCAGCGCTGGCGGCTGGCCGAGCGCTTCTTCGCCCTGCTGATCCTGGCGATCAACCCGCTGCTCTACGGCCTTGGCCAGCGCAGCGCGGCGATCGTCACCGACGACGGCGAGTGGCTCGACCGGCGCTACGTGGCACCGCCCACCGAGGAGCAGACGCACCGCCCCAATCTGCTGCTGATGTACCTGGAGAGTCTGGAGCGTACCTACTCGAGCGATGTCTTCGGCGACGCCTACGCCGATCTCAAGGCGCTCGGCGAGCGCGGTCGAGTGTTCGAGGGCATTCGCCAGATGGACAACACCGGCTGGACCATGGCCGGCATGATCGCCAGCCAATGCGGCGTACCGTTGATGCCGGCGGGACTGTTGCACGACACCCAGTTCGAACCTTTGCAGCAGGTAGTGCCCGGCGTCGACTGCCTGGGCGACATCCTGGCAGGCCAAGGCTATCGGCTGAGCTACCTGGGCGGGGCCAGCTCGCAGTTCGCCGGCAAGGGGCTGTTCTACCGTGGCCACCAGTTCCAGACCGTCAAGGGCAAGGAAGATTGGCTCCCCGAGCTTGACGACCCGGAGTACGTCAACAGCTGGGGAGTATTCGACGACACCCTCTACGCCGAGGTCGAGCGCGAGATTCGCCGCTACCGGCAAGAGGACGATGGCCCCTGGGCAGTGGTCAATCTGAGCCTCGCCGGCCACGCCCCCCACGGTTTTCCTTCGCAGACCTGCATCGACCGCCAGGGCCCCTTCGACGGCCAGGACATTCTCTACTCGGTGGAGTGCTCTGCCTGGCAGGCGCGGGATCTGATCGAGCGGCTCGAGGCCGAGGGGCTTCTGGAGAACACGCTGGTGGTGTTGATGAGCGATCATCTGACCATGCGCGTATCGGTGTGGGATCAGCTGACGGCGCTGGATCGCGACAATACCCTGATCATGCTGGGCAACGGCATCGAACCCGAACGCATCCGCCGCAACGCCACCATGCTGGACGTCTTCCCCACTCTGCTGGAGGCGCTGGGCCTGCCGCTGGAGGAGCACCGCGCGGGGCTCGGAGCCTCGCTGACCGGCGATCATTCGACGCTGGCCGAAACCCACGGCCTCGACGTGCTCAACGAACGCCTGCGCGAGGAGACCGCCCTTCAGCACCGTCTCTGGGAGGGGCTCGCTCCCCAGCGCCGCGAGGCGGCCTCGCCCGTCGAGCAGGTCATCACCCCCGACCGCTGACGATCACCCCGCCCGCGCGCTCCTGCTCGGCGCGCAGGGCGTGGTAGACCCCCTGTTCGCCCAGCTGGTTGAGGCAGTTGGTGTGGCCGAGCGGGCATACCCGCTTGAAGCAGGGCGAGCACGCAAGCCCGAGATAATGAATGGTAGCGCTGTCGGTCAGCGGCGGCGTGTAGCGCGGCGACGACGAGCCGTAGAGCGCATGCACCGGCACGCCCACGGCGGAGGCCACGTGCATCAACCCGGAGTCGTTGGTGACCACCTGGCGGCAGTCGGCGAGCAGATCCACCGCATCGGCGAGCGAGGTGGCACCGCACAGGTTGTGGGCGTGCTCGAGGCCCTCAACGATGCGCTCGCCCACCGCGTGATCCTTCGGTCCGCCGAAGATGCGCACCTCGAAGCCCTCCTCGATCAGCCGGCGAGCCAGCGCACGAAAGTAGTCCGGCGGCCACTGTTTGGCCGGCCCATACTCCGCCCCGGGCATCATGCCTACCGCCAGACGCGAGGAGAGCGCAAGCTTCAGGCGCAGGTTCACGAGATTGTCGTGGTCCACGCCAAGGCGCGGCGCGGGGATGTCGAACGCGCCCCGACTCGCCTGCTCGCCGGGCAGGCCGAGCGACACGAAGCGCTTGACGGTCTGATCGAGCACGCCCTTATCGAGCCTGCGCGTCTCGGTCAGAAGCCCGTAGCGGTACTCACCGAGAAACCCTACCCGCTCGGGGATACGCGCCAGAAAAGGCACCAGCGCCGCCTTCCAGGAGCGCGGCAGCACGATGGCGCGATCAAAGCGCCCTTTCAGGCGAGCCGCTAGCTCGCGGCGGCTCTTCAAGCCGAACTGGCCATGCCCTACCGCCAGGGGCAGCACGTCGTCCACCTGCGGCATGCGCGCCAGGATCGGCTGCGACCAGGCGGGCGCCACTACGCCAAGATGAGCGCCTGGGTGCTGGCGCTTGAGCGTGATGAACAGGCTCTGGGCCATCACCATGTCGCCCACCCAAGACGGGCCGACGACCAGCAGCCGAGGCCCGGTGCTAGCCATTGAGCCACTCCAGGTAGGCCTTCACGCCTTCGGCGACGGTCTTGAACTCGACGTCGCAGCCCGCCTCGCGCAGGCGTGAAATGTCCGCGCGGGTATAGCTCTGGTAGCGCCCCTTGAGCTCCTCGGGAAAGTCGATGTACTCGATTTTGCCCTTTCCGTAGTAGTCGATGACCGCCTCGCCGATCGCCTTGAACGGCTCGGCGCGACCGGTGCCCAGGTTGAAGATGCCGGAAACCTTCGGGTTGTCGAGAAACCACAGGTTGACGTCCACCACGTCGCCGACGAACACGAAGTCGCGGCTCTGCATGCCGGCCTCGAACCCGTCGTGGGCGCCGAAGAGCTTCAAATCGCCGCCGGCGCGGACCTGACCATGGTTGTGGAAGGCCACGCTCGCCATCTTGCCCTTGTGCTGCTCGCGCGGGCCATACACGTTGAAGTAGCGAAACCCGACCACCTGGGTGGTGAGCGTCGGCATTCGCGCACGCACGTGCTGGTCGAACAGAAGCTTCGAGTAGCCATAGACGTTGAGCGGCTTCTCGAACTCGGGGGACTCCTTGAACACCTCGCTTCCGCCGTAGGTGGCCGCCGAGGAGGCGTAGAGCAAGGCAATGCCGTGCTGCTCGCAGTACTCGAGCAGCACCTTCGAGTACTCGAAGTTGTTCTCCATCATGTACTGGCCGTCCCACTCGGTGGTGTCCGAGCAGGCGCCTTCGTGGAAGATCGCCTCGATGGCGGGCAGGTCACACGGCTCGCCTCTGAGCGAGGCGCGCACTTCACTGATGAAGTCATCCTTGTCGCGGTAATCAAAAAGCGTGCAGTCGGCCAGATTGACGAACTTGGTGCCATCGGAAAGGTCGTCCACCACCAGGATGTCGGTACGCCCGCGCGCGTTGAGCGCCTTGACGATATTGGCGCCGATGAATCCGGCCCCGCCGGTCACTACGATCATGGGATCTCCTTCAAAAACGGCTTGGGAGGCATGCGTGCCTATAACCCATCTGCTGGGGATTGTATACTTGACGGCTCATGAATTCATGGCCAATGGTGCTTTTTGCGATGAGTGTCTCGACGAATCAATCGACGCCGGACGTGTCGACCTTTCAAGGCTTGATCCTTGCGCTGCAGCAGTACTGGGCGGAACAGGGCTGCGTGATCCTTCAGCCGCTGGACATGGAAGTAGGCGCGGGCACCTTCCACCCGGCCACCTTCCTGCGCTCGATCGGCCCGGAATCCTGGAATGCCGCCTACGTGCAGCCCTCGCGGCGCCCCACCGACGGCCGCTACGGCGAGAATCCCAACCGCCTGCAGCACTACTACCAGTTCCAGGTGGTGATGAAGCCCTCCCCGGCCAACTTCCAGGAGCTCTACCTGGGCTCGCTCAAGCGTCTCGGGCTCGACCCGCTGGTCCACGACGTGCGCTTCGTCGAGGACAACTGGGAATCCCCCACCCTCGGCGCCTGGGGTCTTGGCTGGGAAATGTGGCTCAACGGCATGGAGGTGACCCAGTTCACCTACTTCCAGCAGGCCGGCGGCATCGAGTGCTATCCGGTGACCGGCGAGCTCACCTACGGGCTCGAGCGCATCGCCATGTACCTGCAGGACGTCGATAGCGTCTACGACCTGGTCTGGGCGATCGCCCCGGACGGAAGCAAGGTCACCTACGGCGACGTCTACCTGCAGAACGAACGCGAGCAGTCCGCCTACAACTTCGAGCACGCCGACGTCGACCAGCTCTTCGCCAATTTCGATCACCAGGAGCAGGAGTGCGGCAAGCTACTGGAGGCCGCACTTCCACTGCCCGCCTACGAGCAGGTCCTCAAGGCCTCGCATACCTTCAATCTGCTGGATGCCCGCCACGCGATCTCGGTCACCGAGCGCCAGCGCTTCATCCTGCGGGTGCGTACCATGGCGCGCAATGTGGCCCACGCTTATTTTGAGTCGCGCAAGGCTGAAGGCTTCCCGATGGCCTCCGAGGCCCTTCGCCGTGAACTGCTAGACGACCAGGGAGACGCTTGAATGGCCGCTGATACGCTGTTACTCGAACTCGGCGCCGAAGAGCTGCCGCCCACCGCTCTCGACGCATTGTCGGACGCTTTTGCCGCCGGTATCGAAAAGGGGCTCCTCGAGGCCGAGATCGCCTTCGACCGAGTCATCGCCTACGCCACCCCACGTCGCCTAGCCGTACGGGTGGAGAACCTGGCCGACAAGCAGCCGGATCGCGAGGTGGAAAAGCGCGGCCCGGCACTGGCCGCCGCCTTCAAGGAGGGCGTGCCGACCAAGGCTGCCGAAGGCTTCGCCCGCTCCTGCGGCGTGAGCGTCGATGAACTGATCCACCTGGAAACCGACAAGGGCACCTGGCTTGGCTACCGCGAGCGCCAGAGTGGCGAGAGCGTGCAGGCACTGCTGCCGGCGCTGTTGCGCAAGACGCTCACGTCACTACCCGTGCCCAAGAACATGCGCTGGGGCGCCTCGCGGATCGAATTCTCACGCCCGGTACATTGGCTCGTGGCGCTCTACGGCAGTGACGTGATCGCCGCCGAAGCGCTGGGTCTCGAGGCCAGCCGCACCACCTACGGCCACCGCTTCCACGCGCCGAATGCCCTCCAGCTCGCCCATGCCGACGACTACCTCGACACCCTCGAGAACGCCTACGTGCTGGCGGATCGTACCCAGCGCCGTGAGCGCATTCGCGAGCAGGTACTGGCCGAAGCCGAGGTCGTTGATGCGACGGCGGTGATCGACGAGGATCTGCTGGTCGAGGTGAGCGGTCTGGTGGAGTGGCCGGTGGCGCTGACCGGCAGCTTCGACGAACGCTTTCTGAAGGTGCCGGCGGAGTGCTTGATCTCGTCGATGAAGGCGAACCAGAAGTACTTCCACCTGCTGGACAACGATGGTGCGCTCAAGCCGCTGTTCATCACCATTTCCAACATCGAGAGCGCCGATCCGCAGCAGGTGATCTCGGGCAACGAGAAGGTTATTCGCCCACGCCTGGCGGACGCGGTGTTCTTCTATGACACCGACCGCAAGCAGCGCCTGGCGGCGCGCATTCCCCAGCTCGAGAACGTGGTGTTCCAGAAGGAACTTGGTTCGCTTGCCGACAAGGTGCGACGCAGCACGGCGATCGCCACCTTCATCGCCCAGCAGATCGGCGGCGACACCGGTCATGCCCAGCGCGCCGTGGCGCTTGCCAAGTGCGATCTGGTCACCGAGATGGTGCTCGAATTCCCCGAGCTTCAAGGGATCATGGGCCGCTACTACGCCGAACAGGACGGGGAGCCCGACGAGGTCGCCCAGGCGCTCGAGGAGCAGTACCTGCCGCGCTTCGCCACGGATGTCATCCCGCAGAGCCAGGCCGGCATGGCACTGGCACTCGCCGACCGCCTCGACACCCTGGTGGGCATCTTCGCCATCGGTCAGCGCCCCACCGGCGCCAAGGACCCCTTCGCGCTGCGTCGCGCCTCCATCGGCGTGCTCAACATTCTGGTCAAGGGCGAGCTCAACCTGGACCTGCACGAGCTTCTGAGCGTAACCGCCGAGCAGCACCGCGAACTCGCTTCCGACGAGCTGGTCGGCGAAGTACTCACCTACATGCTCGATCGCTTCCGCGCCTGGGGGCAGGACGAGGGCATCACCGCCGAGATGTATCTCGCCGTACGCGCTCGCCCGGTCACCAAGCCGCTGGACTTCGCCCGCCGCCTGCGCGCGGTCAAGGCGTTCTGCCAGCGCGAGGAAGCCAAGGCACTGGCGGCGGCCAACAAGCGGGTTTCCAACATTCTGGCCAAGCAGGAACACGACGGCAGCACCGCTGTCGACTCGGCGCTTTTGCAGGAAGACGCCGAACGCGCGCTCTTCGATGCCGTATCGAAAAGCCAACGAGACGTTGCTCCGCTGTTCGCCACCGGCGACTACCAGCAGGCCCTCGACAGTCTCGCGACCCTGCGCGCCCCCGTCGACCGTTTCTTCGATGACGTGATGGTCATGGCGAACGATTCAGCCATTCGACACAACCGCCTGGCGCTGTTGGCGAGCTTGCAGGCGCTGTTCCTCGAAGTAGCCGATATCTCCTTGCTACCCCAGTAAGACCATCGCCACGATCTACCTGAAGGGGACGGCAGTCCCCTTTTCTAGTTGCACCCGCCCAGCTTATTCCCACCTGCAATGTTTCACGTGAAACATCACTTTTGCTCCTGATATTTGCTAAGATTTATTAACCACCCAATGCATCAATGCCCTGGCGCTTGATAAAGGAAGGAATGATGTACCAAGCGTTTCTAGAGCAGAACTACCCTTCTCAAGAGCCGACGATCGCACGCTATACGCTCGGTGCGGAAACGGTCTGGCTCAAGCGAGCGGCCAAGCGTAATTCCCGCCTGGCCTACGCACCACTCACTCTGTTGGCGAAGTGGTTAAACATCGAGGTGCTCAAGCCCGTACCCAATCTGGGTGGCCATCAAAGCATCGCCACGGAAATCGCGCGGCTGCACTCGCTCAAGGCGGCCGGGATCGAGGTTCCACGTCTGTTGGCTACTCACTCCCAAGCACTGCTACTGGAAGATGCCGGCACTCCTGAAGCCCCGGCTCGAACGCTGCTGGACCGACTCAAGCGAGCCGACAGCGAAGCCGATGTGGATCACGTACTGACACGTAGCATCGATGCTCTGATCGAGGTTCATCGTCGAGAGTGTTACTTGAGCGAGGGCTTCGCTCGCAATATTCTGATGTCCGATGATCGCGTGGTCTTCATCGATTTCGAAACCGATCCGGGTGACGTACACTCCTCTCTCCAGTGCATGGTGCGAGACTGGTACTGCCTAATCTTTTCGCTTTACGGCAAGCTACACAAACGTCCCCTCGTATGCCAATGCCTGACACCAACGCTGATCGATGGCTTGACGCGAGAGCGCAGTGACGTGCTGATGGCCTTCAAGTCGGTACTGCCTGCCTTGTTGCGCCTGCGCAGAATTCCTTTCAAGTACCTGGGTGGCGATGGACGCGGGCTACATGTCACCCTCGATGCCTTGGTGATGCTTCATCAGCGCCTTCCTTGATCTCCATGAGTAAACCGATGCCGATTTCTGCTTCACGTCTGGTCATCCTGGACCGCGACGGAGTCATCAACCAGGACTCCGATCACTACGTCAAATCCCTCGAAGAGTGGGTCGCCTACCCCACCTCCATCGCCGCCATCGGCGAGCTGACTCGCGCGGGCTTCACGGTCGCGATCGCCACCAATCAATCGGGGATCGGCCGCGGCTATTTCGACGAACAGACGCTTGAAGCCATGCACGACAAGCTCGAGCAGCTGGTCGAGAACGCAGAAGGCCGCATCGCGCATATCGCTTATTGCCCCCACGTACCCGATGACGACTGCCACTGCCGTAAGCCGCTGCCGGGCCTACTGTTAGAGATTCAGCAGGCGCTAGGGCTCGATACCCTCGAAGGCAGCTGGATGGTCGGCGATAGCCTGCGTGACCTTCAGGCCGGTGAAGCGGTTGGTTGCCAGAGCGTGCTGGTAAAGACCGGCAAGGGACAACGTACGCTCGAAAAGGGCCAGGGGCTCAAGAACGCTCGCGTCTTCGACGATCTGGCGACCTTTACCGACTGGCTCTGCCGCAACGGCTGATGCCAAAAAAAAGCGCCGCGTGAAACGCGGCGCTTTTACATGTTTCACGTGAAACACGTCATACGTCGAGGTTGGCTACCAGCGCATTGGTCTCGATGAAGTCGCGGCGCGGCTCTACCTCGTCGCCCATCAGCGTATTGAACATCATGTCTGCCCCGACGGCGTCCTCGATGGTCACGCGCAGCATGCGACGGCTATCCGGGTCCATGGTGGTTTCCCATAGCTGATCCGGGTTCATTTCACCCAGGCCCTTGTAGCGCTGTACGGAGAGACCACGCTGGCCTTCAAGCATCAGCCATTGCAGCACCTCGGCGAACTCCGCCACGGGCTTCTGGCGCTCTCCCCGGGCGATATAGGCGCCCTCTTCCAGCAGGTTGTTGAGGGTTTCACTGAGTCCCGACATCGCACGGTAGTCGGCGCTTTCGAAGAAATCGAGTCCCCAGACGTATTCGTTGGTCACCCCGTGGGCGATCAGCGACACCGCCGGCAGCTGAAGGCCGCGCTCGCTGTCCTCCTTGAGGTAGAACTGGTAGCGCGGGCCGCCTTCGTAGGCCACGCGCTCGTCCATGGCAGTCTGCAGCTCGCCGATCCAGTTCTCCATGGTGACGCGATCCTTTAGGCTCGCCTCGCCTTGCAGAGCGCTTGCGTAGACGGCCTGGCGTAGCACCTCGATGGGGAAGACGCGACCCAGTCGGTCGATACGCTTCATCACGCCGCGATACTGGTTGACCAGCGTTTCGAGCTGGGAGCCCGAGATACCCGGCGCCTCGGCGTTGACGTGCAGTCTGGCGCCATCCAGGGCCGTGGTGGTCAAATAGTCGACCATCGCCTGCTCGTCCTTCAGGTAGAGCTCCTGCTTGCCCCGCTTGATCTTGTAGAGTGGCGGCTGGGCGATGAAGACGTGGCCGCGTTCGATCAGCTCCGGCATCTGGCGGAAGAAGAAGGTCAGCAGCAGCGTGCGGATGTGCGAGCCGTCCACGTCGGCATCGGTCATGATGATGATCGAGTGATAGCGCAGCTTGTCCGGGTTGAACTCTTCGCGCCCGATGCCACAGCCAAGCGCGGTGATCAGCGTACCGACCTCCGCCGACGAGAGCATCTTGTCGAAGCGCGCCTTCTCGACGTTGAGGATCTTGCCCTTGAGCGGCAGGATCGCCTGGGTGCGCCGGTCGCGCCCCTGTTTGGCGCTGCCGCCGGCGGAGTCACCCTCCACTAGGTAGAGCTCCGACTGGCTAGGGTCCTTCTCCTGGCAATCCGCCAGCTTGCCGGGCAGACCGGCGATATCCAGTGCTCCCTTGCGGCGGGTCATGTCGCGTGCCTTGCGCGCGGCTTCCCGGGCCCGGGCGGCGTCGAGCATCTTGTTGACGATCGCCTTAGCCTCGTTGGGCTTTTCGATCAGGTACTCGGCGAACAGTCGGCCCATTTCCTGTTCGACAGCGGTCTTCACCTCGCTTGATACCAGCTTGTCCTTGGTCTGGGAGGAGAATTTGGGGTCCGGCACCTTGACCGAAATGATCGCCGTCAAACCTTCACGGGCGTCGTCACCGGAGGTGTTGACCTTGGACTTCTTCAGAAGCCCTTCGGCCTCGATGTAGTGGTTGAGCGTGCGGGTGAGCGCGGCGCGAAAGCCCGCCAGGTGCGTGCCGCCGTCGCGCTGGGGAATATTGTTGGTGTAGCAGAAGATGCTTTCGGTGAACGCGTCGCTCCACTGCATTGCCACTTCCACCTCGACCCCATCCTCGCGGCCGGCGTTGAAGTGGAACACCGGGTTAAGGGTCGACTTGTTCTTGTTGAGGTGGTCGACAAATGCCTTGAGCCCCCCCTCGTAGTGGAACAGCTCCTCCTTGCCGCTGCGCTCGTCCATAAGGCGAATCGCCACGCCGGAGTTCAGAAACGACAGTTCGCGCAGGCGCTTAGCGAGAATGTCGTAGTGGAACTCGATGTTGGCGAAGGTCGCCGGCGACGGACGAAAATGTACCTTGGTGCCGCTTTTATCGGTCTTGCCGACCACGCCCAGCGGCGCGTCGGGCACGCCGTGGCGGTACATCTGCTCGAACACTTCGCCCTGACGCCAGATGGTCAGCTTGAGTTCTTCCGAGAGCGCGTTCACCACCGACACGCCTACGCCGTGAAGACCACCGGAGACCTTGTAGGAGTTATCGTCGAACTTGCCGCCGGCGTGCAGCACGGTCATGATGACTTCCGCCGCAGAGACACCCTCCTCCTCGTGCAGCTCGGTCGGGATACCCCGGCCGTTGTCACTGACGGTGATGGACTCGTCCGGGTGGATCACCACGCGAATCTCGCTGCAGTGGCCCGCCAGTGCTTCATCGATGGAGTTATCCACCAGTTCGAAAACCATATGGTGCAGCCCGGTACCGTCGTCGGTATCGCCGATGTACATGCCGGGACGCTTGCGTACCGCATCGAGCCCTTTGAGCACCTTGATGCTTGATGAATCGTAAGCCTGCTCGCTCATTGACCACTCCGTCGTGAAGTCTGTCTCGTTCCGTGTCGTCTAGCCGGTCGGTGTCAGTCGGCTCAGGCCGTCATCGCGCTGTTTCACGTGAAACATCTCGATGGCGGTGTTCTCCTGCCACATCGATCTGATAGCGTCCGGCTCGACGCTGGTGATGAATACCTGGCACTGCATTTCCTCGAGCAGCTCGCAGAACAGCGAGCGATGCCGATGATCGAGCTCTGCCGGTAGGTCATCGATCAAGTAAATGCAGCGTCGCCTGGCGCTGCTTTCCAGAAGCCGGCCCTGGGCGAGTTTGAGGGCGCTGACGACCAGCTTCTGCTGACCTCTGGAAAGCACTTCGATCGCGGGCTGCTTGTTGAGTCTTATACGCAAATCGGCACGTTGCGGGCCATGCTGGGTGAAGCCCATCTGCTGGTCGGTTGCTCGACTGTCTCTCAGCACATCCATGAGCGACCGCTTAATGTCCCAACCGCGTGCGTAGCGAAGCGTCAGTCCTTTGATCGGCAGCATTCGCTCCAACGTCTCCTCGAACATCGGTTTGAATGCGCTGAACCAGGTCTGACGCATAAGATGCATCTGCTCGCCCCATTCGGCCAGCTCCTGCTCCCATACGCTGACTTCCGCATCGGTCATTCTACCACGCCTTAACAGCGCATTCCGATGTTTCAGCGCCCGTCTGGCGCGCTTCCAGGCATCAAGAAAATCATGTTTCACGTGAAACACGCCCCAATCCATGAACTCGCGACGCCCGGCGGGCGAGCCTTCGAGCAGTCGAAAGGCATCAGGATTGATCAGCTGCAGCGGCATGGAGTCGACCAGCTCCGCCAGGCGCACGTCCTTTTCGCCGCGAAGGCGCAGCTCCAGCTCGCGTTCAGCGCGTAGCCGTCTAACCCCTAAGGACACCTGTGGATCGCCCGCCAGGCGGCCATGGAGCGTCATGGCGGCGGCATTGAACTGGATGGCGTGTTTGAGCTGGCGGGTACGAAATGAGCGTCCCATACCGAGGATATGGATCCCCTCCAGCAGACTGGTCTTGCCGCTGCCATTCAGGCCATGCACCAGGTTGATGTGGGGAGAAGGTGTCATCGACAGCGGTTCGAGATTGCGCAGGCCCTGGAAGCCGAGCTGAGTCAGGCTCATCTAAAAGGTTCGCCTCGGTTCGATCAATAGAAAACGGCGCCTTCACTGAGGCGCCGTCTCGAAGGAGTGAGGTCTTAAAGCCGCATCGGCATGACCACGTAAAGCGCATCGCCGCCGCCGGGCTCTTCCAGCAGTGCGCTGCTGTTCGGATCGGCCAGGGTCATCTGCACGCGCTCCTCGTCGAGCACCGCCAGCACGTCGACTAGATAGCCGACGTTGAAACCGACCTCCATGCCGGGCCCGGTGTACTCGATAGCCACGTTCTCCTCGGCTTCTTCCTGCTCGGGGTTGTTGGCCATCACCTTGAGGTTGCCCTCTTCCAGGTACAGACGCACGCCGCGGTACTTCTCGTTGGAGAGGATCGCGGTGCGCGACAGGACCTGGCGCAGCTCGGCGCGGTCGGCGATCAGCACCTTGTCGCCGTTTTTAGGCACCACCCGCTCGTAGTCCGGGAACTTGCCATCGATCAGCTTGGAGGTGAAGGTAAAATCGCCGGTGTGGGCGCGCAGGTGTGTAGCACCCAACGTCAGGCTGACCGGCTCGTCACTGTCGTCGAGCAGGCGCGAGAGTTCGAGGATGCCCTTTCTCGGCACGATCATCTTCTGCGGCTCGGCGACCGCTACCTCGGTCTGGCGCGAGCACATCGCCAGACGGTGGCCGTCGGTGGCCACGGCGCGCAGCAGGTGGTTCTGGATGTCGAGCAGCATGCCGTTGAGGTAGTAGCGCACGTCCTGCTGAGCCATGGCGAAGGAGGTCGCCTCGATCAGGTGCTTGAGCGTGCCGCGCGGGATGCTCAGCTCCTGGCTGCTCGCCCCATCCTCGATGTTGGGGAATTCGGCGACCGGCAGGGTCGAGAGCGTGAAGCGCGAGCGGCCGCTTCGCAGGACTGCGCGGCCCTCTTCGAGCGCCAGCTGGATATCGGACTGCTCCGGCAACGACTTGCAGATGTCCATCAGCTTGCGGGCGGGAACGGTCGCCCCGCCCTCCTGCTCCACCTGGCTCGCCACGGTGCGGCCGACAAGCTCGACCTCGAGGTCGGTACCGGTCAGGGCGACCTGATCGCCCTCGACCTGGATCAGCACGTTGGAAAGCACCGGCAGCGTCTGACGGCGCTCGACCACGCCCGCCACCAGGGTCAAGGGGCGCAGCAGTGCCTCTCGGGAAATTGAAAACTTCATCACTACTCCGGTTTCAATGGTCGTCAGCCGTGGTCGGCTTCGCTATCGGGTTCAATCGCGCAGGCTCAGCTGGTGAGCAGGCGCAGAAGGTTCTTGTAGTCCTCGCGGATATCCGCGCTCTCTTCCTGCAACGCCTTCACCTTGCGGCAGGCGTGCAGCACCGTGGTGTGATCGCGCCCGCCAAAGGCGTCGCCGATTTCCGGCAGGCTGTGGTTGGTCAGCTCCTTGGCCAGCGCCATCGCCACCTGGCGCGGCCGTGCCACGGAGCGCGAACGGCGCTTGGAAAGCAGGTCCGCCACCTTGATCTTGTAGTACTCCGCTACGGTGCGCTGGATGTTGTCCACGCCTACCTGCTTGTCCTGCAGCGCAAGAAGGTCCTTCAACGACTCGCGGATGAAATCCTGGGTGATCGGCTTGCCCATGAAGTGAGAGTCGGCGATCACCTTCTTGAGTGCCCCCTCGAGCTCGCGCACGTTGGAGCGAATCTTCTGGGCGATGAAGAACGCCGCATCGTGGGGCAGATCGACGCTCGCCTGATCGGCCTTCTTCATCAGAATCGCCACCCGGGTCTCGAGCTCCGGCGGCTCGATGGCCACCGTCAGCCCCCAGCCGAAGCGCGACTTGAGACGCTCCTCCACCCCGTTGATCTCTTTCGGATAACGATCCGAGGTGAGAATCATCTGCTGACCGCCTTCCAGCAAGGCATTGAAGGTATGGAAGAACTCCTCCTGGGAGCGCTCCTTGCCGGCGAAGAACTGAATGTCGTCGATCAATAGCGCATCGACGCTGCGATAAAAGCGCTTGAAATCGTTGATGGCGTTGAGCTGCAGCGCCTTGACCATGTCGGCGACGAAGCGCTCGGAGTGCAGGTAGACCACCCGGGCGTTCTCGCGCCGTCCGGCCAGAGCGTTGCCCACGGCGTGCATCAGGTGGGTCTTGCCAAGCCCCACGCCGCCATACAGAAACAGCGGGTTGTAGGCACCGCCAGGATTTTCCGATACCTGGCGCGAAGCGGCGCGGGCCAGCTGGTTCGACTTGCCCTCGACGAACTTGTCGAAGGTGAAATTGGGGTTCAGGCCACTGACGTGCTTAAGACTGCCCTCGACCTGTACCTGGCGCTCGCTGCCGCGTCGCCCGGCGGGTTCCTCGCGCAGCCGGTCGATCTCGCGCTCATCGGCGATATCGCCGCGAGGCGGGGTATGCACGGCGGGAGCGGCGGGCCGCTCCGGCGCGGCGGACACCGGATGACCCAGATCGCGCGGCTGGGGCGTGGCGGCCACCGTGCGGCGGCTGCCCACGCTCAGGCTCACCTTGGGGGGTTTGGAGGGCGCGAGCTCACGAATCAGCTCGCTGATGCGCTTGGCGTACTTGTCGCTCACCCAGTCGCGCACGAAGCGGTTGGGCGCCAGCAAGCAGAGCTCGTTGGCCTCCCCCTCTTCAGCCTGCAAGGGGCGAATCCAGGTGTTGAACTGCTGGGAGCTTAGTTCGTCCTGCAGATAGTCCAGGCACTGTTGCCAAAGCGCGAGTGACACTCATCTCACCATCAGTTGAAAACGGCCGACTATTGTACCGCCCATGGCGCCGGTTATCCACACGCGAAATGGGCTCATTACGGGCTGTGGACAACTCCTCATGAGCCATTGGGAGAAGCCGGGCACGACATGAGGACAGAAAGGCAAAATCGTCGTTTTCAAGGATCCATGCACACCCCACGCACATCTTCCAAAGCGTTTTCCAACGGCTTATGCACACATTTTTTATGCTTGTAAGCAGTTGTTAATAAAATTCAAAAACCACTTATCCACAATTAGTATCCCCACTATTAATAACAATGGGTTTTAAATAACTTCACTAGTAATGATAGTAGCGTCAAAACCTCGATTTGAGGTCACGTTAAGGGGCGTTAGAGCATATTTAGCGCTTTTTATGCATGGAAAAATTGCACCCAGACCGCGAAGTCTCTACAATTTCCGGTCTTGAATTGAACCTCCCCGGCTAGTTCCTCCACTGGACCGGGTCGTTTGGAATTCACTTTCGTCCTAAACCACGTGGGAATAACCAGTTATGAAACGCACTTTTCAACCCAGCGTTCTCAAGCGCAAGCGCGCGCATGGCTTCCGTGCTCGCATGGCCACCAAGAATGGCCGCGCCGTCATCAACCGTCGTCGCGCCAAGGGCCGCAAGCGTCTGAGCGCCTGATTTCAGATTGCGTGTGCCGCACCAAGGCTTTCCCCGGGATTTGCGCTTACTGAATGCCGGGGATTTCAGCTACGTATTCGAGCAGGCAGACCTGAAGGTCCACGGCAAAGGTATGATGGCGCTCGCGCGTCTCAGTACCCGGGGGCATCCTCGCGTTGGACTGGTGGTCAGCAAGAAGAATGTCAAGCTCGCCGTCGATCGTAATCGCTTCAAGCGTCTTGTCAGAGAATCCGTCCGGCTTCGCCAGCACCGTTTGCCCTCCATGGACATTGTGATCCTGGCCAAGCGCGGTGTGCAGGATATTGACAATGAAACGCTCGCCCGCCAGCTGCACGGCATGTGGAAGCGACTTTCGCGCGATGCGCTTGCACTCTCGCCGCCTCCCTCGCTTGCTAATGTTACGCACGGCGCTTGATCGCACGCCTTACCGCTCGGCCTCGGCCTGCCTCCTGGCAGGCTTTCGTGTGTCTCGGGGCGAGAAATGACACTGCGCCATTAGCATGTTCACCACCCATCGGGCAGAACCCTCATGGACGTAAAACGACTTTTATTGCTGATTCCACTGGCCGTACTGGCCTATCTTCTGGTTGTTCAGTGGAATCAGGACTACGGGCAGACCAGCTTCGACTCGACGCCGGAGATCACCCAGCGCCAGAGCAGCGAGCAAGGCGTCGACGACGGCGGCGGTAACGACTTGGCCGTTCCCACTTCCAATGCCCCCCAGGGCAGCGCCAACGAGGCGATTCCCACGGACAACGGCAGCGAATCTGCCAGCCGTGACTTCATTGCCGTCACCACCGACGTGCTGGACGTGCGCATCGACCCCTACGGCGGCGACATCGTCTTCGCGGCCCTCCCCCAGCACAAGATGACGCTGGACTCCGAGCGCAACTACGTGCTGCTCTCCGACAACGCCTCGCGCAGCTACGTGGCGCGCTCGGGCATTCAGCTCGACGGCCAGGCCAGCCGCATCGCCTTCACGCCGGCGAGCACCGAATACCGCCTGGGCAACGACGAGCAGTCCCTCGAGGTCGATCTTCGCGCCGAGGTCAACGGCGTCGACGTGACCAAGCGCCTGACCTTCGAGCGCGGAAGCTACGCGGTGGACGTCAGCTACTTCGTGGCCAACAACACCGACGAGCCGGTCACCGCTCGCTTCATTGGCCAGCTCGCCCGCGACAACAGCCCCGACCCGTCCAGCGGCGTGACCCTGGGCATGAACTCCTACATGGGCGCGGCCTTCTCGACCCCGGACACCCGCTACGAGAAGATCGACTTCGCCGACATCCAGAACCGCCGCTTCGAGAACCGCGAAGCTCAGGGCGGCTGGATCGCGATCATCCAGCACTACTTCGTTTCCGCCTGGGCGCCTTCCCAGAACCAGCAGAACCTCTACTACGTCACCACCGACGCGCGTGATCGCAACGTGGTTGCCTTCGCCGGCCCCACTAGCAGTATCGCCGCCGAAGGTGACGCCACTCTCGGCGCCACGCTCTACATGGGCCCGAAGGTACAGGACTATCTCGAGCAGGTGGCACCGAATCTTCAGCTGACCGTGGATTATGGCTGGCTGTGGTTCATCGCTAACCCGCTGTTCTGGCTGCTCGACAAGATCCATGACCTGGTGGGTAACTGGGGCTGGTCGATCGTGCTGCTGACCGTGCTGGTCAAGGCGGCGCTGTTCCCGCTCTCCGCCAAGGCGTACAAGTCGATGGCGCGCATGCGCAAGCTCGGCCCGGAAATGCAGCGTCTCAAGGAGATGTACGGCGACGACCGCCAGAAGATGTCTCAGGAGATGATGAAATTCTACCAGAAAGAGAAGATCAATCCGCTCGGCGGCTGTCTTCCGATCCTGGTACAGATGCCGGTATTCATCGCCCTGTACTGGATGCTGCTCGAGTCCGTGGAGCTTCGCCACGCACCGTTCATGCTCTGGGTCCAGGATCTCTCGGTGAAGGATCCCTACTTCATCCTGCCGATCCTGATGGGCGTGTCGATGTACGTGCAGCAGCTTCTCAACCCGACGCCTCCGGATCCGATGCAGGCGAAGATCATGAAACTTCTGCCGATCATCTTCACCTTCTTCTTCCTGTGGTTCCCGGCGGGCCTGGTAATCTACTGGGTGGTCAACAACATCATCTCGGTGGCACAGCAGTACTTCATCACCAAGCGCATCGAGAACGACCCCACCGTCGGCAAGGGCATGCGAACCAAGTAACGCCCTCGTGCTTGACCTCCAGACCCCCGCCCCGTGCGGGGGTCTGGCGTTTCGGGCGCCGTGAATTCACACTAACGCCATTTCTCAAAGAGACGCGCCATGGCCTCAAGACTCTACACCCAGGACACGATCGCCGCGCTCGCCACCCCGCCCGGGCGCGGCGGCGTCGGCATCATTCGGGTCTCCGGCCCCGCCTGCGGCGATATCGCCACCGCCATACTGGGCAGCCGCCCGGCCAACCGCTACGCCCACTACGGGCCGTTTCACGGCGAGGACGCCATTATCGACGAGGGTATCGCGCTGATCTTCCAGGGCCCGAACTCCTTCACCGGCGAGGACGTGCTGGAGCTCCAGGGCCACGGCGGACCGATCATCATGGACATGCTGCTCGAGCGCTGCGTTCAGCTTGGCGCTCGCCTCGCCCGGCCCGGCGAGTTCTCCGAGCGCGCTTTTCTCAACGACAAGCTCGACCTCGCCCAGGCCGAGGCGATCGCCGATTTGATCGACGCCACCTCCCGCTCGGCGGCCGAGAACGCCGTGCGCTCGTTGCAGGGCGAGTTCTCCCGCCGCGTGGCCGCGCTGGTCGAGCGTCTGATCGAGCTGCGCGTCTACGTGGAAGCCGCGATCGACTTCCCCGAGGAGGAGATCGACTTTCTCGCCGACGGTCACGTGGCCGCACGGCTACAGGGCGTAAAAGAAGAGCTTGAGTCGGTACGCCGCGCCGCGGGCCAGGGGGCGCTGATGCGCGAAGGGATGAGCGTGGTGATCGCCGGGCGCCCCAACGCCGGCAAGTCGAGCCTCCTCAACGCCCTGACCCAGCAGGAGACGGCGATCGTCACCGACATCGCCGGTACCACCCGGGATGTCTTGCGCGAGCATATCCACATCGACGGCATGCCGCTGCACGTTATCGACACCGCCGGGCTCAGGGACACCCCGGACGCGGTGGAGAAGATCGGCGTGGCCCGCGCCTGGGCCGAGATCGAAAAAGCCGATCGGGTGCTGCTGATGGTCGACGCCGCCACCACCGAGGCCACCGACCCGATGGCGATCTGGCCCGAGTTCGTCGAACGCCTGCCGGATCGAGCGCGGCTGACCCTGGTGCGCAACAAGATCGACGAAAGCACGGAAACCGCCGGCATCGATTTATCCACATCCACTCCGACGCTACGCCTGTCGGCGAAGACCGGCGCGGGTGTGGACAACTTGAAGGCGCATTTGAAGGACGTGATGGGCTTCGCCGCCACCACCGAGGGGCGCTTCTCGGCGCGCCGGCGTCACCTGGACGCGTTGGACCGTGCCAGGGCCGCGCTGGAAGCCGGACGCGCGCAGCTCGAAGGCATGGGCGCCGGCGAACTGCTTGCCGAGGACCTGCGCGACGCCCAAGGCGCACTTGGCGAGATCACCGGCGAGTTCAGCGCCGACGACCTGCTGGGCGAGATTTTCGGCAGCTTCTGTATCGGGAAATAATAAGCCAATGGCGGTGCTTTCATTGCCCATCGCAGCAGCGTTGGTCGAAAGCACCGATAAGATGACGCATCCTCATGCGCCACTCGCTCCTACTCCTCCACCAGCCAACGCGTAGAGAAACGGCTTTCGCCGCCAAGCAGCGTGGTGACCTCTTTCATCACGCCCCTCATGCGCTCATCGAGCCCCCAGGGTGGGTTCACCACCAGCATGCCGCTGGCGTACATGCCGTGGCGCTCGCCGCCCGGCTCGCGCAGTTGCAGCTCGCTTTGCCAAATCTTGCGCACGCCGCTGGCACTCAGGGCGTCCAGCAGGGTGTGGTGGGCACCGGAGGGCAGCAGCGGGTACCAGATCATCAGTACGGCGTGGCGCACCTTGGCGAGCGCGTACAGGGCGCTGTCGGCGACCTCCTGGTACTCCGTCTTGCGCTCGAAACTCGGGTCGATCAGCACGCAGAGCCGGGGGGTGGCCACCGGCACGCGCGCCTCGAGCTCCTTGAGCCCGTCGCCGTGAACGCGCACCGCCTCCGGGGGCAAGGCTTGCTCGAAGAGCTCGGCGTGCTCGCCCGGGTGCAGCTCGCAAAGGCGAAGTGCATCCTGGCTGCGAAGCCCTTGGCTCAACCACCAGGGCGATCCCGGGTAGCAGCTCAAGCTAATACCATCGGGTTGGACGAGTGTCACTTGAGAAAGCCATTCGCACAGAAGGGGGTTGCTCAGGGTTTTTCGCGCCTTCCACAACGGTTCGATTCCTTCACGATGCTCTTGAAGCTTCAGTGTCTCTTTCGATGCCAATGGGTAGAGCCCACGACCGGCATGCGTATCTATATATGTAATAGCGCTTTTTTTACGTAAAAGATAATCTTTCACCGTATAAAGGGTGAGGTGCTTGTGAACATCGGCAAAATTGCCCGCGTGATAGGCGTGTTGGTAGGAGAGCATGGTGATCCGCACTGATGAAATAAAAAAAGCCCGCTATCCATGATAGCGGGCTCGTGGGTCAGACCCTACCGAATCAAACCAGATCGATCAGTAGTTGCCTTGACCTTGGCTCTGGCCTGCCTGGCCGGTCGGCGTCAGCGTGATCTCGACGCGACGGTTCTGGGCGCGGCCCTGGTCGTTGTCATTGCTGGCGACCGGCTGGGTAGCGCCGTAACCGCGGGTATTAAGACGCGAAGAGGAGACACCGTTCTGGCTCAGGTAGCTGCCCACGGCCTGAGCACGACGCTCGGAGAGGCGCTGGTTGTAGTCGGCGGCACCGGTGCTGTCGGTGTGGCCGGCGATGTTGACGCGGGTATCGGTATACTGGGTGAGAACGTTGGCGACTTCGTTGAGCGCGCTGCGCGCCTGGCCGGTCAACTCCGAGGAGTCGAAACCGAAGGTCACGCTGCTGGGCATGTTGAGCACGATGTCATCGCCACGACGGTCGATCTCGATGCGCGAGCCCTGCAGGCTTTCACGCAGCTGGTTTTCCTGACGATCCATGTAGGCACCCACGCCGGCGCCGGCGGCTGCGCCCACGGCGGCGCCGATCAAGGCGCGGTCGCGGCGGCTGGTGCTACCGTCACCGGACAGGGCACCCGCCGCAGCACCTACCGCGGCACCGATGCCGGTGCCGATACCGGTATTGGAGCGCTGCGTTTGGCCACCGTAGGGGTCGGACGTGGCGCAGCCGGCCACGAGAAGGGCGGCGGCCACAGGGGTCAGCAGTCGAGAAATACGCATCACTCACTCCTTAAAAGCTTGTTTGATTGATCGCGCTGCCGGGTCAATCGTCACTGATCAGCCCGAGCAGCTCGTTCAAGAATAATAGACCATGAGGTGAGGTACGCAGCTTTTCGGGCATTTCCATCAAAAGTCCTTTTTTCTCCGCATCTTGTAACCGGGCAATCAGCGCCTCTCGCGGCTGCCCGGTGTAGGCGCTCCACAGCGCCATGTCGACGCCGTCGGTCAGGCGCAGCGCGTTCATGGCAAACTCCAGCGGCAGCTCCTCATGCGCGATGGCACTCTTGCCGGCCACGAAGCCGCGCGGGTCGATCCGCCGGCGCAGGTACGCCTTAGGCTGGCGGGTCTTCCAACGCCGCTCGATCGTCCATCGGCCATCGGCGCCGATGCGCGAAAGCTTGCCGTGGGCGCCGGCGCCAATGCCCAGGTAGTCGCCGAAGCGCCAGTAGTTGAGGTTGTGACGACTCCGACGATTGGCGCTTGCGTAGGCAGAGATCTCGTAGCGCGAGAGCCCGGCGCGGGTCAGCCGTTCGTGGCCCTGCTCCTGAATGTCCCACAGCGCTTCTTCCTCGGGAAGCACCGGCGGGCGCGAGTGAAACGCCGTATTGGGCTCGAGGGTCAGCTGATACCAGGAGAGGTGTTCCGGGCCGAGCGCCAGCGCCTGGTCGATATCCGCCAGGGCGAGTTCGGGGGTCTGGCCTGGAAGCCCATGCATGAGGTCGATGTTGAGGTTGTCGAATCCCGCCGCACGGGCCTGGCTCACCGCGCGAATCGCTTCGTCAGCGCTGTGGATGCGCCCGAGGGCGGCAAGCTGGGCGGGCTGGAAGCTCTGGGTGCCGATGGAGAGCCGGTTGATGCCCGCCTCGCGATAGCCATTGAAGCGCCCCTGCTCGGTGGTGCCGGGGTTGGCTTCAAGAGTGATCTCGATGTCCGCGGCGAAGGGCAGCCGCGCACTCACCTCGCGCAGCAGACGGCGGTAGAACGCCGGCGATAGCAGGCTCGGCGTGCCGCCGCCAATAAAGATCGAGACGAGTTCACGACCGTCGGCCAGCGCCAGGTCGAACTCCAGGTCACGCACCAGGGCATCGAGGTAGTCGGTTTCCGGCAGCTCGCCGCCGGTGGGCTCGTGGGAATTGAAGTCGCAGTAAGGACACTTTCGCAAGCACCAGGGGGTGTGAACGTAGAGCGACAGCGGCGGGGTGCTACCCATGCGCCACCTTCAGAAGCTCCACCAGGCCCTGCAGCGCACGGCCGCGGTGGCTGAGCCGATTCTTGGTATCGGCGGCCAGTTCGGCCACGCTCATGGCCTGCTCCGGCAGCCAGAACAGCGGATCGTAGCCGAAACCGTTCTCGCCGCGCGGGTGGGCCAGGATCTCGCCGTCCCAGCTGCGCTGAACGATGATCGGCACCGGATCATCGGCATGGCGCAGGTAGACCAGCACACACCAGTAACGTCCGGTGCGCTGCCCTTCAGGACAGTCGGCCAAGGCGCGAAGGAGCTTTTCGTTGTTGCGCGCATCGCTCTTGGGTTCGCCGGCAAAGCGCGCCGAGTAGATGCCCGGCGCTCCCGACAGGGCGTCCACTTCGAGGCCCGAGTCGTCGGCCAGCGCTGGCAGGCCGCTGACGCGGCTGGCTTCACGTGCCTTGAGCAGGGCGTTCTCCACGAAGGTGAGCCCGGTCTCCTCGACATCGTGCACGCCGAACTCCGACTGCAGACGGACATCGAGCATCAGGGGGGCAAGCAACTGCTTGAATTCTTTCAGCTTGCCAGCGTTGCCGCTGGCCAGGACGAGCGTATCGGTAGCGGACATGGCGCTTCTCCCATCGGTAGGGCGCCAGTTTACGCTGAACCGCAGGTCAGCTAAAGAATCTGCGCGTACAACGGCGATTACTGGCCATTATCTAAGTATGAATAGACATCATTCTTTTTAATGATATTCGATAAATGAATATCAATATTAAAATTACGTTTTAAATATTTAAAGTAACATAACTTTACTAAAAATGCGTTCTGGGTAACAATCCACTCATTCTCGCCTCACACTTTATTTCCACATGGAGGGTTTCCCGATGACGCAGGAAAAGACCTCGAGCGTGGTGTACATCATCACCGAGAAGAGCCCTCAATCGCAGCTGTTCGCGGAGTACCTGACCAAGCAGACCGGCTACGCCGTCAATCTCCACGCCCCCGGCGCGTCGCTACCCCACTCGACGCAGTCACGTCAGCTATTGCTGGTGGATGCCGACCACATTCCGGTCGATGCCATTCCCGACTGGCAGGATAAGCTTCCGGATACCCTCTCCCGCGTTCCGCTGGCGGCCTTCAATATTCGTGACATGGACCATGCCCTGGAGGCGCTCTCCTGCTCCCAGCTCAAGGGCGTGTTCTACCGCAACGAGAACCTCGAAGTGATCTGCAAGGGGATCCATGCGCTGCTCGACGACGAGTTGTGGATGTCGCGGGACTTGATGGCGCGGCTCATCCTTTTCTATCGCAAGTACCAGAGCAACGCGTTTCGCCCGGCTTGCGGACTGACCAATCGGGAAATGGAGATCATCTCGCTGTTGAGTGCAGGCTCCTCCAACCAGCAGATCGCCGAGAAGCTCTTCGTCAGCGAGCACACGGTCAAGTCGCACCTCTACAACATCTTCAGAAAGATCAATGTGCACAACCGTATCCAGGCGCTGAACTGGATCCACCAGAATCTCGGTCCCATTCTGCCCAACATCGAAACCGCGCGCAGTTTGCAGCGTGGCAGCCGCTGACCCTTTGAAGGAGGGACTGGCCATGGTCTCGAAGAGCACCCTGCTATCGGTCGGCGCCCTGCTTCTGGCGCTGGCATGTCCGGCCCTCGCTCAGCAGGTCGAGGATGCGGTATCGCCCAACCTGCCGGTACCACCCAGCGACACCCTGCCGGAGAACGAGCAGGAGGCGGTGGATGCCATCAACCGGCTCTCCGGTCCCGACGGCGAGGCAATACAGGAGCGCAATTACGGCAGCAGCGAACTGACCGGCATCATGGTCGATCGCACCATCACCATGGCGGGCAAGTCCTTCTACCGCGCCTTCAGCCAGCGCGCCATGGACAACCCGCTGATCAATGGCGCCACCATCACCATTCAGGAGCGCCCGGACGCCCGTTGGGGCAGCCAGCTCTGGATCATGCAGGGCAACCAGATGTTCTTTCGCACTCAGCTTTCTCCACGCATCGGCCAGGCGGACCAGGTAGCGGAAGAAGCGGTGCAAATCGTCCAGGAAGCGCTTCTCCAGCAGCAGCTGGCCTCGGCGCTCTCCTCTGATATCGACCTGGGAAGCGAGGAGTTGCAGTAATGAACCATCCACGACGTAGCATCGCCGTCAACCTCCTGGCCGCCGCCGCGCTGGCCACCACCCTCGGCGCCTCGGCGGGCGAGCTGGTCTACCGGCCGCTCAACCCCTCCTTCGGCGGCGACCCGTTCATGGGCAGCTACCTGCTGGGCAAGGCGCAGGCCCAGGACACCAATACCGATCCCAACGCGCGCAGCGTCCAGTCGCTCTCCTCCACCGACCGCCTGGTCCAGAACCTGGAGAGCCGACTCATCTCGCAGCTGATCTCGGATGTCGGGGCGGGCAACGTCAACCAGGGCTCCTTCGACAGCGGCGAGTTCAACGTGGTGGTCAGCGACGATGGCGGCCAGCTCGTGGTACGCGTGGTCGACAAGCTGACCGGCGATGTCACCAACATCAGCGTCGGCGGGCTCTTCAACCCTTAGCTCGGACCGGCATGCATAGCGCTATTCGGCACACTCATAAACCCACCGGCCAAGGCCGCCATAACACTTCGTGTCGTCAGGGGATCACAATGAAAATCATCGCTTCACTCGTACTGGCTGCGCTTCTGAGCGGCTGCGCGGGCATGGTCGCCAACTCGGAAAACCTGGAAGGGGCCCAGGCCACGCTGACCCCGCGCGGGGCCACCTACCAGGATCTGGTCTCGCTGCCGCCGCCGGCAGGCAAGATCTTCGTCTCGGTCTACGACTTTCGCGACCAGACCGGCCAGTACCGTCCGGCGCCGGCCAGCACCTTCTCCACCGCCGTGACTCAGGGAGCGGCGGCGATGCTGACCGGGGCACTTGCGGACTCCGGCTGGTTCATTCCGCTCGAGCGGGTGGGGCTTCAGAACCTTCTGACCGAGCGGCGCATCATCCGCGCCGAGTTCGAGCGCTTCGGCCAGCCAGATACGCTGCCCTCGCTGCGCGCGGCCTCGGTGATGCTCGAGGGGGGCATCATTGCCTACGAGTCCAACGTGCGCACCGGTGGGGCGGGGGCCGAGTACTTCGGCATCGGCGCCTCGGGGCAGTACCAGGTCGACCAGGTGACGGTGAACCTGCGCGCGGTAGAGATCTCCACGGGTGAAATTCTCGCCAACGTGACCACCACGAAGACTATCTACTCGAAGGAGCTGCGCGCCGGCGTCTATCGGTTCATCGATTTCCGCCGCCTGCTCGAGGCGGAAGCGGGGATCACCACCAACGAACCGGTGCAGATGGCGGTGATGTCGGCAGTGGAGTCGGCGGTCATCCACCTCATCGCCCGCGGCGTGGAGAACAACCTGTGGAACCTCGCCAGCGGCAATACGCTGCAAAATAGCGTGCTGGCCGACTATCTCAACGCTCCCACGCCTGCGCTCTAGGTCGATAACGCGCGACAATTCATCTTCATATCATTGATATCAAAAGCCAAAAGGCGATGCGGACTCGGCCCGCATCGCCTTTTTCATGGGCATTTCCCAGGTATTAGAAAACTCCTGTTTTAGAGTGAGTTTTTCTCTAAATATTTCAACCGATCTCTAAGAAAAGTTCCGATAGCGCATTTCAGCCAATCGTCCAAACTCATCCCCATGAATACATTTTGATACAAAACTTTTCAAAGGGTATAGCGATGAAACTCGACCAGGCGTTTTCTTCACGTAAAGCGCGGGCGCCCAAGGCGCTGCTGGCCCTTTCGCTTGCCACGCTTGCTCTGGCACTGATGACCTCGGTCCAGGCCCAGGCTGCTCAGGACAACCGCGTGGAGCAGTATCGGCAAAGTGCCGACGCGGCTCTGGCGGGCAACTACAGCATCATTCGTCAAAACGGCAACAACAACCGTACGGCGGTCTTTCAGTCCTACTCCGCCCAGTACCAGAGCGGCAACTTCTCGGCCATCCGCCAGATCGGCAGCTCGAATAGCGCGTTCATCACGCAGTTGGGCGGCAACAATGCCGGCGTCATCCTGCAAAACGGCGATCGTCACATCGCCACGATCAATCAGGCCTATGGTCGCCAGGGACTGGAAGCCTTCGTCTCCCAGTCCGGCAACCAGAGCGATATCGCGATTTCACAATCGGGGAGTGGCTACCGCAGCGTCAGCGTAGAACAACAGGCGTTCTCGGGGAATGCGCGACCAGTCACCGTCGAAACCTACTGAGCACGATAGCGTGTCTCGGTAACAACTAAAGCAAACGTCATGAAGGGGAAGTCAGCATGAAAACTCAGATCACCACTATCGCTGCCGCCGTTGCCATCGCCATGAGCACCGCTGCCTCTGCTCAGTTCTACACCGGTGGAAGCGATTCGACCATCTACCAGGAAGGTCAGCGCAACACCAACAACGTTACCCAGTACGGTACCCAGACCTCACGCGTCAACCAGACCGGTACCTACAACACAACCAACGTCAACCAGGACGACGTGGCGGGTGTCGCCACGATCCTGCCGGGCCTGAACAACTCCGCAATCGACCAGGTAGGTGACGGCAACGACGCCAATGTCGACCAGCTGGGTGCCAAGAACCACTCCGTGATCTACCAGGTGGGCCGCGACAACACCGCCGGTGTCGACCAGAACGGCAGCGCCAACAGCGCCGACGTCTACCAGCAGGGCGCCAACAATGTGGCCTCCGTCGAGCAGATGGGCAGCTTCAACAAGTCCGTCGACAGCCACATCGGTGACTACAACGAATCTGACGTGATGCAAAACGGTCGCCTGAACGACAGCTACGCCTACCTCGAAGGCCGCGGCAACAGCGCTACCGTGACCCAGGAAGGCACGCTGAACAAGTCCGTCGTCGAAGCGACCGGTGCGTCCAACGAGGCGACCATCGCCCAGAACGGCTGGGGCAACGATAGCTACGCCTACCAGGAAGGCAACAACAACATGGCCGACGTCAGCCAGACCGGTACCTACCACGAGAGCACCATCCTGACCACCGGCAGCTACAACACCGCCGACGTGACCCAGTCCGGCTTTAACCACGACTCCTACATCTACACCAGCGGTGCCGGCAACCAGCACACTGTGACTCAGAGCGGCAGCTTCCTCGGTGGGCACACCTCCAGCATCACCACTCTTGGCAGCAACAACGTCAACGTCGTCGCCCAAGGTCACTAAGCGCCCGACACGTTCGACCGCCGTCTTCGAAACCGCCCTCACGGGCGGTTTTTTTCGTGCTCAGCGAAGGGTCAGGTTGAGGGTGCTGCCCTTGCCCTGGGTGGAGGAGCGGGTGCGGTTGCCGTCTTTCTGGATATCCACTTCCAGCCGGCCGTGGTCCGTGAGCAGCGTCACCTGGCCCATGAGCGCCGTGCCCACGTAGTCAAACTGCGCCGGTACGCCTAGACGTTCCTCGCGATACTCGGTGACGTCGTCGCCATCGCTCACCCGCCAGTGCATGGAGAACTCGGTACCTGGCGTGCCACTGATAGCGATCTGGATACGATTCATCTCCTGCTCCTCGAAGGCGAATGCACCGGTGGATAACACGGCGACCAGCGCCGCAAGGCCAACATGGCAGGAAAGCGCCGGGAATCGTTTCATGGTGGTCTACCTCGCAACCACGAGCGCCGCGAGATCGCGGCGCTTTCAGTGTAGCAGTGGCGGGGCGACCAGGCGCTAGAGCAGGGCGAACGCTTTCTCGGCGGCGTCCAGCGTCTTCTGAATGTCCTCCGGCGTGTGGGCGCTGGACATGAAGCCCGCCTCGAACGCAGAGGGCGCCAGGTAAACACCATGGTCGAGCATCGCACCGAAGAAGCGCCGGAAGACTTCCGGGTCGCAGGCGGTCGCCTGGGCGAAGTTGTCGACCCGCGACTGTGCGGTGAAGAAGAGCCCGAACATGCCGCCGACGGACTGGGTCGTCATCGGCACGCCCGCCGCAGCCGCGCGCTCCTCGAGCCCGTTGCACAGCGTCCGCACCCGCTGGGCGAGCGCCTCGTGGAAGCCCGGCTCACGCAGCTTCTGCAAAAGCGTCACGCCGGCGGCCATGGCCAGCGGGTTGCCGGAGAGCGTCCCCGCCTGGTAGATCGGCCCCATCGGCGAGAGGTTCTGCATGATGTCGCGTCGCCCGCCGAAGGCCCCCACCGGCATGCCGCCGCCGACGATCTTGCCAAGGCAGGTGAGATCCGGGGTAATGCCGTAGTGCGCCTGGGCGCCGCCGAGGGCCACCCGAAAGCCGGTCATCACCTCATCGAAGATCAGCAGGCTGCCATGCTCGGTACACACCCGGCGCAGGGTTTCCAGAAAGCCGGGCTGGGGCGGGATGCAGTTCATGTTGCCCGCCACCGGCTCGACGATGATGCAGGCAATCTCGTCTCCGATCTCGGCAAAGCACGTCTCGACCCCTTCCGGGTCGTTGTAGGAGAGCGTGACGGTATGCTCGGCGAGCGATGCCGGCACGCCCGGCGAGCTCGGCTCGCCGTGGGTCAGCGCGCCGGAGCCGGCCTTGACCAGAAGCGAATCCGAGTGGCCGTGGTAGTTGCCCTCGAACTTGACGATCTTGTCGCGGCCGGTGCTGCCGCGGGCCAGGCGAATCGCCGACATGGTCGCCTCGGTGCCGGAGCTGGTCATGCGTACCATCTCCATGGAGGGGATCATCTCGCAGATCAGCCCCGCCATGGTGGTCTCGACGGCGGTGGGCGTACCGAAGGAGAGGCCGTTGTCGAGACGCGCGCGTACCGCCGCCAGCACGTCCTGGTCGGCGTGGCCGGTGATCATCGGCCCCCAGGAGCCGACGTAGTCGATGTAGCGGTTACCCTCGACGTCGAACAGGTAGGCGCCCTGGGCACGCTCCATGAAGACCGGCGGACGATGCAGGCCCTTGAACGCGCGAACCGGTGAGTTGACGCCGCCGGGAATGTGGCGGGTGGCGAGTTCGAAGAGTTCGGCAGATGTGGTCATGGCATCCTCGGCTTGAAGGGTTCGGTGGTTGATAGCTTAGCGCGCGCGACGCGAAACGAAAGCCGCCCGGGCCCGCCGGTTAAAAGCGGCTCGACCGCGCCAGGCGATTGGGCAGGTATTGACCTCCCGGGGGCACGTAGGCGTGAGACAGGGCACGCCAGGTAAAGTGCTGGGCCTGCTCGCAGGCCGTGGAGAGGCGCTCGCCCACGGCCATGCGCGCGGCCAGCGCCGAGGCGAGCGTGCAGCCCGAGCCGTGGTAGCGGTGGGGCAGGCGCGGCCACTGCCACTGGCGCGTGGTGTCCGGCGAATGCAGCGTATGCACCACCAGATCCGGGTTGCCCGGCAGCGGATCGTCGGTGCCCGTGACCAGCACCGCCTGGCAGCCTCGCGAGATGAGCGCCACGGCCCGGGCGGTATCGTCGTCGGCGGCATCGATCTCCGGGGTCAGCGCGGCGAGCTCGAAACGGTTGGGCGTCAGGATATCCACCAGCGGCAGCAGACGATCCACATAGAGGCGCCGCAAGGCGGCTGTGGATAAGTCAGCGCCCCCCCCGGCCTTGAGCACCGGGTCCGCCACCACCGGCACGCCGGGAAAGCGGCGGATGATGCGTTCGGCGGCCATGAGCGTCGCCTCGTCGGCGAGCAGCCCCAGCTTGATGGCGGCGATCGGGAAGTCACCCAGCGCCTCGACCATCGCCTGCATGGCGTCGGGGTCGGCAGGCAGTACTCGCGCCACGTTATGGCAGTTCTGCACGGTGGTGGCGGTGGGCACGGTCAGCGCCCAGCCGCCGCAGCCGGCCACGGCTTCGCTGTCGGCGATCAAGCCGGCACCGCCGGTCGGATCATGCCCGGCCAGCACCAATACGGTGGGAGGAAGCGGTAGCTGCATCAAAAGGGCTTCAGGATGGCGAGCAGCACGATCGCGATCAGTGCGATCACCGGCGCCTCGTTGAACCAGCGAAAGAAGACGTGGCTCTTGGTGCAGCGGTTCTGGGCGAACTGCTTGAGATAGATCAGACAGACGTGATGGTAAGCGATCAGGGCCACCACCAAGGCGAGCTTGGCGTGCATCCACCCTTGGCTCAGCCAGCCCGGCACGAGATACAGCATGGCAGCGCCGAACACCAGCACCAGGATCATCGACGGGGTCATGATGCCGCGATAGAGCTTGCGCTCCATGGTCGCGAAGTAAGTGATCGCTTGCTCATCGCCCTGGTCACGCGCCATGGCGTGGTACACAAAAAGCCGCGGCAGATAGAACAGGGCGGCGAACCAGGTCACCATGGCCACCAGATGCAGGGCCTTCATCCACAAATACATGCTCTCTCCTCAGACGGTCGGCTCTTTGTCTTGGGGGTCCGAGTAGTGGTAGTAGCGCTCGATCGCCCCCCGCGTAATGATACCTGAAATTCGCTGCTGCTTCGGTCGGTAGCCATGCACCACGTAGAGCGCGCCCAGCGCCTTGTCCTGAAGCTTCAAGAACGCCTCGGAGAGCGTGGCCTGCAGCGCGATCGGTGCCATCTCCACGCGCTGACCCGGGATCTCGAGCAGGTCGACCACCTCGTCCGCCGGGGGCGGCTCGCCCTTGAGCGCCTCGTCGTGCTCGAGAAGCCAGCGCGCCAGCGCCGCCGCCTTCATGCCCAGCACCGGCTTGTCGTCGCTGGAGCGCTCGATCAGAAGCCATACCGGGTTGGTGTCGAGCAACTTGCGCGCCTGCTCCGGGGTGACGATGCGCTCGGTGCGCACCAGCTGGCGCTCCATCACCGCCGGCACCGAGACGCGCGAGAGCGCCTGCATCAAGGGCTGCTGCAAGGGGTGAAGCCCGTAGCGCACCGAACTCACGAAAAAGCCCTCGCAGCCGGTGAGCTGGCGCGAGGTCAGACACGCCACCACGACCACCAGCATGCCTGGCAGCATGATGTTCGGCGTATGGGTCAGCTCAAGAAGCGCCATGAGGGCCGCGAGCGGCGCCTGAAGCACCGCGCCCATCATCGCCGCCATGCCAAGCATCGCGAACACGCCGGGGTCGGCGGCGCTCGCCGGCCATAGCCAGGCGCCGAGCGCGCCGCTCAAGGCGCCGGCCGCGGCGCCGATCACCAGCACCGGGCCGATGATGCCGATGGGCACGCCGCCAGCCACGGTGATGGCGGTTACCAGCAGCTTGGCGATCACAAGCACCAGCAGCACCTGGAGACCGAGCTGGTTGTTGAGCGCCGCCGCCAGGCTGTCGTAGCCGATACCCTGCACCTGGGGAAACCACCAGGCAGTGGCAGACGTGAGCACGCCCACCACCGCCAGGCGCAGCCATAGCGGAAGCCCGCTCAGTCGCCGGTTGCGCGAGACGTGAATGAAAAGTCCCGCCAGCAGGCCGATGGCAAGACCGGTGATCACCACCCAGGGCAGATTCATCAAAGAGCCCAGCGACACCTCGGGAATGCGAAAGGCGGGTTCGCTGCCATACACCGCCTGTGCGACCACCGCGCCCATGGTGGAGGCGAGAATCACCGGCATGAAGCTCATCAGGGTGTACTCCATCATCACCACTTCCATGGCGAAGATGACCCCGGCGATCGGCGTGTTGAAGGACGCGGAGATGCCCGCGGCGGTGCCGCAGGCCACCAGCACGCGCAGGCTGTTGTTGGGCAGGCGCAGCTTGACCCCGAGCCCGCTCGAGGCCGCTGCCCCCAGGTGGATAGCCGGCCCCTCGCGCCCGGCGGAGAGCCCGCCGAGCACCGAGACCACGCCCACCCACCACTGGTTGAGCCAGTTGCGCAGCGGAAAGCGGCCCTGGTGGTAGGAGAGCCGCTCGATCACATGCCCCACGCCGAGCTTGTGCGCCGCCGCCTTCTGGCGATACAGGAACACGCCGATCAAGGTGACGGCGAGCAGCGGCAGCAGCGCACGCAGCCAGGGGGCGAGTCCTTCGAAGGCTTCCGGGTCGGCTCCGGGCATGTAGAGAAGGGCACCGGCGTCCAGCAGCAGGCGAAAGGCCACCATCACCGCACCGGTCATGACGCCGGAAAGCAGACCCAGCACGCAAAGCTGCGGCAGCGCATCGACGTTGGCCAATTGGCGGCGAAAGGCCTCCAGGGTGAAATCTGCTCGGGAAAACCGTGCCACGGGCCTTTTCCTTGGCTGAGGGATGTTGCGACTTTTTTGAAATCGGCGTTGAACTCGGCGCTTCAGTGCGGTCACTCTTGTGTATCATAGCCTTGTAGCATAGCTGCCTGCGCTTAAACAGCCCGCGCGTGGTTCGCGGGCCGTGTCGACAGGTGCAGATAGTTTCCCAGGCTCAACGTCAAACGCTAGATCAAACGCTAGAGAGGTGGATCGTGATCAAGGTCGGTATCGTCGGCGGTACAGGGTATACCGGGGTGGAGCTCTTGAGGCTTCTCGCCCAGCATCCAGCGGTCAGCGTCGAGGCGATCACCTCGCGCTCCGAGGCCGGCGTCAAGGTGTGCGACATGTACCCCAACCTGCGCGGCCACTACGATACCCTTACCTTCAGCGAACCCGATGCCCGCGCCCTCGGCGCCCTCGACGCGGTGTTCTTCGCCACGCCCCACGGCGTGGCCCACGCGCTTGCCGGCGAGCTTCTCGAGGGCGGCACTCGGGTGATCGATCTCTCGGCGGATTTCCGCCTGCGCGATGCCGACGAGTGGAGCCACTGGTACGGCCAGCCCCACGGCGCCCCGGCGCTTCTCGACGAGGCCGTCTACGGGCTGCCCGAGATGCACCGCGAGAAGATCAAGCACGCGCGCCTGATCGCGGTGCCCGGCTGCTACCCGACCGCCGTGCAGCTTGGCTACCTGCCGCTGCTCGAGGCGGGGCTGATCGACCCGACCCGGCTGATCGCCGACTGCAAGTCCGGCGTCACCGGCGCCGGGCGCGGTGCCAAGGTGCCCTCGCTGCTCGCCGAGGCGAGCGAATCCTTCAAGGCCTATGGCGCCTCGGGTCATCGCCACCTGCCGGAGATTCGCCAGGGATTGAACGACATGCAGGCCTCCCCGGTGGGGCTGACCTTCGTGCCGCACCTCACGCCCATGATCCGCGGCATCCACGCCACCCTCTACTCGACGCTGACCGCTGGCGCCGATGACCTGCAGGCGCTGTTCGAGAAGCGCTACCAGGACGAGCCCTTCGTCGACGTGCTGCCCGCCGGCAGCCATCCGGAAACCCGCAGCGTGAAGGGCAACAATACCTGCCGCATCGCCGTTCACCGCCCGCAAGGCGGCGACACCGTGGTGGTGCTCTCGGTGATCGACAACCTGGTCAAGGGTGCCTCGGGTCAGGCGATCCAGAACCTGAACCTGATGTTCGGCTTCGACGAGAAGCTCGGACTCGATGCCCCGGCGCTGATGCCCTAGGGCTTACTTCCCGGCAGCGGAATCGACAATAGTTGACCCTTTTGCTGGGGATTACCCATAATTGCCGCTACATTCATTCGTTCAAGCTCGCGGGAGGTACCTATGAGCGGTGCAGAAGCGTTCGTACCCACCCCATTACTGTTATCCGACAGCGCCCGCAAGCGCATCAAGGCGCTGCGCTTTGAAGAGCACAACGATGCGCTCAAGCTGCGCGTCTACGTCACCGGCGGCGGCTGCTCCGGTTTTCAGTATGGATTCGATTTCGCCGAAAGCGTCGCCGATGACGACACCCTGATCGAGTTCGGCGATGCCACCCTGGTGGTCGACCCGCTCTCCTATCAGTACCTGGTCGGCTCCACCATCGACTTCGAAGAGGGGCTCGCCGGCGCGCGCTTTCGCGTCCAGAACCCCAACGCCACCACCACCTGCGGGTGTGGCGCCTCCTTCATGGTCTAACCTGCGTTAATACAAGCCCCCACCCCGTGACTTGACGCCTTGGCGGTTTCTCGCCAAGGTTGACGGGTCAATAACATCGCGTCGCGAATCGAACGGCAAGCGCTCATCGATTCCGCCACGCGCAATAACTACGGGGAAACATCCATGCAGACCAAGCTTACCTACAGTATGATCGCCGCCGCCCTCGCGCTCGGCAGCACCGCTGCCCTGGCCCAGACGCCGTCGGTCAACGTCGCCACCGACCCGAGCTTCGTGCCTTTCGAGATGATGGACCCGGACACCGGCGAGATGATCGGCTTCGACATGGACATCATCAACGAAGTGGCCGATCGTGCCGGCTTCGAGGTCAACCTCACCACCATGGAGTTCTCCGGTATCATTCCGGCGGTGCAGACCGGAAGCCAGGAGATCGCCATCGCCGGTACCACCATCACCGATGAACGCGCCCAGGTGGTGGATTTCTCCGACCCCTACTACGACTCCGGCCTGCAGATCATCGTGCGCGCCGACAACGACGAGGTCGAGTCCATCGAGGACCTGGCCGGCCTGAAGGTCGCCACCAAGATCGGCTCGACCAGCTACGAATTCCTCCAGCAGCAGTTGGGTGACGACGCCGAGATCACTCCCTACCCGGGTACCGCCGACATGTACATGGCGCTTCTGGGCCGCAACGTTGACGCAGTGCTCTATGATGCGCCCAACGTCGCCTACTTCTCCCAGACCCGTGGCGATGGCCGCACCAAGGTCGTCGGTCCCCTCTACGAAGGCCAGCAGTACGGCATCGTCTTCCATAAGGGCAGCGAGTGGGTAGAGCCGACCAATGAGGCGCTGGCCGCCATGCGCGAAGACGGCACCTACGACGAGATCTATGAGAAGTGGTTCGGCGAAGCGCCGACCGCCGACTGATCGTCAAGCACTGACGCGATCTACTCCTGCAGGGTCGGACGATGTGTTGTCCGGCCCTTTTAGTTGTGACTTTTCTCTGGAGATAACGCGTGGACGTTAACTTTCAGTTCGACTGGTCGGCGGCGCTGGCCTCGATCCCCCATCTGCTGCCGGGCATTCCCTGGACCCTGGCGATCTCCTTCGGGGGGCTCGCCATCGGTTTCATCATCGGCATCTTCTTCGGCCTTCTGCGCTTGAGTCCCGTGGCTTGGATGCGCTGGCTGGCCAGCGTCTACATCGAGGTGTTTCGTGGCACGCCGATTCTGGTGCAGGTGCTGTTCATCTTCTACGGCCTGCCGCAGCTTCTCGACGGGCCGATCAACGCCCTGACCGCCGGCATCGCCGCCATCGCGGTCAACTCCGGCGCCTACATATCCGAGATCGTGCGCGGCGGCGTGCAGTCCATCGAACGCGGTCAGCGCGAGGCGTCGCTGTCGCTCGGGCTGTCGCGCGCCCAGGCGTTTCGCTACGTGATCTGGCCCCAGGCGCTCAGGCGCATGGTACCGCCGCTGGGCAATCAGGCGATCATCAGCATCAAGGACACCTCGCTCTTCTCGGTGATCGGCGTGGGCGAGCTGGTCCGCCAGGGACAGATCTACATCGCTACCACCTTTACTGCTCTCGAGGTCTATTTCGTGGTGGCACTGATGTACCTGGCCATCACCTGGACCCTCTCCCTACTGCTGCGCTACTTCGAGCGCTCCAACCTCGCCGACCAATAAGGAGCGTGCCATGACGACGAACAAGCCCCCCATCGTGCGCATGCAAAAGCTCCACAAGCACTTCGGCAGCCTGCACGTACTCAATGACATCGATCTGGAAATCACCCCCGGCGAAGTGGTGGTGATCATCGGCGCCAGCGGTTCGGGCAAGTCCACGCTGATTCGCTGCATCAATGGGCTCGAGGAGTTCCAGTCCGGCCTGCTCGAGGTGGACGGCAACCTTTTGAAGCCCATGGGCAAGAGCACCAAGGCGCTGCAGACCATCCGCACCGAAGTCGGCATGGTGTTTCAGCAGTTCAACCTGTTCCCGCACCTGAGCGTGATCGACAACGTCACGCTCGCGCCGATCAAGGTGCGCGGACAGCGCCGCGATCAGGCCATCGAAACCGCCAAGCGTCTACTGGCCAGAGTGGGCATCGCCGACCAGGCGAACAAGTACCCGAGCCAGCTCTCCGGCGGCCAGCAGCAGCGCGTGGCGCTGGCCCGGGCACTCGCCATGGAGCCGCGGCTGATGCTGTTCGACGAGCCCACCTCGGCGCTCGACCCGGAGATGATCGGCGAGGTGCTCGACGCCATGCGCGAACTCGCCAAGGAGGGCATGACCATGGTGATCGTCACTCACGAGATGGGCTTCGCCCGCGAGGTGGCGGACCGGGTGATCTTCATCCACAAGGGCGAGATCGCCGAGCAGGGTGCGCCAGAGCAGTTGTTCGACGCTCCCCAGCACGAGCGTACCCAGGCGTTTCTGGCGCGGGTACTCAAGCATTGAGCCACGTCTAGCCAAGCGTGTGTGCGCTCGAAACCGTTAATTTTCCAGGCCTGTCGTCATGACAGGCCTTTTTTGTGCCTGTGGATATTTTCTTTTCGAATTTATTCACGCCCCTCCACGAGGCCCGCTACAGCGGCCTCTGGTGAAATTCGCATTCATCACCACGCTTGTTCACAGCCCGGCGGACAGTACCGGTATGCAGCAGTGGATAACCAGTGCTTTCGCGACGCTGTGCATAATTGGCCTTTCGATCCACAGCCTCGCCACCGCTTGCACGCAGGCACTCCGCCGTTTAACCACGGATCGGTCAACAATATATTACCCTGATAAATATAGTTTTTAGTTGGTTATACACAGATTTTATCCACACCAGTAGTTACAACATCAACAGAACTTCTTTCTATATTTTTTATTTTGTTATTAGTAAGTGATGACCCGTCTGAAAGCGGTGTGGAAAAACCTGACTGTTATGCACAGGCGGTTTATACTGGCGGGCTTATCGAGCCCAGGCTCACGTTAATTCGACGAATTCGGCGCTCATTGAAGGGCCAAGTTGAGGTGTCAATTGAATTACCCCGACCGCTTTGACGTCATTGTCATCGGCGGTGGCCATGCGGGAACCGAAGCCGCGCTGGCCTCTGCTCGCATGGGTTGTCAAACCCTGCTGCTCACCCACAACATCGAGACCCTGGGGCAGATGTCCTGCAATCCCGCCATCGGTGGCATCGGCAAGAGCCACCTGGTCAAGGAGATCGATGCGCTGGGCGGCGCCATGGGGCTTGCCACTGACCTGGGCGGTATTCAGTTTCGCGTGTTGAACGCCCGCAAGGGGCCGGCAGTGCGCGCCACCCGTGCCCAGGCGGATCGCATTCGCTACAAGGCCGCCATTCGTGGCATGCTGGAAAACCAGCCGAACCTGACGCTGTTCCAGCAGGCGGCGGGCGATCTTATCGTGGAGAACGACACCGTGCGTGGGGTCGTCACCGAAACTGGCATCCGCTTTCTGAGCGACACCGTGGTGCTGTCGACCGGCACTTTCCTGGGCGGCGTGATCCACATCGGGCTCGACAAGAGCCGGGGTGGCCGCGCGGGGGATCCACCCTCGAACGCCCTGGCCGAACGCCTACGGGCGCTGCCGTTTCGCGTCGACCGACTCAAGACCGGCACGCCGCCGCGCATCGACGCCAAGAGCGTCGATTTCAGCCAGCTCGAGGAGCAGCCCGGCGACACCCCGACACCAGTGATGTCCTATCTCGGTACCCGGGAAATGCACCCGCAGCAGGTGAGCTGCCACATCGCGCACACCAACGAGCGCACCCACGAGATCATCATGGCGAACCTGGATCGCTCGCCGATGTACTCCGGTGTCATCGAAGGCGTGGGGCCGCGCTACTGTCCGTCGATCGAGGACAAGGTCCACCGCTTCGCCGACAAGTCGAGCCACCAGGTGTTCATCGAGCCCGAAGGTCTCGACACGCATGAGCTCTACCCCAACGGCATCTCCACCTCGCTGCCTTTTGACGTGCAACTGCAGGTGGTGCGCACGATCAAGGGGCTGGAAAACGCCCATATCACCCGGCCCGGCTACGCCATCGAGTACGATTTCTTCGATCCGCGCGATCTCAAGCACTCGCTGGAAACGAAATTTATCCACAACCTGTTTTTCGCCGGCCAGATCAATGGCACCACCGGCTACGAAGAGGCTGGCGCCCAAGGACTTCTGGCCGGGCTCAACGCCGCCCGCCGGGCGAAATCCCTGGACGCCTGGCATCCGCGCCGGGACGAGGCGTACCTGGGCGTACTGGTGGATGACCTGATCACCCTGGGCACCAAGGAGCCCTACCGCATGTTCACATCAAGAGCGGAATACCGCTTGATGCTGCGCGAGGACAACGCGGACCTGCGCCTGACCGAGAAGGGCCGCGAGCTTGGCCTGGTCGATGATGCGCGCTTTCAGGCCTTCAGCGAAAAACGCGAGGCGATCGAGCGTGAAAGCGCGCGGCTGAAGGCGGTGTGGGTGCAGCCCAACACCGCCGCCGCCGACAAGATCGCCGAGAAGACCGGCCACCCGCTGGGCCGCGAGTACTCGCTGGCGGATCTTCTCAAGCGCCCGGAGCTGACCTACGCCGATATCACCGCACTCCCCGGACTCGAAAGCGACGCCGTTCAGAGCGGTGCCGTCGCCGAGCAGGTGCAGATCCACGCCAAGTACCAGGGCTACATCGATCGTCAGCAGGACGAGATCGACAAGCTCAAGCGTCACGAGGCGACCCCCTTGCCGGCGGAGCTCGACTATCAGAAGGTCGAGGGACTCTCCAACGAGATTCGCCAGAAGCTGTCCGAAGCGCGTCCCGAGACGCTCGCCCACGCCGCGCGAATCTCCGGCGTCACCCCGGCGGCGGTATCGATTCTCTTGATCCACCTGAAAAAGCGCCGTCTGATCGCAGGTAGCGAGGTAGCGAACGGATGAGCTCGCTGGACGCGCTTTCAAAGACCCTGCCGGCGGAGGTGGCCACACGCCTCGACAGCGGCCTGAGAAGCCTCGCCATCGAAATTAGCGCGGAGCAGCGCGAACGCTTGCTCGCACTGATCGCGCTGTTGCACAAGTGGAACCGGGCTTATAACCTCACGGCGGTACGCGACCCGCTCGAAATGGTCGCCCGCCACGTGCTCGACAGCGCCGTCATCGCCGCTCACGTCACCGGCAAGACGCTGGTGGACGTCGGGGCGGGCCCAGGGCTTCCGGGGCTGGTGATCGCCATCCTGAAGCCCGAGCTTCGCGTCACCCTGATCGACAGCAACGGCAAGAAGGTACGCTTTCAGCGTCAGGCGGTGATGGAGCTGGGGCTTGACAACGTCACGCCGTCCCAATCCCGGGTCGAGGCGTTCGCGGGCCAGACCTTCGATCAGGTGGTCTCGCGGGCCTTCGCGAGCCTTGAGGACTTCATCGGCCTCACCCGCGCGCTGGTCGCACCCAATGGACAGTGGCTCGCCATGAAGGGGCCGGGCGCCGACGAGGAACTCGCCGCCCTTTCCGCCGACGTGGCGCTGACAGCGCGTCACCGTTTCGACATTCCCTTTGATACGGCCGAGCGGCAGCTGTTGATTCTGACCCCCGAAGGAGCCTTGTAGTGAGCCAGATCATTGCCCTGACCAACCAGAAAGGCGGCGTGGGCAAGTCCACTTCGGCCGTCAACCTCGCCGCGAGCCTGGCGAGTCTCGACCGCCGCGTGCTGCTGGTGGATCTCGACCCCCAGGGCCACGCCAGCATGGGCAGCGGCATCGACAAGTACGCGCTCGACAAGAGCGTGCTCGACGTGCTCTTGGGCGAGGCGAGTGCCGGTGACGCCATCGTCACCGGGCTTTCCGTCAAGTACGACGTGCTGCCGGGCAACGGCGACCTGACCGCCGCCGAGGTGGAGCTTCTGGATCGCGACGAGCGCCAGAGCCGGCTCTCGACGGCCCTGGCCACGGTCGCCGATGACTACGACGTGGTGCTGATCGACTGCCCGCCGTCGCTCAACATGCTCACGGTCAACGCCTTGACCGCCGCTCACGGCGTGCTGATTCCGCTGCAGTGCGAGTTCTACGCCCTCGAGGGGCTCTCGGCGCTTCTCGATACCGTCGAGCAGATCAAGGAGAGCGTGAACCCGGAACTCGCGATTTCCGGTATCCTGCGCACGATGTACGATAAGCGTACGAGCCTGACTCGCGAGGTCGACAAGCAGCTGCGCGACTTCTTCGGCGACGCGCTGCTCAAGACCACCATCCCGCGCAACGTGAAGGTGGCCGAAGCGCCCAGCCACGGGCTTCCGGTGACCCAGTACGCGCGCTTCTCGCGGGGCAGCCAGGCGTACCGCGTGCTCGCCAAGGAGATGATTCGCAAGCTGTCGCTTTGAAGGCGACCGGGGACGGGCGATGAACGCCTGACGGCAGGGTCTTGGTCTTGATTCAACGTACAAGGGGAAACGCATGACGCGTAAACGCGCGCTGGGACGTGGCCTGGATGCCCTCATCGGAGCGGGCGCCCGTCGCCGCGACACGCTGGACTTGACCGGCGATGGCGTACTGCAGCAGGTGGAGTCGCCGCTGGCGGCCACCGCCCAGGATCCTGCCCTGGAGCGGCTGGAGCGACTGCCGCTGGGTCAACTGAGCCGCGGCAAGTACCAGCCGCGCCGTGACATCCAGCCCGAGGCGCTCGAGGAGCTGGCCGACTCGATTCGCGCCCAGGGCGTGATGCAGCCGATCGTGGTCCGTCCGATCGGCGAGGCGCGCTATGAGATCATCGCCGGCGAGCGCCGCTGGCGCGCCGCCCAGCTGGCGGAACTCGACGTCATTCCCGCGGTGATCCGCGAGGTCAGCGACGAGGTGGCGCTGGCGCTGGCGCTGATCGAGAACATCCAGCGCGAGAACCTCAACGCCGTGGAGGAGGCGCTGGCGCTCAAGCGACTCGGCGACGAGTTCGAGCTGACCCAGCAGCAGATCGCCGACGCGGTGGGCAAGTCGCGCACCCAGGTGGCGAACCTTCTGCGCCTGTTGACCCTGGACGCCGAGGTGCAGACTCTTCTGGAGCGCGGCGATCTCGACATGGGCCACGCCCGGGCGCTTTTGTCGCTTTCCAGCGCCCAGCAGCGTCGCGTCGCCCACGAGGTGGTCAACAACGACCTGACCGTGCGCGCCACCGAGGCGCTGGTCAAGAAGCTCGCCAGCGACGAGGCCGCCCGGGCCACACCGAAGCGCGCGCTAAAGACCGCCGACGTCACAAGGCTCGAAACCCAGCTTGGCGAGCTCCTCGGCGCGCCGGTTTCCATCGATCATGGCCAGCGCGGCAAGGGCAAGGTCACCATTCGCTACACCAGTCTCGAGGAGCTCGACGGCATTCTCGGGCATATCAAGTAACCGCATCGGTCAGGTAACTAGCAGGCTCATTAAATGGCCGCACGATAGACGCCTTTTTTAACGCTTTGGTCACAAGTGCGCGCGTAAACCCGCAAATTAGACGCAACTTCGGTTGAAGGTGTGATAGCGCTTCCCTATAATCGCGCAAGATTTGCACAGGTCGTTTTCGATGACGAAACGACCTGGCCCGGATGAAACAACACGCGGCGACAGGTGCCGACACGTCATGCAGCGATTTGAAGTCCGGCGACGCCAGGCGTACACCGTGTCACTGCTACGCGCCCAGCTGGTGCTGGCGCTTGTGGGCACGGCGGGCGCGTTTGGACTGGAGCGCGCCGGTGGCGCGGCCTCGTTCGCCTTGGGGGCACTGGTCGCGGTACTGCCTCATGTGTTCTTCGTTCAACGGATGGGAATCTTCTCATCGCACCGGGTTCGCGGCGCCAACCGCCTGTTGCGCGCTGCGGCGGGCAAGTTCGGTTTGACGGTGGCTCTTTTCACGCTGATGTTCGTGACAGTGCCTCCTTCAAACCCAACTTTCTTTTTTAGCGCTTATGTTGCGGTCATCTCGACGCACTGGCTGGCACCCTGGCTGATGCTCAAGACACGCCGCACAACTGATTGAGGTGACATCTCTATGGCCGCAGGAAACGAAGTCTCGACGACTTACTATATCCAGCACCACTTGCAGAACCTGACCTTCGGGCATCACCCGGTCAATGGCTGGTCGCTGGCGCACTCGGCCGAAGAGGCCGTCGAGATGGGGTTCTGGGCCATTCACCTGGACACCATGGGCTGGTCGATCGCCATGGGCCTCTTGTTCATCTGGCTGTTCCGCAAGGCCGGCAAGGTAGCCACCTCCGGCGTTCCGGGCGGGCTTCAGAACGCCGTCGAGATGGTCGTCGAGTTCATCGAGAACCTGACCCGCTCCACCTTTCACGGGCGCAACCCTCATATCGCGCCGATCGCGCTGACGCTGTTCGTGTGGATCCTGTTCATGAACACGCTGAAGATCATCCCGGTGGACTACGGCCCGGTGCTGTTCTCCAAGCTCGGCGTCGACTACATGAAGATCGTGCCGACCACCGACGTCAACGCCACCCTCGGCATGGCGCTGGGCGTGTTCGGCTTGATCCTCTACTACAACTTCAAGGTGAAGGGCGTGGGCGGCTTCGCGCGCGAGCTGTCGCTGACCCCGTTCAACCACTGGGCACTGATCCCCTTCAACCTGGTGCTCGAGATCGTCTCGCTGCTGGTCAAGCCGTTCAGCCTCGCGATGCGTCTGTTCGGCAACATGTTCGCCGGCGAGGTCATCTTCATCCTGATCGCGATGCTGCCCTTCTGGGCCATCTGGGTACTGGACGTGCCGTGGGCGATCTTCCACATCCTGGTCGTCACGCTGCAGGCATTCATCTTTACCGTATTGACGGTGGTGTACCTGAGCGCGGCGCACGAGCATCACTAGGCGTTCATCAGACGTCACCGGTTTCGAATAACCCGTAACTTCAACCCTCAACCCTTAACCACCACTTGAACTCAGGAGCAACATCATGGAAATGGTTTATCTCTCAGCTGCGATCATCATCGGTCTGGGCGCACTGGCGACCGGCATCGGCTTCGCCATCCTGGGCGGCAAGCTGCTCGAGTCCACCGCGCGTCAGCCGGAACTCGGCGACCAGCTGCAAACCAAGACCTTCATCATGGCCGGCCTGCTCGACGCCGTACCGATGATCGGCGTTGGTATCGCGATGTACCTGATCTTCGTTGTCGCCGGTTAAGCAAGCCTGACCGGGCGGCACTCCGCTCGGTTCTGCTTTACTCCGGTCGCCACGAACTTGTCAGAGGTACAGTCCTGTGAATATCAACATGACGCTTATCGGGCAGACGATCGCCTTCGCGATCTTTGTCTGGTTTTGCATAAAGTACGTGTGGCCTCCGATCAGCAACGCGCTTCACGAGCGCCAGAAGAAGATTGCTGATGGCTTGGATGCAGCCAGCCGTGCGACGCGCGATCTCGAGCTTGCTCAAGAGCGCTCCGAGCAGACGCTCAAGGAGAGCAAGGAGCAGGCCTCTGCCATCATCGAGCAGGCCAACAAGCGCTCCGCCCAGATCGTCGAGGAAGCTCGCGCCACGGCGCGCGCCGAAGGCGAACGTCTGGTCGCCAGCGCACGTTCCGAAATCGAGCAGGAAGTGAATCGCGCGAAAGACGAGCTTCGTGCTCAGGTGTCTCGCCTCGCGATCATCGGCGCCGAGCGCATCCTGCAAGAGTCGGTCGACGAGAAAGCGCATCGCAAGTTGCTTGATGAGCTTGCTGCCGAACTGTAAGGAGGTGACCCATGGCGGAACTACTTACCGTCGCTCGTCCTTACGCTAAGGCGGCGTTTGAATACGCGCGTGATCAACAAGCGTTTGATAGCTGGTCCCAGGCGTTGAACTTCCTGAGCGTGGCCGTCGCCGATAAAGGCGTCGGCCGCGTGCTGGGGAGTCCGAAGGTCGCCAACGACAAGAAGGTCGAGCTGCTGGCCGGTGCATTGCCGGAACAGCCCGACGGCGTCGAGCGCTTTCTGGTGGCCCTGGCCGATCAAGGGCGCCTGTCTGCCCTGCCCTTTATCGCTGACCAGTTCGAGCGCCTGCGCGCCGAATTCGACCAGCGTGTCGAGGTCACCGTCACGTCCGCCTACAAGCTGACGGCGGCGCAGCAGACCAAGCTCGCAAACGCGCTCAAGAAACGTCTGAATCGCGAAATCTCCATTACTACTCAGGTCGACAAGTCGCTCATCGGCGGTGTCATCCTGCGTGCCGGCGACACCGTCATCGACGGGTCGGTACGCGGTCGATTGAACCGCCTTTCTGACGCGCTCACCGCTTGAGTCCGAGGGACATGGCATGCAGCAACTGAATCCTTCCGAGATCAGCGACATCATCAAGCAGCGTATCGAGAAGCTTGACGTCGCATCCGAAGCCCGTAACCAGGGCACCATCGTCACCGTTTCCGACGGCATCGTGAAAATCCACGGCCTCGAAGACGCGATGTTCGGTGAAATGATCGAATTCCCGAATGGCATCTTCGGCATGGTGCTCAACCTCGAGCGCGACTCCGTCGGCGCCGTGGTTCTGGGCGACTACCTCCTGCTCGAAGAGGGCATGACCGCTACCTGTACCGGTCGTATCCTCGAGGTGCCGGTGGGCCCCGAACTCGTTGGCCGCGTGGTCGATGCACTCGGTAACCCCATCGATGGCAAGGGCGACATCAACGCCAAGATGACCGACGCGGTCGAGAAGGTCGCGCCGGGCGTCATCACGCGTCAGTCCGTCGACGAGCCGATCCAGACCGGCCTGAAGTCGATCGACTCCATGGTGCCGATCGGTCGTGGTCAGCGTGAGCTGATCATCGGCGACCGTCAGATCGGCAAGTCGGCGATCGCCATCGACGCGATCATCAACCAGAAAGGCAAGGGCGTGACCTGCGTCTACGTCGCGATCGGTCAGAAGCAGTCGACCATCGCCAACGTGGTGCGCAAGCTCGAAGAGCACGGCGCCATGGGCCATACCATCGTCGTCGCCGCCGGCGCCGCTGACCCGGCCCCGATGCAGTTTTTGGCCGCCTACTCCGGCTGCACCATGGGCGAGTACTTCCGTGACCGTGGCGAAGACGCGCTGATCGTCTACGATGATCTCTCCAAGCAGGCCGTGGCGTATCGTCAGGTATCGCTGCTGCTGCGTCGTCCGCCGGGTCGTGAAGCCTACCCGGGTGACGTGTTCTACCTCCACTCACGTCTTCTGGAGCGCGCCGCGCGCGTCAACGCCGACTACGTCGAGAAGTTCACCAATGGTGAAGTGACTGGCAAGACCGGCTCATTGACCGCACTGCCGATCATCGAGACCCAGGGTGGCGACGTGTCCGCGTTCGTTCCCACCAACGTGATCTCGATCACCGACGGCCAGATCTTCCTGGAAACCAACCTGTTCAACTCCGGTATCCGCCCGGCGATCAACGCTGGTCTCTCGGTATCGCGGGTAGGCGGCTCGGCCCAGACCAAGATCATCAAGAAGCTCGGCGGCAGCGTGCGTCTGGCCCTCGCCCAGTACCGCGAACTGGCGGCGTTCTCGCAGTTCGCGTCGGATCTCGACGAGGCGACCCGCAAGCAGCTCGAGCACGGTCAGCGCGTCACCGAGCTCATGAAGCAGAACCAGTACTCGCCGATGTCCGTGGCCGAGATGGCGCTCACGCTCTACGCCGCCAACGAAGGTCATCTGGATGATGTCAGCGTCGACAAGGTGCTGGACTTCGAACGTGCACTGCACGACTACATGAAGTCCGAGCACGGTGATCTGATGGACAAGATCAACCAGACCGGCGACTACAACGACGAGATCAAGGGCGGCTTGAAGTCGGGTCTTGAGCAGTTCAAGGCGACTCAGAGCTGGTAATGGTCGGCCCGCCTGCGGGCGGGCTTCGCTACTTTCTGAGAGCCACGAACGAAGGGTAGATCGCTATGGCAGCTGCAAAAGAGATACGCACCCAGATCGGGAGCATCAAGAATACGCAGAAAATCACCAGCGCCATGGAAATGGTCGCTGCGTCGAAGATGCGTAAAGCGCAAGATCTGATGAAGGCTGGCCAGCCCTACGCACGGCAGATTCGCAACGTGGTCGGTCACATTGCCGACGCCAACCCCGAGTACAAGCACGACTACATGGTCGAGCGCGAGGTGAAGCGCGTTGGTTACATCGTGGTGTCCACGGATCGCGGTCTGTGCGGCGGCTTGAACGTCAACCTCTTCAAGGCCGTGTTGAAAGACGCCGCGGCCTGGAAAGAGCAAGGCGCCGAGCTCGACTTCTGTGCCCTGGGCTCCAAAGCCTCCGCCTTTTTCCGCAAGTACGGTGGCCATCTGGTCGCTGCGAAGAGCGGACTAGGCGAGAAGCCGAGCGTCGAGGGGCTGATCGGTAGTGTCAAGGTCATGCTCGAAGCCTACGACGAGGGCCGGCTGGATCGTCTGTACGTGGTGTACAACGAATTCGTCAACACCATGACGCAAAAGCCGGTGGTTCGTCAGCTTCTGCCGCTCTCGTCCTCGATGGGCGACGATGCGAAGCATGACGAGGAAAACGCCCGTCCCGGAAGCTGGGACTACCTGTATGAACCGGATGCCAAGGCGTTGCTCGACAGCCTGCTGGTTCGTTTCATCGAATCGCAGGTGTATCAGGCGGTGGTCGAGAACGGCGCGTGCGAACAGGCCGCCCGGATGATCGCCATGAAGAGCGCGACCGACAACGCGGGCAATCTGATCGACGATCTGGAGATGGTCTACAACAAGGCCCGCCAGGCCGCCATCACCCAGGAAATTTCCGAGATTGTCGGCGGCGCTTCAGCCGTATAACGCCTTTGAAGCCGCCCGCCGGCTTCAGGCAGACAGGTTTCATTTGCAGGTTTTAAAGAGGAACCAAGATGAGCGGACGTATCGTACAAATCATCGGCGCGGTGATTGACGTAGAGTTTCCGCGGGACTCCGTGCCCAAGGTCTACGACGCGCTGACAGTCTCCGGCAAGGAGACCATCCTCGAAGTCCAGCAGCAGCTGGGCGACGGCGTGGTGCGCACCATCGCCATGGGCTCCACCGAAGGGCTCAAGCGTAACCTGGACGTGACCAACACCGGAGCCGCCATTTCCGTGCCCGTGGGTAAAGAGACCCTGGGCCGGATCATGAACGTGCTCGGCGAGCCGATCGACGAGGCCGGCCCCATCGGTGAAGTCGAGCGCATGCCGATTCACCGCAAGGCGCCGAGCTACGCCGAACAGGCGGCTTCCAACGAACTGCTGGAAACCGGCATCAAGGTCATCGACCTGGTGTGCCCGTTCGCCAAGGGCGGCAAGGTCGGGCTCTTCGGCGGCGCCGGTGTGGGCAAGACCGTCAACATGATGGAGCTTATCCGCAACATCGCCACCGAGCACAGCGGCTACTCCGTGTTCGCCGGTGTCGGTGAGCGTACCCGTGAGGGTAACGACTTCTATCACGAGATGACCGAATCCAACGTTATCGACAAGGTATCGCTGGTCTACGGTCAGATGAACGAGCCGCCGGGCAACCGCCTGCGCGTGGCGCTGACCGGCCTGACCATCGCGGAGAAGTTCCGTGACGAAGGCCGCGACGTGCTGCTGTTCGTCGACAACATCTACCGCTACACCCTGGCAGGCACCGAGGTATCGGCGCTCTTGGGTCGTATGCCGTCAGCGGTAGGCTACCAGCCGACCCTGGCCGAGGAGATGGGCGTTCTGCAGGAGCGTATCACCTCCACTCGAAACGGCTCGATCACCTCCGTGCAGGCGGTCTATGTCCCTGCGGACGACTTGACTGACCCGTCGCCGGCGACCACCTTCTCGCACCTGGACGCCACCGTGGTACTGGCGCGCTCCATCGCCGAGCTGGGCATTTATCCTGCGATCGACCCGCTGGACTCCACCTCGCGCCAGCTCGACCCGCTGGTGGTCGGTGAAGAGCACTACAACATCGCTCGCGGTGTTCAGGGTGTTCTGCAGCGCTACAAGGAGCTCAAGGACATCATCGCCATCCTCGGCATGGACGAGCTGTCCGACGAGGACAAGCTGGCCGTGGCTCGGGCGCGTAAGATCCAGCGCTTCTTGTCGCAGCCGTTCTTCGTGGCCGAGGTGTTCACCGGTTCGCCGGGCAAGTACGTGTCGCTGAAGGACACCATTCGCGGCTTCCAGGGGATCCTCGCCGGCGAGTACGACGATATGCCCGAACAGGCCTTCTACATGGTCGGCTCCATCGACGAAGCGGTCGAGAAAGCCAACCAGATGAAGAAGTAATCCCGTTCATTAGGGGGATTCGCTATGGCGAATAGCTTCACTTGCAACATCGTCAGCGCCGAAGCGTCCATCTTCTCCGGAAGCGTCGAGCAGGTCATCGCTTCTGGTCTGATGGGGGACCTGGGGATTCTCCCGGGCCATACGCCGCTTCTGACCGAGCTTCAGCCGGGGCCGATCCGCGTGATCATGGACGGCGGCAGGGAAGAGAACTTCTTTGTCTCCGGCGGCTTCATGGAAGTCCAGCCGGACGTGGTGACAATCCTGGCCGACGCCGCGGCACGGGCGGGGGATCTCGACGAGGCCGCCGCCGAGCAGGCACGTCAGGACGCGCTCAAGGCCTTCAACGAGAAGTCCGCCGAGCTCGACTACACGCGCGCTTCGGCGGAACTCGCCGAGGCCGTGGCCCAGCTGCGAACGATCCAGCAGCTGCGCAAGAAGGCGGGCAAAGGCTGATACTCACGCCCCGGGCGTGAACAAGACGCTCCTTGAGCCCTCGGGTTCAAGGGGCGTTTTTTTTCTCTGCTACTATAAGGCCACGCAAGTGAAGCCCCCGTCTGCAAAAACTCATCCAACATGACGCCTTTGTCAGGGAGATTGCGATGTCGCTAAACGATGAAACCTTGCAGGAACTGAAGACGGAACTGCTGGGCGAACTCGGCAAGGAAGCGCCGAGCCGGGAGGTAGTGTCCGAGCGGCTGGCGGAAATACGCTCGGCGGATATCGGTGAAGTCCTCGAAGAGCTGATCGAGGAGGACGAAGAGCTCGCGGCGGCCCTGGCCGTGCTCGAGATTCTCTCCACCGAACGGGCGGCCAACGTGCTGGGCTATCTGCCCGGCGAGAGCCAGCTCGAGGTGGTCGGCGAGCTCTCCGACACCCAGGTGCTGACGCTTTTAGAGGAGATGGGTTCCGACGAGCGGGCGGATCTTTTCAACCTGCTCGGCGAGGATCGCCGCGAGGCGCTGTTGCGGCGCATGGCCCACCAGGAGCGCGAGGACCTCAAGCGGCTTTCGAGCTACGAAGAGGGCACTGCTGGCGCCATCATGACCTCTGACTATGTGGCGATAGCCAGTGGCATGACGGTGTCGCAGGCGCTGATGCGCGTGCGCCAGACCGCGCCGGACGCCGAGACGGTCTACCAGCTCTACGTGCTCGACGGTGACGGCGAGCTGATCGGCACCATGTCGCTGCGCCAGCTGATGGTGGCTCGCCCGGGAGCGCTGGTCGACGACATCATGATCAAGGACGTGATCAATACGGCAGTGGACAAGCCGCAGGAGGAGGTGGCCCGGGTGGTCGCCCGCTACGACCTGCTGGCGTTGCCGGTGATCGATCACGAGCGGCGGCTGGTGGGCATCGTCACCCACGATGACGCCATGGACGTCGCCGAGTCCGAGGCGACCGAGGATATCCACAAGGGGATGTCGATCGGCCAGCTCGAGGATGGCGTGAGCCGGGTGCCGCTCTGGAGCCTGTACCGCAAGCGCGTCACCTGGCTGGTGCTCTTGGTGTTCGCCAACCTGTTCTCCGGGGCGGGCATCGCCTACTTCGAGGACATCATCGCAGCGCAAGTGGCGCTGGTGTTCTTTTTGCCGCTTCTGATCGGCAGCGGCGGCAACGCCGGCGCCCAGGCGGCGACGCTGATGGTGCGCGGCATGGCCACGGGAGACGTCGGCGTCAAGGACTGGGGCAAGATGCTCGGCCGCGAGCTTCTGGTGGCGGGATCGCTTGGGCTGACCATGGCGGTCGCCGTGGCGCCGATCGGCATCATGCGCGGTGGCGAGGCGGTCGCCATGATCGTGGCGCTGAGCATGGTGACCATCGTGCTGTTCGGAAGCCTGATGGGCATGTGCCTGCCCTTCGTGCTCGAGCGCTTCAAGGTCGACCCGGCGACCGCCTCGGCGCCTCTGGTGACCACGCTGATCGATGCCACGGGCGTGTTGATCTACTTCACCATTGCCACCACCATTCTCGCCCACCTGTGAGCGCGGGTACGGCGCCTAGCGCCGTACCCAGCCGCGTGCGATGAGCGGGGCGAACAGCGTGCGATGACAGCGCAGCACGACCCGCTCGTAAGGCGGGGTCACCAGCCAGACGCGGCCGAGCCCGGTCAGTGCCGCCATCGTCGGGGCGAGCATCAAGGCCCCGATCATGTCTCGCGGGAAGTGAACACCCAGATAGACCCTCGCCCAGGCGACCGGCATGGCGGCCACCAGCAGCGCATGGCCGAGCCGCCGGGTGCGATCGTGCAGCGTCAGGCTGAAGGCCATGGTCAGCATGATCGTCAGGTGGTTGCTCGGAAAGGCGGGCGTGGCCGCGTGCTCGAGCAGGTATTCGCCGACCGGCACCATGAAGGGGCGCGGCATCGGCCACAGCGCTCCGATCGCCCCGCTGACGCCCAAGGCCAGAAGCGTGGCGACGAAGGCCTCGAACAGCGGCCGTCTTGAGGCATCGTCACCGAGCAGCCAGCCCAGCACCAGCAGTGCCGGTACCACCAGAATGATGTCCGAAGCGCAGAACGTGGCGATCGTCACGAGCCAGTCGGGAGCGTTCGAGGGAGAGTTGAGCAGTTCGAAAAGAGCGAGATTGAGGGCGTCCATGTCGTCCGGGGCAGCAGGTAGCGGGAAGGAGGCGGCTCGTTCGAGCCCCCTACATCGCGCACCGCCATTGTCGATGCGCACGGTGGCCTGAGACCGCCCCCTGCGACGATCGTTCAGCGCAGCGCGCTGCTCGCCGCCCGGGTGATGTAGAGAATCTCGACGTGACCAAGCCACTCGATATCGGCGGCCATGGCCTTCAACTGGCTCGCCAGGCACTGGGGCGGCTGGTGGACGGCGTCACTGATGATCAGCGAGACCGACACCTTGTTGTCCAGGTAGTGAAGCTGCAGTTCGTTGAGCGTACGCCACACCGGGTGGGCGTACCAGCGCGCATCGAGGGCCGCTTCGACCTCCGGGCGCAGAGGGAGGCCTGGAAGCTTGCTGGGGTCGCCTTCGCCGGCGTCGTCTTCCGGGTCGATGTGGAAGATCACGTCGGTGAGCAGCGGAAACGCCTGGCGCAGCCGGCGGCTGACTTCGTTGCCGATCTCGTGGGCTTCCGAGACGGTGATCGTCGGCCCCACCACGATATGCAAGTCGACCATCACCCAGCCGGCGGACTGGCGGGTGCGCAGGTCGTGCACGCTGTCCACCCCGGACACGCTGTGGGCCACGTCGTGCATCTGTTGCTGCACGTCCTCGGGAAGCGCGGTATCGACGAGCTCGCGGGCGGATTGCCATAGCAGATCCCACCCCACCTTGCCGACCAGCAGTCCCACCACCACTGCCGCGACCGCATCCAGCCAGCCGACGCCGAACTGGGCGCCCAGAAGCGCCACCAGTACCACGGCGGTGGAGAGCGCGTCGCTGCGCGAGTGCCAGGCATTGGCTTCCAGAAGCTTCGACTTGACGCGCTTGGCCACGCGCATGGTGTAGCGAAAGATCCACTCCTTGCTGGCAAGCGCCACCACCGTGATGCCGATCGCGACGAACCCCGGGGCGCTGACGCCCTGGCCGCTCACCAGCCGATCGAGGCTCGACCAGGCGATCCCCCCGGCGACGAAGATCAGGATACTGCCGAGCAGCAGAGTGGTGAGCGTCTCTATTCGACCGTGACCGTAGTGGTGGTCCTTGTCCGGCTCCTGGCGTCCGTAGTGGATGGCGGCCAGCACGAAGCCGTCGGTGACCAGGTCCGACAGCGAGTGGATGCCGTCGGCGATCAGCGCCGCCGAGCCGACCAGAAAACCGACCGCCACCTTGACGATGCTCAGCACGGCGTCGAGCCAGGCACCGATGTAGGTCACCCGCTTGGCTTCGCGGTGATCGAGCGCGTGGTGTTGAACCACTGGCGATTCTACGGTCTGAGACATGGGGTCCTTGCCGGGGCTCACGTTCAATAAGGTCCCATTGTAGCGTATGGCCGCGCAATCCATAGCCCTCTCTTGCCGGTGCGCTGCTCGAGGCGGACAAAAAAAGGGGGGATGTGTATGATTGGCGCGCGTCAGGCAGGTAACAACGACACCTTCACATACCGATAGGATACCTATGGATTGGCTCCAGGTCGCCGTGCTAGCAGTGGTACAAGGGCTTACCGAGTTTCTACCTATATCGAGTTCGGCTCATCTTATTCTGGTACCGGTGTTGACTCACTGGGACGATCAGGGGCTGGCCTTCGATGTCGCACTGCACATAGGCAGTCTCAGTGCGGTGTTGATCTACTTTCGCAAAGAGATCGGAAGGATGCTGGTCAATGGCCTGAAGGCGGTGAGTGGCCATGGAATCAATGAAGACGCACGACTGATGATCTGGATCGTCATCGCGACGATACCGGTGTGCCTCGTAGGCTTTCTGTTGAAGGACGTGATCTCTCATTACATGCGTTCGACCTTGATCATCGGCGCGAGTCTGATCGTTTTCGGGGTCGTGCTGGGGTACGCCGACTGGCGCAACCGCGGAACGCGCTCCGAATATCAGATGACCTGGAAGGATGCGCTCATCATCGGCGCTGCTCAGGTGCTCGCGTTGATACCCGGTACTTCCCGCTCCGGCATTACCATTACCGCTGCCCTGCTGACGGGCATGAGCCGTGAAGGCGCTTCCAGGTTCTCCTTCTTGCTGTCGATACCCGTCATCGTTCTCGCGGGTGGACTGGAAACCATCACCCTGCTGCAGAGCCCGCAAGCGATCGATGGACCGGCAATGATCGCGGGTATACTGCTGTCAGGCATCAGCGCTTACTTATGCATCCACTACTTTTTGGCCATCATCAAGAAGCTCGGCATGCAGCCGTTCGTCATCTACCGCGTACTGTTCGGCGCTTGGCTTTTGTGGTTTTTCCATTTTTAATGCCTGGGCGTCATTTCAAGGGAACATGACATGAGAAACACTTCGCCGCGGTGGCGCCGAGTCGTCTGGTTGACGGGCGCTCTATGGCTTGCGGGCTGTTCGGAGAGCGATCGGCCGCTCGAGTCCCCGGTTCGCTTCGAGGGCGGTATCTTCGGCACTTTCTACCAGGTGACCATCGTCGATGATCTGACCCAGAGTGAGGCGCAAGTGCTCGAAGAGGGCATCCTCGCCGAGCTCGATAGTGTCGACCAGGCGATGTCGACTTACCGCGACGACTCGGAGCTGATCGCCTTCAACCAGGCACCGCTCGATGAGTGGCAGCCACTCTCAAACGAGCTGATCGAGGTGATGGCGATCAGCCAGTCGGTGGCCGAGGCAAGCCACGGCGCCTTCGACGTCACCATCGGCGAGCTGGTCAACCTGTGGAGCTTCGGCCCCGGTGCACGCCCGGAAGAGGTGCCCTCCCCGGAGGCGCTCGAGCAGCGCCTGGCGCAGGTCGGCTTCGATGCCGTCGAGGTGGATACCCAGTCGATGCAGGCCCGTCGCGAGCGCGACGTCTTCGTCGATCTTTCCGGCGTCGCCAAGGGGCACGCGACCGACCGGGTGGCGGCCTACCTTGACCAGCAGGGCATCGAGGATTATCTCGTCAACCTCGGCGGCGACCTGATCTCGCGCGGGCATCGTGACGAGGCCGAGCAGGAACCCTGGCGCATCGGTATCGAGGTGCCCCGAAACGGCCGCCCCGAGGCGCAGCACATCATTCCGCTGGAGTCGCAGTCGGTGGCCACCTCCGGCGATTACCGCAACTATTTCGAGGTCGACGGGCAGCGCTACTCGCACACCATCGACCCGCGCACCGGGCGCCCGGTCACGCACAACCTCGCCTCGGTATCGGTGTTCCACCCCTCCAACGCCTGGGCGGACGCCTGGGCCACGGCGCTTCTGGTGGTCGGCGAAGAGCAGGGCATGCAACTGGCCGTCGAAAATGACCTGAACGTGCTGATGCTGGTCAACGACGACGAGGGCCACTGGCAGAGCCTGGCGAGCCCCGCCTTCGTCGACGACTTCGGCGAGGCGCTGCTCGACGAGCTCGGCATCGATGCCTGGACCCCCGCTCTCTCTTCTACAGGTGAATGACATGCAGGAACTCGATATCGTCGTCCTGGCCGCTGGCAAGGGCTCGCGGATGCGCTCGCAGACGCCCAAGGTGCTGCATACCCTGGCGGGAAAGCCATTGGTGGAACACGTGCTCGACGCCGCCGCCGAACTTGCCCCGACGCGTACCCACGTGGTGATCGGCCACGGCGCACAGGCGCTGCGTGAAGCGCTCGCGGATCGCAATGTCACCTTCGCCGTCCAGACGGAGCAGAAAGGCACCGGCCACGCCGTCGCCCAGGCGCAGGGCCTGTGGGGTAACGGCAAGGTGCTGGTGCTCTACGGCGACGTGCCGATGATCGAGGCCGATACGCTCTCCGCGCTGCTCGACCAGGTGGACGACACGCGAATGGGGCTTCTGACCGTGACGCTGCCCGACCCGACCGGCTACGGGCGCATCAAGCGCGACGCCCAGGGGCAGGCGATCGCCATCGTCGAGCAGAAGGATGCAAGCGAGGATGAGCTCGCCATCACCGAGTGCAACACCGGCATCATGGCGATGACCAGTGCCCAGCTTGCCCGCTGGCTGCCCACGCTCTCCGACGACAACGCCCAAGGTGAGTACTACCTGACCGACGTGATCGCCCTGGCCCACGAGGAGGGCACGCGGGTATGCACCGCCCAGCCCAAGAGTGCGCTGGAGGTCGAAGGTATCAACGACCGCGTCCAGATGGCGCGGCTCGAGCGCGCCTACCAGGCGCGCCTGATGCATGCGCTGATGGCCCAGGGCGTGGCGCTGGCGGACCCGTCACGGTGTGATATACGCGGCACGCTCACCTGCGGCGAGGATGTGTTCATCGATGTCGGCTGCGTGTTCGAAGGCACGGTGGTATTAGAAAAGGGCGTCCATGTAGGCCCCTACAGCGTGATCAAAAACAGCACCCTCGGCGCCGGCAGTGTGATTGACAGCCATAGCGTGATCGAGGATACCGTAAGTGCCGGGGACAACCGGATCGGCCCCTTTGCCCGGCTGCGTCCCGGCACGCGCCTGGGCAGAGGCGCCAAGGTGGGTAATTTCGTCGAGACCAAGAACGCCGAGGTGGGCGAGGGCAGCAAGATCAACCACTTGAGCTACGTGGGCGATGCTATCCTGGGGCGCGAGGTGAACGTTGGCGCGGGCACCATCACTTGCAACTACGACGGCGCCAACAAGCACCGCACCGTGATCGGAGATGCGGCGTTCATAGGCTCCAACAGCGCCCTGGTGGCCCCGGTCACGGTCGGCGCCGGCGCCACCATCGGCGCGGGATCCACCATCACCCGTGACGTCGACGAGCAGGCGCTGTCGTTCACCCGTAGTCTGCAGCGCCAGAAGGCTGACTGGCCGCGTCCGAGCAAGAAAACGTCTTAACCACCCCGTCTTGAAAGCTCAGGAGAGAACCCATGTGTGGCATCGTCGCGGCGGTTGCACAGCGCAACGTACAAGAGATCCTGCTCGAAGGCCTCAAGCGCCTGGAGTATCGCGGCTACGACTCCGCCGGCATGACGGTGCAGGACGGGTCCGTGCTCTCGCGTCACCGGGCAGTGGGCAAGGTGGGTGCGCTTGCCGCCAAGCTCGCCGCCGCGCCGCTGCCGGGCACTACCGGTATTGCCCACACCCGCTGGGCGACCCACGGCAAGCCCACCGAGGCCAACGCCCACCCGCACCACGGCGCCGAGCGCGTGGCGGTGGTGCACAACGGGATCATCGAGAATTACGAGCCGATCAAGCAGCGCCTGGAAAGTGACGGCGTGACGTTCAACTCGCAGACCGATACTGAAGTGATCGCTCACTTGCTCGACGAGCGGCTTTCGAAGGGCGAGGATCTGTTCGAGGCGACGCGCACCATCGTCACCCAGCTGGGCGGCGCCTATGCGCTGGGCGTGATGAGCGCTTCGGAGCCCGGCGTGGTGGTCGGCGCCCGTCAGGGGAGCCCGCTGGTGGTGGGCGTGGGTATCGACGAGGCGTTTCTTGCCTCCGACCCGATGGCGCTTTTGCCGGTCACCGACCGCTTCATCTATCTCGAAGAGGGTGATCTGGTGGTGCTTCGCGAGAAGGGCGCGATCAGCGTGGTCGACCGCGCCGGGCAGCCGGTCGAGCGCACGGTGCACACCTTCGAGCACGGCGATGGCGCGGCGAGCAAAGGCGAATATCGCCACTACATGCTCAAGGAGATCTTCGAGCAACCCGAGGTGATCGAGGCGGTGCTGGAGGGCCGGCTGAGTGCCGGCAGCGTGCTGGTCGAAAGCTTCGGCCCCGATGCCCAGGCGCTGTTCCAGCGCGCCCGGCAGATCCATGTCATCGCCTGCGGCACCAGCTTTCACGCGGGGCTGGTGGCGCGTTACTGGCTCGAGCGTTACGCCGGCGTCCCGGTACAGGTGGAGGTCGCCTCTGAGTACCGCTACCGCCATCCGGTGGTGCCCGAGGGTACGCTGTTCGTTGCCCTTTCCCAGTCCGGCGAGACCGCCGATACCCTCGCTGCGCTGCGTTTTGCCAAGACGCTGGGCTACATCGGCTCGCTTGCGATCTGCAACGTGCCGGGAAGCTCGCTGGTGCGCGAATCCGACGTGGCGCTGATGACCCGCGCGGGCCCGGAGATCGGCGTGGCCTCGACCAAGGCGTTCACCACTCAGCTCGTCGCGCTGATGCTCCTGACACTTGCCGTGGCCAAGGTGCAAAGGGGCGATGACCATCGCGACATCGTCGAGGTGCTGGGCACGCTGCCTGGACTGTGTCGCCAGGTACTGGCCCTCAATGGTCAGATCGAGGCGCTCTCCCAGGCCTTCGCCGAGAAGCAGCATGCGCTGTTTCTGGGGCGCGGCGCCCACTACCCGGTGGCGCTGGAGGGCGCGCTCAAGCTCAAGGAGATCTCCTACATCCACGCCGAGGCCTACCCCGCCGGCGAGCTCAAGCACGGGCCGCTGGCGCTGGTGGACAGCGAGATGCCGGTGATCTCGGTAGCGCCCAACGACGATTTGCTCGAGAAACTCAAGTCGAACCTGCAGGAGGTGCGCGCCCGCGGTGGCCAGCTGTTCGTGTTCGCCGACGAGAACGTCGACATCACGGGGCAGGAAGGCATTCAGGTACTGACGCTGCCCTACGTGCACGAGGCGCTGGCGCCGCTGCTCTACACGCTGCCGCTGCAGCTTTTGAGCTATCACGTGGCGGTACTCAAGGGCACCGACGTCGATCAGCCGCGCAACTTGGCAAAGAGCGTAACGGTTGAGTAGCGCTTCCCGGGCGGTATAAAATGGAGTTTGCGGATGCGGCGAATCGTCGCATCCGCATGTGCAGGCGCTGCGTTGCACCATTTCGTTAGGGTGCTTATCATCGCAGCGTTGCCCACCTACTCCTAACGCCCAGGATCCCACCACCATGACTCCATCAGACGTCCTCGCAACCCGGTGCATCGACCGCCGGGGCGCGTGGCTGTTGATCTTATTCGTGCTACTTGCCTTTCCCTCGCTCGCCTTCGCCGCCCCCGGCTCGCTCGACTTGACCACCTCCGTCGCCGGCATCGTCTCGGTGGCGCTGTTCATTCTCGCCTACGCGCTGGTGATGAGCGAAGAGATCATCCACATGCGCAAGTCCAAGCCGGTACTGGTGGCGGCGGGGCTGATCTGGGCGATCATCGCCTGGGTCTACGTGCAGGCGGGCTTGCCCGAGGAGTCCGAGATAGCGTTTCGCGAAACGCTTCTGGAGTACACCGAGCTTCTGCTCTTCTTGCTGGTGGCGATGACCTACATCAACGCCATGGAGGAGCGGCGCGTGTTCGATGCACTGCGCGCCTGGCTCGTACGCAAGGGATTCAGCTACCGCAGCCTGTTCTGGATCACCGGTTTTCTTGCCTTTTTCATCTCGTCGATCGCCAACAACATGACCACTGCGATGTTGATGTGCGCGGTGGTGCTGAAGGTCGCCGAGGGCGACAAGAAGTTCATCGGTCTCTGTTGCGTCAACGTGGTGGTCGCCTCCAATGCCGGCGGCGCTTTCAGCCCGTTTGGCGACATCACCACACTGATGGTCTGGCAGGGTGGCCAGGTACCCTTCATGGGCTTTTTCGTGCTGCTGGTACCGGCGATCATCAATTTCATGGTGCCGGCGGTGATCATGAACTTCTTCATCGTCAATCGTCAGCCCGCCGCCCTCACCGAGAACGTCTGGCTCAAGCGTGGCGCACGGCGCATCATCGTGCTGTTCCTCTTGACCGTGGCGATCTCGGTGTTGTGCCACTCGATCCTTCACCTACCGCCGGCGATGGGCATGATGTTCGGTCTCGGTCTGCTGCAGTTCTTCGGCTACTACCTGCGCCAGAGCCTGCCGCGCTCGCTCGAGCGCAAGCGCGAGCGCTACTCCCGCCGCGGTGACTGGAAGAAGCTCGAGCAGCTCGGAAGCGTCGTGCCCTTCGATATCTTCAGCCGGATTGCCCGCTCGGAGTGGGACACACTGCTGTTCTTCTACGGGGTAGTGCTGTGCGTCGGGGGCCTCGGATTCATGGGCTATCTCGCCCTTCTCTCGGAAACCCTCTATGGCGGCTGGAACCCGATCTGGGCCAACGTGGTGCTGGGTCTGATCTCGGCGGTGGTCGACAACATCCCGGTGATGTTCGCCGTGCTTTCGATGGCGCCGGACATGTCCGAAGGCAACTGGCTCTTGATCACCCTGACCGCTGGCGTCGGCGGAAGCCTGCTTTCCATGGGCTCCGCAGCGGGGGTGGCACTGATGGGCCAGGCCCGCGGCATCTATACCTTCGCGGTACACCTGCGCTGGATGCCGGCCATTTTGCTCGGCTATATCGCCAGTATCGGTGCACACCTTCTGATCAACGCCTCGCTGTTCTAGGTCACGGGCGTCATCTACCCGTCATTGCCAACCGAAAGGCGCCCGTCGGCGCCTTTCTTTCGGTCGTTGAAGGCCCAAAAAAAACCGCCCTCCAAGGAGGACGGTCGTGGAAAGGGGTCGTATTACAGGTCGTGGCCGGTGATGACCTGGCAGATATCGGCGAAACTGTTGGCCATGGGCACCACGGTGTTGGGCACCTTGCTGCTCGCGCCCTTACCGATGGCGTTCTGGATATCGGTCACAGAGATGAGGCCGCGCACGCTCAGCGCACCCTCGGCGTTATGCTCGGTCACCAGCAGGTGCTGCTCGGTGAAGCTCTCCATGGAGAAAATCAGATCCTGGATGCTCAGCGAGGCGAGGTGCTCCATGGGCATGGCGCTGAGTTTTTCCCATGGCGTCATGATCATTTCGGCAGTGATCTCCTCGCGGTCGAGCTGGCGCTGCTGCATGGCCAGGTTGATGCGCCGGGTACCGATCACTTCCTTGGAGGTCAAGACACCGATGCAATGCGCGTCACGATCTATAACGAACAGCAGTCGCACGCCACCGTGGCGCATCTTGAGGTGGGCATCGCTGATCGGCGTGTCGGCGGCAATCGATTGCGGCGCCACCTGGGTGAAATCGGTCAGCACCGAGAGCGCCGGGCTGTCGGGGCTGAGCTTCTTGGCCGAAGGGGTGGCCAGCACCGGGGTTTCACCGAACTGGACGAGCGGTTTGGGCTTGCGAACCATCAGATTCATGGCACTACCTCCGTGATAAAAATGTGCAGAGCACTGTCTGCCAGGTACTTTGTCAGTACCTTTACATTTGCACGGAATTCTTACCGCAACCTTAAGAACGCCCAATCATTGTTAAATAGCCGCGATAGCGCTCGGCTATGTCGGCTCGCCATGGTGCTTTCGCGCAAGTCTTGCACGCACGCGAAGCCCGCCACCGGGGGCATCCTCGAGATGCAGGGAGCCGCCGTGACGCTTGACCAGCCGCTCGACGATCGAAAGCCCCAGCCCTGAGCCCGCTCCGGGGCCGGCGCGTTGGAAGCGCTCCATCACCCGGGCGCGCTCGCTCGGTGCGATGCCCGGGCCCTGATCATCGACGATGAAGGTCACGGCATTGGGCTCGGCGACGAGGTTGACGGTCACGGTGCTCTGGGCGGGGGCGTGCTGCAAGGCGTTGCCCACCAGGTTCTGCACCAGCGTCTCGACGGCGCCGGCTTCCTCGTGAAGCTGCCACCCTGCCTGTTCGTCGGCGTTGAGTAACAGCTGCTGGCCGCCTTGGGCGGCCAGCGGCGCGAGCTTGGCCAGGGTCTCGCGGGTCTCCACCGCGACGTCGGTCAGGCGCCGCGTGGAGTGGCTCTCCTGTTCCGGGTCGAGCCGCGCCAGGGTCAGAAGCTGGCCGACCAGGCGTGTCGAGCGCGCAACCCCGTCACGCAGGTGAATCAGCGACTCCTCTCGATCCTTGGCGTCGGTGGCGGCCAGGGCGTTCTGGGCGTGCAGGTCGAGCACCGCCAGCGGCGTGCGAAGCTCATGGGCGGCATCGGCGATGAAGCGTTTCTCGCGCACGCGCATGGCGTTGAGCCTTGCCAGCAGCCGGTCGAGGGCACCGGCGATGGTGCCGAGCTCGGTAGGCAGTGGCGCCAGCGACAGCGGCTTGAGATTGTGCGGATCGCGGTTTCTGATCTGCTCGGCCATGCGCGACAGCGGCGCCAGTCCCCAGCCGATCGACCACCATAAAAGCGCCGTGAGCAGCGGCAGGCCGAACAAATCCGGCAGCAGCGTGCGCAGCGCCACGCGGGTGATCAGCTCGTCGCGCACGTCCTCGCGCTCGCCGACCACTACCTGGCGAGGGGTGCCGGCCACGTCGAGCACGTAGATTCGCCACTCGTGCTCGCCGATCATGACCGATGAGTAGCCCGGCGGGTAGGCGGCGAGTGGCGCGTCCGGGGCACTCGTCGAGCGCAGCAGCAGCGCGTTGTCCTCCCAGAGCTGGAAGGCGAGCTTGCTCTCGTAGCGATGGCCGGTGGCGCGCTGCGGGCCGAGCTCGGCCTCGCGCAGTGCGCTTTCCAGGCTGTCGATCAACACCGCGCGGTCGGCGTCGGGCAAGGGCGCCTGTAAAAGGCCCTCGAGCAGGCGAGCGTTCTGGGACAGGCTGGCGTCGTAGAGCTCTTCGATCTCCTGGGCGGCGTAGCGGTAGCTGATGAAGCCGATCACCAGCATGCTGAGACCGAAGACCAGCAGCGCAAGCCCGAGCGTTCGACGGCGGATCGAATTCATGGCAGCGCGTCCTGAGGCTTGTCCATCACGTAGCCGATACCGCGCACGGTGCGAATCACGTCGCTGAAGAGTTTCTTGCGCAGGTGGTGGACGTGCACTTCGATGGCGTTGCTCTCGACATCCTCCTCCCAGCCATACACCAGCTGGGCCAGGGTATCGCGGGTGAACACTCGTCCGGGGTGGCTCATGAATTCCTGCAATAGCGCAAGCTCTCGACGCGACAGCGCCACCTCTCGCGTTTGGTAGGTGACGCTCAGGGTATGCGGATCGAGAGTGATGCCGCGACAGCACAAAAGCTTGGTGGTCTGGCCCTGGCTGCGGCGCAGAAGCGCGCGCAGGCGGGCTTTCAGCTCGTCCACCTCGAAGGGCTTGGTGAGGTAGTCGTCGGCGCCGGCGTCGAGCCCGGCAATACGGTTGTCCACGTCGTCGCGCGCGGTGAGCACGAGGATGGGGACCCGGTTGCCCTGGCGGCGGACCGTATCGAGGACTTCCATGCCGTCCACCCTGGGCAGGCCAAGATCCAGGATCACCGCGTCGAAAGGCTCGTTCTTCAACGCGTTCAAGGCCTCCACACCGCTGGTAAGATGATCCACGGTATAGTGCTCAGGCTTCAAGGCCAGGCGGATGCCCGAGGCTAGGCTGGGATCGTCTTCGACCAGCAGAATACGCATAGGGGCGGATGACTCCTTCCAGTAAGGGCAAGCTGCTCGAGCGCCGCTTGAAAACGCTTTTCAAACGCTCGCCAAGCGCCGGAAACCTAACATGCCACGCCACAAGGCTTTAGACCACTTCTGTATTGCACGATGCCCGGCCTCGCGGCGCCGCGAAGCGCTGCTGCGACTGGCGGCGGTTCGCGATCCAACCGAGCAGTCCACGCTCAACGCCGCCCTGCAGCGCGCCAAGACCGTGGGCGAGGTCGCCTGGCAGGGTCTATGGGTGGCAAGCAGAGGCGAGCATATCGTGTCGGCCCTCTGGGTAGAATCATTGACAGCGACGACGGCCCGGCTGTGGCTGCCCGAGGCCCTCGACGCCGCCGCGCGGGCGCTGCTCGATGGCGTACGTCCGTGGTTGGCGACCTCGGCGGTGAGGCTTTGCCACTTCGCGCTCGATCCAGGCCAGGGCGAGCGCGCCTCCTTCCTGGCGGCGAGTGGACTCGAGCCTATCGCCACCCTCTGGCACCTGCGCGCGACTCTGGCACCGCCCGCACCGTCTTCGGCGCTCGCGCTCGCGCCGTTCGGCGCCCTGGCCCCGGCGCGCCAGGAGGCGCTCGTGAGCGCTCTCGCCGAGGGCTCGCTCGACTGCCCGGCGATTCTCGACACGCTGCCGGTCGAGGCGCTGCTGGCGGGGTTCTACGCTCAGGCGCCGGAGGCGCCGCGCCACTGGTACCAGATACTGCACGAGGGCGAGGCGGTCGGGGCGCTGCTTCTGGCCCCGCGCTCAAGCGCCGAGTGGGAGCTTCAACTGATGGGTCTCGTTCCCGCCTGGCGCGGGAGGAGATTGGGGCATGCCCTGGTGCGCGAGGCGCAACGCCTGGCGCTGGAAGGGCGGGCCACGACGCTCGCGCTCACTGTCGATGCCGCCAACGCCCCGGCGTGTCGCGCCTACGCAAGGGCCGGTTTTGAGGTAGAGCGCGAGCAGCAGCTTCGCGCCTGGCGCCTGCCGGGCACGCAAGATCGCCAAGGCGCGGATTTTTAACCTATACTGGGGGCTATTCACAAGGGAATGTCTTTCACTCATCATGGAGCAAGTGCTATGAAAATCATCCTCGGTATCATCGTATTCATCTTTCTCGTCGGCTTGCTGACGCTGACCGGCGTCTTCAAGCTGATCTTCTAGCACTGCCCGTCACGCTGGCGAAGGTCGAGTCGTTTCGACGCGCAGGCGAGACCACACGTTCATGTCGACAAGCGCTGGCGCAGGGCTCTCTGATCGAGAGCTTCGCGCCAGCGCTCGACGTTGGAAAGGCACGGGGCGCCATGGCAGGGGCGTTTTCAAGGAGTATCGAGTGAACTTCAAATACGTGACGGGTCTCGTTCTGGGCGGATTCACCACCTTGGCGCTGGCCGCCGACGATACCGGCTCGGTCGACGGCAAGGCGGTCTATGATCGTCTGTGCATGGCGTGCCACCAGACCGGCGTTGCCGGCGCCCCGATTCGCGGTGACGACGAGACCTGGGCGCCGCGCCTGGAGCAGGGCATGGAGACCCTGGTGGTACATGCCATCGACGGCATCAACGCCATGCCGCCCAGGGGCGGCAACCCCAATCTGAGCGACGATGAGGTGCGCGCCGCTACGCACTACCTGCTGGCGCCTCTGATTGATGCCGCCCTCGACCCGGTCGAGGCGTTGCCGGGCGAGCCCGTTACTGACGAGCCGGTTGCCGGCGCGCCAAGGGGTGATTCCCCAAGCGCGCTCGATGGCGAGGCGCTCTACGCCCGCGCGCGCTGTGCGACCTGCCACGCCACCGGCATTGCCGGCTCACCGGCGCTTGGCGATATCGACGCCTGGCGCGAGCGGCTGGAGAAGGGGCGCGAAGCGCTCTATCAGAGCGTGATCCTGGGCAAGGGCGTGATGCCGCCGCGCGGGGCGAGCACGGCGGACGACGACGAGCTCAAGGCGATGGTGGACTACATGATCGAGCGCTCGCAGTAGGAAAACGACTTGTCCACAGCCGATTTCGTCAAGCGGCTGTGGACAAATCGGCGCCGTCAGCCCAGCAGCGAGCGCAGCCCGGCGATGGCGTCCTTGCCGCGCGCCTGCTTCTTGTCCGGGTCCTCCCTGTCGGCGCGGCCCTCCCACTCCAGATCCTCTGCCGGCAGCTCGTCGAGAAAGCGGCTCGGCTGACAGTCCATCAGCTCGCCATAGGCCTTGCGCTGGCGGGCCAGCGTCATGGTCAGCGTGCGCCGGGCGCGGGTGATGCCCACGTAGGCCAGGCGGCGCTCCTCTTCCACCGTGCCGACCTCGATGGCGTTTCTGTGCGGCAGCAGGTCCTCCTCGAGCCCCATCAGGTAGACGTGGGGAAACTCCAGGCCCTTGGAGGCGTGCATGGTGAGTAGCTGCACGCGGTCGGAGTCGTCCTCTTCGGCCTGCTGCTCGAGGATGTCGCGCAGCACCAGCCGCGAGATCGCGGCTTCGACCCCGTCGGTTTCCGTCGCCGTGGAGTCGGTGTCCTCTTCCGGGTCGCGATTGAGCGATTTCTCGAGCTGGTCGATCAGTATCCAGACGTTGGCCATGCGCCGCTCGGCGATGGTCGGGGCGCTGGCGTTCTGATAGAGCCAGGCCTCGTAATCCATGTCGCGCAGCATGTCGCGGATCGCGGCGATGGCGTCGCCTTGATCCATGCGCTGTCGCACGCCGTCGATGAAATGGGTGAAGCGGGCGAGACGCTCCGTGGCCCGGGTCGGCAGCACCTGTTCGAGGCCAAGCTCATGGCAGGCGGCGAACAGCGAGATCGAGCGCTCGGTGGCGTAGTTGGCGAGTTTCTCGACGGTGCCTGGCCCCACTTCGCGGCGCGGCACGTTGACGATGCGCAAAAAGGCGTTGTCGTCCGCCGGGTTGATCAGAAGGCGCAGGTAGGCCATGGCGTCCTTGATCTCGTTGCGCGAGAAGAACGACGTGCCGCCGGAGAGCTTGTAGGGAATCTGGTAGTGCTGCAGCTTGAGCTCGAGAAGCCTGGCCTGGAAGTTGCCCCGGTAGAGCACGGCGAAGTCGCGCCACTCCGCCGACTCCTTGATACGCCGGGTGAGCATGTCGCTGGCTACCCGCTCGGACTCCGCCTCTTCGTGGCGGGTCACCACCACGCGGATCGGCGCGCCGTCGCCCATTTCCGACCATAGCGTCTTCTCGTAGACGTGGGGGTTGTTGGCAATCAGGGTGTTGGCGGCGCGCAGGATGGTGCCGGTGGAGCGGTAGTTCTGCTCGAGCTTGATCACCTTGAGCCGGGGGAAATCCTCGCCGAGGGTCACCAGATTTTCCGGGCGCGCGCCGCGCCAGGCGTAGATCGACTGGTCGTCGTCGCCGACCACGGTGAAGGTGGCGCGCTCGTCCATCAGAAGCTTCACCAGCAGGTACTGCGAGACGTTGGTGTCCTGGTACTCGTCCACCAGCATGTAGTGGATCTTGCGCCGCCAGCGTGCCAGCGCCTCGGCATCGTTTTGAAGCAGCACCACCGGCAAGAGGATCAGGTCGTCGAAATCCACCGCGTTGTAGGCCTTCAGGTGGCGGTTGTAGGCCTCGTAGACGCGGGCGGCGAACTGCGCGTCCTCATCCTCGGCGTGCGAAAGCGCGACACCCGGCAGCACCAGGTCGTTCTTCCAGGTGGAGATCTGCGCCTGCACCGCATTGATCTGCTCGGCGTCGACCTGGGCGTCCTTGTTCATCAAATCGCGCAACAGCGCCTTGGCATCTTCCGGGTCGAACAGCGAGAAGCCCGGTTTGTAGCCGAGCGTCTTGAGTTCGCCACGGATGATGTTGAGCCCCAGGGTATGGAAGGTGGAAACCGTCAGTCCGTGGCCCTCGCGGCCCTTGAGCATCTGGCCCACGCGCTCCTTCATCTCGCGGGCGGCCTTGTTGGTGAAGGTGACCGCGGCGATGCGCCGGGCGCTCATGCCGCACTCCTTCACCAGGTAGGCTATCTTGGTGGTAATGACGCTGGTCTTGCCGGAGCCCGCGCCGGCCAGTACCAGACAGGGGCCGTCAATGTACTTGACCGCCTCGCGCTGGCGCGGATTGAGGCCGTTCAGGCGCGTGAGAATACTGGACATGAAAACCACCTGGCAGGAAAGCGGTACGCTTTGGCCGTATCATACAGCCCGGTGCGGTGAAGACGAAACCGATCGACGAAAGCGGTCGGCAGCATCGAAAAAATCTTTTCTAGCATTAGACCAAAGTTCTATAAGAGTTTGTATAATACGCCACCATTCAAGAGCGTCATCCCCGCTTCGGTCGCCTCCGGCCCGTTCGAGTCGTCGATCGGCCCGTCAATGCAGCACGCACAGGAAGAGTCATGTTCGAGGTAGCGCTTTTCGAGCCGCGCATGGCGCCCAACACCGGCAACATCATGCGTCTGGTGGCCAATAACGGCTGCCGGTTGCACTTGATCGAGCCGCTGGGCTTCGATCTCGAGGAGAAGAAGCTGCGCCGTGCGGGGCTCGATTATCGGGACCTGGCCAACGTGACGCGCCACCGCGACTTTGCGGCGTTTCATGAGGCGATGGCCGGGCGACGGATCTGGGCGATCACCACGCGGGGCACGCGCGGTTACAGCGAAGTCTCCTTCGCGCCCGGAGACGTCCTGCTGTTCGGCTCGGAAACCGCCGGGCTCAGTACCGAGGCGCACGAGGCGGTGCCCGAGGCGCAGAAACTGCGTATTCCGATGCAGCCGAACAACCGCAGCCTCAATCTCTCCAACGCCGTGGCGGTGGTGAGTTTCGAGGCCTGGCGCCAGCAGAGGTTCGCCGGCGCCGTGGAGGGTCAGGCGACGCCGTAGCGGTCGCGGTAAGCGCGTACCGCCTCGGCGTAGGCGAGCATCTCGCCGCCGGCGTGCTCCTCGAGATACTCGAGTACCTGGGCCAGGGTGACGATGCTCACCACTGGCATGGCGTACTCGGCGGCGACCTCCTGGATGGCGCTTTTCTCGCCCTGACCGCGCTCCTGGCGATCCAGTGCCACGATTACGCCGCCGGCCCGCGCTCCCTCGGCCTCGATCAGCGTCATCACCTCGCGAATGGCGGTGCCAGCGGTGATCACGTCGTCGATGATCAGGATGTCGCCGGAAAGCGGCGCGCCGACGATGTTGCCGCCCTCGCCGTGAGCCTTGGCTTCCTTGCGGTTGAAGGCGTAAGGCATGTCCCGATCAAAATGGTCGGCCAGCGCCGCGGCGGTGACGGCGGCAAGCGGAATGCCCTTGTAAGCCGGGCCGAACAGCACATCGGCACGAAGTTCGCTTTGCTCGATGGCCTGAGCGTAGAAGCGCCCGAGCTTGGCCAGTGCCCGTCCGGTCTGGAACAGGCCGGCATTGAAGAAATAGGGGCTGACACGCCCGGACTTGAGCGTGAATTCGCCGAACTTGAGAACGCCCTGCTCGATAGCGAAGGCAATGAAGTCGCGCTGGTAGGGTTGAAGGGTCGAAGCCACGGCGGTGTTCTCTCGAGAGTGGGTGGGTGAGCGTGACGATATCGAAGGGCAGGCAGGCCGATTGAGCCTGCCTATTTACCCAAACGTCTAAACGTCGGGTATCATACCGCAGCGACGCAAAAGGGACGATTTATGAAAATTGCCAGCATTAATGTCAACGGTATTCGTGATGCCGTCGACCGCGGCTTCCTGGACTGGCTGGCTCAGCAGGACGCCGACGTGGTCTGCGTGCAGAACCTCAAGGCCAAGAGCTTCGAACTGGGCGACCATATCCTCTATCCGGAAGGCTACGAAGGCTATTTCCTGGATGCCGAGGAGGATGGCTTCTCCGGGGTGGGGCTCTATTGCCGCAAGATTCCCAAGGCGATCATGTACGGGCTGGGCTTTCCCCAGTGCGATCACGAAGGGCGTTTTCTGCAGGCGGACTACGACCGCTTCAGCATCGCCACCTTCCTGATGCCGGACGGCTCGGACCAGAAGGCCAAGCACGCCTTCATGGAGCAGTACCAGGAGTACCTGACCAAGATGTCGCGCAAGCGTCGCGAGTACATCATCTGCGGTACCTGGCACGTCGCCCACAAGACCGTGGACCTGGCCAACTGGTCCGACAACCAGCTCACCTCCGGCTTTCGCCCGGAAGAGCGCGCCTGGATGGATCAGGTGCTCGGCCCGACCGGCTTCATCGACACCTTCCGCGAGATCAATCGCGACGCCGGCGAGTACACCTTCTGGCCGAAGCTCGACCAGGATGTGCCGCGCAGCCGTCAGGAAGGCTGGCGCATCGACTACCAGTTGGTCGGCCCCAACTTCCGCCGCCACGTGGTGGACGCCTGGATCGACTACGACGCGACCTTCTCCGAGTACGCCCCGCTGATTGTGGAGTACGATCTGGCGCTGTAGTCACCGGTCTCCCGCGTCGTCGCCAACGAAAAGGCCAGCTCAGCGCTGGCCTTTTCGTTTCTGCAAGGGGCGATTCTGGAAGGGCGGATGGAACTAGTCGCGAATCTCCAGCGCCTCGCGCTGGTGGCCGCGAAGGGCCTCGCCGGCCTGCTCGGCGAGATCGAGCATGGCATTGAGCTCGGCGCGGCTGAAGGCGCCCGCTTCGGCGGTGCCCTGCACCTCGATCAGCTCACCGCTTTCGGTCATCACCACGTTGAGGTCGGTGTCCGCCTTGCTGTCCTCCGGGTAGTCGAGATCCAGCACCGGCACGCCCTTGTAGATGCCCACCGATATGGCGCTGACCAGCTGCTTGAACGGATCGCTCTTGATCAGCCTCTCGCGCTGAAGATAGCGAAGCGCGTCCACCAGCGCCACGCAGCCGCCGGTGATCGCCGCGGTGCGGGTGCCGCCGTCGGCCTGGATCACGTCGCAATCCACGGTGATGGTGAACTCGCCGAGCTTCTTGAGATTCACCGCCGCGCGCAGGCTGCGCCCGATCAGCCGCTGGATCTCCAGCGTACGCCCGCTCTGCTTGCCACGGCTGGCTTCACGCCCGCCCCGGGTGTGGGTAGCCCGGGGCAGCATGCCGTACTCGGCCGTCACCCACCCCTGGTGCTTGCCGCGCAGCCAGCGCGGCACGCCCGCCTCCACGCTTGCGTTGCACAGCACCTTGGTATCGCCGAACTCGACCAGCACCGATCCTTCGGCGTGGCGGGTGAAGTCGCGGGTCAGGCGAATGTCGCGCAGCTCGTCGGCGGCGCGGTTACTGGGGCGAACGACGTCGGGACGCATGGCACCTCTCTTGGCGAATATTCTCAAAGCGGCTCATTGTACACCCTCGGCGAGGGCGCGTCGGCGCTCATCCGTCCAGGCGTCCGGCGTAGAGCGCCTTGAACGCCTGGTAGCGGGTGGCGTGCAGCTCGGCCATGGCCGGGTCTGGCGCCTGCACTCGCTCGCCCGGGGCGAGGGTCTTGGCCACGCCCAGCACGTCGCCGTTAAAGCCTGCGCCCAGCGCCGCCACCGCCGCGCCCAGCAGCACCGGCTCCGGCGCCTCGGAGATCACTACCCGGCAGCCGGTGCCGTCGGCGTAGAGCTTGCGCAGCAGCGCCGACCGGCCATGGCCGCCGCTCAGGTGCAGGGTGTCGATGGCGTAGCCGTGGGCGTTCATGCGGTCGATGATCGCCCGGGTGCCGTAGACCAGTGCCGTGGCGGCCGCCCAGTACACCTTGATGAAGCTCTCACGAGGGGAGTCCAGCGTGAGTCCGGTGATCGCGCCGCGAATCTCCGGGTCCGCCAGCGGCGAGCGGTTGCCGATGAAATCTGGGCAGACGTGGGTATGCGGAGCCGGGTCGCCCTTTGCCAGGCGCTCGAGCAGGATCTCGGAGAGCGCGCCGTGGACGTCGTCGCCGAACTCGCCGCCAGCGGCGAACATCGCCACCAGGTGATCGAGCAGCGCGCCGGTGATGCTCTGGCCGCCTTCGTTGGCCACGAAGGCGTCGCCTAGCGCCCCGGGGTAGGGGCCCCACACGCCGGGCACCGCGCAGCGCTCGGGCTGGGCGGCGATATGGCAGGTGGAGGTGCCGCCGATCACCGCCAGGCGGCGCTTGGGGCCGTCGGTCAGGCTGCGACCCAAGGTTCCCAGGGCGCCGGCGTAGGCGTCGATCATGCCTACCGAGAAGCGACACCCGGTGGTCAGACCGAGATCCGCGGCGGCGGCCTCGGTGAGCGCCCCCAGATCCACGCCCACGGGCTGCGCGGTTTCCGGGAGTGCGGCGCGCTCGATCACGTCCGCCATGTCGATGCGAGCGAGGAAGTCACGGTCCCAGCCGTGGCCCGGGCGCGGGTCGAAGGTCCACTTGCAGGCCAGCATGCACACCGAGCGCTCGAAAGAGCCGGTGCACTGAAAGCCCAGCCAATCGCCGAGATCCCCGGCGTAGCCGATCTGCTCGTAGAGCGCCGGGCGGTGACGCTTGAGCCACTTGAGCTTGGGCATCTGCATTTCCGGCGACATCGTCCCGCCCAGGTTGGCCAGCGGCGCACCGCCGGTGGCCGTGCACTCGGCGGCTTCAACCGTGGCGCGGTGATCCATCCAGACGATGATGTCAAAGGGCTCCTCGCCCGGCGAGAGCGCCAGCGGCCGGTACGCCTTGTCCAGCAGCACCAACGAGCAGGTGGCGCTGACCGACATGCGCGTCACGCTCGCAGCACTCACCCCGGCGGCCTCTCTCGCCCGTCGGGTGGCGCTGCATACCGCACGCCAGATGTTGGTCGAGCTCTGCTCGACGTGATGCTCGGCGGGGCGATGCATGGCGATCGGCGTCTTGGCCTCGGCCAGCATCACGCCGTCCGAGGTGAAGATACCCGCCCGGGCGCTGCCGGTGCCGATGTCGATGCCCAGAACGTGCTCTTGATGACTCATTTATTTACTCACGACTGTTTGAGAAACGGCATGCGCAGTGCCATCACGATGATCAGGAACCCGCCCCAGACGGCGGTGGCCAGGTGCTGGCTCGCGCCCATCAGGTTCATGCCCGAGGCGATCACCTGCAGGCTCATCAGTCCCAGCACCAGCGGCAGCACCCGGCCGAAGCCGCCGAACGGGTTGGCGCCGGCCAGAAAGCAGGCCAGCACGGTGATCAGCAGGTAGCTCTCGCCATGGCCCACGCGTACCGAGTTGAAGCGCGCCAGCATCACCATGCCGGCAAGCCCGGCCAGAAGCCCGGAGAGCGTGTAGACGACGATCAATACGCGCTTGACGTTGATGCCGGAGTACTCGGTGGCCCGGGCGTTGGAGCCGAGCATGTAGATCGAGAAGCCGGTGCGGGTGAAGTGCATGATGTAGAACAGCACCGCCGCCGCGCCGAGAAAGATCCACATCGGCATCGGCACGCCGAGAAAGTGGCCGGCGCCGATCACCTGGAATGCCTCGGGCATGCCGGAGAGGCCACCGCCGCGGGTCAGGAACTCGCCCAGCCCCTGCAAAAAGATCATCGCCCCGAGCGAGACCAGAATCGGGTGCGCGCCCACGTAGGCGACAATCACCCCGATCAGGCAGCCCGCTGCCGCCCCCACGCCGAGACCGGCGATGATGGCCAGCGGGGCGCTTGCGAGCCCCAGGTCCCCGAGCACGCCCTGTACCAGCCAGGCGGTAGCGAGACCGGCGATGTTGGCGGTGAAGGTGACCGAGAGATTCAGCCCCCCGGAGATGATCGGCACCAGCATGGCCAGCGACAGCAGCCCGAGCTCCGGCAGCTGCATCGCCATGGAGTTGAAGTTGGCGGCGCCGAGAAAGCCCGGTGCCGCGAAGGAGAAGAGCGCGATGCTCGCGACCAGCAGCGCGGCCATCACCAGCACTTCGCGGGTATCGCCGCCCAGGCGCAGGCCAGCGCGCGGCGTGTTCAACGGCTTGTTCATGGATTTTTCGCCCTGGTGGAACGGGGCAGCAGGTTGCCCAGGTTACTGGTGGTGATCGCGACGAGAATGATCAGCCCGACGATCATGCGAAACGCGTAGGGAGTGACGCCCAGCAGGTTCAAGCCGTTCTGCACCACGGCGAGCAGCAGCACCCCGAGCACCGCGCCGAGCACCGTGCCGCGCCCACCGCCCAGGGTCGCGCCACCCAGCACCACGGCAGCCAGGATGGTCAGCTCCTGGCCGATCAAGGCGTTGGGCACCACTTCCTGAACGATGTGTGCCTGCATCAAGCCGGCCACTCCGGCGCACAACCCCAGCCAGCCGTAGGCGAAGGCGTGGATCTTCCACACGCTGACGCCGGAGCGTCTGGCCGCCTCGGGGCTCGAACCGAAGCCGTAGACCGACCGCCCGAAGCCGGTGCGAGCCAGGATCAGCCAGGTCAGAGCGACCATCACCGCCATCACGGCGGCGGGCAGGTAGAGCGTCGCGGAGCCGCGCTCGGCAGGCAGGTCGAGCAGCGGGATCGCGTAGTAGAGCCAGTCCGGCACGTCGTAGATCGACACGCCGCCGGTCACGTACATCAAAAGCCCGAAGAACAGGTTGAAGGTGCCGATGGTGACGATGATCGAGACGATTCGAAAGCGGTGGATCAGAAAGGCGTTGATCAACCCGAGCAGCGCGCCGGTGAGCATGGAAAGCGCCATGCCCACGACCCAACCGCCGCCGCCCAGATGGTCGATCAGCAGCGTCATCACCACGTATTGCACCACCGAGGCGGCCACCGCGAAGGAGATGTCGATGCCGCCGGCGATCAGCACCACCACCAGCCCCACGGCGAAGATGATGTTGACCGACTGGTTGTTGAGCAGGTCGAACAGGTTCTGCACGCTCAGGAAACTGTCGGTCGCCAGTGACAGCACCACGCACAGCGCGAGCAGGATGCCCAGCAGCACGCCTTCGGTGCCGAGCCCCCGGCGGGATAAGAGCTTACGCATTGATCACGGCCTCCAGCGCTTCTTCGGTGGTCTCGGCGGGAATGATTTCGCAGGCGACGCGGCCCTCGCGCAGCACCAGTGCGCGGTCGGTGTTCATCCATATCTCGCCCGCTTCATCGGAGATCAGGATGATCGCCATGCCCTGGTCGGCAAGTTCGCGGATGATCTCGAAGATGCCCGCCTTGGCGCCGACGTCCACGCCGATGGTCGGGCAGTCGAGGATCAGGACGTCCGGCTCGGTGGCCAGCCACTTGGCCAGCGCCACGCGCTGCTGGTTGCCGCCGGAAAGCGATGACACCGCAAGCGTCGGGTCGCTCACCTTGGTCTTGAGCTCCTGGATCCAGTGCGCGGTGAGTGCCTTGATGCGCCCGGGCGACAGGAAACCGCGCGGCTTCTCGAGTGCGGGCAGCACCGTCACGGCGCTGTTCATCTCGATCGACTGGTTCTGCACCAGCCCCAGGTTCAGCCGGTCCTCCGAGAGGTAGGCGATCTGGTGGCGCACGGCGTCGCGGTTGGAGCGCAGTTTCAGGGGCTTGCCGTCCTTGAACATCTGCCCGCCGGTGGGCCGTGTCATGCCGAAGATCGCGTGGGCGAGCTCGCTGCGCCCGGCGCCGAGCAGTCCGGTCAAGCCCAGGATCTCGCCGCGGTGCAGGGTGAAGGAGACGTTCTCGAACTCACCTTCACGGCTCAGGTCTTGAAGCTCCAGCACCGGCGCGCCCTTCCAAGCGCTCGCCCGGGGCGTGTGTTCGAGCTCGAGGCCGGTCATCAGCGTGGAGAGCCGTGCCTGGGTCATGCCCTCGGTGGGGTAGGTGCCCACCAGGCGGCCATTTCTCAGCACCGTGACGCGCTGGCAGACGTCCAGCACTTCCGCCAGACGGTGGCTGACCAGCACGATCGAGATGCCTTGGGCGGCGAGCGAACGGGTGATGTCGAGCAGCGACTGCACTTCCTTGTAGGTCAGCGAGGCGGTCGGCTCGTCCATGAAGATGATGCTGGCGCCGGCGCGCAGCACCCGGCAGATCGCCACCAGCTGACGGTGGGCGATGGAGAGCTCCTCGACCCGGGCGGCAGGGTCGAGATCGAGCCCGAACCGGGCGATGATCGCGCGCGCCTCGTCAAGTGCGCGCCTGGCGGAAAGCGGGCGCCAGGGGCGGGCCACGTAGTCGTCGAAGACGATGTTCTCCGCCACGGTGAGGTGGGGAAAGAGCGCCAGGTCCTGCCAGATGACGTGGATACCGCGGCTACGCGCCTCCAGCGGGCTGATCGCGGACAGCGTCTCGTCGCCGAAGGTGAATTCCACCCCGGGTTCGGGGGTGTAGACGCCGTTGATGATCTTGATCAGGGTGCTCTTGCCGCAGCCGTTCTCGCCGGCCAGGCACAGCACCTCGCCCCGGCGCAGCTCGAACTCGACGTCGTCGAGCACGCGGCTTTGCCCGAATACCTTGCTGACATGACGCGCGCGAATCGCGATATCGCTCATCGGCGGCTTCTCTCTGGACATGAGGGTTCTCTTCACATGACTGCCGCGCTCGAGGAGCGCGGCAGGCGTTTTTACACGGTTCGAACAGCGTGGGGTCAGAGGCCGAGTTCGGCCAGCGCGTCGACACTGTCGGCATTGAGTTCCACGGGCTTGGCGGCGAAGATCGTGTGGCCGTCGAGGGTGATCTCGCCCAGTACCGGAAGCGCGTCGCCGTCGCTTACCTCGCCCCCCTCGTAGAGCAGGTTACCCAGCGCCACGAACGCCTGGCCGGCTTCCAGCGGGCTCCACTGGAAGCCGCCGGTGATCACGCCTTCGTGCACCAGCCGGCGACCCTGGCCCGGCGAGAACAAGCCCACCACGGCGACGTCGCCGGCCAGACCCCGCTCCTTCACCGCCCGGGCAGCCCCGATGGTGCCCTGGCTGCCGAAGGACATGATGCCGGCCAGGTCCTCGTGGGCACGCAGCAGGTCGAGCGTGGTGCTGCGGCTGTCATCGACGCTCTCCGCCACGCCGAAACGCTCCGCCGCCGGGGTCAGGCCCTGGCAATTCTCCTCCAGCCAGTTCACCGCGGCGTCCGCCCAGGCGTTATGGGCCGGCACGCTCAAGCCCCCCACGTAAACGGCGTAGGAGCCCTCGCAGCCGGTGGTGTCCGCCATGAGCCTGGCGTGCTCTTCGCCGAGTTGCTGGGCGGAGATCATCTCGAAGTCGTAGTCGATGTTGACCGACTCGGGGCTTTCGTGGGTCAGCACGATGATGCCCTGACTGCGGGCGCGCTCGAGCACCGGCTCCAGCACTTCACGATCGTTGGGCACCACGCCGATGACGTCCACGCCGCGGCTGATCAGGTCCTCGATAGCGCGGACCTGCAGTGCCGGGTCCGCGCTGGTAGGACCGACCATGTAGGCCTCCACGCCCAGTTCCTCGCCCATCTGCTCGATCCCCTTTTCCATGGCGTTGAACCAGGGAATGCCGCCCACCTTCGCCACCACGGCGATGGTCGGGGGTTGCTGGGCCAGGGCGGTGGCGCTGGCCAGTGCGCCGGTAAGCGTTGCGGCGGCCAGAAGAGCTCTTTGTGTCATCGTCTTTTCCTGTGCAGGTGGCGAACGAAGCCAGCGAAATGGGTGTCCCGAGTAACGTCGTCCGACGACCATCGGTGCGGCCCGTCTTTTTTCTTCGATCTTCGAAAAGTGTGTTTCGAGCGAATTAACAGACACTTGGATGCCTTGGGCGATCATCGACAACGAAACATGCACAATCGGTTGTGCAAAGTGTATCATTGTTGCGCGGCGTCATCACGTCAATGCGACTTTTATCTACTGCAAGGAGCTGCCACGTGGCCAGTGATTCAGCCAAACGGCTCACCATCTATGATCTCGCTCGGTTTGCCGAGACCTCGCCCAGCACCGTCAGCGCGGTTCTCAACGGCTCCTGGAAGCGCCGGCGTATCAGCCAGAAGCTGGCCGACAAGATCCTCACCCTGGCGCAGTCGGAAGGCTATTCCGCCAACATGCAGGCTCGGGCGCTGCGTCGCGAGCGCTCGGGCATCATCGGCATGATCCTGCCGCTCTACGACAACCGCTACTTCAGCTCCATCGCCCAGCACTTCGAGGCCCAGGCGCGCAAGCGCGGGCTGTTCGCCATCGTTGCCTGCACCAACCGCGATCCGGCCCAGGAGCGCGAGGCGGCGCGGATGATGCTTGCCTACCGAGTGGAGTGTCTGGTGAGCACCGGCGCCACCGATCCGGACACCATCTCCCTCATGTGCGAGGAGGCGGGCGTGGCCAGCCTCAATCTGGACCTGCCGGGAAGCAAGGCGCCGTCGATCATCTCCGACAACCGCGACGGCGCACGCCGCCTGACGCTGGCGATCCTCGATCGGCTGGACGCAAACGGCGCCGCGCACAGCGACGGCGTGCTGTTCATCGGCGGGCGCGGGGAAGACCACAACACCCGCGAGCGAATCGAGGGCTTCATCAAGGCGCGCACCGAGCGCGGGCTCGCCACCCGTGACGCCGATATCCTTCCCTGCGACTACGCCGCCGACAAGGCCCAGGTGGCACTGGAAGCCTACATGCGCCACCGCACCCGGCTTCCCGCCGCCATGTTCGTGAACTCCACCATCGCGCTGGAGGGGATCGTGCGCTGGCTGCAGCAAAGCGGCCACCAGCTGGACGAGGTGACGGTGGGCTGTTTCGACTGGGACCCGCTGGCCGCCGCGCTCTACCCGCACCTGATGATGGCGCGCCAGAGCGTGGAGGTGATGATCGAGCAACTTTTTGCAATGATCGACGATCCCGCCCAGGCGCCGGGCACGCTCGTCGAGGTGGCGCCGGAACTGATCGGCATCTAGGCCGCGGCGGGGCGAAAAACTGCGCTACACTGGGCCCACGCCCCTTCATCGAGAGCCCGCCCCATGCCGCACAGCATGACCGCCTTTGCACGCACCGAACGGGCCGCCTCGTTTGGCACCCTCCAGGTCGAACTGCGCTCGGTCAACCAGCGCTACCTGGACCCGCACTTTCGCCTGCCGGAGACGCTTCGCGAGCTCGAGCCTGCGCTGCGGGAAGCGCTCAGAACTCGCCTGGGGCGCGGCAAGATCGAGTGCCAGCTGCGCTTCGAGCCCACCGACAGCGCCCAGTCACCCACCGTCAACGGCGCTCGCCTGGCCGAGCTCGCCGAAGCCCTGGCCACCATCGCCGAGCGCGTGCCGAGTGCCTCCGCGCCCACTACGCTTGCGCTGCTCGACTACCCCGGCGTGCAGGAGACCCGGCACCTGGACCAGGAAGCCGTTCAAAGAGAGGCGCTGGCGCTGTTCGACCAGGCGCTCGATGAGCTGATCGCCGCCCGCGCCCGGGAAGGCGAGAAGCTCGGCGCGCTGATCCGCACGCGCCTGGACGCCGTGAGCGAACAGGTCGCCCAAGTGCGCGAGCTGCTTCCCGCCATCATCGAGCGCCAGCGCCGGCTCCTGCTCGAGCGCCTGGAAAGCGTGAAAGCGGAGCTCGACCCTCAGCGCCTGGAAGCCGAGCTGGTGCTGGTCGCCCAGAAGGCGGACGTGGACGAAGAACTCGATCGCCTCGATGCCCACGTCAGTGAGGTGCGCCGCCAGCTCGAACAAGAAGGCCCTCAGGGCCGCCGGCTCGACTTCCTGATGCAGGAGCTCAACCGCGAGGCCAACACCCTCTCGTCGAAATCCGTGGTCACCGACACCACCCGCTGCGCGGTGGAACTGAAGGTCTTGATCGAACAGATGCGCGAGCAGATACAGAATATTGAGTGATGCCTATGGTCGTTTTTTTAATTCTATATAATACTGTTTTATATATTTTTAATAAAATTATTGTCTATGCTCGTCCACCGAAATCCCGCTTAATCCACCGCCAAGTGGGTAGTAAAGTGGGTAGTAAAATGCCATGCTATCCACCAGATGGGCGTATTTCTGAGGTTTTGCTACCCAATATTAATATAAGTATTTGAAATATAAATAAATATATGGTTTTAGACGTTGGCGGAGGGGGGGAGAAGAGCGATGGGGAGTTTTACTGCCAAGAAAATTCAATCATTGATCAGAGAAGCCAAGCCTGGGCGCTACGGTGATGGCAACGGTTTGTACTTGATGATTCCGAAGTCAGGAGCGGCCTATTGGATGTGCCGCTACACCTTCGCGGGTAAGCGTCGCGGTATGACACTGGGTAAATGCTCTGAACTCTCCTTGCTCGAAGCTCGTGAGCAAGTGGTTGAGACTCAGAAAGCCATTCGTAGCGGTACAGACCCTCTTGTAGAGCGCGTACGTGAAGAAAAAATAACCATTAGCACGGTGCAGGATCTGTTTGACGATTGGTATCAGGAGCTCGAGAAGCGACTCAAGCATCCCAACATCCCTAAACGCGTCTTTGAAAAGGATATTGCTCCTGCCATCGGTTCGCTAACGCTGGCTAGCGTTACCCCTATGGATGTGCGTACCATTATCAGAAGGGTAACTAACAGCGGTCGCCCAACCGTTGCAAATGACGCCTTGATGTACTTAAAACAGCTATTTAACCATGGCATCAAGCTAGGGTTTTTGACCTATAACCCTGCGTCTGCTTTCAACGTCAACGATGCGGGCGGGGTCGAGAAAAGCCGTGATAGAGCACTTAGCGTTGAAGAGCTCAGGTTTGCCTTTGAGGTTTTCAGAGAAAATCGCACTAGCTTTACGCGTGACAACTATCTCGCATGCGCACTGCTTGTTGTGCTTGGAGTGCGTAAAACAGAGCTCACTGAAGCCACGTGGTCAGAATTTGACTTGAACAATGCGAAATGGAACTTACCCGGAGAGCGCAGCAAATCGGGTGTGGGAATGGCGATTCCTTTGCCACCACAAGCAGTCGAGTGGTTAGAGGAGCTTCACATCCGTGCTTGTGGTTCACCTTACGTATTTCCTAGCCGTCGTAGCAGTAAGCAGCCCCATATGGGCAGGGATACACTCAATCGCGCCATTGCTAAGCTATTTGGTAAAGAACCAGGCAAGAAGCAGCAACCTGAAAATAGAATGGGTGATTTACCCGAGTTTACGGTGCATGACCTTAGGCGCACTTGCCGCAGTCTGTTGGCTGAGACCGGCGTACCTAGCCATGTGGCTGAGCGCTGTTTGAATCATAAGCTGAAAGGTGTTGAAGGCGTCTATGATCGGTATGATTATTATGAGGAACGAAAGCGTGCTTTGATAAAAGTAGCAAATTTAGTTAATTCTGTAATGCTACCAAGTTCCTGCACACCCTACGCTGCTAATGCTGGGTGTGCTCTGGGTGCCACATAGCCTAATGACTGATGTGGCCGTTCTTCGTTGTAATACTGGACCCAGCGATTCAAATCGGTGTACCCAAATACACTCCTCTTTCAAGGAGCGAAAGAAGCCTTCCACTAGGCCGTTCTGCTCTGGTGTGTAGGGCGTTGTATACTCCTGATTCAGTCCATAGGCCCTGACGGTGCTCGTGTAGTGCCGATTGCTGAACACCAGACCGTTGTCAGAGCGCAGTGCCAGAGATGAGTGAACACGCCCCAGCGCTCCCAGACGATAGATCAGCGCTTCTTCCAACGCCGCCTCAGCCGTCTTGCTACTGCCGTTGACCGATAACCGCCAGCCGAGGATCTCACGTGTACAGCAGTCGATGACCACTGCCAGACTGGCTCGCCGATCCTTTCCACACCACACGTACGTCAGGTCGGTAGCCCAACGCTCATCCGGCCTTGAGGCGACGGACGGTAGGCTCCTGGCCCGAGGTCGAAAGCCTTGAGGACGCTTGCGCACCTGCCAGCCCTTCAACTGAAGGATGCGCTGTATAGGCTTGCGGTTCTCTCCCAGAACACACGCCAGATGACAATAGCCGTAAGTAGGGAATCGCTCCAGGGCCAGTTTGACCCAGCTGACCAGTTCAGCATTGATGGCGCGGCAACGTGCCCTGGGCTGGTAATACAGCGTCCTTCGAGGAATCCCCAGCCACTGACACAGCTCAACGAGCGAGACCACGTGGCTCTCTTGGGCCATTTCCGCCTGTAACGACCTTACGAGTTCTCGTCCTCGTCGAGCAGGCGTTTGAACTTTTTTAAGGCATAAATCTGCAGATGAGCCTCACCCAATGCTTCTCTGGTTTCCCGCAGCTCGGACTCGTACTGCTCTCGAATATCCCTGGGGCGGGCTCGGAACCCGTTTTCCATGTTGCGCTGCGCTTACTCAACCCAGCCTTCGACGTCTGAAACGGTGAGGTCGTGCTCCCGAGCGACTTCGGTAACCGTGGCTTTGCCTTTGAAAATGTCCATGACCACGGCGGTCTTGCGCTTGGCGGTCCAGCGTTTAACGGTAAGTTAGTGACTCATATCGTCCTCCTAATGGCTACACTATAACCTGTGCAGCTACGATGGGGGGCACTTCAGATCATAGATATTGCAGCGGTAACGCCATACTGATTGGCTAACTCGATATCCGTAAGTAGGTGGTTCTTTAGAACCACCGCAGCTTGTTTGCTATAGCTTTATATCCATAAACCTGTTCTCGGATGAACGACTAAAGAAGCTCCCTAGCAGCTAGCAAAGGATAACTCTTATATTAATAAATACTTCTTCTTTGAATGGGAGTTCCGGAATTTCACAGCCACCCTTCATCTTCTTGGCCATTTATCTTACTGTAAGAATGCATGTTGCTTGTGTTTATATTTAAGCTTTTTAAAAGCTCCAAGGAATGCATTGTATATTCATTAAATTCGGCTTCACTTAGTGGAGTAGTAACACTCTTTTTTCCAAAGTCATGACTATAGTTGTGTTGTATAGGCAGTGCATAGCTCTGAGAGGCATTGACATTAGGGGCATGATGGTTCATAGCACCTAATAATCTTAAATTTTCATTATGAATCAACATTTCTAATGTTTGACTAGCTGTAATGCCGTAATGATTCTTTATTTTTTCTAGCAGGTTTCGGCTGCTGCTGGGTAGCTTAAATGTGCAAGGCTTAAGATCAGGGTTTTTATTCTTTGACACATTTTGCCTTATGTTATTTTTCAACTTCCTCTCGCAATCTTTAAAGTATAAATCTCTCGCATTTTCTCTTTCTATCTCTCTTATCTGTTCAATAGCACTGAGCTTCTTGTTTTTTCCAAAAAAACCTTTCTTATTCAAGTAATCGAGTGCCATCTCTTCTGCTGCAACGTCTTTTTTCTCCAGCCACTTGGACAATGTTTCCATTTTCAGCACCTAAAAAACATGTGAAAGCTATTTAAAACCAAAAAAATTGATACCACAAAAAATAAGATAAATCAACAATAAATAAATAAAAAGGTGCTATTTCATGTGTTTTAGTAATAATTTACATTATTTTTAATAAAAATTTAACATTTAAAAGCACTTTTTTAATGCATTTTAAATAATGTTATTTTTCACACAAAAAACATCAAAATAATAATAAATCATTGATTTTTATGAAATATATTTTTTATGCTCATAATTCTTGAATTTAGGCTTTGTGCGAAAATCCTTATCCGCTAGTTTCCTCTATAAAAAGGAGCATAGGGGAAAGCAATGGTCGGATGTTACGAGATCTCTGATAACGGCTGGGTACAGATTGAAGACATTGTATCGCCACCTCAACTCATGGGGAGGCTTGGGCGAGATGACCGGCAAGTTCTCAGCGGTATTTTCTGGGTGCTGTACTCTGGTGCTAAATGGCGCGATCTGCCTGAGCGCTACGGTCCTTGGTCTACCGCTTATGAACGCTTTCGCAAATGGCGAGATGACGGCACGTTTGAGGCCATTCTTTCTCACTTACAGCTCAAGTTACGTGAGGACGGCCTGATGGATTTGGATACGTGGATGACTGATTTAACATCGGTTCGTGCCACCCGTGCTGCCGCAGGAGGCGGCAAAAAAGGGCTCTGAAGAACCGCTAGATCTTGCCCTTGGCCGCAGTCGCGGCAGTTTAACCACTAAAATTCATTTGGTTTGAAATCGCCATGGCTGACCACTGGCATTCACGCTGTCTCCCGGCCAAGAGGCAGACTCTCGGCACTTTAGAGAGCGTTTACCTGCCCGGTAACTTAGGGCGCCCGCGCAAACGTAGTCGCTATATGGTGGCTGACAAAGGCTATGACAGCGATGAGCTGCCTAGTTATTGCGATAGGCACGGGATGAAGCTGGTCATAGCTCAACGCAACATGTATCGAAGAAGGCGGCCAGGTCTACCTAGACGGTTTGATAAGCCTAAATATCGACAACGAAATGCGGTAGAACGCTGTTTTAGCTGGCTAAAGGAGCTACGCCGCGTTGCCACACGCTACGATAAGTTAGCAAGCAGCTTTAAGGCAACTGTATGCATGGCGTGCATCTTAACTACTTGTCCGCCAGAGTTTAATGTAATCGGTGTTCTTTGACGCCAGATGTGAAATAAATGATTGCAGTTTGATTCTTAATCGACGCTTGACCGATCATGCGATGAGCTGCATCGATTGTCCAAAGACTATGAAACTGATTATGCAATACGGTTTTACTGAAAAATTTAGAACATGGATGCTTGCGGTTAATACTCACAAGAGCGTAAATAGTCTCCAGTGATTATCCAATGGTTAGGCCTTAAAAGTGGCTTAAGCCCCCCAGCGTGCTGCATGACACCAAAGCCACTCTCCAATTAAAAAATACTCACCTGCCTTATCTCATGAACGAATAACAGGAGTTCGTCATGAGCAATCGACTTATCCGCATCAAAGACGTCATGGATCGCACTGGGCTGGCTAGATCAACGGTCTACAAGTACATCAGCCTTGGGCAGTTCCCTCAGCCAATCAAGCTGGGCACTCGGGCTGTTGCCTGGGTCGAGCGTGAAGTGGAAGCCTGGATCTGCGAAAGCATCGAGCGCAGAGATGAAGCAGTGCTGAAGTAACTCAACCTTTCCTCATTTAATTGAAGAGTGATTATTCGCTGACGGCGACTCACTCCCACCAGCAACCATCAGTACCTATCGGTCACTACCCATTCTCAAGAGCCTTGTTTAATTATTATTAGTTAAATCAAAGGGTAATGGGAGGGGCATCAAGCCCCGTACCTGAGTAGCGAGCGTAAAGGTAGCCATCCACACGTATCCGTCTCAATGAATCCAGCCTCCGCTGGAGGCTTCGTCGTGCCTGACATACATGCTCATACCTCCGAAGGCATGAGTCGATCTCACTATCGAGGTAATTAAAATGCTTCAACGACACCCATCAAACGCTAATTTGTGCTTGAACGCTGCTCCTACCTTCAACGGGCTTGCTCTCCAAGTAAAACATCTCCCAATGGCCGATGAATACCTTCAGGCCCTTTACAATACAATGCACAAGGCTCTCGCTGACTACCCTCGCGTGCTAGCCTTCAGAGTCGATCCTGTCATTCCCACAACGATAAGCGACCGGATGAGGCCGGAGGATCACAAAGGCCTTATCGCAAGGTTCATCGCTTCCTTTAAAGCGATTATCAAACATGATCGTGAGAGTAAACGCCAAGCTGGCTGGGTGCCTGACACTAAGGTGCGCTACGTGTGGTGCCGGGAGATTGGCCTTAACGGCAAGCCGCACTATCACTTCTTCTTCCTACTGAATCGTGACGCGTATCACATGCCAGGTAAGGCAGGCTCTCAAAACGAGAACCTTATCAGCCGGGTGTCACGTGCTTGGTACAGCGCGCTGGGAATCATGTGGAGCCCTCAAGAGCCATGGGTACACATACCTGATAACCCGTACTACTGGATCGACCGAGGTGACCTGACTAGCTTTGAGCAGGCTTTCACACGCGCTTCGTATCTCTGCAAAGCGAATACAAAGCAGTATGGGCTAGGTGTACGAGCGTTTGGAACCAGTCGTCACTGAAAGCATCACTATCATCATTGAGCAAGGATGTTAAGCAGCACTTTGCCCCCATGCCCCCACACCGCTAAACTCGGTTCACTATTTTGTTGGGGCGATGTATCAGCCATGCCCACGGTTACTGCCATACATGGAATCATCAATGAGCCACACCGTTACGCTGCAACAGCTGGAAACCCCAGTAGGACTTTAACCTGTGAGCAAGGGATTATGAGTGCAACCAAACAAACTTTGGGATCGCGCCTGCAATGCGGAAACCAAGAATTATCAATACGTTATCTTTTCCAGGGATTACATTACTCACATGTCTTTCATCCTGTTAGCAGCCAGATGACAACCAGGCGGCGACCATATATCTGTGATATTGGCCTACCCTAAGAACATGAAGGACAACATAACACTTGCTGAAAAGGCCGCATTGAAAACACTGACCCACCAATTAAAGGAGGAAGTTTCTGGATGAGCATTTTTGACGAACTCCAAACATCGCTGCAGGAAGCCGTTGAGATTAATCAGGGCAACACTGAGGCTAGCCGCACAGCACGCCATGAAGTAGCCGATGTAAAAGCCATTCGTACCAAGCTCAATGTTTCTCAGGCGGAATTTGCCAGCGCAATGGGAACCAGCGTGGATACGATCAAAAGCTGGGAAGGCAAACGTAATAATCCTACGGGGCTAGCCGCTAAGGTACTGGCGACGATTCGGAATAACCCAGACTTTTTCAATGAGATTGCTTCACACTAACACCTACTTTCCTGACATAAGAATAATGGTAATTTGACGTGAGTGTGAAAAGCGCATTCTTAGACGCGCACTCCCGGAAAAATTGCGCCATCACCTGAAGCCCTTGAATCCGCATGCGAATGCAATGGCCTTGTTCAGCCAGCTACATACTACTGTCAACCACCGTAAGGTTGTCTTGGTCTGCGCAACAATATCTTCTTCATTAACTAAGACCCTCTCCTAGGGAATCTGCGCAGTCAACGAATCGGAGGCGTCCAATAGCCTGCTCGTCACAGAGTCAACAGCCGTTGCACAGATCTCGTTACGGTTGTACCAGACCCTAACGAGTTTAATGGCGTACAGTTACCACACCAGCCCGAGCCAACTCGGTGAATCGCATTACCTTTTCTTCAACTGTTCATTTTATTTCAGCTTAAAACCGAGAGGTTGCCTGAAGTTTACTATCTGGATTGAGTATTGCACGAGGGGCTTTCATCATGGCCTGAAACTCCAAAGCGAAGACTTGAATGCAAAATCACAGGCCAGCGGGCAATAGAGTGATCAAGCACACTCATAAGACCGGCGCAAACAAATAGGCCGCTCGAGCCGCCACCCGATGCCAAAGCGGCTTATCGCTGATCTCTTCTGGCTGCATCTGCCGTGCCCGCGCGAAATCCGCCTTGAACATCGCATCAACCTCGGCGGCAAAGTCGGCGTCCATCACCATCGCCGTCACCTCGAAGTTGAGTCGAAAGGAGCGGTTGTCGAGGTTAACGGTACCCACTGCCGCACCGATTTCGTCAACCAAAAAGGCTTTGCCATGTAAGAAGCCCCCCTCGTAGCGATAGACCTCGACCCCCGCCTCGAGAAGCGAATCGAGAAAGGCATAGGCCGCAAAGTAGGTTAGAAGGTTATCTGGACGTTCGGGAATCAGGATTTTCACCTCTACTCCGCTTAACGAGGCTAGTTTAAGCATCGCCAGCACCCCCTCATCTGGCACAAAGTAGGGACTGGATATCCAGATACGCTCTTGCGCGGCGTGAATTGCCTGTTGAATCATCAGACTAGCCGTCTCAAATCGGTCTGCGGGCCCACTCGGAAGAATGAGCACCGGTGTACCATGGCCGCTTGGAATTAGCGGTGACCAGGGAAGCTCGGGGATTTCCTCAGTCGCCCAGTGCCAATCTTCAAGAAACACCAGCTGCAGCGCCAAGGCCGCAGGCCCCTCAATCATTAGGTGGGTATCACGCCACGGGCCAATTCGTGGGTGGCCTTCCAAGTATTCATCGCCAACATTGAATCCACCGACCCAAGCTCTTTCCCCATCGGCCACCATTATCTTGCGATGGTTGCGAAAGTTGAGCTGGAAGCGATTACCTGTCCCCCGCGTAGAATGAAAGCGATGTACTCGAACACCCGCCTCTTCCAGCGTCTGGAGATAGTGGCTCGGCAACGCATAACTTCCAATTTCATCGTATAGAAAGAAGACCTCCACGCCCTGCCTAGCCTTCTCAATCAGCCGTGCCTGCAGCGCCAATCCCACTGCATCAGCCCGAACGATATAAAACTGCACAAGCAGATAGCGCTCAGCAGCATCAATACCGGCAAACAAGCTCTCGAAGGTCTGCTCACCGTCGATCAGCAGTTCCACCCGGTTGCCACCTAGAAACGGCAGCTTGGCCAGCTGTTCGACACCCACCAGATGCTTGTCAGCGTGTTCATCCGAAACCCCATGAGCCCGCAGCTCGGCCAGTTTTTCAGCAAGCGCCTGCCCCAACACCGAGTTCTCGTCGCGTCGTGCAGAGACATAGCCCTGGAATTTCGTGCGGCCGAACACCCAGTAGGCTGGCACCGCCACATAGGGCAATGTGTTTAGTGAAACGATCCAGGCCACAGCTCCCTGAGAGGTACGGCTCGACATCATCGCATCCAGTGACGACACAAACCCAACCAGATGAGCAACTCCCACCACGAGCAGTAAACGACGCCAGAATCGACGTCGCCTGGAGGGCAGCGTTACTGCCCCCGGCTTTTCCCTTTCATCGCTCATGCTCCCCCTAAACCACCTTTTCTTCGCTGTAAAATCAGTTTTATCATTGCCGCAACCTGAACGGTAAAGACAATACTCACGAGCCCTACAAACCAGAACCGAAACCAATTGGGCCCAGACACCCCACTCTGGAAAACTTGAACCGCCCCGGTTATTCCGGAGACCGGTTTGTTTGAGTCAGGCAGCTTCACCCGACTCTTCCAGTTGATGATAATACGTCCTTTCTCGTTCTGCTGGTGGAACGTTTCCGATGGGTTCCAGCA
>NZ_WHVL01000007.1 GCF_020622355.1 Vreelandella malpeensis | reverse complement strand
TGACAACGAATGAAAGAACACCGGATACGTGCCGAGAACGCTCGGCAGAGACGCCACGAAACACGCCCAGCATGATGTACATTGACAGTTACGCCTGACGACCATAGCCTGCGTGAACCACCCGATCCCTTGCCGAACTCGGAAGTGAAACCGCAACGCGCCGATGGTAGTGTGGGGTCTCCCCATGCGAGAGTAGGTCATCGTCAGGCACCTATCCGAAAAATCCCCCGTCTCCTCGAGGCGGGGGATTTTTTTTGTGCCTGCGAAACGACTTTTTACTTTTGTCCTCTTCGGTGTTTGAACTCGGACGGTCATCGCGGTACAACGAAACGCTCCACCTCGACTAGAATCCACCTCGACTAGAAAGAGGTAATCCGATGCGATTGAGCGCCAATGATAGCCTGCTGCTGATGGTCGATTTTCAGGCGGGGCTTCTGCCCGCGATAGGCGATGCCGACGCCGCCGTGCAGGAGGCAGCCTGGCTTGGCGGCGTGGCAGGCGAGCTTGGCGTGCCGGTCTGGCTCACCGAGCAGGCGCCGGAGAAGATCGGCCACAGCGTGAACATGCTGACCGAGCGCCTGGGGCCTCATCAGGTATGGGAGAAGCGCCACTTCGGTGTGACCGAAGAGCCCGGCTTCATGCGTGCGCTCGAGGTGACCGGGCGACGTCAGGTCGTGATCTGCGGCGCCGAGGCGCACATCTGCGTACTGCAGAGCGCGCTGGGCCTTCTTCAGTCAGGGTACGAGCTCTACTGGTTGGTGGATGCCAGCGTCAGTCGACGGCGGCAGGAAGCCTTGCTTGCTCTGGCACGCGTTCAGGGCCACGGCGGTATCGGCGTCAGCGCCGACATGGTGGCCTACGAGTGGCTCTACCGCTGTGACGGCGAGCTTTTCAGCCGAGTCCATCGCCACTTTCTCAAGCCTCGCGCCGGGCGCGAGGTAACGTTTTTCAGCGCTGATTCTCGCCCCGCGTGAAGACCAGCGTGCCGGCCTCGGAGGCGCCGGGGTCGAACGTGTAGCCTGCCACGTCGAAGGCCTTGAGCTTTTCCGCCGAGTCGATCTTTTCGCGAATGATCCAGGCGGCCATCAGCCCACGCGCCTTCTTGGCGTAGAAGCTCACGATCTTGAACGTGCCATTCTTCTCGTCCTTGAAGACCGGGGTGACGATATCGGCATCGAGTTTCTTGGTATCCACTGCCTTGAAGTACTCGTTGGAGGCCAGGTTGACCAGCACTTTCGAGCCGCTCTCGTCGACGGCTCTGGAGAGCGCCTGGGTGATCGTCGGCTTCCAGTAGGCGTAAAGGTCCTTTCCCGACGGGTTCGCCAGCTTGGTACCCATTTCCAGCCGGTAGGGCTGAATCAGATCCAGCGGGCGCAGCAGCCCATAGAGTCCCGACAGAATACGCAGGTGCGTTTGCGCGTAGCGATTGTGAGCGTCATCGAAGGTGTCCGCTTCGAGTCCCGTATAGACATCGCCCTGGAACGCCTGGGCGGCGGGCTTGGCGTTATCCAGGGTGAATGGGGTCTCCCACTCCTCGAAGCGCGCCGCATTGAGCCCGGCGAGCTTGTCGCTGATACCCATGAGCTCGCTGATTCTCTGCGGCGAGTAGTCACGCAGCAGATCGATCAGCGCTTGGCTCTGGTCGAGAAAGTCTGGCCGGGTCACTTCCCGAGTCGTCGACGGGGTCTCGAAATCCAGCGTCTTGGCCGGCGAGATAACGCTTAACATCGCATGCTCCTTGTACGCAGCGCCAAGGCTGCATCGATCCATGGTGAGGGCCCATGATAGCAAGCCCCGGCCTAGGCCGGGGCTATAGGGGCGATAGGTGGCGTTGCATTTAAGGGCTTGGGTTGGAGAGGCGGCGGTGGATCGCCTCGATGCCTTCGAGTACCTCGTCGCCGAGCTTCAGCGCTTCGCTCTCGAGGTTGGACTCGAGCTGCTCCATGGTCGTCGCGCCGATGATGTTGCTGGTCAGAAACGAGCGCGAATTGACGAAGGCGAGCGCCATCTGGGCCGGGTCGAGCCCGTGCTCCCGGGCAAGCGCCACGTAGGCCTGGGTAGCCTCTTCGGCCTGGGGCGAGGTGTAGCGCTTGAAGCGCTCGTACAGCGTGAGGCGACCCTTGGCCGGCTGGGCGCCGTTCAGGTACTTGCCCGACAGCACCCCGAAGGCCAGCGGCGAGTAGGCCAGAAGCCCGACGTCCTCACGATGGGCGATCTCTGCAAGGCCCACTTCGAAGGAACGGTTCAGCAGATTGTAAGGGTTCTGGACCGACGCCACGCGGGGCAGGTCGAACGTCTCGGCCAGCTGGAGCATGCGCATCACGCCCCAGGGCGTCTCGTTGGAAAGCCCGATCGCGCGGATCTTGCCCGCGTCCACCAGCGCCTTGAGCGCCTCAAGCGTCTCCTTGAGCGGCGTGGCATCGTGGTCATCTGTGGCGGTGTAGCCGAGCTGGCCGAAGAAGTTGGTCTTGCGCTCCGGCCAGTGCAGTTGATAGAGGTCGATGTAGTCGGTCTGCAGGCGCTCGAGACTGGCATCGATGGCCTGGTGGATGTGTTCCCGGTTCATGCGCGCGCCACCGCGAATGTGCTCGATGCCCGGGCCCACCGCCTTGGTGGCCAGAATTACGTCGTCGCGCGCGCCGCGCGCCTTCAGCCAGCTGCCGACGTACGTCTCGGTGAGGCCCTGGGTCTCGGCCTTGGGAGGAACCGGATACATCTCGGCGGTGTCGATGAAGTTGATGCCGAAGGCCACGGCGCGGTCGAGTTGCTCGTGGGCTTCGGCTTCGCTGTTCTGTTCACCGTAGGTCATGGTGCCCAGGCACAGACGACTCACGTCGAGGCCGGTTCTGCCGAGTGGACGGGTTTGCATGGTGCGCTCCTTGTGCGGTTGGATGCTGCGTCGCAGGCCGACTCAAACGGTGCGACGATGACGAGTCAGGGCATGTTAGCGAGGCGCGTCCCATGCGGCAAATGAAGGGGGTTGAGTCGAGGCGAAGGCAAGCGTATGCTTGCCAGCCCATTTACCGGCCAGGCGCCGGATCATCGTAGGGTTGGCCGCACGCTAAGGGTTCGGCTGATCAGGCTTTCAACAGACAGGCAGGGTGGTTTGCCATGCCGCAGGCATCATCTTTGTTCATTCGGCTGGAGTTTCGTCTGGCCGAACAGCTGTTTCGTTCCCGGTGGCTGTTGCCGCATTCGCCCCGCACCCAGCGGCTGACCATGCGCCTCTACAAGCGCTGCGCCGAAGCGGGGCATCCGGATGCGCTGTCGACCTACGGGCGGATGCTGTTTCAACGCAGCCGCTCGCCCCAGGACAAGGCGCGCGGCGCGCGCTACGTGCTCGAAGCCGCCCAGGCCGGCGATGTCCAGTCCCAGTACCAGGCCGCTCAGATCCACGAGCACGGCTGCGTGCAGTACCCGTGCCGCGAGGACTACGCGGTTACCTGGTACGCCCGCGCGGCCCAGGCCGGGCATCGGCTCGCCGCCGAGCGCCTTGCCCGCGCCTATCGACTGGGCGAGCTGGGGCTTTCCCGAGACAGCGAGCAGTCGGCCTACTGGGCGAGTATCGCCAGCCCCGCACCGCTGGTCGCGGCCTAGGTATGAGCATGACGGCACCGGCGATGGAGACGCTGCCCACTGTGCTGGACATCGAGGCCTCCGGCTTCGGGCGTGGCAGCTACCCGATCGAGATCGGTCTGGCCCGCGCCGATGGCAGCTGCTGCGCGTTCTTGATCCAGCCCTTGGATGAGTGGACGCACTGGGACCCCAAGGCGGAGCTTCTGCACGGCATCTCGCGGGAGCGACTCTTTCAGGAAGGGTATCCGGTGCGCCAGGTCGCCCGCTGGCTCAACGACGAGCTGGCAGGGCTGGGCAAGGCCTACAGCGACAGCTGGGGTTACGACAACACCTGGCTTTCACTGCTGTTCCACCATGCGGGTATGCTGCCGCGCTTTCGGCTTGAGGCGCTGCGAATTCTGCTGACCGAACCGCAGCAGGCGCTCTGGAGCCAGACCAAGGAAGCGATCATCGGTGACCAGCCCATCCAGCGCCACCGCGCCGGCGACGATGCGCGCCTTCTGCAACTGACCTACCAGCATACCCGCTGCGCCGCCGAACAGGGCACCTGAAGGCCCCGTCATCCTTGGCGGTGGCCGATGCCGAGGGATGATGCGTCAGGCCAGGCGGTCTTCCAATTGCTGAATGAGCGATGCAGGCGACTCGGCGTCGAGCAGCATGGTACGAGTCGCCTGCGCAAGAAACCCCTGCTCGACGGTGTTGTCCAGAAATCCGAGTAGCGGCGCGTAGAAGCCGTCGGTATCGAGCAGCGCCAGCGGTTTCTCGTGAAGCCCCAGGTAGCCCCAGGTCCACACCTCGAACAGCTCCTCGAAGGTGCCGATGCCGCCGGGCAGCGCCACGAAGGCATCGGCGTGGGCCGCCATGGTGGCCTTGCGCTCGTGCATGTTGGTCACCCGGATCAGCTCGGTCAAGCCAAAGTGGGCCTGCTCTCGCTCCACCAGATGATCCGGCATCACGCCGATCACCTCGCCGCCGGCCTCGAGCGCTGCATCCGCCAGCGCCCCCATCAACCCGATACGTGCACCGCCGTATACCAGCGTGTGACCGCGTTCGGCCATCAGCGCCCCAAGCTCCCGTGCCTGCTTCATGAACGCCGGGCTTCGGCCCTCGCGCGAGCCCAGATAAACGCAAATTCGCGCCATGTCGATTCCTTGATGATGAGTGACGCGCCGGGCTAGACGAAGCGGTCGATGCCGTAGTGCTCGTCCATCCACGCCCCGATCACGTTATGACTACCCAGGTGGTGGGCGTATTGCGTGTGCAGACAGCGTATCTGCTGCCAGTTGCTGATGCCACCGACGCCGCGCTCGGTCAGCACCTCACGGTAGCCCAGCCGCTCGACCTGCTCGCGCTGAGCATCGCTCATGAACGACCAGCGCGCCGCCACGTAGTCGCGGTGGCTCTGCTGATAGCGTTCGAGAAAGTCGGGTTCCTCCTGAAGACGCTGCTCCAGGGACTTGATCACGCCCACCGCCTCGACCCGAGAGATCTCGATCTTGAGCACGTCCGAGCAGAGCCAGTAGAGGGTAGGAAAGGGCTTGCCGTCGACGATCGGTGCCATGCGCAGCGCCAGCGGTGTCCCCGCAGCGTCCGTCGCGGCGACGGCTTCGATACCGCGCGGCGCCCGGCCGAGCTGCTGGGTGATGATCGCGAGCTCGCGCTCGTCGGGGGCGTGGTCGGTGCGAATTACCATCGTGACACTCTCTTGGTATTACTCGTCTTGGACGAATTTGGTGGAGCGGCCCACGGCGCGAAAGAAGCAGCGATTGAGCTGTTCGGGGGAAGCCACGTAGTGCCAGGTGCGCTCGCAGTACTCGGCGGCGCGGGCCATCAGGACGTCGTAGAGACGATTGAACGGGGCATCATAATCGTAGGGGTCGGCGCCGAACAAGCGGATGTGCGGATAGTCGGCGAAGCGCTCCAGAAAATAGTGCTCCAGGTGCTTCTCGACGGCACGGTGGCGCTCGGTATCGTCCGGGTCTATCCACAGGGTGTAGCGAATGGCCATGGTGGGCTCCCGTCGTGTGGGGCGAAAGGCTCGCGTGCGGCCTCAGCTCGGGGCATCCTGCAGGTGATGCGTCAGTGACTCGCGCAGCTCGCCTTCGATGGGAACCGCGCGCTTGGCGTGGTGGTCGTACTGGATGAGCACCGTATGCCCGAGGTTGGTCAGGGTATCGAACTGGCGCGCTTCCTGGGTCACCGTGAAGGAACTCGTGCCCAGGCGCGTCAGGTAGGTACGCAGTTCGATGTCGTGACCGTAGAACAGTTCCACCCGGTAGTCGATCTCCATGCGCGCCATGATCAGCCGCCACTGGCGCGGATTCAGATCCGGCGTGAAGAGCTTGAAAAGATCGTTGCGGGCGAGTTCGAACCACGCCGGCAAACGGGTGTTGTTGATGTGGCCGAGGGCGTCGGTATCATAAAACGCGGGTTCGATATGGCGAGTGAACATTGAAAAAGCCTTTCAGGAGTGTGAGCGTCACCCTGCAGAATTGCCTCCCCGGCGCACCCGGTCAAGGTATTGCACCGTGAGCGCGCGCGAGGACAAGGCCGCACCGCCGCTTGCGCCGCCGCCCCGGCCCGAGGGCTGCGAGCTCTGCCATCGCCAGGCGGCGCTGACCAAGCACCATCTGATTCCCCGCACCCTGCACAACAAGGCGCGCTATCGAAAGCGCCACAGCCGCGAGGAGCGGCTCACGGCCATCGCCTGGCTGTGTCACCCCTGCCACAAGCACATCCACCGCCTCTACAGCGAGCGCGAGCTGGCCGACCGCTTCTCGAGCGTCGAGGCGCTCGCAGGCGATCCGGCCATAAGCGCCTTCGCGGCCTGGCTTGCCACCAAGCCAGCAGGCTTCAAGCCCAAGTCGCCCACGCGCAAGCGCTAGCTCATACCAGCCGCAGACCTTGCTGGTCGCGCCAGGCGGCGTCCAGGGCCTTTTCGAGCGGCGCCTTCAGGTGCTCCGGCAGGGCGTCGCGTGCCTGTTCCCGAGAATCGAAGGCGCGGTTCTTGAGCCAGCAATAGGCCCAGGCGCAGGCCTCGGCTTCGCTTTGCGGCGCCGGGCGGGCAGGCATCTGGTTGAGCAGGAACACCGCGGTGCGCGGTGCCCACAGCGGCATCGTGCCGGCGCTATCCTCGCTCCAGCGCGCCAGCTCCTCGCCGCTGGGGGTGGTCTCGGGCGTGCCGAGCTTGGCGACCCGGGCGGTCTCGGCCAGAATCAGCGCCAGCTGATCGGCATCCGCCTGGCCTTGGGAGCGCCACTGCTGCAAGAGCGCGGCTAGCCCTGCGCGCACCTTGGTGTAGAAGTCGTTTTGCGGCATGCTCATCGTCCGTCTTGTCGATCTCAAGTGAGAAGTATCATGGCTTTTGATTTTGCCACGCCTGTCGAGCGGCGCCACCCCGAAGGCGGCTACCCGTCCCAGAAATGGCACCGCTACGCCGAGGACATCCTGCCGCTCTGGGTCGCCGACATGGATTTTCGCGCACCGCCTGTGGTGGTCGAGGCGCTGAAGGCGCGCATCGACCACGGCGTCTACGGCTACGGCGAGATTCCCGCCTCGCTGACGGAGGCCCTGTGTCGCTGGAGCGCGACCCACTACGACTGGGTCATCGAGGCCGACTGGCAGCACTGGCTGCCCGGCGTGGTGCCGGCGCTGCACTTTGCCGCGCTGGCCTTGACCGACCCCGGCGATGCCATCCTGTCCGTCGCGCCCATCTACCCGCCGTTTCTGGCCGTGGCAGAGCGCACCGGGCGGCAAGCGCAGACGGCGCTACTCGCCGAGCCCGACGCTCCCGGCGAGCCCTGGCGGCTCGACATCGCCGCCCTGGAGGCCTCGATCACCCCGCAGACCAAATTGCTGCTCTGGTGTCACCCTCACAACCCGACCGGGCGAGTGTGGCGCGAAGAGGAGTTGGCGGGGCTGGCCGCGCTGGTCGAACGCCACGACCTGTGGGTGGTCTCCGACGAGCTTCACTGTGACCTGCTGCTCGACGAAGGCGCCCGGCACCGGCCGCTGGCCGCACTCTTCCCGGCGCTCGCCCGGCGCACCATCACGCTCTGGGCGCCTTCCAAGACCTTCAACCTGGCGGGGCTGACCAGCGCTTGCGCGGTGATTCCGGACCCACAGGTCCGCCAGCGCTTCGCCGCCGCTTGCAAGGGGCTGCTCCCGGACGTCAATGTGCTCGGGCTGGTGGCCGCCGAAACCGCCTATCGAGACGGCGAGCCCTGGCGCCAGGAACTGCTGGCGGTGCTGCGCACGCATCGCACGATGCTTGAATCACACGTGGATCGCTGGCCGGGCGTCGAGATGAGCCCGCCCCAGGCAACCTATCTCGCATGGCTGGACGTTCGCCGGGCGGGGCTGGGCGAGGCGCCCTACCAGGCGCTCAAGGAGCGGGCGGGCGTGGCGCTTTCTGACGGCGCCGCTTTCGGGCGCCCCGGCTTTCTGCGCTTGAATTTCGGCACCACCGCTGCCCAGCTGGCGGTGGCGCTGACGCGGATGGATCGCGTGCTCGGCGAGCAGGCTCAGTAGAGCAGGGCGAAGAGCTTGCGCCGGTAGGCGACGGTCAAGGGGTGGTCGGCGCCAAGGGCGTCGAACACTTGGAGGAGGGTCTTGCGCGCCGCGTCGTCCTCGAAGGCGCGGTCACTTTTCATCAGCGCAAGAAGCCCTTCGAGCCCCTGGTCGTAGTCGCCGTCGGCCACCTGGCGAAGTGCGCGCTGGTAGCGCGCTTCGCTGTCATCGCGATCGCCGAGCGCGCTGATCGCATCAACGCTCCAGGCGCGCTCGCCGAACTCGATGCTGGCGCGCACGCCCCGGGCAGGGGCGGCGTCGCGCTCTTCCGGCGGCAGGTTGTCGAGCAGCGCGCGGGCTTCGTCGATCTGGCCCTCGCTCACCAGCACGCGGGCAAGTGCCACCTGATAGGCGTAGTGCTCGGGATACTGGGTCATCAGCGTCTGGTAGAGCTCGCGGGCGGTGGCGGTGTCACCGGACTCCAGCGCGGCTTCGGCCTGCTCCTCGGGGCTCATCGAGGCGCCTTCCGGCGCCTTGAGGTAGCGCCCCAGCCACTCGCGCACCTCCTTCTCCGACAGTGCCCCCTGAAACCCGTCGACCAGGCCGCCCTGGCTCACGAGTTTGACGTCGGGCACCGAGCGTACCCCGAGCTGGGCGGCGATCTCCGGATTGGCCTGGCCATCGAGGGTGGCCAGCAAGAAGCCACCGGCGTACTCGAGGGCGAGCCTCTCGAGCACCGACAGCAGCTGGCGACAGGCATCGCTCTCCGGCGAGAAGCTGGCCAGCAGCACCGGCACCTGCATCGAAGCTTCCAGCACCTGCTGGACGTTGGCGGCGCCGAGTTCGATGACGACGTCTTCGCGAGCGACGCTACCGGGTGTGCCAGCGGCAGGCGCCTGGCCTGCCGGCTCGGAGGTCAGGGTATTGCCGGTGCGGGGATCAATGATCGTCATGGCTATCTGCGCTCTGCTGAAAAGAAAACAAGGGAAGCATGGCACAGGATATGTAGGCAAGGCGGGCGATATTCAAGCGGTGTCGGCCATGCGACACCGCTTGCCACCGCCTTCGGGCGTGGCTTACTGCTGTTCGTCGAGCGCGTCCTGCATCTGGTCGAGCATGGCGTACATGTCGTCGCACAGCGCCTGGGAGGGTTCGTGGTCCATGCCCGGCTCCATCATTTCGAGCTCCGCCTGATGACGGCTCAGCACCTCTTCGGCGTTGCCGGCGCGGGTGATCTCCTCCATGGAGGCAGAAAGCTCCTCGGCGCTCTTGCCCTGCTCCATCTGGTTGGCGGCGAAGGCTTCGAACTGGTCGTAGAGGCTCTGGTTGGCGGCCATCAGCGCCTCGGTCGAGCACGCCTGATCCTGGGCGAACACGCCCGGTGCGGCCAGCAGGCCCGTGAGGCCGAGCAAGAAAGCGGTCTTCTTCATTGGATCGTGTCCCATGCAAAGTGATGATAAGGCGCTCAACAGACCCGCTCCGGCGCCAGATGTTCCCTCGCGGTCGACAAACGCCGGGGAAGCGCAGGCAGCACCGCTTCGGCGAGTGCGCGCCCTTCGCTGGAGACGAGCGACAGTGGCGCGCTCACGGCGGCGTTCTCCACCACTCGGCCACGCTCCATCACCAGCACCCGCGAGCAGACGCGCTCCACCAGGCGCAGGTCGTGGGTCACGAAGAGAAACGCCACGCCCTGCTCCCGGGAGAGCAACGCGAACAGGTCGAGCATCTGGATCTGCAGGTGCAGGTCCAGGTTGGAGACCGCCTCGTCGAGCACGATCAGCGATGGGTTCGATGCCAGCGCCCGGGCGATGCATACCCGCTGCAGCTCGCCACCGCTGAGCTCGAAGGGATAGCGGTGCGCCATGGGGGCGGCAAGCCCGGCTCTCTTCAGCAGTTTGACAATACGCCCGGCGTGGCGCGCGCGCGGCAGATCGGTCAGGTGAATCAGCGGTTCGCCGATGATCTCGGCGACGGTCAGGCGCGGGTTCACCGCCCCCTGGGGGTCCTGGAACACCATCTGCACCCGGCGGCGAAAGTCGCGCCGGCGCGCCTTGTCGAGCCGTGAAAGCGCCGCCCCCTCGAACAGTACTTCGCCCCGGGTCGGCGTCTCGAGTCCGGTCAGAAGCCGTGCCAGCGTGCTCTTGCCACAGCCGCTGCGTCCCAGCAGGCCGACGATCTCGCCGGGCTGGAGCTCGAGCGACACGTCCTCGAGCACCGCCACCGCTGTCCGGGTGCGAAAAAGCGATGTACGCGAATAGTGATGATGGACGTCGCGGGCGGACAGCAGGCTCATGGCGTGATCTCCTGGGCGGGGTAGAGCGACAGGTGCGCCGCCACCAGCGCCCGGGTGACGGCGTGGCGCGGCTGGCGAAAGATCGCCTCCACCGGCGCGCTCTCCTGAACACAGCCTTGGTCCATCACCAGTACCCGGTCGGCCAGGCGGGCGACCACTCCCATGTCATGGGTGATCAGCAGGATGCCCAGCCCGAAGCGCTCGCGAAGCCCCGCCAGCAGGTCGAGGATCTCGCGCTGGTGGATCACGTCGAGGTCGGTGGTGGGTTCGTCGGCGAACAGAAACGGCGCCTCGCTCGCCAGGGCCAGGGCGATCATCGCGCGCTGCAGCATGCCGCCGCTCATTTCGAAGGGGTAGAGGCCGAGCAGTCGCTGCGGTTCGTCGAGTCCCGCCTCGCGCAGGGCGCGGTGAATACGCTCCTTCCAGCAGCTTTTCTCCATCCCCAGCGCCTGGAGAGTCTCCTCGGCGTGATCACCCAGCGTCCTGACCGGGTTGAAGGCGCTGCGCGGGTTCTGCAGCACCGACGCCACCACGCGGCCGCGAAGCCGCTCCGGGGCGATCGGCGCGCCGTCGAGCCAGACCTGGCCGCCCTGGCGGCGGGTGCCGGCGGGCAGGGCGTCGAGGGCCGCCGCGCAGGTCAGCGACTTGCCCGAGCCGCTGGCGCCGACCAGTGCGACCACCTCGCCCCGGGCGAGGGTGAGCGAGACACCGTCCACCAGGCGGATTGCGCCGGCATCGACGGCGATGTCCACGAGGTTCAGCGTCTGATGGCTCACGAGGCGTACTCCCGGCGCAGTTGGGGGTCGAGGCGGTCGCGCAGCGCGTCGCCCAGCAGGTTGAAGGCCATGACGCTCAGAAACAGCGCAAGCCCCGGCCACAGCATCAAAAGCGGTTCGGTCCAGACGAACTGGCGGGCGTCCGAGAGCATCACGCCCCACTCCGGCGTCGGCGCGGCCACGCCAAGACCCAGAAACGACAGACCCGAGACGTGCAGCATGATATGGCCGATATCGAGCGAGGCCAGCACCGCCAGCTGCGACAGCGTGGCGGGCAGCAGGTGGCGGATGAAGATGCGCGTTCGGCTGGCACCGGCCATGGCGGCGGCGCTGATGAAATCGCGGTGCTTGAGTGACAGCACGATGCCGCGCACGATGCGCGCGTACCAAGCCCAGTGGGAGAGGGCGATGGCGATCACCACGTTGGTCAGCCCGGTGCCGAGCACGCCGATCATGAACAGCGACAGCACGAAGGTGGGGAAGGTCAGGAAGATATCGGTCACGCGCATGATCACCTGGTCGGTGCGCCCGCCGACGAACCCCGAGGTGCCGCCGATCACGATGCCCAGCGCCAGCATCAGCGCAAGCGTCACGGCGACCACCCCGAGCGAGAGCCGGGTGCCGGCCATCAGCCGGGCGAAGATGTCGCGGCCCAGGTGGTCGGTGCCCAGCCAGTGGCGCTCACTCGGCGCCTGGAGCCGGTCGGCGAGCGCTACCGCATTGGGGTCGAAGGGTGAAAGCCAGGGGCCGACCAGAGCGGCCGCCATCAGCAGCGCCACCAGGGCGAAGGCCAGCCGCGTGGTCGGGCGCGCTTGGCGCCAGAGCGAAATAGCGGGCGACGAGGAGAGGACATGAACGCTCATTGGACCCCCTGCCGGGAAACCCGGATGCGCGGGTCGGCAAAGGCGTAGACGATGTCCACGACCAGGTTGCAGACCACGAAGATCGTCACCATCAGCAGCGTGAAGCACTGGATGACCGGATAGTCGCGGTTGAAGATCGCGGTGATGGCGAAACGCCCTACGCCCGGCCAGCCGAAGATGCTCTCGATGATCAGCGTGCCGCCGATCAGCTCGCCGATATGCATGCCCGTGGCGGTGATGATCGGCAGCAGAGCATTGCGAAACACGTGGGAAGACTCCACGTCGCGCTCGGCGAGCCCGCGCAGGCGGGCGTAGCGCACGTGGCGCTGGCCCTGCACCTCCAGCATGCTGGCGCGCAAGAGCCGCGCGTTGATCGCAAGCGACATCAGCGAGATCGCCACCGCCGGCATGATCAGGTGCGTCACCCCCCCGCGGCCCATGGGCGGCAGCCACCCCAGGTAGATGGAAAACAGTGCCACCAGCAGAAAACCGAGCCAGAAGTTCGGCATGGAGACGCCGACGAAGGCGATCAAACGTACCAGGTGGTCCGGGCCGCGGTGGTGGTGACGCGCCGCCCAGCGGCCCAGCGGAATCGAGACCAGCAGGGTGAGGGCGAGCGCAACGCCTGCAAGCTCGAGTGTGGCGGGCAGGTAGTGCATCAGGTCCTGGAACACCGGGCGCTGGGTCGCGTAGGAGACGCCGAAGTCCAGGCGCACCGCGCTTGAAAGCCAGTCCAGGTACTGCACCGCGAGCGGCCGGTCGAGCCCGAGTGTTATGCGGGCGTGCTCCAGGGCCTGCTCCGTGGGCGGTACCTGGGAAAGTCGCAGGTAGTCCATGGCCGGGTCCGACGGTCCCAGGTGCAGGAGCAAGAAGATCACCAAGGAGGCCGCCAGCAGCAGCACCGGCAGAAGCAGCAGCCGCCGGGCGATGAAGCCCCCCATCAGTCGTTCACCATGGGTGTGATGCGTTCGAAGGGGATCTCGCTGGTCATGGCACCGAAGGGAATCGGGCCAAGCGCAGGATCGGCCACGGCGATCACGTTGGTGTAGGTCAGGGGCAGGTAGACGGCAGCGTCGTGCAGGCGGTTCAAGAGACGTGCATAAAGTGCCTGGCGCTCGTCTTCATCGACGCTTGCGAGAATCTCGTCGATCAGTGCGTCGATCTCGGGCTTGTCGTCGAGGCCCGACTGCGCCTGGTAGTCGGCGTGGGAGGGCGTGCGCATGGAGCTGATGAAAGCGTGCGGGTCGAAAGGGGCACCCCAGGTGCGATTGAAGATCATCCCGAAGCGGCCGTCGCGCTGGCGCGCGTAGACGCTGCTCTCCTCCTCGCCGATCAGGCGCACCAGCATGCCCAGCGTCATCAACTCCGCCTGAACGATCTCGGCCAGCGACTTGGCGACGGCGTCGTTGCCGACGAATACCAGCTCTATCTGCAGCGGCTGGCCGTCGCGCTCACGCACGCCGTGGTCCAATGTCCAGCCCGCCGCATCCAGTAGCGTGGCGGCGCGGGCGGTGTCGAAGTCATACGCGGCGAGGCCGACATCGGCATAGGGAACGCTAGGCGCGAAGAGCGTGTCTGCCGGCACCTGGGTACCGTGGAAGACGCTCTCGATCATGCTCGCCTTGTCGACAGCGTGGTTGATCGCCTGGCGCACGGCGAGCTCCGCGGTAGGGCCGTGCTGGCTGTTGAGTGCCAGCATCAGCGTTTCCGCCGGAGGCGAGAGCGCGGTGGTGTACTCGCCGCTTTCGGCCAGGCGAGCGAAGGTGTCCGGCGAGATCGGCCCGTCGGCGCCATAGATCAGATCGATCTCACCGGTCTGCAGCGCGATGGCGCGGGTGTTGGGATCCACGATCACCTTCATGTTGACCTCATCAAGCGCCGGCGCCTCGCCCCAGTAGGTCTCGTTGCGCGCGAAGCGGTCGAACTCGCCCAGCCGCGTCTCGGCCAGTACCCAGGGCCCGGTGCCGATCGGTGCGCGAATGCCGTGGGCGGACGTGCGATCAATCAGCTGCGACGGCGCGATGAAGCGAAACGGGCGCGGCAGCGCCAGGTCCTGCAGCACCGGGTAGTAGGGCGAGGCCAGGGTCAGCGCGACGGTGTGCGCGTCCAGCGCCTCGACGCCTGCGATGGCGTCGGTCAGCCCGAGCCAGGCGTGACGCTCGCGGTTGGCGAGAACGGCCTCGAAGTTGGCCACCACCGCCGCTGCGTCGAAGGGCTCGCCGTTGGAGAAGGTGACATCGTCGCGCAGCGTGAACGTATAGGCGAGACCATCCTCGGAGACGTCCCAGCGCTCGGCGAGCCAGGGGATGATCGTACCGTCGGCCTGGTAGCGTACCAGCGGCTCATACACCATCGCCTGGGCGAACATCTGGTTGGGGGTATAGAGGTGCGGATTCAGCGGGCCTACATTGCTTGGCCAGGAGACGTCGAGTCGTGTCTGCGCCACCGCTTGCCCGGCAAGCCCTAGCGTGAAAAGGAGTACCGTCAGGGCACCAAGAGCCGCGCGCATGCTTACCTCGATCGTCTTGAAAAGAATGAAGAAGGCAGGAAATTATCATACTTGCGCGGTCGGGCGTAGGGCGCGCCCACGTGCGGCCAGCATAAACGACGCTTGCCAGACCATAAAGTCAGATCGCTGTGCGTTATATGTTATGATATAACGTAATTATATGCGGCGAGTAGCCATGACCCGCGGGCATTTCTCGACACGCTTTATCTCGACTCGATGTACTCGCAATTTCTAAAAGGAGGCATCCGTGCCATTACATCCGATTTCTCGGCCAGCCGCCTGGCCCGACCATGCGGCCATCGGCGACGACATCAGCGTCTTACCGCGTATCTTCGAGGACGCGATCAACCTCGCGGTGCTCACGCGCCCGCTCGGCGCCGATGTGGTGCTCAGTGCCCAGGCCCAGTGCCAGACCGATCGCGACTGGCAGTACGCCTGGCTTGGCGGCATCGACGACGCCTTCAAGGCGGATCTGGCGCGACACCTGCCCGCGCCCCAGGCCGGAGCGGCGCTGATCGATGACGTGGCGACCATCGCCGAGGCGATTGCCTTTCTGTTCGAGACCGAGACGGTTGGCATCCGGCTGCGTCTGCTCAACCGCGCCATGTGCCCGCGCTTTCACTGCGATAACCTGCCCGTTCGACTGGTCGCGACCTACGTGGGCCCGGGCAGCGAGTGGCTGCTGGAGCACGCTGTCGACCGGGCCGGCCTCGGTGCGCCCCGTCCGGATCGCCCCGAGATCATTCGCGACCCGGGGGCGATCCAGCAGTTGGCCCCCGGCGACATCGCACTGATCAAGGGCAGCGGCTGGGTCGGATGTGAAGAGCGGGCGCTGGTCCACCGCAGCCCGACGCTGACACCCGGCGAGAAGCGGCTTTTGATGACCATCGACCCGGCGTGATGTGAATGTGCACTCTTGTGCGATCGTATTTTCGAGGAGGAACTTCGCTTCTCGCGCGCCAGGCCGACCGCGAAAGCCGGCGGATGAAGAACATCGATGCTGCCCTGACGCGTATCGAAAACGGAAAGTACGGCTTCTGCGAGGAGACCGGCGAGCCCATCGGCATCCCAAGGCTGCTGTTTCGCCCCACCGCGCGGCTCTGCATCGAGGCAAAGGAGCGCCAGGAAAACCATTATCGCAAGGCCAGATGAGACTGAACGTCATGACCGATAAAGCGCTGATTCCGATCAACATCCTTACCGGCTTTCTGGGCAGCGGCAAGACGACGCTGCTCAACCGGTGGGTGCACCAAAGCTCCATGCACAACACCTTGGTGGTGATCAACGAGTTCGGCGACATTGGCCTCGACCATCAACTGATCACCCAAAGCGACGAGCAGGCGGTGATCGAGATGAGCAGCGGCTGCCTGTGCTGCACCCTGCGCGGCGATCTGAGCCGCACCCTGCAGGAGGCGCTGAAGGATCTCGAGGCGCGCGGAAAGCCCGCTCCCGCCAGGGTGGTGATCGAGACCACCGGGCTTGCCGCACCCACATCGCTGTTGCAGCTTTTGATGATGGATCGCTGGCTGGCCCACCACTTCAGACTCGACAGTGTCGTGACCTGTGTCGATGCGATCAACGGCGACGCGACCCTCGACGCCCATGACGAATCCCGCCAGCAGGTGGCGGTGGCGGACAAGCTGTTGATCACCAAGACCGACCTCACTGACGAGTCGGGCGTGTCGCGCCTGGCCAACCGGCTGGCGCGGCTCAACCCCGCCGCCGAGCAGTGGCAAGTGGTGGACGGCGAACTCTCCGCCTCGCTGCTGGTGGGGGCCGGGCTCTCCCGCGACGGGGAGGCAGGCTTTCAGGCCGAGGGGTGGCTCAAGGCGGGGCAGTACACGATTACTCCAACGCCGGCCCACGCCGGCACCGCGATTTCGCTCGGCAATGCCCACGCTCGCCACGATACCACTCGCCACGCAAGCGGCATCAACGCCTTCTGCTTCACCGTGGAGGAACCCATCGCCCCGGAGACCCTCGATAACTGGCTGAATATCCTGATGTCGCTGATGGGCGAGAAGATGCTGCGGGTCAAGGCGGTGGTGCATCTGACCGACCGGGAGGCGCCGCTGGCACTGCACGGGGTGCAGCACATCTTCCACCCGCCGGTAACGCTGCCGGTGGCGAGCGTCAAGGATCGTATTTCACGGTTCGTGTTCATCACCCAGCACGTCTCGCCGGAGACGGTAGCCGAGATGTACCACTTCTTCAGCGCCTCGAAGGTGTAGGTGGCCAACGTGACGCCAGGACGGCAGCTTTCTGGACTTTCCTTGCGCCCGCTCAAGTAACGGACACGAAAAAGCCGCTACCTTTCGGTAGCGGCTTTTTCGTAGAAGATGGTAGCGGGGACCGGATTTGAACCGATGACCTTCGGGTTATGAGCCCGACGAGCTACCAGACTGCTCCACCCCGCATCAACGTGGGGCGTATTCTACCTAAGTAGCGGTTAGAGTCAAGAGGAAAGAATGAAAATGCGTCGAAACGGCGTGGGTGTTATCACCCTGCAACAATGGGCGAGTAACGCTATGCTGTCAGGGGGCCTTGAAGAGCGGCGATGGCCCCTGGCGGAAACAACAACAGCGTGCGCGAGGGACAGGTAGGCTCGCGCGCCCATTCAGAATGGCTTGCGACACCGCCCGTCTTGTCGGGTCTGGGTCATTCGTTCTCTCGGGGAGGTAGTCAATGGCTAGTCAGTCCCAGGTAGCTTGGGTCACGGGTGGTACGGGCGGGATCGGCACGGCGATCTGCCGATCGTTGGCGGCAGCGGGCTATTTCGTCGTCGCCGGGTATCGCAACCCGGAGAAGGCGAAGACGTGGCTCGAGAGCCAGAGGGCCGACGGTTTTGACAACATGGCGCTGTCCGGCGTGAATTTGTCGGATTACCATGCGTGCATCGATGCCGCGCGTGAGATCACCGAAACACATGGCCCGATCAGCGTGTTGGTGAACTGCGCCGGCATCACCCGCGATGGCACGATGAAGAAGATGTCCTATGAGCAGTGGGACGAAGTGATCGACACCAACCTCAACAGCGTCTTCAATACCTGTCGCAGCGTCGTCAACGCCATGCTTGAGCAGGAGTACGGGCGCATCATCAACATCTCCTCGATCAACGGACGCAAAGGGCAGTTCGGGCAGGTCAACTACGCCGCCGCCAAGGCCGGCATGCACGGTCTGACCATGTCGCTGGCTCAGGAGACCGCCACCAAGGGCATTACGGTCAATACCATTTCACCAGGCTACATCGCCACCGACATGATCATGGCGATTCCCGAGAAGGTGCGCGAGGCGATTCGCGAGACAATCCCGGTCAAGCGCTACGGTACCCCGGAGGAGATCGGGCGACTGGTGGTGTTTCTGGCCGACAAGGAGTCCGGCTTCATCACCGGCGCCAACATCGACATCAACGGTGGCCAGTTCATGGGCTGAGGTTTGCCGCCACGCGGCGACGAGCACGCAGCAATGACAAAGGGAGGCTTCGGCCTCCCTTTTGACTGTGTCGCCCGCTAGACGCCGAGCGGGCGCGACAGCCGCTCCAGAAGGCGATCGAATTCGCCGACCTCTCGCTCCCAGAGCGCCAGGGGCATCGGCCCCAGCGCCAGAAGTTCCGCGAGCACGCGCTCGATCTCCTCGGCCTGACGGCGTTCACCGCCGAGCCCGTCGTTCAGGCGCTCGACCTGGATGGCCAGGCGCAGCGGCTCGTCCCGGGGGCTGACACTGCCCAGCGCCAGCAGCGAGAGATGTACGCGAAGCCGCGCCAGGGCGTCCTGCAGTGCCGCCTCATCGGGTGGGGAAGCCTGCAGGCGGGCGGCGTTGCGGCGCTGGTGGGCGGCGGCGAAGGCGCCCGCCGGGAGCGCCGTGCCGGCATCGACCGGGGCAGCGAGCTCGTCGGTAAATGCAGCCTGATCCGCCTCCAGGTGCGCCTTTACCAGCGCGCTCAGCGCGTGCCAGCGGTGAATGACCTCTGCCCCCTCCAGGCGGGAAAGACGGTCGCGACGGGCGCGCACGATGCCGCTCAGCCTTCGCTGCATGCCTTCGCTGCGGCGGTTGTGGGGCAGCGGTTCGAGCGCGGCGGCGCGGCCCAGGAAGGCGTCGAGCGTCGCCGCGTCACTTGCCTGACGGGGTTGCCAGGCGTCCATCTCGTCGATCAGCGCCTGCAGCGTGTCGAGCGCCTGCTGGCGCTGGGCCGCCAGGGCATGCTTGTCGGCATCGCGCTGGGCGAAGAGTCGGTCGCAGGCGGCCTTGAAATGCTTCCACAGCGCCTGCTCCTCGCCCTTGGGCGCCCGCCCCAGCGCCCGCCAGCGGCGCTGGAGCGCCTTGGCCTGCTCGATGCGCTCGCCAAGCGGTGCGCCGTGCGACTCGAGCAGCGCCTGGGCCTCGTCGATCAGCGCGCGCTTGTCGCCGGCGATCTGCTCGGCCCGGGAATCGATCAGCGACTGCAGTCGGTAGCGCGCCTTGCCGAAACGCTGGCCGATAGCCTCGGAGGCCTCGCGCGGGACCGGGGCGTAGGTGCGCCACTGGTGGCGGGCCTTGTCGCGAATCTCACGCAGCGCATCCGGGTCGGCGTGCTCGGAGGGCTGGTCGCACAGCGTCTCGAGCTGTTCGCACAGCGCTTCGCGATGGCGAAGGTTGGTTTGGCGCTCTTCGTCCTGGGCCTGATGCCAGTCCGCCAGGCGCTGATGAATGCGCTCGGAGGCGGCGCGAAAGCGCGCCGAGAGTTCACGGCTGGCCGCCGCATCGCCCAGCGACGACCACTCCTTGATCAACTGGCGGTGGTGACGGTCCCGCGCCGACTCCGCCATGTGCGGATCGGCGGCCAGCACTTCGATGCTGGCACATAGTTGCTCGCGCTTTGGCCCGGCGACGAAGCCGCGCCAGTCGCGAAGCTCGGCGAGCTTCGCGCCGAGCTGCCTGAGGCGCGACTTGAGCGGCTTGCCCGCCGGCTCGGTCAGCGCCTCGAAGGTGGGCTTCAGGCGCTGATGCAGACGGCTGGCGCTCTTGAAGGCGCCGCGTTCGATCAGGTGTTCCAGGGTATCGAGCTCTGCCTCGAGCGTCTCGAGGGGCGGCGTTTGCTGTGCCTCTCGGGTTCGCTCCAGCGTCAGCAGCTGGCGGGCACGTTGCAAAAGCGCCGGTCGGGCCAGTCCGTCCGGCCACGCGCAGCGGGGAGCCAGCTCGCTCAGCGTCGCAATATCGTGCTGAGTCACTGCGCCCTCGATTGCCTCCTGATGCGTCTGCCAGCGCTGCCAGGCCTCCATCACCCGCTCGGAGGCGGCAAGCGCCACCGTAAAGCGCGCCTGGCTCGACTCGGCAGGGGCGTGCACGTCCGACAGCGACTGCCAGCGCTGGCCGAGCAGCCGGCGCTGGGCGCTCAGGCTGTCGATATCCTGGGAGGTGAGCGTCTCGGTGTGGTAGAGCCCCTCGATGCTCTCCTCGAGCCCTTCGAGCAGTTGCTCGCGGGTGCTGTCCGCTTCGCTGCGGCGCGCCTGGCGCACTTGGCGTGCCTGTTCCTGGGTCTCGTGATCGCTGTGCGTCTTGTGCGCGCGCAGGATCGCCTGGTGAAAGCGACGCTCCTGCTCGGCGCTGGGCGACTGGTCGAGGGCGCGCCATTCGCGCTCGAGGTGCCTGAGCCGGCCACCGTAAAGAGGCTCCCAAGGGGTATTGGCATGCTGTTCGAGTTTCGCGAGCAGTTCGTCGCGGCGCGCCGCCTGGCGGTCGTGCCACTCGGCGTCATGGCGCAGCTTCGCCAAGGCGTCGCGGGCCAGGCGCGCGACCTGGCGATCGCGGCGCGCCTCTTTCAAGAGCCGCTTCAATCCCTGTTCGCTCTCGACGCGCTGCGCCGCCTGCTGGCGAACGGCGGCCACGCCGTTGTGGCAAGCCTGGTGGACCAGGTCGCTTTCATCGTCGAGGCGAGCGAGGGCGGCCAGGCGGAGTTCCAGGTTGTCGCCGTTCAGGGCGACCTCGCCGGCAAGCCCCGGATGATCGAGGCGCTCGATGAGCTCGCGCCGGGTGCGCAGGTCTGCCTTGCCCAGGCGTCCGGTCAGGCCATCGCGCACGGCGTCGAACCAGGCGGGCTCGTCGCGATGGCGCGAAAAGCGCGCCACCAGGGTCTCGAGATCGTCAAGGCGGACCAGGGCCTGACGCTGGATGTCGTGCTGAGGGTCGTCGGCGAGCGCCTTCAAGGCGTCGCGCTGGTCGGCGTACTGCGGGTCGAGTTGATCGAGTGCCTGGCGGCGGACCTCGGGGTCGGGATGCTGCCACCGAGGCGCGAACAGGCGTCTTAACAGTGCGTGCATGAATCTTCCTGCAAGAGAGGCGTCGCGTGAAAAAAGTCAGTCGTCGGCATTTTGGTTGTTGCAGTCACCGGCGCTGTCGCTTAGTTTTGCCAGTAGCCATGTGACGTCGCCCGGCGAATCCGGCGGGCCATCACATCCCGGGCGCGAAACTGCGCTTGTTCCATCCTATCCGACATGACATGGAGTTCGGCCATGAGCCTCAATGCCGATAGCGCCGACAACGCCTTCACCTTCAAAGGCGGCATGCTGCCCATGACCGTCATGGAGTTGAGCAGTGCCGATCCCGAGCAGATCAGGCGTCAGCTGGCCGGCAAGCTCTCCCAGTCCCCCGCCTTCTTTCAGCATACACCGGTTGTGCTGAGCGTGGAAAAACTCGATGAACCGCACCTGTCACTGGAGCGCATCTGTGCAGTGTGCCGCGACCACAAGCTTCTGCCGGTGGCAGTGCGCGGCGGCCCGGAGCCGGTTCGCCAGTCCGCCTGGGCGCTGGGCCTGGGCTGGTTCGCCCCGGTCGAGGAGGCGCGTGCGCGTACCCTGGAAAGCGTCGAGCGCGTCGAGGCGCCGGTGGAACCCGCTGCCCCGGTCGAGCTCGAGGCGCCCACGGCGGCGACGCGGCTCTACCGCGGCACCGTGCGCTCGGGCCAGCAGGTGAGCGCCGCCGAAGGCGATCTGATCGTGATCGGTGCGGTCAACGCCGGCGCCGAGGTGCTGGCGGCGGGCAGCATCCATGTCTACGGGGCGCTCAGAGGCCGGGCGCTGGCAGGCATCCATGGCAATACCCAGGCGGGTATCTACTGTCGCGAGCTCGAGGCGGAGCTTCTGTCGGTGGCGGGCAACTACAAGCGCCTTGAAGATATCGATCCCAAGCTTCTGGGGTGTGCGGCCCAGGTCCACTTCAGCGAAGAGCAGCTCGAGATCAAGGCGTTGGTCTAGCCGCGCAGGCGAACGGTGTAGCGACGTGGCGGCCGCTTTTCGTTAGAGTAGAGGCTGGATCGACACGTCATATGATTGACATTGATGTTCTCGTTGCGCGCGATGACGACAACAAGACGCCCGCGCCGGCAGCGACCTCTGAAAGGAAATGACTCTTGGCCAAGATTATCGTAGTGACCTCAGGTAAAGGGGGGGTCGGCAAAACCACCAGTGCGGCGGCCATTTCGACGGGGCTGGCGCTTCGCGGCAAGAAGACCGTGGTGATCGACTTCGACGTCGGCTTGCGTAACCTGGATCTGATCATGGGCTGCGAGCGCCGCGTGGTATACGACCTGGTGAACGTGATCCAGGGCGAGGCGGGGCTCAACCAGGCGTTGATCCGCGACAAGCGGGTGGAGAACCTGTTCATCCTGCCTGCCTCGCAGACCCGCGACAAGGATGCCCTGACCAAGGAGGGCGTGGCCGAGGTGCTGGAGCAGTTGAAGAGCGACTTCGACTATATCCTGTGCGACTCGCCCGCCGGCATCGAGCGCGGCGCGCAGCTCGCCATGTACTTCGCCGACGAAGCCGTGGTGGTCACCAACCCCGAGGTCTCCTCGGTGCGCGATTCCGACCGCATCCTCGGGTTGCTCGGCTCCAAGACCCAGCGCGCCGAGCAGAGTCTCGATCCGGTCAAGGAGCACCTGCTGATCACCCGCTACAACCCGTCGCGGGTGACCTCCGGTGACATGCTGACCCTCGAGGACATTCGCGAGATCCTGGCCATCAACCTGCTCGGGCTGATTCCCGAATCAGAAGCGGTGCTGCGGGCATCGAACCAGGGCGTGCCGGTCACCCACGACGCCGCGAGCGACGCGGGTCAGGCCTACGCCGACACCGTCGCGCGGCTGCTCGGCGAAGAGGTGCCGCTGCGTTTTCACGAAGTTCAGCGCAAGAGCCTGCTGGGCCGGATGTTCGGGGGAGGCCGTCGATGAAATTACTGGAGTTCCTTAAGCGCGAGCGCAAGAAGTCCGCCTCGGTGGCCAAGGAGCGCTTGCAGATCATCGTTGCTCACCAGCGCAGCCAGCGTGGCCAGCCCGACTACATGCCGATGCTCGAGCGCGAGCTGCTGGAAGTGATTCGCCGCTACGTGCATGTCGATGACAACGCCATCCAGATCTCGCTGGACAGAGAGGACAACTGCTCGGTGCTCGAGCTCAACGTCACCCTGCCCAAAGGTTAGGCGAGCGTTGCGCGTCGGGGGCGACGCGGGTTGTGCTAGGCTAGAACGTTGATGCCCATCAGTACGTTAGGGCACGAACACGTTCACGGGAGTACTAGCCCATGGCGCCAGCCAACGCCGCCCCCGCCAGCTTTCTCTGGCACGATTACGAGACCTTCGGCGCCGACCCGCGCCGCGACCGTCCGGCCCAGTTCGCCGCGATCAGAACCGACGCCGACCTCAACGAGATCGGTGAGCCCATCGAGCTCTACTGCCGGCCCAGCGACGACGCGCTGCCACACCCCGCTGCCTGCCTGATCACCGGCATCACTCCCCAAAAAGCCCGACGCCACGGCGTGCCCGAGGCGGATTTCGCCGGGCGAATCCAGGCCGTGATGAGCGAGCCCGGCACCTGCGTGGTGGGCTACAACAGTCTGCGCTTCGACGACGAGGTCTCGCGCAACCTGTTCTACCGCAACTTTCTCGACCCCTACGCCCGCGAATGGCAGAACGGCAACTCGCGCTGGGACCTGATTGACGTGGTGCGCGCCTTCTATGCGCTGCGACCCGACGGCATCACCTGGCCCGAGCGCGAGGACGGCGCGCCGAGCTTCAAGCTCGAGGCGCTGACCGCCGCCAACGGCATCGAGCACGCCGGCGCCCACGACGCCCTGGCGGACGTGCGCGCCACCATCGCCCTGGCACGGCTTCTGCGCGATCGCAATCCCAAGCTCTTCGACTACCTGCTGGGGCTGCGCGGCAAGCGCGCCGTGGCACAGCAACTCGATATCGCCAGCGCCAAGCCGGTGCTGCACATCTCGCGGCGCTACCCGGCGAGTCGCGGCTGCAGTGCGCTGGTGATGCCACTCGCCGAACATCCGACCAATCCCAACGGGGTGATCGTGTTCGATCTCGGCGCCGACCCTGCCGAGCTTCTGTCGCTCGGCGTCGAGCAGATCCGCGAGCGGGTCTTCGTCAGCCAGCAGGACCTGGCCGAGGGTGAGTCGCGCATTCCCTTGAAGGTGATCCACATCAACCGCTGCCCGGTGGTGTTCCCCGCCTCGGCGCTCAAGGACGTGCAAGGCCCCAAACAAGGCGACTACGGCGAAATCCAGGCGCGTCTGGGCATCGACGTGGATCAGTGCCGGGTGCACTGGAAGACGCTTCGCGACAGCGCCGCTCAAGTGGCGCAGAAGGTCATCGAGGTGTTCGGCGCGGGTTTTGATGAGGGTCCTCAGGATCCGGACCTGATGCTCTACTCCGGCAGTTTCTTCTCCCCCGCGGATCGCCAGCAGATGCAGCGGGTGCGCGAGACCTCGCCCTGGGATCTGGTCGGCGCGCGCTTCGCCTTCCAGGACCCGCGCCTCGAGGAGATGCTGTTTCGCTTTCGGGCACGCAACTACCCCGAAACGCTGGAAGGCGAGGAGCGCGAGCAGTGGGAGGCGTTTCGCTGGGCGCGGCTCAACGATGCCGCCGTCTCCGGCTTCACCCTGAAAGCCTTCGCCCGGGAGATCGAGCGCTACAACCAGCAGAGCCTGACCGACTACCAGCGCCAGATCCTCGAAGAGGTAGTGATGTTCGTGGAGGCGATGCTGCCCGCCCAGGCGTTCGACGCCTGAGCGGGCCCGCGTTCAGCGCGTTTCGGCGCTGCGCGGGAAGGGCGACAGAGTCGCGCGGAAGGCGGTCAGGTCGCTTGGCTCATCGTGCGGGTCGAAGCGAACGTCCAGGGTACGCGCCATTAGGGCTGGCCACGCGGCCTGAATGCGCTCGGGGCTTACCGTCATCACCTCCTTGGCAAGCGCCTCGCGGCGATCAAAGCGCACCGGGTCGCGAGCGGTGGCCTGCCAGTAGCGGTTGGCCATGCCGGCGAGGCTGGTGTCGCGCTCCAGCAGGCGATCCGCCAGCGCCCGGCGGTAGGGGGCGAGGGTAGCATCGTCGAGGGTGTCGAGCTCTTCGCCCGCGCTTTCCAGGAACGCATCGATGCGGTGGGCGATCTCGTCGCTCTCGACATCGGCAGACTGCACCATGAAAGCGATACCCGGAGCGTCGAGCAGCGGCGAGTAGCCAGCGTTGACGACGTAGCCGAGCTGCTGCTCGGTGCGCAGGCGCTGGTAGAACGGCGTGCCCAGCCACTGGGCGATCACGCCGAGGGTCGCCTGCTCCTGCACGCTCTCGTCGCGCCCCTGTGCGTAGCGCAGCACGAGCGACTCGTCCCGGGCGCTGTCCGGATGCAGTACCTGGCCGCCTTCGTCGATGGCCAGCGGCGTCAGGTTGGCCACCTCGTCTCTTTCGAGCCGCGGGCGCAGGGCGTCGCGGATGAGATCCGCCTGGGCGCGGGCCTCGTCGGCGTCTAAGTTGCCCACCGCCATGGCGTCCACGTAGAGCGAAGCAAGAAAACGCCGGCGGAAATCCTCGAGGTGATGGCGTTCGAGGCGCTCGCTTGCCCGGTAGAGCTCGGTGCTCGACCACTGCGGGCGCATCAACGCCTCGCTCAGGGCGCGTCCGGCCTGGCCGTAAAGCGCGGCCTGCGGAGCGTTGCGCCACTCTCGAGCGAGCTGGTAGCGCACCCGGTCGAAGACCTCATCGGTGATCGGCGCGCGTTCGAGCTGCTCGATCGCCTGCTCGATGAACGGCGTCTGGCCGTCGCGCCAGCCCGAGAACGACAGCGTCATGCCGCGGGCATGGGGGTAGGCGCTGAACGACTGACCGGCGAGCCAGGCGGGGTAGAGGGTAGTGCTCAGGCTATCGTTGAGCCAGCCGGCGAGCATCCGGGTCAGCACCGCTTCCTCGGCGGAGTAGCTCGCACTCGGATGCTGGAGGCTGATACGCCACTCCACGCTCGGGGTGTTGAAGCGGCTGTCCTGCATGTGCCATACCCTGAACGAGGGCGTCTCGACCAGTATGCTCGGGGCTTTGTCCTGGCCCGGTTCCAGGGTCAGGTCATGGGCGATGAAGGGGTTGGGCGCGGGCAGCGAGAGCCCGCCCAGCGCCTGTCCGCTGGCGGGCGGTGCGGCCAGGGCGCGCCACTGGGTGTCGAACCAGGGCGAGACGGTGTCGCTCTCGATGTCCGCCGCCGAGTAGACGCGAATCATGTTGTCCGGCGTGAGCGCGTCGAGGTAGCGCGCCTGAGTGTCGTCGTCCATGGCGTCCATACGGTAGGGGGCGTACTGGACATCCTCCACTGGATAGCGCGACAGGCTCATGGCGAGCTGGGTGGCCTCGCTCTGGGCGTCGCCGTGCTGCTGAAAGCGAAACGCCTGCTCGGCGAGCGTGGCTTGCTCATCGAAACGCCACTGCTCGATGCCTTCACGGCGAATCTCGTCGACGGCAGCGAACAGGGTCGCCTGCACGTCCTCGAGGCGCTCGGCGCCGCGCGGCGTCAGGCTGATAGCCACGGTGAACAGCGCGTGCTCGCCGTCACCGCGGCCCACGCCCGCCGACAAGCCGTCCGCCAGACCCGCCTTGCGCAGCACGGCGAGCAGGCTGCCCTCGCTCTCATCGCCCAGCAGGTGGGCGATGAGGCTTGCGGGCTTGGTGCGGTAATACTGGATCGGGTCCGGCACCGGGAAGTACACGTTCAGCTGGCGACGATCCAGCAGCGACTGACGCTCGAGGTACAGGGGAAGCTCGTCGGCCAGCGCCAGCGGAGCGTCGATGGTGGGCGCCGTCAGGCCATTGTCGGGAATGTTGGCGAAGCGCTCGACCACCCACTCCTCCAGCGTATCCAGCGGCTGCGGGGCGATCACCGCCAGGTTCATGACGTTGGCGTCATAGTGGCTATGGTAGAAGTCGATGATCCGCTCGCGCAGCGACGCCTCGCCGGTGGCGGGGTCGGCCAGCGTCTCGCGGCTGCCCACGGCGAAGCCAGTGGTGGCGTTGTCCGGATTCAGCACCTGGTCGAGCACGTCGTTCTCGCGGCGCGACTCGTCGCGAATGCGCGCCATGTACTCGGAATGGATGATGTTGCGCTCGCTCTCGAGCTGGTCGGCGTTGAACAGCGGCGACAGGAAGAACGCGCTGAAGCGGTCGAGCGCCCCGGGCAGCGCTTCAGGGGCGACGTCGAAGAAGTAGTTGGTGTCCTGCTGTGACGTGAAGGCGTTGTGCGAGCCCGCGTTGTCGGCGATGTAGCGCTGGTAGGCGTCCGGCTCCGGGTAGGGCGTGGTGCCAAGAAACAGCATGTGCTCGAGAAAGTGGGCAAGCCCCTCGAGGTCGTCCGGATCCTGGGCGCTGCCTACCCGCACGTTCATCGAGGCGGCGGCCTTGTCGGCGTCCGGGTCGCTGACCAGCAGTGCCTGCAGGCCGTTCTCCAGCGTCAGCACGCGGTAATCACGCGCATCGTACTCGCTCTGCACGGGCGTGAGCGTGTCGAGCACCGGGCTCTCTTCGGCCCACAGGGTGGGGGCGTACCAGGCCAGGCTCAGCACCGCGCCGGTCAGGGCGTAGCGCATCGAGGGAGGGGGGACGAGTTCGCTTAGGCGTAGCATCAGGGCTCCAGGGGCACGGTCCAGCGCAGCATGGGTCCTTGCGGATGGGCACAGGACACCGACTGGTGGGCAGGGTTGTTGACATGCTTTGATACCGGAAAAGCGCCCAACAGTTCCAACGGCGCCGGCACAAGCAGCGCTTCGAGGGTGGCGGCGGCGGTCTCGGGGGAAAGCCAGGAGGCCAGCGCTTCGGGCGCAATCACCACCGGCAGGCGGTCGGTCAGCGAGGCCAGGCAGACGTTGGCGGGCACCGTGATCAAGGCAGTGGAGTCGGTGAACTCGGTCAGCGTGGTGTGATAGCGACACCACAGCGCGCCGAGCAGCAGCGGCGCGCGGTCCGTGGCAGTGACCAGGTACGGCTGCTTGCCGCCGGGGCGCGACTGCCAGACGTAGAACCCGGTGACCGGAATCACGCAGCGCCGCGCCCGAAAGGCCTCGTCGAACATCGGCCGGCGCGACAGCGACTCTGCCCGGGCGCAGTGCGGGGCATGGTCGAGCACCTCGAGCCAGGGCGGGGTCAGCCCCCAGAAAAGATGGCGGTGGCGATAGATGCCCTGCTCCAGGCGAATGGCCGAGACCGGCCGACGCGGCGCGAGATTGGGCGATTCGATGAAGGCGTTCGCGTCGTGAAGCTCCGGCACTCGGCGGGAGAGCGCCAGGCGCTGCACATGGAGGCGTCCCGTCATGCGTGTCTCCTTGTGGCCCGAAGATAGGCCGGTGCCGAAAAAAGTCGTCGACCGCGCAAAAACGCCTTGGTCCAAAAGGTAACAAGATTGCGCTAAATGTCGTGGTCGAGTATCGAAAACAGTGTTCGATAGAGGTATCCTATCTTATATTACCCACTCGCTCACGCTTAAGTGCGCTGAGATCGTCTTGTTTGCCTGACCTTAAGAGATCGCCATGGCCCGTCCCAGACAGCATGCGCCCGATGCCCTTCATGCACAGGTCATGCGCGCCTGCGACGAGTGGCTGGCCTCACGGCCGGTCCACGGTCTGTCGCTGCGTGCCCTGGCAAGAGAGGTCGGCTGCGCGCCGAGTACGCTGCTCAAGCTCTATGGCAGCTTCAACAACCTGTTGCAGCACGTCAACGTCGAGACGTTGGCGCGCCTTCAAAAGACCATCGAGAGTTTGACCGAAAACGAGCCCGAGCCTTGGCTGCGTGCGCTGGCCCATGCCTACTGGCGCTTTGCCGAGCAGGGATGCTACCGCTGGCAACTGCTGTTCGATCACCCTTTGGCGGAGGAGGGCGAGCTCGACCGTCGCCAGAGCGATCTGATCGAGGCACTGTTTACTCAGGTGGAGAGTTCGCTGACCCGCTACCAGCCGGCGCTCGATGATCTCGAGGCGCGCCGGCTCGGCCGTACGCTATGGGGCAGCGTTCACGGGCTCGTCCAGCTCGGGCTCAACGAGCGCCTGGGCTACTGGCAGGGCCACCAGCTCAAGGTCGACGAACTTCTCGAGCAGCTTTTGAGTACGGTGCTGGCGGGGCTTCGCGCCCGTGAGGCGCATTCGTGAAGTGGCTGATTCGACCGACGCGCTGCGTGCTGCGCCATGCGATCTATTTCAGCATGCGCGCAAGCTACCGTATCCGCGTTCAGGGGCGTGAATACCTGCCCGCCAAAGGCGCAGCGCTGGTGGTGTGCAACCATGTAAGCTTCATGGACGCGCTGGTGCTTGGCGGCTGCAGCCCGCGGCCGCTGCGTTTCGTGATGGACCAGCCGATCTTCGATTCGCCCTGGCTCAAGTGGTGGTTTTTGCTGGTCGGCGCGATTCCCGTCGAGTCCGAGCGGCGCAACACCGCCGGGCTCAGGCGCACCCTCGACCAGATCAGCCAGGCACTGCGCGACGGCGAGGTGGTGATGGTGTTTCCCGAAGGGCGTCTGACCCCGGATGGCGAGATCCACCCCTTCCGCCGCGGCCTCGAGACGATGCTGGCCCGCGATAACGTGCCGGTAATTCCCGCGGGGCTCGCCGGGCTCTGGGGGTCGTGGACCTCCCACTGTGGCGGGCGGGCGCTCAAGAAGTGGCCCTCGCGGTTTCGCGCACCGGTCAGGCTCTACTTCGGTGCGCCAGTGATGACCCATGAGGCCGAGGGGGTGGCGCTGCGCCACTTTCTCGAGGCCCGGGTGAAGGCGCTCAAGACCGCAGGCGATGTGGACATCGCCCGGCGGTACCGGGGCAGCGCCGAGCGCGACTAGCGCCTGGGCAGGCGAATCACCGGCCAGCAGCGCGCTGAGGTGATCAAATTGTCGCGAATCTCGAGAATCTCCATGCGTGTGTTACCGATCTGCAGCGACGCTGACCCTTCGGGGAAGGCTTCGAGGTGCTCGAGAATCAGTCCGTTCAAGGTCTTGGGACCGTCGGTAGGCAGCTGCCAGCCAAGCATCTTGTTGATCTCGCGAATGTTGGCGGTGCCCTCGATCACGTGGCTACCGTCGTCCTGCTGATGAATCTCCTCGTCCTCGGAGACGTCGGTGGTGAATTCACCGACGATCTCCTCGAGGATGTCCTCCAGCGTCACCAGTCCCTCCACGTCGCCGTACTCGTCCACCACGATGCCGATACGTCGCTTCTGCTTCTGGAAATTCAAGAGCTGGGTGTGCAGCGGCGTGGATTCCGGGATGAAGTAGGGCTCGCGCGCCTCCTGCACCACCGCCGCCTTGGTCACCTCCTCCTTGGAGAGAAAACGCGCCGCGTTTCTCAGGTGCAGCATGCCGATGATGTTGTTGATGTCGCCCTTGTAGACCGGAAGCCGCGTGTGCTGGCTGGTGCGGATCTGGGCAAGTATCTCCTCGAGCGGATCATCCAGGTCGATCCCCAGCACCTCGTGGCGCGGCACCATGATATCGTTCACGGTGACGTTCTCCAGATCCAGAATCGACAGCAGCATCGCCCGGTGGCGGTAGGGGATCAGCGTGCCCGCCTCGTGCACCACGGTACGCAGCTCGTCGCGAGTGAGGCTATCACCGCCGTTCTCCACGCTCTTGACGCCGACCAGTCGCAGAAGACCGTTGGAGACCGCGTTGACCACCCACACCAGCGGGTACAGAAGCTTCAGAAGCGGCTCCAGCGCCATCGAGGCAGGGTAGGCGATGCGCTCGGGCTTGATCGCCGCGTAGGTCTTCGGCGTCACTTCCGAAAACACCAGAATGGTGATGGTCAAGAGCGCCGTGGAGATCGCCGGGCCCGACACCTCGCCGAAGAAGTGGATCGCGATGATGGTGGCGATGGAGGCGGCGAGGTTGTTGACGAAGTTGTTGCCGATCAGGATGACGCCGATCAGCCGGTCCGGGCGGGTCAGAAGGCGCATCACCCGCTTGGCGCGCTTGTCGCCGCTGCCTGCCTGGTGGCTGAGCCTGTAGCGGTTGATCGACATCATGCCGGTTTCGGAGCTCGAGAAGAAGGCGGATAGCAGCACCAGCAGGCCCAGCAGGCCGAACAGTAATCCCAGCGGGAATTCGTCGCTCAAGTCGAAAGTTCCTTTATGGCGTATCAAGCTCGTTTTTAGAAGCAGCGGCGGGGCGCTGTCAAGGCGCCCTCGTTCGAGGTGCGGTCAGCGGGCGAGGACTATTTCCAGCACGAACTTGCTGCCGAAGTAGGCCAGTACCAGCAGCAGGCCGCCGCCGAGCGTCCAGCGCACCGCGCGCATGCCGCGCCAGCCGAAGCGGTAGCGCCCGACCAGGAGCGTGGTGAAGATACCCCAGGCGGCGATCGACAGCACCGTCTTGTGCACCAGGTGCTGGGCGAACAGGTTGTCCAGAAAGATCAGGCCGCTGGCGATCGACAGCGTCAAGAGCGCAACGCCGGCCCAGATCAGCTCGAACAGCACCCGCTCCATGGTGGTCAAGGGTGGCAGCGACTGCACGATGCCGCGAATGTGGTGATGGCGCAGCGCCTGGTTCTGAAGCCCCACCAGCACCGCCTGCACCGCCGCGATGGCCAGCATCGCGAAGGCGAGTGCCGAACTTGTCGCGTGAATCAGGATACCCGGGGTGAGTCCGGTATGGCCGCCCTGGCTCGGTAGCCACGTGGCGAAGATCAGCGCCACCCCGGCCAGCGGGAACAGCGCGATGCCCGCGTTGAGCACCGGCTTGAACAGGCTCGCCACCAGCAACACGTTGACCACCACCGCCATTAGCAGCGTGGCGCTGGTGGTGAAGCCCGGCAAGAGTCCCGGCGTCTGGTTGATCAGCATCACCACCACCGGAATATGCAACAAGAGACCCAGCGCCGCGATCAGACGAACCATGCCCCGGCGCGGCGGCACCCGGCGAAACAGCGTCATGCCCTGCCAGACGGCGGCAGCGATATAGAGTACAAAAGCGATGGTGGCGAGAGGGAGCGCCTGCATGATGCTATCCGTGCGCTGGCCGCGCGTCGTTGAGAAAAAAAGGGCAGTGAAGACAAGTCGGTGCGAGCTAGAGACTAGCGCCTACTATAACCAATCGTAAAGCGTCGCACAGCACCGCGCGGCGAACAGCCATAGAGACTCACAGGCGGAGCGCGTATAATCTCGCCCACACGTGCCCGGCTGCGAGCCCGGCGTCAGCGACAAAGGCAGAGGCCCCATGTTCCAGAATCTGAGCGAGCGTCTTTCCCAGACGCTGAAGTCGATCAAAGGCCAGGCGCGCCTGACCGACGACAACATCAAGGACACCCTGCGCGAGGTGCGCAAGGCGCTTCTCGAAGCGGACGTGGCGCTACCCGTCGTCAAGGCATTCATCGAGCGCGTACGCGAGCGTGCCGTCGGCCAGGAGGTCTCGAAGAGCCTCTCGCCGGGCCAGCAGTTCGTCAAGATCGTCCAGCAGGAGCTCGAGGCGATCATGGGCGAGGCCAACGAGGGGCTCAACCTCAAGGGGTCGCCCTCGGTCGTCCTGATGGCCGGCCTTCAGGGCGCGGGCAAGACCACCTCGGTCGCCAAGCTCGCCCGCTTTCTTCGCGAGCGCGAGAAGAAGAAGGTGCTGGTGGTCTCGGCGGACGTCTATCGCCCTGCGGCCATCGACCAGCTCGAGACCCTGGCGAAGGAAGTCGAGGTCGACTTCTTCCCATCGCACTCCACTGAAAAGCCCGTCGACATCGCCAATGCCGCGATCAAGCACGCCAAGATCCAGTTCCACGACGTGGTGCTCGTCGATACCGCAGGCCGTCTGGCGATCGATGAAGCGATGATGGCGGAGATCCAGGCGCTGCACAAAGCAGTCTCGCCCCAGGAAACCCTGTTCGTCGTCGATGCCATGACCGGCCAGGATGCGGTCAACACTGCCAAAGCGTTCCACGAGGCGCTGCCGCTGACCGGTGTGATCCTCACCAAGGCCGACGGCGATGCCCGTGGTGGCGCGGCGCTTTCCGTGCGCCACGTCACCGGCAAGCCGATCAAGTTCATGGGCGTGGGCGAGAAGGTCGACGCCCTCGAGCCCTTTCATTCGGACCGCGTCGCCTCGCGCATCCTCGGTATGGGCGACATGCTCTCGCTGATCGAGGAAGCCGAGCGCACCGTCGACAAGGACAAGGCCGCCAAGCTCGCCAAGAAGGTGAAGAAGGGCGACGGCTTCGACCTCGAGGATTTCCGCGAACAGCTCCAGCAGCTCAAGAAGATGGGCGGCATGGGCGGACTGCTCGGCAAGCTCCCCGGCATGGGCCAGATGGCCGAGCTTGCCCAGGGTCCGGGGCCCGAGAAGGAGATGGGCAAGCTCGAGGCGTTGATCAACTCGATGACCCCCGCCGAGCGGCGCAAGCCCGAGATCATCAACGGCTCGCGCAAGCGGCGCATCGCCGCCGGCGCCGGCCTTGACGTACCGGCGCTCAATCGCCTGCTCAAGCAGCACAAGCAGATGCAGAAGATGATGAAGAAGGCCGGCAAGAAGGGCGGCATGCAGAAGATGATGCGCGGCATGTCCGGCATGATGGGCGGCGGCGGCCCGGGAGGCCCCGGTGGCATGGGCGGCATGGGTGGCCCGGGCGGGCTGCCCTGGCGCTGAGTATTGTTTGATGCCTGACGCCCGAACGCGGCAGAGGTGTTCAAGTCGATTGACGCCTTGAGAGTTTTCTGGCTGTCAGGCTTTCAAAGCGGTTCGCGTTTGCGTAGAATGCGGCCTCTTCATGCGTGGGTGTTGGCGATCGGTGCGTTTATCGCACGGATTAGGCCTGCCAATGAAGCGTAAAAAGGGTGCACCGCAAGCACTTGGACGACATCGCGTCGACCGGGCGAGCAGTGTGCCGCAAAACTGCATGATGAGTGTTCTGGTGGCGATGTCGCCATGCTCCACTCTCGTAACCTCAACCGAAGGATAGTTATCGTATGGTTACCATTCGTTTGGCACGTGGTGGCGCCAAGAAGCGTCCCTTTTATCACCTCACCGTGACCGACTCGCGTAACGCCCGTGATGGTCGTTTCATCGAGCGTATCGGCTTCTTCAACCCGGTCGCCCGTGGTCAGGAAGAGCGTCTGCGCGTCGATCTGGATCGCGTCGTTCACTGGCAGAGCCAGGGTGCGCAGCTCTCCGGTCGCGTTGCTGAGCTGGTCAAGGAAGCACGCAAGCAGGCGTAAGCCTGTTGGCGCGAGACAGGATGATGCACCGTAGGAGCCTTGGTTCATGACGCGTTCAGACGCAGGCCAGACCGACGAGCACGTGGTGCTCGGCAAGCTGACCAGCCCCCACGGGGTGAAGGGTTGGCTCAAGGTCTACTCCTACACCAATCCTGTCGACGGTATTCTGGAGTACCCCGAGTGGTGGGTGCGCCGCGGGGAGACCCTCGAGCGCATGACCGTCGTTCAGGGGCGTCGGCAAGGCAAGGCGCTAGTGGTGCAGCTTGAAGAGATCGACGACCGGACTGCTGCACAAGCGCTGGCCCAGGCCGAGATCCTGCTGCCCAAGGGCGTTCTGCCCGAACTCGCCGACGACGAGTATTACTGGCACGAGCTCGAAGGCCTCGCCGTCTTCACTCGGTCAGGCGAACGGCTCGGACGGATCAGCTATCTGTTCGAAACCGGCGCGAACGATGTCATGGTGGTACGCGGCGATCAGGACGCCATCGACCGGCGCGAGCGGCTTGTGCCGTTTCTGCCCGATGACGTGGTGCTCGAGGTGGACCGCGAGGCGGCCCGCATGGTCGTCGAGTGGGACCCCGAGTTTTGAGCGACGAGACGCCCGCGATGTGGATCGGCGTGGTATCGCTGTTCCCCGAGATGTTCGAGGCCATGACCCAGCAAGGGGTGGTGGGGCGAGCGATCGAGCGCGGCCAGATCGAGCTCGGGTTCTGGAACCCGCGGGATTACGCCACCGACAAGCATCGTAGCGTGGATGATCGGCCCTACGGCGGCGGCCCCGGCATGTTGATGAAGGTCGACACGCTGCGCGGCGCGATCCACGATGCGAAGGCGCAAGGCCAGGCGCTGACCGGCCGCTCCCCCAAGGTGATCTACCTGTCACCCCAAGGGCGCAAGCTGGATCAGAACGGCGTCGAGACCCTGGCGAGTGCCGGCCCCCTGGTGGTGGTCGCCGGTCGCTACGAGGGCATCGACGAACGCGTGGTCGAATGTGACATCGACGAAGAGTGGTCGATCGGCGACTATGTGCTCAGCGGCGGCGAGCTGCCCGCCATGGTACTGATCGACGCGGCGGCAAGGCTGATCCCCGGCGTACTGGGGCATCACGACTCCGCCATCGAGGACTCGTTCAGCGACGGCCTGCTGGACTGCCCGCACTATACCCGTCCGGAAGTGATCGACGGCAAGCGGGTGCCGGATGTGCTGCTCAGCGGTCATCACGGCGACATCAAGCGCTGGCGCTTGAAGCAGTCGCTCGGCAGGACCTGGCAGCGTCGACCCGACCTGCTGGCCGGTCGCGAGCTTGATGCCGAGCAGCGGCGTCTGCTCGACGAGTACATCGAGGAACACGCCAAGGCTACCTCGTAGCGTTGGCGGCGGTGCAGGGCCAAGGCACCTGCGTCACCCATGACGACTCCCGCGTGGCTCGTTTCGAGCGCCGGGATCACGGTTCGCCCCTTCCACGACTGCGTGGCGAACCATCACGTTATTCAGGAGCAAGACAGATGAGCAGCAAGAACAAGGTGATCCAGGCGATCGAAAACGAGCAGATGAGCAAGGAAATTCCGAGCTTTGCACCGGGTGACACCATCGTCGTCCAGGTCAAGGTCAAGGAAGGTACCCGCGAGCGTCTGCAGGCCTTCGAAGGCGTTGTCATCGGCAAGCGTAACCGCGGCCTGAACTCCGCTTTCACCGTGCGCAAGATCTCCCACGGTGTCGGCGTCGAGCGTACCTTCCAGACCTACAGCCCGCTGGTCGACTCCATCGAAGTCAAGCGTCGCGGCGACGTTCGTCAGGCCAAGCTGTACTACCTGCGCGAGCGCAGCGGCAAGTCGGCGCGTATCAAGGAAAAGCTGGCTTAATCGCCGCTTTTTCCCCGGGTGTCTCGGCGCCCGGGTACGCAAGACCCCGTCTCCGCTCTGCGGGGCGGGGTTTTTTATTGGCGCCGTTCAATCAAGAACGCAAGAGCGTTAACCTATGAGCGACATCGATGCCTTTCTTGACGCCCTGTGGCTGGAGCAGGGCGCAAGCGATCATACGTTAGCGGCCTACCGGCGTGACCTGGACGCCTGGCAGCACCACCTGGAGCAGGCCGGCGAAACGCTGTTTTCGCCCACGCCCGAGCGCTGCCCCGCCTGGCTCGAGGCGCGCCGCGCGTCGGGCTACCAGGCGCGCAGCAACGCCCGGCTGCTGTCGTCGTTGCGAAGCTTCTACCGCTGGGCGCAGCTGAACGGGCGCGTCGAGCACGACCCGCTCGTCGACATGGCGCTGCCTGTGGTGCGCCCGAGCCTGCCGGACACCCTCGAGGAGGAGGAGGTCGAACGGCTGCTGGCCGCGCCGGACGTCGCCATGCCGCTGGGCCTGCGCGACCGCGCCATGCTGGAGCTGCTCTACGCCTGCGGGCTGCGGGTGTCGGAACTGGTGGGCCTGACCACCGACGCGGTGAATCTGCGCCAGGGCGTGGTGCGGGTGCGTGGCAAGGGCGACAAGGATCGTCTGGTGCCGATGGGCGAAGAGGCCGGCGAGTGGCTCGAACGCTACCTGGCGAGCGGCCGCCCCGCCCTGATGGCGGATGTCACGCGGCCGGCGCTGTTTCCCGGGCGGGGCGGCAAGGCAATGACGCGCCAGACCTTCTGGCACCGCATCAAGCGCCACGCAACGACCGCCGGCATCAACCGGCCGCTGTCACCGCATACGCTGCGCCACGCCTTCGCGACGCATTTATTGAATCATGGCGCCAATTTGCGTGTCGTACAGCTGCTTCTCGGACACAGCGACCTGTCCACGACGCAAATCTACACGCACGTTGCCCAGGCGCGCCTGGAGCAGCTGCACGCCGATCACCATCCACGAGGTTGACAACATGCGCCACCGCACGACGTTCATGACGCGAAGCATCCTGGCCGGCCCGGGCCTGGCAACATTGCTGGCGCTGGGGGCAGGCCTTGGTGCGCTGCCGGCGCTGGCCGATGCCCCGGCGCTTGCCGAGCGCCTTGAAGTGAACGGCCAGCCCATGCCGGTCGAGCGCGTCGTCGAGACGCCAATGGAGGGCATTTACCAGGTGCGCCTGGAGAACGGCGAATCCTTCTACTCCAACGCCGATGGCAGCTACTTTCTGGTCGGGGACCTGTTCGAGAACGCCGACCAGGGGCTCGTCAATCTGACCGAGCAGGCCAAGAATCAGGAGCGCGTCGAGGCGCTTGCCGCTGTGCCGGAGCGTGATCGCTTCGTGTATCGCGGCGTGGACGAGCCCCGGGCCACGGTGGTGGTCTTCACCGATCCGACCTGTCCCTACTGCGAGCGCCTGCACGAGACTCTTCCCGAGCTCAACGAGCGCGGCATCGCGGTTCACTACCTGGCCTTTCCACGGGCGGGCATGGAGAGCGACGCTGCTGCCACGATCCAGCGCGCCTGGTGTTCGGACAACCGCACCGAGGCGATGAGCCGCGCCCAGCGGCGCGAGCCGGTCAGCGGCGAGATCTGCGACAACCCGGTGGCCGAGCAGTATCAGCTCGGCATGGCGCTCGGCGTCCAGGGGACGCCGGCGATCATCCTGCCCGATGGCCGGATGGTACCGGGGTTCGTGCCGCCGGATCGCCTCGCCGACATGTTAGGCTTGAACGACTAGACAGCCGCTTCGGGCGGCGCACGCCAATTCAACGTCAAGACGCAGCACCTTGAGTGCGTATCAAGAGGGGAAGTATTTTGAAACCGGTAAGAGTAGGCCTTTGTGGTTTGGGAACCGTCGGTGGCGGCACGTTCAACGTATTGACGCGTAACGCCGACGACATTACCCGTCGCGCCGGCCGTCCGATCGTCATCGAGCAGGTCGCCCATCGCAGCATTCACCCCGATTGCGACATTACCGGCATCAACGCCACCACGGACGTGTTCGCGGTGGCGACCAACCCCGATATCGACGTGGTGGTAGAGCTGATCGGCGGCTACGACCTGGCCCGTGAGCTGGTGCTGACCGCCATCGAGAACGGCAAGCACGTGGTCACCGCCAACAAGGCGCTGATCGCCGTCCACGGCAACGAGATCTTCCGCGCCGCCCACGACAAGGGCGTGATCGTGGCCTTCGAGGCGGCGGTCGCCGGCGGCATTCCGGTCATCAAGTCGCTGCGCGAGGGCCTGGGTGCCAACCGCATCGACTGGGTGGCGGGCATCATCAACGGCACCGGCAACTACATCCTGACTCACATGCGCGACGAAGGTCGCGCCTTCGAGGACGTGCTCGCCGAGGCCCAGGCCCTGGGTTACGCCGAAGCCGACCCGACCTTTGACGTCGAGGGCATCGACGCCGCCCACAAGCTGACCATTCTCGCCTCCATTGCCTTCGGCGTGCCGCTGCAGTTCGAGAAGGCCTTCACCGAGGGCATCGCGCGCATCACCGCCGAGGACGTCGATCAGGCGGACAACCTGGGTTACATCATCAAGCACCTGGGGATCTGCAAGCGCACCGAGGGCGGGCTCGAGCTTCGCGTGCACCCGACGCTGATTCCCAAGGAGCGCCTGCTCGCCAACGTCCATGGCGTGAAGAACGCCATCGCCGTGATGGGCGATGCGGTCGGCCCGACCCTCTACTACGGCGCCGGCGCCGGCGCCGAGCCCACTGCCTCGGCGGTGGTGGCGGACATCCTCGATGTCGCCCGCGACATCGCCACCGACCACCACTACCGCGTGCCGTATCTCGCCTTCAGCGGCATCGACGATGGCGACAACGACCTGCCCATCATGCCGATGGAAGAGATCACCACCGCCTACTACCTGCGCCTTCTGGCGGTGGATCGCCCCGGCGTATTGGCCCGCGTGGCGACCATCCTGGCCGAACAGAGTATCTCCATCGAGGCGCTGATCCAGAAGGAAGCCACCGAAGGGGAGCTGGTGCCGATCATCCTGCTGACCCACCGTACCCGCGAGCGCCAGATGAACGAGGCGATCCGGGAAATCGAGGCGATGGCGGACATCGCAGGCCCCGTCACCCGCATCCGCGTCGAAAGCCTGGACGAAGGAGAGTAAGCATATGCGCTACATCAGCACGCGGGGCCAGGCCCCGGCGCTTTCGTTCGAAGAAGTGGTGCTCACCGGCATGGCCAGCGACGGCGGCCTCTACGTGCCCGAAGAGATCCCCGCGTTTTCCCGCAAGGAGCTCGCCGACATGGCCGGGCTCTCCTACGCCGAGATCGCCTTTCGGGTGATGAAGCCGTTCGTCAACGGCGAGATCGACGATGCGACCTTCAAGCGCCTGGTGACCGATGCCTACGCCACCTTCAGCCACGACGCGGTGGTGCCGCTCAAGCAGCTCGATGCCAACCACTTCCTGCTCGAGCAGTTCCATGGCCCGACGCTCGCCTTCAAGGATGTTGCGCTGCAGCTTCTCGGTCGCCTGCTCGACCACTTTTTGAAAAAGCGCGGCGAGCGCGCGGTGATCATGGGCGCGACCTCCGGTGATACCGGCTCGGCGGCCATCGAAGGCTGCCGCCACTGCGACAACCTGGACATCTTCATCCTGCACCCGCACAACCGCGTCTCGGAAGTGCAGCGCCGCCAGATGACATCGGTGCTTGCCGACAACGTCTTCAATATCGCCATCGAGGGCAACTTCGACGACGCACAGGCGATGGTCAAGGCGAGCTTCGCCGACCAAGGCTTCTTGCAGGGCACCCGGCTGGTGGCGGTCAACTCGATCAACTGGGCGCGCATCATGGCCCAGATCGTCTATTACGTGGCCGCCGGCGTCGCACTCGGCGCGCCGCACCGCGAGGTAAGCTTCTGCGTGCCGTCGGCGAACTTCGGCAACGTCTTCGCCGGCTACATGGCCTACAAGATGGGGCTGCCGGTGAAGCAGTTCATCATCGCCACCAACGCCAACGACATCCTGCACCGCACGCTCGCCGCCAACGACTTCTCCAAGAAGGAGCTCGAAGCGACGCTTGCGCCGTCGATGGACATCGTCGTGTCCTCTAACTTCGAGCGCCTGCTTTTCGATGCCTACGAGCGCGACGGCAAGGCGGTGGCGGCACTGCTCGAGCGCTTCCAGCAAGAGCCCACAGCGCTTGCCGAGGCGCCGCTTTCACGCCTGCGCGAGAAGTTTTCGAGCTTTAGTGTGGACGACGCCACCATTCTGGAAGTGATTCGCGAAGCGCACCAGCGCACCGGCGAGATGCTCGACCCGCACACCGCCACCGGCTACCGCGCCGCCGAGCGTGCACGCAGCGACCAGACCACGCCCATGGTGACGCTGGCTACCGCCCACCCGGCCAAGTTCGCCGAAGCGGTGGTCAAGGCGGGCTTCCAGGGTGTGCCGCTGCCCACCCATATGGACGATCTGCTCGAGCGTGAAGAGCGCTACACGGTGCTGCCCGCCGAGCTCGAAAGCGTGCAGCGCTTCGTGGCCGACAACCGGCGCCCGGGGTAGTGACCGACTTGAGTGCCGCCCCCGCCACGCTGTTGCAAGACGCCAGCCGTCCTCGACTGACGCCTCGTCCCCTGGACGAGGCGGTCTACGCCCGCGCCCAGCAGGAGGGGCTCTCGGAGCTTCAGGCCAGGCTTCTCGCCTCGCGCCTGCCGGGCTACACCGAGCCCTTGGCACCGCTGGTTTCGCCGAGTCTTCGCTATCTCGCCCACCCCGAGAAGCTGGCGGACGCTCGGCGCGGCGCCGAGCGCATCGCAAGAGCCGTTGCCGAGGGCGAATCGATCGGCATCCTCACCGACTACGACGTCGACGGCATCACCTCCCACGTGGTGATCAGGCGTACGCTGGTCGAGCTTTTCGGCGTGCCGCAGTCGAAGCTTCATAGCCTGATCGGTCACCGCATCAACGACGGTTACGGCATCAGCCTGCCGCTGGTCGAGCGCACGCTGGCGCTGTCGCCGCGCCCGAGCGTGGTGATCACCGCCGACTGCGGAAGCAGCGACGAGCCGCGCATCGCGCGCCTGAAGGCAGCCGGCATCGACGTGGTGGTGAGCGATCACCACGCGCTGCCCTTGGCCGGCCCGCCGGAATCCGCCTACGCCTGCATCAACCCGACCCGCGATGATTGCGACTATCCGGACAAGACCATCGCCGGCTGCATGGTGGCCTGGCTTCTGATGTCACTGGCCCGCGGCGTGCTGATCGAGTGGGGCGAGCTGAGCCCGGCCACGCCCAAGCTCTCGCCCTGGCTCTCCTATGTGGCGCTGGGGACCGTTGCCGACTGCGTGTCGCTCGGCGCAAGCCCCGCCAACCGTGCAGTGGTCAGTCACGGACTCACGTTGATCAACCGCATGGACGCTGCCTGCTGGCGGGCGATGGCGGCGCGGCTCGGCACCGACAGCGTGCCCTTCAGCGCCGAGACGCTGGCCTTCCAGATGGGCCCGCGCATCAATGCCCGCTCGCGTCTCGACGACCCCTACGCCGCGCTTCACTACATGCTCGCCGAGAGCGACGTGGTGGCCAACCGCCAGCTCGAGGTACTCGACCAGGACAACCAGTCGCGCAAGGCGATCGAGGCGGACATGGCCGACGAGGCCAAGCGTCTGGCGCTGCCCGCCATCGAAGCCGGCGAGCCCGCCGTGGTGGTGTTTCTCGAGGATGGCCATGCCGGCGTGCAGGGCATCGTCGCCTCGCGCCTGGTGCAGGCCTTCGGGCGCCCGGCGGTGGTATTAACTCGCGCCGCCGCGCCCCACATGCTCACCGGCTCCGGGCGCTCGATCGAGGGGCTGCACCTGCGCGACGCGCTGGCGCGTACCTTCGAGCTTGCCCCCGAGGCACTGCCGCGCTTTGGCGGCCATGCCGGTGCGGCCGGAGTGGGGCTAGCCGAAGAGCAGTATGAGGCGTTCAAGGCGGCGTTCCTGCAGGCCGTGGTCGAGCAGCTCGGCGAGACGCCGCGCACGCCCCAGCTCTTGACCGACGGTACGCTCGGCGCCGCCCAGCTCAATCTGGCCACACTCGACGAGATCGACGCCCTCGGCCCCTTCGGGCGCGAGTTCGAGGCGCCGCTGTTCCAGGGCGAGTTCATCGTCGAGGCGCTGCGCCCGGTGGGCGGTGAGGGCATCCACCTGATGCTGGAGCTCTCCCAAGGCCCCGTGACCTGCAAGGCGATCTGGTTTCGCGCACTGACGCCGGGCGAACTGCCGGCTTTTGGCGTGGGCGATACGCTTGCCTGCGCGTTCAAACTCAACCGCAACCGCTGGCGCGGCCGGGAGTCGCTGCAGCTCATGATCGAATACGCCGAAGCGGTTTGAGCGGGATGAACCAACAATAAAAGGACGCTTCAATGCGCGTGGAAGATCTCCCCGAGGATCGGCACACCTTGGTCGAAGACGCCATGGCGATGTTGCTGGGCACGCTGTTCGTGGCGCTCGGGGTGACGTTCTACACCCAGGCGGTGCTGCTCACCGGCAGCACGGCGGGGCTTGCGCTGTTGCTCAACTACCTGAGCGGCTGGGGATTCGGCGCCTGGTTCTTCGTCATCAACCTGCCGTTCTACTACCTCGCGATCAAGCGTATGGGCTGGAGCTTCACCCTGCGCACCTTCATCGCCATCGGCCTGGTGTCGCTGTTCTCGGAGCTCACCCAGGGCTGGGTGGTGTTCGAGGGCTTGCCCTCGCTCTACGCCGCGGTGATGGGGGGGGCGCTGATGGGGATCGGCATGCTGATGCTGTTTCGCCACCGTACGAGCCTTGGCGGTATCAATATCCTCGCGCTCTACCTGCAGCAGCGCCACGGCCTGCGGGCGGGCTACGTGCAGCTCGCCATCGACGGGGTAATTCTCGCCGTTGCGCTCACCCAGCTGCCGCTGGATCGCGTGGCGTTTTCAGTGCTGGGCGCGCTGACGCTGAACCTCATCATCGCGTTCAACCACAAGCCCGGGCGCTATATCGGCGTCAGCTGATGCCGCCCTTCCAGAACCAGGCGACGATCAGGCCGATCAGCGTGAGCCCTGCGAGGTTGACCAGTAGCGTCATGCGTTCTTCTCCTTGGCGGGTGTCCAGCGCCGCAGGCGGTTGGCGTTGCCGACCACGGTGATCGAGGAGAGCGACATGGCAACGCCTGCGATCATCGGCGAAAGCAGAGTGCCGGTCAGCGGGTAGAGAGCGCCGGCGGCAATGGGAATGCACAGCACGTTGTAGCCGAAGGCGCCGACCAGGTTCTGCTTGATGTTGGCAAGCGTGGCGCGACTGATCTCGATGGCCGAGGCCACCCCGTGCAGTGAACCGCGCATCAGGGTCATGCCGGCACTCTCGATGGCGATATCGGTGCCCTGGCCGATGGCGAAGCCGACGTCGGCGCGGGCCAGCGCCGGGGCGTCGTTGATGCCGTCCCCTACCATGCCCACCACCTCGCCTTCTTGCTGCAGGCGCTCGATGAACGCGTGCTTCTCCTCCGGCGCCATGCCGGATTCGAACTCGGTAATGCCGGTTTGCCTCGCGATGGCGGCAGCGGTGTGGTGATTGTCGCCGGTCAGCATGACCACCTTCATGCCATCTGCCTGCAGCCGCGCGACCGCGTCAAGGGCGTCACTGCGCAGCGGATCGCTGACACCGAACAGCGCGATCGGCGCGTCGGCTCTGGCGAGGTAGACGAGCGTGCGCGCCTGCGCCTCCAGCGCCTGCGCTTGTGATGCGGCGGGCGCGAGATCGACGCCGGCCTGCTCCAGCAGCCGGGCGCTGCCGAGCAGCAGCCGCTCGCCATCGACGGTGTACGCCCGAACGCCCTGACCGGTGACGCTCTCGAAGTCGCGGATCGCGGCGGGAGTAGCGCCCCCGGCCTCGGCGTGGTTGACCAGCGCAGCGGCGAGCGGGTGCTCCGAGCCGCGCTCCAGCGTCAGGGCGAGGCCGAGCGCGGTCGCGGCATCGCCTGCGAGGATGTCGGTGTCGGTGACCCGGGGCTTGCCTTCGGTCAGCGTGCCGGTCTTGTCCACCACCAGCGTGGTCAGGTGGCTTGCACGTTGCAGCGCCGCGCCGCTTCGCACCAGCACTCCCTGCTCGGCGGCCTTGCCCACGCCGATCATGGTGGAGATCGGCGTGGCCAGGCCCAGGGCGCAGGGACAGGCGATGATCAGCACCGTGGTCGCCGCCACCAGCATGTGGATCACCCGCGGCTCGGGGCCGAGGTTGAACCAGGCAAGCGCCGCCAGCACCGCGACGATCATCACCGCCGGTACGAATACTGCAGAGACCTTGTCCGCCAGCTCGCCGATCGGCGGGCGCGCGTTCTGGGCGCTGGCCACCTGCTCGGTGATCCGGCCCAGGCGCGTGTCGCTGCCCACGCGGGTGGCGCGGTAGACGAGCCCGCCCGCGCCGTTGACGGTGCCGGCGCTGACCTCGTTGCCTGGTTGCCTGGGAACCGGCAGCGGCTCGCCGGTGAGCATCGATTCGTCGATATGGCTCTGGCCTTCGACCACCAGCCCGTCCACTGGCAGGCGCTCGCCGGGGCGTACGCGCAGGTGGTCGCCTTCGCGCACTGCGTCGATATCGACTTCCTGCTCGATGCCATCGCGCAGCACCCGGGCGGTGCGGCTTTGCAGTGCCAGCAGGCGTTTCAGGGCGCTGCTGGTGCGCCCTCGGGCGCGAAGCTCCAGGGCGTTGCCGAGCAGGATGAGCCCGACCACCATGGCCGAGGCCTCGAAGTAGAGCCCTTGGGCGGCGGCGGGAAGCCAGGGTGCGAACAGCACTACGACCATCGAGTAGACCCAGGCGGTCCCGGTGCCCAGCGCCACCAGCGTATCCATATTGGCCTGTCGGCGCTGAAGGTTGTGCCAGGCGCCGACGAAGAAGTGGCGCCCAGGAAAGGCGAGTACGTAAAGCGTCAGAAGCCCCACCGCCAGCCAATAGAGCCTTCCGGCCCCCACCGGATGCGGATGGAAGACCCCCATGCCGAGCATCAGCGGCACGGCCAGCGAGAGCGCCACGGCGCTGCCGTGCAGGCGCTGGCGGTAGGTGGCCGCGTCCTGCTTGGCGCGCGCGCGCTCGGCCTCGCGCAGATCGACGATCGGCTCGGCCTGGTAGCCCGCGCCGGCCACGGCGTCGATCAGCGCCTGGCGTTCGGCGTGGCCGGCCACCTGGGCGACGTGGGTGGCGAAGTTGACACTCGCCGTCTCGACGCCGGGGGTGGCCGCGAGCGCCCGCTGCACGCTTTTGACGCAGCCGGCACAGGTCATGCCGCCGATGGAGAGGCGCTGCACCGGCGCACGCGATGCCATGGTGGTTCGTTCGTCGTTCATGGGGCCTCCTGGGAGCGCGTGTCGTCGGGGAAGCTTTCGATCAGCCGGCACAGGCTATGGCCGTCCGGGGCGGCGTCGGGCATCTCCTGCCAGCTCTGCAGTGCCTGCTCCATGCGCCGTGCCAGGGCTTCGAGCTCCTCGATGCGCGCGCGAATCTGGGGCAGGCGGCTTGCCAGCAGATCGCGCACCATCGGGCAGGGCGAGTCGCCGTGATCGGCGTGGCGCAGGATGTCGCGGATCTCGGCCACGCTGAAGCCGAGCTTGCGCGCCCGCTGGATGAAATGCAGCCGCTCGAGGTCGGTCGCACAGTAGAGGTGATAGCCGTTGTCCGGATGACGCTCGGGGGAGAGCAGGCCCTCGCGGGTATAGTGGCGCACCGTTTCCGGCGTCACGTGGCCGTGTCTGGCGATGTCGCTGACTTTCATGCGGTGTCGTCCCGTCGCTGTAGGTCTTCAGTGTAAAACCCTTGTGCCACCCAAAGGTCAAGCGAGTGCCTGGCAAGGTGGTTGCCACGGCCCTAAGACTAATGGATGGGCCCGAAACGAAATAAAACGAGCGTTTGCCCCTTGAACCCGCGCCGACATTGGGCGAAAACTACTCCTCGTGACGTATTAAAATAACCTAGGCGGGTGGCAACGCTCGTCGGATCATCGGGAAAGAGGCTCACTATGTATAACAACGTCAAGAAGCTCGCGCTGGTCTCTGCCGTGGCCGCCGCGGCCTGGGCGAGCCAGGCCAGTGCTGGCGGCTACCAGATCAACGAACAGAGCGTCAGCGGGCAGGGCTACGGCCACGCCGGGCGCAGCTCCAACGTCAACGACGCCACCATCGTCTTCGGCAACCCGGCGGGCATGTCGTTTCTGGATCGCGCGCAGATCACCGCCGGCGGCACCTACCTGAATCCCAAGACCAAGATCAGCAACGTGGAGGCCAGCCGGACACTGGATTCCGGCGTGGCGCTGGGCGGCGCGCCCAACGGCATCCAGGTTCCCGTCGGCGGCATCCCGGGCACCAACGAAGGCGACATGGTACCGGGCACGCTCGTCCCCTTCGCCTTCTACGCCCACCCGGTCAACGAGCGTCTCGCCTTCGGTTTCGGCGTCTACGCGCCGTTCGGCTCCAAGACCGACTACGAAAAGAACTTCCAGGGCCGCTATTTCGGCGACTATACCGAAGTGACCGTGATGACCGCCCAGCCGACGGTCTCCTACCGCTTCAACGACCAATGGTCGGTGGGCGTGGGCGTGACCTACAACAAGGTGGACGGCGAACTGCGTCGCCAATTGCCCTCCGGGCCCGCCTTCAGCGCCGCCACGGATATCGACTCGCGGGTTGAAGGCGACGACGAGGCCTGGGGCTACAACCTCGGCGTGATCTACCAGCCGGTGCCGGAGACCACTTTCGGCCTGACCTACCGCTCCAAGGTGGACTACACCCTCGAGGGCAGCTTCGCCGCTACCGACCCGCTGGGTAACGTGGTGCGCTCGGACCCCAACGCTTCTCTCGACCTGACCACGCCGGAGACGGTCAACTTCTCCGTCACCCAGCAGATGAGCGACCGCCTCAAGCTGATGTTCGGCACCTCTTGGGTGCGCTGGAGCCAGTTCGACGAGATTCGCGTCACCGGCACGAGAGGCGACGTCATCACCCAGGAAACCCAGGACTACACCAATGCCTGGGCCTTCGCCACCGGCGGCGAGTACCAGCTGACGCCAGAGCTTGCGCTGCGCGCGGGCCTGACGCTCGACTACACCCCGACCAGCGACGAGCACAGAAGCGTGCGCATTCCCTCGGACGACCGGCGCATCTTCTCGATCGGCGCCGGCTGGACGCCGATCCCCGATCTCACCCTGGACGTCGCCTACTCCTACCTGACCGAGCGCGGCACCCACGTCGAGCAGCAGCGCCGCGACCTGCTGGCAAGTGCGGCGACCGGTGGGGCTGCGGTGGGTGGCGCCAACTACGCAGCGGACTACAAGAACGAAGCCCACGGCTTCGGCGCGCAGTTGACCTACCGCTTCTAGAAAAATACAGCAAGACCTCAATCTCGAACGAACCCGGCGCCAGCCGGGTTTTTTCGTGGGCGCCACGGGGAGGATGCACCGGCGCCCGGGTTTCCGTTACACTAGGCGGTCATCGCCAGAAGGCGACCCTCCTTTTCGTACCCGACCCCTTTTTGACCAGACAAGGCGCGCTGCATGTTGGAAACCAATCCGATTCATACCCAGATCAAGGACCTGTCTGAGCGGACAGACGTTCTTAGGGGGTATCTTTGACTATGCCGAGAAGAAGGATCGGCTAGAGGAAGTCACCCGCGAGCTCGAGGACCCGAACGTCTGGAACGATCCGGACTACGCCCAGAAGCTGGGCCGCGAGCGCGCCTCGCTCGAGACGATCGTGGCGACCATCGACGAGCTCGACCAAGGCCTTGGTGATAGCCAGGACCTTCTGGAACTCGCCGAGATGGAAGAGGACGAGGCCACCGTCGAGGAGGTCAGCCGCGAGCTCGACACCCTGCAGGCGTCGCTCGAGAAGCTCGAGTTCCGGCGCATGTTCTCCGGCGAGATGGATCCCAACAACGCCTACATGGACATCCAGTCCGGCTCCGGCGGCACCGAAGCCCAGGACTGGGCGAACATCCTGCTGCGCATGTACCTGCGCTGGGCGGAAAGCCACGGCTTCAAGGCCGAGATCGTCGAGGTCTCCGCCGGCGAGGTGGCGGGCATCAAGTCCGCGTCGATCCATATCCAGGGCGATCACGCCTTCGGCTGGCTGCGCACCGAAACCGGCGTTCACCGCCTGGTGCGCAAGAGCCCCTTCGACTCGGGCGGTCGTCGCCACACCTCCTTCGCCTCGGTGTTTCTCTCCCCGGAGATCGACGACAGCTTCGAGGTCGAGATCAACCCGTCGGATCTGCGCGTGGACACCTACCGCTCCAGCGGCGCCGGCGGCCAGCACGTCAACACCACGGATTCCGCGGTGCGCATCACTCACGAGCCGACCGGCATCGTGGTGGCCTGCCAGAACCAGCGCAGCCAGCACGCCAACCGCGATTTCGCCATGAAGCAGTTGAAGGCGAAGCTGTGGGAGCACGAGATGCAAAAGCGCAACGCCGCAAAGCAGGAAGCGGAGGACTCCAAGGCCGACATCGGCTGGGGCAGCCAGATCCGCTCCTACGTGCTCGACGACCAGCGCATCAAGGATCTGCGTACCGGCGTGCAGTCCAGCAACTGCGACAAGGTGCTCGACGGCGACCTGGATCAGTTCATCATCGCCAGTCTCAAGCAGGGCCTTTGATGCTTTGCGGGCCGCCGGCGCGGCCCGCTGGCGTCTGAAAGCGTATTCCTTCGAATACCGCCTTCGAACACGACCTTCGAAACCGATCTTCGACATACATACAGGGTGCCGGATGGCTAACCAAGACGCGTCTCCCGCTGAAAACGAGAACCACCTGATCGCCGAGCGCCGCGCCAAGCTCGCCAAGCGCCGCGAAAGCGCCACCGCCCAGGGCAAGAGCGCCTTCCCCAACGACTTTCGCCGCGACAGCCTGACCGTCGAGCTCGATGCGCAGTTCGGCGACAAGGAGAAGGACGAGCTCGAGGCGCTGGATCACCACGCCGCCGTGGCCGGGCGCATCATGCGCAAGCGCGGCCCCTTCATCGTCATCCAGGACGTCGCCGGCCAGATCCAGCTCTACGTCGACAAGAAGGGCCTGCCCGCCGACGTGCTCGAGGACGTCAAGGGCTGGGACATCGGTGACATCGTTGCCGCCCGTGGCCCGGTGCACAAGTCCGGCAAGGGCGACCTGTACGTGATGATGAAGGAAGTGGCGCTGCTCACCAAGAGCCTGCGCCCGCTGCCCGACAAGTTTCACGGCTTGACCGATCAGGAGGCGCGCTACCGCCAGCGCTATGTCGATCTGATCATGAACCCGCAATCGCGCAAGGCCTTCGAGACCCGTGCGGCGGTGATCGCCTCCCTGCGCCGCTTCTTCGAGGCGCGTGGCTTCATGGAGGTGGAAACCCCCATGCTCCAGCCGATCCCCGGCGGAGCGACGGCGCGCCCGTTCGTCACCCATCACAACGCGCTGGACATGGACATGTACCTGCGTATCGCCCCGGAGCTCTATTTGAAGCGTCTGGTGGTGGGCGGCTTCGAGCGCGTCTTCGAAATCAACCGCAACTTCCGCAACGAAGGGCTCTCGACCCGGCACAATCCCGAATTCACCATGGTCGAATTCTACTGGGCCTACGCCGACTACAACGACCTGATGGACATGACCGAGGCGATGCTGCGCACCGCCGCCGAGGAAGTGCTGGGCACCACCATGCTCACCTACCAGGGAGCGAGCTACGACTTCGGTCAGCCCTTCAAGCGTTTGACCCTCAAACAGTCGATTCTCGATCACGGCGACGGCATCGTGGCAGCGGATCTCGACACCCTCGAGGCGGCGCGGGCCACCGCCGGGAAGCTCGGCATCAAGGTGAAGGAGAGCTGGGGCCTGGGCAAGCTGCAGACCGAGATCTTCGAGGAAGTGGCCGAGCACAAGCTCGACCAGCCGACCTTTATCACCGAGTACCCGGCGGAGGTCAGCCCGCTGGCCCGGCGCAGCGATTCAGACCCCTTCGTCACCGACCGGTTCGAGTTCTTCGTCGGCGGTCGCGAGATCGCCAACGGCTTCTCGGAGCTCAACGACGCCGAGGACCAGGCCGAGCGTTTTCGCGCCCAGGCCGCGGAGAAGGACGCAGGCGACCTCGAGGCGATGTACTATGACGCCGATTACGTGCGCGCGCTCGAGTACGGCATGCCGCCGACGGCGGGCGAGGGCATCGGCATCGACCGGCTGGTGATGCTGTTCACCGACAGCCCCTCGATTCGCGACGTGCTGCTGTTCCCGGCGATGCGCCCGGAAGTCGAGTAAAAGTTGGTAAGGGCGCGTCTTAGCGCCCATAATGGTCAACGTTTCGACGGCGAGGAGAATCCCATGAAACTGCTTAATCGCTCCGCTCTGAGCGTCAGGCCGACCCAGCCCTTCGTGGACTGGATCAACGCGCTGGAACCCACCACGGGCGACGACGACCTGACGCTTGCCGACGTCGAACGTGAAAGTACCATCTACCTGATTCCGGAAATGGATACGCCGGAGGCGCTCGAGACCCTCGTGCGCGATCGCTGCGTCGAGATCCTCGAGACCGAGCTTCGCGCCTGGGAAGAGGACGAGCGCCAGTGGCCACAGACGCTGGACTGGACGCTGTTCCAGACGTTTCTGAACGTCGAGCACAGCTATCTGGCCATCGACCTGGATGATGAGACGGCACTGGAAATTTCCGATGTCGACGACGCGTTGCTGCTCGACAACGACCCAGACTAGCGTTGCCGTCACGCGCTTTTCCTGTTTGCCAGAACCGGCCTCGGCCGGTTCTGGCGTTTAGCGGCGGCCTGAAGGAATCCCCCACCCATGCGACTCTTCGAAACCCGCCCCGGCGATGACGGCCTGCCGGGGCCGGAACGGGCCCTCGCGGTGCTGGCGTTGGTGACCGGCACTCTGATGGCGGTGGTCGATACCACCATGATCAACCTGGCCCTGCCCATCATCGCCGCCGATCTTGGCGCCTCCGCCTCGCGGTCGGTGTGGATCACCAACATCTTCCAGGTGGTGTGCGCGGCCTTTCTCCTTGTGTTCGCCGGGCTCAGCGAACTGATCACTCGGCGCAGGCTCTACCTGCTGGGGCTTTCCACCTTCGTTGTCGCCTCGCTGGGCGCGGCGCTTTCGCGCAATCTCGAGATGCTGCTGGTGTTTCGCGCCTTCCAGGGGCTCGGTGCGGCGGCCACGCTCTCCATCGGGCCATCGCTCTACCGGCTGATCTTTCCGTCACGCCTTCTGGGCAGCGCCCTGGGCCTGAGCGCGCTGGTGGTGGCAGGGGGCTACGCCGCCGGCCCGACACTCAGCGGGGTGATCCTGTCGTTTGCCGACTGGCCGTGGCTTTTCGCCCTCAACGTGCCGCTCGGGCTCTGCTCGCTCTACTTCGCCGCCAAGGCCTTGCCCCGGGACCCGGCGCGCCAGGGCAGCTTCGACGTGGCCGGCGCCCTCTACTCGATGGCGATGCTGGCGAGCTTCTTTCTGGCCATGGACGGCGTGGGGCACGCTGCCTATCTAGAGGCGGGTGCCTGGAGCGCGCTCTGCGTGGTAGCGGCGTTTGCCTTCGTGCGCCGCCAGCGCCGCGCCGCCTATCCGCTTTTGCCGCTAAGCGTCTTCAGCGAGATGCGCTTCACGCTTGCGGTCTCCGCCTCGGGGCTCGCCTTCATCGGCCAGGGACTGACTTTCGTGGCGCTGTCGTTCTTCTACCAGGACCAGATGGGGCTCTCGCCGCTGGAGACCGCCTGGCTCTTCACTCCCTGGCCGCTGGCCATCATGGTGGTGGGGCCGCTGGCCGGGCGCCTGGCGGACAAGGTCAACCCGAGCGTGCTGTCGAGCGTTGGCCTTGCTTTTCTGATCGTCGGACTGGTAGCGCTGGCGCTGGTCGACGAGAGCACCTCGGCGGCGGGCAGCCTCTGGCGCACGGCGCTGTGCGGCATCGGCTTCGGGCTTTTTCAGCCGCCCAACAACCGCGAGATGATGGCGAGTTTGCCGGTTGCGCGCAGTGCCAACGTCTCCGGGGTGATGAGCACCATGCGTACCGTGGGGCAATCCTTCGGCGTTGCCGTGGTGGGGGCCGCCCTCGCCCTGGGGCTCGCCGTGCAGGCAACGCTCTGGTTCGGCGCCTTCACCACCTTGCTGGCCCTGGTAGCGAGCCTCTCCCGGGTATCGCTTGCCGGGCGCGCCCTCGTTGAACGTCGGGCATCGTCGAGGCGCGACTAAGGGCGTACAATGGCAGGCGTTTATCTAACCAGGAGGCCCGCCATGGCGCTGCAGACACATATCGAGAACAAGTTGGCGACGCTTTCGCCAAACGTGCTGCAGGTGGAAAACGAAAGTCATCTGCACAACGTGCCGGCCAATTCCGAGACCCATTTCAAGGTCACGCTGGTGTCCGAGAGCTTCGAGGGAATGATGCCGGTCAAGCGCCACCAGCAGATCTATGCGCTGCTGGCCGACGAGCTCTCGGGCCCGGTCCACGCCCTGGCGCTGCACCTTTACACGCCCGGTGAGTGGTCGGCGCGCGGTGGCCAGCGGCCGAACTCGCCGGACTGTCTTGGCGGTCAGCGCGGCAGCGGAAAGTGACTCCGGAAGTCACCCGACGCCACTACCTGGACGCCATGGGCATTACCGCCTGGGCGTGCCGCTACCAGTTGCCCGGCGCCGCCCCGACGCCAGCCTGCGAGTGGGAGGAGCCGACGCACGCCGTGGCGCCACGCCAGCAGCTGCACGCGCTGCTCGACGAGCCGAGCCCGCCGGCGCCTGCCAGAGCACCCGCCGCGCCCGGTGCCGACACCGCCACCCGGTCCGCCAAGTCTGCCCGGGCGCTGCTCGGCGATATCGCCCTGCCGGATCAGGCGAGCGAAGTGCCAGTACCCGCCGTCAAGACGCCGTCCGCCCCTGAAAGCGCTCCCTCGGCCGAGCCTGTGGTGTTCACGATGACGTGGCTTTGCATCGGCGGTCGCTGGCTCAGCCTGCACCCCGGCGAGCTCACCGCCCTGGAGCAGCGCCTGCTCGGCAACCTGCTCGCCGCCGCCGACGTGCTCGAAAGCGAATTGCCCGCGCCGACCACCTTCGCCTGGCCGCCCATGGCGGGGGTGTTCACGCCCGAGGACCCGCTGGAAGAAGCGCGCGAAGGACTCGCCGCCTTCGTTGCCGGCGCCGCTTCACGCCAGGGCTGGCAGCTGGAGCGCCTGCTATGGTGGGGCGACGATGACGATACCGCCAGTACGCTCGCGACGGTGCTCGATCTCAACGAACAGCGAAGCCAAACCCTGGAGCTCCCTCTCTGGCGGGCGCCGAGCCTGGCGACCCTGCTCCAGGGTTCGGCCGCCAAGCGCGCGCTCTGGCCGGCGCTTGCACGTCTGGCCGACAGCTCCACGAGAACACCTTGATTCACCCCTTGACGCGCGCCAACGAAGAAGCGCTTTGCGCCCTGGAGACGCGCGCCCGGAGTGGGGTGAGCGCGCGCACGCTCAAAGAGGCGCTCGAAAGCGATACCCAGGAGGTGCTCGGCTATCACGACGGCACAGTGCTTACGGGGTATGCGCTGGTGACACGCCTGCCTTTCGAGGCGGAGCTTCAGGCGATCGGCGTGCTGCCTGAGCGGCGAGGCGAGGGGATGGGGCGAGCACTGCTGCAAGCGGTGATCGTTCAGGCACGCGCGTGGCAAAGCGAGCGCGTGCTTCTGGAGGTACGGGCGGGCAATCTGGCGGCGATCACGCTCTACGAGCGCCTGGGGTTCGGCATCGATGGCCGCCGCAAGGGGTACTACCCGGCCATCGAGGCGGCCGGGCGGGAGGATGCACTCTTGATGTCGAGGGGGCTCTAGGCGCTTTCGCTGGACTCGAACTTCGCGAGCACGCCCTGCAGGCGACGCTCCCACTCCTCGTGCTCCTGCTTGAATTGCTCGTTCTCGCGGCGCAGCTCTTCGTTCTCGAGCTTGAGGAGCTCCAGCGCCTCGACGGTATCGGTGACTTTCTGCTCTAGCTGATTGAATAGTTCAAGGCTCATGCCTACCTCCAGAAGACGGGACAGAACGCATCGCCCACGGTGAGTGACGCGTCAGGGCAGCAGCGTAACGCCGCGTTTGGGCCGCGGCAAGCCTAGCCGCGCCGATAGAGTCGGGCGATGCTCTCGCCGGCGCCGGTTTCCCGATGAAGCTGCCAATTGGCGGGCACCACCGGGGCGAGCGCGCGCTCGGTCTCCAGATAGATCAGCGCCTCGTCACCGAGCCAGCCGCCCTGCTCCAGCGCCTGGCAGCAGGGCTCGGCCAGCCCCTGGCCGAAGGGCGGATCGAGGAAGACCAAGTCGAACGCAGAGGCGCTTTGGTCAAGAAAGCCGCCAGCATCCGTCGTGATCACCCGGGCATTTTCTGCCCCCAGGGTCGCGAGGTTGTCGCGGATCAGCTCGGCCACCGCCGCCTCCCGCTCGATGAACACCGTCTCTCGCGCCCCGCGCGACAGCGCCTCGATGCCCAGCGCCCCGGAGCCCGCGAAAAGATCCAGCGTGCGACAGCCGGAAAGCGTCGGGCCGAGCCAGTTGAACAGCGTTTCGCGGACACGATCCGGCGTCGGGCGAAGCCCGGGAAGGTCGAGCACGGGGAGCTGGCGGCGGCGGTAGTCGCCGCCGATAATACGTAGCTTGCCAAGGGCCTTGGACGAGCCCCGGGGGGCCGCCGCCCTGCGTGATGAGCGTTGTCGTTTCATGCGGGCGATTGTAGCTGCCGCGTTGTCCAAAGTCTTGGTCGGCGGTGGTAGGATGGGCACAATGTTCCCCTTTTTTCGTTGGATACCCTCATGTTCGGTTTCTTGAAGCGCAAGAAAAAGCAGGATTCTCAGCAGCACCCGACGCCGGAAGAGGCGCGCACGCCAGACCTCGCCTCGACCCCGGAACCCGAGCAGGGGCCAGAGCCTTTGCTCGAGACGCCGCCGACCGAGCCGGCGCCCGCCAGGCCCGAGCCCGAAACGCCGGAGATAGCGCCGACGCCGGAGACGCCCGAGGTTGAGCCGGAGCCCGCAAAGCCCGAAGTCGAGCCCGGGCCCGAAACGCCCGAGATCGCGCCCAAGCCCGAAACGCCCGAACCCGAAAAGCCCGAGGTCGAGCCGACCCCGAAAACACCCGAGATCGAGCCCGAACCGGCCTCCCCGGAGGTTGAGCCCGAAAAGCCTGCGCCAGAGGTGGAGCCGGTACCTGACACCCCGGAAATCGACCCCGAGCCCGCCCCGCCGGAAGTCGCGCCCACGCCTGCCGCACCGGAAATCGAGCCGGCTACCCCCACGCCGGCCCCGAGCCCCGATGAAAAGCCGGTGGCGGTCGAGAAGTCGGTGGCCGAGAAACAGGGGTGGTTTGCCCGCATCAAGTCCGGGCTCGGACGCACCCGGGCCAACCTGACCGATGGTCTGGCGGATCTGTTTCTGGGCAAGAAGCAGATCGACGACGAGCTGCTCGAGGATCTCGAGACCCAGCTTCTGATGGCCGATGTCGGCATCGAGGCGACCACCGAGATCATCGAATCGCTGCAGGCGAGAGTCTCGCGCAAGGAGCTTGCCGACGCGCAGGCGCTCTACAAGGGGCTGCAGGAGGAGCTTGCACGTCTGCTCGCGCCGGTATCGACACCGCTCACCCTCGACAAGTCCGACGAGGGCCCCTTCGTGATCCTGGTGGTGGGCGTCAACGGCGCCGGCAAGACCACCACCATCGGCAAGCTGACCCAGCGCTTCCAGCGCGAGGGCAAGAGCGTGATGCTCGCTGCCGGCGACACCTTCCGCGCGGCGGCGGTCGAGCAGCTCAAGGTGTGGGGCGAGCGCAACCGCGTGCCGGTCATCGCCCAGCACACCGGCGCCGACAGCGCCTCGGTGATCTATGACGCGGTGGCCGCGGCCAAGGCGCGTGGCGTCGACGTGCTGATCGCCGACACCGCAGGGCGGCTGCACAACAAGAGCCACCTGATGGAGGAACTCAAGAAGGTCCATCGGGTGATGAAGAAGCTCGACGCCACGGCGCCCCACGAGGTGATGCTGGTGCTCGACGCGGGCACCGGCCAGAACGCCATTTCCCAGGCCAGCACCTTCAACGAGGCGGTGCCGGTCAGCGGCATCACGCTGACCAAGCTCGATGGTACCGCCAAGGGCGGGGTGATCTTCGCGCTCGCCAAGCAGCTCGAAACGCCGATTCGCTTCATCGGCGTCGGCGAGGGCCTCGATGACTTGCGCCCCTTCGTCGCCGACGAATTCGTCACGGCGCTTTTTGACCGGCCCGAGGATGACGGCCGCGCATGATCGCTTTTGAGCACGTCGGCAAGCGGTACGGCGGGCGCTTCGAGGCGCTGGCCCACCTGAACTTTCACGTCGCCCCGGGGGAGATGGTATTCCTGACCGGCCACTCCGGCGCGGGCAAGAGCTCGCTTCTGCGCCTGATCATGCGCCTGGAGAAGCCCACTCGGGGCCGGGTCGTTGTTGCCGGCCACGACATCGCCACGCTCCACCCGAGCCAGGTGCCGTTCTATCGCCGCCAGATCGGCGTGGTGTTCCAGGACCACCAGCTGTTGTTCGATAGAAGCGTGTTTAAAAACGTGGCGCTGCCGCTGGAGATCCAGGGGCTCGAGCCTCGCGAGTCCGCGCGCCGGGTGCGGGCGGCGCTCGACAAGGTGGGGCTCCTGCATCGCGAGAAGGCGCTGCCGGTAGAGCTTTCCGGCGGCGAACAGCAGCGCGTGGGCATTGCCCGCGCCGTGGTCAACAAGCCGGCCTTGCTGCTTGCCGATGAGCCCACCGGTAACCTCGACCCGCACCTGTCCGCCGATATCATGGGCCTGTTCGAGGATTTCAACCGCATCGGCACCACGGTGATGATCGCAAGCCACGACCTGGCGCTGATCGCCAGGCTCAAGCACCGCATTCTGCGCCTGCGCGATGGGCGGCTGATCGCCGACGAGGGGGCCGTATGAAGCGCCCGACGCCTTCGGAGCCGTCCCGCCGCCAAGGCGCGGTCAGCCGTCGCCGGGCGAGCGCCGTCCCCGACCGACGCGCCCCCGCGCCCAAGCCCAAGCCGCGTGCCACCGGGCCAGGGCTTGGCAGCCGGGCACGGGCCTGGGGGCGCCATCACCGGGCGATGCTCGCCGACAGCCTCCAGCGGCTGGTGCGCCATCCGCTGGGCAGTCTGCTCACCATGCTTGCCATCGCCATCGCCCTGGTGCTGCCCGCCGCGCTCTGGCTGACGCTCGACAGCGCCCGGCTGCTGGATGCCGAGCTCGACGAAAGCGCTACGCTCACCGTCTATCTCGAACCGGCAGTGGATCAGGCCCAGGCCGAACGCATCGAGGAGGCGGTAGGCGCCGAGGCGGGCGTCGGCGAGACCCGCTTGATCAGCGCCGAGGAGGGCATGGCCACGTTCCAGCGCTCGTTGGGTCTCGATGATACCCTGATGGGACTCGAGGAGAATCCGCTGCCGGCGAGCATCGTGATTCACCCGCAAAGCGTCGATCCCGGTGCCATGGAGGCGCTCGCCGGGCAGCTCGAGGGGCTGGCCGGGGTGGACGAGGTGCGCCTGGATCTCGCCTGGGTCGAGCGGCTTCGCCATCTGGCCAATCTCGGTCGGCGGGTGGCGCTGGCGCTCGGCGTGCTGTTCGGCTTCGGCGTGCTTCTGGTGGTCGGCAACACCATTCGGCTGGCGGTGGAGAGCCGACGCCGGGAGATCGAGGTGGTGATGCTGATCGGCGCTACCCACGCTTTCGTGCGTCGGCCATTTCTCTACAGCGGGGCGTGGTACGGCTTCGGTGGCGGGGGGCTGGCGCTTTTGCTGCTGGGGCTTGGCAACCACTGGCTGTCGCTGCCGGTGGCGGCACTGGCGGCGAGCTACGGGGCGGACTTCAGCCTGCCGCAACTGGACGTTGCGGGCTCTACAATTCTGCTCGCTTGCAGTACACTGTTAGGCTGGTTGGGAGCATGGCTTGCGGTGTCGCGCCACCTCGCCAGCATTCGTCCGCGCTGAGTCAGGGTATGCGCGCGGCGCCGGTCGACCGGCAACATGAACCTTGAAAGCATTTGATGGTCATAACGAACATTCCGACACTGCCATGTTGATCGCGCCGCGCCATACCCGGCCACGTCGATGACAACAGCAGGTCAACCAAGATAGGTGAAAGGAGACCTTCTGCATGAGCACTAGTCTTCTACCGGTGGGGCAGCTTTCTCCGGGAAACGACCTCGGCGGCTACATTCAAGCGGTCAACGGCATCGCCGTACTCACTGTCGAAGAAGAGCGCGAGCTCGCGTATCGCCTTCACGATGACGGCGACCTGGAAGCGGCGCGTCGCCTGGTTCTTTCCCACCTGCGTTTCGTGGTTCACATCGCACGCAGCTACTCCGGCTACGGCTTGCCCCAGGCGGACCTGATCCAGGAGGGCAACGTGGGGCTGATGAAGGCGGTCAAGCGCTTCGACCCCAACCAGGGCGTGCGCTTGGTGTCGTTTGCGGTGCACTGGATCAAGGCCGAGATTCACGAGTTCGTGCTGCGCAACTGGCGTATCGTCAAGATCGCTACCACCAAGGCGCAGCGCAAGCTGTTCTTCAACCTGCGCAGCGCGAAAAAGCGTCTGGCCTGGCTGAACAACGACGAGGTCAACGCCATTGCCAAGGATCTCGACGTCAAGCCCGAGATCGTGCGCGACATGGAAGGGCGGCTGTCGGCCTTCGATGCCGGCTTCGACGCCTCGCCTGGCGAGGACGAAGAGAGCCCATACCCGGCGCCGGCGCAGTTTCTCGACGATGCCTCCATGGACCCGGCGACCCAGCTCGAGGACAGCGACTTCGAGCAGGACTCGACCCGCCGCCTGCAGCTGGCGCTCGGCGAGCTCGATGACCGCTCGCGAGACATCCTGCAGCGCCGTTGGCTGACCGACAACAAGTCGACCCTGCACGATCTGGCGGACGTCTACGGTGTCAGCGCCGAGCGTATTCGCCAGCTCGAGAAGAACGCCATGAAGAAGCTGCGCCAGAAGATGGGCGAGCCGCTCGCCGCCTGACGTCGGCAGTGACGCGTAAAGCAGTGACGCGTAAAAAAGCCCCGGCACTGCCGGGGCTTTTTCGTGCCTGGCCACGAGCGGCTCAGGCGGGCTGGGCGCTCTGGCGCAGCAGCTGGCGCGAGATCAGGGCCCACTGGTCCTCCCAGTACTCGGTGGGCGCGCGCTTGAAGTCGCTACGCACGTACTGGGCGATGCGCCCTTCGGCCTGGGCGATCAGAAGGTTCGCCGCCGCCGGGGCGGGAATGCTCGGGCGCAGCCCTTCGCGAAGCTCCGCCTCGCGCAGGATCTGCTTGAGCTGCGTCTCCAGGCGCTCGAAGAGCTGATGGACCCGCTGGCGGAGCCTGGCGGTCTCGCCGGTGAGCACGTCGCCGCCGAGCACCCGGGCAAGGCCGGGGTTCTTCTCGGCGAAGCCCAGCAGCAGCGCCAGGATCGTCGCGCAGCGCGCCTCGGCCTCGGGCTTGTCCTCGAGAATGCGCGTGATGCGGGCGAACACGCTCTCCTCGATGAAATCGATCAGCCCCTCGAACATGCGCGCCTTGCTCGGAAAGTGGCGGTAGAGCGCCGCTTCCGAGACGCCGACCTGACGAGCGAGCGCGGCGGTGGTGATGCGCTTGCCGCTGTCCTCCTCGAGCATGATGGCCAGCGCCTGCAGAATCTGATCGCGGCGGCGAGGTTTGTGGTCGTCGCTCATGGTGGTGACCCCTCGCTTAGCTCGCGTCGCTGATCAACGTGCCGACACCTGCGTTGGTGAATATTTCCAGCAGCACCGCATGGGGCACGCGCCCGTCGATGATGTGGGCGCTGTTGACACCACCTTTCACCGCCTCCAGCGCGCAGCGAATCTTCGGAAGCATCCCTCCGTAGATGGTGCCGTCCTCGATCAGGCCGTCCACCTGGGCGGTGGTCAGCCCCGTGAGCACGTCGCCTGCGCCGTTCATCAGGCCCGCCACGTTGGTCAAAAGCATCAGCTTCTCGGCACACAGCGCCTCGGCGAGCTTGCCGGCGACCAGGTCGGCGTTGATGTTGTAGCTGTGACCCTCGGCGTCGACGCCGATCGGGGCGATCACCGGAATGAAGTCGCGGGCGGCGAGCATTTCAATCAGATCGGTGGAGATCGACTCCACTTCGCCGACATGACCGATGTCGATGATCTCCGGGGCGGTCATCTCAGGGGTCTTGTGCTCGACCTTGAGCTGGCGGGCGCGGATCTGGGCGCCGTCCTTGCCGGTCAGGCCGATCGCCTTGCCGCCGCACTGGTTGATCAGGTTGACGATGCTCTTGTTGACCAAGCCCCCGAGCACCATCTCTACTACGTCCATGGTCTGGGCGTCGGTGACGCGCATGCCGTTGACGAAGCGCGACTCGATGTTGAGCTTCTCGAGGAGGCTGCCGATCTGCGGGCCGCCGCCGTGCACCACCACCGGGTTGATGCCGACCTCCTTCATCAGCACGATGTCGCGGGCGAAGGAGTCGATCAGGGCGTCTTCGGTCATGGCGTTGCCGCCGTACTTGACGACCACGGTCTTGCCGGAGAACTGCTGGATGTAGGGAAGCGCCTCTGACAGCACTTCCACGACGACCTTCGGGTCGCGGCTTTCTGGATTCATTGCGTTATCCCTTGGCTTTTATCTTTTAATGGCGACGCACGCGATCCGCGCCATCAGTGCAGCGCGGTGATATCGAGCGTCGGCGCCGCCTTGGCGAGCGCGGCGGCGAAGCGCGTCTTTATCTCGTTCAATGCCGCTTCGCTTTCCCCTTCGAAGCGAAGCACCAGTGCCGGCGTCGTGTTCGATGCCCGGCATAGCCCGAAGCCCTGCGGGTAGTCCACGCGAAGGCCGTCGAGGGTGGTCTTGATACCTTCGCCGAAGTCGCCGACCCTGGCAAGCGCTTCGATCATGGCGAATTTTTCTTCGTCCGGTACCGTCAGGTTGATCTCCGGGGTGCTGATTTCCTGAGGAAAACGCTCGAACAACGTGTCCGCATCTTCCCCGCAACCGGCGAGGATCTCGAGCAGCCGCGCCGCGGCGTAGAGGCCGTCGTCGAAACCGTACCAGCGCTCCTTGAAGAAGATATGTCCGCTCATCTCGCCGGCAAGCTGCGCGCCGGTCTCACGCATGCGTGCCTTGATCAGCGAATGGCCGGTACGCCACATCTCGGGCTCGCCGCCGGCATCACTGATCACCCGGGCCAGGGTGCGGCTGCACTTGACGTCAAAGATCACCGTGGCGCCCGGCTGGCGCTCGAGCAGGTCGGTGGCGAACACCGCGAGCAGATGATCCGGATAGATCATGCGCCCGCGCGGGGTCACCACGCCCAGGCGGTCGCCGTCGCCGTCGAAGGCGAGCCCGATGTCCGCGCCGGTCCGCTCGACCTCGTCGATCAGCGCGACCAGATTCTCCGGCTTGCCGGGATCCGGGTGGTGATTCGGGAAGTGGCCGTCGATCTCGTCGAACAGCGGCGTGGTCGTCACACCCAGACGGCGAACGAGCTCGGGGCCGAGTTCTCCGGCCACGCCGTTGCCGCAATCCACCACTGCGTGCAGCGGGCGCTTCACGCTCACGTCGCCAAGAATGCGCTCGAGGTAAGCGGCGCGCACGTCGACCTCGCGGCAGCGGCCTTCTCCTGCGACGAGTTCGCCTCGGCTGATGCGCTCGTAGAGCGCGGTGATGGCGGCGTTGGCGAGCGTCTCGCCGCCGAGGACGATCTTGAAACCGTTGTACTCCGGCGGGTTGTGGCTGCCGGTGATCATCACCCCGGAGCTTGTCTCGCCGAGCGTATGGGTGGCGAAGTAGAGCACTGGGGTGGGCACCCGGCCGATGTCGATCACCTCGACCCCGGTGCTCGTCAGCCCGGCGATCAGCGCCTTCTTGAGCCGAGGCCCGGAGAGGCGGCCGTCGAAGGCCACGATCACCGCGCGCTCGCCGCGCGCGATCGCTTCGCTGCCGATTGCCTTGCCGATCAGGGCGGTGCCCGCCTCGGTGAGGGTGTCGTCCACCACGCCGCGGATGTCGTAGGCGCGAAATATCGAAGCGGGTACCGTCATGGGCGACTCCTGAAGTCAGCCGAAGGGAAAGGGCTCAGCCGCGCCCGGTGCTGCCGAAGCCGCCGTCGCCGCGCGCGCTCTGCTCGAAGCTGTCGACGATCTCGAGGCTCGCCTGGACCACCGGCACCAGCACGTACTGGGCGAGGCGCTCGAAGGGCTCGATAGTGAAGCTCTCCTGGCCGCGGTTCCACACCGAGATCTTGAGTTCGCCCTGATAGTCCGAGTCGATCAGCCCCACCAGGTTGCCGAGCACGATGCCGTGCTTGTGGCCAAGCCCCGAGCGGGGCAGGATCACGCCGGCCAGGGTCGGATCCTCGATGTGGATGGCAAGGCCGGTGCGCACCAATTGGCACTCGCCGGGGGGCAGCGTCAGCGGCGCGTCGAGCAGCGCGCGCAGGTCCATGCCGGCGGCGCCGGCGGAGCCGTAGGTGGGAAGGTAATCATGCAGGCGTTCGTCGAGCACCTTGCACTTCAAGGTGCGCTGTGACGCGGTAAGGCTCATGGAGCGGCTCCATCGGGGTTGACGGTCAATGAAAGGGCGTGGTCGATGATCAGGCGTGCCAGCGCGCGCTTGGGCTGCGCCTTTGCATCGAGGCTCTCGATGCCCGCCGGGGTGCGCCAGAAAAGCATCGCGGCGTTGTCGTCGCTGCCGAAACCGAGGCCTTGGCGTGCCACGTCGTTGGCCACCACGAGATCGAGGTTCTTGCGGGCGAGCTTGTCGGTGGCGTAGCGGGAAACATCCCGGGTCTCGGCGGCGAAGCCCACCACGAAGGGACGCTCGCCAGGCTCGAGGGCGGCTACGGCGGCGATGATGTCCGGATTTTTGGTGAGGGTCAGGGTGAGCGTGTCGCCTTCATCCACCTTCTTGAGCTTGTGCTCGGCGGCGTGCTCGGCGCGGTAGTCAGCCACGGCGGCGCAGCCGATGAACAGTGCCGCCTTTGGGGCGAGACGCAGCGCCTGCTCATGCATCTCGAGGGCACTCTCCACGTCGAGGCGGGTGACGCCCGGCGGGGTGGCCAGGTTGACCGGGCCGCTGATCAGCGTGGTATCGAACCCCGCTTCCACCGCGGTGGCGGCCAGCGCGTAGCCCATCTTGCCGGAGCTGTGGTTGGAGAGATAGCGCACCGGGTCGAGCGCCTCGCGGGTGGGGCCGGCGGTGATCACCGCACGCGGGCGGGGCGTCGTCGTCGGTGGGGCGAGGCGTCGGGCGAGGGCCTCGACAATCGCCTCGGGTTCGCTCATGCGTCCGGGGCCGACATCGCCGCAGGCCTGCTCGCCGGCGGCGGGGCCGATCACCTGCCAGCCATCCTCACCGAGCAGGGAGGCGTTGCGCCGGCTCGCCGGGTGGCGCCACATCGCCTGGTTCATGGCCGGGGCGATCAGCCGGGGCGCCTCGCAGGCCAGGCTCAAGGTGGTGAGCAGGTCATCCGCCAGGCCGTGAACGAGCCGGGCGATCAGATCCGCTGTGGCCGGGGCGACGAGCAGCGCGTCCGCCCAGCGGGCGAGCTCGATATGCCCCATGCCGGCCTCCGCCGCCGGGTCCAGAAGCGACGTGCGCACCGCCTCGCCGGAGAGGGCTTGCAAGGTGAGCGGCGTGATGAACGCCTGGGCGCCGTCGGTCATCACCACGCGTACCTCGCCGCCGGCCTGCTTGATCAGCCGGACGATCTGGGCGCTCTTGTAGGCGGCAATGCCGGCACTGACGCCGAGAAGGATACGCTTGCCGACAAGCGATGCGCTTGGCCATGCCTGGTTCGAAGCCATGTTCACTCCACGATGAGACCCGCTCGAGCCGGGCGCCGAGCCCGCTCCAAAGGTGCTCACCATACCATTCGGGCGCCTCTTTTGGCAGATTTGCCCGCCGCCTTCCAGGCAAGGTATGGTGAGTATCGAGGTTTGATTTGGACAGTGGGGGGGGGAGGTGATGGGGATCAATCACTGGCCCGAGGGCGAGCGCCCGCGGGAAAAGCTGCTGACGCTGGGTGCCCAGGCGCTCTCCGACGCGGAGCTTCTGGCGATCTTTCTGCGCGTTGGCGTGAAGGGCCGCTCGGCGGTCGACCTGGCCCGCGACCTGCTTTCCCGCTTCGGCGGCCTGCGCCCCTTGCTGGAGGCGAACCAGAGCGCTTTCTGTCAGGCCCACGGGCTAGGCGCGGCCAAGTTCGCCCAGCTTCAGGCGACCCTCGAGCTTTCGCGGCGCCACCTGGCTGCCCAGCTCGCCCGAGGAAACGCCTTGACCTCCCCGGCGCTGGTGCGTCACTACCTGCGCTCGCAGCTCAGACACCTCGGCCACGAGGAGTTCGCGGTGCTGTTTCTGGATACCCAGCATCGAATCATTCGCTACGAGGCGCTGTTTCGCGGTACACTGGACAGCGCATCGGTCTATCCACGCGACGTTGCCAAGCGGGCGCTGGAGCTCAACGCCGGCGCCGTGATTCTGGCGCACAACCACCCCTCCGGGGTAGCCGAGCCAAGCGACGCCGACCGGCGAATCACCGAGCGCCTGAGCCAGGCGCTGGGGCTTTTCGACGTGCGCGTGCTCGACCACTTCGTGGTGGGTGATGCCGATGTGATCTCTTTTGCCGAGCGCGGCTGGCTATAACCAAAAGCCGGACGTTCGACCGCCAAGCGGGTCTTTTTGCCGCTTCGGGCACGCTTTTGCTTGCCGCCGGGTGGTCGCTCTGGTATAAAGTGCCACCTTTAAACTTGGGTTGAATAACGGATCTGGGTACAGCTAGGCCTTAACTGCGTCGACTCCCTCCCTTCCGGTTTGCCCGACAGTTTTGAACACTCAGGCTTATACCCTGGCCAAGCGGTTGGAGGCTCTCATGTCCAAAGTATGTCAGGTTACCGGCAAGCGTCCGGTAACTGGTAACAACGTTTCACACTCCCAGCGTAAGACGCGTCGTCGTTTCTTGCCGAACCTGCACACGCACCGTTTCTGGGTCGAATCCGAGAACCGTTTCGTGAAGCTGCGCGTCTCTTCCAAGGGCATGCGCATCATCGACAAGAAAGGCATCGAAACCGTGCTGGCCGACATCCGCAAGCGCGGCGACGCCATCTAAGCACGCTCAACGCCATCTGTTAGCGACCTATTCTGGGAGATTGAACCATGCGCGACAAGATTCGTCTGGTATCCAGCGCCGGTACCGGCCATTTCTACACCACCGACAAGAACAAGCGGAACACCCCCGACAAGTTCGAGTTCAAGAAGTACGATCCGGTGGTCCGCAAGCACGTGATCTACAAGGAAGCCAAGATCAAGTAACCTCGGTTGCATGATCGGCTTTCACCGCAGGCGAGCGCCTGTCGAAGACCCGGCCCTGAAAGCCGGGTCTTTGTATTTATATATTTGTATTTGCATATCTGTATTTGCATATCTGTATCTATACATCCGGCGTGGCAAGCCGCCACGCCACCGTCATGATCGATGGCCATCATGAGGTGCCCCATGCCCGAACTGCCCGAGGTCGAAACCACCCGTCGCGGTATCGCACCCTACCTCGAAGGGCGCGAGATCACCGAAGTGCGCGTGCGCAATCGCCGCCTGCGGGTGCCGGTACCAGAAGACCTCGAGGCGCGTCTGGTGGGTGCTCGGGTCGGTTCGATCACTCGGCGGGCCAAGTACCTGCGCCTGCCGATCGAAGGGCAGGGGACGCTGCTCTGGCATCTGGGCATGTCCGGCAGCCTGCGTATCGCCCGTGTGGGCGACACGCCCAAGAAGCACGATCACGTCGACGTGATCACCGACGAGGGCTCGGTGCTTCGCTACCACGATCCGCGCCGCTTCGGCTTCGTCGACTGGCAGCAAGGTGACGAAACCCGTGACCCGCGCCTCGTTCATCTGGGCCCGGAGCCCTTGGGCGAGGCCTTCGACGGCGAGTGGCTCTACCGGCTGTCGCGCGGCAAGCGGGTGGCGGTCAAGCCGTTTCTGATGGACAACAAGGTGGTGGTCGGGGCGGGCAACATCTACGCCACCGAGGCGCTGTTCATCGCCGGGATCGATCCGCGCCGAAGCGCCGGGCGCATCTCGCGGGCGCGCTACGATCATCTGGCGACGGCGGTCAAGGAGGTGCTGGCCGCCGCCATCACCCAGGGTGGCACGACCCTTCGCGACTTCGTCAGCGGCCAGGGCGAGCCCGGCTACTTCGCCCAGCGGCTCAACGTCTACGGGCGCCACGACCAGCCGTGCCCGCGCTGCCACACGCGGCTCAAACGTATTACCCTGGGCCAGCGGGCGAGTGTTTTCTGTCCGGGCTGCCAGCGTTAAACTCAACCTCATGCTTTGCCGATGCTTTTGGAGAGACCTGTGACCCAACGCCTGCGCTTGAACAAGAATGCCGATCGCCGCCTGAAGGCGGGGCATCTTTGGATCTACTCCAACGAGGTGGATACCAAGGCGACCCCGCTCAAGGAGTTCGCCGCCGGCGAGGCCGCGCTGATCGAGGCCTCCAACGGCAAGGCCCTGGGGGTCGCCTACGTGAACCCGCACTCCCTGATCAGCGCGCGCATCATGTCGCGTGATCCGGAGATGCGCCTGGACCGCTCGCTGTTCGTCCACCGCTTCAACCAGGCGCTGGCGCTGCGCCAGCGGATGTTCGACAAGCCCTTCTACCGCCTGATCCACGGCGAGGGTGACCTGCTGCCGGGGCTGGTCATCGACCGCTTCGGCGACGTGCTGGTGGTGCAACTCAACACCGCTGGTATGCAGGCGCTGGCCGACGAGATCGTCGACGCGCTCGAGAAGGTGATCAAGCCCGAGGTGATCGTGTTTCGCAACGATACCGGCGGGCGTCGCCAGGAGGGGCTGGAGGCCCAGGTCGAAGTCGCCAAGGGCGTGCTCCCCGACGAGGTACTGATCGAGGAGAACGGCGTGCGCTTCGCGGTGCCGGTGCTCGACGGCCAGAAGACCGGCTGGTTCTATGACCACCGCGTCAACCGCGCCTGGCTCAACGCCCAGGTGGCGGGCAAGCGGGTGCTGGACGTGTTCAGCTACGTGGGCGGCTGGGGCGTGCAGGCGGCGGCCAGCGGCGCCTCCGAGGTGCTCTGCGTGGACGCATCAAGCAAGGCGCTCGAGCAGGTGGCGCGCAACGCCGAGCTCAACGGTGTGCAGGAGCAGGTCGCCATCGGCGAAGGCGATGCTTTCGAGGCGCTAGCCGCGCTCAAGGCCGACGGCGAGCAGTTCGACGTGGTGATCCTCGACCCGCCGGCGTTCATCAAGAAGCGCAAGGACATTCCCAACGGCGAGCGCGCCTACGCACGGCTCAACCGCGAGGCGATGCGCCTGTTGGGCCGCGATGGCCTGCTGCTGTCGGCCTCCTGCTCGATGCACCTGGCGCACGACCGGCTGGTCGACGTGGTGCGCGGCGCAGTGCGCCACCAGGACCGCCACGGCCAGCTCATTTTCCAGGGCCACCAGGGGCCGGATCACCCGGTGCATCCGGCGATTCCCGAAACCGCCTACCTCAAGGCGCTGGGCGTGCGCGTCTACCGCGACTGATCCTGCCCTATGAGCCCGCAAGGAGTACCCATGGAGTGGGGTCTGCCGACGCCCTTCACGCTCGAGATCGTCGTCGAGGAGTCGGCGATCGACGCCTTTGGACACGTCAACAACGGCGAATACCTGCGCTGGGTCGAGCAGATCAGTTGGGCCCACTCCGAGGCGCTGGGGCTGGATCTGGCCCGTTATCGGGCGCTCGATCGGGCGATGGTGGTACATCGCCACGAGCTCGACTACCTTTCTCCGGCCTTTGCGGGTGACGCGCTGGTGTTGGCCACCTGGATTGTCGCCTGCGACGGACGCACGAGCCTCACCCGGCGATTCGAGCTCAAGCGCGCGGGTGAGGCCCGCACGCTGCTCGCCGCCCGCACGCGCTTTGCCTGCGTGGCACTCTCCACCGGCCGACCCAAGCGCCTGCCCGAGGAGTACCGGCGCCTGTACGGCGCAGCCGTGGTGGACGAGTCCGAGTGATCTGATAAACCGCGCTCGATGTCGCTGTAAACCTCACCGACAGATCAATAGTGCGGAGGTACGTCGTCTTCCAGGCGATGTGCCCCGCCATCGTTCTGGGCGCTTAGGGCCTGGTGCTGCTCCCGCAGTCGTTCGCGCATCAGGGCACTGAGCTGTTCGAGCTTGTCGAGCCGGCGCTCCTGCTGGGCGACGGCCTGATCCAGGGTATCCAGCCAGTGCTCCTGGTAGGCGAGCCTGGTTTCCAGTGCCTCGAGACGTTGGTCGAGCGTGGCAGGCGTGGCGTGATCGGGCATGGTAAGATCGTTTCCTCGTCGGGCAGGCTCGGTGTGAACGAGCCTGCCCGGCGTGTGGTTTAAATCGAGTTCGCATCAGCATTTATCGCCAATGAGAGGGGTTGCTATAATCGCTTCGAGTATTTTCCTTTGTTTGGTACTTCTACAACAAGAGAGCTTTTAACATCTATGAACCCAAAAGTTGTTGTTCGCTGTTTATTGATCAGTGTGTTGCTCGCCGCGCCCACGCCATTGCTGCTGGCCGGTCTCGTTCATCTGACCGACGCACCGCTTGCCGAGCAGTGGCTGTCGGAACTCGCCATCATCGGCACGGCGGGTGTGTATGTCGCCGTGGCGCTGGGTAGCTTCATCATGCTGCTGGTCGGCACGCTCGCGGCGGCCGCTTTTGCGCCACCGGTGGTCGTCGCCGCCGAGTACGCGCGTGCGGTTCCCGCCGCTCGCCAGCCGGCCGCGATGGTGGACGAGGAGCCCGAGGACGTGATCGACCCCAACGACGGGCGCGAAGAGGGCGAGGTGAAGTGGTTCAATACCAACAAGGGCTACGGCTTCATCACTCGCGATAATGGCGAGGACGTGTTCGTCCACTTTCGCGCCATTCGTGGCCGTGGCCCGCGCATGCTGGCTGAGGGCCAGATCGTGCGCTATCACGTGATCCAGAACGACCGCGGCCTGCAGGCCGACGACGTGAGCATTATCGAATCGTAGTTCGCTTAGACGACTCGCTCCCTGCCATCGGCCCCGCTTTGCGGGGCCGATGTCGTTGGGGCGTCGCTCAGCGCCCGGAGTCCGGCCAGGTGATCGCCTGCTCGCGACCGTCCGCCAGCACCTGCCAGAAGGCGTCGGGGTCGTCGCCCGGGTGCCAGCCGCCCAGCGAGCAGCGCACTTCCACGCCCAAGGCCTTCGCGACGGCCTGCGCGCAGGCGCGGTCGTCCTCCCAGGGCGTGTGGGGGCTGTCGAACCAGAGGCTCGCGAAGCCGTCGGCGGCCTTCTCCACCAGCAGGATTGGCACGTCGTGATCGAGGTGTCGCCCGCGTGTCTTCCACTTGCCCTTGCCCGCCGGTGCCAGGGCACTCGTGGCAAGCGTCTGGCCGAGCCACGCCTCGAGGGTGTGCTGGTCGACGGTTTTCAGATACACCTCGATGTCCGGAAAGCGTTCGCTCATGGCGTGCTCCCTGCCGGTGTGAACAGTGCTTCCAGCGTGGCCTCGTAGATGCGGCTGAGCGACTCGAGATCCTCGGCGCGTACGCGCTCGTTCACCTTGTGGATGGTGTCGTTCAAAGGGCCGAGCTCGACCACTTGGGCGCCGAGCGTGGCGATGAAGCGCCCGTCCGAGGTGCCGCCGCTGGTCGAGAGCGCGGGACGCTGCGCGGTGACCGCTTCCACTCCGGTCATCACGGCATCGACCAGCGCGCCCTCGGCGGTGAGAAACGGCTCGCCATTGAGCGTCCAGTCGATGTGAGCGTCGAGCCCGTGGGCATCGAGGATCGCCTCGGTGCGCGCCTTAAGCTGCTCGCAGGTCACCTCGGTGGAGTAGCGGAAGTTGAACACCACTTCGATCTCGCCGGGAATCACGTTGGTGGCCCCGGTGCCGGCGCGAAAGTTGGAGATCTGGAAGCTGGTCGCCGGGAAGAAGTCGTTGCCCGCGTCCCAGTGCTCGCGGGTCAGCGCCTCGAGCGCCGGCAGCGCCTGGTGGATGGGGTTTTTCGCCAGGTGCGGGTAGGCGACATGGCCCTGCACGCCCTTGACGTGCAGCACCCCGCCGAGCGAGCCGCGCCGACCGTTCTTGATCACGTCGCCAAGCGTGGCGGTAGAGGAGGGTTCGCCGACGATGCAGTAATCCAGGCGCTCGTTGCGCTCGCGCAGATGCTCGACCACCGCACGGGTACCGTCGATGGCCGGACCCTCTTCGTCGGAGGTGATCAGAAAGGCGATGCGCCCGTCGTGCTCCGGGGCGCGCTCGACGAAGCGCTCGACGGCGGTGACCATCGCCGCAAGGCTGCCTTTCATGTCGGCGGCGCCGCGTCCGCACAGCATGCCGGCGTCATCGATGCAGGGCGAGAACGGCGGGAATTCCCAGCTCGTGTGCGGGCCGCTCGGCACCACATCGGTGTGGCCGGCAAACGCCAGCACCGGGCCGTGGTGGCCGCGCACCGCCCAGAAATTCTCCACGTCGCCGAAGGGCAGGCGCTCGATGTGGAAGTCGAGCGCCGCCAGGCGTTCGATCAGCACCGCCTGGCAGCCCTCGTCGTCCGGCGTGACCGAGGCGCGGCTCAACAGATCGAAGGCCAGCGCCAGGGTCGGCGACAAGCCCGTGGGCTCAGTTATGGGCATGCAGCGCCTCGTTCAACGCCACGGCGCTCTTGTTGGTCAGGCACTCCACACGGCCGGTCTGCGAGTTGCGGCGCAGCAGCAGATCGTTTTGGCCAGCGAGCTCGCGCCCGGAGACGGTCTTGACCTCGTTTCTGGCGTCGTCGAGCAAGGTGATCTTGGTGCCGGCGGTGACGTAGAGCCCCGCTTCAACGGTGCAGCGATCACCGAGCGGAATACCGATGCCGGCATTGGCACCGATCAGGCAGCCTTCGCCCACCTTGATGACGATGTTGCCACCGCCGGAGAGTGTGCCCATGGTCGAGCAGCCGCCGCCGAGATCCGACCCCTTGCCGACGAACACGCCCGCCGAGATGCGCCCTTCGATCATGCCCGGGCCTTCGGTGCCGGCGTTGAAGTTGACGAAGCCTTCGTGCATCACCGTGGTGCCTTCGCCCAGATACGCTCCCAGGCGCACGCGGGCGGTGTCGCCGATGCGAATGCCGGTGGGTACCACGTAGTCGGTCATCTTGGGGAACTTGTCGACGCAGTCCACGGAGAGCGGGCGGCCCGCCAGGCGCGCCTTCAGGTGGCGTTCGGGCAGCTCTTCGATGTCGATGGCGCCTTCGCTCGACCAAGCGACGTTGCGCAGCAGGCCGAACATGCCGGTCAGGTCGATGCCGTGGGGCTTGACCAGGCGATGCGACAACAGGTGCAGCTTGAGATACACCTCGGGCACGCTCTGCGGCGCCTGGTCGGTGTCGATGAACATGGCCACCAGCGGGCGCTTGCTCTCGGCAAACGCCTCGGCGATGGCCGCCTGCTCGGGGTGGCCAGCCTCGCCAAGCGCCGCTGCCAGCGCCCGGCACTGCTCGGGCAGAAAGCTGACTGCCTGGGTGCCGGCCGGGGCGTCGAGCGCCTGCTGCGCGGCGGCCACGAGGGCGGCGTCGGGGGCGAGAAGCGGGGCCGGGTAGTAGATTTCCAGCCAGTCGCCCTGGGTGTTTTGCGTGCCGATTCCAAGCGCGAAGCTCAGCATAAAGCGTCTTCCTTTCAAATCATCAGTGGGGAGGTGTTCGGTTACGGGGCGAGGTCGTCGTAGTCACCCTCTTGATAGCCGACCAAGAGGGTCTGGCCGTCGAGTTCGAGCAGCGGGCGCTTGAGCAGCGTCGGGTGCTCGAGCAGCAGCCGGCGTGCCGAGGTGGCGTCGAGGCTCTCCTTCTGCTCGGTGGAGAGCTCGCGCCAGGTCTTGCTGCGCTTGTTGATCGCCTTCGAGAGCGGTACCTGCTCGAGGATGTGCTCAAGCAGGCTCGCCGACAGCCCATCCTTGCGCAGGTCGTGGGTGGTGTAGGCCAGCCCTTTCTCGTCGAGGGCGCGGCGCGCCTTGCGGCAGGTGTCGCAGGTGTCGATCTTGTAGAGTGTCAGCATGGTGCCTCCGCGGGCGTCGTGGTAGTGGGCGCTCTAGCCGCGCTCGATCATGCGGCGCAGGCGCCGGGCCGCCTCGAGCGTCGGCTCGAGTTCCGCTACCAGCGCCAGCCGCAGGCGCCCGGCACCGGGATTGACGCCCTGGGCGTTGTCGCGGCCCATGAGGCTTCCCGGGAGAACGCTTACGTGCTCCTCGCGATAGAGCCGCTTCGTGAAGGCGATGTCGTCGCCACCGGGCACGGCGGGCCATAGATAGAAGCTCGCCTCTGGGGCGGGAAAATCCATCACCGGCGCCAGTACCTTAGTCACCGCCGCGAACTTCTCACGGTAGGCGTCGCGATTGGCGCGCACGTGCGCCTCGTTCTGCCAGGCCGCGATGGACGCGCGCTGAACCGGCAGCGACATCGCGCAGCCGTGGTAGGTGCGGTAGCGCTTGAAGGGAGCGAGAAGCGTGGCGTCGCCAGCCACGAACCCGGAGCGAAGCCCCGGCAGATTCGAGCGCTTGGAGAGCGAGTGGAACACCACGCAGCGGCGGAAGTCGCCGCGGCCGAGCTCGGCGCAGGCCTGCAGAAGCCCCGGGGGCGGTGCGGCCTCGTCGAGATAGAGCTCCGAGTAGCACTCGTCCGAGGCGATGATGAAATCGTGCTCGTCGGCAAGTTTGATCAGTGCCTTGAACTCGTCCATCGTGGTCACTGCGCCGGTCGGGTTGCCCGGCGAACACAGAAACACGATCTGCACGTCCTGCCAGGTCGTCGCGCTCACCGCGGAAAAATCCGGGCGAAAGCCGTTCTCGGCGGTGCAGTCGAGATACAGCGGCGTGCCGCCGGCCAGGAGCGTGGCGCCTTCGTAGATCTGGTAGAAAGGGTTGGGTACCGCCACCTTGGCGGCGCGGGTGCGGTCGAGGGCGGCCTGAACGAAGGCGAAGATCGCCTCGCGGGTGCCGTTGACCGGGATCACCTCGTGCTCGGCATCGAGGGCGTCGAGCGCGAAGCGCGATACCGCCCAGTCGGCGATGGCCTGACGAAGCTCGGGGAGCCCGTTGGTCGCCGGGTAGCGAGCCATCTCGTGCTGGTGGGCGACGAGGGCTGCCAGCGCCTCCGGGTACGGGGCGTGCTGCGGCTCGCCGATGGTCAGGGCGATGGCGTCGAGCCCGGCGGGCGGGGTCAGGCCCTTTTTCAGCGCCGAGAGCTTCTCGAACGGATAGGGGTGCAGGGCGTTGAGATCGGGGTTCATGGTGTGTCCGTCGATGGGCCGGGCCGCGCGAAGGCGCGTCGAGTGAGTCAGCGATTATAAGCAAGCCCTCCGGGCACCTCAAACCCGCGCCTAGGGGCTTGCCTGGCGCTCAGACGCTCAGCACCTCGATCAGCCGCTGACGCAGCTCCTGCTGGCGCGCCGGATCGGTGAGCGGCTCGCCGGCCTTGGTGGTGATGAAGAAGACGTCCTCGACCCGCTCGCCGAGGGTAGCGATCTTGGCCGCCGAGAGCGCGATGTCCTGCTCCATGAAGATGCGCCCGACCCGGGCCAGAAGCCCCGGGCGGTCGGGGGCGGTGAGCTCCAGGAGGGTGCGCTCGTTGGCCGGGTCCTGCTCGATCAGCACGTCGGTGGGCACCTTGAAGTGCTTGAGCTGGCGCGGCGTGTGGCGGGTGACGATCTCCGGATAGTCGTCCGGGTCGTCGAGCTCCTCGACCAGGTGCCGGCGCATCTCCTCGATGCGAGCCGGCTCGCGGATCGGCTGGCCGTGGCTGTCGAGCACGATGAACGTGTTGAGCGTCCAGTCGTTGTGGGAGGTGGCGATGCGTGCATCGTGGATCGACAGCCCCAGCTGCTCCATGGCCGCGGCGGTGGCGGCGAACAGGTCATCCACCGAGCGGGTGTGGATGAACACCTTGGTGCCGCCTTCGGCCATGTCCTCGGTAGGCGCGCTGATCAGCACCAGTGGAAGCGTCGAGCCCTCGTGGGCGAGGTTCTGATGAGCAAGAATGCCCTGGGTCTGCCAGACGATTTCGCTCGGCGCGTACTGCAGGAAGTAGTCCTCGCCGAGGGACTTCCACAGCGCATCGATCTGGCGACGATCGACGCCCAGGCTCGAGAGCAGCGAGCGCGCCTCACAGCGGGTCTCGCGCACCCAGTCGTCGCGATCCGGCGGATTCTCGAGTCCGCGGCGCAGCGCCCGCTTGGTCTCGGCGTGGAGCTGGCGCAGAAGCGACGCCCGCCAGCCGTTCCACAGCGTCGGGTTGGTGGCGTTGATGTCCGCCACGGTGAGCACGTAAAGATAATCCAGCCGGGTGTCGTTGCGCACCACGCGGGCGAAGTCGCGAATGACGTCCGGGTCGCTGATGTCGCGCTTCTGCGCGGTCATCGACATCAAGAGATGGTGCTCCACCAGCCACCTCACAAGGTTGGTATCGTGCTGGGAGACGTGATGGCGGCGGCAGAACTGCTCGACGTCGAGCGCGCCGATCTCCGAGTGATCGCCGCCGCGCCCCTTGCCGATATCGTGGAAGAGACCGGCGATCCACAAAAGGTCGAGCCGGGGCAGCTGGTGGATCAACGTGGCCGCGACCGGGAAGTCCGCCCGCGCCTCGGGCTTTCTGAACCCGTGCAGGAACTTGAGCAGGCGCAAGGTGTGGGCATCGACGGTGTAGATATGGAACAGGTCGTGCTGCATCAGCCCCACCGCGCGGCCGAACTCCGGCAGATACTTGCCGAGGATGCCGTAGCGATTCATGCGTCTGAGCTGGCGCGGCACGTTGCCCGGCGCGCGCAGGATCGCCATGAACAGGCGCTGATGGCGCGGGTCCTCCCGGTAGTGGTCGTCGATCTGGTGGCGATGATCGCGAATCAGGCGGATGGTATCGGCGCGCACGCCCTCGATCTCGGGGTGCCGGGCCATCAGCAAAAACAGCTCGAGCATCGCCTCGGGGTGGTCGCGAAAAAGCGTTCGCGAGCGTACCTGGATGTAGCCGCCCTTGGTCTCGAAGCGCTCGTTGAGCGTGACCGTCTCGAGCTTCGCGCGCGCGCGCAGGATCACCTCGTCGAAGTGCTGGAGCAGCATGTCGTTGAGCCCGGCGAGTGCCGTCACGTGGCGGTAGTAGCGCTTCATGAACTGCTCGACGGCGAGTCGCTCCGGCGTGTCCTTGAAGCCGAACATCTCGGCGATGGTGCGCTGATGATCGAACAGCAGGCGATCCTCGGCGCGGTCGGTGAGCATGTGCAGCGCGTAGCGCACCTGCCACAGAAATGCCTGGCCCTGGCTCAGGATTCGAAGCTCGGCGTCGTTCATGAAGCCGCGGGCAACGATGTCGACGTACTGCTCGGTGTCGAAGTGACGCTTGGCCACCCAGCCGATCATCTGGATGTCGCGAAGCCCGCCCGGCGAGCTCTTGAGGTTCGGCTCGAGGTGATACTCGGAGTTGTTGTAGCGGTAGTGGCGGCTGATCTGCTCTTGCCACTTGGCCTCGAAGAAGCGATCCGCTGGCCAGATGTGCTCCGGCGAGAGCCTTTCGCGCATGGCGTTTCGCAGCCGCTCGGGCCCGCTGATGAGGCGCGATTCGAGCAGGTTGGTGATCACCGTGACGTCGGCGTTCGCCTCGCGCTCACAGTCATTCAGCGAGCGCACGCTGTGGCCGATCTCGAGGCCGATGTCCCACAGGAAGGTGACGAAGGCGGTGAGCGGCTCGCGGTAGGCGCTGTCGTCGTCCTGCTCCAGCAGCAGCAAAAGATCGACATCGGAGTGCGGGTGCAGCTCACCGCGCCCGTATCCGCCGACGGCGATCAAGGCGATCCCGTCGTCCGGCCAGGCGTGGCGCTCCCAGGCGATCGCCAGAAGCTGGTCGAGATACCAGGCGCGCCCGCGCACCAGGTCGCGAATGTCACTGCCGGCGCGAAAGCGCTCGTCGAGCCGCGCCTGGATCTCCCTGAGCGCAGCCTTGAACGGCGCGATGGGGGAGCGGGAGCCGGCGAGTTCCGCGCGAAACGCCGCGAGGTCGAAAAGCGTGGTGTCCGGCTCGAACCGGTGGTGGTGGAGAAGCATCAGTTCAAGAAGCTGAAGTCTTCGTCGCTGCGCGCGGTCAGCACCTCGACGCCGGTCTCGGTGACCAGCAGCGTGTGCTCCCACTGGGCAGAGAGGCTCTTGTCCTTGGTCACGGCGGTCCAGCCATCGCGCAGCACCTTGGTCTTGTAGCCACCCACATTGATCATCGGCTCGATGGTGAAGCACATGCCGGGCTCTAACGCGATGTCGGCGGAGGGGGCGTAGCCGTCGTAGTGCAGAAACTGCGGGTCCTCGTGGAAGTCCGCGCCGATGCCGTGGCCGCAGAAGTCGCGCACCACCGAGTAGCCGTGGCCTTCGGCATGCTTCTGGATCACCCTGGCAAGCTGCGAGAGGCGAACGCCGGGCTTGACCTCGGCAATGCTCTTGTAGAGACACTCTTGGGTCACGCGGCAGAGCCGCTCGCCCTGGATGGTCTCGCCGATGACGAACATCATGCTCGAGTCGCCGTGGTAGCCGTCCGGCGTCTTCACGGTGATGTCCAGATTCATGATATCGCCGTTCTTCAGGGCCTTATCGAAGTCCGGGAAACCGTGGCACACCACGTGGTTGATCGAGGTGCAGGAGGAGTGGGTGTAGCCGTGGTAGCCGAGCGTGGCGGGCACCGAGCCGAGCTCGTTGACGATGAAGTCGTGACAGCGCTTGTCGATCTCGCCGGTGCTGACGCCGGCGGTCACGAAGGGGGTGATCATCTCGAAAACCGCCGCCGCCTGGCGACCGGCTTCGCGCATTTTCTCGATTTCTTCCGCTGTCTTGATGGGAACGTTCATGAAGTCTCGATATGGCGTGTTGAATCGGCGAGAAGCCGCAAAGTGGCCCGAATTCGGCGGGTGCGGCTTCATCTTGGCAATGATCTATGGTATAAAGCCGCGCGCTTTACTGCAATCTTCGATCCCGTCCCGGCGGAATAAAGACGGCGGTCAGGCTCATTTGAGGGCGTCGCCAGAAGCGGCGCCGAACAGCAAGCCTTGAAAACACACATGCACCGGCACATGGTCCCGGGTGCCGCTGGCCTCGCAAGGTGCTTTGATGGCGCTGAGTCCACCGGTCGGATCCATGGGGTGCGTGGAGGCCTAACCCGAGTTTCAGGAGTTTTACCATGGCACAACACGTCAATATGCGTGACCTGCTCAAAGCGGGCGCCCACTTCGGTCACCAGACCAAGTACTGGAACCCGAAGATGAGCAAGTTCATCTTCGGCGCGCGCAACAAGATCCACATCATCAACCTCGAGCACACCCTGCCGGCGCTGAACGAAGCGATCGACGTGGTCGAGAAGATGGCGTCGTCCAACAACAAGATTCTGTTCGTTGGTACCAAGCGCAGCGCCAGCAAGATCATCAAAGAAGAAGCCAATCGCGTCAACCAGCCGTTCGTCAACCATCGCTGGCTGGGCGGCATGCTGACCAACTTCAAGACCATTCGCCAGTCCATCAAGCGTCTGCGCGAGCTTGAAGCCATGCGCGAAGACGGTACGTTCGAGAAGCTGACCAAGAAAGAAGTACTGATGGCCACGCGCGAGCAGGAGAAGCTCGAGCGCTCCATCGGCGGTATCAAGAACATGGGCGGCCTGCCGGACGCGCTGTTCGTGATCGACGTCGACCACGAGCGTATCGCGATCAACGAAGCCAACAAGCTGGGCATCCCGGTCATCGGCGTGGTCGACACCAACTCCAACCCCGATGGCGTGGACTACGTCATTCCGGGTAACGACGACTCCATCCGCGCGATCCAGATCTACGTGAAGGCGATCGCCGATGCGTGTGGTCGTGCCAAGGAAGGTCGTCCGGACGAGTTCGTCGAAGTGACCGACGAGCAGGCTTCCGCCGAAGCCGCCGCCGAGTAAGGCGTCGACGGATGCGGCGGCAGTCGCGTCGCATTGCGTCAAGGGGGCCCCGGCCCCCTTTTTCCCGCTTGGCGGGCAGATTCACGCCGGGCTTGAAGCCGGCGCCGCGCTCCCGTGAAAGGGTCACGAAGCCCTGTTAGCGTGTAGCGTGTTTAACTCTCAAGCATCTTTTCAGAGGTGAATTCTCATGGCAGCTATCAGCGCCTCGCAGGTTAAAGAACTGCGCGAACGTACTGGCCTTGGCATGATGGAGTGCAAGAAGGCACTGACCGAAGCCGATGGTGACATCGATGTCGCGATCGAGAACCTGCGCAAGAGCTCGGGTCTCAAGGCGGCCAAGAAAGCCGGTCGTACCGCCGCCGAAGGCACCGTGGTCACTCGCGTGGCCGAGGACGGCAGCTACGGTGTGATGGTCGAGATCAACTCCGAGACCGACTTCGTTGCCCGTGACGACAACTTCATCAACTTCGCCAGCAAGGTGGTGGACGCCTTTTACGCGGCGAAGAGCGATGACGTGGCCGCCGTGACCGCCGGTGAAATCGAGACCGCGCGCGAGCAGCTGGTCCAGAAGATCGGCGAGAACATCGGCGTGCGTCGTGCCGTCGTCGTCAATGCCGTCGAAGGTGGCCTGGTCGGCGAGTACGTTCACGGCGGCCGTATCGGCGTTCTGACCGTGCTCAAGGGTGGCAACACTGACGTCGCGAAAGACGTGGCGATGCACGTGGCGGCGATCAACCCTGCTGTGGCACATCCGGGTGACATGCCCCAGGAACAGCTCGATCAGGAAAAGGCCATCATCCTGGCCCAGCCGGATATGGCCGGCAAGCCCGAGCAGATCGCCGAGAAGATGGTTCAAGGCCGCCTCAAGAAGTACCTGGCCGAGAACAGCCTGACCGAGCAGCCCTTCGTCAAGGACCCCAACCAGTCCGTCGCCGAGTTCGTCAAGGCGGCCGGTGGTGAAGTGGTCAGCTTCACGCGCTTTGAAGTAGGCGAAGGCATCGAGAAGGAAGAAGTCGACTTCGCCAAGGAAGTCATGGAACAGGCTGGCCGTCGCTAAGGTCATAGGTTCCAGTTCGAAAACGGGCGTGCGCGCAAGCGCACGCCTTCGCGTATCCGGCTCCTGCAAATGGGTCCGCTGCGCATTCCTGCCTTGCTATGTGGAGAGATGCCATGTCACGTGAAGTTCCAGAAGCCAACGCCCTCGCCGGCAAGATGGACAAGTCGAAGTCCAAGTACAAGCGCATTCTGCTCAAGCTCTCGGGCGAGGCGCTGATGGGCGAGCACGATTTCGGCATCGACCCGGCGGTGCTCGACCGCATGGCGCTCGAGATCGGCCAGCTGGTCGGCATCGGCGTGCAGGTCGGGCTTGTGATCGGCGGCGGCAACCTGTTTCGCGGTGCGGCACTCAACGAGGCGGGCATGGACCGGGTGACCGGCGATCACATGGGAATGCTGGCAACGGTGATGAACGCGCTCGCCATGCGCGATGCACTGGAGCGTTCCAACATCCGCTCGCGGGTGATGTCGGCGATTCCCATGAGCGGCGTGGTGGAGCACTACGACCGCCGCACGGCCATTCGCTACCTGACTTCCGGCGACGTCGTGCTGTTCTCCGCCGGCACCGGCAACCCGTTCTTCACCACCGACTCCGCGGCGTGTCTGCGCGGCATCGAGGTGGACGTGGACGTGGTGATTAAAGCCACCAAGGTGGACGGCGTGTACAATAAGGATCCGGTCAAGTACCCGGATGCGGTCAAGTACGACCAGCTCTCCTACGACGATGCCCTCGAGCAGAAGCTCGGCGTGATGGATTTGACCGCCATCTGTCTGGTGCGTGACCATGACATGCCGGTACGGGTATTCGACATGAACAAGCCTGGTGCCTTGCTCAACCTCGTCGTCGGGGGCAAGGAAGGCACGCTGATAGACAGAGGATGAACACGTGATTAACGACATCAAGAAAGATGCCGAAACGCGCATGAAGAAAAGCGTCGACGCGGTGCACACCAACTTCAACAAGATCCGTACCGGACGGGCGCACCCGAGCATCCTGGACGCGGTGACCGTGGAGTACTACGGCGGCCAGGTGCCGTTGAACCAGGTGGCTTCGGTCACCGTGGAAGACGCGCGTACCCTTACCGTCTCGCCCTGGGAGCAGCCCATGGTGCCGAAGATCGAAAAGGCGATCATGACCTCGGATCTGGGCCTCAACCCGTCGAGTGCCGGCAACGTGATCCGCGTACCGATGCCGATGCTCACCGAAGAGACCCGCAAGACCTACATCAAGCAAGCCCGCGCTGAAGCCGAGAGCGCCCGTGTGGCGATCCGCAACGTGCGCCGCGACGCCAACGGCGACTTCAAGTCCCTGCTCAAGGACAAGGAGATCACCGAGGACGACCAGCGCCAGGGCGAGGACGAGATCCAGAAGCTCACCGACAAGTACATCGCCGAGATCGACAAGGCGCTGGCGGCCAAAGAGCAGGACCTGATGCAGGTCTGATCGTCTTCTTCACCCAGCCCGGGAAGATTCGTCTACCCGGGCGACTGCATGGCCTATTTATGACTGAACGTTGGTGCGAGAACCCATGACGTCGCCGCAGTTTCCCGCCAGTACGCCAAGCGACGCGCGCGCTTCTCTCGCCGGGGAGCCAAGCCCCCTGCACGTCGCCATCATCATGGACGGCAACAACCGCTGGGCGCGCGCGCGCGGGCTCTCCGGTGTGCGTGGCCATCGGGCCGGCGTCGAGGCGGTGCGCGCGGTCATCCAGCGCGCCGCCGAACGCGGCGTGAAGACGTTGAGCCTGTTCGCCTTCTCCAGCGAGAACTGGAAGCGTCCGGCCGCCGAGGTCAACGCGCTGATGGAGCTCTTCTTGATGGCGCTCAAGCGCGAGGTCAAGAAACTCAACGAGCGCAACATTCGCCTTTCGATCATCGGTGAGCAGCAGGGCTTCTCCCACGCCATCCAGAAGCATATTCAGCGCGCCGAGGCGCTGACCGCCGACAACACCGGCATGCATCTGGTAATCGCCGCCAACTACGGCGGCCAGTGGGACATCGCTCGCGCCAGCCGTCAGCTTGCCGAGGAGGTGGCGGCGGGCACGCTCGACCCGGTTGAGATCGACGAGGCGTGCCTGGATCGCGCCATGAACGTGAGTGACGTGCCGCCGGTGGATCTGTGCATCCGCACCAGCGGCGAGCAGCGGCTCTCCAACTTTCTGCTCTGGCAGCTCGCCTACGCCGAACTCTACTTCTCTCCGCTTTACTGGCCGGACTTCGGCGCGGCGGCGTTCGACCACGCTCTGAACGACTTCTGCACGAGGCGCCGACGCTTCGGCATGACCGACGAACAAATAGAGGCGCAAGGTGCTTAGACAGCGGATCATCACAGCAGCCTGGTTGGCTCCCGTCACGCTGATCGGCCTGTTTGGACTACAAGGCGGCGCCTTTGCGCTGTTCACCGCTTGCGTGGTGCTGCTCGGCGCCTGGGAGTGGACCAACCTGGCCGGTGTTCAAGACCGGATGGCGCGGCTCAAGCTCGTCGCCCTGACGGCGCTCTTCATGGCCGCGCTCTGGGCCGGCGGGGCTGCCTTCGCCACCTGGCCCCTGTGGCTCGCCGCATTTGGCTGGGCGGTCAACCTCTACTGGGTGAGCCGCTATCCGGACAAACGTGAGCAGTGGCAGGGCCAGGCGATGCGTCTGGCCATGGGGCTTTGGGTGCTTCTGCCCTGCTGGGTGGGCTTCAACGTGCTGCGCGAAAGCGGCGCGGTGTGGCTTCTGTTCGTGCTGCTGCTGGTGTGGTGCGCCGATATCGGCGCCTACTTCGCCGGGCGGCGCTTCGGGCGGCGCAAGCTCGCCCCGCGCGTGAGCCCGGGCAAGAGCTGGGAGGGTGTGTACGGGGCGCTCACGGCCACCTTCGTGCTGGCGGTGGGCTTTGCCCTCTGGCAGCCGATGGGGGCGAGCGGCGGGGTGATCCTCGTGCTGATGACGGCGCTGGTCACCTTCGTCTCGGTGCTCGGTGATCTTTTCGAGAGCATGCTCAAGCGCTTTCGCGACATCAAGGACTCGAGCAACCTGCTGCCCGGCCACGGCGGCGTGCTCGATCGCATCGACAGCCTGACCGCCGCCATCCCGCTCTTCGCGCTGTTGTTCATCGAGGTGCTCAGCGCCCGGGTGGCGGCGCTATGACATCCTCGACCCGTCAGCGGATCACCGTACTTGGCGCCACCGGCTCTATCGGCAAAAGCACGCTCGACGTGATTGAGCGCCACCCCGAGCGCTACCGGGTGCATGCGCTGACCGCCCACACCTCGAAGGAGACGCTGCTCGAGCAGTGTCTGACGCACCGGCCGGACGTGGCGGTGCTCGACGCCGCCGCGGATGCCGCCTGGCTCGAGGCCGAACTCGCCCGCGCGGGCCTCGCCACCACCGTGACCTACGGGGTCGAGGCGCTGTGCGCCGTGGCTCGCGACGCGCGGGTCGATACCGTGATGGCGGCGATCGTCGGCGCGGCGGGGCTTCTGCCGGCGCTTGCCGCTGCCGAGGCGGGCAAGCGGATTTTGCTTGCCAACAAGGAGGCGCTGGTGATGAGCGGGGCGCTGTTCATGGAAGCGGTCGAGCGCTCCGGCGCCACGCTTCTGCCGATCGACTCCGAGCACAATGCCATCTACCAGTGTCTGCCGCCTCGCCACCGCGGCGGGCTCGACCGTCACGGCGTTCGCAAGCTGCTGCTCACCGCCTCCGGGGGTCCGTTTCGCCAGTGGGACGCGCAAGAGATCGCCGTGGCTACCCCGGAGCAGGCCTGCGCGCATCCCAACTGGTCGATGGGGCGCAAGATCTCCGTGGATAGCGCCACGCTGATGAACAAGGGCCTCGAGCTGATCGAGGCGTGCTGGCTGTTCGACGCCGCTCCCGAGCAGATCCAGGTGGTGGTGCATCCGCAGAGCGTGATCCACTCGATGGCTGCCTACAGCGACGGCTCGGTAATCGCCCAACTCGGCAATCCCGACATGCGCACGCCGATCGCCTATGGGCTGGCCTGGCCCGAGCGGATCGACTCGGGCGTCGAGACGCTGGATCTCTTCCAGATCGCACGGCTCGACTTCGAGGCGCCGGACGAAGCGCGCTTTCCCTGCCTGCGTCTGGCGCGGGAGGCGATGCAGCGCGGCGGCAGCGCGCCGGCGGTGCTGAACGCGGCCAACGAGGTCGCGGTGGAGGCCTTCCTGTCCGGCGAGCTCGCCTTCGGCGCCATCGCCCAGGTGGTGGCAGACGTGATGGCACTGCCCTGCGAGCACCGCGCGGACACTATCGAAGAGATTCTGGCCGCCGATCGCTGGGCGCGGGAGCAGGCGCAGAGCCTGCTCGAGAGCGAACATGCAGCGGACGTCACGTCGGCAAAGGAGTAGCCTGTGGGACTTTTGCAGAACATCCTGGCAGTGCTCGTCGTACTGGGGCTGCTGGTCACCTTTCACGAGTTCGGTCACTTCTGGGTGGCGCGGCGCTGCGGCGTCAAGGTACTGCGCTTCTCGGTGGGGTTCGGCAAGCCGTTCTGGTCGACGACCGATCGCCACGGCACCGAGTTCGCCGTGGCCGCGATACCGCTGGGCGGCTACGTCAAGATGCTCGACGAGCGCGAGGCGCCGGTGCCGGAGGACCAGCTCGACCAGGCCTTCAACCGCAAGAGCGTCTGGGCGCGCATCGCCATCGTCGCCGCCGGGCCGCTCGCCAATTTCCTGCTGGCGCTGGTGGCCTACTGGGCGCTGTTCGTGGCGGGTACCACCACTGTCGCGCCGATCGTCGGCGATATCACCCCGGACTCCCCCGCCTACGAGGCAGGCCTTCCCGAAGGCGCGGAGATCACCGCGATCCAGAGCGATCCCGTGCGCTCCTGGGAAGAGGTCAACCTCAAGCTCATCTCGCTGATCGGCTACAGCGGCGAGCTTGCCGTCGAGGCGCGCCCGGAAGGGGCGAGCCAGGCGCGCGACTATGCCTTGCCGGTGCAGAGCTATCTTGCCCGTCAGGACCCGCCCCAGCCGCTCGAGAGCCTGGGGTTCATGCCCTGGCGGCCGAGCGTGCCGGCGGTGATCGGCCAGGTGGTCGACGGCGACGCCGCCGCCGAGGCGGGGCTCGAACCCGGCGATCGTATCGTCTCCATCGACGGCGCGCCGGTGACGGACTGGGCGGCGTTCGTCTCGATCATTCGCGAAAGCGGCGGTCGCACGCTGGAACTTGGCGTCGAGCGCGACGACGCGTCGATGGCGCTGTCGCTGGTGCCGCAACGCAAACCACTGGAGAACGGCGCCGAGGTTGGGTACATTGGCGCAGGAGTGACGCCGGTCGACTGGCCCGAGGCGCTCTTGCGCGAGGTTCGCTACGGCCCGCTCGAAGCCGTAGGGCAGGCGTTCTCTCGCACCGGCGAGATGATCGTGCTCACCGTGGATGCGATACGCAAGATGCTGGTCGGGTTGATCTCGCCCTCGAATCTCTCCGGGCCGATCACCATCGCGCAGATTTCCGGTGACTCCGCCCGCGCGGGAATGGAAGCGTTCGTCGGCTTTCTGGCCTACCTTTCGATCAGCCTGGGTGTATTGAACCTGCTGCCGATTCCCGTGCTCGACGGTGGCCACTTGCTTTACTATTTCATCGAGGTCGTACGTGGGCGTCCAGTGTCGGAGCGAGCTCAGGCAATGGGACTGCGTATCGGGCTCGCCATGATAGGGACGCTCATGGTGATGGCTCTCTACTTCGATCTGATGCGCCTCTGGTAATGACGCGTGTAGCGCGTGGGATGCCTTGTCATCCGCCTGCACAAATGTATATGGTGCCTGTTTGGAAAAACCGGCAGACCAACGCGAGCGAACTGACTGCATGAAAATCAAGACCCTTGGAATGGCGGCACTGCTGCTGGCAGGTGCAAGTAGCGCCCAGGCACAATCCTTTGACGTTTCGGACATTCGTGTGGAAGGGCTTCAGCGGGTATCTGCCGCCTCGGTCTTCAATGCCTTCCCCGTCAGCACCAACGACCGCGTCAGCGAGCAGCAACTGGCAGAGGCGGCGCGCAGCCTGTTCGCCACGGGCCTTTTCGAGGACGTCTCGCTCGCCCGTGAAGGCGGTGTACTGGTCATTCAGGTCGTCGAGCGCCCGACCATCGCGCGACTCAACATCGCCGGCAACGACCAGATCTCCACCGAGGATCTACGTCGTGGTCTGCGCGAGTCCGGCCTGTCTGAAGGACAGGTACTGCAGCTTTCCACTCTCGAGGAGATTCAGCGCGAGCTCGAAGGGGTCTATCAAGCCCAGGGGCGCTACAGCGCGCGGATCCGCACCGAGGTCGAGGAGATCGACGAAGGTCGCGTGCAGGTCAACATCAACATCAACGAAGGCGAAGTGGCGACCATCCGCCAGATCAATATCGTCGGCAACGAGGCCTTCGACGAAGAGACCCTGCGCAACGTGTTCGAGCTCGAGGATCGTCCGGGACGCTTCTTCGGCTGGTTCTCCAACGACGAGTACTCCCGCGAGGCGCTGTCCGGTGACATCGAGCGCCTGCGCTCGTTCTATCTCGACCGCGGCTACATCAACTTCGACGTCGTCTCTACCCAGGTCTCCATCGGCCCGGAGCAGTCGGACATCTACATTACCCTCAACATCGACGAGGGCGAACAGTACCGAGTGGGTGACATTCGCTTCGCCGGCGATCTTCAGATCGGCGAAAGCGAAGCGCGCAACCTGTTGGAAGTGCAGAGCGGCGACGTCTTCTCGCGTGCCCAGGTCAATGCCTCCACCGAGGCACTACGCAGTCGCCTGGGCGCCGAGGGCTTCGCCTTCGCCGAGGTGCGAGGCGTGCCCGAGCCGACCGGCAGCGGCGACGCGGTGGATCTGGTGATCGCCGTCGAGCCGGGCCAGCGCGCTTACGTGCGCCGCATCGAGTTCTACGGCAACACCACCACGCAAGACGAGGTGCTGCGTCGCGAGATGACCCAGATGGAAGGCGCGCCTGCCTCTACCGAGTCGATCACCCAGTCGCGCCAGCGCCTCGAGCGCCTGGGCTTCTTCAGCCAGGTGGAGGTGGACACCCAGCCGGTGCCCGGCCAGCCGGATCTGCTCGACGTTACCTACAACGTTGAGGAGCAGCCCTCGGGCTCGGTCTCGGCGAGCGTGGGCTTCTCTCAGAGTGCCGGCGTGATCTACGGCGTGGGGCTTGCCCAGAACAACTTCCTGGGTACCGGTAACCGCGTCAATATCGGCGCCCAGCGAAGCGACACTTTCACCAGCGTCAACTTCGCCTTCACCGACCCCTACTGGACGCTGGACGGCATCTCGCGCGGCTATAACGTCTTCTACCGCGAGACCGACTACGCCGACTCGGACATCTCGACGTTCTCGACCGACGCCTACGGCGCCGGCATCAACTTCGGCTACCCGGTCAGCGAGCTCTCCCGGCTCAACTTCGGTGCCAGTATCGAAGATCTGACCGTCAAGACCTACTTTGACACCGCCTCGGAAATCCGTCGCTACGTCGAGGAGCAGGGTGAGGACGCCCAGAGCCTGAAGCTCACCGCCAGCTGGACGCGCAATAACCTGAACCGCGGCATCATGCCCACTGCCGGCAGCTACCAGCGCCTGTCGCTCGAGACCGGCGTGCCGGGCAGCGACGCTGAGTACTACAAGGTGCGCGCTCGCGCCCAGCAGCTCTTCCCGATCAACGAAGAGCAGACCTGGGCGCTGAAGTTCTCGGGTAATCTTGGCTATGCCGATACGCTCGGCACCAACGACCCGTTCCCGTTCTACGAGAACTTCTATGCCGGTGGCCTCGGCTCGGTGCGTGGCTTTACCTCCAATACCCTGGGTCAGCGCACCACGCCGGCCCGCGAGGGCGGTCGCGACCGTACGCTCGGCGGTAACGTGCTGGTCGAGGGTAGCGCCGAGGTGCTCTTCCCGCTGCCCTTCATCGAGGACCAGCGCTCGATCCAGACGTCGTTGTTCGTCGATGCGGGTAACACCTTCCTGAGCTCTTGCTACGACGTGCTCGACGAGGATGCGGGCCGTCAGCGCTGCAGCTCCGGCGTGGACATGGGCGATCTGCGTTACAGCGCAGGTATCGGCCTCTCCTGGCTGACGCCGGTAGGTCCTTTGACCTTCAGTGTCGCCGAGCCGCTCAACGACGAAAGCGGCGACGACACGCAGTTCTTCCAGTTCTCGCTGGGTCAGACGTTCTAATTCAGACGCTCTAACTCAGACGTTCTAACATGGATGGCGCCGTGCGCCTCTCGCCTTGAAAAGGAGTTAACATGCGTAAATTGACGGCAGCGGTGTGTCTTTTCGGGGCGATGGCGCTGCCTGCCTACGCCGCCGAGGTCGCCGTGCTCGACTGGCGTGCCGCCTTGATGAACACCCAGTCGGCACAGAGTTCGCTGAGCCAGCTCGAAAGCCAGATCGGTAGCCAGCAGCGCGAGGCCCAGGGCCTGGGCAACGAACTCCAGCAGCTTCAGCAGCGCCTGCAAAACGAAGGCGAGACCATGGGCCAGGCCCAGCGCGACGCCCTGATCGCCGAGCTTCAGCAGAAGGGCAGCCGCTTCGAGCAACTGCGCCGCGAGGTGCTTCAAGCCCAGCAGGCCTCCGAGCAGCAGTTCTTGCAAGGCGCCGAGACCAAGCTCGAGCAGGCCGTCGAACAGGTACTTGCCCGCCATAATCTCGACGTGCTGGTCGAGCCCAACGGCGTGCTGCACTCCTCGACGGATCTGCCGGATGTGACCAACGAGGTCACCCAGATCTTCGACTCGCTCTAAACTCATCGAATGGACGGTGCGGCATGGTCGCACCAACGTTATTGTGGGCTCCCATGACGCACGCTTCTCACCCCATCACGCTGGCTGATATCGCTCGCCACCTGGATATCGCCTTCGACGGCGACGCCAGTCGGCCGATTCGTGGATTGGCGACGCTCAAGGAGGCCGGGCCCGACCAGGTCGCCTTTCTGGCCAACCGTGCCTATCTGAAGGATCTGGCCTCGACCCGGGCGGCCGCGGTGCTGCTGCATCCGGAGCACGGCAAGAACTGCCCGGTACCGCGGCTCGAGACGGAAAACCCCTATCTTGGCTATGCCAGGATCTCCCAGCTCTTCGATCCGCTGCGCGCCCGCGACGTGCCCGGCGTGCACGATACCGCCGTGGTCGCCGAGGACGCGGTGCTGGGCGAGGGCGTGGTGATCCAGGCCAATGCGGTGATCGAATCCGGCGTGACGCTCGGCGCTCACGTGGTGGTCGGCGCCGGCAGCGTGGTGGGAGCGGACAGCTCCATCGGCGACGGCTCGCGCCTTCACGCCAACGTCACCGTCTGCCATGGGGTGGTGATCGGCAAGCGCGTGGTGCTGCAAAGCGGCTGCGTGATCGGTGGCGATGGTTTCGGCTTCGCCCACGATGGCGCCGGCTGGCACAAGATCGCCCAGCTCGGCGGCGTGGTGCTTGGCGACGACGTCGAGGTGGGCAGCTGCTCGAGCATCGACCGAGGGGCGCTCGGCGACACCCTGATTGGCTGCGACGTCAAGATCGACAGCCAAGTCCAGATCGCCCATAACGTCACCATCGGCGATCACAGCGCCCTGGCGGGCTGCGTGGGCATTGCCGGCTCCACCCGGGTGGGCAAGCACTGCATGCTCGGCGGCGGTGTCGGTCTTTCGGGCCACCTGACCATCTGTGACGGGGTTCAGGTCACCGGCATGAGCCTGGTCACCAATTCGATTCTCGAGCCCGGCGTCTACTCCTCGGGCACCGGGGCGATGAACAACACCCAGTGGCGCAAGAACGCCGTGCGTTTCAAACAGCTCGACGACATTGCCAAGCGTTTGAACAAGTTGGAAAAAAATAGCAGAAGCGAATGACCCATCGTTTTAAAAGGGGCCATCGGTGGTTCTGGGCCCGAAGGCGGGGGTATAATTCGCCCACGATACCAGCGGGCGTGCTGGCGTTTGCCCGATCGAGAATCGGGTTTTTTGTCTTTTTTGAGGTCTGACGATGGTTATGGATATCAACGAGATTCGCGAATACTTGCCCCACCGTTATCCGTTCTTGCTGGTGGATCGAGTGACGCAGTTGACTGTGGGCGAAACCATCGTTGCGTTCAAGAACGTCAGCATCAACGAGCCTTTCTTCAACGGCCACTTCCCGCATCACCCGATCATGCCCGGCGTGCTGGTGGTCGAGGCGCTGGCCCAGGCCTGCGGCATCCTCGGCTTCAAGACGGTCAACAAGCTGCCCGCGGATGGCTATGTCTACTATCTCGTCGGCAGCGACAACGTGCGCTTCAAGCGCCCGGTGATGCCCGGCGACCAGCTGCGCCTGGAAGCCAACGTGATCAAGGGCAAGCGCGGTATCTGGAAGTTCGCCTGCAAGGCGACGGTCGATGGCGAGCTTGCCTGCGAGGCGGAAATCATCTGCGCCGAGAGGAAGGTGGCTTGATACATCCTACTGCACTGATCGATAAAGCGGCGCGCCTGGCCGACGATGTCGAGGTTGGCCCGTTCAGCGTCATAGGCCCTGACGTCGAGATTGGCGCGGGCTCCGTCATCGGCCCGCACGTGGTGATCAAGGGGCCGACGGTGCTGGGCGAGCGTAACCGCATCTTCCAGTTCGCCTCCGTCGGCGAGGATTGCCAGGACAAGAAGTACGCTGGCGAACCCACACGCCTGGTGATGGGCGACGACAACGTGGTGCGCGAAGGGGTGACCCTGCATCGCGGTACGGTCCAGGATCGCAGTGAAACCACCATTGGTTCGCGCAACCTTTTCATGGCCTACGTCCACGTCGGCCACGACTGCGTGATCGGCGACGACTGCGTCCTCGCCAATCAGGTAACGCTGGCCGGACACGTCACCGTCGGCAACTTCGCGATCCTCGGCGGTCTTTCGGCGGTACATCAGTTCTGCCACTTCGGCGACTACGCCATGGCCGGCGGCGGCTCGATCATCACCAAGGACACCCCGGCCTACATGATGATCAACGGCAATCCCGCCGAGGCGCGCGGGCTCAACCTGGTCGGGCTCAAGCGCCGCGGCTTCAGCCGCGAGGCGATCAGTGCCCTGACCGTCGCCTACAAGTTGGTCTACCGCCAAGGGCTGACCGTCGAGCAGGCCGTCGAGCAGATGCGCGACCGCTTCGATCTCGACGAGGTCAAGCACTTCGCCGACTCGATCGAACGCGCCACCCGCGGCATTGTCCGCTAGCGGCGTCCGTCGTCGACGTTTGATATTCCCGAGTGGCGCGATGCGCCGCTCGCTCTCGCTTCACGAAACGCCTCTTCAGGACGATCGATCATGGCCTTGACGCGTGTCTTCCTCGTTGCCGGCGAGCTCTCGGGGGATCTTCTGGGCGCCGGCTTGATGCGCGCGCTGCGTGCTCGCCACCCGGACGTCGAGTTTCGCGGCATCGGCGGCCCGCGGATGCAGGCCGAAGGCATGCAGAGCCGTTTTCCGCTCGAGACGCTCTCGGTGATGGGGCTGGTCGAGGTGCTCAAGCATCTGCCGGAGCTGGTCGGCGTGCGCCGCACCCTCTACCGCGAAGCGCTCGCCTGGCAGCCGGACGTGATGATCGGCATCGACGCGCCGGACTTCAACACCGGCCTCGAACTCAAACTACGCCGTGCGGGCATCAAGACCGTGCACTACGTGAGCCCCTCAGTGTGGGCCTGGCGGCAGGGGCGGGTGAAGAAAATCGCCCGCGCCGTCGATGCCATGCTGACGTTTTTGCCCTTCGAGGCGGACTTCTACCAGCGCCACCGGGTACCCGTCACCTTCGTCGGTCATCCGCTGGCCGACGAGATGCCGCTGGCCACCGACCGTGCGACAGCTCGACAGGCGCTCGATCTTGCGCCCGAGGGGCCGCTGCTGGCGGTGCTTCCCGGTTCGCGAGCCAACGAGATCCGCTTCATGGGTGCAACGTTTCTCGATGCCATCGAAACGCTTTGCCGCCGTCATCCGTCGCTTGGGGTGGTGATTCCCGCTGCCACGGCGTCCCGCCAGCGCGAGCTTTCCACGCTGCTCGAGAGCTACCCTGCGCTGAGCGAGCGAGTCACGCTGATCGAGGGGCGTGCCCGCGAGGCGATGGTGGCCAGCGACGCGGTGCTCTTGACCTCCGGCACTGCCGCCCTCGAGGCGATGCTGTGCCACCGGGCGATGCTGGTGGCCTACAAGATGGCGCCGGCCACCCACTGGCTGGCGAAGAGGCTGGTCAAGACGCGCTGGATCTCGCTGCCCAACCTGATCGCCCAGGAAGCCCTCGTCCAGGAACTGATCCAGGAGGAGGCAACGGCGGAAGCCATCGTAGATGCGCTTGACGATCTGCTGGCCGACGAGACCGCCCGTCAGGCCCTCGAGATGCGTTTCGCCCAGATGCACGCCGCGCTGCAGCGTGGCGCGAGCCATCGCGCGGCGCTGGCGGTCGAGGCGGTGGCGGCGGGCCTGGCACTGCCTGGCGAGGGCGATGCCTGATGGCCAGGCGAGCGAAGACGCCCCTCGAGTACCCGCCGCTGGAGATTCCCTACGCCGGCGAACGTCTCGCCGGGGTGGACGAGGTCGGCCGCGGGCCGCTGGTGGGAAGCGTGGTAGCGGCGGCGGTGATCCTCGATCCGGCGCGGCCGATCGAAGGGCTCGGCGACTCAAAGACCTTGAGCGCCAAGCGGCGCGAGGCGCTCGACACGCTGATTCGCGAGCGGGCGCTGGCCTTCTGCGTGGCCGAGGCGAGCCCGGCCGAGGTCGATGCGCTCAACATCTACCACGCCACGCATCTGGCCATGCGCCGGGCGGTTGACGGCCTCGCGCCGCAAGCGGAGTATCTGCTGGTGGACGGCAATCGGCTGCCCAGCCATGCGTTGCCTGGACAGGCGGTGGTGAAGGGCGACGCTCGCCATCCGGCGATCGCGGCGGCGTCGATCCTCGCCAAGGTGGCCCGCGACGCCCAGATGGTGGCGCTCGACGCGCGCCACCCGCACTACGGTTTCGCCCGCCACAAGGGCTACCCGACCCGGGAGCACCTGGCGGCACTCGCGGCCCACGGGGCGCTCGACGAGCATCGCAGAAGCTTCGGGCCGGTCAAGCGGCAGCTGGCGCTTTTCTAGGCACACTCATTTTTACCAGTGGTGAATTTCCCATGACGCCTCCTTTCGTTCATCTGCGCGTGCACAGCGAGTACTCCCTGGTCGATGGCCTGGTGAAGCTGAAATCGCTGGTGAGCACCACCGCCAGCCGCGACATGCCGGCGACTTCGCTGACCGACGAGACCAACCTGTTCGGCCTGGTGAAGTTCTACAAGGCCGCCCAGGGCGCGGGGCTCAAGCCGATCATCGGTTCTGACTTGTGGCTCGCCAACCCCCACGACGAGACGCACCCCTATCGCCTGACGCTTCTGGCGATGAACGACGTCGGCTATCGCAACCTCACCGAGCTGATCTCGAAGGGGTGGAGCGACGGCCAGCGCCAGGGCCGGGCGCTGTTGCAGAAGCAGTGGGTGCTCGAGCAAAGCGAAGGGCTGATCGCGCTCTCCGGTGGGCGCGAAGGGGAGATCGGCCGGCATCTGCTCAGCGACCATACCCGCGAGGCCCGCGCGCTGCTCGACGAGTGGCAGGCCGCCTTTCCCGACCGCTTCTATCTCGAGCTCACCCGCACCGGCCGCCCGCTCGAGGAGGACTGCGTGCATGCAAGCGTGGCGCTGGCGCTCGAGTCCGGCGCGCCGGTGGTGGCGACCAACGACGTGCGCTTTCTCGAGCGCGACGACTTCTGGGCCCACGAGACCCGGGTGGCGATCGGCGAGGGCAAGGCGCTAGACGATCCGCGCCGCGAGCGCCGCTATACCGAGGAGCAGTACCTCAAGAGCCCTGAGGAAATGGCGGAGCTGTTCGCCGATATCCCCGAGGCGCTCGAGAACAGCGTGATGATCGCAAGGCGCTGCAGCGTCGACGTGCGCCTGGGCGAGATTTTCCTGCCGGAGTTCGAGATCCCCGAGGGCATGACCCAGGACGAGTTCTTCAGGAAGGTCTCCCACGATGGCCTCACCGAGCGCCTCGACTTCCTGTTTCCGGTGGACCGCTACCCGCGCGAGGGCAACGAGTACAAGGAGATCGATGCGCGCTACCGCGAGCGGCTGGAGTTCGAACTCAACGTCATCATCCAGATGGGCTTTCCCGGCTATTTCCTGATCGTGATGGACTTCATCCAGTGGGCCAAGGACAACGACGTGCCGGTGGGGCCGGGGCGCGGCTCCGGTGCGGGCTCCTTGGTGGCCTACGCGCAGAAGATCACCGATCTCGATCCGATCGGCTACGACCTGCTGTTCGAGCGCTTTCTGAACCCGGAGCGGGTCTCGATGCCCGACTTCGACGTCGACTTCTGCATGGAGAAGCGCGACCGGGTCATCGAGTACGTGGCGGACCGCTACGGGCGTAACGCCGTGTCCCAGATCGTCACCTTCGGCACCATGGCGGCAAAAGCCGTGGTGCGCGACGTCGCCCGTGCCCAGGGAAGGCCCTATTCTCTCGGTGACAAGCTCTCCAAGCTGATTCCGTTTGAAGTGGGCATGACGCTCGCCAAGGCGATCGAGCAGGAGCCGGCGCTCAAGGAGTTCGTCGAGACCGACGAGGAGGCCGAAGAGATCTGGGAGATGGCGCTCAAGCTCGAGGGCACCACGCGCGGCACCGGCAAGCACGCAGGCGGCGTGGTGATCGCGCCGACCAAGCTCACCGACTTCTCGCCGCTTTTGTGCGACGAGGATGGCGCGGGGCTGGTGGTGCAGTTCGACAAGAACGACATCGAGGACGCCGGGCTTGTGAAGTTCGACTTCCTGGGCCTGCGCACGCTGACCATCATCGACTGGGCGCTGGAGATGGTCGACAAGGTGCGCGATGCGGCGGGCCAAGGGGCGCTTAACATCGACGCCATCCCGCTCGACGATGGCAAGACGTTCGAAATGCTCAAGCGCGCCGAGACCACGGCGGTGTTCCAGCTCGAATCCCGCGGCATGAAGGAGCTGATCAAACGCCTGTTGCCGGATTCCCTCGACGACATGATCGCCCTGGTGGCGTTGTTTCGCCCGGGCCCCCTGCAGTCCGGCATGGTGGACGACTTCATCAACCGCAAGCACGGCCGGGCGGAAGTATCTTATCCACACCCGGATTACCAGCACGAGCTGTTGAAACCTGTGCTCACGCCCACCTACGGCATCATCCTGTACCAGGAGCAGGTGATGCAGATCGCCCAGGTGATGGCCGGCTACAGCCTCGGCCAGGCGGACATGCTGCGCCGAGCGATGGGCAAGAAGAAGCCCGAGGAGATGGCCAAGCAGCGTGCCGGTTTCATGGACGGCTGTGCGGCCAACGGCATCGACAAGGACCTGGCAGGCAACATCTTCGACCTGGTGGAGAAGTTCGCCGGTTACGGCTTCAACAAGTCGCACTCGGCGGCCTACGCGCTGGTCTCCTACCAGACCGCCTGGCTCAAGGCGCACTATCCGGGGCCCTTCATGGCGGCGGTCATGTCCACCGAGATGGACAACCTCGACAAGGTGGTGCCCTTGATCGAGGAGTGTCGCAACCTGAAGCTCACCGTGACGCCACCGGACGTCAACGTCGGGGGCTACAAGTTCACCGTCGATACCGATGCCCGCGTGGTCTACGGGCTCGGCGCGATTCGCGGCGTGGGCGAGGGGCCGATCGGTGCCATCGTCGCCGCGCGCCAGGAGGGCGGGCCGTTCAAGGATCTGTTCGACTTCTGCCGGCGCATCGACCCCAAACGCATGAACAAGCGCACCCTGGAGGCGCTGATTCGCTCCGGCGCCTTGGATAATCTCGGCCCCAACCGGGCGGTACTGTTCGCCGCCATGGAAGATGCCCTCAAGGCGGCAGCGCAGAACCACGCCAACCAGAGCCTGGGCATGCTCGACATGTTCGGCGACGCCTTCGCCGCCGCCGAGGAGGATACGGCGGTGGATGTCTACGCCGAGTATCGCCACGCTCGGGAGTGGTCGGACCGCGAGCGGCTTTCCGGCGAGAAGGATACCCTCGGGCTCTATCTCACCGGTCACCCGATCGACGAGTACGAGCGCGAGCTCAAGCGCTTCGTCTCGACGCGCATCAGCGACCTCAAGCCCTCCCGCGAACCCCAGCGGGTGGCGGGGCTTGTAGTGGCGATGCGCACCATGAAGTCCAAGCGCGGCGATACCATGGCCTTCGTGACCCTGGACGATCGCACAGGGCGCATCGAGGCCTCGGTCTTCGGCGAGCTGTTCGAACAGCTCAGAGGCCAGAATCTCGACGGCCAGGTGCTGATCGTCGAGGGCGATGTGTCGAGCGACGACTTCTCCGGCGGACTCAAGCTTCGCGGCAAGGAGGTCACGCCGATGGTGGCGGCCCGGCTGCGCTACGGTCAGGGGGTGGAGGTCGCCCTCGACGCGGCGCAGATCAACGGCCGGCTGGTGGAGAGCTTGCGCGACTGCCTCGACCCCTACCGCGACCCACAGGGGCTTCCGGTGCACCTGCATTACCGCCATAGCGCGGCGACGGGGTGGCTGGCACTCGACCAGAGCTGGAGCGTGACCCCGAGCGACGACCTGCTGCAGGCGCTGCGCGACGTCGAGGGGCAGGTGGGTATCCAGCTTCGCTACCGGTAGCGTTGGGCTGCGCGCCTTGCGCGCGTAGGCCAAGGTGCGATAATGCACGTTTGACTGACGTCTTCGATCAGGTTTTTTACAGGCAGCTTACAGGCAGAGCCGATGAATCCCAATTATCTCGATTTTGAACAGCCCATTGCCGAGCTTCAGGCGAAGATTGAAGAGCTGCGCTTGGTGAGCTCCGGTAGCCAGGTCAACCTCTCCGACGAGATCACCCGGCTCGAGGAGAAGAGCCGCAAGCTGACGGAATCGATCTTCAAGGACCTCACTCCCTGGCAGGTCTCGCAGATTTCGCGCCACCCCCAGCGCCCCTATGCGCTGGACTACTTCGCGTCGGTCTTCACCGATTTCGACGAGTTGCACGGTGATCGCAACTTCGCCGACGACGCCGCGCTGGTCGGCGGCGTGGCGCGCCTCGACGACGCCCCGGTGATGGTCATCGGCCACCAGAAAGGCCGCGACGTGAAGGAGAAAGTACGCCGCAACTTCGGCATGCCGCGCCCGGAAGGCTACCGCAAGGCGTGTCGTCTGATGGAGATGGCCGAGCGCTTCAAGATGCCGGTGCTCACCTTCATCGACACCCCCGGCGCCTACCCCGGCATCGACGCCGAGGAGCGCGGCCAATCCGAGGCGATCGCCTACAACCTGGCGGTGATGTCGCGGCTCAAGACGCCGATCATCTCCACCGTGGTGGGCGAGGGCGGCTCCGGCGGGGCGCTGGCCATCGGCGTGTGTGACGAGCTGCACATGCTGCAGTACTCCACCTACTCGGTGATCTCGCCGGAAGGCTGCGCCTCGATTTTGTGGAAGAGCGCCGAGCGCGCCTCGGACGCCGCCCAGGCGATGGGCATCACCGCCGAGCGCCTGAAGGAGCTGGGCTTCGTCGATGAGCTGATCAAGGAACCGCTGGGCGGCGCCCATCGTCATCCTCAGACCACCGCCGAGCGGGTCAAGCAGGCGCTCACCGAGAGCCTCGACCGACTCAAGGTCATGGACACCGACGCGCTGCTCGAGCGCCGCTATGAGCGGTTGATGAGCTATGGCGCCCCCGCCGCCTGATCTTTCGCGGCTGCTCGACGACGCCCTGGCGGAGACCCCGCCGGGGCGTCGCGTTTGGGTCGCCCTCTCCGGCGGGCTCGACTCTTCGCTGCTGGTGAGCCTCGCTGCCCCGGCCTGTCGCCGGGCGGGGCGGGCGCTGGCCGCGCTGCACGTCGACCACGGCCTGCAGCCCGCCGCCTCCGTCTTCGCCGCGCACTGCCAGGCGCTGTGTCGCGATCTCGACATTCCCCTGCACGTCGCCCGAGTGGCGGTCGAGGCACAGGGCGAGGGGCTGGAAGCCGCTGCCCGACGGGCGCGCTACCGGGCCTTCGCCGACATCGTGCCTGCGGGCGACACGCTATGGCTTGCTCAGCACCAGAACGATCAGGCCGAGACGTTTCTGCTCGGCGCGCTGCGCGGCAGCGGCGTGCGCGGGCTCGCCGCCATGCCTCGTCGACGCCTCTGGCAGGGCGTTGCGCTGGTGCGCCCCTGGCTCGGCGTCTCTCGCCGCGAACTCGAAGACGCCGCCCGCCGCATCGGCCTGGACGGGTGCCGGGACCCCACCAACGACGACCTCGCCTTCGATCGCAACTACCTGCGCCATGGCGTGCTGCCCGCGCTCGCCTCGCGCTGGCCCGGCGCTACTGCGGCCTTGGCGCGCAGCGCGACGCTGGCGGGCGAAGCCGATACGCTGCTGGCGCAGTACGCAGGCCAGGACCTCGACGCCCTGGCCGTCGCGCCGGGCTGCATCGATGCGCTGGCGCTCAAGCGAATGGCGCCCGCGCGCCAGCGGCTATTGGTGCGCACGCTGTGTCAGCGTCAGGCGCTGCCCACCCCGCCCGCCGCGCGGCTCGAGAGCCTGCTGGCGCAGCTCGGCGCCGCACCGGATGCCACCGTGCGCGTCATCTGGCCCGGTGCTGAGGCGAGGCTCTGGCGCCAGAGGCTCTATCTGATGATGCCGCTTGAGCAGCCCGCGCACTGGGAGACTCTCTGGAACGGCCGTGAGCCGGTCACCACCCCCGAAGGGCCGCTTTCGCTGACCATGTGCCCGGAGGGAGCGGTGACATTGCGCTATCGCCAGGGCGGGGAAGTCATCGAGCTCGCCGGGCGTGGGCGGCGCAATCTCAAGCGCCTACTGCAGGAGGCGGACGTGCCGCCCTGGGAGCGCGAGCGGGTAGTGGTTGTCATGCAGGCTGAGCGCTGCCTGGGTGCCATCGATGCCTTCGGACAGGTGCTGTTCGCGGCGCGCGGGGTGGCCTTCAGGGCAGCGTTAAACGAGGGTTAGCGAGAAGCCCGCTGCCTGCAGGTAGGCCTGCTCCTGTTCGAGGTCGGTGCTCAAGAGCGTCGGCTCGCGGGTTTCGGGCAGGGTCAGCGTCAGGGTCTGTTCGCTGGCGGTCACGCCGGGCACCGTCGGTGGTTCTTCCGGGCGCGAGTGGTTGAGCAGTACCGCTAGGCGCAGGAGTCGCGCGAGGCGGGCGCCGGCGTCACGCTGGGCCGGCGGCAGCGCCTGCCACTCCTTGACCGGGAACTTGCGCCGGTGGGCGCGCACCAGGTGCGCCAAAAGCCGCTGCTCCGGGCGCGAGAAACCGGCCAGGTCCGAGTGCTCGAGCAGGTACGCCCCATGGCGATGAAACTGGCTGTGGGAGATCGCAAGGCCAATCTCGTGCACCAGGCACGCCCAGTGCAGAAAATGCCCCTGCTCCTCGGAGAGTCGCCAGGGGCCCTTCACTCGATCGAACAGTTGCCGGGCGGTGCGCGCGACGTTCTCCGCCTGGCGGGTATCGACGTCGTAGATACGCTGCAGATGGGTCAGGGTCTTGGCGCGGGTATCCTCGGCGGTGTTGCGCCCGGCCATGTCGAACAGCACGCCTTCGCGCAGCGCGCCGTCGGCAAAGCGCATCTTTTCGAGCGAGAACGCCTCGAAAATGGCGCCGAGGATCGCGACGCCTGCGGGAAACACCCGGGCGCGGTCCGGCTTGAGGCCATCCAGTGCCACCTTGTCGAGGCTCTTGCACTTGATCAGCCGTTCGCGCAGCTTCTTGAGCCCGGCGCGGGTGATCACGCCCTCCTGGGGCGTGTCCTGGTAGGCGTGGAGGACGCTCGCTGCCGCCTTGATGGTACCGCTGGAGCCCACCGGGTCGTCCCAGCCCAGCCGCTGGTAGGGGCGCTGGATGTTGGCGAGCTCGGAGAGGGCGGCGAGCTCGGCACGGCGCATGCGCTTTTCCGAGAGTTCGCCATCGGGGAAGTAGCGGCTGGTGTAGGTCACGCAGCCCATGCGCAGGCTCTCGAGCGCCCTGGGCTCGAAGGCCTCGCCGATGATGAACTCGGTAGAGCCGCCGCCGATGTCGACGATCAGGCGACGCCCGTTTTCCGCCAGCGCGTGGGCCGCACCCAGGTAGATCAGTCGCGCCTCCTCGCGTCCGGCGATGATCTCGATGGGGTGACCGAGCTGCGCTTCGGCCTGCTCGATGAAGTCCTGGCTGTTGTGGGCGTCGCGCAGGGCGTTGGTGCCCACTACGCGAAGGTTCGTGGCTTCTATGTCGTTGAGAAACGGCGCGAAGCGGGCCAGGCACTCGAGCGCGCGCTGCATCGCGGCCTCGCTCAGGTAGCCGCTGTCGTCGAGCCCGGCGGCGAGCTGAACCTTTTCGCCCAGGCGGGCGACCACTTGAAGGCGCTCGTTGGCGTAGTTGGCCACCAGGAGATGGAAGCTGTTCGAGCCGAGGTCGATGGCGGCCAGGCGCGTGGGCGCTGCGCTCTCGAGGGTCGAGGTCGCGTCGGCGGCGAGTGACATATCCTTTGGCATGCGGGATCCTTCCAGTGGTCTAGGGCAAGGTTGCGTGGCCTCGCGACCGTTGTCAATTGCCCGGGGCTTGCGTTTGTCGCGGGGCTTGACTACCATCGAACTACTGGCCCGTTCCAAACGGCTGACCGGGTGGCCCGTCGAACAGCGCACCGTTTCGTCGCCCCCGATTCAAGGCTTCAGCCTGGAACCTTCCAACACCGGCCGGAATTCCAAGTCGTCAGAGCCCGTTGACCCTGCCCGCACCCGGGTCAGGTCGTACCAATCAGATGTAAAGCACCTTCGTCGAGCATGGCCTGCGCCCTGGCGTGAACGGCTCTATCGCTCGACCTTTCCAGCGGGATCTGAACGCATCATCTGGCGGAACGTCAACGCCTCCTGTCTTATTCCCGGCGCCTGGCGCCAGCTTCCATGAGCAAGTTTCTAACACACCGATGAATCTCACCGAACTCAAGCAAAAATCCGTTCCCGAGCTGCTCGATATCGCCCGCGAAATGGGTATCGACAACCTGGCTCGCTCGCGCAAGCAGGACATCATCTTCGCTATCCTCAAGAAGCACGCCAAGAGCGGTGAGGATATCTACGGCGACGGTGTGCTGGAAATCCTTCAGGACGGCTTCGGCTTTCTGCGCAGTGCCGACAGCTCCTATCTGGCCGGGCCGGACGACATCTACGTGTCGCCGTCGCAGATTCGTCGCTTTAACCTGCGCAAGGGCGACTCGATCTCCGGCAAGATCCGCCCGCCGAAAGAGGGCGAGCGCTACTTCGCCCTGCTGAAGGTCAGCCAGATCAACTTCGACCGCCCGGAAAACGCCAAGCACAAGATTCTCTTCGAGAACCTGACGCCGCTGTTCCCCGACGAGCGGCTGCGCATGGAGATCGGCAACGGCTCCACCGAAGATCTGACCGCACGGATCATTGATCTGACCGCGCCGATCGGCAAGGGGCAGCGCGGGCTTCTGGTCTCGCCGCCGAAAGCCGGTAAGACCTTGATGCTGCAGAATATCGCTACCTCGATCACACGCAACAACCCCGAGTGCCACCTGATCGTGCTGCTGATCGACGAGCGCCCGGAGGAAGTGACCGAGATGTCGCGTACCGTGCGCGGCGAAGTGGTCGCCTCCACCTTCGATGAGCCGCCGGCACGTCACGTGCAGGTCGCCGAGATGGTGATCGAGAAGGCCAAGCGCCTGGTCGAGCACAAGAAGGACGTGGTGATCCTGCTCGACTCCATCACCCGTCTGGCGCGCGCCTACAACACCGTGGTGCCGAGCTCCGGCAAGGTGCTGACCGGTGGTGTCGATGCCCACGCACTCGAAAAGCCCAAGCGCTTCTTCGGTGCGGCGCGTAACATCGAGGAGGGCGGCAGCCTCACCATCATCGCCACAGCCCTGGTCGACACCGGCTCCAAGATGGACGAGGTGATCTTCGAGGAGTTCAAGGGAACCGGCAACATGGAAGCGCATCTGGACCGCAAGCTGGCCGAAAAGCGCGTCTTCCCGGCGATCAACATTCGCCGCAGCGGCACCCGTCGCGAGGATCTGCTGGCTTCCGAAGACGAGATGCAGCGCATGTGGATCTTGCGCAAGCTGCTGAATCCGATGGAAGATACCGCCGCGACGGAGTTTTTGATCGACCGTCTCAAGGACACCAAGACCAACCTCGAATTCTTCGAGGCGATGAAGCGCCGCTAGGGCAGGTCAGCGCGAAAGAACGGGGAAAGGCTTTTGAAATATAACGACTTGCGAGATTTCATCGCCGCCCTCGAGGCGCGCGGTGAACTCAAGCGAATCCAGGTGGAGGTGGATCCTTACCTGGAGATCACCGAAATCTGCGATCGTACCCTGCGCGCCGGCGGCCCGGCGCTTCTGTTCGAGAACGTCAAGGGCCACGACATGCCGCTGCTGGGCAACCTGTTCGGCACGCCGGAACGGGTGGCGCTGGGCATGGGGCAGGAGTCGGTGAGCGCGCTTCGCGAAGTCGGCAAGCTCCTGGCCTTTCTCAAGGAGCCGGATCCGCCCAAAGGTTTGAAGGATGCCTGGGAGAAGCTGCCCATCTTCAAGCAGGTGCTGAGCATGGGACCCAAGGTGGTGCGCAAGGCGCCGGTGCAGGAGGTGGTGTTCGAAGGCGACGAGGTCGATCTCGACACGCTTCCCATCCAGCACTGCTGGCCCGGCGACGCCGCCCCCCTGGTTACCTGGCCGCTGGTGATCACCAAGGGGCCGCACAAGAAGCGCCAGAACCTCGGCATCTACCGTCAGCAGAAGCTCGGCAAGAACCGCCTGATCATGCGCTGGCTCTCCCACCGCGGTGGGGCGCTGGACTTCCAGGAGTTCCAGAAGGCGCATCCCGGCGAACCCTTCCCGGTAGCGGTGGCGCTCGGCGCCGATCCGGCGACGATTCTGGGTGCGGTAACTCCGGTGCCGGACTCGCTCTCCGAGTACGCCTTCGCCGGGCTCTTGAGAGGCTCGCGCACCGAGCTGGTCGCGTGTCACCACGCGGATCTCGAAGTGCCGGCCTCCGCCGAGATCATCCTCGAAGGCTTCATCTACCCCGACGATATGGCGCCGGAAGGCCCCTATGGCGATCACACCGGCTACTACAACGAGGTCGACACCTTCCCGGTGTTCACCGTCACGCGCATGACCCGCCGGCGTGATGCGATCTACCACTCGACCTACACCGGGCGTCCGCCGGATGAGCCGGCGATCCTGGGTGTGGCGCTCAACGAAGTGTTCGTGCCGATCCTCAACAAGCAGTTTCCGGAAATCGTCGACTTCTACCTGCCGCCGGAAGGGTGCTCCTACCGCATGGCGGTGGTCACCATGAAGAAGCAGTACCCCGGCCACGCCAAGCGCGTGATGATGGGGGTATGGAGTTTCCTGCGCCAGTTCATGTACACCAAGTTCGTGATCGTGCTCGACGACGATGTCGATGCGCGCAACTGGGAAGACGTGATGTGGGCGATCACCACGCGCATGGACCCGGCCCGCGATACCGTGATGGTCGAGAACACGCCGATCGACTATCTGGACTTCGCCTCGCCGGTTTCCGGGCTCGGCTCCAAGATGGGACTCGATGCCACCAACAAGTGGCCCGGCGAGACCGACCGCGAGTGGGGCACGCCCATCGTCATGGATGAGGCGGTCAAGGCGCGGGTCGACGAGCGCTGGGAGTCGCTGGGTATCGGCATCGAGCTTCCCGCCTCGCGCCACGGCGGTTGAACCGATCGCGAACGAATTTTCACAAGAGGCTTTCATGAGCACAACGACGCCGAGCGCGCCCGCGCGTCAAACGGTTACCTGTCAGATCATCGATGTCGTCGACTTGAGCCCGAGCGTTTTGGGTGTCACCCTCAAGGGCGACCCGGCGGCGATAGACCATCTGCCGGGCCAGTACCTCGAGCTCGCGCTCGACTCACACACCTGGGTGCCGTTTTCCATCGCCAGCCACCGTCGGGGGGATGGCGTGATTGAACTTCACATCCAGCACCGCCCGGAGCGTGAAAACTCCGCCCGACTGCGCAGGCTCTTGACCCTGTCCGGCGAGCTCGACGTGCGCCTGCCCGGCGGCGAGTGCGTGCTCGACATGACGAGCACGCGCCCCTTGCTGCTGATTGCCGCCGGCACCGGGTTTGCCCAGATGAAGGCGATCGTCGAGGCGGTGCTCGAAGCGCAGCCCAGGCGCGGCGTGTTCATCTGGTGGGCGGCTCGCGAGCACGACGACCTCTACGCCGAGCAGCTTGCCAGCGACTGGGCGGCGCGCTTCGATAACGTCCATTTTCACGCGGTCACCGAGCTCGAACTCGCCCGGCCGCTGGCCGAGAGCCCGCGCATCGCTCATCACCAGGGGCGCATCGACGACGTGCTCGAGCGGGCGCTGCCGACGCTCGGCTTCGACGATGCCCGCGTGGCCGTCGCCGAGTGCGATGTCTATCTCTCCGGCTCACCGGGCATGGTCTACGCCTGCGTGGACGTGCTCGAGGCTCACGGGGTGAGCGCGCAGCGGCTGTTTTCGGATGTCTTCGCCTACGCCCCGCGCCCGGCGAAATAGTTCTTCTGTCTGCAAGATAGTCCTTCAGCCTGCGCAGTTGTCATTTGGCACGGATGCAGGCAGGATAGAGCTACAACGCTTATCGAGCAGGCCCTTTGGCCTTGACCGGACGACACCATGACTTCTCTGACTCACGCACCGCTGACTCTCATCGCGCCTCGCTTGACGGCGCGGTCAGCGTGCGTGTTCGGTCAGTACGTCTATTGGTTTAGCCCCGGTATGCCGAGGGCGGGCGCCTAGCCGCGCCCGCAGGCATACCGAGACCCGGTTGCCTGCCGAACGCAAGAGCCCCGGCGGGACGACCCGCCGGGGCTCTTGCGTTTCGGGTACCCGAGGATTCACGACACTTTCATCGAGGAGTTGCACCATGACCGCTTACACCAACGCTTTCGCTGCCTTCATCCAGGGGTATGGTTATGGCTGGCGATTTAGCGTCGCGCGGTCGGAACAGGCAGCCACCTCCGGCCGGGCCAACGTGGGTGGCACAACCGAAACCCGATGTCCCTTGCCGAACGAGAATTGAAACCATGAACGCACCGATGACCGCCACCCCTTCCCATCTCCAAGCTTCTGCTACGGCGTCCACGCCCCTGCCACTGCCAGCGGAGCTGCTCGAGCGCATTCGCGTCGATGCCGCCCTGAGCGAGCGACTCGACCGGCAGCGCCAGGCCGTCCAGCGCATCCTCGCCGGCGACGACAAGCGGCTTTTGGTCGTGGTCGGCCCCTGCTCGATCCATGATCCGGACGCCGCCCTCGAGTACGCCGACCGGCTCGCCACGCTCAGCGAGGCAGTCAGCGGGCAGCTTTTGCCGGTGATGCGCGTCTACGTCGAGAAGCCGCGCACCACCGTTGGCTGGAAGGGCATGGCCTACGACCCGGACCTGAACGGCGAAGGCGACATGGCGCGCGGGTTGACCCGCTCGCGGGAGTTGATGCACGCCGTCGCCGCACGCGGCCTGCCGGTGGCCACGGAGCTTTTGCAGCCCATGCTCGCGCCGTATCTCGAGGATCTTCTGAGCTGGGTGGCGATCGGCGCGCGCACCACCGAGTCCCAGCTCCATCGCGAGCTCGCCAGCGACCTGCGCGCTGCGGTGGGGTTCAAGAACGCCACCAGCGGCGACCTGCAGGTGGCCATCGACGCCATGCAGTCCGCCGCCCACCCGCACCAGCGCTTCGCCCAGGACGCCCAGGGCCGCCCGGTGATGCGCCAGAGCGCCGGTAATGCGCACACCCACGTGGTGCTGCGTGGCGGCCACGGCGAGCCCAATTATCAGGCGCATCACGTGCGCGCCGCCACCGCCCGGCTGCGCGAGGCGGGGCAGAACCCGCGGCTGATGGTCGATTGCAGCCACGCCAACGCGCGCAAGGATCACCGCCGCCAGAGCGAGGTGATGCTCGACGTGCTCGACCAGCGGCGCGAAGGCGATACCGACCTGGTGGCGCTGATGCTCGAAAGCCATCTTCACGAGGGCAAGCAGGCGCTCGACGCCGGGGCGCTGCGCTACGGCGTCTCCGTGACCGATGCCTGCGTGGGCTGGGAAACCACCGAGCATCTTCTCAAGACCGCCGCCGAGCGCCTGGCCGGCCAGTGACCTTGCGTTGGCGGGCGCGCTTGCCAAGGCCGGGCATCGCCGTATGATGGGCGCTATTTGAGCGGAGACGAGCGATGGCCTTCACCCTGCAAGAGCAGAGCCCCGCGCGCTACCGGCGCAAGGCGCGCATGATCAGCGTGATGATGGTCGGCCAGTTGATCATCTTCGGCATGCTGTTCTCGCTTCTGTTGAGCAGCGTGCTGGAGAGCGCCCTGTGGGCCCACGGGCTCGGCATCCTGCTGGGGCTTCTTGCCACCAGCGCCCTGTTCGCGGTGCTCAAGGAGCGCCCCTGGATGGCCGAGATCAACTATGTCTGGCAGCTCAAAAGCCACCTGTCGCGCATCAATGGCTACCAGGGCGCGCTCACCCGGGAGGCAGGGCAGGACAACCGCGCCGCGCTCGATATCCTGAGCTTCTACCACGCGGGGATCAATCAGGTCGTCGCGCTCAATGATCGTGCCCCGCAGGACGCCGAGCGCCAGGCGCAGAAGGCGCGGATCACCGAGCGGCGCCGTGCGCTCGGCATGCCCGAGCAGGCGGCAAGCTTCGATCCGAACGATCTCGGCGCCTTCACTCGCGACTAGCGCGCAACGCTTGCCGTCAGAAAAATACAGGGAACCCCCATGCTCGATTCGACCCTTCTCAAGTCGACTCTCTTCAGGGCGACGTTTCTCAAGGGCGTGGGCGCGCTTTGCCTCGGGGCCGGCCTTGCCGGCTGCGCCAGCGCGCCGACGCCACCGCAGGCGACCCCTATCGCCGACAATGCCGCGCCATTTCTACCCTCGGCGCTGTTTCCCGGCAGCGCCGACGGCTTCCAGGCCTGGCACTGCCAACCCGCCAACCAGCACCTCATCGGCGCCGACAACGGCCAGACGTTGCGGCTGTGGTCGTTGCACGGCGCCTGGCAGTTGCCCCGGGCGGTGGTGGCCGACGGCGCGCGCTATCAGGACGGCGACATCAGCTTCTGGGATCGCGGCGAGCGCGCGCTGGTGGAAACCCCGCGTGGCCAGCTCCAGTGCCAGCAGGCGGGCGAGCGCAAGGCGCTGACCCGGGCCGGTAATCCCGGCGTGATGTTCAAGGCCGAGGGGCGAGAGCCTTCTTGGCAGGTGACGCTTGCCCACGACGTGCCGACGCTTGCCATCGAGACCGCTACGGCGCCGGCTACGCACCAGCCCTACATGATCAGCGTGCTGGACAACCAGGCCGGGCGGGTGGTGCTCGAGAGCGCCGACGTCGAGCCCTTCTTTCGCCTGCGCATCGACGCTGGCGCCTGCTTTGACAAGGCGAGCGGCGCGCCGTACCCCGCCCGGGTCACGCTCACCTATCAGGGCGAGCAGTACAGCGGCTGTGGCCAGGGCATCGCGCCTTAGGGCGCCTGACAGCCGTAGCGCGTATTTGCCACCCGCCATTCGGGCGTGATCAAGGCACTGGCACACAGCGCGTTCTCGTCGCCCAGTGCCCGGCGGACGAGTTGCCCCAGCGCTTCACGGCTCAGGCCTCGCTGCGAGGGGCGCTGCTCGCTCGCCGCCACCGCTTGCCACTCGCCGTTCTCACGGGTCGCCAGGGTGAAAGTGAACGGGTGAAAGCCCGGAAATCCCAGGCGCAGGTCGGTGGCGGTCAGCGTTTCCATGCTGTCGATGGACTCGATGTCGTAGCGCAAGAACATCCCGCTGAACCAGGCGAGCCGTTCTCCCTTGGCTGTCGCAAGGGCGATCTTCTCGAGCGGCTGCTGCTCGCGCTGGAAGGTCTCGAGGCGCGGCGCCTCATTGTCGAAGACGCTGACGAGACTCTCGACGTACCGCTCGTTTTCCACCACCGTGGCCCGCCACAGCAGGATGTTGAAGGGCGTAGGCTGGACGATGCGCGGCGCCTGTGACAGCTCCTGCGCCTCGAGCACCGGCGCCAGGCGTGCCTCGACCACGCCCTTCATGCCCGCTGCCATCAGCAGATAAAAACTCGAGAACAAAAGCCCGAGGGCGCAGTAGTGCACGACCCGGCGCGACACGCAGGCGGCGACGAGTCCGCCCAGCAGCGCCAGGGTGTAGAGCGGGTCGATGATGAACACGATCGGCCAGGCGGCGGGGACGACGTCCAGCGGCCAGAGCAGTTGGGTGCCGTAGGTGGTCAGCGCGTCGAGCATCGGGTGGGTGACCAGCGCCAGGGTGAAGAAGCACCACCAGCGGGCAAGCGACAGGCGTGGACGGACGAAGTATCGGCACACCAGCGCCAGCAGGGTGCCAAGCCCCGTCAGCACGAACAGCGAATGGCTGAAACCGCGGTGCTCGGTGACGTTGGCGATGGCGTCGCCGTAATCCAGCGCCACATCGAGATCCGGCAGGGTGCCCAGCAGCGCGCCGATCAAGACCGCCTTGCGGCCCAGACGTCGGCCCATGACGGCGCCGCCCACGGCAGCCCCCAGGGCGGCTTGTGTGATCGAGTCCACGGTGATTCCTTGGTAAGAGAGCGGGAAAGTGGCGTTATTGTGCGACATTGTTGTTGTCGCCGTCGCGTGTAGCGGTGTTGTACAGATTAAACGCTGGCGCTGCACTTCAGCGATTGCTCAATCCCGGCTATTCTGTTCCCATTATCCCGCTTGCATCTTCACTTATCGCGACCGATAGATAGAAGGGAGTCTCTATGCAGTTTCTACATACCATGGTGCGTATTCGCGACATCGACGCTTCACTGCGTTTCTACTGCGATCTGCTGGGCCTTCAGGAGGTGCGTCGCAAGGAGAGCGAGAAGGGCCGCTTCACGCTGATCTTCCTCGCCGCGCCGGAAGACGCCGAGCGCTCCGAGCGCCTCACCGCCCCGGAGCTCGAGCTGACCTACAACTGGGACCCGGAAGAGTACGACGGCGGGCGCAACTTCGGCCATCTCGCCTACCGCGTCGATGACATCTACGCGCTGTGCGACAAGCTCCAGCAGGCCGGCGTCACCATCAATCGCCCGCCGCGCGATGGCCACATGGCCTTCGTCAAGTCGCCGGACGGCATCTCCATCGAGCTTCTGCAGAAAGGCGAGGCGCTGCCCGCCCAGGAGCCCTGGGCCTCCATGGAAAACAGCGGCAGCTGGTAACGCATAGGAGCGTTTGGGGTGAAAAGACACTTGTTGAGCGTTTTGGCCGTGAGCACCGCGCTGGTGCTCGCCGCTTGCAGCAGCACGCCGGATAACGCGTCCCGCGCGCCGGTCTCCCAAGGCGATGGCGGGCTTTCCGGGCCGTTGGTGGGCGCGCGCTGGAATCTGCTGCTGATGGGCACCGACGAACGCCTGTCCATGCCACAGCCGGCGTTTTTCCAGATCACGCGCGACGGCAAGATTGCCGGCAGCGATGGCTGCAATACCTTCAACGGCACGGTCGGGCTGGGCGAGAGCCAGCGCATCGAAGTGGGCGAGCTCGCCACCACGCGCATGGGCTGCGCCAAGCTCGAGGACGCCAAGCGGGTGACCGGCATGCTCGAGAACGCCTACCGCTACCTGATCGATCACGACCGGGTGGTGTTCTTCGGCCCGGACAGCCGCGTGCTCGGCGGCTGGCGCAAGGCGAACTAGGCCTTGACGGCGGACCAGGCCCGGCTCGAGGCGGTGTGGCGCATCGCGCGCGACGCCGCCAAGGCCATCATGACGCTCTACCGCAACGAGATCGCGGTCACGCTTAAGGCCGACCAGAGCCCGGTCACCCAGGCCGACCTGCTCGCCAACCGGCGCATCGTTGCAGCGCTCGAGCGCCTCGATCCCGCCACGCCGATTCTCTCCGAAGAAAGCGTGGAGCGCTTTTCGGGCCCCGGGCCCGACGCCACCTACTATTTGGTCGATCCGCTGGACGGCACCAAGGAGTTCATCAAGCGCAACGACGAGTTCACCGTCAACATCGCGCTGATTTGCCAGGGGGCGCCGGTGCTCGGCGTGGTGGTGGCGCCGGCGCTCGACGAAAGCTATCTGGCGGCCCGTGGGCTGGGCGCCTTCAAGGTGAAAGGCGAAAGCGACTGGCGACCCATTCGTACCCGGGCGCCGGGCACCGAGGGGTTTCACGTGCTGGGCAGCCGCTCCCACCGCGACGCGCGCCTCGACGACTGGCTGCGCGCACTCGGCCCGCATCGGGTGACGCCCATGGGCAGCTCCTTGAAGGCGTGCCGGATTGCCGAAGGCGCGGCGGACGTCTATCCCCGCTTCGGGCCGACCAGTCTGTGGGATACCGCCGCCGCTCAGGCGGTGGTCGAGGCGGCCGGCGGCTGCATGATCGACGCCCAGGGCCACCCGCTGAGTTATGCCGCCCCGCGTCAGGTGCAGAACCCGAGCTTTTTCGTCTGGGGACGCCGTCCCTGAGCGGTTGACAAGCGCTGGCAAGGCAGGGCATTGCGTGATAGACTTCGCCATCCTCTCAGACAAGATCCGTGGACGGGCAGCGATCAAGCTGCGCGTTTCACTCTCTGGCAGAGCAGAAAAGCTCGCCGGATCAATTGGTTGTTACGGAAATGTCGAGCACTGGCCACGGCCAGTCGACAGACACATAGTTCATTCGTTGCCGATCAGGCAACCCTATTCTCCAAGGAGATACCAGTGGCGAACAGCAAGCAAGCTCGCAAGCGCGCCCGCCAGGCCGAGACTCGTCGCGTCCTGAAAGCCAGCCAACGCAGCATGGTCCGCACCTACATCAAGCGCGTGATCAAGGCGATCGGTACCGGTGACCACGCCAAGGCAATGGAAGAGTTCAAGGCCATGCAGCCGGTCGTCGACCGCATCGCCGACAAGGACGTGCTGTCCAAGAAGAAGGCCGCACGCCTGAAAAGCCGCTTGAACAAGCGAATTAAAGCGCTGGCAGCGTAAGCCGGCAGCGTCTTGGAAAAACCGGCTACGGCCGGTTTTTTTGTGCCCGTACCCACCCAGGATCGACGGACCACGATGACCGAACCCTCCTCTGAACCGACCCAGGTCGCCAAGCGCGGATTGATGCACTCGGGGCTGGTGGTCAGCTCGATGACCATGCTGTCCCGCGTGATGGGGCTGGTACGCGACGTGGTGGTGGCGATGTTCCTCGGCGCGGGCAACGGAGCGGATGCGTTCTTCGTCGCCTTCAAGATTCCCAACTTCCTGCGCCGGCTGTTCGCCGAAGGAGCCTTCAACCAGGCCTTCGTGCCGGTGCTGTCGGAGTACTCGACACGCCGCGACAAGCAGGAGATCCGCGAGCTTCTCGACGCCGTGGCGGGCAGTCTCACCGCGCTTCTGGCGCTGATCACGGCCCTTGCCATGCTCGCCGCGCCCTGGCTGATCTGGCTGTTCGCCCCGGGCTTCGGGCGCGATCCGGAGAAGCTTGCGCTGACCGCGGACATGCTGCGGCTGACCTTCCCGTATCTCTTGCTGATCTCGCTGACCGCGTTCTCCGGCGCCGTGCTCAATACCTGGAACCGCTTCGCCGTTCCCGCCTTCACGCCGGTGTTCTTGAACCTGTCGCTGATCGGCGCGGCGCTCTTTCTGATGCCGCTGATGGAGGAGCCCGCCATGGCGCTGGCCTGGGGGGTGCTGATCGCCGGCGTCGCCCAGCTTGCCTTCCAGGTGCCGTTTCTCTACCGCCTCGGGCTTCTGCCCACGCCCTGGCCCAACTTTGCCCACGACGGCGTCAAGCGCATTCTCAAGCTGATGGCGCCGGCACTGTTCGGGGTCTCGGTGTCCCAGATCAACCTGCTGCTCGATACCATATTGGCCTCGCTGCTGGCGGCGGGCAGCGTCTCCTGGCTCTACTACTCGGACCGCCTGGTGGAGCTGCCGCTCGGGGTGTTCGGCGTGGCGATCGGCACGGTGATCCTGCCCGCTCTCTCCAAGCGCCACGCCGAGCGCTCCGGCGAGCACTTCGCGCGAATGCTCGATTGGGGCATTCGCATGGTGCTGCTGCTCGGTGTGCCCGCCGCCCTGGCGCTGGTGGTACTGGCCGAGCCGCTACTGATCACGCTGTTCCACTACGGCGCGATGACCGACAGCGACATCCAGATGTCGGCGATGAGCCTGCGCGCCTACGCCGTGGGGCTGGTGGCCTTCATGCTGATCAAGGTGCTGGCGCCGGGCTTCTTCGCGCGCCAGGACACCAGGACACCGGTCAAGGTCGGCATCATTGCCATGGTGGCCAACATGGTGCTTAACCTGATCCTGATCTGGCCGCTGGCTCATGCGGGGCTGGCGCTGGCCACGGCGCTCTCGGCGTTTCTGAACGCGGGACTACTCGGCTACCTGCTGCACCGCGAGCGGGTGCTGGTATTTCAGCCCGGCTGGGGGCGCTACGCGGTGCAGCTGCTGGGCGGCAGCGCCCTGATGGGGGCGGCGCTCCATGCGGCCGCGCCGCCCTGGCAGGCCTGGCTCGATGTCGGCCTTTCACTTCGGGTGAGCTGGGCGCTGGGGCTGGTGGTGCTGGGCGGCGGGGTCTATTTCGCCTGGCTGGGGGCCTTGGGGCTGCGGCCGCGCCATTTCAGGATCCAGAGCTGAGCCGCAGGCAATCTTGACTGCACCTTCGAGGCGCGTTCGTTATAATCGAAGGCTTTATCGACGGGCACGTTGACTGGCACGCATTAACCGACCGAGGGGCCATGCACGTTATACGAGGTCTGCACAATCTAGACGCCAGCGCGCGCGGCTGCGTTGCCACCATCGGCAACTTCGACGGCGTGCATCGCGGCCATCAGGCGATACTCGAGCAGTGCCGCGAGCACGCCGCGCACCTTGGCGTGCCGCTGACGGTGGTGGTGTTCGAGCCCCAGCCCCGGGAGTTCTTCGCCGGCGAGCAGGCGCCGCCCAGGCTCACGCGCCTGCGCGAGAAGGTGCGCCTGCTGGGCGAGCTCGGCGCCGAACGGGTGCTGTGCCTGGCCTTCAACGAGGCGCTTCGAAGCCTCACCGGGCGTGAATTCATCGATCGGGTGCTGATCGAGGGGCTCGGCGTGAAGCACTTGGTGGTTGGCGACGACTTTCGCTTCGGCTGTGACCGGCGTGGCGATTTCGAGCTGTTGAAGGCGGTAGGCGACGCCGAGGGGTTCGGCGTGGAGCACACCCGCACTTTCACCCTGGACGACGAGCGGGTGTCGAGCACGCGGGTGCGCACGCTGCTCGCCAGCGGCAACTTCGCCGCCGCCGAGCGCCTGCTGGGCCGGCCCTATTCGCTCGCCGGGCGGGTGGTGCGCGACCAGCAGCTTGGGCGCACCATCGGCGCGCCGACGGCCAACCTGCCGCTGCTGCCGAAGCCTTTGACGCTACGCGGGGTGTTCGCGGTGATCGGCGAGCTCGAGGATGGCCGGCGCTACCCCGGGGTCGCCAACGTGGGCTTTCGGCCCACGGTAGGCGCCACGCGGCCGACCCTCGAGGTGCACCTGTTCGATTTCGACGGCGATCTCTACGGTACGCGGCTGACGGTGATTCCCTGCGCGCGCCTGCGCGGCGAGGTGAAGTTCGACGACTTCGCGGCGCTGAAGGCGCAGATCCAGCGTGACCAGGCGCGGGCGCGGCGCTACTTCGGTTTGACGAACACGACTTCCAACGCGACTTTCGCACGCCCTGCAGGCGAGGGCTGGCTGGCTTCGGCGCCGCTCGGGCGAGAGGCCGCTTCTTCTGATTTCCCTTCGGCGGACGACGCCGATGCTAACGACGGCTGACCGGACTATGGACTACAAGCACACGTTGAACCTGCCTGACACCGACTTCCCCATGCGCGGCATGCTGCCCAAGCAGGAGCCGGGGCGCGTCTCGCAGTGGCAGGACATGAACCTCTACCAGCGTCTGCGCGAAGCGCGCGCGGGTGCGCCGCTGTTCGTGCTTCACGACGGCCCTCCCTACGCCAACGGCAGCATCCATATCGGTCACGCGCTCAACAAGATCCTCAAGGACATCATCGTCAAGTCCAAGAACCTGGCCGGGTTCGACGCGCCTTACGTGCCGGGCTGGGACTGTCACGGCCTGCCCATCGAGCACAAGGTGGAGACGACCCACGGCAAGCATTTGGAGCCCGCGAAGGCCCGTGCGCTGTGCCGCGAGTACGCAGCCGCCCAGGTCGAGACCCAGCTTGCCGACTTCGTGCGCCTCGGGGTGATCGGCGACTGGGATCACCCGTATCGCACCATGGACTTCGCCAACGAAGCCGGGGAGATCCGGGCGCTGGCCGACATGGTCGAAGCGGGCTTCGTGTTCAAGGGCCTCAAGCCGGTCAACTGGTGCTTCGACTGCGGCTCCGCCCTGGCCGAGGCCGAGGTGGAGTACCAGGACAAGAAGTCCGACGCCATCGACGTCGCCTTCCCGGTGGAGGATGCCGACAAGCTGGCCGCGGCCTTCGACCTCGAGAGCCTGGCCAAGCCTGCCGCCGTGGTCATCTGGACCACCACGCCCTGGACGATTCCCGCCAATCAGGCGCTCAACGTCCATCCGGAATTCACCTACGCGCTGGTCGACACCGGCGAGCGCCTGCTGCTGCTCGCCGAGGAGCTGGTCGAGAGCTGCCTGGCGCGCTTTGGCCTCGACGGCGAGGTGATCGCCACCGCCAAGGGTCAGGCGCTCGAGCTGATCGATTTCCGCCATCCGCTCTATGATCGCCGCTCGCCGGTCTACCTGGCCGATTACGTCGAGAGCGAGATCGGCAGCACCGGCATCGTCCACTCCGCGCCCTCTTATGGCGTCGACGACTTCAACACCTGCCGCGCCTACGGCATGAGCTTCGATGACATGCTGAACCCGGTGCAGGGCAACGGCGTTTATGTGGATGATCTGCCGCTGTTCGGCGGACAGATGATCTGGAAGGCCAACCCTAAGATCGTCGCGGCTCTCGACGAGGCCGGCGCCTTGATGGCCCATACGCCCATCACCCACAGCTACATGCACTGCTGGCGCCACAAGACCCCGGTGATCTACCGCGCCACCGCCCAGTGGTTCGTGGGCATGGACATCGCGGGCAAGGATGGCAAGACCCTTCGCCAGCGGGCGCTGGAGGCGATCGAGGCCACCCAGTTCACCCCGGCCTGGGGCAAGGCGCGGCTGCACAGCATGATCGCCAACCGTCCGGACTGGTGCATCTCGCGCCAGCGCAACTGGGGCGTGCCGATTCCGTTCTTCCTGCACAAGCAGACCGGCGAGCTGCACCCGCGCACCGTCGAGCTGATGGAAGAAGTCGCCAAGCGCGTGGAAGAGCAGGGCATCGACGCCTGGTTCAGCCTCGATCCGCAGGCGCTGCTCGGCGCCGAGGCCCATGACTACGACAAGGTGATGGACACCCTCGATGTCTGGTTCGACTCCGGCACCACCCACCGCCACGTGCTCCGGGGTTCCCACCCGCAGGGCCACGAGAGCGGCCCGCGGGCGGATCTCTACCTGGAAGGCTCGGACCAGCACCGCGGCTGGTTCCACTCGTCGCTCTTGACCGGTTCTGCCATTGACGGCCACGCCCCTTATCGCCAGCTTCTGACCCACGGCTTCACGGTGGACGCCCAAGGGCGCAAGCAGTCCAAATCGCTGGGCAACGTGGTCGCCCCGCAGGCGGTGATGGACAAGCTCGGCGCGGACATCCTGCGCCTGTGGGTCGCCTCGACGGACTACTCCGGCGAGATGGCGGTATCCGACGAGATCTTGAAGCGCACCGCCGACGTCTACCGGCGTATCCGCAATACCGCGCGCTTTCTGCTGGGTAACCTCAACGGCTTCGACCCGGCGACCAATCAGGTGGCGTTCGACGACATGATCGCCCTGGACCGCTGGATCGTCGACCGCGCGCTGCAGCTTCAAGCGCGCATCCAGACCGCCTACGACGAGTATCGCTTCCGCGACGTCTACCAGCAGGTGCACGACTTCTGCGCCCGCGACCTGGGCGGCTTCTACCTGGACATCATCAAGGATCGCCAGTACACCACCCAGCCCGATTCGCTCGCCCGGCGCAGTTGCCAGAGCGCGCTGTACCACGTGATCGAGGCGCTCAGCCGCTGGATCGCGCCGATCCTCTCCTTCACCGCCGAGGAGATCTTCGAGCACATCCCCGGTGAGCGCGGCGACAGCGTGCTGCTCGAGACCTACTACGAGGGGCTCGAGGCCCTCGACGACGACGCACCCATGGGGCGCGCCTTCTGGGAGCGGGTGCTCGAGGTCAAACAGGCGGTCAACAAGCGCCTGGAAGAGGCGCGTAACGAAGGCGAGATCAAGGGGTCGCTGGATAGCCAGGTGACACTTTTCGTGAGCGACGAACTCGACGCCGTGCTCTCGCGCCTGGAGGACGAACTGCGCTTCGTGCTGATCACCTCCGAGGCGACGCTTGCGCCGCTTACCAAGGCTCCGGAGGGCGCGCACAGCGAGCTCGAAGGTCTCAAGGTGGCGGTGACGCCGAGTCCTTATGAGAAGTGCGAGCGCAGCTGGGAGCGCCGCCCGGACGTGGGCAGCCATCCGGAGCACCCGACGCTGTGCGAGCGCTCGATCCTGAACCTGCCGGACGGCCCGGGCGAGGTGCGCCGCTATGCCTGATTCCGTTGCTCCGATGGCTCGACCGCCCATGCGCCAGCCGCTTCGTTGGCTGTGGCTCGCCGTGGCGGTCATCGCCCTGGATCTGTCGAGCAAGTACGCGCTGAGCCATATGCTCGTCTACAATCGCCCGGTAGAGGTGCTGCCGTTCTTCGATCTGCGTCTTTTGCACAACACGGGCGCCGCGTTCAGCTTCCTGGCCAGCCACCCCGGCTGGCAGCGATGGTTCTTCGCCATCGTCGCCGTAGGGGCGAGCATCGGCCTGACGGTGTGGCTGTCGCGCATTCGCGCCGACGAGAAGCTGCTCGCGATCTCGCTGCCCTTGATCATCGGCGGGGCGCTGGGCAATCTGTTCGACCGGCTGGTGCACGGCTACGTGGTGGATTTCCTGTCGTTTCACGTCGCCGGCTGGTACTACCCGGCCTTCAACGTGGCGGACATCGGCATTACCCTGGGCGCCATCGGGCTGATCTGGGAATCCTTCATGGGCGACCGGCGCCGTCGCAAGGCCGCACCGGCCGACAGCACCCACTAGGAGCACGCATGGACTACGTCATCGACGAGGGTATGGAGATTACCCTGCACTTCACCCTGAAGCTCGAGGATGGCACGGTGGTCGACTCTACCAGGGAGAAAGCCCCGGCCACCTTCACCTTCGGTGATGGCAACCTGCCGCCGGGCTTCGAGCATCCGATCAAGGGGCTCGCGCCGGGTCAGCAGGGCGCCTTCGAGATCACCCCGGAGCACGCCTTCGGCCAGCACAATGCCCAGAACATCCAGCTGCTCAAGCGCGCCGACTTCGGCGACGACGAGCCGGAGGTCGGCATGGTGATGTCCTTTGCCGACAAGGCGGGCACCGAGCTTCCTGGCGTGGTCAAGACCATCGACGGCGATCGGGTCGAGGTTGATTTCAATCATCCCTTGGCCGGGCGTACACTGACCTTCGAGGTCGAGGTGCTCGACGTCAAGCCGGCCACCACGCACTGAGCCCGGCACGCCCCGCTGCGAACCGAACGCGTTCGGCGCGCGGTTGTCTGGTAGAGTACAGGCTTTCATCCATCAAGCGATGCTCACGCATCAAGGCGCCTTTATGCACGCACCCCATACAGAGCCTTCGGAATCGACGCATCCGATGACCATTCAGTTGGCCAATCCCCGCGGTTTCTGCGCCGGGGTGGACCGCGCCATCGATATCGTCAACCGGGCACTCGACGTGTTCGGCCCGCCGGTCTACGTGCGCCACGAAGTGGTCCACAACAAGTTCGTCGTGGATTCGCTGCGCGAGCGCGGCGCGGTGTTCGTCGAGGAGCTCGACGAGGTGCCGGACGATGTCATCGTGATCTTCTCCGCCCACGGCGTCTCCCACGCGGTCCAGGAGGATGCCGACCGGCGCGGGCTCAAGGTGTTCGATGCCACCTGCCCGCTGGTTACCAAGGTGCACATGGAGGTGCTGCGCTACGCCAAGCGCGGTCAGGAGTGCATCCTGATCGGCCACCAGGGGCACCCGGAGGTCGAGGGCACCATGGGGCGCTACGATACCTCCTTCGGCGGGCGCATCTATCTGGTCGAGGACGAAGAAGACGTCGCCAATCTCGAGGTCGAGAATCCGGCGACGCTTTCGTTCGTCACCCAGACCACGCTGTCGATGGACGACACCGCCAAGGTGATCGACGCCCTGCGCGACAAATTCCCGGAGATCCAAGGCCCGCGCAAGAACGATATCTGCTATGCCACGCAGAATCGTCAGGACGCGGTGCGCGAACTCGCCGCCGAAAATGACCTGATCCTGGTGGTGGGCAGCCCCAACAGCTCCAACTCCAACCGCTTGCGCGAGCTCTCCGAGCGCATCGGCACGCCCGCCTACCTGATCGACAACGCCGAGCAGATCCAAAGCGCCTGGCTCGAGAACGTCTCGCGCATCGGCGTCACTGCCGGCGCCAGCGCCCCGGAAGTGCTGGTGAAGGGCGTGATCGAACGGCTCAAGGGCCTCGGCGCGACCGATCCCACCGAGCTTGCCGGTCGCGAGGAGAACATCACCTTCTCGATGCCCAGGGAGCTGCGTGAACAGGTGATCGTCAGCGGGTAATGCAAACGACGGGCGTTTTGGCCATACTGGGCGTATGGGCTAACTAAAACGAGACCTGTCGAGTGGCTTCTTTCCTAACGGGCCGCGCCGCTGTCCAACGGTGGCGCTCACGCGGCTTCACCCTCATCGAAATGCTCGTCACGGTGGCGATCGTGGCTATCCTGGCGGGCATCGCTTACCCAAGCTATCAGCGCTATCTACACCATTCGCTTCGCGCCGATGCCCAGGCGGGGCTGGTCAACGCCGCCGCCGACCTCGAGCGCTGCTATGCGCGAAATCAGCGTTACGCGGGCTGTTCGATCTCCCCGACCTCCCCCGACGGCCGCTATCGGCTCGCCTTCACCGCCGGCGCCGGCGGCTACCTGCTCACTGCCACCACCGACAAGAACGACGGCTGCGAAACGCCGCTGGCGCTCGATGGGCTAGGTGAGCGCTTTCCCACGGCGTGCTGGTGATGAGCGGCCAGCGCGGCTTCTCCTTGGTGGAGGCGCTGATCGCGCTGGTAGTTCTGTCGCTCGGGCTGGTCGGCGCAGCCGCCATGCAGCTCAAGGCGCTGGATAGCGCTGACGAAGGCTACCGCCGGGCGCTGGCGAGCGTGGCCGCGCTGGATGCCCAAGAGCAACTCTGGGCAGCGTATCGGCATACCAAGCAGTGCGCCGAGATCGAGGTCGGGCGTATCGAAAGCGCCTGGCGACGGCACTGGTTCCAGCACCCGGAAGCGGCGCTGGCAGAAACGGCGTGGGGCAGTATCCAGCGTGACGCCTGCGACTTCCAGATCACCATTGTCCACGCGGCGCCGGGCAGTGCGCCGTTTGCCTTTCGTTTCGAGCTACCCGTCAAACCCTAGGAGGAGGCGCATGAGCGAGCAGGGCGGTTACACTCTCAGCGAGGTGCTGGTGGCGCTGGCTATCGCGAGTCTGCTGGTCATCGCCGCTGGTCAGCTGCTGCTGACAAGTGTCACCACCTTTGCTCACGTGGAGCGCCTGGGGCGCCAGCAGGAGAGCCTGGTGTACACCGCCACCGTGCTCGCCGATCGCCTGCGCCGCCATGATCTCGTCCATGCCTCGAGCGAGACGCTGTTTCATCTGCGCTGCCAGGGCGTGGCCGAGAAGTGCCGCTGCACTGTCCTGGATCTCGCCGCCGCGCAGCCGCTGGCGTCCTTCGACCGGCACGGCGAGGGCGCCTGCGCGCGCGATGAACCGCTGGGCGTCGCCGGTGAAAACGGCGCGCTCAACGTCGCTCTGCCGCTGGGCCCGCAAGGGCGTGATGTCGTCTTTCACGTCACTCCTCGCCAGGGCGTGCTGAGCGATGCCGGCGCGTCGCCCTGAGCCGGGCGCGGGGTCGCCGACCCGCCAACGCGGTGCGGTTCTGGCGCTCGTCATCGTGGTGATGGCGAGCGCGCTGATGCTGGGGATCGTCGGTGTCCAGTCGGCGCTGATCGACCAGCGTCTGGCGGCCAACTATCGTGCCGCCCTGCAGGCCCAGATGCGCGCCGAGCGCGCCGCCGGATGGGCGCTGGCGCGCTTCGACACCCTCGCCTGGGAGCAGGCACCCAGCATCGACGAGCAGCCCCTACGCTGGTCGACGCTCGCCCGCCACCCGGCGGTCTCTTTTGCCTGTGCCGAGCGCAGCTGCCTGTTCTTGCCGGTGCTGCGTCGCGGCGAGCGATGGGCCCTCGCCCTGGGCGTGGTTCACGACGATACCGCCGAGGAGACATTGATCGCTCACAGCGAAGCGGTGTTCGTGCGCTTGGAGCATGACGACGCGAGTACGCGGGTCAGGTGGGAATAAGTGCGGCCAGGCGGTGACGCACGAAAAAACCCCTTCGCGAAGAAGGGGTTTTCCGGGCAGAGCGAAAGCGTTTAGCCTTCGATCGGCGCGCGCCAGTCGTCGGAACCGGAGGTGCCGGCGACGGTGTGTTCCCAGTCGATCTTGCGGTAGGCCAGGGACACGTCCATCAGTTGGGTGAACTCGGCCTTGTTGATGTCCTGGGCGTGCGGCATGCGCAGGTTGATGTCGACGATGGTGGCGTCGGTCAACGTAGTGGTGAAGAAGTGCTCCTGCTTGCCCTCGACGGAGGTGCGGTACCACTTCAGCGCCACATTGGGCAACATTTCACCGGAAGCCAGGGCGTTGTACATCAGCGGCACGGCCTTGTTCAGCGCGACGGTGAAGACGAACGGTTTATGCGCACGCTGGCCGGAAGGCTGGCCGGACTGCGGGTCGGTCGGAACGGTCACGACATGCTTGAATTCCTGGACCAGCATTTCGTCTTCATGACCTTCCACGTAGATGTTGCCTACGGAATCAGGGGTGAAGGCGCCGGCGGTGATGTTGCCCTGGGTCTGGCCTTCGATGCTGATATAGCAAGGTGTCGGCATGATGGATCTCCTTTATCGTGAGTGAACAGGGCGATATCGCCCGATGAACGCTTAATAAAGGGCAAGGCGCATGCCAAGAAAAAATATCCTTTTTTTTACATGCGGTTAGTTTTAAATCGTATTTTAAGGCTAATTTATATTAGGCAATAGGCTGCCTATTTTCAGGCAACCCATTGCCTGATGGGCAAGGGGTTGCCTGTATTTTCGAAGCGTCACTGCTCTGCTTTTGCGTAAATCTCCTCTTCGCCTTGTTTCTCATCGATTAAGAAACAACTTGTCCGTTTATCGATGCACCTATCACTGTTTTTGGTCGGAAGTTATACGTGACTTCTTATTAAAAGCACCGGAAATATAACTTTTGACGTAAGAAAACCGTGTCTTTTTTATTAAGACATTGCTGACAGCTAATGTAAGAAATGTCTTACAAACACGTTTTCAAAAGTTAAGGAAGATTGGTTGCAAGGTTAAATTCGGCAAAAAGTCGCCTAAATGTTCCTAACGTGCAGATACGACATGTTCGCATCGAACGCCTTGCATCTTAGTGTTTAAAAATGACCCATTGGCGCCGTCAAAGCAGATTCGTTAGCGTTTATAGATTGACGAATATTGACTGAAACGTTCGATTTTTTCACTTTCAGGACGCACTCATGGCTAAACAAGGCACCGTCGCACCCAAAGAACGCATCAACATCAAGTACGTTCCGGCCACCGGTGACCAGCAGGCGGAGTCGGAGCTGCCGCTGAAGCTGCTGGTAGTAGGCGACTTCAAGGGCGGCGAAGAAGAAACGCCCATCGAGGAGCGCCAGGCCGTCTCGGTAGACAAGAACAACTTCCAGTCGGTGATGCGCGAGGCCGGTCTTACGCTCACGACCTCGGTCACCAACCGTCTCGAGGAGAGCGAAGAGCCTGACGAGATGGCCGTGGATCTTTCCTTCAAGTCCCTCGAGGACTTCTCGCCGGACGCCATCGCCAAGCAGGTGCCGGAGCTTCGCAAGCTGGTCGAGCTGCGCGATGCGCTGGTGGCCTTGAAAGGCCCCTTGGGTAACGTACCCGCTTTTCGGGATCGTTTGCAAAAGCTGCTGGAGAGCGACGAGGCGCGCCAGCAGCTGCTGAGCGAGCTGGAGCTTCTGGATACAGATTCCAAGGGCGACGAGTGAGTCGCCGGGTTTCCCCGTGGCACTTCCTACCCAAATGCGAGGCTAAACGATGAGCAAGACGGCTAAACAGCACTCCCCGGCGGCCCAGGCGGAGACCGAAGAGGTTTCGTTGCTGGATCAGGTCATGGCGCAGACCCGCATGGCACCCGCCGATGAAGGCTACGACGTGGCCAAGCAAGGCGTCGCCGCTTTCATTGCCCAGCTGCTGGCGGGCGACGAGTCGACGCCCAAGGTCAACAAGTCCATCGTCGACGACATGATCATCGAGCTCGATCGCAAGATCAGCCATCAGGTGGACGAGGTGCTGCACAACCAGGAGTTCCAGCAGCTCGAATCCGCCTGGCGCGGCTTGAAGCTTCTGGTCGATCGCACCGACTTTCGCGAGAACATCAAGCTCGACGTGCTCCACGCCACCAAGCAGGAGCTGCTCGAGGACTTCGAGTTCGCGCCGGAAGTCAGCCAGAGCGGGCTCTACCACCACGTCTACAACGCGGGATACGGCCAGTTCGGCGGCGAGCCCGTGGCTGGCATCATCGGCCACTACGACTTCTCGCCTTCGACGCCGGACATGAAGCTTCTGCAGTACACCTCTGCCGTCGGCGCCATGGCGCATGCACCCTTCATGTCCTCGGTGGCGCCGTCGTTCTTCGGCATCGACAGCTTCGAGGAACTGCCCAATATCAAGGATCTGAAGGCCATCTTCGAAGGGCCGAAGTATGCTCGCTGGCGCAGCCTGCGCGACTCCGACGACGCGCGCTATCTGGGCCTGACCGCGCCGCGCTTTCTGCTGCGCACGCCTTACGATCCGATCGAGAACCCGGTCAAGACCTTCAACTACCGCGAGACGGTCAGCGAAGATCACGAGCACTACCTGTGGGGCAACACCGCCTACCTGCTGGCCGAGCGGCTCACCGACAGCTTCGCCAAGTACCGCTGGTGCCCGAACATCATCGGCCCGCAAAGCGGCGGTGCCGTCGAGAATCTGCCGGTACACACCTACGAGGCCTTCGGTCAGTTGCAGGCGAAGATCCCGACCGAGGTGCTGATCACCGACCGGCGCGAGTTCGAGATGGCCGAAGAGGGCTTCATCTCGCTGACCATGCGCAAGGGCAGCGACAACGCCGCGTTCTTCTCGGCCAATTCGGTGCAGAAGCCCAAGACCTTCCCCAATACCGCGGAAGGCAAGGCGGCGGAGACCAACTTCAAGCTCGGCACCCAGTTGCCCTACATGTTCATCATCAACCGCCTGGCACACTACGTGAAGGTGCTCCAGCGCGAGCAGATCGGCTCCTGGAAGGAGCGCCAGGACCTGGAGCGCGAGCTCAACGCCTGGATTCGTCAGTACGTAGCCGACCAGGAGAACCCGCCGGCGGACGTGCGCAGCCGTCGCCCGCTGCGTGCCGCGTCGATCCAGGTATCGGACGTCGAGGGCGAGCCGGGCTGGTACCAGGTGTCGATGTCGGTGCGCCCGCACTTCAAGTACATGGGGGCGAACTTCGAGCTCTCCCTGGTGGGTCGTCTCGACAAGGAGTGAGGTGAACCACGCTATGGCCACGCACAGCAATGGGCGCCTGGGCAGCCGATTGTTCGAGCGCCTGGCGACCTCTCACCAGCCGCAGGCGCTCACCGAGCAGAACCGGTTGGCCGAGGTGGTGGAGTCGATCAAGCGTCACCTGGTGGAGCTTCTCAACAGCCACCCGGGCAACAGCGCCTGCGCGCCGGAGCTGGGGCTTCTGGATTTCAACGATGCCACCATCGGCGTACTCGACCTGGAGCTCAACATCCAGCAGGCGATTCGCCAGTGCATCGAGCGCTTCGAGCCACGGGTGAAGCGGGTGGAGGTGGAGTCGCTGCCCAACGCGGGCGACCCCCTCCAGCTGCGCTTTCAGGTGCACGCCACCGTCGACCTCGGCCACGACCGCACCCAGGCCACGATCGATCTGCTGCTCAACAACAAGCGCTATCAGTGCCTCGACTGACGGCGCGGCGAGACACCCATGCTCAACCGCTATTATCGCGATGAACTCAACTTCTTGAAGCGCCAGGGCCGGGAGTTCGCCGAGGCGAACCCCGGGCTCAGCCGCTTTCTCTCCGAGCGCAGCACCGACCCGGACGTCGAGCGCCTGCTGGAGGGCTTCGCCTTTCTGACCGGGCGAATGCGCGAGAAGGTGGAGGACGAGTTCCCCGAGCTGACCCACTCGCTGATCGGCATGCTGTGGCCCAACTACCTGCGCCCGGTGCCGAGCATGGCGGTGGTGCAGTTCACGCCGGCCTGGCACGTGCTGAGCCAGCGTCAGCAGGTGGCGCGCGGCACCGAGCTTTCGAGCATGCCGGTGGAGGGCACGACCTGCCTGTTTCGCACCTGCCACGACGTTGCGCTCCATCCGCTGGCCCACGCTGGTGTCACCGCGCGCCACACCCGCGAGAGTTCCATCGTCGAGCTCGCGCTCGACGTGCACAGCGACCAGCCGATGAACGAGCTCGGGCTCGATTCGCTGCGCCTTCACCTGGGCGGCGACGGCTACACCGCGCGCACGCTCTACCTGTGGATGAGTCACTACCTGGAGTGCCTCGAGCTCGAGGTGGACGGCGAGCGCCGGACCCTGCCGACGAGCGCGCTGCGCGCCGTGGGGTTCGATGCCGATCAGGCGCTTCTGCCGTATCCGCGCAACGTCCATCAGGGCTATCGCATCCTGCAGGAGTATCTCTGCTTCCCCGAGGCGTTCCACTTTTTCGATGTCCACGGGCTGGCCGACGTGATGCCGGTCCGCACGGCTTCGCGGGTGACCCTGCGCTTCATGTTCAAGCGCCCCTTGCCCACGGACGCGCGCCTGCAGGACGAGCACCTGGCGCTCTACTGCACGCCGGCGATCAACCTGTTCGAGCACGACGCCGAGCCGATCGACCTGACCGGCGAGCGCAGCGAGTACCGCATTCGCCCGAGCAGCAAGGCGCCGTCGCACTTCGAGGTGTTCAGCATCGACGAGGTGGAGGGCCGCCTCGAGGGCAGCGGCGGTGCCCAGAGCGGCGACCGGCGCTATGTGCCCTTCGAGAGCTTCCAGCACCAGATCGAACGCGACCGCGGCCGCGAGTCGCTCTACTACCGCGCCCGGGTCGGCGCGAGCCTGCGCGGCGATGGCTTCGATCATGACATCGCCTTCGTGCGCGGCGACGAAGCCGAGTGCCTGGGACGGCGCGAGACGATATCGCTGCGCCTGACCTGCAGCAATCGCGAACTGCCCGAGCAGTTGACGGTGGGCGACATCTGCGTGGAGACCGAGAACAGCCCGACCTTCGCCGGATTTCGCAACATCACCCGGCCCACACCGGTACTGCGCCCCGCCATCGACGACAAGCTCTTGTGGGTGCTGATCTCGAACCTGTCGTTGAACTACCTGTCGCTGCTCGACCGCGACGCGCTCTGCGCGGTGCTCAAGGCCTACGACTTTCGCGCGCTGGTCGACCGCCAGGCCGAACGCATCGCGCAAAAGCGCCTGTCGGGCATCGTCACTATCGATACGCAGCCGGTGGATCGGCTGCGCCGGGGCCTGCCGGTGCGCGGTCTGCGCTCGGTCATGACCCTGGACCAGGAGGCCTTCGGCGACGAAGGCAGCCTGTATCTGTTCGGCAGCGTGCTGGCGCGCTTTTTTTCGCTGTACGCCAGCATCAACGCCTTTCACGAGCTGCAGGTCATCAACCGGCACAACCAGGAGCGCTACGTATGGAGCATGCAGGAGGGGCAGCAGCCCCTGATGTAGTGCCGGCGCCACTGGTGGACCGGGCGCGCCGCTACGAATTCTTCCAGCTCGTCGAGCTGCTGCACCGCCGTCACGACGACGACCTGGAGCCGCGGCCTGGCGGTAGCGTGCCCGCATTGTCACGGGTGAACTACCGCACCTCGGCGTCGCTGGGCTTTCCCGGCAGCGACGTGCTGGCGCTCGAGGCCGGCGAACGCGGCCAGTACGCCATGGAGGTGAGCTTTCTGGGCCTGCAAGGCGCGCAGTCGCCGCTGCCGAGCTACTACCTGGAAGCCCTGGCCCACGCCTCGGCTCACCAGGAGGGCAGCGCGGGGGATTTCCTGGATTTCTTCAACCATCGCCTGCTGACCCTGATGCACCGCAACTGGCGCAAGTACCGCCACCACGTGCGCTACCAGGACAATGCCCGGGACGGTTTCTCGGCAGCGGTATTCGCCCTGGTGGGGCTGGCCGATGAAGGGCTGCGCGGCGAGACGCCGATCAACTGGAGCAAGATGCTCGCCTACGCCGGACTTCTGGCGGGGCGCTCGCGCTCGCCGGAGGTGGTCTGCGGCATCGTCAGCCACTGCTTCGATCTGGCCCGCGTCGAGATCGAGCAGTGGGTCAAGCGCTGGGTGGAGATTCCGCTCGACCAGCGCAGTCGCGCCGGGCTCGGCGCCATGACGCTGGGCCAGGACATGGTGGCCGGCGAGCGCGTCGCCGACGTGCAGGGCAAGTTCGCCCTGTGCCTGCGCGGGCTGACCCTGGAGCGGTTTCGCGACTTCCTGCCCGATGGCCAGGAGCACGCGCCGCTCAAGACCCTGGTGAGCTTCGTGCTGCGCGAGCCTCTGGCCTACGACCTGGAGATCGAACTGCTGGAGAGCGAGGTCAAGCCGATGCGTCTGGGTGACGCGGGCTCGTGCCAGCTGGGCTGGACCACCTTCGTGGACCCCGAGAGCGACGAAGAGAGCACGCGTCGTCGCGTCCGTATTCAAATGACGAGTTAAGCCATGCAAGCCGACCCGTTTGACGCCATCACTCTGGTGGTCCTGAACAGCGAACAGCTCGAGGGCCGCTCCTCCAGCAGTCACGTCTTCCAAAGCGACGGCGGCACGCTCGGTAGCGGCGAGTTCGATGGCTGGCTGCTTCAAGACCAGGCGCGACGCATCAAGCCGCACCACGCCGAGATCACCAAGGTCGATGGCAAGTTCTGCCTGGTGGATACCAGCGGCTACACCTTCATCAACGGCGCCACGCTGCCAGTAGGGCGCAACCGCAAGGTCGCGCTGCGCGACGGCGACGAGCTGACCGTGGGCGTCTATCGGCTCAAGGTGCATCTGGGCAACCGCCACGCCTGGCAGCCGGGCATGCATTCGCTCACCACCCTGGTCGACGACGAGCAGGATGACGTCACCCGCGACGTCGGCACCGGGCCGTTGCAGCGCGAGCGGAATGGCGAGCTCGAATTCGATCAGCGCGAGGACCCGATCGAGGCGCTGGGCGGGGTGATCCCCGGCTCGCTCCAGCACGACCCGATGAGAGCGCTCGACGACAGCGAGCCGAGCAGCCGCGGTATCGACCCGCTGGAGGAGCTGCCGTTCACCCGCCACGAGCACTACGGTCAGAGCGCACGCGAACCCCGCGAGGAGGCAGTACGCCTTCCCGATATCAAATCCCTAACCGGTACGAGAACGCAGAGGAGCATAGACATGGATGAGCGGCAACTGAACGACCTGGAACGCTCGGTAGGCGAACAACTGGAGGACCGCTGGCAGGCGCCAAGGTCGCAGGAGCTGAGCCACGTCGGCGCCGACCCGCTGCTCCGGGGTCTGGGGCTCGATCTTGCGTTTCGTGACAGCGGCGAGCAGCAGGCGTTTCTCGAGGAGGCCGGGCAGACCCTGCGCGCCACCATCGACGGGCTGCGTACCCTGCAGCAGGCCCAGAACGACAGCAGGTACCCGCTGCGCGACCGCCGCCTCCAGCCCATCGAGGACAACCCGCTGCGCCTGGGGCTCGATTTCGAGCAGACCGCCGAGACCATGTTCTCGGCCCAGCGCAGCTACGTGCACCTCTCCGCGCCGGAGGCGGTGGCCGAAAGCCTGCGCCACCAGGGCCAGCACCAGGCCGCGGTCGAGGAGGCGATCAAGGACGCGCTGGGGGCGATTCTCGATGCCTTCTCGCCGGAGGCGATGCTCAAGCGTTTCCACGCCTACCGGGGCGCGGGCAACCGCATCGAGAACGAGGAGGGCTGGGCCTGGGAGATGTACCAGCACTACTACCGCGAGCTCAACTCGAACCGCCAGCAGGGCTTCCAGAAGCTCTTCTGGGAAGTCTTCGAACAGGCCTACGATCAGTCCGTGCGCCGCCAGCAGCGGGAAACGCCATGAGCACCGCCACGTTCGCACGGCTGGCAGGTATTGCCTGTCTGTGCCTGCTGTTTGCTGGCTGCGCTTCGACCCGGGAGGCCGCAGGCAAGTCCTGGCAGGTCATGCGCGACCCGTCGATCCCGGTGGGCTACCCGGAAGATCGTCCGACGCTGGTCGATTTGAGCATGGTCGCCGAGCCGGACGTGAACCCCAATGTCGAGGGTGAAGGGACGCCGCTGCGCTTCCAGCTTCTGCAGCTCAAGGACGACTCGATGCTGATGGCCGCGGACATGGGCCAGCTCAGCGCGGATCTGGAGGAGGCACTGGGCACCAACTACCTGGCCCATGACGACTTCACGTTGCTGCCGGGCCAGTGGAAGTTCTACGAGCCCTTCGAGGTCGACGAACAGACGCGCTACATCGGGCTGATCGCCTTCTACGCCACCCCCAACGAGGCCGAGTGGAAGAAGATCGTGAAGGTGAAAAGCCGCGCCGAACACTATCACCTGCTCGTTCACCTCCGTGACAGCGAAGTCGAGCTAAGGAAGGAGGAGTAATGGCCAGTCGTAACCGTGTGGTCTGGAGCGAGGGGCTGTTCATCAAGCCTCAGCACTTCCAGCAGCAGCAGCGAAGTCTCGAAGGGCTTCTGGATACGCGGCTCAAGGGCGTGAGCCATTATCTCTACGGCTTTCTGACCCTCGAGCTCAACCAGGAATTCCTGAGCTTCGGGCGCATCGCCCTGAGTCGTGCCAGCGGCGTGATGCCGGACGGCGTGGCGTTCCACCTGCCCGGGGACGATCTGGAGCCCGCCGCACTCGAGGTCGCTGACGCCAGCCTCACCAACCAGGTGGTATACCTGGGCATTCCGCTTGCCACCGACGGTGTCGGCGAGGTGCGCTGGCCCGAGGACGATTTGCCCGCGCGCTACCGGATGACCACGCGCAGCGTGCGCGATCTGCACTCTCAGGAAGGTGCCTCGGCAGAGCTCGACGTCGCTCGCGTCTCGCCCCGGCTGTTGCTCGAGCGCGACGATCGCAGCGGCTACGCGTGCCTTGCGGTGGCGCGCATCGTCGAGCGCCGCCCGGACGGAAGCCTGGTGCTCGACGAACAGTTCCTGCCGACGCTTTTGAACGTTCAGGCGGCGCCTGGCCTTCAGCGCTTCGTCGGCGAGATGGCGGGGCTGATGCGCGAACGCGCGCGCAACATCGCCCAGCGCCTTTCCACGCCCCACCAGGCGGGGGTGGCGGACGTCGCCGACTTCATGCTGCTGCAGCTTCTCAACCGCGCCCAGCCGCGCTTTCAGCACCTGGCGCGCCTGGGCCAGCTCCATCCGGAGCGTCTCTACGACACCATGCATGAAGTCGCCTGCGAGCTGATCACCTTCACCGACGAGTCGCGCCTGCCGCCGGAGTGCCCGGCCTACGACCACGATCACCCGGAGCGCGCCTTCAAGCCCTTGATGCGGATGCTGCGCCAGGCGCTCTCGACGGTGCTCGAGCCCCGCGCGGTGGCGATCCAGCTGCAGTCGCGCCGCTTCGGCCTGCTGGTGGCGCCGCTGTCCGACGCAAGCCTGATCGAGTCCGCCCAGTTCATCCTCGCGGTGCGCGCCGACATGCCGAACGAGCGGCTGCGCAAGCTGTTCCTGCAACAGACCAAGGTGGCCAGCGTCGAGCGCATTCGCGATCTCATCAGCCTGCAGCTGCCGGGCATTCCGCTCGAGCCGCTGCCGGTGGCGCCGCGGGAGCTGCCCTACCACGCCGGCTATACCTACTTCCAGCTGGATCGCCAGAGCGAGGCCTGGAGCATGCTCGACGGCGCCAGCGGCTTCGCGTTCCACGTGGCCGGGGAGTTCCCGGGCCTGGAAATGCAGTTCTGGGCGATCAGGAGTTAAACCATGCAACAGCTAGCGACCGATGGGCAGAACACGACGAACCGCGCGGCGATGAAAGGGCGCCACGAGGACTTGATCAACGAACGCGGGCTCGAGCACCTGATCCACAGCCACGCCGAGCAGCTCGACGCCGACGAGGACTACTGGTTCCGGCTGCGCGGGCACAACCTCAATCCGCTGGTCGACGCCGCCGGAAGCCTTCTGGGCATGGTGGTGCGGGTACGCCAGCTTGATCACGTTTCCGATGTCGAGCGCCTCTACCGCCAGGTGGTCGACGAGATCGCCGCCATCGAGATCGAGCTGACCGAGCAGGGCTACGACCGGGCGACGCTGCTGGCCTACCGCTACGTGCTGTGTTCGTTCATCGACGAGGCGGTCATGGGCATGCCCTGGGGGCGCCAGAGCAAGTGGGCGGAGCACTCGCTGCTCACCCGCTTTCACAACGAGACCTGGGGCGGCGAGAAGGTGTTCTCGATCCTCGCCCGGCTCCAGCAGGAGCCCAAGCGCTACCGCGACATGCTGGCTTTCATCTACCTGTGCCTGTGCTTGGGGTTCGAGGGGCGCTACCGGGTGATGTCCCACGGTCGCGACGAGTACGAACAGATCGTGCGCGCCCTCGGCGACCAGCTCTCCTCGCTCGAGCCGGTCGGTGAGGACACGCTCACCCATCCGCTCGACAACGTGGTCAAGGGCCGCCGGCGCCGGGGGAGCAATTTCCCCCTCTGGGGCATCTTCGCGCTGTTCGGCGTGGCCATGGTGGCGGTGTACTGGGGCTTTGCCTACTCGCTCGATCAGCAGGCCGAGCAGATCACCACGCTTCTCAACCAACTTTACCGTTAGGAGATGCCATGCTCAGGGTAGAGCTGCCGGCGCTGATCGACCGGCTCAACGCGATCGCCAGGCAAGGCCTCGAACAGGCCGCCGTACTGTGTGCCCAACAGGAAGCGCCGGAAGTCACCGCCGCCCATCTGCTTCAGGCGCTGCTCGACCAGCCCTTGTGCGACGTGCGCCTGCTGTGCGAGCAGATGGACGTGGACGTCGAGGCGCTGCGCGCCGCGCTTGCCGAGGAGACCCGCCCGCCGCGCGCCATGGAGGTGACCACACCGAGCTTCTCGCCGCTGCTGGTCGAGCTTCTGCAGGATGCCTGGCTTCTCGCCGCCACCGAGTACCAGCACACGACGCTGCGAAGCGGGGCGATCTTCACGGCGCTGTTGCATACGCCGGAGCGCTATCTCGGCCCGGGCTCGCGGCGGCTGCTCGCCGACATCAATCGCGAAAACCTGCGCCGGCGCCTCGACGCGCTGACGGCGGACTCCGCCGAAGCCCCGCAGGAGGCCACGGATACGACGCCGCGCCAGCGCACCGCCGGCGACGACAGCGCGCTTTCGCGCTTTGCCACCTCGCTCACCGAGCAGGCGCGCCGGGGCGAGCTCGACCCGGTGCTCGGCCGCGACCCGGAGATCGACCAGATGCTCGATATCCTGGGGCGGCGGCGCAAGAACAACCCGATCGTGGTCGGCGATGCGGGGGTAGGCAAGAGCGCGGTGGTCGAGGGTCTGGCCGCGCGCATCGTGGCGGGCCAGGTGCCGGCGGCGCTGGCCGGGGTCGAGCTTTTGACGCTGGATCTGGGCGCACTTCAGGCCGGGGCGGCGGTCAAGGGCGAGTTCGAGAAGCGCCTCAAGGCGGTGATCGACGAGGTCAAGGGCGCCGCGCGGCCCACCCTGTTGTTCATCGACGAGGCCCACACGCTGATCGGCGCCGGCAACCAGGAGGGCGGCGGCGACGCAGCCAACCTGTTGAAGCCGGCCCTGGCCCGGGGCGAGCTCAAGACCATCGCCGCCACCACCTGGCGCGAGTACAAGAAGTACTTCGAGAAGGACCCGGCGCTCTCCCGGCGTTTCCAGCCCGTGGCGCTGTCCGAGCCGAGCATCGATCAGGCGCTGGTCATCCTGCGCGGCTTGCGAGACGTCTACGAGCGCGCCCACGGCGTGCTGATCGGCGACAGCGGCCTGCGCGCCGCCGCCGCGCTCTCGGCGCGCTACCTGGCCGGGCGCCAGCTGCCGGACAAGGCGATCGACGTGCTCGATACCGCCTGCACGCGGCTGGCCCAGGCGCTGGATACCCCGCCGCGCCAGCTGAGCCATCTCAAGAGCGCGCATACCGCCGCCGTGCGCGAGCGTGACCAGCTCGCCCGCGAGACACTCTTGGGCCGTACCCAGGAGCCCGCCCGGCTCGAGACGCTGAAAGAGCGCCTGGCCGGGCTCGAGGAGGAACTCGCCACGCTGGAGGCGGCTTGGCAGGCGCAGCGCGACTGCGTCGATGCCATCGTCGCCCTGCATCGCCAACTGCTCGACGCCGAACCGCAAAGCGATCCCCAGGCGCTCCACGCCGAGCTCGCCGAGCGCGAGGCCGAACTGCAGCAGTTGCAGCACGCCTTCGCGCTGGTCAATCCAAGTGTGGAGGAGGCGCAGATCGCCCAGGTGATCGGCGACTGGACCGGGGTGCCCGTCGAGCGCATGACCAGCGACGAGCTGACCCGCCTGACCGAGCTGCCCGAGCATCTGGGTCAGCTCATCAAGGGCCAGGACGTGGCCATCGAGCGCATCCACCGCCACCTGCTCACCGCCCGGGCGGACCTGCGCCGACCGGGGCGTCCCTTGGGGGCGTTTTTGCTCGCCGGGCCCAGCGGCGTGGGCAAGACCGAGACCGTGGTGCAGATCGCCGAGCAGCTCTACGGCGGGCGCGAGTTTCTGACCACCATCAACATGTCCGAGTACCAGGAGAAGCATACGGTCTCACGGCTGATCGGCTCGCCGCCGGGCTACGTTGGCTTCGGCGAAGGCGGGCTGCTCACCGAAGCGATCCGCAAGCGTCCTTACTCGGTGGTGCTGCTCGACGAGGTGGAAAAAGCTCACCCGGACGTGCTCAACCTGTTCTACCAGGCCTTCGACAAGGGCGAGCTCGCCGACGGCGAAGGGCGGCTGATCGACTGCAAGAACGTGCTGTTCTTCCTCACTTCGAACCTGGGCTTCGAGCAGATCAACCGCCATCACACCGATCCCGCCGCCTTGGATGAAGCGCTCTACCCGGTGCTGGCCGACTTCTTCAAGCCGGCGCTGTTGGCGCGCATGGAAGTGGTGCCCTACCTGCCGCTAGATGGCGATACGCTGCGCGACATCGTCGCGGCCAAACTCGACACGCTGGCCCGGCGCATTCGCGCGCGCCACCGCGAGGCCGAGGTGGTGCTCGACGATGCCCTGCGCGAGGCCATCTGCGTGCGCGCCACGCGCAGCGAGAACGGCGCGCGGATGCTCGAGTCGGTGATCGACGGCGAGCTGTTGCCGCCGCTCTCCCGAGCGCTTCTGGAGCGCATGGCCCGCCGCGAGACGGTATCGCGCGTGGTGCTCGGCGTCGACGCCGAACGTCAGGCCTTCGAGGCGGAGGTCTCGTGACGCCATGACGCTTGTCGCCCGCTCCATTGATCCCCCGACCTCGGCATTGGCGGCCATGCCGCTGGCGCTGACGCTGGTGGAGAGTGCTTCGCTCCAGACGCTGCGCCGTCAGGCGGCCAATCTTCTGCGCCGCCAGCTGGGGCTTGCGATGGTGGAGTGCCTGTACATCGACGGCAGCGGGCGCTGGGTGGGACGCGACGATGCGGCAGAGCGTTTCGACTGCGCCGATTTCAGCCACCCCTACGCCCATGTGATTCGCAGCGACAAGGCGCTCGGCCTGACCGTGACGGAGGCCCGACTGCGTCTGGATCACGACGGGTTCCAGGCGCAGATCGCGTCACTGGGTGCGCGCCAGCGCCTGCAGCTGCGCCCGCTGCGGGCACCGGATGGCCGGCGCGAGTGGCTCGGGGTGCTGCTGCTGGCCGGCGACCCGGCGCTGTTCGAGACGCTGTTCGACGCCCCCGGGATGGCCGCCTTCGAGGCGCTCTTGTGCCGGCTGTGGGCGCGGCTGGCCCGGGAGCACGGCGAACGCCAGCGCTCCCGTGTGCTCGAGGAATCGCTCTCCAAGCTCAACGACGGCGCCCGTCGCCAGGCCCTGGCGGATCGCCTGGGCACGCGTCTGCTGGGGCGCTCGAGCGCCATGCAGACGCTGCGAAGCCACGTGGTGCGCGCCGCCGAGACCAACCTGGCGGTACTGCTGCAAGGCGAGACCGGTACCGGCAAGGATCGCGTGGCCCAGGCGATCCACGAGCTCTCGGCTCGCGCCCAGGCGCCGTTCATGGCGATCAACTGCGCGGCGATCCCCGAGACGCTGCTGGAGTCGGAGCTGTTTGGCCACGTCAAGGGGGCGTTCTCCGGGGCGGAGCAGAACCGTGAAGGGCTGATCGCCAAGGCCCACGGCGGCACGCTGTTTCTCGACGAGATCGGCGACATGCCGCTGGCGCTCCAGGCCAAGCTCCTGCGCGTGCTGGAAAGCGGCCGCTACCGGCCCCTCGGCGCCAGCGACGAGCGCTGCGCGGATCTTCGCGTGGTGGCCGCCACCCACCAGCCGCTTCGCGAGCAGATCAAGGAGCAGCGTTTCCGGGCGGATCTCTATTATCGGCTGGGGCAGTTCCCGATCACCCTGGCACCGCTCGCCGAGCGGCGCGATGACATCGAGATTCTCGCCCAGGCCTTCATCGGCGACTTCTGCGCCCGTGAAGAGCGCGGCGACATGGGGATCACCCCGGCGGCGCTGCGGCTTCTTTACCGGCGTGACTACCCGGGCAACGTGCGCGAGCTCAAGAACGTGATCGATTACGCCTGTGCCATGACGCCACCCGGCGCGGACATCGGCGTCGATCACCTGCCCTTTGAGCAGCCGCTCGAGAAGTCGTCGGTTGCGACATCCGAAAACGACACGGCGGGCGAGGCCGGGGCGATGGTGCCCAACGAAATCGACGATCTTCGCCAGGCCCTGCGCGAGATCGAATCCTCGATCATTCGCCAGCGGCTGCAGCGCTTCGGCGGCAACCGCGCCCAGGCGGCGCAGAGCCTGGGACTGCCCAAGCGCACGCTGGCGCATAAATGTCAGCTACTGGAGCTGGATACCAAATGAACGTGACGTTTGCAAAACGCCGCTGGCTATATGGCGCGCTGTTGACCCTGGGCCTGACGAATCTCGCCACCGCACAGGAGCCGGGCGCGCTGCTGGAGCAGGCGCGCAGCTGCGCCCAGGAGGGCTCGCGCCTGGAGCGTCTGAACTGCTACGACGCGCTGTTTCTCGACGCCGCGCCTTCCGAGGCGTCGGACGAGCTGCCTGCGCTCTGGTACGCCATCGAGCGTCAGGAGGCCGGCCGCGAGGAGGGCGACATGGGGCTGATCGCGAACCAGACCCAGGACGACATCCTGATCAGCGTGCCGGCGCTCGGGACCACCCCGCCGCGCCCGATCATGGTGCTGGCCTGCGAGAAATGGATCACGCGCTTTCAACTGCACCTGCCCGAGCCCCTCGGTCAGGCCCGAGTGGAGGTGCGCCTGAGCGGCGACAACGGCAGTGTCACCCAGCAGTGGCGGGTGCGCGACGGTGGCCGGGTCGTCGGCGGCGGCCGGGGCCTGCCGGCCATCGAGACGCTGCGCCAGCTGCTCGGTGCCAGCACCGTCACCCTGCAAAGCGACGTGGCCGCCCTCGACGGGCTGCGCTTCGACGTCACCGGCCTTCGCCAGGCCATCGATCCGCTGCGCGACGCCTGCGGCTGGTAAGGAGGAACGATGAGAATCACCGCGGAATCCCAGCTGGCGTCACTGCTTGCCCCGCTGCCCGACAACGCCGACGGGGCGCCGGTGGGCGAGCCGGTGGAGGAGGGCAGCGACTACCTGGCGCTGGACGAAGAGATGATGAAGATCGGCTCGCTCCAGCATGGCGGCATCGACTGGGAGCGGGCCGAGACCCTGGCGGTGCGCCTGCTCGCCGAGTGTGGCAAGGACCTGAAGGTGCTGGGCCATCTGCTGCACTGTATGCAGCACGGCGGTAGCGGCGTGCGCTTCGCGCTGTCGCTGCGCCTGCTGGCCCGAGCCATCGCCGCGCCTTGGTGGGAAAGCGCCTACCCCTTTGCCGGCAAGCGTGGAGCCAAGCTGCGCCCGCGGCTGTTCCAGCAGTTCGTCCAGCGCAGCGTCAAGCTCGTCGATACGCTCGATTTCCATAACGCCCAAGACGAGCTCGAGGCCTGCGAGACGTCGCTTGGCGAGCTGGCCCAGGAAGTAGCCAAACGCTCGTTGCCCCACCAGACGCTCGACGAGCTGACCCGCAAACTCGGCGACAAGCGCCCGGCCCAGGACGCCGCGCCACCGGCTCCAGGAGCGCCCGCGGCGCCTTCCGAGGCGGCGCCTTCGACTCCGCGCGAAGCGCCATCAGCGACGGCGGCCAAGGCACCGGAGCTTCGCCTGGAGGCGGGCAACGAACGCGCCAACCGCCAGGCGCTGCTCAACATGGCGGAGTTTCTCGCCGAACAGTCGCCAGGCGAGCCGCTCGCCTACCGCCTGCGCCGCTACGCGATCTGGAGCACGATCCAGGCGCTGCCGGGTGCCAACGCCAGCGGCAAGACCGAGCTTGCGCCGGTTTCGGCAGACCGCACGGCGGAGTATCGCGAGGCGATCAGCAAGGGGGGTGACGAGGCACTCTGGGCGCGCATCGAGAAGAGCCTGGCGCTGAGCCCCTACTGGCTCGAAGGCCACCGGCTGAGCGCGGGGCTGGCGAAAACCCTGGGACACATGCGCTGCGCCGAGGCGATTCGCGACGAGACCCAGCGCTTCGTCGAGCGCTTGCCGGGCATCGAGGCGCTCACGTTTCAAAGCGGTGCTGCATTTCTCGACGACGAGACCGCACGCTGGCTGCACAGCGGCCCGGGCGGTGGTAGCGCGCCGGAAAGCGGTGGCGAGGCGTGGCAGCAGGGGCTCGAGGAGGCGCGCGAGGCGCTCGAGCAGGGCAATACCGGCGCGGCCCTGAAGGTGCTGGATAGCGGCCTGAGTGCGGCGCGCTCGCCCCGGGAGAGCGCCTACTGGCGCCTGGCCAGCGCCGAGCTGATGAGCGAAGCGGGGCTTGGGAGCCTCGCGCGTCAGCATTACGCCACGTTGCAGCAGACCGCCACCGAGCTCGCGCTGGAGCAGTGGGAGCCCGCGCTGGTGTCGCGCCTCGACGCCGCCTTGAAACAGACGCCCTAGCGACAGCCAGGCATTTTTCACCCCCGGGATTAACCGGTGATCATCATTAAAGGGACGAGGGACGAAGGCTCATGTGGTCAACCTTGAAATCGACGCTAAGCCGCTGGGTGCCGGGCTTCTCCAGGGCACAGACAGCGAAGAACCGGGCCAACGCCCATGCCAACAAGGCGCGCGGGCTGTCACGGCTCTCCATGGTGCTGTGGGCGGTCCTGGTGCTCCTGCTGCTGGTGGCGATCTGGTGGTTCGGGCCCGGTTGGGAAATCGGCGGCGTGACGCCACTGGCGCCCTTCGTCAATCGCGTGGCAGCTACCTTGGTCATCGTGGCGCTGGTCGCTGTGGTGTGGGGCGTGCGCCTGGCGCGTCGGCTGCGCGAGCTCGATACCGAACGCGCCCAGGAAGCGGCGCTCCAGCAGGACCCGATCCTCGCCCAGATCGAGCGCCAGGAGACCTCGCTCAATGCCGTGCTTGGCGAGATCACCGAGAGCCTGGGCGGCGGCAATGCCCGCTACCGGCTGCCTTGGTACCTGGTCATGGGCGTCGAGAACGCCGGCAAGACCAGCCTGATCAACCGCTCCGGGCAGAACTTCGCCCTGACCCACGTGATGAAGGCGTCCGGGCAGAGCAGTAAGCAGGGCCAGCTCGGCTTCGACTGGTGGATCGGCGACCAGGCGGTGCTGATCGACCCGGACGGCGAGCTGCTGACCCAGGGCGCCATGGAAGGCGGCGAGCCCCAGGAGCTTCAGCGCCGGCTTTGGGATCACTTCGTCGACTGGCTGGAGCGCAACCGTGCCCAGCGCCCGCTGGACGGCGTCGTGCTGGTGCTCGACCTGGCGCGCCTGAGTCACGCCCAGGTCGCCGTGCGCAAGGCCTACGCGGCCCTCTTGCGCAGCCGCCTGCGAGAGCTGATGGAGCGCCACGGCGCCCGGCTTCCGGTCTACGTCACTTTCAGCAAGATGGATCTGCTGCATGGCTTCGACGACTTCTTCCGCCACTACTCGCGCGCCGCGCGCAAGGCGCCGCTGGGCTTCACCTTCACGCCGGGCTCGATGGAGACACCAGGGCAGTGGGAGCGCGAGTTCGCGGCGGACTTCGATGCGATGCTGACGCGCCTGAACCAGCTGTTGCCCACCATGCTCGCCGAGTGTCGCGACCGCGAGGAGCGCGAGTCGGTGTTTCGCTTCGTGCGCCAGCTCGCCGGGCTTCGCGACGTACTGCTGGGATTTCTGACCGAGTCGCTTTCCAGCGACCGCTTCTCCACGGCGGCGATGGTGCGCGGTACCTACTTCACCTCGGTGTACCAGCAGGGCGTGCCGGAGGACCCCTTCGTCGACGCTGCCGCGCGGCGCTACGGCATGGACGACAGCGTTCAGCCCGCCCACCGGGCTACCCGCAGCGCCCTCTACTTCACCGAGGAGCTGTTCGACAAGGTCATCTACCCGGAGGCGGGACTGGCGGCGGACAACGCCCGCGTCACTCGGCGCCGGGAGCGCGCGCGCAACGCAAGTCTGGCCTTCTGCGCGGTGCTTGGCGTGGCGCTGGTGGGCGGCTGGACCCACTTCTACCAGAAGAACAGCGTGTCGCTATCCGCGGTGGAGGAGCGTGCGGAAACCTTCCTGGCCACCCAGCCCGACGCCTTCCAGAGCGACGATCCCAGCGGCCGTGAGCTGCTCGAACCGCTGGACCGGCTGCGCTACGCCATGCAGACCTTCGGCGAGTACCGCACCCATACGCCGTACTTCGCCGACATGGGGCTCTACCAGGGCCACGTGATCGGCGCCCAGGTGGAGCGGGCGTACCTGGCCATGCTCGAGAACCAGTTCCTGCCGGCATTGATGATCGGCATCATGGACGACATGAACCGTGCCGAGGAGGGCAGCAACGAGAAGCTCGCCCTGCTGCGGGTGCTGCGCATGATGTCCGACCAGAGCGGCCGCCAGACCGAGCGGGTGGAGCGCTACATGGCCAACCGCTGGCAGGGTTACTTCCCGCAGCAGGCCGACGTGCAGCAGCGCCTGATGGGGCACCTCGACTACGCCATGGCCCACAGCGACCTGGAGGGCCGCATCGAGGCGGGCAGCCCCCGCGCCGAGCAGGCCATGGCGCCGCTTGCGGGCAGCATCGAGGCCGCCCAGCGGGATCTCTTGCGTCAGCCCATCGACGAGCGGGTCTACGCCGCGCTCAAGGCCGCCGGCAACCGCCGCGGCGAGCCGCTGGATCTGCGTCGCAGTGTCGGCACGCTCTTCAACACCGTCTTCATGGCTCGCAACGACGACCCGGAGCATGTGCGCTTGGCGTACCTGGTGACTCGCGACGGCTTCGAGAACTATTTCCTGCAGGAACTCGACCGCGCCGTGGAGCTCGCCCTGATCGACGTCTGGGTACTGGGCCAGCGCGACGACATCGACTTCAGCGAGGCGGACAAGGAGCAGCTGCAGGTGGCGCTGCGCGAGCACTACGTCAGCGACTACCAGGTGAGCTGGCGCGACGCGCTGCGCGATATCCGCCTGGTACCGCTGCCGGACATCCACCAGGCCATCGTGGTGGCGGACGCCCTGGTCGGCGCCCAGCGCCCGCTGGACCGGCTGCTCGATGCGGTTGCGCGCAACACCAGCCTCTACCCGGAGCTGCCCGAGGATGACGATCAGGCCCGCGAGGCGCTGCGTCAGTCCCAGCGCTACCAGCTGGCGCTGGCCATCGAGCAGCCGTTCACGCCGATCAACCGGCTCGGTCAGGCGGACAACGACAACCCGTCGTCGCTCACCGAGATCAAGGTCGCCATCACTCAACTTCGCGACTACCTGCGCGAGATCGAGGAGTCCAGCGATTCGGGCCGCAGCGCCTTCGTCAGCGTGCGTGACCGTCTATCGCTGCGCGGTAGCGACCCCCTCGAGAACCTCAAGCGCATCGCCGACGACACGCCGGAGCCGGTCGGGCGCATGCTGCACCAGTTGGCCGACCAGAGCTGGGAGCTGATGATGGCCAGTGCCACTCGCCACCTGGAAAGTCTGTGGCTCGACGATGTGGTCGCGCCCTACCAGGAGCGCCTGGCGGGCCGCTATCCGCTCGCCCCCGGCGCCTCCCGGGAAGTGGCGCTCAGCGACTTCGAGGACTTCTTTGCCCCCGGCGGCATCCTCGACACCTTCTATCAGGATAGCCTGCAGCCCTTCATCGAGGGGGCGCCGGAGTACCTGACCGACGCCGAGGGCAACTCGCTCTTGCGTGAAAGCCTCTACACCGCGGTGGACCAGGCTGAGCAGATTCGCCGCGCCTACTTCAGCCGCGACGGCGCGCTCGACGTGGAGTTCGCTCTGGAGCCGGTGAGCCTGAGCGCCAACAAGCGGCGCAGCGTCATCAGCGTCGATGGCCAGCTGATCGAGTATGCCCACAGCGCCAGCCAGCGGGTATCGATGATCTGGCCCAATTCCCTGCGCGGCGGCACCGAAAGCCGCATCACTTTGGTGCCCAGCGAGGTCAACCGCTCGCCCAGAAGCGTCGCCCAGGACGGCGCCTGGGCGTGGTTTCGCCTGCTCGAGCAGGCCGATATCACAAGTGTGAGCGAGCGTGAGCTGGAGCTTCGCTTCAACGTGGATGGCGGCACCATGCGCTACCGGCTCTACGCCGGCGGCGCGCCCAACCCCTTTACCCGGCCCCTGGCGGCGGGCTTCCAGCTGCCCTCCGCCCTCTACGCCGAGCGAGGTGGCCATGCTGACGCCATTTAAAAAGCTGTTTTCCCGCGCGGACAAGCCCGCCTCGCGCCACCGCCGCCAGCGCACCCGCCACTCGCGCCCGCTGGAGAAGGCCCGCGACGAGGATATCGACGGCTTTCTCGAGGCGGTGGTTCAGGCGGACGCCAAGGGCCAATCGCCCTGGGTACTGCGTGACGACACCGCACTGCAGACGCTGCGCCGCGCGCTGGAGTTCACCGTGCACCGCGGCCTCTGGCTGCAGCGCGACGACGGCCAGGTGGCCCACTGGCAGGGGCGGCTTCTGTCGCTGCGCCACGGCGAAGGGCCGCCCTTGGGCATGGTGCTGGCCTGCCGCCCGGACGACGAGGCCGCCTGGCAGATCCGCTTTTTCTTCATCAGCCGCGAGTGGAAGGGCAGCGGCCACGGCACGCGACTGCTGCGCGCCCTGCGCGTCACCCTGAGCGGCGTGCCGCTGCAGACGCGCCTGCCACTGGCCTGCCAGAGCGCCATCGACAGCCTCGAGACGGCGGGCTTCACCCGCCAGTACGTGGACGCCTTGGAAGTCGCTAGTTTCGAGGCACCCGCTAAGTGGAATGAGTAGCCCGCCAGCGCAACAGCAAAGCGGCAAGCAGGACGAATACGCGGAACCAGAACCGGAACAGCAGCAGGAGCAGCGACAATGGGCCAGAAATTCGTACTCGTAGGCGATATGGGAACCGACCACGATGGCTTTCCCCCGACGCCTGTCGCCGCCGGCAGCGCCACGGTGATCATGGATGGCAAACCGATGGCCCGCGTGGGCGATCCATTGGAGCCCCACGACAAGCCCAATCATCCCAAGCACCCACGCGCGATTGCTCAAGGTTCCGGCACGATTCTGATCGACGGCAAGCCCGCGGCGTTGACGGGCCATGCGGTCGATTGCGGCGGCGTGGTGATCGGTTCTGGCTCCGGGGAAGGAGGTAGCACTATAACGGGAGGTCATACCGCCTCCAGCGCTCTTTCTTCGGTAGCTGCCGGAATGGTAAACACCAATGGCACTCACGAAGCATCGAGTGAACCCTCTGAATCGTCATCCTTGAGTTCGCAGGGGGAGAATTGGTTGAAAGGGGTCGAGGAGTTGCGCCTGCACCCTTACGATGATCAAACAGGTCGTCCAATAGAGCGATGGGTACCGGGTGCAACGATTGGATATGGCCATTTAATTTCCCGTCAGGAGTGGCCAACTTACAAAGATGGTATTACTCAAGAACAAGCCGAGCAGATATTTCAGGACGATATTTCGCCTTTTGTCGACGCTGTCAATCGTGCCATAGAAGTGCCTCTTGAAGAGCATCAAGCAGATGCAGCCTACATACTTGCCTATAACATCGGTGTTGGCGGTTTTAATTCTTCATCTGTCGTAAAGCTGCTGAATGATCCTGAAGCGCAGACTCCTTACGCATCACTTGAAGATGCCTGGAAAGCATGGAATATCTCTAACGGGCAGGTTAACCAAGGTCTTATTAATCGTAGAAAAGCCGAATGGGATATGTTCTCGAAAGGAGTGTATGAAACATGGTAAATCTGACTGCTTTCTCCTTTTTGTTTTTTTGGTTATTACCTATTGCCTCTACGCAGGCTAAAAGTGTCGATGAGAGCGTATTAATTGACTCCGTTTATGGTCTGTATGAGGTACATCTCATAGAGCGCTATCGCGGTGGATTGACCACCCGTGAAGAGGCTTTGCTACGTCAGGACTCTAGAATTTCCGTACAGGAAGATGTCTTTACTTTCTGGAACGACGACGGGTGTGAGAATCCACATTATGCCATAGAAAATCATTACGTGAATGAAATAGAGGGAGAGGTTCCAAGCAGCAGTGAAAGGTATGGTAATTTCTATGGCTATGGTGAAGATCGTAACGTTATCAATGAGTTGAGCGTATTCTGTGATGAAAACGATGATGCTACGTACTCCTTCGAAATAGTTAACGGTGAGTTATGGCTGTTTTTGGATGGATGGTTTTATCAGTTGCAACGGACAGCCGTCAGATGAAAGCGGCGGTACCCATGTCAATACAAGTATCCATTGAAAACAGAGGCATAGTAGTATGAACAATGTAAAATTTACGCTCACTATTCCCGGCGTCGATGACGTCGCGGTCATCGACTTCACCCACCGCGAGGCCCTCTCCGAACCCTTCGCGCTGACCGCCACCCTCGCCAGCCGTGATGGTGATCTGGACGCGGCCGAGCTGCTCGATCGCGAAGCGACGCTCACCGTATGGCAGGACGGCGCGCCGCTGCGCCAGGTCCACGGTATCATCAGCGAGTTCGGTCGCGGCGATCGCGGCCACCGGCGCACCTTCTATACCCTCACGCTGCGCCCGGCGCTGTGGCGCACGTCGCTTCGCCACAACTCGCGCATCTTCCAGAAGGTGGACCCCCTCACCATCATCAACACCCTGCTGGACGAGCGCGGCATCACCGATGTGGCCTTCGCGGTCAGCCGAGAACCCGCCGAGCGCGAGTACTGCGTGCAGTACCGCGAGACCGATCTCGCCTTCATCGAGCGCCTCGCCGCTGAGGAAGGACTATTCTATTTTCACCTGTTTGATGAGAAAGGCGAAGACAGTGACGGCGGCGCCCACCGACTGGTGTTCTCCGACGACCCGCAGGCACTGACCAACCTGGGCGAGCGCACCTACCACAGCCGCGCCGGCGGCACGCCGCCCACGCGCCATGTGCGCAAGCTCAGCCACACCGCCCGGGTCGCCGCCGCCAGCGCCCAACTCAAGGACTACAGCTTCAAGAACCCCGCCTACGCCCAGCTCCACGACCACGAAGGCGAGGATATCGCGGACCACGGCCAGCAGAGCGACTACGAGCACTTCGACTACCCCGGACGCTACAAGCAGGACGCCTCCGGCAAGCCCTTCACACGCATCCGCCTCGAACATCTGCGCCGCGATGCCACCACGGCGAGTGCCGAAAGCGATCTGCCGGAACTCGCCCCCGGCGTGCGCTTCAGCCTCACCGGCCACGATACGCAGAACCTCAACCGCGACTGGCAGGTGGTGGCGGCCGAGCACACGGGCGAACAGCCCCAGGCGCTGGAAGAAGATGGTATGACCCAGGGTGACGCCAGCGGCATGACGCGTTACACCAACCAGATCACCCTCATGCCCGGCGACGCCCCCTGGCGCGCCACCCCCAACCCCAAGCCTCGCATCGACGGCCCCCAGGTGGCGTTCGTGGTCGGCCCCGAGGGCGAGGAGATTCACTGCGATGAGCACGGCCGGGTGAAAGTCCAGTTCCCTTGGGACCGCTACGCCGAACCCGACGACACGGCCAGCTGCTGGGTGCGCGTCTCCCAAGGCTGGGCCGGTGGTGGTTACGGCAGCATCGCCATTCCCCGCATTGGCCACGAAGTCATCGTTTCGTTTCTGGAAGGCGACCCGGACCAGCCGCTGGTCACCGGGCGGACGTACCATGCTGTCAATACGCCGCCGTATTCGCTGCCCGAACACAAGACCCGTACCACCATCCGCACCCAGAGCCACAAGGCGGAGGGCTTCAACGAACTGCGCTTCGAGGACGAAGCAGGGGAAGAGCAGATCTGGCTCCACGCCCAGAAGGATCTGGAGCTGCTGACCCTCAACGACCGCACCGAGGAGATCCGCAATGACAGCTTTCTCAAGGTGCACCGCAATCGTCTCAGTGAGATCCATCACGATGATCACCTGACGGTCCACAACGACCGCTTCACCCACATCGAGGGCGACGACCACCTGCAGGTAGACCAGACCCGCCACGAGCGGTACGGCGAGGCGCAACTGCTGGAAGCGGGGCAGGAGGTTCACCACAAGGCGGGCACGCAGATCGTGCTGGAAGCCGGTGCCGAGATCACCCTCAAGGCTGGCGGCAGCTTCATCAAGCTCGACCCGAGCGGTGTGACCATTGTGGGCTCTCAGGTACGCATCAACTCCGGCGGCAGCCCCGGCCGTGGCCGAGGTCAGGCGATCGTGCTGCCGCGCCTACCCGGCGAGGCCGAACCGGAAGAGAGCGAGGACGTCACCCTCGAGCCTCACCAGACGCCCACACTCACAAGCGAGATCGCCGCCGCCTCGCCGGTGGCTTTCGACGACATCGACATCACCGACGGCCTGGCGAGCAACTGCAGCGCCTGCCAGCCCGCCGTGGGCAGCCCGGTCAACCCGCTGCTGGGCGCCAAGCTGCTGCCCGCCGAGACCGATTTCGCGCTGCCCGCGCCGCGCCCGTTCGTATTCAGCCGCGGCTACCTTTCCAGCAACGCCACCGTCGGCCCGCTCGGCCAGGGCTGGTCGCTGCCCGGGGCCAGCCTGTCGCTGTCACTTCGTGACGACGCCTGTGTCGTTCACGACGCCCAGGGCCGCGAGATCACCTTTGGCGCGCTGGCCCCCGGGCAAGCGCGCTTTTCTCCCACCGAACAGCTCTGGATTCGTAGGGGCGGCGCGGTGGAGGAGGGCGATAATCTTGCCCCGCGCTGGACCTTGCTCGATGATGCGCTGCGCGACGACGACTCACGCATCGTCCTGAGCGATACCGGCGGCCTCTACTACGTGTTCACGCCCTCGGCGACGCCCGGCGCTCAGGGCGCCACATCGCTGGTGCTGGCCGAGGAGCGCGACCGCAACGGCTATACCACCGCCTATCAGTGGGAGGCGGACCTGCTCACCCGCGTCATCGACAGCGCCGGGCGCCACTACCAGTTCATCTACGAGTCTCTGTTGCCCGAGCGGCCCGGTGACGCTGGCCAGCGACTCACCGGCGTGAAGCTGGCCAGGGAGGCGGACGGCAGCGCCGCCGATGACTGGCTGGTGCGCTACTCCTTTAGCGCCCTAGGGGATCTGCTCGCCGTGCGCCATCGCCACGGCGAGATGGTGCGCGAGTTCGAATGGGACAACCACCTGCTCACCGCCCACCGGGTGCCCGGCGGCATGGAAGCCCACTACACCTGGGACCGCCACGCCCCGGACGGCCGCGTCGTGGGCCAGCAGGAAGCCGGCGGCCTCGCCCGGCGTTACGAGTATCACATCGATCACACCCAGGTCACCGACAGTCTGGGCCGCGAGGAGCGCTACCACTTCGTGGGCAGCGGCCCCGGCAAGCGCTGGACCGCCCACACCCGCGCGGACGGCTCGCGCATCGAATTCCGTTACGACCGCGCCGGACACAAGATCGCCACGGTGGACCCACTCGGCCGCGAGACGCTGATCGAGCGCGACGACAGCGGCCAGGTCATCGGTCAGACCACGCCGGACGGCCAGCGCTGGGCGATCGAACGCAATGCCCTGGGTAACACGGTCCGCATGGAAGGACCGGAGAACCAGCGCTGGCAGATCGCCCGCGACGAGCGCGGCCAGCCCGTCGACATCACCGCCCCGGAAGGCACCACCACGTTCGCCTACGCCGACGAGCGCCTGCCGGACCGCCCCACCACGGTGACCGACCCGGTGGGCGCCACCCACCAGCGGGAGTGGAACGCGCTGGGCCAGGTCACTGCCGAGATCGACTGCTCCCAGCAGCGCACCGAGTACGCGTATGATCATCATGGCTATCTGGCCAGCGCCACCAACGCCCTGGGGGAGAACACGCGTACCCAGCACGACGCGCTGGGCCGGCGCACCGCCACCCAACTGCCCAACGGCCTTTACTGGCACCATCATTACAATCCGCAAGGGCGGCTGGTCGAAGTGGAAGGCCCCCAAGGCTTCCGCCAGCAGTTCTTCTTCGACGAGCACGGCCGCCCGGCCCAGCGCATCGAGGCCGACGGCAGTCAACAGTTTACCGCCTACGACGACGTGGGCCGCCTGAGCGAGCTCACCCTGGGCAACGGCGCCGTCTATCGCTTCGCCTATGACGGCATGGACCGGCTGGCCAGTGACACCGGCCCGGACGGCCGCGAGCAGCAGTACCGCTACGACGCGGCGGGCCAGCTGATCGAACGCATCGAGGCCGGCCGCCCCGGCCCGGACGGCCAGCCGCTTGCCACGCGCTACGAATACGATGCCGCTGGTCGCCTTGCGGCGCGCCACTTACCCGCCACCGAGCACGCCCCAGCAAGCCAGGAGCAGTACCGTTGGGGCGCTAACGGCCAACTGTTAAGTGTGACCAACGAACACGGCGAGGTCGCGTTCAGCTACGACGATGCCCAGCGACTGGTTGGCGAGCAGCAGCGCCACGCCGCTATTGATGGTGGTAGTGCCTGGCAGTGGCAGCAACATCACATGCTCACCGCCAACGGTGCCCCACAGCAGAGTCAATTCGGCGACCTGCCCGCGCTCGAGTGGCATACCTACGGCAGCGGCCACCTGCACGGCCTGAGCGCCCCGGAACTCAACCTGGCCATCGAGCTGACCCCCGATGCGCTGCACCGGGAGACCCGGCGCCAGATGAGCCTGACCGGGAGCGACCAGACCCAGCCGCTGATCCTGGAGCGCGGCTACACGAATCTGGGGCAGCTCGACCACCTCACCCTAAGCGGCGCGCAGGCAAGCAATGGCCAGCAGTACCAGTACGACGCTCTGGGCCGGATGAGCTTCCGCGCCCTGCAGGGCGAGAGCGCCCAAGTGATTGCGTATAGCTACGATGCCGCCGGCCGCCTCACCGGCAGCCAGCACGGTGACCAGGCCCACCGCTACGCCGTAGACGCGGCGGGCAACCCCCTCGACGGCCAGCAGCCGGTCACTGACAACCGCCTCACCCAGCACAACGGCACCCGCTACCGCTTTGATGGCGCAGGCAATCTGATTGAGCGGCAGCAGCCGAGCGGTGAGCGCCTGACCATGGGCTATGACGGCGCCAACCGGCTCGTAAGCCTCACCCGCACCAGCGCCTATGGCCCTACCATGGAAGCCGCCTACCGCTACGACGCCCTGGGCCGCCGGATCAGCAAGGCCGTGCGCCATGCCAACGGCACCGCCACCACCACCCACTACGGCTGGGACGGCGACCGCATCGTGCGGGAAGAGTCCGAAAACCAACGCTCGACCATCGTCTACGAACCGGGCAGTTTCGTACCGATGCTACGAATCGATGATACCCAACAGGGGCAGCAACTGAGCGCCTTCGTCACGGATGCGATCGGCACGCCGATGCAGCTCGTGGCTGCCAGCGGCGATATTCAGTGGCAAGGCCAGCCCGATGACTGGGCGGCGGTGAAGGATGTACGTGGCAGTGCCCGTCAGCCGATACGGTTTCAGGGGCAATGGCAGGATGAGGAGAGCGGGCTCTACTACAACCGGCATCGGTATTATGATCCGCAGCAGGGGCGGTATGTGAGTCAGGATCCGATTGGGTTGCTCGGTGGTACGAACTTGTATGGGTATGTCGCGAATCCAGCAGAGATGGTGGATCCGCTAGGGTTAAATGCTTGGGAAGCCATCAAGTTTCATTCTAAAATGATACCTCGCTTCATCCGAGACGAGGGTATGGATGTATTGACACGTACCGCTACGGTTGTTGGTGGCGGTGGTCAAGTCTTATTGGGAGGGGCTCTCTGTAAGACAGTAATGGGTTGTGTAGCGGGCGCGCCTATTGCAGGCCTTGGTGTTAGTAATATTGAGGAAGGTTTCTCTGAGAATGGTAGGGGGTTTGCACGCGAAGCAGCCGTTAATCAGTTGGGAGACCAATGGGGAAATTTAGCCATTGAGGGTGCAAATTTAGGTACTTCTGTTGGAGGGCTCCTAAGGCCGATACAGAAGCCTGGAACATTTCAGCTGTTTCGTAGTTTACCTGAAGACTTCGTGCCAGCTTATCAAAGCGCAACTGCGACAGGTCTAACTATTGAAGCTGGCTCTGCAGGAATGGGTGCTTATAGTGGAGTTAATAGTTTTATGGAAAGTAATGAGGAGTGTCAAAAATGATGGATTTTATATTGTTTGTTATATCTATTTTAATTTTTTTTATAGCTAAATTGTTAAATAAAAATGTAAATAAAATAGGGAAAAATATAACCTTGCTATCTTACTCGGCTATAATTTTTATTATATTTGCAATTGGAGGGGCGGTAGATGGCGAGCTTTTTTATAAAAAAACAGCTTATTCAATAATGATAATTTACGTAATGGTTGTTATTTGTGCAGTGTATGTCTGGAAGACCGTCAGTAAACTTCAGAGTTCATAGAGCAGCTATGATGATTTTAAGGCTTAAATTCAATCAATAGTTGTAAGATGAGCTTCTGCATCCTGTAGGGTGATCACTCTCAGGTGATTGCGTGTAGCTACGTCTCCACCGGGAGTGTCACAAGCAGTTAGCACGGCAATAAGACCCACTACTACGCGGTCGCCGGTAACCGTTTAGACGGCCAGCTGACGATTTCGGATAACCACTTGGGTCAGCCCAACGACATCCGCTACCGCTACGATGACGCAGGCAATATGATCGAGCGGCTACAACCCGACGGCGAGCGCCTTATGGTGGGCTATGAATGCGCTAACTATTTAGTAAGCGTGATCCACACTAGCACCTACGCTACGGCCCTACCACGAAAGTCGTCTAACGCTAAGACGTCTTAGAGCGTCGAATCAGAAGACCGTCCCTCATGTCAACGGCACCACTGCCATCACCCCGGCCTTGCCAAGGTAGTGCGTTCGTCTTGCTATGGCTGCTTCCCGGCCTTGCCGGGCTGGTGACCGATGGGTTCTTGAAAAGGGGCACGTTGCTGCCGGCTCGCGTACTGATCATGTTCGCTGTCACTCTCCTCTTTGCTACCGCCATGGGCGTGCTCTATCGCCATATCATGCTGGCGGCAGCGAGTGATGAAGCGGGGTAGCGGACCTGCCGGACGTGGAAAAGGCTCGATGACATTAGCGCGTTGTGGCTAAAGACACGTGATCGCGGGTTTTGTGTTCTCCCAGGCGACGCCTTGCCGGCCGGGCATGTACAATCCTTTCTTTCATCGACCTTCCAAACGCTGGACCGATCCGCTATGAACAACGCCAAGACCCGTGTGCTGACGGGGATTACCACTACCGGCACGCCCCATCTGGGGAACTATGTGGGCGCCATCAAGCCGGCCATCGAGGCGAGCCAGGACCCGAACGTGCAATCGTTCTATTTCCTGGCCGACTACCATGCGCTGATCAAGTGCCAGGAACCGAGCCGGGTGCAGCAGTCGCGCCTGGAGATCGCCGCCACATGGCTGGCGCTGGGCCTCGATACCGACAACGCGATCTTCTACCGCCAGTCGGACGTGCCCGAGATTCCCGAGCTCATGTGGATGCTCTCCTGCGTGTGCGCCAAGGGCCTGATGAACCGTGCCCATGCCTATAAGGCGGCGGTGGCCGACAATGAAGAAGCGGGCAACCAGGATGCCGATAAAGGCATCACCATGGGGCTGTTCGGTTACCCGGTGCTGATGGCGGCGGACATCCTGATGTTCAACGCCAACAAGGTGCCGGTGGGGCGTGACCAGATCCAGCATATCGAGATGGCCCGCGACATCGCCGGCCGCTTCAACCACCTGTTCAAGGGCGATTACTTCGTACAGCCCGAGGCGGTGGTGGACGAGAAGACCGAAGTGCTGAAGGGCCTCGACGGGCGCAAGATGTCGAAGAGCTACGACAACACCATCCCGCTGTTTTCGCCGGAGAAGAAGCTTCAGAAGCTGGTCCGCAAGATCAAGACCAACTCGCTGGAGCCTGGGGAGCCGAAGGACCCGGCCACCTGCACGCTGTTCCAGATCTACTCGGCGTTCGCCAGCGACGATGAAACCCAAGCGATGCGCGAGCAGTACGCGGCGGGCATCGGCTGGGGCGATGCCAAGAACCAGGTGTTCGACTACCTGAACGCCCAACTGCGTGAACCCCGCGAGCGCTACACTGCGCTGCTGGAAGACCCGGGCCATATCGAGGCGGTGCTGCAAAAGGGCGCCGAGCGCGCCCGCGAGGAGGCGACCCGCACCATGGAGCGTCTGCGTGCGGCGGTGGGGTTGGGGCGCTTCGTCTAAGCTTGCTTCCCGATGTGAACGCTACCCTGAGCCCTGCCCATCGGCAGGGCTTTTTTGTGCCTGGGGGATCACTTGCCAGTGCGTTGAGCCGGGGGTGCGTTAAACTGGAGCCTGAGGGAAGACATTGCTTCGGCGTTGGGCACGATTCGTGTCGCCGGGCTTTACAAAAGGATCATTGAATGCAATCGACGTATCGTCATCAAACGTTCACCGAAAAGGCGATGATCGTGCTGGCGCTGGGGATTCTCGCGCTGGTGCTGTGGAAGCTGGTGGGGCTTGTGCTGCTGATCTTCGGGGCGGTGGTGGGGGCGTGCATCCTGCAGACCTGCATGGTGCCGCTGCTCAAGTGGGGGCTGCCGCGCTGGCTGGCGCTTTTGATCGTGATCGTGGCGCTGACGCTTTTGCTGGCGGCGATCAGCGTCGCCTTCGGCTCCCAGGTGGCCTCCGAGCTCGAGTCGCTCTCGTCGCTGCTACCGGATGCATGGCAGCAGCTTCAGGAGCGCCTGGAAGGTTCGCCGCTGGCGCCTTTGATGGAGAACGCTGGCGAGCGGGCGGGGTCGATGTTCGAGAACGGCCTGGGTCAGGTCGGCATGGTGGTGGTCTCGATGGGCGGCAGCCTGGTCAACTTCTTCGCGTTGATCGTCGGTATGGTGTACTTCGCTGCCCAGCCGGGGGTCTACCGCCGCGGGCTGTTGCTGCTGGCGCCGATCAAGAGCCGCGACCGTCTGGGCGAGGCGCTGGACAAGAGCGGCAAGGCGCTGCGCTTCTGGCTGGGCGGGCAGCTCGTGGCCATGGCCGTGACCGGTATCCTGGTCGGGGTGAGCATGTGGCTGATCGGTGTACCCGCGCCGCTGGGTCTCGGGTTGATCGCCGGGCTGCTGGACTTCGTGCCGCTGGTGGGGCCATTGATCGCCGCTATCCCGGCACTTCTGCTGGCCTATACGGTCAGTCCTGAAACCGCGCTGTTCGCGCTGATCGCCTACGTGATCATCCAGCAGATCGAGGGCAACGTGCTGCAACCGCTGGTGCAGCAGCGCGCGGTCAACCTGCCGCCGGCCATGCTGCTGTTCTCGCTGTTCGCCGCCAGTACGCTGTTCGGCATGACGGGGGTGCTTCTGGCTGCGCCGCTCACGGTGATCGGTTTCGTGCTGGTCAACACGCTCTACGTGCAGCGCGAAGAGGACGAGACGTCGAAAGACGAGGCGTGAGCCTCGCTGGAATTCGTGGAATCATTGAAAGAGAAAGGTGTGCTATGTCGACAAATCCCGCCTCCTTGGAGGCCGAAACTCCTGCCAGCAAGTACCGGGTGCCGCTGATCGCGATGGCCGCGGTGGTGTTCGGTGCGCTCTTGATCGGCGTGTTCTTCAGCGCCAATACCGGCATGCTGATGATCGTCGGTGCACTGCTGGGCGTGGTGCTCTATCACGCCGCCTTCGGCTTCACCGCGGCCTGGCGGGCGTTCATCACCGAGCGCCGCGGCCGCGGTCTGCGTGCGCAGATGGTGATGCTGGCGCTTGCCGTGCTGCTGTTCTTTCCGGCGCTTGGGGCGGGCGAGCTGTTCGGCCGGCCGGTGTCCGGGCTCGTGTCGCCCATTGGCGTGTCGGTCGTCGTCGGGGCGTTCATCTTCGGGCTCGGCATGCAGCTCGGCGGCGGCTGCGCCTCGGGGACGCTGTTCACTGCCGGTGGCGGCAACGCACGCATGCTGATCACGCTGCTGTTCTTCATCGTCGGTTCGGTGATCGGCACCGCGCACTTCGCCTGGTGGCAGAGCCTGCCGGCCTTCGCGCCGGTGTCGCTGGTCGACGTGGCCGGGCCCGGCGTGGGTATCGCCATCAGCCTGGTGATCTTCGCCGCCATCGCCGCCCTGACCGTGGTGCTGGAGAAGGGCCGTCATGGGCAGCTGGAGAAGGCGCCCAAGGTGGCCAAACCCGGCCGTGCGCGCTGGTTGGAAGGCCCCTGGCCACTGGTCGCCGGCGCCGTGGCGCTGGCGCTCTTGAACTTCGCCACGCTGGCGCTGGCCGGGCGCCCCTGGGGCATCACCTCGGCCTTCGCGCTATGGGGGGCGAAGGTGTTCGAGTTCATCGGCGGCGACGTTTCCCAGTGGGGCTACTGGCAGTCCGAGTCCAACGCGGCGGCGCTCTCCTCCAGCATCTTCTCGGACATCACCACGGTGATGAACATCGGCATCATGCTCGGCGCCCTGGCGGCGGCGCATCTGGCCGGGCGTTTCGCGCCGAACTTCAACATTCCCCTTCGCTCGGTGATTGCGGCGATTCTCGGCGGGTTGATGCTCGGCTACGGCGCGCGGCTCGCCTTTGGCTGCAACATCGGCGCCTACTTCAGCGGTATCGCCTCGGGCAGCCTGCACGGCTGGATATGGATGGTGGCGGCCTTTGCCGGCAACATGCTGGGCGTGAAGCTGCGCCCGCTGTTCTTCGACGGCGTGGAGGGTCGAAAACCCAAGGCCAAGACCGCCTGACGCTAACTGATTGATGTCCAATGCCCCGCCCTAAAAGCGGGGCATTTTCTTTGCTCAAAGCAGGTGCAGGTGCCACCTTTGTCGTAGTAGCGTGATACATTATGCCGTCATAACCGTAAACGCTTGAAATTGCTGCGCTGCAGCAGTAATGGACGAGAAGAGAGCCCTATGACTCAAAGTAAACGCCCCTTGTACATTCCTTACGCCGGTCCTTCCTTGCTCGAAATGCCGCTATTGAACAAAGGCAGTGCGTTTACTCAGGAGGAGCGGGTCGCCTTCAATCTGATCGGTCTTCTGCCCCAGAAGGTCGAGACCATCGAAGACCAGCTGGAGCGCAGCTACCGCCAGTACCAGCAGTGTCATAGCGACCTCGACCGCCACATCTACCTGCGCGCCATCCAGGACGACAATGAGACGCTCTACTTCCGCCTCGTCTCCGAGCATCTCGAGGAGATGCTGCCGATCATCTACACGCCGACCGTGGGCCAGGCGTGCCAGGAGTTCTCCAACATCTACCGCAATCACCGGGGCCTGTTCATCAGCTACCCGGACCGCGAGCACATGGACGACATCCTGCGCAGTGCCACCAAGGACAACGTCAAGGTGATCGTGGTCACCGATGGCGAGCGGATCCTGGGCCTGGGGGATCAGGGCATCGGCGGCATGGGCATCCCGATCGGCAAGCTGGCGCTCTACACCGCCTGTGGTGGCATCAGCCCGGCCTACACGCTGCCGATCATGATCGACGTGGGCACCAACAACCAGGCGCTGCTCGACGACCCGATGTACATGGGCTGGCGCCACGAGCGGGTCGGCCAGGAAGAGTACGATGCCTTCATGGCGGAGTTCATCGCCGCGCTCAAGCGGCGCTGGCCCAACGTCCTGCTGCAGTTCGAGGATTTCGCCCAGGCCAACGCCGTGCCGCTTCTGGAGCGCTACCGCAACGAGCTGTGCTGTTTCAACGACGACGTGCAGGGCACTGCCTCCGTCGTGGTGGGCACCTTGATGGCCGCCTGCCAGGCGCGCGAGGAGACCATCGCCCAGCAGCGCGTGATGTTCGTCGGCGGCGGTTCGGCGGGCTGCGGCATCGCCGAGCAGGTGGTGGTCGCCATGCAGGCGGAGGGGCTGACCGAGCGCGAGGCCCGCGAGCGCATCTTCGTGATCGACCGCGAAGGCCTGATGACCACGGACCAGACCTGGCAGCGCGATTTCCAGCGCCGCCTGGCCCACGACCCCGCGCTGGTGGCCGGGTGGAACGGCCAGGGGCTCGAGGAGACCATCGCCAGGGTCAAGCCGACGGTGCTGATCGGCGTGTGCGGCCAGCGCGGGATCTTCACCGAGCAAGTCGTTCGCACCATGCACGCCGGCTGCGAGCACCCGGTGATCATGCCGCTTTCCAACCCCACCTCCCAGGCGGAAGCGGTGCCCGAGGACGTGATTCGCTGGACCGATGGCCAGGCGCTGGTCGCCACCGGCAGCCCCTTCGCGCCGGTGGTCTACAATGGCCGCACCTATCCGATCGCCCAGTGCAACAACGCCTACATCTTCCCGGGGATCGGCCTTGGCGTGGTGGCGGCCAAGGCGCACCGCGTGACCGACGAGATGCTGATGAGCGCCTCCCGGGCGCTCGCCCGCGAAGCGCCGCTGGTGAAAGAGGGCAAGGGCGCACTGTTGCCGCCGCTGTCGAAAATTCGCGAGATCAGCCAGGCGATCGCCTTCGAGGTCGCGGCAACCGCCCAGCACAACGGCGTGGCGCTGACCACCAGCGGTACCCAGCTGCGCCAGGATATCGAGAGCGCGAGCTGGGACCCGGACTACCGCGCCTATCGTCGGCGCGCCGTCTAGATCTTCATCGCCCGGCCATTCGCCACCCCCAAGCGCCGCTGCCTTTGCAGCGGCGTTTTCGTTGCGGTGAAAACGGTGTGGCCAAAACGTCATGACGAAAACGTCGCGACGAAAAAAAGCCCCCACGATGTGGGGGCATGCAAGCATTGGGGGTAGTACCTAGGCTGCGCCGATCATTTTGCGCAGCACGTAGTGAAGGATACCACCGTGGCGGTAGTAAGCCAGCTCGTTGAGGGTATCGATGCGGCATTTCGCCTCGAGGGTGCGCTCGCCGTCGGCGTTCTTGAGGGTCACCTTGACGGTGGCGCCGGGGCTCAGGTCGGCCAGGCCCGCGATCGAGATCTCCTCGTCACCGGTCAGCCCCAGGGTCTGGCGGCTCTCGCCTTCCGGGAACTGTAGCGGCACCACGCCCATGCCGATCAGGTTGGAGCGGTGGATACGCTCGTAGGATTCGGCGAGTACCGCGCGCACGCCGAGAAGGCGCGTGCCCTTGGCTGCCCAGTCGCGGGAGGAGCCGGTGCCGTACTCCTTGCCCGCGATCACGACCAGCGGCGTACCCTCCTGCTGGTACTTCATGGCGGCGTCGTAGATCGACATCTGCTCGCCGCTCGGCACGTGGCGAGTTTCGCCGCCGACCACGCCGTCTAACATCTCGTTCTTGATGCGCACGTTGGCGAAGGTGCCGCGCATCATCACCTCGTGGTTGCCGCGCCGCGAGCCGTAGGAGTTGAAGTCCACGGGCTTGACGCCGTGCTCCTGCAGGTAGCGCCCGGCGGGGCTGTCCGGCTTGATCGAGCCCGCCGGCGAGATGTGGTCGGTGGTGACCGAGTCGCCTAGCATCGCCAGTACGCGCGCGTTGTCGACGTCCTCGATGGGGTCGGGCTCGCGGCCCATGCCCTCGAAGAAGGGCGGGTGCTGGATATACGTGGACTCCGGCCACTGGTAGACCTGGCTTTCCGGCACGTCGATCGCCTTCCAGGTCTCGTCGCCTTCGAACACCGCGCCGTACTCCTTGCGGAACATCTCGGTATTGACCTTCTCGACCGATTCGGCGATCTCCGCCTGGGAGGGCCAGATATCCTTGAGATAGACCGGGTTGCCGCTTGAATCCTCACCCAGCGCTTCGGTCGCCAGGTTGCACTGCACGTTGCCGGCCAGCGCGTAGGCGACCACCAGGGGCGGCGAAGCGAGCCAGTTGGTCTTGACCAGCGGATGCACGCGGCCTTCGAAGTTGCGGTTGCCCGAGAGCACCGAGGCCACCGCCAGGTCACCCGCGTTTACCGCCTTCTCGATTGCCTCGGGCAGCGGCCCGGAGTTGCCGATGCAGGTGGTGCAGCCGTAGCCCACCAGGTTGAAACCCAGCGCGTCGAGGTCGTCGTTCAGGTTCGCCGCGGCCAAGTAGTCGGTGACCACCTTGGAGCCCGGGGCGAGCGAGGTCTTGACCCAAGGCTTGGTGGCCAGTCCCTTCTCGCGCGCCTTGCGAGCGAGTAAGCCTGCCGCCATCATCACGCTGGGGTTGGAGGTGTTGGTGCAGGAGGTGATCGCGGCGATCACCACCGCGCCCGGGTTGAGGCGGAAATTCTGGCCGTCATAGGCCACGTCCTGGCTGTCGTTGTGCTCGAAACTGCGCTCGATGCCCACGGCGGTCTGGCCGCCTTCGGAGGAGAGCTTGCCGGTCTCGGTGCTGGGCTGGCTCTTGCCGTCGTCTTCCATCACCTTGGCGAAGGCGTCGGGCATACGCTTGAGCGATACCCGATCCTGCGGGCGCTTGGGTCCGGCCAGGCTCGCCTCGACGGTACTCATGTCGAGGCCCAGGGTATCGCTGAAGACCGGCTCGTCGCCGGGCTCGCGCCACAGCCCCTGCTCCTGACAGTAGGCTTTGACCAGCGCGATCTGGTCATCGTTACGGCCGGTCAGGCGCATGTAGTTAAGGGTTTCGTCGTCCACCGGGAAGAAACCACAGGTGGCGCCGTACTCCGGCGCCATGTTGGCGATGGTGGCGCGATCCGCCAGCGGCAGATCCTTCAGACCGTCGCCGTAGAACTCGACGAACTTGCCCACCACGCCTTTCTTGCGCAGCATCTCGGTCACGGTGAGCACCAAGTCTGTCGCGGTGATGCCTTCCTGAAGCTTGCCGGTCAGCTTGAAGCCGATGACCTCGGGAATCAGCATCGACACCGGCTGGCCGAGCATCGCGGCCTCGGCCTCGATACCGCCCACGCCCCAGCCGAGCACGCCCAGGCCGTTGATCATGGTGGTGTGGGAGTCGGTGCCTACCAGGGTGTCGGGGAAGGCGAAGGTCTTGCCGTTCTCTTCTTTCGTCCACACCGACTTGCCCAAGTACTCCAGGTTCACCTGGTGGCAGATGCCGGTACCCGGCGGCACCACGCTGAAGTTGTCGAAGGCCTGCTGACCCCAGCGCAGGAACTCGTAGCGTTCGCGGTTACGCTGCATCTCGATCTCGACGTTCTCGTCGAAGGCCGTGGCGTGGCCGAACTCGTCGACCATCACCGAGTGGTCGATGACCAGATCCACCGGAGAGAGCGGGTTGATGCGCGCGGGGTCCTCGCCGAGCTTTTCCACCGCGGCGCGCATCGAGGCGAGATCCACGACTCCGGGGACCCCGGTGAAGTCCTGCATCAGCACGCGGGCGGGGCGATAGCCGATCTCGCGGCTCGACTTGCCCTCCTTCTGCCAGTCCACCAGCGCCTGCATGTCGTCGCGCTCCACGCTCTCGTCGTCGGCGAAGCGCAGCTGGTTCTCTAGCAGAATCTTCAGGGTCTTGGGCAGGCGGTCGATGTTGCCGAGCGCCTCGGCGGCGTCTGGCAGGCTGTAGTAGGCGTAGGATCGATTTCCTACCTCGAGGGTCTTGAGCGTGTCGGGAGTCGTGCTCATTGCTTTCTCCTGTGTTGATCTGGACATTGGCCGGTGGAGATGCGGCGCCACGGTTGCGCGTTTTCTTTTACGTACCTTATTAATAGCACATGGGTATTTTCAGGCAGCCTTTCAATCCATCTTAGTCTAATGGCGTAGTCTTACCCTTGTAATCACTTGTACTTGACGCCATTTCAGGCAGACTCTCCTGCTCGATTCCCATACTCGGCTCCCGGGGCTAGCGTCAGGCGCCGACGCGCCCGCCGGGCCGTTCGCTTTCAAGTACAGAGGTAGTGGCATGGAAACACGTCATGAACGTTTGATTATTCTTGGCTCCGGGCCGGCCGGCTACACCGCGGCGGTGTACGCCGCCCGCGCCAACCTGAAGCCGCTGCTGATCACGGGGCTTCAGGCCGGCGGCCAGCTGACCACCACGACCGACGTGGACAACTGGCCCGGCGAGGCCGAAGGCATCCAGGGGCCGGCGCTGATGGAGAAGATGCAGGCCCATGCCGAGCGCTTCAATACCGAGGTGCTGTTCGATCACATTCACGAGGTGAGCCTCGGTGAAAAGCCCTTCACCCTGAAGGGCGATAGCGGCACCTATACCTGCGATGCGCTGATCGTCGCCACCGGGGCCAGCGCCCGCTACCTGGGCCTGCCCTCGGAGCAGCAGTACATGGGCCAGGGCGTGTCCGCCTGCGCCACCTGCGACGGTTTCTTCTACCGCAACCAGGAGGTGATCGTGGTCGGCGGCGGCAATACCGCCGTGGAAGAGGCGCTGTATCTCTCCAACATCGCTTCGAAGGTGACCTTGGTACACCGTCGCGACACGCTGCGCGCCGAGAAGATCCTCCAGGACAAGCTGCTCGAGAAGGTCGAGGCGGGCAAGATCGCGCTGGAGTGGTTCCAGCAGGTGGACGAAGTGCTGGGCGATGCAAGCGGCGTCACCGGCGTGCGGGTGAAGTCGACCCTGGACGGTACCACCAAGGAGATTCACGCCCCGGGCCTGTTCATCGCCATCGGCCACAGCCCCAATACCGGCATCTTCGAGGGCCAGCTCGCCATGAAGGGCGGCTACATCACCGTCAACTCCGGGCTCGAGGGCAACGCCACCGCGACCAGCGTACCCGGCGTGTTCGCCTGCGGCGATGTGATGGATCATATCTACCGCCAGGCGATTACCTCGGCGGGCAGCGGCTGCATGGCCGCGCTCGACGCCGAGCGCTATCTCGACGGCATCGCCTGATCGGTGCACGTCGGAGGCGCGGGGTCGAGGCGCAGCCGCCCCAGTTGACTGAGCACCAGCCGGCGCCCGAGGGCGCCGCTGCACAGTTCGAAACGGCCGTTGTAGCCGCTGGCATGCCCAAGGCGAGTGTAGCGAACCTGCGGCCAGCCGCGGTTGTAGGTGATATGACTGCCCTCGCGCGCCGGAAAGAGACGGATCACGTGGTGGCGGTCGATCTCGCCCTCCGGCGCGCCTGTGACGACCGCCAGGGGGCGGCGCCAGTCCGACGTGCAGCGCAGGGCGGTATCGACCGGGCACAGCGTCACCGTGGTACGGCGGGTAATGGCCGTGTTGCGCGCCAGCGAAAACGCCTGCTGAAAGCGGTTGACGTCGCTCGTGAGCGCCGCCCTGTGTCCCAGCGATTGCAGGACGGGCAGGGCGCCCGCAAATGTAATGCCGGCGATCGTCAGTGCCACGATCAGCTCCAGAAACGTGAAGCCGCCGGCGCGCGAGAAGCGTGTCGAAACGAGAGGCATGGGCGTCACCTTTGCTTGGCCTGCGTTCAGACTAGAGGCTGACGAGCCCGGGACGTGTAAGCCGATGCCTAAAGGCGTGTAGGCAATGAAGGACGATTATCGTGAGTGATTTCTTAATCATCGGTGGCGGCGTGATCGGCATGATGACCGCGCTGCAGCTGGCGGATGCCGGTCAGCGGGTACGCATCCTCGAGCGCGGTGCCTGCGGGCGCGAGGCCTCCTGGGCCGGTGGCGGCATCGTGTCGCCGCTCTACCCATGGCGCTACCCGACATCGATTTCCGAACTCTCTCGCTGGTCCGAGGGCGCCTATCCGACCCTGGCGCTGCGCCTGCTCGAAGAAACCGGCATCGACCCGGAGTATCGTCAGAAGGGGCTCTTGTACCTGAGTGTCGAGGACGACGACGCGGCCCTTGCCTGGGCACGGCGTCTGGGCAAGCCGCTGGAGCGGGTGAGCAGCGCCTTCGTGCGCGAGAAGGAGCCGCGCGCCGGCGTAGATGGCGAGCAGGGCGCGCTGTGGATGCCGACGCTCGGCAGCGTGCGCAACCCGCGCCTGGGCCAGGCGCTGCGGGCAAGGCTTGCCGCCATGCCCGGCGTCACCCTGAGCGAACACCAGGATGTTAAAGGGTTCGTCGAACGCGACGGCCAGGTGATCGGCGTGAAGACCTCGCAAGGGGAGTATCAGGCGGAGCGCATCGTGCTGTGCGCCGGGGCGTGGACGGCAACTCTTCTGGCCACTCTTGGCATCCCCCTGCCGATTCGTCCGGTGAAGGGGCAGATGATCGCCTACCAGGCGCCCAAGGGGCTCATCGAGCGCGTCGTGCTCAAGAGCGGGCGCTACGTCATCCCGCGCGGCGATGGCCTTTTGCTGGTGGGCTCCACTCTCGAGGAAGCGGGCTTCGACAAGGCCACCGACGAGCACGCCCGCGCCTCGCTCGAGCAGAGCGCCGAGGAGATCGTGCCGGCCTTGGCCAGCTACCCGGTGGCGCACCACTGGGCGGGGTTGCGGCCCGGCTCACCCGGAGGAGTGCCGTTCATCGGCGCGCTCCCAAACCAGCAGCGGCTCTACATCAACGCGGGGCACTACCGCAACGGGCTGGTGCTGGCACCGGCGTCCACCCACCTGCTGGTAGATACGCTGCTCGATCGTCCGCCATTGATCGATCCTGCGCCTTTCGCACCCGGCGCCGAGCGGCCCGCCGTGTAGCTCAGGACGGGTCGCGGTCTTTCTGCTCCTGGATGTAGCGCTCGCGGTGGGCGCTGGAGCAGAACCATTTCTCCTCGAAGCGCAGCGCCTCGCTTTCCGGCACGTGCACGTCGCACCAGCGGCAGCGCACCATGGCGCTGCCTTCGACACGCTCTGGCGGCTGCTTTTGCTGGGAAAGTTTGTGCTGGCGGTACAGGCTGTAGAGTTTCAGCCCCGCGTAGAACAGGACTGCAAAGATCAGTAGCCGAATGATCAACAGATTCATCCTTTTATCACTCTCGGGTGGAGGCGCATGGCCTTTGCCTGCGGCGGGCGCTTGCGGGACAATGGCCCGCCCGGTACGGTTGTCAGGAGGCGTTTCGAATCGCCCCTCCCATGCCTTGTTTCAGGATTCTCAAGAGATTTGAACGCCCATGCAAGATCTAACGCTGGTAATGGCCCAACTCGACCCCCTGGTAGGGGACATCCCCGGTAACGCCGCCCGCGCCATCGAAGCCGTGCGCGAGGCGCGCATCGAGCACCGAGCGGACGTGGTGGTCTTTCCCGAGCTGTTCTTGACGGGCTACCCGCCGGAGGATCTCCTGTTGAGAGCCTCGGTGGAGTCGCGCCTGGAAGCCGCCCGTGCCACCATGGCGGAGAAGGTCGCTCGCGACGTGCTGGTGATCATTGGCTACCCCGGCGTGCGCGACGGCAAGCGTTACAATCTGGCGGGCGTGCTCTACAACGGACAGTGGCAGGCGGAGTACGCCAAGCAGGCGCTGCCCAACTACCAGGTGTTCGACGAGCAGCGCTACTTCGTGCCGGGTCGCGAGCCGCTGGTGTTCGAACACAAGGGCGCCCGGCTCGGCCTTCTGATCTGCGAGGACCTGTGGGAGAGTGCCCCGATCGCGGCGGCCAAGGAAGCCGGCGCCGACGTGCTGGTGACCCTCAACGCCTCGCCCTATCATCAGGAGAAGCCCAGCGAGCGCCTGGCGCTGTTCGAGCAGCGCGCCCGCGCTGTGAACCGGCCGATCGTCTACGTCAACACCATCGGCGGTCAGGACGAGCTGGTGTTCGACGGCGGCTCGAGCGTGGTCGATGCAAACGGTGCGCTCAAGGTGCTCGCGCCCTACTGGCAGGCGGGGCTGATGCCGGTACGCTTCGTCGAGTCCGGCGGTGAGTGGGTGCCACAGGCCGGCGAGATCGAGGAGGTCGCCTCCAAGGAGGAGAGCCTCTACTGCGCGCTGGTCACCGGGCTTCGCGACTACGTCAACAAGAGCGGCTTTTCGGGTGTGGTGCTGGGGCTCTCCGGCGGTATCGATTCGGCGCTTTCGCTCGCCATCGCGGTGGACGCCCTCGGCCCGCAGCGGGTGCAGGCGGTGATGATGCCGTACCACTACACTGCGGACATCTCGAAAGAAGATGCCGCCCAGCAGGCCGAGATGCTCGGCGTCGAGTATCAGGTCATGCCTATCGCGCCGATGGTCGAGGCCTTCACCGAGACGCTAGCAGATAGCTTCGCCGGCACCGAGCGCGATACCACCGAGGAGAACCTGCAGTCGCGCTGTCGCGGCGTGCTGCTCATGGCGATCTCCAACAAGAAGGGGCTGATGGTGCTTACCACCGGCAACAAGAGCGAGATGGCGGTGGGCTATGCCACGCTCTACGGCGACATGGTCGGCGGCTACAACGCCCTCAAGGACGTCTACAAGACCGGCGTCTACAAGCTTGCACGCTGGCGCAACACCCAGTCGCCGGCGATGCCTGAGCGGGTGATCGAACGTCCGCCGAGTGCGGAGCTCGCCCCGGGCCAGCAGGACAGCGACTCGCTGCCCGGCTACGACGTGCTCGACGCGATCCTCGCCCGCTATATCGAAGGCGACATGAGCGCCGAGGCGATCATCGACGCGGGCTTCAAGAAGGCGGACGTCTACCAGGTGGTGAAACTGGTAGACCGCTGCGAGTACAAGCGCCGCCAAGCGCCAGTGGGCGTGCGTGTCACCTCGCGCGGGTTCGGGCGCGACCGCCGCTACCCCATTGTCAACGGCTGGCAGCCCGGCGACTGAGCCGCCCGCCCGACACCACATCGCTCGTCTGAAGAAAAGCCAAGCACCGTGCTTGGCTTTTTCACGTCTTGCCAGGGCTCAGAAGCTTTCCCAGGCGGGCGTCGAAGGGCCGGCTATCGCGGCGCGAGGGCCGTACGCTTTGGCATCGTCCCCAGCCAGTGAGCGGGCGGAAGTTGGCGCCATGGCGCTGGAAGCGGGCAGCTTGAACGTCTGCATGGCCTGGATGAGCTGCTGGGCGTTGTGGCGCAGCGTGTTGGCGGCGCTGGCGCTCTCGTTGACCAAGTGGGCATTGTCCTGGGTCATCTGGTCCATTTCCGATACCGCCTGGTTGATCTCGTGCACGCCGGCGCTTTGCTCGGCGCTGGCGCTGCTGATCTCGTTCATGATGACGTTGACCCGCTCGATGGCCTGGATGATCTCGTCCGTCGAGCGGCTGGCCACGTCGGCACGCTCGTTGCCATGCTTCACCCGCTCCAGATTCTTGGTGATCAGCTCGCTGATCTCCCGGGCCGCATCGGCGCTGCGCTGGGCGAGGTTGCGCACTTCGCTGGCCACCACGGCGAAGCCGCGACCGTGTTCGCCGGCGCGCGCCGCTTCTACCGAGGCGTTCAACGCCAGGATATTGGTCTGAAAGGCGATGGCATCGATGGTCGAGATGATACCGGCGATCTCCTGTGAGCTCTGGTCGAGCTCGTTCATGGTCGCTGTCATCTCGCGCACCGCCTTGCCGCCATGGCTTGCGGTGGCGCTCGCCTTTGTCGCCTCGTGGCTTGCCCGCTCGGCGTTTTCGGCGTTCAGAGTGACGGTACCGCTTAGCTGTTCCATGGCGGAGGCGGTCTGGGCCAGGGCGCTGGACTGCTGCTCGGTGCGCGAGGCGAGGTTACCGTTGCCTTCGGCGATCTGTTCGCTGTTGCTGGCCACCGCCTCGGCGCTGGCGCGCACCTTCAGCACCGTCTCCTGCAGCCGTTCGGCCATGGCGAGCTGGGAAGCCATGATGCCCTTGGCGTTCGCTGGATTTCTGCCCTCGGCGGCGGCCAGATTGCCATCGCCAATGGCGCTTGCGAACGCCTGCACCTCGAAGGGCTCCGCACCCAGCTCGCGCAGCAGCTGGCGCGATAGCCCGTACGCCATGAAGCCGCCCAACAGCAGCGCGGCCAGCGTCAGCCCCAGCATCAAGTGTTGAAAGCCCGATGCGGCGTCTCTGGCGTGAGCGGTAGCGGTATTGTTGAGCTGCTCCTGCAGGTCGATGAACCGATTGATGCGCGAAAGCCACTCGGCGTAGGCGGGGCCGGCGCGCTCGATCAAGAGCGCCTGGGCGCCGCCGATGTCGCCGGCCAGACGCGCGGCGACCACCGCTTCGGTGAGTTCCAGCGTCAGCGTTCGCTGCTCGGCGATGTCATCGAGAAAGCGCGCCTCCTGCTCTGGTCCGGGCACCTCGCGGGTGATGGCCGTCATGGCCTGGTCGGCAGCGCGGTAGTCGCCCTGCAGGCGCTGCATCTCGGCGTCGAGAACGCGATAGCGCTCGTCGGTGGTGGTGATCACGATGTCGCGCAGGGCGATAGCGCGGTCGTGGACGCTGCCGCGCCAGTTGATGGCGTAGCGCTGCTTGACGGCATTCACGTCGTTGATCTCGGTGAGATCGCGGCTGATCTGGTTGACCTGATAAATGCCGATGGCGGTCAGGGCGGCAAGACACAAAAGCAGAGTGGTGAAAGCGATAGTCAGGCGGGTGGCTATCTTCAAGTTCCGTTGGCTAGGCACGTCGTTCCCTCGATCACAATGATGACACTCATGAACCGAAGCGGTTCAAGGAGCGCGAGTTATTCTGTTTTGAGAGGAGGTTAGACGATTGTATAAAATTTGTATAAATTTTATTTGTAGCGTTTTATTGCGTACTGATCGCGATATCTTTTGTCAAATTCATTGATTCCAATGAGTTGAATGTTGACCCCGGCAGTATATCGATAATAAAACGCCCCCGGCGTATGCCGGAGGCGTCGAAGAAACGTACAGGAACGTACTGTCAGCGTTCGGAGCCGCCGTGCTTGGGCACGAAGCGCCCGCCACGCAGCTGCTCGTGGTTGGGGGCGTTCTCGCGCAGCACCGCCAGCACTTCACCGGCGCGGTCGTCCATGCCCAGCCCCTGGTAGCCTTCGACCATGGTGGCCAGGGCGTCGCGGGTGGCGTTGGCTTCGGGGAAGTTCTCGATCACCCAGCGACCGCGTTCGACGGCGGCGAGATAGGCGCCGCGGCGCAGGTAGTAGTCCGCCACGTGCAGCTCGTGCTGGGCCAGAAGCTCGCGCAGGTAGACGATGCGCTGCTGGGCGTCCGGCGCGTACTCGCTTTGCGGGAAGCGCTGGATCAGCTCACGGAAATCGTTGTAGGCGTCCCGCGAGGCGCCGAGGTCGCGCTTGGAGATGTCGATCAGGCGCAGTCGCTCGAGGCTGAAGCGCCCGGCCTGCCAGGCGGAAAGCCCGCGCAGGTAGTAGGCGTAGTCCGCCTGCGGGTGATCCGGCTGCAGGCGAATGAAGCGGCTGGCCGCAGCGCGAGCCTCTTCCCAGTCACCGTTTTCGTAGTAGGCGTAGATCAGCTCGAGCTGGGCCTGTTCCGCGTGGGCACCGAAGGGGTAGCGGGTGTCCAGGGCCTCGAGGCGCTCGATGGCGATCGGATAGCGGTTGTCCTCCAGGGCGGTGCGCGCAAGCTCGTAGAGTTCGCGCTCCTGAACGCCAGCGAACTCGCCTTGGTCCTCCTGTTCGGCATCGTTGTTGTTGCTGCTGGCACAACCTGCCAACAGGGCAAGACTAAGGGCTACGGCGCCGAAGCGGCTGGCGGTGGAGAAAACGCGCATCATCATCCTCGTTGCAAACAAGCCTCAATCACCGAAAAGCGAAGATGGCCATAAGTAGAAATGGTAGAATAGGTCGCAATCGGCCCACTATAAAACACCTTGGCGCAAAACGCAGGCATCGCCGTGTTTCACCAGGGTGCCCGTGTCTTCAAGAGGTTCTGCATGTCGCACATCATTAGAGCCACGCACCAGGTTCCAGAGACCTTGGCTGGCGCGCGGTTGGACCAGGCCGCCGCCGAGTTGTTCAGCGACTACTCCCGTGAGCGCCTGAAAACCTGGATCAATACCGGCGAGCTGACCGTGGATGGCGCCAAGGCCAAACCCAAGGCCAAGCTCCACGGGCTCGAGACGCTCACCCTCCAGGCGGCACTGGAGGAGGATACCCGCTTCGAAGCCCAGGAAATTCCGCTGGAGATCGTCTTCGAGGACGATGCGGTGATCGTGCTCGACAAGCCGGCGGGCCTGGTGGTCCACCCGGCGGCGGGCAACCCGGACGGGACGCTTCTGAATGCACTGTTGTACCACTGCCCGGCGCTTGCCGAGGTGCCGCGCGCCGGCATCGTCCATCGGCTCGACAAGGACACCACGGGGCTGATGATGGTGGCCAAGACCTTGACCGCACAGACCCGGCTAGTCGAGCAGCTCCAGGCGCGCAGCGTCTCGCGCCAGTACGACGCGGTGGTGATCGGCAGGCCCGTGTCCGGTGCCACGGTGGACGCGCCGATCGGGCGCCACCCGAAGGATCGCAAGCGTCAGGCGGTCACGGCTTCCGGCAAGCCGGCGGTGACCCACTACCGCGTGGTCGAGCGCTTTCGCGCCCACACCCACGTGCGCTGTCAGCTCGAGACCGGGCGTACCCACCAGATCCGTGTGCACATGGCCCATGCCCGCTACCCGCTGATCGGCGACCCGCTCTACGGCGGGCGCCCCAAGCTTCCGCCCGGCGCCGGCGAGTCGCTCAAGGAGATTCTGCGCGAGTTCCCGCGTCAGGCGCTGCACGCGCGCAAGCTGAGCTTCATCCATCCGCTCAGCGAGGAGGCGATGACCTTCAAGGCGGAGCTTCCCGATGATCTGCTGATGCTGTTGGATTACCTGCGCGAAGATAGCGAGACCATGCGATGAGCGATGCCATCGACCTGCGCCCCACGCTGCTGGTGCCGGACTGGCCGGCACCGAGCAGCGTGCGGGCCTTCGTGACCACCCGCGAGACCGGGCCGAGCCAGGGCGACTTCGCCGCCTTCAACCCGGCGGCCCACGTCGGCGACAATCCGGATCACGTGGCGCTGTGCCGCCGACGGCTGCAAAAGGAGATCGGCGACGACCGCCCGCTGCTGTGGCTCGATCAGGTGCACAGTGCGCGGGTACAGCAAAGCTTCCAGGAAGGCGCCCCGCAGGCGGATGCCTCTACCGTGAGCTCCGCCGACTACGCCTGCGTGGTGCTTACCGCCGACTGCCTGCCGGTGCTGTTCTGCAATCGTCAGGGCACCCAGGTGGCGGTGGCCCACGCCGGCTGGCGCGGACTCGCCAGCGGCGTGCTCGAGGCGACGGTAGCGGCAATGAACTGCGCCGCCGACGATATCCTGGTGTGGCTGGGCCCGGCGATCTCCAACGCCCAGTTCGAGGTGGGACCGGAGGTGTTCGGCGCCTTCGTCGGCGCCCAGCCGGAAAGCGCGGAGGCCTTCGAGCACAGCCCCTACCGGCTCAACCACTACATGGCGGATCTCTACCGGCTGGCGCGCTTTCGCCTCGAGGCCCTGGGAATCCACCACATCAGCGGCGGACACTTCTGCACCGCCTGCGAATCGCGCTTCTACTCCTACCGGCGCGACTCCGGACGTACCGGGCGCATGGCGAGCGTCATCTGGCTCGCCGAACGCTCCGCCTGAACGCCATTTTCCCGCCCGGCGACTCTTGAAAGCTTGTCAGGCTGACACCATTTAATTTGTCAAGCCAAACCTCTTGGTAAATTGAACATCGTCAGGGGCACGCCGCGCGTCCAAGTGCGCGGCCATCCCGGGAGAACGCCATGCGATTCGATAAATTCACCGCCAAGCTCCAGTCCGCCATCGCCGATGCGCAGTCGCTCGCTGTCGGCCAGGGTCATAACCAGCTCGAGCCGGTCCACTTGCTGCTCTCGTTGCTCGATGCCCGCGACACCGGCATCAAGGCGCTGATCGAGAAGGCCCATGGGTCGAGTTCGCGCCTGCGCGACGCGCTCAAGCGCCAGCTCGACGACCTGCCCAAGGTCAGCCAGTTCGACGGCGACGTGCAGCCTTCCCGCGAGCTGATCAAGCTTTTCAACCTCACCGACCGCGAAGCGCAAAAGCGCGGCGACCAGTTCATCGCAAGCGAGCTGGTGCTGCTCGCCGCGCTGGACGCGGGCGGCGGCGCGGCCAAGGCGCTGAAGGAGGCGGGCCTCGAGCGTAAAAAACTCGAAAGTGCCATCGAGGGCCTGCGCGGTGGCGCGAGCGTCGATGACGCCAACGCCGAGGATCAGCGCGAGGCGCTCGACAAGTACACCCTCGATCTCACCCAGCGGGCACTTGACGGCAAGCTCGATCCGGTGATCGGCCGCGACGACGAGATTCGCCGCACCATCCAGGTGCTCCAGCGGCGCACCAAGAACAACCCGGTGCTGATCGGCGAGCCTGGCGTTGGCAAGACCGCCATCGTCGAAGGCCTGGCCCAACGCATCGTCAACGGCGAAGTGCCGGAAGGGCTCAAGGACAAGCGCGTGCTATCGCTGGACATGGGCTCCTTGCTTGCCGGCGCCAAGTTTCGCGGCGAGTTCGAAGAGCGCCTGAAGGCGGTGCTCAAGGAGCTCTCCCAGGAAGAGGGCCGGGTGATCCTGTTCATCGACGAGCTGCACACTATGGTCGGCGCCGGCAAGGCCGAAGGCGCGATGGATGCGGGCAACATGTTGAAGCCCGCGCTTGCCCGGGGTGAGTTGCACTGCGTCGGCGCGACGACGCTCGATGAGTACCGCCAGTACATCGAAAAGGATGCGGCGCTGGAGCGCCGCTTCCAGAAGGTGCTGGTCGACGAGCCCTCGGAAGAGGACACCGTGGCGATCCTGCGCGGCTTGAAAGAGCGCTACGAGGTGCATCACGGCGTGGCGATCACAGATTCCGCGATCATCGCGGCGGCCAAACTCTCGACCCGCTACATCACCGACCGCCAGTTGCCGGATAAAGCCATCGACCTGATCGACGAGGCTGCCTCGCGCATTCGCATGGAGCTCGACTCCAAACCCGAGGAGATGGACCGCCTCGATCGGCGCCTGATCCAGCTCAAGATGGAGCGCGAGGCGCTCAAGAAGGAGACCGACGAGGCGACGAAGAAACGTCTCGAGGCGTTGAACGACCACATTTTTGATCTCGAGCGCGAGTATGCCGACCTCGACGAGATCTGGAAGGCCGAGAAGGCCAGCATCCAGGGCGCGGCCCAGTTCAAGGCGGAGCTCGAGCAGGCGCGCACGGACCTCGAGCAGGCTCGCCGCCAGGGCGATCTCGGCCGCATGTCGGAAATCCAGTACGGCCGGATTCCCGAGCTCGAGAAGAAGATTCTCGAGAGCGGCGAGGGCGAGGCGGATACCGCCAGCCACCGGCTCTTGCGCTCCAACGTCACCGAAGAGGAGATCGCCGAAGTGGTGTCGCGCTGGACCGGCATTCCGGTCTCGAAGATGCTCGAAGGCGAGCGCGACAAGCTCTTGCGCATGGAAGAGGCGCTGCACGAGCGGGTCATCGGCCAGGACGAGGCGGTCGAGGCGGTGGCCAACGCGGTGCGCCGCTCCCGGGCCGGGCTTGCCGACCCCCACCGGCCCAACGGCTCGTTCCTGTTTCTCGGCCCGACCGGGGTGGGCAAGACCGAGCTTTGCAAGTCGCTGGCCAACTTCCTCTTCGATACCGAGGAGGCGATGGTGCGCATCGACATGTCCGAGTTCATGGAGAAGCACTCCGTGGCGCGGCTGATCGGCGCGCCTCCCGGCTACGTCGGCTTCGAGCAGGGCGGCTACCTGACCGAAGCCGTACGCCGCAAGCCCTACTCGGTGCTGTTGCTCGACGAGGTGGAGAAGGCTCATCCGGATGTGTTCAACATCCTCTTGCAGGTGCTCGAAGATGGACGGCTGACCGACGGCCAGGGCCGCACGGTGGATTTCCGCAACACCGTGATCGTGATGACCTCGAACATGGGCTCGGACATCATCCAGCGCATGGGCGGCGAAAGCGGAGGCGACGCGGGCTATGAAACGATGCGAAGCGCGGTGATGGAAGTCGTCGGCAATCACTTCCGCCCGGAGCTGATCAATCGCATCGACGAGGTGGTGGTGTTCCACGCCCTCGGCCAGGAGCAGATCCAGGCGATCGCCTCGATCCAGCTCGAGCGCCTGAAGGCGCGCCTCGCCGAGCACGGCCTGAGCCTTGCGATCAGCGACGAGGCGATGGCGCAGCTCGCGGTGGTCGGCTTCGACCCGGTGTTCGGGGCGCGCCCGCTCAAGCGCGCGATCCAGAGCCGCATCGAGAATCCGTTGGCTCAGGATCTGCTCGCCGGCAGGTACGCCCCGGGCGACACCGTGCATATTCGCGCCGAAGACGATCATCTGGTTTTCGACTGATCGAACCGCTATGCGTGATCAGGCCCGCCGCCTTGCGGCGGGCTTTTTTGTGCGCGGCCCGCACCCGCCTGTTTGATCGTTGGTATATCGTTATGCACGATGCGCTGTTCAAAGGCCCGCGCCTGTGGTTGACAGCTTCGAGGCGTTAATGGAACCTTAGGGGTTCCTGATTTGCGGACGCGGAATCCACGGGTAACCCCCCATCCCCGCGTGAAGGGTAGGCCTTGTTTGCCTCTACCCGCCGAAGGACTTCCGGGCCCAGGTCAACCGCCTGGCCTGGCCAATGCCCCGACGCGGTGAACCGCCGCGATAAGGAAGCGGCTTTCTGGCCTTTTCCGATGAGAGTGCAGGCCCCAACCGGGCCGTATGCCAGGGTTTGGCATCAGGTGTCGGCACCGCCGGCAGCGGCATACCGCCGCACTCGACCCCGCAGAACGCTGCGGATCGCACTCGAGACCTCCAGGGGAGAATTACTGTGGAATTGCTTTCCGGCGCAGACATGATCGCCCGCTTCTTGAAAGACGAGGGCGTTGAGTACATCTATGGGTATCCGGGCGGGGCCGCGCTGCATATTTATGACGCGCTCTTCCGCCAGGACGACGTCAAGCACATCCTGGTGCGCCACGAGCAGGCCGCGACCCACGCCGCCGACGGCTATGCGCGCGCCTCCGGCAAGCCCGGCGTGGTGCTCGTCACCTCCGGGCCTGGTGCAACCAACGCTGTGACCGGCATTGCCACCGCCTATATGGATTCGATTCCGATGGTGGTGCTGTGTGGTCAGGTCATGAGCCACCTGATCGGCGACGACGCTTTCCAGGAAACCGACATCGTCGGCGTGACCCGCCCGATCGTGAAGCACAGCTTCTCGATCCGTCACCCAAGCGAAATTCCGGAAGTGCTGAAAAAGGCCTTCTACCTCGCTTCGACCGGCCGGCCCGGCCCGGTGGTGGTGGACATCCCGAAGGACATGACCGCCCCGACCGAGCGCTACGAGTACGTTTACCCGAAAAAGGTCAAGCTGCGCTCCTACAACCCAGTGACCCGCGGCCATACCGGCCAGATCAAGAAGGCCGTCGAGCTCATGCTCAAGGCCAAGCGCCCGGTGTTCTACACCGGCGGCGGCGTGGTGACCGGTTGTGCCAGCGAAGGCCTGACGGATCTGGTCAAGAAGCTCGGCTTTCCGATCACCACTACGCTCATGGGCATCGGCGCCTACCCGCAAAGCGACAAGCAGTGCCTCGGGTGGCTCGGCATGCACGGCTCTTATGAGTCCAACATGGCCATGCATCACGCGGATCTGATTATTGCCATTGGCGCGCGCTTCGATGACCGGGTGACCAACAACACCTCGAAGTTCTGCCCCACGGCGAAGATCATCCACGTCGACGTCGACCCGAGCTCGGTCTCCAAGACCGTGCGCGCGGACGTGCCGATCGTCGGCCCTGCCGGCAGCGTCATCGACGAGATGATCAGCCTGGTGCAGGGGCGCACGGTGGAAAATGCGGGCGCGCTCACCGAGTGGTGGGAGAAGATCGACGGCTGGCGAGGAGAGCGCGAAGGCAAGCTTTACGAGCCCTCGAAAACCGGCGAAGCGCTCAAGCCACAGGAAGTGGTCGAGGCGGTCTGCCGCGTGACCCGGGGTGAGGCGTTCGTCACCACGGACGTGGGTCAGCACCAGATGTTCGCGGCTCAGTACTACAAGTTCGACAAGCCCAACCGGCTGATCACCTCCGGGGGGTTGGGCACCATGGGCTTCGGCTTCCCGGCGGCCATGGGCGTGAAGATGAGCTACCCCGACGACGACGTGGTGTGCATCACCGGTGAAGGCAGCTTCCAGATGATGATGCAGGAGCTCTCGACCTGTAAGCAGTACGGGGTGGGGGTGAAGATCGTCAACCTGAACAACCAGTCGCTCGGCATGGTGCGCCAGTGGCAGGACTTGAACTACAAGTCGCGCCACGCCCACTCCTACATGGAATCCCTGCCGGACTTTCACATGCTGATCGAGGCCTACGGCTTCACCGCGATCACCGTGACCACGAAAGAGGAGCTCGCGCCTGCGCTCGAGCGGGCGTTCGCCGACAAGCACGAGCTGGTCTTTCTCGACATCAAGGTCGATCCCTTCGAGCACGTCTATCCGATGCAAGTGCCGCTCGGCGCGATGCGTGACATGCTGCTGTCCAAAACGGAGCGTACCTGATGCGTCATATCATCTCGATTCTGCTGGAAAACGAACCGGGTGCACTGTCACGGGTGGTTGGGTTGTTCTCCCAGCGTAACTACAACATCGAAACCCTCAACGTTGCCCCGACCGAGGACCCGTCGCTGTCACGCCTGACGGTCACCACCATCGGCGACGACCGGGTGATCGAGCAGATCACCAAGCATCTCAACAAGCTGATCGACGTGGTCAAGCTGGTCGATCTGACCGAGGGTAACCACATCGAGCGCGAGCTGATGCTGGTCAAGGTGAAGGCGCTGGGGGCGGCCCGCGACGAGGTCAAGCGCACCGTGGACATCTTCCGCGCGCAGATCGTCGACGTCACGCCGAGTCTCTACACCGTGCAGATCACCGGCGACGCCGCCAAGCTCGATGCCTTCCTGCAGGCCATGGCGCCGGTGGGCATTCTCGAAGTGGCGCGCACCGGGGTTTCCGGTATCGCCCGCGGCGACAAGGTGCTGTCGCTCTAAGTCAGAAGCTCGCGACCGGCCGCCCTTCGGGGCGGCTTTTTTGTGCGCGCACGGCATAAAAAGCGCTCATCGCTCGCTGACCGTGGCCCAGAACGCATCGATCATCGGCGTCTTGAGCCGCCGGTTGAGCACGCACAGCCCGACGTCGTAGTGGGGCAGCTCCGGTTTCACCGAAAGCACCTGCACGCGCTCGGCGAGCGGGCTGTTCTCCAGCACGATTCTGGGCACCACGCCCACGCCAAAGCCCAGCCCCACCATGCTGACGATCGCTTCGTGGCCGGCCACCTGGGCGTAGATACGCGGCGCCACGCCCATCGCCTTGAACCAGGTGTTGGCGTACTCGCGCGAAAGCCCGGCTTCCGAGAGGATCATCGGCACCCGGCGCCACTGCTCGGCGGTGGAGCTCTCCGGCGCCTCGGGCAGCCAGTCGTAGGGCTGGGTGGGGGCGATGAACAGAAGCGGCGAGCGGGTGAGCGACTTGAAGGTCAGAGCCGTGGGGGGAATGCGCGGGCGCGGGGTGATCGCCATGTCGTCCTGGCCCTCGAGCACTCGGGCCATCGCCTCGGCGGGGTCGCCGGTGTGCAGCTTGAGCTCGATGCCGGGGTGGCGCAGGCGCACGTCGCTCAAGAGCTCGTAGAGGAAGCTGTAGCTGGCGGTCACCGAGCAGTAGATGCTGATCTCGCCGTGAAGCTCCGTGGCATCTGCTGCGAGGGTGCGCTTTTGTAGCTCCCACTGCTCCAAGGCTTCCTGGGCGTAGCGCAGGAAGGTCTCTCCTTGGGGCGTCACGGTAACGTGACGGTTGTCACGTTCGAACAGCCGCGTGCCGAGTTCGCTCTCGAGCTGGCGGATCGAGCGGCTCAGCGTCGAGGGGCTGAGATGACAAAGCTCGCTGGCACGGCCGAAGTGGCGCGTCTCGCCCAGGGCCAGCGCATGTTTGAGCAGGCGAAAATCCATTCGGGTCTCGGCGTTTCATTTTGTGAAATAGTGTCTTGCAAATATAGCGTTTTACGCAACGAAGCGGTAGGCGTAGAGTCTTCTTAAACGCCGCATCCTAGCGCCACACGAGATGGCGCAGGTGGCCGTCAACGCTGACACCGCTACAACGATACCGCTCGTTCACGACTTCTGGAGACGCACCATGCACGTTTACTACGACAAAGATTGCGACCTGTCCTTGATCCAGGCCAAGAAGGTCACGATCGTCGGCTACGGCTCCCAGGGCCACGCCCACGCCAACAACCTGAAAGAGTCCGGCGTCGACGTGACCGTGGCGCTGCGCAAGGGCTCCTCGTCCGCCGCCAAGGCGGAAGCCGCGGGTCTCAAGGTGGCAAGCGTGCCGGAAGCGTGCAAGAGCGCCGACGTGGTGATGATTCTCGCTCCGGACGAGAACCAGAAAACCATCTATGAAAACGAAGTGGAACCGAACCTGAAGGAGGGCGCCACCCTCGCTTTCGCTCACGGTTTCAACATCCACTACAACCAGATCGAGCCGCGCAAGGATCTCGACGTCATCATGATCGCGCCGAAGGCGCCGGGCCACACCGTGCGCTCCGAGTTCGTCAAGGGCGGCGGCATTCCGGACCTGATCGCGATCCACCAGGACGCCTCGGGCAACGCCAAGGAGCTCGCGCTCTCTTATGCCGCCGGCGTCGGCGGTGGCCGCAGCGGCATCATCGAGACCACTTTCAAGGACGAGACCGAAACCGATCTGTTCGGCGAGCAGGCGGTACTCTGCGGCGGCGCCGTCGAGCTGGTCAAGGCTGGCTTCGAGACCCTGACCGAAGCGGGCTATGCGCCGGAAATGGCTTACTTCGAGTGTCTGCACGAACTCAAGCTGATCGTCGATCTCATGTACGAAGGCGGCATCGCCAACATGAACTACTCGATCTCCAACAATGCGGAGTACGGCGAGTACGTGACCGGTCAGGAAGTCATCAACGACCAATCCCGCGCCGCGATGCGCAACGCCCTCAAGCGCATCCAGACCGGCGAGTACGCCAAGATGTTCATCAGCGAAGGCAACAGCAACTATCCGTCGATGACCGCGCGTCGCCGCTTGAACGCCGAGCACGAGATCGAGCAGGTCGGTGCCAAGCTTCGCGGCATGATGCCGTGGATCGCCGCCAACCAGCTGGTCGACAAGAGCAAGAACTGATCCCCCGGGTCGGGTGGCAGTGAAAAGCGGGGTGCGTCGATCGCACCCCGCTTTGCGTTATGCTGGCGCGCCGATAGCCATGGTCGCGGCCTGGGTAGCGTGTAGAATGAAACTCTGTCACTCACGACTTCACCCAAGGGACGACGAACATGACTCAGGATGCGCGCGATCAAGAGCCCGGCCATACGCCGCCGCCTTACAATCCTCACAACGATACCGATTCGGTCAGCAACGAGGATCTCGCCACGGCGTTTCTGCGCGAGACCGAAGTCGTCGAAGAAGCGGTGGAAGATGGCAAGAAGATTCGCCGCAAGGGGATCTATCTGCTGCCCAACCTGTTCACCACCTCCGCGCTCTTCTCGGGATTCTTCGCCGTGGTCGCCGGCATCAACGGTGAGTTCAGCGCTGCGGCCGTCGCCATCTTCATCGCCATGGTGCTCGATGGCCTCGACGGGCGCGTGGCGCGCATGACCAATACCCAGAGCGCCTTCGGGGCGGAATACGACAGCCTCGCGGACATGATCTCGTTTGGCATGGCGCCGGCGCTGGTGGCGTTCACCTGGATTCTGCAGGATATCGGCAAGACCGGCTGGGTCGTCGCCTTTCTGTACGTCGCCTGCGCCGCGCTGCGCCTGGCGCGCTTCAACGTGCAGATCGGCAGCACCGACAAGAAATGGTTCATCGGCCTGCCCAGCCCGTCGGCAGCCGCGGTGGTGGCGGCCAGTGTCTGGACTTTCCACAGCTTCGATGCCGATGCCTTCGGCTTCAAGCTGCTGATGCTGGTGGTGGTCGGCGCGGCGGGCGTGCTGATGGTCAGCAACATTCGCTACTACAGCTTCAAGGACCTCGATTTCAAGAAGCCGGTACCTTTCGTGGTGCTGCTCGCGGTAGTGCTCGGGTTCGTGATGATCTCTGTGGAGCCTTCGGTCATGCTGCTATTGCTGTTCGGCGCCTACGTGCTCTCCGGCCCCATCTACGCCGGCATGCGCAAGGCCAAGCGTACCGGCGAAGCGACCAAGCCTTGAATGTTTCGGTGCTTGAGTGATCTTTTCTGAAAAAGCCCTTGCACTCCCGGCAGCGAATCCGTAAAGTACGCATCCGCTGCCGGGGATGCCCAGCGTTTCCAGCGGTGAAGAAGGGTAAAACCCTCGGTTTGTCAGGAGGTTAGCGAGATGTTCGAGGCTGACGTCCATCGCGAAATCAGCGGTTGACAAACACCATGGAATGCGTAGAATACGCCTTCCTCGCTGAGGCAAGCGGCTCCGGTCATCGAGCCAATGTCGAGCTTCAGCGAATCGCTCTTTAAAAATATGATCAGGTAATTCATGTGGGCGTTTGCCGATGAGGGTGACAAGTCACCAAATATCAAGGCAGACGAACACGGCGATACTCTTCCTATCGCTACTTTTCAAGTAGCGTTGTGGAATCAGTATCACAGTAACTTCGTTTGAACCTTGAGCCAAGTTTGATCCGCTTTTGTTGTCTTCGGACGACATGCAAGGATCACATCGATCTTAAACTGAAGAGTTTGATCATGGCTCAGATTGAACGCTGGCGGCAGGCTTAACACATGCAAGTCGAGCGGTAACAGGGGAAGCTTGCTTCCCGCTGACGAGCGGCGGACGGGTGAGTAATGCATAGGAATCTGCCCGGTAGTGGGGGATAACCTGGGGAAACCCAGGCTAATACCGCATACGTCCTACGGGAGAAAGGGGGCTTCGGCTCCCGCTATCGGATGAGCCTATGTCGGATTAGCTAGTTGGTGGGGTAACGGCCCACCAAGGCGACGATCCGTAGCTGGTCTGAGAGGATGATCAGCCACATCGGGACTGAGACACGGCCCGAACTCCTACGGGAGGCAGCAGTGGGGAATATTGGACAATGG
>NZ_WHVL01000006.1 GCF_020622355.1 Vreelandella malpeensis | reverse complement strand
CCATTGTCCAATATTCCCCACTGCTGCCTCCCGTAGGAGTTCGGGCCGTGTCTCAGTCCCGATGTGGCTGATCATCCTCTCAGACCAGCTACGGATCGTCGCCTTGGTGGGCCGTTACCCCACCAACCAGCTAATCCGACATAGGCTCATCCGATAGCGGGAGCCGGAGCCCCCTTTCTCCCGTAGGATGTATGCGGTATTAGCCTGGGTTTCCCCAGGTTATCCCCCACTACCGGGCAGATTCCTATGCATTACTCACCCGTCCGCCGCTCGTCAGCGGGAAGCAAGCTTCCCCTGTTACCGCTCGACTTGCATGTGTTAAGCCTGCCGCCAGCGTTCAATCTGAGCCATGATCAAACTCTTCAGTTTAAGATCGATGTGATCCTTGCATGTCGCCCGAAGACAACAAAAGCGGATCAAACTTGGCTCAAGGTTCAAACGAAGTTACTGTGATGCTGATTCCACAGCGCTACTAAAAAGTAGCGCTAGGAAGAGTATCGCTGTGTTCGTCTGCCTTGATATTTGGTGACTTGTCACCCTCATCGGCAAACGCCCACATGAATTACCTGATCATATTTTTAAAGAGCTACCGAAGAGCGCTGCCCGTTCGATGTGGGGCGTATTCTACCCGCTTCCGAGGATTCGTCAACCCTGTTTCGCAACCTTTTATCTTTCAGAGACTTTTTTCGAGGCGCTCGAGCAAGATCTGCCGCCGCTCCTCGCTCATGAAAGCCTCTTCGAGCGCATTGCGATTGAGCTTTGCAAACGTGTCTTTGCCCCAGCCGAACGCCTTGTGGCAAGCGACATGGTTGTCCAGAAGCCCGCCGCCGAAATAGGCCGGATCGTCGGAGCTGATGGTGATCTTGAGCCCCTTCTCCAATAGCCGAGGCAATGGATGCTCTTCGAGCTGGTCGATGACCTTCAGACTGACGTTCGAAAGCGGACAAACCGTCAACACGACTTGCTCGGCCCGCAGCCGCTCGACGAGCGAGTCATCCTCGAGACAGCGTACACCGTGATCAATACGTTCCACGTCCAGTTCGTCGAGCGCCTCATGGATGTACGCTGCAGGCCCCTCCTCGCCGGCGTGAGCGACCCGGCGAAGACCGGCCTCGCCAGCGCGTGCGAAGAGTGTCTTGAATTTCGATGGCGGATTGTCGCGCTCGGCACTGTCGAGTCCGATGGCGTCGAGCCGCTCCCAGTAAGGCTTGGCCTGCTCGAAAACCTGCAATGCCTCCTCGGCCGAGCGATCACGCAGAAACGCCATGATCATGCCGACCGAAAGATCGAGCGACCGCTCGGCCCGCTCCTTGGCTTCGAGCAGCCCCTCCATCGCCGTCTCCAGAGAGACGCCTCGACTCAGATGCGCCTGGGGGTCGAAGTGCATATCGATATGAACGACACCTTCACCAGCGGCGCGCTTGAAGTAGTCCATCGCCAAATCGAAGAAATCCTGGCGCGTGCGCAACACGCCCATGCCCTGATAGTAGAGATTCAGAAAGCCCTGCAGATCATCGAAGCGGTAGGCGGCCTTCACCTCCTCGATACTCGCGTAAGAAAGCTCGATGCCATTGCGCCGGGCCAGTTCGAACATGAGCTCGGGTTCTAGCGTGCCTTCGATATGCAAGTGAAGTTCGGTCTTGGGCAGCTGGCTTAGATACTCTTGCATGGCGCTTCCTCGTCTAGCGGGCGTGGTCGGAGCCGATGGCCGTCAGCCGACCCCTATCGAGCGAATAACTATACGTGAGCCCAGGAAGCAGCGAAACATCGTCCACCTGGTGGATGAAGTACACCGCCGTGCGCCCCTGCAGCCACCGATCCAGCGATTTCGCCAGGTGTCGCGCGGTCTCGGCATCCACGCCGGCGAAGGGTTCGTCCAGAAGCACAAGCCGAGGGCCACGCAGAAAGAGCCTGGCCAGTGCCACACGCCGCGCCTGGCCACCGGAGAGACGACGCCCCTTTTCGCCGACAGGCGTCGACAGACCACGCGGCTGCCGCTCGGCCCAGTCGGCGAGCGCCACCTGATCAAGCGCCCGCCAGAGCTTGGCATCGTCGGCGCTCGGGTCGGCCAGGCGAAGATTGTCCGCAAGCGTACCGTCGAATAGATCCACCTGCTGAGAAAGAAAGGCAAAATGCGAAGCGCGCTGATCAAAAGCGACATCGCAGGGCATCCGACCGGCCACTTCGACCCGCCCTTGGGTAGGTATCAGTCGCCCCAGCAGTAGATTCGCCAGGGTCGACTTGCCCGCCCCGGAGATACCGGTGACCGCCACTCGATCCCCCGCGCCGATCTTCAGCGAGACCTGCTCAAGTGTCCGTTCGAGCATACCGGGATAGCGGTAGCCAGCGTTCTCGAGAAGCACGTCATAGCCGCCCTGCCCCGCAGGTAAAGGAGTATTCGTCGCCGTTTCGACCGGTACCGAGGAGGCCAGCCGATCAAGGCGCAGGACACTTTGAAAGCTCGCGCCGAACTTCAAAAACGCCCCCGGCAGTGGGGCCAGTATCTCGCTGCTGCCAAGCACCACCAAAAGGATCATGACGACGATCGGCGCATCGATCCGCCCCGTTGCCAACGCCTCGCCACCCACGCGAAGGGCCATGATCAGCAGTAGTCCGCAGACCAGCAGAATCAAGGCGTTGCCCATGGCGCCCTTGAAGGCCAGCCGGCGCTGATTGGAACTCGAGCGTGTTTCGAGCGCATCGATCTTGGCCTGATGCCAGCGTGCGGTGCCGTAGCTTGAAAGCTCTGCACTGGCCTGGAGCTGATCCAGCACGAGGTTGCGAAGTGTGCCTTGATCGCGGACCTGCTGCCCGCTCTGACGAAAGCCCCAGGCAGTGAATCCCAGCGTGAGCACCGCCCAGAGCGCGACGAGAACGCCTGCGACAAGAAGCGCCAGGCCAGGTAGCCAGATCGCGATGAACAGCGCGATCAGAAGAGTCGCCACAAGCGCAACCAGCGGCGGTATCAGAAGGCGCAAGTAGAGGTTGTCCAGCGTATCGATATCCGCGGTCAAGCGAGTCAGCCAATCGCTTGCCCGTCGGCGACCGAGCGAGGCAGCATCCAGGCGCGTCAAATAGCCGAACACCTGGTAGCGCAGATCCGCCAGCAGCGTGAGCACCATATTGTGGTTATAGAGGCGCTCGACATAGCGGGCGACGGTGCGTGCCAGTGCAAAAAAGCGAATCCCGCCGCCGGGCACGTAGATATCCAGCGTCGACGGCTGGCCCGCCGCCAGCAAGAGTCCTGCCAGCGCGCAGGCGGTGATGAACCATCCGGACAATCCCAGCAGCGAAAGCCCCGACAGCAGAGTGGCCAGCACCAGGAGCGAGCCGACCATGAACGCCGCCCGCCGACGCACAAGCAGCGAGAGCCAAGGGTAGAGCGTGGAAAAAAATGCCTTCATGGGGCGATCTCCTCGAGCCGCTGATGCGCGCAGTGCCAGTGACGGCTGGCGATCGAGCGTACGTGGGGATGGTGCGTGGCGATGACCAGCGTGCGCCCGGCGCTCGCCCAGCGACCTAGCGCTTCGACCACGAATGCTTCGGTCTCGGCGTCCAGGTTCGCCGTTGGCTCGTCGAGCAGCACGAGCGGTGCCGCGCTCAGGTAGATGCGCGCCAGCGCCAGCCGCTGCGCCTGGCCACCGGAAAGCCCCACGCCCCGCTCGCCAAGCGGCGTCTCCAGCCCTTGGGGCAACGTCTCTAAAAGCTCACCAAGTCCTGCCTGATTGAGAGCCTCGCGCATGGCCTCGGGCCCGGCCTCGGGATCAGCGAGCGCCAGGTTGTCGGCAAGGCTGCCTTGCAGCAGGCAGGGCGACTGATCGAGCCATGCCATCTGCACGTGCGGGCACCGGCGACACTCGCCACCACGAGGCGCCATGAAACCTGCCAGCAAGGCCAGCAGCGACGATTTGCCGCTTCCCGACGCCCCGGTCAGCGCCACTACGTCACCGGATTCGAGCACCAGCGACACCTCGCGCAGCACGCTTTCGTCATCGTGACCGATCTCCACGTCGACGAGTTCAAAAAGCGCGCCGGTCCCAGGAGTGTTCGCGGGCCCAGCCGCCTTTCGAGGTTGATCGAGCAGGTAGACCAGGCTTTCCGCCGCACCCAGTGCCGCCGCGCGGTCGTGGTAGTGCTGGGAAAGCGTGCGCAGCGGCTGAAAGAATTCCGGGGCCAGCAGAAGCACGGCCAACCCGGAGAACAGTGTCAAGGAGCTGGCGGGGCCATAATCGATGTAGCCCAGCAGCCCGAAACCGACATACATGGCCACCACCGCGATGGCCACCGAAGCGAAGAATTCGAGCACCGCCGAAGAAAGAAAGGCGAGCCGCAGCGTCTTCATGGACAGGCGCCGGTACTCGTCGGTAGCGTACCAGACATCGCGGCGCGCCTGCTCGGTTTGCCCGAACAGCTGCAGGGTGCTCATCCCTCGCACCCGGTCAACGAAGTGCGCCGAAAGCCGCGATATCGCGCCGAACTGCTCACGATTCAAGCGCTCGGCGCCCATGCCCACCAATGCCATGAAGAACGGAATCAGCGGTGCTGCCAGCAGCAGGAAGATCACCACCACATAGTCGAGCGCGCCGACCACGCAAGCGATCAGCAAGGGCAGTACCACCACGATGCGAAGCTGCGGATGAAACCGCGCGAAGTAGCCCTCCAGGGCATCGACGTGCTCGACCACTTGGGTCGCCAGCGCCCCGCTCTGATGACGGGTGAGCCATAGCGGGCCCAGAGCGGCAAGCTGTTCGAGTAGCCGGCGCCGGACGCGCTGGCGAATCCGCAGGCTCGCCTCGATCCCCAGCGTTTCCTGCCCCCACTGCATGCACGCACGCAGCACCACCAGAACGACAAGAAGCGAGAAGACCCCACTCAATGACCTGAGCGACTGCCCCTGGACGATGAGCTGATCGACCAGCCATGCAAGCCCCACCAGCAAGGCGGTGGTGCTTGCCCCGGCGAGCACCCCACAGGCCGCCGCACCGGCCAGACGCTTGCGCTGCGTCCGCGCCAGCTCATCGAGAAACTGGCGCGGCGTTGTCGATGCGGGGTTGGACGTATCACCCCTCATGAGATCAGTGGTACCCCTCGCCGATGCGAACCTTGCCGCGGAACACCCAGTAGGTCCAGGCGGTGTAAGTCAGCACGACCGGGATGACGAACAGCACGCCGATGAGCAGAAAAAGCTGGGATTCCGGCGCCGAGGCGGCGTCCCACAGGGTGTAGTTCGGCGGAACGATCACCGGCCACTTGCTGACGATCAGCCCCAGATAGGTGAACACGTAGATGCCGATGGTGGCGACGAAGGGGATGCCTTCGCGACGTTTCTGGACGCTTCTGAACACCGCATAGGCGCACAGCAGCGCTAGCACCGGGAAGATCCAGATGATCTTGAGGTTGCCGAACCAGCGCTCCCACACCAGGTTGTCGATGAACGGCGTCCAGAGGCTGATGATCGCGAACACCACCAGCACTGCACCCAGCAGCATCGGTGTGATCTTGTAGGCCCACGCCTGGATGTGCCCTTCGGTCTTGAGAATCAGCCAGGTCGCGCCAAGAAGCGCATAGCCCGCCATCAGGCCAAGGCCGGTGAGCACCGAAAACGGCGTCAGCCAGTCGAAGGCCCCGCCCACGTAGACGAAGTTCTCTACCGGGAATCCCTGAATATAGGCGCCGACTACCGCGCCTTGGGCAAAGGCCGCCACCGCAGAGCCGTAGCAGAATGCCCGGTTCCACCAGTGACGATTGCGCCGCGACTTGAAACGGAACTCGAAGGCGATACCGCGAAAGATCAGCCCGGCCAGCATCAGGAACACGCCGATGTAGAGCGCCGGCAGAAACACCGAGTAGACCAGCGGGAAGGCGCCCAAAAGCCCCGCCCCGCCGAGCACCAGCCAGGTCTCGTTGCCGTCCCATATGGGCGCGACGGAGTTCATCATCACGTCGCGCGAGTCCTCGTCCGGGGCGAAGGGAAAAAGAATGCCTATCCCCAGGTCGAAGCCGTCCATCAGCACGTACATGATCACGCCAAAGCCAATGATCCCGGCCCAGATGATAGAGAGATCGAACATTTCCATGGTTAGCTCCTGACCGGCTCAACGTCATCGTCGAAGGGAGTGTGCGCAGCGGACAGCGGACGCTTGGGACGGTCAGCGTCCTGGTCGGTCTCCGCCTGGGCCCTGGCGGGCAGCATGCCGTTACGCACTACCCGAGTGAGATAGTAGATTCCCGAGTAGAACACCACGGCGTAGACCAGCACGTAACCGATCAGCGAGAAGAGTGCCACGGGGCCCGTCAGCGAAGGCGTCAACCCCTCGGCGTGAGTCATCATGCCGTAGACGAGCCAGGGTGCACGGCCGGATTCGGTCACGATCCAGCCGGCCAGCACGGCGAGAAACGGCAGCGAGATCATGCCCACCAGGGTTTTAAGAAACAGCTCGCTTTCGAAGATACGACCGCGGCGACGCAACACAAGCCCGGCGAACGATACCGCGATCATGATCAGACCGATGCCGACCATGACACGAAACGACCAGAACACCAGCGCCACCGGTGGTTGCTCTTCCGGCGCCACTTCGCTGATACCGGGAATCTCGCCATCGAGTGAATGGGTAAGGATGATGCTGGCGAGATGAGGGATGCCGATTGCGAAGCGGTTCTCCTGTGCCTGCTGATCCGGAATCGCGAACAGCAGAAGCGGCACGCTACCGGAGGTCTCCCAGTGCCCCTCCATCGCCGCCACCTTGGTCGGCTGATGCTCGAGCGTGTTGAGACCATGGTAGTCGCCGATCACCGCTTGGGCGGGGGTGAGCACCATCAAGAGCCATAGACACATCGACAGTGCCCGGCGATTGGCCGGCACGTCGCGCCCACGCAGCAAAAACCAGGCGCTGACGCCGGCAACCACGAACCCGCCGGTGATGAACGACGCCACCGCCATGTGCGTGAAGCGGTAAGGAAAGGAGGGATTGAAGATCGCCGCACTCCAGGAAGTGACGTGGAAACGGTTATCGATCAACTCGACCCCGGCCGGCGTGTGCATCCAGCTGTTGGCGGAGAGAATCCAGAACGCGGAAATGAAGGTCCCTACCGCGACCATGATCGCCGCGAAGAGGTGAACGCCTTCAGGTACCTTGCCGCGACCAAAGAGCAGCACGCCCAGAAACGCCGCCTCGAGAAAGAACGCCGTAACCACTTCATAGCTCAGTACCGGCCCGATAAAGTTCGAGGCGGCCAGCGAGAAGTTGCTCCAGTTGGTCCCGAACTGGAAGGACATCACGATGCCCGACACCACGCCCATGGCGAAGACCACCGCGAACACCCGCGTCCAGAAGGCGGCCAGGCGGTCCCAGGCGGGATTCTGGGTCTTGAAGAAAAGGCCGTGCAAGAGCGCGATATACGAGGCAAGGCCGATGGTGAAGACGGGAAAGATGGTGTGAAAGCAGACGACGAACGCGAACTGTATTCGCGAAAGCATCAAGGGGTCGAGTTCCATAACGCACTCCTGAAACCGGGGAAAGATGCAATGCCCATGGGTAACCAACACTCGGTCATGGCACCGTTCACCCGCTGCTCGACCAAGCTTGTCTTTACTCACAGGCTCATCTTAGCCCTTGGCCGCACGCGTTACACGACCCTCGGCGCACCAAAGCTGGGGCGCAATGACGCACATCAAGCAAACTCGATATAGCTCAGCTCATTACCACCAGGCTCACCATGTAGCCGGTGTAACCGATGAACAGCGCAAACAGCACGCCCCCCTCCACACGATTGATGCGCCGCGGACGCCCGCGCCAAGAGAAGGCGAACAGTACCATCAGAAGCGTCATGCAGGTCATCACGCTCCAGTCACGTACCAGCACCTCGCGCCCGGCCTCGATCGGCGCGATCAACCCAGCAATCCCGACCACCGCGAGACTGTTGAAAAGATTGGACCCCACCACGTTGCCCAGCACCAGGTCGTGCTCGCCACGGCGCAAGGCGCTGATGCTCGAGGCAAGCTCAGGCAGCGAGGTGCCCACCGCCACCACGGTCAAGCCGATGATCAGGTCGCTCACCCCGAAGGCAGTAGCGATCTCGACCGCCCCCCAGACCAGCATGCGTGAACTCACGACCAGCAGCACCAGCCCTGTAAGCGTCCAGAACAGCGATTTGCCCCGCGACATGGGCGCCTGCTCGAGGCTGTCGAGCACTTCCTCCTCCAGCGCATCGCCCTGCTGGGCGCGCGCGCGCCAGATACTGAAACCAATGAAAAGCGCCAGCGCCAGCAGTAGAATGCTCGCCTCGATGCGCGTTACCCAACCGTCGAAGAGCATGTAGCCGGTGAGCAGCATCGCCCCGACCAGCAGCGGCATCTCCTTGCGGATCACGCTCGAATGCACGGCCAAGGGTGCCATGAGCGCGACGAAGCCGAGCACAAGACCGATATTGGCGATATTGGAGCCGTAGGCATTGCCCACCGCCAGGCCCGGGTTGCCCTGGAGCGCGGCAAGCACCGACACCATCATTTCCGGGGCAGAGGTGCCGAAACCGATCACCAGCATGCCGATCAGAAGCGGTGACAGCCCCAAAAGCTTCGACAGCGACGCGGCACCGTCGATGAATTTCTCGGCGCTCCAGATGAGTAGTACCAGTCCGATCGCGACAGCTAGAAAGGCGAGCAGCATGAAGGCTCCTAGGCAGAAAAGAGGATAAACACGACGAAAGCGACTGCATCGTTGTCTAAGCTGGTAGCAAGGTCAAGCACCGAATCACCTCGACCCAGTGTCGCCGGGTTTGACAGCCTCGGGCGGCCAGCGTATCAATCGCCTTTCGGGTTTCGTTGAGAGTAATCGATTGCGTTACAACCACGTCATCAAACGTCCTTCACTGACGATATCCCCGCCGCTGGTAGATAGTCAGCCGCCGGAAACGCGTCTGACCCGCCGGCGCCTGCGCGCCTGCCACGAATGCGACTGGGTGTCGGCACTGCCGCCGCTGGGTTCCGGCGAGAAGGCCAACTGCCCGCGCTGCGCGCACACGCTGGTCAAGCGTCACCGCTTTCCGGCCCAGCGCAGCATGGCGCTGGCAGTCGCGTCCTTGATCGCACTGATCATCGCAGTGTCATTCCCCTTCGTGAGTTTCAGCGTCAGCGGGGTGAGCAACCGCATCGAACTCTCCCAGACCGCCACCACGCTGATCGCCTTTCACCAACCGATGGTGGCGATCGCCGTGATCATGACCATCGCAGTGCTGCCGGCGCTCTACCTGGTCGGGGTCATCTGGCTTCAATACGGGCTGCTGCGCGGCCGTCCGCAGCCTTTCAGCCGCGATATCGCCCGCTCGCTTTCACACCTGGTGCCGTGGATGATGGCCGACGTGTTCATCATCGGCGCGCTGGTCAGCCTGATCAAGGTCGCAGGCCTCGCCCAGATCAGCCTGGGCATTTCCTTCTGGGCGTTCTGCGCCTTCGCCCTCCTGCTGCTCAAGACCAGTCAGTCGCTGGACGCGGACTGGATGTGGTTCTCCCTCGAGGGCGAGCCGCTTGCCCCCGAAGGCACCCGGACCGGCACCACCGCAGCGGCTCAGAACGTCACCGGTTGCCCCACCTGTGGGCTGATCAACCGGTTACCCGCTAATGGCAAGGCGCGCTGCAGTCGCTGTCACGAGAAACTCCACAAGCGCCTGCCGCATAGCCTCCAGCGCACTTGGGCACTGCTGTTTGCCGCCACCATCATGTACATTCCTGCCAACGTCTACCCGATCATGACCACTACGAGCCTGGGGTCGAGCTCGCCCTCGACGATCATCGGCGGCGTGGTACAGCTTCTGCAGATGGGTTCTTGGCCAGTGGCGGCGGTCATTTTCGTGGCCAGCGTCATCGTGCCGGTCGGCAAGCTCTTCGCCCTGTCCTGGCTGTGCCTGACGGTGCGTCGAAGCGGCGAGCTGAAAGCCCAGAGCCGCACCCGGCTCTACCGGCTGACCGAATTTATCGGCCGCTGGTCGATGGTCGACGTCTTCGTGGTGGCGATCCTGGTGGCGCTGATCCGTGCGGGCTCGCTGATGTCGATCACCCCCGGTCCCGCCGCACTTGCCTTCGGCGCCGTGGTCGTGCTAACCATGCTCGCCGCGATGACCTTCGACCCGCGCCTTCTATGGGACACTCCTCCCCTACGCGCCCCCCGGCCAGGACGTGCTGCCACGTTCACAATAGCGACCAAGGAATCAGTGGATGGCTGACGAGTTACCTCAAGGCGAAACGCCGCCGAACGATGAAAACGACTTGCACCGCGCCCGACCCTCGCGTCAGACGCGGCTGTCGCCGATCTGGATCGTGCCGATCGTCGCGGTGATCATCGGCCTGTGGCTGGTGTACGACAACTATACCAGCCGCGGCACGCTGATCACCCTGACCACCAACAACGCCGAGGGGATCGAGGCGGGCAGCACCCTGATTCGCAGTCGCAACGTCGAGATCGGCATCGTGCAGAGCGTGCGTCTGTCCGACGATCTTTCCCACGCGGTCATGACCGCGCGTATCCAGCCTGAAGCCGAAGCAATGCTGCGTCAGGACAGCCGTTTCTGGGTGGTCAAGCCGCGCATCGGCCGCGAAGGGATCAGCGGACTCGGAACGGTGCTCTCCGGCGCCTATATCCAGCTCCAGCCAGGGCGCTCCAACGACCCGCGCCGCGAATTCGAGTTGAGCGACGTGCCGCCGGTGGCCACCGCTGGCCAAGCGGGGCTGCAGATCAGCCTGGTCAGCCAGCTCGGCAACTCGCTGCGCGTGGGCGACCCGGTCTCTTATCAGGGCTACACCGTGGGGCGTGTCGAGGACAATCGCTTCGAGCCCGAGTCGCGCACCATGCACCACCAGGTGTTCATCGAAGAACCCTACGCCCAGCTGGTCACCGACAGCACACGCTTCTGGACCTCCAGCGGCATCGACTTTCGCCTCGACGCCAACGGCGTGCGGGTCAACGTCGAGTCGCTGGAGGCGCTGCTCGGCGGCGGCGTGACCTTCGGCGTGCCGGAAGATCTGCCCATGGGCAAGCCGGTGAGCAACAACACCCGCTTCACCCTCTACGCCGATGAAGACGACGCCCGGGAAGGCACCTTCAACCGTTACCTCGAGTACGTGCTGCTGGTGGACGATACCGTGCGCGGGCTCGCGCGCGGGGCGCCGGTGGAGTTTCGCGGCGTGCGCATGGGCAGCGTGGTCGCCGTGCCCTGGAACTTCACCGCGCCGCAGCCCAACTCGCGCGCTCAGTTCGCCATCCCTGTGTTGATTCGCATCGAACCCCAGCGGATGGGCATCGAAAGCGAGGACATCGACATCGACGAGTGGCAGGCACGCTTTGATCGCATGTTTGATCTCGGCCTTCGCGCGTCGCTCAAGAACGGCAACCTGTTGACCGGCGCACTGTTCGTCGACCTGAATTTCCAGCGCGACCTGGCCGGCACCTACCGCGAGGAGATGTTCTCCGAGCGTCAGGTGTTCCCCACTGTGGCCGGCGGGTTCGCCCAGATCCAGGCTCAGGTGACGAGCCTTCTGGACAAGCTCAATGCGCTGGAGGTCGAGCCGCTGCTGGCCGGACTCGATCGCAACCTGCAGGCCTCCGAGCGCGTGCTCGACGAGGTGCGCGAAGTGAGCGCCTCGCTCAACACCTTGCTGAGCGACCCGGACACCCAGGCGCTCGGCGGCAACGTCAATGCCACCCTCGAGGAGCTTCGCAGCACACTGGAAGGGCTTTCACCGGCGTCGCCGGCCTATCAGGACCTGACCTCGGCCATCGAGCGGCTCGATCGCCTGATGCGCGACCTGCAGCCCTTGACACGCACGCTCAATGAGAACCCGCGGGCGCTGCTTTTCGACAATCTGGACGTGGAAGACCCCATTCCGCGGGCCCCCCGGTAAAAGGACGACCTCATGCGATCCAAGATGTTGAAGACAGCCCTTCTCATCAGCCTGCTGGCGCTGCTCGCCGGGTGCGCCTCGAGCGTGACGCCGCCGGCGCGTTACATGCTGCCGGCAACGCCCATCACCAGCCCCGTCACCGGCGAGCGTACCCTGCAGATACGCACGCCGCGCCTGGCTCACTACCTCGATGTCGACGGCGTCGTCATGCAACTCGACGACATCACCCTCGTCGAGGCGCGCGAGCACCAGTGGGCCGAGGCCCTCGGCCGTCAGCTCGAGCGCAGCCTGCGCGGGCGGCTCTCCCAGGAGCTCCCCCAGGTACGCGTGGTGCGGGCCGAAGGGGCGGCCAGCGGCGCGCCGACGCTGGCCCTCGAGGTGGACCAGTTTCAGGGCCGCTACGATGGCAACGCCGTTGCCAGCGGCCAGTGGCAGCTGCGCGGTGCGGACAACCAGCTGCTGGCGCTGGAGAGCTTCTCCGTCGAGACCGAGCTCGATCAGGATGGCTATCCGGCCTTGGTGCGCGCGCTCGGCCAGAGCATCGACCTCGCGGCAACGCAGATCGCCCGCGAGCTTCGCACCGGCGGCTACTTCTAAGTCGCCCCTGCCCGAGCCGTGCGTCGCTCCATCCGGACGGCGCGCGCGCATCGCGCCCCTCTTGAGACATCCGCGCAGGCAAAAGAGCCTCGCAGGCAGGCGCGCTATCTGGCAAACTTCGCTGCCGCGCGGATCGTACCCCGCGTTTTCAACCTATTTTGAACCCTAGCCTGGTGACAGCGCCTCTGCGCTTTTGCTGGCAATGGCGGAGAACCCATGAGCTTTTCGGAACTTGGTCTGCAGGACGACTTACTACGCGCCATTACCAACCAAGGCTACACACAGCCCACGCCCATCCAGCAAAAGGCCATTCCGATGGTGCTGGCCGGGCGCGATCTGTTGGCCAGCGCCCAGACCGGGACGGGCAAGACCGCCGGCTTCACGCTGCCCATGCTGCAGCGGCTCAACAACGGCAAGCGCCCGGGCAAGCGCCAGGTGCGCGCCCTGGTGCTGACGCCCACGCGCGAGCTCGCCGCCCAGGTCGGCGAAAGCGTCACGGATTACGGCAAGTACCTGCCGCTCACCTCGCATATCATTTTCGGCGGCGTGGGTCAGAACCCGCAGGTCGAAGCGCTCAGAAAGGGCCTCGACATCCTGGTGGCCACGCCCGGCCGACTGATGGATCTGCAGCAGCAGGGCCACGTGGATCTCTCCCAGATCGAGATCCTGGTGCTCGACGAAGCCGACCGCATGCTCGACATGGGCTTCATCCACGACATCAAGCGCATCCTCAAGCTCTTGCCGGCCAAGCGTCAGAACCTGCTGTTCTCGGCCACCTTCTCCAACGAGATCCAGACGCTGGCCACTCAGCTTCTCGACAATCCGGCACTGGTCGAAGTCGCGCCGCGCAACACCACCGCCGAGAAGATCGACCAGACCATCTACCGGGTCGACCGCGACAAGAAACGCGAACTGCTGGCCCACCTGATCTCTCGCCACGGCTGGTTCCAGGTGCTGGTCTTCACCCGCACCAAGCACGGCGCCAACCGCCTGGCGGAGCAGCTCTCCAAGCAGGACATTCCGGCCATGGCGATTCACGGCAACAAGAGCCAGGGCGCACGCACCCGGGCGCTGGGCGCCTTCAAGAGCGGCGACCTGCAGGTGCTGGTGGCCACCGACATCGCCGCTCGCGGTCTCGATATCGATGAGCTGCCCTTCGTCGTCAACTTCGACTTGCCTAACGTGGCCGAGGACTACGTTCACCGCATCGGCCGTACCGGTCGCGCCGGCAGCGATGGCGAAGCGGTGTCGCTGGTGTGCGTGGACGAGCACGCCCTGCTCACCGGCATCGAGAAGCTGATCAAGCAGAACCTGCCCAAGAAGATCGAGCCCGGTTTCGAGCCCGACCCCAACGCCAAGCCCCAGCCGATCGAGAACGGTCGTCGCGGCCAGCGCAAGCCCGGTGGCGGCGGTGGTCGCGGCCAAGGCCAAGGACAGCGTCAGGGCGAGCGCTCCGACAAGGCACCGCGCCGACGCGCACGTCGCTAGCGCGCGCTCGTCGAATGTGCGAAGGTTGTCCGCTTTCAGGCACCCCCATCCGGGTGTATGACCAAACCCGTTCATGGAGTGATTATGGCGTCATCTCAGCTTATCAATGACTACCGGCAGTGGCTGGCCTTCCAGCGCCAGGAGCAGCTCAGCCGCGAGCATCAAGGGGTCGCCCAGCGCCTGGAGGACGCCCGGGCGACCTCCGGGCAGGTCATTCAGGCCTACCGCAGCATGGCCGACAAGGCCGCGACGGAAGGCGCGTGCTACCGCACGCTGTTTCTGCGCGAAAGCAGCGAGGATGCGGCGCTGGTCTGTGAGGGCTGGCTGTTCATCCGGCGGGTGTTGAGCGAAGAGGGCAGCACCCGCGTGCGCGCTACCCTGCTCGAAACCTTCACGCTCGAAGACGGCACCATCGTCCCCGGCGACAAGCCGGCCCGCAAGGTGACTCTCGAGATCTACGAAAAGCTCGACATCAACAAGGGCATGCGTACCGATGTACGCGTGGACTGCCTGGAAACGCCGGCGGACTACCACTTCATCACCCTGATGGACGCTGCCCGAGGCGATCTGCGCGCACACATGAGCTAGCGCCATGCAGCGTCGTCGCGCCGTTGGTTTCATCCTCCTGATGTTTCTGGTGGGGCTCAATCTGCGCCCCGCCCTCTCATCCGTTGCCCCGCTGCTCGCTCGCTTGAAAGAGAATGCGGGGCTCACCCCTACGGCCGCAGGCGTACTCACCACCCTGCCAGTACTCTTTCTGGGCCTGGCGGCCCCCTTGGCGCCGCTCATCGCTAGGCGCATTGGCACCGAGCGCGCGCTCAGCGCAGCCCTTCTGCTGCTTGGCGGCGCCTTGCTGATTCGCCCGCTACCGCTTCCAGGTGTCCTGTTCATCGGCTCGGCCCTGGCCGGAGCCGCCATTGGCCTGGCCGGCACGCTGCTGCCATCGCTGGTCAAGCGCGAACTGCCCCAAAGCGCCGATCTTGTCACCGGGCTCTACACCATGGCGCTGTGCTTCGGTGGCGCGCTGGGCGCGGGGTTCAGCGTACCGCTGACCCATTTTTTGGGCGGCTGGCAGGTGAGCCTTGCCAGCTGGGCGCTGTTGGCTTTGGTAACGCTTGCGCTGTGGGCGACCCTCGCTCCCACTCCGCAGGTGGCCCAGGCCGCAAGCCCCCATAGCGCCTCGCTCAAGGCGCTTTTGCGCAAGCCTCTCACTTGGCAGGTCATGCTCTACATGGGCATCCAGTCCTCCATGGCCTATATCGTGTTCGGCTGGCTGCCGACCCTTCTGATCTATCGCGGCTACGGTGAGAGCGAGGCGGGTTTCACCATGGCGGTCTCGATCGTCTGCCAACTGGGCTCGGCGCTCGCAGCACCCTGGCTTGCGCGTCTGGGCCGCGACCAGCGCCCGGCGCTTTTCGTGATGCTCACCTTTACGGCAGTCGGGCTTTATCTCTTGATGGTCGCGCCGCACGCATGGCAGTGGCCGGGGGCGGCGCTGCTCGGCCTTGGCCAGGGCGGAAGCTTCAGCCTGGCGCTGAGCCTGCTGGTGCTGCGCACCGCCAACGCGGGGCTCGCCGGCAAGCTCTCGGGGCTCGTTCAGGGCGGCGGCTACACTATCGCCGCCCTCGGACCGTTCGGCGTGGGCCTGCTGATCCAGGCCGGCGCCCGCCTGGAACACATCACCTATCTGTTGCTGGCGCTGATCGGTGTCTGCTTCGTGTTCGCCTTCCTGGCCGGGCGTGATCGCAAGCTCGATGACCGCGCCGACACGCTCGTCGTGCTAGGGCCAGGTGCCGGCATGGCAAAAGGAGTCTCATGAGCGTTACCCCGTTACTCAGCGGCGCGGCCAAGCGCGGCGAACGCATCCTGGTCATCTACACCGGTGGCACTCTTGGCATGCAGGCCGGCGCCGCCGGGCTCGAACCGGGGGCGAACTTCGAGGCGCGTCTGCAGCGCGCGCTCGATACCCTGTCGGTGCCCCAGCAAAGCGCCCTGCCGCCTTTTGAAGTGATGAGCTTCGATACGCTGATCGACTCGAGCGCGGCTACGCCGCTGACCTGGCAGCGCATCGCCGCGGCGATCGCTAAGCGCTTCAACGACTACAGAGGGTTCGTGGTGCTCCACGGTACCGACACCTTGAGCTTCAGCGCGGCGAGTCTCGCCTTTCAGCTGCAGGGCCTCGATCGCCCGGTGGTGCTCACCGGGGCGATGCGCCCGCTTGAGGCCGAGCACAGCGACGCCCTCGCCAACGTCTACGGGGCGCTGCGCTTTGCCGCCAGCGACTCGCTCAAGGAGGTGGCGATCTACTTCGCCGGCAAGCTGCTGCGCGGCGTACGCGCGGTCAAGTGCGACAGCGAAGCGCCGGATGCCTTTGCGAGCCCCGGCTATCCGCTGCTCGGCGAGCGCGTGGGAGAGGATTTCATCGAGTACCCGGCGCGGGGGCTGGCAGCGACTCATCGCGGTGCACCACGTTTCGAGCTTGCAAGCTATGCAGGGCTTGCTCAGGGCGAGGTGGTTCGCCTGGCGCTGTGGCCGGGCATCGCCGCCTGGCAGCTCGAGGCGCTGCTCGGCGATGATCGCGTCAAGGGAGCGCTCTTGCAGCTCTGGGGGGCGGGGAACCTTCCGGACGACCCGGCGCTGCTGGAGGTGCTGGCCCGCGCCTGCGGTGAGGGCAAGCTCATCGCCGCGACCAGCCTCTGCCCGCGCGGGGGCGTGCATTTTGCCACCTACGCCGCCGGCGCCGGGCTGGAAGCCGCCGGCGTGCTGGCAGGCGCGGACATGACGCCCGAGGCGGCGCTGACCAAGCTCGTCCACCTGCTTGCTCAGCCGATGACCCAGGAGGATCGCCGCCGGCGATTCGTGACCCCGCTTTGCGGTGAGCGCTGAGCAGCGCTGGCGCGCGCGAATATTCAGACTATGTTGATAGGTCGAACTATGTTGATAGGTCGAACTATGTTGATAGATCGAACTATGTAGATAGGCACGCGCTTAGACGCGTAGTAATCACCCAAGGAGAGGAAGTGACCCATGGAACAACCCGTACACCAATTCAGCGATCTCTTCGAGCAGCTGGGACTTGCCTCCGACAAGGCGTCCATCGAAGCCTTCATCAGCGAGCACGGTCCGCTGCCGGCCACCACCGCCATCGCCGAGGCGCCCTGCTGGAACGAGGGCCAGGCGGCCTTTCTGCGCGAAGCTATTGCCGATGACGCCGACTGGGCCGAAGTGGTCGGCCACCTGGACGCCGCCCTGCACCAGCCCCGCTAGCCCCGTCTCAATGTTCCCTGCGCGCCGCTTCCACGCGGCGCCTGTACCACCCGCCTACCAGCAGCAAGAGCGCCAGCGCGATCAGCGGCAGCACCACGTCAAACTGCAGCGGATCCTCGTGCTCGATCGCCTCGAGCGCCCCGTAGATGGCGCTGCTGTATACGCCCCATTTGATCGAAAGCCCGATCACCGTCGCCAGCAGGTAGGTCTTGAGCGGCAGGCGCACGAGCCCGGCGGCATAGTTGATGACACAGTGAGGAAACCCCGGCAGGATGCGCAGCGCACACTGGGTCATGAGATCCCCGCGGTGCTCGAGAATCTGCACCACCTTGTGGGTCAGCCCTCCGGGCTTGACCCGGGCGTTGAACCGCGTGGCGAGAAAATAGGCGCCGAGTGCGCCCAGTACGCTGCCCAACGTCAGCATCGCCGTGGCGATGACCGGAACGTAAAAAGGCGCGATCAGCCACAGGCCGATACTGCCCGGAAGGCCGATGGCGAGAGTGATCGCCATGGTGGCAATGACGCCGACCACCACCAGCGGGTGGTGGGACATCTCGGCAGCCCACTGCTTGGCCGCCGCCAAATCCGGCGAGTGCCACAGCCAGACGTAGCCCAGCATCGCCAGCAGCGCGAAAAGCGCTACCCAGCGCCAGGAGAGGTGCCAGCGCCTACCCATTCAACCGCGCTTCGACGCGCTCGAGAATCTGACGGCTCACCTTGCCGACCATCGGCCTGGCGGCCTTGTTGACAGCCTTTTCCATCAGCCGGTTGCCGATCTCGTAGGTCAGGGAAAGCGAGACCCGCGTGCCCTCCTGAACCGGTTCGAGCCGGTAGCGCCCCTGGTTCTTGACGCCATCCAGCGACTCCCAGGCGAGCGTGTGCGGCGCCTCGATCTCGGTCACTACCACGTCGAAGGCCCAATCCATGCCTACCGCGCGCACGTGCCAGCGGTAGCGGTCGTCACCCAGCACGTCGATCGCGTGAATCATGTCGGAGTAGTCGGCGAAGTCCTCGACGCGGCGCAGCAGTTCGAACACCCGCTCCGGCGGGGCGTGGACGATCTCACTATGTTCTATGGTTGCCATGAATACATCTCGAAAAGCGTGAAGGGCGATTGACGGGGCCAGCTAGCCAAGCGCCCGGTCAGTGCGTAAACTGCGCAGCGTTCCGGACCGGACCCCGGACGTCTGCCCGTTGGGCACTCGATAAATTCTCCGATCAGCGAGTATTAGCATGTCTTCCCTTTCCTGTACACACTCCCCCGCCACCGTGGTGATCTACTCCGGCGGCATGGACTCCTTTACCGTCTTGCACCGCGCACTCGAGGAAGGCCTCGAGGTTCACGCGCTCTCCTTCGACTACGGCCAGCGCCATCGGCGCGAGCTCGATACCGCCCGCCGGGTATGCGAAAAGCTTGGCATTCCCCATCAGGTGGTGGATATCCGCGCGATCCACGGGCTAATCGACAACTCGGCGTTGACCGATACCAATGCCGCGATGCCCGACGCCGACTACGCCGAGGAGAACCTCAAGAGCACCGTGGTGCCCAACCGCAACATGATCCTCCTGTCGCTGGCCATCGCCAAGGCGGTGAACATCGGCGCCGGGCGGGTGGACTACGGTGCCCACGGCGGCGATCACGTGCTCTACCCGGACTGCCGACCGGAATTCGTCGAGGCGATGCGCCGCGTCGCGCTGATCGCCGATTTCGAGCCCATCGAGGTGAGCGCACCCTATCTCGAGGCCACCAAGGCAGACATTCTGCGCGAGGGCCTGGCCATGGGCCTGGACTACCGTGATACCTGGACCTGCTACGAAGGGCGCGAGCTCGCCTGTGGGCGGTGCGGCAGCTGCCGCGAACGCCTGGCCGCCTTTGCCGCCAACGGCGTGACCGACCCGCTCGCCTACGCACCGGAGGCTTTCGATGTATCACGTTAAGGAAGCCTTCTACACGCTTCAGGGCGAAGGTGCGCAGAGCGGTCGTGCCAGCGTCTTCTGCCGCTTCACCGGCTGCAACCTGTGGTCCGGGCGCGAGGCCGACCGGGCGAGTGCCCGCTGCACCTTCTGCGATACCGACTTCATCGGTACCGACGGTGCCGGCGGCGGCCGTTTCGAGCGGGCCGAGGCGCTCGCCGAGCACCTCGCGGCGCTTTGGCCAGAGGCCCCTTCCCCCGCCGTGCCCTACGTGGTGTTCACCGGCGGCGAGCCGCTTTTGCAGCTCGACGCCGCGCTCATCACCGCAGTCAAGGCCAGGGGGTTCGAGATCGCCGTGGAGACCAACGGCACCCTGGCAGTACCCGAGGGCATCGACTGGGTCTGCGTCAGCCCCAAGGGCGCTAACGCCCTCGTGGCGCAAAGCGGCGACGAGCTGAAGCTGGTCTACCCGCAGCGCGACGCCCTGCCGGAGCGCTTCACGGCGCTCGAGTTCAGCCACTTCTACCTGCAGCCGATGGACACGGGCTGCCACGAGCAGGCCCGCGCGAACATCGAGGCGACCACCGCCTACTGCATGGCCCACCCGCAGTGGCGACTGTCGCTGCAAACTCACAAGATCGCGGGATTCGAATGATGGCGCTTTTCGTCAAGCAGTTGAGTCATATCGACGTATCGCTCTGGTGCCAAGAGCGCGGGCTCGTCGGCATGAGCTGGCAGGTGGATGCAACGCTGGAGGGCGAGCTCGGCGAGGACGGCATGCTGTTCGACTTCGGCCTGGTCAAGCCTTTCATCAAGAAGACCCTGGATGCCGGCGTCGACCACACTCTGCTCGTACCGACCCGCGCCCCGGGCGTTCACGTCGAGGCGTGTCCGGAAGGGCTTTGCGTGCGCACCACCACGCCCTACGCCATGGAGGTGCGCGGGCCCGAGGCAGCGTTCACGCTGATCGATGCCGATACCGTCGAGCCAGAGGTGCTAGCGGCGACGCTGGGTGAAGAGCTCACCCGGCGATGCCCGGAAAACGTCGGCCGCGTGCGCCTTGCGCTCAGCGAGGAAGTCATCGATGGCGCCGCCTACGGCTACAGCCACGGCTTGAAACGCCACCAGGGCAACTGCCAGCGAATCGCCCACGGCCACCGCTCGCGCCTCGAGATCTATCAAGGCGGCGCGCGCGTGCCAGCGCTCGAAGCGCGCTGGGCACGCTGGCTCGACCAGCGCTACCTGCTCGAGCGTGCCGACATCACCGCTGAAGATGACGAGCGCCTCACCTGCCGCTACGTGGCCGGCGAAGGCGCGTTCGCCATCACCCTGCCCCGGGAGCGCTGCGCGGTGCTGCCCTGGCCGACCACGGTGGAGAACATCGCGCGCTGGCTCGCCGAGGAAGTCGCCGGTGAGACGGCGACCCCCACACGCGTGTACGCCTACGAGGGCTTCAACAAGGGAGCTACTGCCGAGAGCGAACTCGAGTGACGGTGCTGATCGCAAGCCAGGAGAGCGCAACGAACGGCGAGTGCAGAGCCGGCTGCGGGGCGTGCTGCATCGCCCCGTCGATCAGTTCAGCCATCCCCGGCATGCCCCGCGGCAAGCCCGCCGGGGTACGCTGCGTGCAGCTAGATGAAGACAACCTGTGCCGTCTCTTCGGCGATCCGAACCGCCCCATCGTTTGCGCCAGGTTCACCTTCGAGGCCTCGGTGTGCGGCACTCGTCGCGACGAGGCGCTCGACAATCTCGCCTGGCTCGAAGCGAACACCTGAGCCAAGGTAACAGACTAACCAGGCTAGCTTTCGACGCTCGCCATGCGCGACGAGCGGCGATCCAGCAGGTTCGCCCAGCGCACCAGAACCGGGGCATCGCTGTGGCTGACGCTGGCCAGGCGCTGGCGGAAAAGTTCGCGGGTAAGCTTGTCTTCCGGCGCGATATGGGTCAGCCAGAACTCGAGAGCTGCCAGTTCGTGGTGACGGTTACCCTGCTCCCGGGCGTGATCGATGGCGAGCTCCGCCAGCCGGCGTACCTCACCGGGCGCCTCGCCACTCAAGTGGCGCACGCGCGCAAGCTGGGTGGCGATTTCCGGTAGAAACAACGTGCTGCGCTCCTGGGCGATGGCCAGGCACTTTTCCAGGTATTCGGCGGCGCAGGCAAGCTCGTCCAGCGCGATACACGCATCGACATACCAGAGCACCGGTCGCTGGAAGCGGTCACGCCCGTTGAACTCGGCCATTTGATCGAGGCTTTCGCACAGCCGCGCAAGCCCGGAGGGATCGCCGCCCAGCGCCTGCTGCCAGCCAAGCACGCCCTGGGCTGCGATCTGCCACAGCTGCAGGTCCGGCGTCGCCGTCATGGCAGCGGCCCGCTCGGCGTGTCGCGCGGCGAGGTGGACGTGACCAAGCTGGCGATACAGGGCCGCCGCGAACATCAGTGCCATGGCGAGCGTGCCGGGATGGCCGATCTTCTCGGCCAGGCGAATCGCCGCCGATATCTGGCGCTCGGCGCGCTGATAGTCGCCGCGCAGGCACAACGTCCAGCCCTGGAAGCACGCCGCGCTCACCTGGGGATGATCCGAGAACGGCAGCCAATCGATCATCATCGGCGCGTTCAGCGGGTCGATCTCGTTGAGGTGATCGAAGGCTTGGGGAATGCGCCCGGCCCAGTACTCGCACTGCGCGCCGGCGTAGTCGGCAAGCCGCGCGTAGCGCGGGTCCTCCAGTCGCTTGGCGATATCCGAGAGCGTGGCGGCCAGTGCGAAAGCGTCGGCGTGGGCGTAGCGCTGACTACGACCCAGCCACAGCCCCCACTTGACCAGAAATATCTGCTCGAGATCCTCCGGGTCCTCGAGAGTGTCACTGCCGGAGTCACGCAGAAGCTCCCGCGCCTGGACGAAGCACTCGTGGGCAGTCGGCGAACCGTGACCTTCCAGCGCGAAGGCCGCCTGACCTTTCACGGTCAGAAGGCTCACCTCGCGCTCGACGTGATCCTCGACGTCGCTCATGCAGCCCAGCCCGAAATCGGCCATCTTCAAGGCGGTGCGATTGGCGCTGACCTTGAGCGCCTCGCGGGCGGCCAGCTCGAAGTAGCGTGCTGCCCGGGCAGGGTGGCCACTGCGCCGCAGGTGGGTGGCGAAATCTCCCGGATGGCGGCTGATCCACATCGGGAAGCGCTCCTCGATCAGCGTCACTACCTGCTGGTGCAGCGCCACGCGCACGTCCTTCGGGCCGGACAGGTACGCCGCCTCGTGCAAGAGCTGATGGCTGAACTGGTACTCGGGCTCGCCCCCGCCGATCTCCACGCTCTCGATGATCTCGAGCTGGCGCATGTGCTCGAGCGCCTTATGCAGGCGGCCCTTGTCGAGGGCACAGGCTTCGCCGAGCATGTCGAGCCGGAAACGCCGGCCAAGCACCGCCGCCACGTGGACGACGTCGCGATCGGCCTCCAGCTGGTCGATCCGGCTGGTGAGCAGTCCCAGCAGCCCCTTCGGCAACTCATTGAACTGGACGCTGCGCCCTTCGCGGCGATCCATGTCGAGTCGCCGGCAGATCTCCTGCAGGTAGAGTGGAACGCCATCGCAGCGCTCGACGATCTGATTTCTGAGCCGCGGACTGAGGTGGATCTGGTAGCGCCGGGCGAGCTGGGACAAGAGCCTGGTGGCCTGACCAACGTCGAGCTTGCCAAGCGTGATCTGCTGGTCCCAGTGCAGCTTGACCGGAAGCGCTTCTCGCCCGTGATGGCTGGCCACCAGCATGAAAGCGGTATTGATCGGCAATCGCGCCTGCAACCCGGAAAGCACCTTGAAGGAGGGTTCGTCGAGCCACTGCAGATCGTCGATCAGCAGCAGCAGCGTACGCGCTCTGGATTCGCGCTCGATGAGTCGGTGCAAAAGCCTTGCGACCAGCTCGACGGCCTCGCCGTTCTGGGTCAGCCGGCTGATGTCCTCGACGTCGCTCACCCCGAGCGCCTGCTCGAGCAACTCCTGGCGCTCGTCGTCGAGCGCGGTCATGTCGAGCGTCTGCTGGAGCGCCCGCAGCGCCGCGCGGTCGCCTTCATGACCGAAGTGCCAGGCGAGCAGTTGCCGGGCGACCCCGTAGGGCTCCAGCACCGACAGCCGCGTGGTGGGCAGCCAGCACACCGCCGCGTCGCGACTCAGCTCGAGCTGGCGAAAGCCGACCATCAGCGCCGACTTCCCCATGCCGGTGCCGCCTCTCACCAGCACGCTCTGGCGCAGGCCGATGCTGGCCCGGACCTGGGCGTCGCGCAGGGTGCGCAGCGCCGTCTCGCGGCCAATGAGGCTCGGCGGCAGCGCATCGCGCCCGCCTTCGTTCTGGCCCAGCACCAGTGCCCGTAGGCGCACCCGGCCGTCGCTGGCAACGAGCCGCGACGAGAGGCGGGGCTGCAGGTCGAGCGCCGGCGGCATGTGCTGGCTCGCCTCCTGGGAAATGACCAGCTCGCTGCCCTCGGCGGCGCTCATCAGCTCGAGGGACACCTGGGTGACCTGGCCGAGCGGGTCGGCCAGCTGGCGCTCGGGCAGGTAGACCACCCGTCCGCTGTGAAGCCCGGCAGTCAGCTCGAAGCTCGGTGGCGCCTGATCGCCGCTCCAACGCCGCTCGATCTCCTGGGCGAGCGCCTTGCGACAGTGCTCGTAGAGGGCCACCAGCTCGGCAAGCTGGTGGGCCGGGCCGTGGGTGCCGAAACAGGCAAGCCCCAGCCCGCCAGTGGCCCCGGGCAGCCAGAAGCCGCCCAGATGGTGGCACTGCTGCTCGAGCCAGCGCAGAAGCTCCAATTGCAGGTTGAGGCAGTGGCGCATGGCCCCGCGCTCCTGCCAGTCGCCCTTGAGCGCGAGGCGAATGGCCATCACCGATAGCTGGCGCAGCTCGATCTCGTCCTCGCGCAGCGGCTTGCTGTCGGCGGCCAGCGCCCGCGAGTAGGCGCCCTGGGGGCTGACCACGTGAGGGTCGAAATGTCCGTCGGACCAGTAGCTCGCGAGCTGCAAGAAACTTGGCTCCGGCTGCTGGCCGGAGAGCGCGAGAAGCTGCAGATAGCCCTGGTACTGCTCGTGGGCAGCGGCCATCTGGTTGTTCTCGGCGAGCTGGCGCACCAGGTGCTCGTGAAAGGGGCCGTAGCCAGAGAAGCGGCTGACCAGCTCTTCGATCAGCGCATCGGGAATATCGCTCTGGGCGTCGAGCACCTGCTCGGCGAAGCGGATCACGCGCTGGCGCCATTCGTTGCGGGTCTGGAGCAGCCAGCGCTGGAACTCGCTGCAGTTGGTGAGCTGCAACTCCTCGACCAGATCGCCTTGGTAGCAGGCCAACACCGCCTCGAGGGTGGCCAGCTCCGGCGGCCCGTCGAGCAGCGCCTGTAGTTCGTGAAGATCTACCTGCCAGTGCGCCGGCAGCTGAAAGGCGATGGTCTGGCGCGATACGTTGAGCACCGCGTCGGCGCGCTCGCCCAGCGACTGGCGTAGGCAGTGCAAGGCGTGGCGCAGGTTGGTACGCCCGGAGGAGAGTCCCTGATCGGGCCACAGAAGTTCGGCAAGCTGGGCGCGATTGACCGGCTGGCGATGCAGCAGCAGATAGACCAGCAAGGCCTTGACCTTGTCGTAGCTGAAATGGGTCAGTGCGTCATCGCCCTGGGTGAGGGAGAAATGCCCAAAGAGGGTTAACTTGTCGATCTGCTTGGCATCGCGCATGGGGCTCATCCTGCTAGACGGTGGTCGACTCAGGCCGGCACACCGCTATGAAAACGAAACGCGGTATCGGGGGAGGTGATCAGCTCGGCCTCTTGCGCTACGAAGAAGGCGATGCGCTCATCAATCGCCTGCGACGTCTGCTGCCGGGCAAGCAGCAGATAATCCTCGTAGTGGCGCCCCTCGGACTTGACCAGCGTGCGATAGAACCTGGCGAGCTCCTCGTCCAGGTATGGGATCAAGCGGGCGAAGCGTTCGCAGCTGCGCGCCTCGATCAAGGCGCCGACAATCAGAATATCGATCAGTCGCTCCGGGTCCTGGCTTCGCAGGTGCGAGCGCAGCCCCTCGGCATAGCGCGAGGCGCTCAGGTGGGTGTAGGCGACGCCGCGGCGCGCCATCAGCCCCACCACCTGTTCGAAATGCAAAAGCTCCTCGCGGGCGAGTTGCGACATCTTGGCCAGCAGATCCGGCTGGTCGACGTAGCGGTAGAGAAGGTTCATCGCCGTCGAGGCCGCTTTCTTCTCGCACTGGGCATGATCGATCAGAAGCGTTTCCGGGTTGTCCAGCGCCCAGGCGAGCCAGGCATCCGGCGTCGGACAGGCAAGAAACGCATGGAGACTTTCAGGCAGCAGATCTTCCGCGCCGAGCGAATGACCTGCAGGACTCAATACATGTGACTCTATCGACATAATACGGCTACCAAGCGCCTCTATTCGTTGCAGACACACCCAGGCAGGGCGTGTCGTTCCCAAGCTTGTCAACGCCCCGGCTACGTGCGTGCTCTTGCCACGCGGCGTTGAATTTTCGTCGAGCACACGAGGTATTTAAGGGTCTATGGCGGGGTCATTGCAAACGCCATTTGCTCCTGCACGACCTTCGCTCACTAAACCTTGCTCATTACAGTCTAAACGAACGTTTGTCATCTTGAGTAGCGCTTTGTCGACACAACGTCCAAACCCGCGCTCGCGCTGTCGTCTTAACATTGTCGACAGTTTGCCGTAGAATCCCCAGCCATCCACCACACGCTGTTTGTCAAGCGTATGTCTCGTGCCAGGCCGCGTACCGACGACCGTGCGGGTATGTGTCCGGCACCCCAAGTAGATGAGAGGGCCCAACGTGCTTGAAGCTTATCGCCAACATGTCGAGGAACGCGCCGCCGAAGGCGTACCACCCAAGCCCCTGAATGCCGAGCAGACCGCGGCCCTGATCGAGCTGCTCAAGACGCCGCCGGCCGGTGAGGAAGAGTTTGTGCTCGACCTGATCACACACCGCGTGCCGCCCGGTGTCGACGAGGCCGCCTACGTCAAGGCAGGCTTTCTGACCGCCATCGCCAAGGGCGAGGCCAGCTCGCCGCTGATCGACAAGATCCACGCCGTGAAGCTTCTGGGTACCATGCAGGGCGGCTACAACATCGTCTCCATGGTCGAGCTTCTCGACAACGAGGAGCTCGCCAAGGAAGCCGGCGAGCAGCTCAAGCACACCCTTTTGATGTTCGACGCCTTCCACGATGTGGAAGAGCGCGCAAAGAACGGCAACGCCGTCGCCAAGGACGTGATCCAGTCCTGGGCCGAGGCCGAGTGGTTCCTCTCCAAGCCGGCGCTCGCCGAGAAGATCACCCTGACCGTGTTCAAGGTGCCCGGCGAAACCAATACCGACGACCTGTCGCCGGCACCGGACGCCTGGTCGCGCCCGGATATCCCGCTGCACGCCAACGCCATGCTCAAGAACGAGCGCGACGGCATCAATCCCGAGGTGCCTGGCACCACCGGCCCGCTCGCCCAGATCGACGAGATCAAGGCCAAGGGCCACCCGGTCGCCTATGTGGGCGACGTGGTGGGCACCGGCTCCTCACGCAAGTCCGCGACCAACTCGGTGCTGTGGTTCTTCGGCGACGATATCCCGTTCGTGCCCAACAAGCGCGGTGGAGGCTTCTGCTTCGGCGGCAAGATCGCACCGATCTTCTTCAACACCATGGAAGACTCCGGCGCCCTGCCCGTCGAAATGGACGTTGCCAAGCTCGAGATGGGTGATGTCATCGACATCTACCCCTATGAAGGCAAGGTCTGCAAGCACGGCACCGACGACGTGGTGAGCACCTTCGAGCTCAAGACCCAGCTGATCCTGGACGAAGTGCGTGCCGGTGGCCGTATTCCGCTGATCATCGGCCGCGGCCTGACCGGCAAGGCGCGCGAGTCGCTGGGCCTTGCGCCTTCCGACGTGTTCCGCCTGCCCGACCAGCCCAAGGATACCGGCAAGGGCTTCACCCTGGCGCAGAAGATGGTCGGCAAGGCGTGCGGCCTGCCCGGCGTGCGCCCGGGCATGTACTGCGAGCCGAAGATGACCACCGTCGGCTCACAGGACACCACCGGCCCGATGACCCGGGACGAGCTCAAGGACCTGGCGTGCCTGGGCTTCCAGGCGGATCTGGTCATGCAGTCGTTCTGCCACACTTCGGCCTACCCCAAGCCCGTGGACGTGGATACCCACCACACCCTGCCGGACTTCATCATGAACCGCGGCGGCGTTTCCCTGCGCCCGGGCGACGGCATCATCCATAGCTGGCTCAACCGCATGCTGCTGCCGGACACCGTCGGCACCGGCGGCGACTCGCACACCCGTTTCCCGATGGGCATCTCCTTCCCGGCGGGCTCGGGGCTGGTCGCCTTCGCCGCGGCCACCGGCGTCATGCCGCTGGACATGCCGGAGTCGATCCTGGTGCGCTTCAAGGGCAAGCGCCAGCCCGGCGTCACCCTACGTGACCTGGTGCATGCGATTCCGCTCTACGGCATCAAGCAGGGCCTTCTGACCGTGGCCAAGTCCGGCAAGAAGAACGCCTTCTCCGGTCGCGTGCTCGAGATCGAAGGTCTCGAGGATCTCACCGTCGAGCAGGCCTTCGAGCTCTCCGATGCCTCCGCCGAGCGTAGCGCCGCGGGCTGTACCATCACGCTGTCCGAGCAGAGCGTGACCGAGTACCTGAAGTCCAATATCACCCTGCTCAAGTGGATGATGGCCAATGGTTACGGCGATGAGCGCACCATCAGCCGTCGTATCGAGGGCATGGAAGCGTGGCTTGCCAACCCGAGCCTGATGCGCGCGGACCAGGACGCCGAATACGCAGAAGTGATCGAGATCGACCTGAGCGAGATCAAGGAGCCGGTTCTCTGTGCGCCGAACGACCCGGACGATGCGCGCCTGCTGTCCGATGTCGCCGGCGAGAAGATCGATGAAGTGTTCATCGGTTCGTGCATGACCAACATTGGCCACTTCCGCGCGGCGGGCAAGCTGCTCGAGAAGCAGCCGGCGGGAAGCCTGAAGACCCGCCTGTGGCTGGCGCCGCCCACCAAGATGGACCAGCACCAGCTCACCGAAGAGGGTTACTACGGTATCTACGGGCGTGCGGGAGCCCGCATGGAAATGCCGGGATGTTCACTGTGTATGGGTAACCAGGCACGCGTGGCGGCGAAAAGCACCGTGGTGTCCACGTCTACACGTAACTTCCCGAACCGCCTGGGTGATGGTGCCAACGTGTACCTCGCCTCGGCGGAGCTGGCGGCGGTCGCCGCCGTCGAAGGCCGCCTGCCGAGCGTCGAGGAGTACCAGCGCTACATGGGCGAATTTGACGCCCTGGCCGGCGAGATCTATCGTTACATGAACTTCCACGAAATCGAGGAGTATCAAAAGATTGCCTCGAACGTGATTCCGGTCGCCCAGGAAGCGTAAGCCCCCCTGTCGACCGACCCATCGCCGATGCTCGCACCATCGCAGAGGACCTTTCCTCTGAGCCGATGACCGAACGCTCCGCACCTTTCAAAGGTCGGAGCGTTTTTTATCGCCCATGGACCCGAATTTGGAACCGCTTTCGCCATGCAGCCGTTGAAACCGTTGGGCTACGCCCTGATGCGTACCCTAAAGGATCACCTGAGGCCTCTGATCGCCTTCCACCTGCTCTACACGCTGCTCGCCTCGGCGCTGCTGCTGCCCACCTTGGGCTGGGTATCGCAGACCCTGCTCGCCGCTCTCCATCGCACCGTGATCACTACCGACGCCCTGGTGGCGCTGCTGTTCAGCCCGACGGGAATGCTGACGCTGCTGGTGGGGCTCGGGTTCGCCTTTCTGCTGATCTACTGGCAGCAGGCGGGCATGCTGATGGTCGCCGTCTCTGAGCGCAACCACCACTATCGGCTGGCGCTGACCGCACTGTGGCGAAGCACTCGGCGCCTGCCGGCGCTGGCGGGGCTGGTCATTCTCCAGGTAGGCGCACATCTTTTGCTGCTCGCCCCGTTCATGCTCGCGATCGCCGGGCTTTACGACGGGTTTCTCAGCGGGTTGGAGCCTTACTATCTGCAGCGCGTCCGCCCGCCCGTGCTGTGGTACTTCCTGGCCTGCGCGCTGCCGCTGGCGCTTGGCTGGATGTGGCTCGCCGCCTGGCTCTACCTGCGCTGGGTACTGGCGCTACCGCTGGTGGCAATCGAAGGTGCATCGCCACTCGCCGCCCTGGGCCGCAGCGTCACTCTCACCCGCGGATGGCGCCGCTCGATCGCCGCGGCGGTATTGACCCTTCTGGTGCTAATCGTGGCGCTGCCGGTGCTGATCACTTGGCTGTTCGATCTGGTGGTCACACCGCTTCTGTGGTGGCTGCCGGAGCATACCGCGGTACTGATTCCGGCCATGCTCGCCTACCTCACCGGCTACGTGCTGATCACGCTGACCATCACCTTCCTCGGTATCGCCGCCAACGCTCTGCTCTCTGCCTGCCTCTACCAGCAGTTGGCGGGTCGTGCACCCTCCTCTTCCACCTTGCCTCAAGCCACGCCCTCGTCCGGTCGGCTCGCCTGGGCGGTGGAGCTCTTCGTACTGGTGTTCGCCGCACTCCAGGCGTGGTGGATTCTCAACAGCTTCGAGATCCGCGACAACGTGGCGGTGATCGCCCATCGGGGCAGTTCGATGGTGGCGCCGGAGAACACCCTGGCCGCCGTACGCCAGGCGCTTGAAGATCGTGCCGACTATGTCGAGCTCGACGTTCGCCTGAGCGCCGACGATCAGGTGATGCTCTACCACGACCGAAGCCTTGCACGCCTGACCGGCGACGAGCGCGACCTGGATGAGCTGACCCGCGAGGAGCTTGCCGGCTTCGATGTCGGTAGCTGGTTCGGCGACGCTTTCGTGGGCGAGCGAATTGCCGGACTCGACGAGACGCTCGCCGAGGTGCGCGGCAAGGCTGGGCTGATGATCGACATGAAGGCCAGCCGAGGCGACGAGCCACGCCTGGCCGAGGCGGTAATGGATGCGCTGGAGGTCGAGTCGGACATTCGCTATCGCTGCTGGGCGACGCAAGAAAGCGCCCTGACCGGCATGAGCGAATGCGGCTTCCCCAATGTCTTCCTGGAGATGCGTCTGGCGACCATGACGCCGAGCCTGATCGAGACGATCAAGGCGCGCGCGCCGGAAATTCGCGTCACCCTGCTGGCTCAACTGATCCTGCCGGGTACGCTCGATCGAACACGTTTCGATGCGCTGGGGCTTCGCCATAATCGCATCACTCGACGCGAGATCGAACTCGCCGGGCTTTACGGCTACGAGATCCACGCCTGGACGGTGAATGACCGCGCGCGCATGTCCACCCTGATTGACCTGGGGGTGGACGCCATCATCACCGACTACCCGGAGCGGCTGAGCGAGCTGATCGAGGACCGCCGTGCGCTGAGCGACGGCGGCATCATTCTCGTCAAGCTGCGCAACTGGCTGCGCGAGTAACCCGGGCGATCACTCGCCCTCCACCACGCCTTCACGGCGTGGATCGGCACCTCCGAACAGCGTGCCGTCCTCGAGGCGACGAATCGCCTGCAGGCCGCTGGTCAGCTCGCGTTCGCTGACGTTATGGCCCCGCTCGGTGAGCGAGTCGATGGTCGCTTCGGGAAAGCGCCCCTCCTCCAGCCAGACATCGCTGCCCAGCGTCACCGCGTGGGGCAGATTGAGCGCTTCCTGGGCGCTCAGCCCCCAGTCGCGCATGGCCATGAGCGTGCGTGCAGTGTAGTGGATGATCGCCGCGCCGCCGGGCGAGCCGAGGCTCGCCACGAAATCGCCGCTCTCTTGGTCGAACACCAGGGTCGGGCTCATGCTCGAGCGCGGGCGCTTGCCGGGCTCGATCCGGTTGGCCACCGGCTCGCCGTCGATCTCCGGAGTGAAGGAGAAATCGGTCATCTCGTTGTTGAGCAGGTAGCCGCCGGGCAGGCCCGTGCCGCCATCGGCCATGATCCGCGAGCCGAAGGCCTGCTCGATGGTAGTGGTCATGGCCACGGCATTGCCGTCTTCATCAACGATGCTGATATGGCTGGTGCCGTACTCGGGCTGGGTCGGCTGGGAGGCGTAACTCACCACGAACTCGCCGGGGTTACCGGGCTCGGCGGTATCGCCCATGCTGCTCTCTCCGATCAGCTGACTGCGGCGTTCCAGGTAATCCGGCGCAAGCATCATCGCCCAATCACCCCCCGGCGCCTCGACGAACTCCGGGTCGCCGATGTAGCGGTTACGATCGGCGAAGGCCAGCCGTGATGCTTCCAGGAACTGGTGAAGCCAACTGGCGCTCGCCACGCCGTTGTCCAGCGGGGCCTCGATCATCGGCTGGTCATCGAGCATGCCGAGAATCTGCATCACGGTGATATGCCCCGAGGACGGCGGCGGGAAGCCGCAGACGCGCCACTGCTGCCAGGGCGTGCAGAGGGCATCGCGCGTCACGCTTTCGTAGCCTGCGAGATCCTCGAGCGTCATGGCGCCCGGGCGGGTGGGATGATTCGTGACGCGCTCGACGAGATCGCGCGCCACCTCGCCTTCGTAGAAGGCTTGGCTGCCCTGCTCGGCAATCAAGCGCAGGATCGCCGCCAGCGCCGGGTTGGTCAGCGTCTCGCCCACGTCGAGCGGCTCGCCGTTCTCATCGAAGTAGAAGGCGCCGGCGAGCGGATCGTCACCCAGCGCCGGATCCTCGGCAATGCTGGTGTGCAGGCGCTGGCTGACCGGAAAGCCCTCCTCGGCGAGCGTGATGGCAGGCACGAACAGCGTCTTCCAATCGAGCTTGCCGTGGGCGGCGTGGGCGGACTCCAGCATCTTCAGCGTGCCGGGCACGCCGACCGCCTGGCCGCTGACCACGGCATCCATGAACGCGATGGGCTCGCCATCATCCATGAACATCGTTTCCGTTGCCGCTTGGGGGGCCGTTTCGCGGCCGTCGAAAGCCTCGACATTGGCACCCTCGGCGTACATCAAGAAGGCGCCGCCGCCGATGCCGCTGGACTGCGGCTCGACCAGCGTCAATACCATCTGCACGGCGATCGCCGCGTCGATGGCATTGCCGCCGGCCGCGAGAATCTGCCGGCCGGCGTCGGCGGCGAGCGGATTGGCGGCGGCCACCGCGAACTCGTCGAAGGCCCAGCCGGGTTTTTCCTCGTAGCCGGAGCCCACTTCCGGGGTGACGGCGGGCGTGTCGTAGGTGAAGCCGAAGCTGTAGAGGGGTACCAGCAACAGGCCGGTCAAGGGTAACGTCGCCTTGCGTGGCAGCATGATCTCTCCTGGATATCTGGCCGGCATGGTCCGACTTGAGCGGGCCGGGTTGAACAATTCGGTGAACGAAGGACGCCTGCCCCGTTTCAAGCTAGCCTATTAAACGCCTGCGCCCGGCACAATGGCCGGGCGCAAATTAACGCAATCATCGAGTCAGGCTTAGGCGATGGTCTCGCCGGCCAGCATGAACCAGGTTTCGAGCACCGCATCCGGGTTGAGCGAGACCGAATCGATGCCCTGCTCCATCAACCACTTGGCGAGTTCAGGGTGATCCGATGGGCCCTGGCCGCAGATGCCGACGTACTTGCCTTGTGCCTTGCACGCCTTGATCGCCATGGAAAGAAGCTTCTTCACCGCCTCGTTACGCTCGTCGAACAGATGCGCAACGATGCCGGAGTCGCGGTCGAGCCCAAGGGTCAGCTGGGTCAGGTCGTTGGAGCCAATCGAGAAGCCGTCGAAGTGCTCGAGGAATTCGTCCGCGAGCAGGGCGTTGGCGGGCAGCTCGCACATCATGATCACCTTGAGATCGCTCTCGCGGCGATCCAGCCCATTGGCGGCCAGCAGCTCGACGACCTCGCGCGCTTCACCCGTGGTGCGCACGAAGGGCACCATGATCTCGACGTTCTTGAAGCCCATCTCGTCGCGCACGCGCTTGAGTGCGCGGCATTCGAGCTCGAAGCAGGGGCGAAACGCCTCGGACACGTAGCGCGAGGCACCGCGAAAGCCGAGCATCGGGTTCTCTTCGCCGGGTTCATAGAGCTTGCCGCCGATCAGGTTCTCGTACTCGTTGGACTTGAAGTCCGACAGACGCACGATGACCTTCTGCGGATGGAACGCCGCGGCAAGCGTCGACACCCCTTCGACGAGCTTGTCGACGTAGAAGCTGACCGGGTCATCGTAGCCCGCCGTGCGCACGTCGATCACCTGCTTGAGATCCGGCGTCTGACGGTCGTACTCGAGAAGCGCTTTGGGATGCACGCCGATCATGCGGTTGATGATGAACTCGAGACGCGCAAGCCCCACCCCTGCATGGGGCAGCCCGGCAAAGCCGAAGGCGCGATCCGGATTGCCCACGTTCATCATGATCTTGAACGGGATCTCAGGCATGGCATCGACGCTCGACACCTTGCACTCGAAATCAAGAAGTCCCTCGTAGACGTTGCCGGTATCGCCCTCGGAGCAGGAGACCGTGACGTCGACGCCTTCACGCAGCGCGGTGGTGGCGTCACCGCAGCCGACCACCGCCGGAATGCCGAGTTCGCGGGCAATGATCGCCGCGTGGCAGGTACGCCCGCCCCGGTTGGTGACGATCGCCGAGGCGCGCTTCATGATCGGCTCCCAGTCCGGGTCGGTCATGTCGGTGACCAGCACGTCGCCGGACTGGACCTTCTCCATGTCGTCCGGACTCATCACCACCTTGACCGTGCCGCTGCCGATGCGCTGGCCGATGGCGCGGCCGGTGATCAGCTTGCGCCCTTTCTCTTTCAGGTGGAAGCGCTCGAGCTTGCCGCCCTCCTGCTGGGAGACCACGGTTTCCGGACGCGCCTGGACGATGTAGAGCTTGCCGTCGTCGCCGTCCAACGCCCACTCGATGTCCATCGGGCGGCCGTAGTGCTGCTCGATGATCACCGCCTGACGGGCGAGATCCATCACCTGGTCATCGCTGATGCAGAAACGTCCGCGATCGGAAAGCGGCACGTCGACGGTGGCCACCGACTTGCCGGCGCTGGCGCTTTCGCCGTAGATCATCTTGATCAGCTTGGAGCCGAGCGTGCGGCGCAGCACCGCCGGGCGGCCGGCCTCGAGCGTGGGCTTGTGGATGTAGAACTCGTCCGGATTGACCGCGCCCTGTACCACCGTCTCACCGAGCCCCCAAGAGGCAGTGACGAACACCGCGTCGCGGTAGCCGGACTCGGTATCAAGAGTGAACATGACGCCGGAGGCGCCGGTTTCCGAGCGCACCATCTTCTGCACGCCGGCGGAAAGCGCGACGTTCTCGTGGGCGTAGCCGCGATGCACGCGGTAGGAAATGGCGCGGTCGTTGAACAGCGACGCGAACACTTCGTGTACGGCGCGCTTGACGTTGTCGAAACCTTCGATGTTGAGGAAGGTCTCCTGCTGGCCTGCAAAGGAAGCGTCCGGCAGATCCTCGGCGGTCGCGGAGCTTCGCACCGCGGCCTTGAGATCGGGATGGCGGCTCTGGAGCGCGGCGTAGGCATCGGCAAGCGCGCTTTCGAAAGCGGACGGCAGGGGGGTGTCGATGATCCACTGGCGGATGGTGCTACCTGCTTCAGACAGCGCCTTGACGTCATCGACGTCGAGGCGCGAGAGCAGCGCGTTGATGCGGTCGTTCAAGCCCTCGTGCGCCAGGAATTCACGATAGGCATGGGCGGTGGTCGCAAAGCCGCCGGGTACCGTGACACCGGCGTCGGACAAATTGGAGATCATTTCGCCCAGCGACGCGTTCTTGCCGCCCACGCGCTCGACGTCGTTCATGCCCAACTGATCGAACCACACAATGTACTCTTGCACGCAACACCCCTTTTATCGTCACCCTTGGGTTGAATCAGCCAGCGAGCCATGGACGCCCGCCGGTTCGCCCCCTGCCATTGAGCGTGTCACCCTATCACCGCCCCCTCGTATTCGCCATTAGTCTAACCGCGAAGTCACTGAAGGTTTTTTACAACACGCAGGCCTTCAAGGAGTTTCCTGTAGTCGCCCTTCCAGAGGCGGCCTTGGCCAGCGCATTTGCGACACGTTGTGCCGATCCAAAGAAGCGGTGAGAATAAAGCCTCGATTCCACGAGCGATGATAAAGAGAAACGATGGAGAGAAATCCATGAAGCGCACGGCGTTTTTCATTTCCGACGGTACGGGCATTACCGCCGAGAGCCTGGGGCGGAGCCTTCTGGCCCAGTTCAGCGGCGTCGAAATCACGATGCTCACCAAGCCCTACATCGATACGATCGAGAAGGCCCGGGCGCTGGCGGATATCATCGACGCTACCGCCAGTCGCGACGGCCAGCGGCCGATCATCATCGACACCATCGTCGATCAAAGCATCCGCGACGTGATTCGCCAGGCCCAGGGCTTCAAGGTCGATGTCTTCTCGACCTTTCTGGAGCCGCTCGAGCAGGAGCTCGAGACCCACTCTTCCTACAGCGTGGGGCGCACTCATGCGATCGGCAGCGACGACGTCTACATGGACCGCATCCACTCGGTGCATTTTGCCCTCGACAACGACGACGGCGCCCGCACCCACCAGTACGACCAGGCGGACGTGATTCTGGTCGGCGTGTCGCGCTGCGGCAAGACCCCAACCTCGCTCTATCTGGCGCTGCAGTTCGGCATCCGCGCGGCCAACTACCCGCTGACCGAGGACGATCTGGACGAGGATGGCAGCCTCAAGCTCCCCCGTGTGCTCGCCCCGCACCGCCACAAGCTGTTCGGACTGACCATCGATGCGCGAAGGCTCTCGGCGATTCGCAACGAGCGCCGGCCCAACAGCCGTTACAGCTCGATCGATCAGTGCGTGCAGGAGGTCGAGCAGGCGGCGGCGCTCTACCGCTCGATGAACATTCCGTTCATCGACACCACGCGCTTCTCGATCGAGGAGATCTCGACGCGCATGATCGCCGAAACCGGCCTCGCGCGGCGTTTTTCACCGCGCTAGCGAGGCAGGATTTCTATAAAAAACGTTACAGGCCCTTGGGCGCGAAGATGCCCGGGGCGTTGCGCCAATAGCCCTTGTAGTCCATGCCGAAACCGAACACGTAGCGATCCGTCACCTCGAGGCCGCAGTAATTGGCCTTGAGGCCGGGCACCGCCTTGCGATCATGCGTCTTGTCGACCAGCACCGCGGTGGACACACTCGCCGCCTGGGCCTCTTCGCAGTATTTGAGAATCGCTGCCAGGGTCGCGCCCTCGTCGAGGATGTCGTCGATGATCACCACGTGGCGCCCGGCCATCGGCACCTCCGGCGAGACGCGCCAGAAGAGCTCGCCGCCGCGCAGCTCGTTGCGATAGCGCGTGGCGTGCAGGTAGTCCACCTCGAGCGGAAAGCCGAGCCGAGTCAACAGGTGCCCGGTGGTGATCAGTCCGCCGTTCATTACGCAATAAAAAACCGGCAACTTGTCGCCGAGATCCGCAGTGATGGCCTCCGCCATGCGATCCAGCGCCTGTTCGACCTGCGCCTGGGAGATCAGGCAGTCGGCGTTGTCCATCAATTCGCGCATCGAATCCAGCGACTCGAGGGTTTCTTTGTCCAGTTTGGCCATGGGGGCTCCGGCGTTACTCGGGAAAAGGTCGGAAAAGAGAAAACGGAAGCGCCGGTCGTTAACCGGCGAGTTCGGAAAGCTTGGCATTGGCGCGGCGCCAGCGCTTGAGCGCGCCAAGCGCCTCTAGATCCGGCCGGGCGCGGGCGTAGCGAAGCTTGCCGATACGCTTGTTCTGAAGGCCCTGGCAGGCGCCGACCACCTCGAGGGCTGCATCGCGATCGTTGCAGATCAACAGCATGTCGCAGCCCGCCGCCAGCGCCGCCCGGGCGCGTTCGGCGGGACTTCCCGCCACGTGGGCGCCGGCCATGGTCAGGTCATCGGAGAAGATGCAACCCTTGAAGCCCAGCGACTCGCGCAGCATGCCGAGCCAGCTCGGCGAAAAGCCTGCCGGTCGCGAGTCGAAAGCGCTGTAGATCACGTGAGCCGGCATCACGCCATCGAGCTCGCCGGCCAGGCGGGCAAAGGGCACCAGATCGTGCGCCTTCAACGCCTCGAGCGGGCGCGGATCCTCGGCCACCTTCAGGTGGGTATCCGCCTCGATGCCACCATGGCCGGGAAAGTGCTTGCCGATCGCCGCCATCCCGGCTTCGTGCAAACCGCGCACGAAGTGGCCACCCAACAGCGCCACCTGCTCCGGGTCGTGGCCGAAGCTGCGATCGCCGATGACGCTCGAAAGCCCGCTCTCGACGTCGAGCACCGGTGCGAAACTCACGTCGAGCCCGCAGGCGGCCATCTCCATGCCCAAGAGCCAGCCGGCATCCGCGGCCAGCGCCACGCCCGCTTCCGGGTCCTCGACGAAGCGCTCGCCGATACGCGCCATGGCAGGCAGGCGGGTCGCTCCCGCCTTGATGCGCTGCACGCGCCCGCCCTCCTGATCGATGCCCAGCAGCAGATCGGGGCGCTCTGCGCGCACGCTGGCACACAGCCGACGAACCTGCTCGGCGTTCTCGACGTTGCGGGCGAACAGGATGACACCGCCGACGGCGGGATCGCGCAGCAGGGTCTTTTCGGCAATCGTGAGGGAAGGGCCTTCCAGGTCGAGCATGACCGGGCCAAGCGATTGTGTCATGAGCATAGATCCAACGAAACGGGCGCCAATTCTAGTCGATCGGCGCGCTCAGGCAAAATCCGCCATCACGCCAGGCTCTCGCCGTGAAGCCAGACCGGCGTACCGGGGGGCGCGGCGGCGAACAGCGTCAAGAGGTCAGCGTTGCGTACCCGAATGCAGCCGTGTGAGGCGGCGACGCCCATCGGCTCATCCGGCGGCGTACCGTGCAGGTAGATGTAGCGGCGCTGGGAATCGACGCGCCCGCCGCGGTTGACGCCCCGCTCGAGCCCGCAGAGCCACAGGATGCGGGTAAGAATCCAGTCACGCTCCGGATGCGCTTTGGCAAGCATCGGAGTGAAGACTTCACCGGTGAAGCGCCGCCCGCGAAATACCGCGTTCTCCGGCAGGCCTTCGCCGATGGCGGCGCGCACGTAGTGCCAGCCGCGCGGAGTGCGCCCGCTCCCCTCCTCCTCGCCGACGCCGTTGACGCCGGTGGAGATGGCGCATTCGTGAACTACACTTCGCCCCTGCCAAAGGCGCAGCTGCTGCGACTGGCAGTCAATCTCGACCCAGGCGCCCTCCACCGGAGGCAGCTCAGCCAGCTTCGGGGTGGACATGGGAAGGCTCCTCCAGGGTGGCGGGCAGCGGCGCGTGCATGGCGGCGACCACCACCGGGCGCAGGCGGCGCACGAGATCGCGTATCGATACCTGCTCGCCGTACTCCTTGTCGGCGATATCGCGCAGCGCATCGAGCCCGGAAAGCGTGAAGATCACCGTGCCTAGCATGAAGTGCAGCCGCCAGAAGCGTTCGGCATCGGGAAGCCCGGGCGTTGCCTGGCGCACCAGCTCGACGAAACGAGTGAATACATCGCCGTACTGCTCATGAATGTAGCGGCGCAGGTGCCCTTGGGCCTGGCTGTAGGCAAGCCCCAAAAGGCGCATGAAGACCTTGAGGCTGTTGCGCTCGGCGGGCACCGTCAGCACCGTGGTCGCCATGGTCTCGAGCAGCACCTCGAGGGGAATCTGCTGCTCGCCATGACGCGCCTGCAGCTCGTCGAGCGCCTCGTGGAAGCGCTCGCTGAACGGATCGAGATAGCGAGCGAACACGGCCTGGATCAGCGCCTTCTTCGACCCGAAGTGATAGTTCACGGCGGCCAGGTTCACCCGCGCCTTGCTGGTAATGTTGCGCAGCGAGGTTTCGGCGAAGCCACGCTCGGCGAACAGCACCTCTGCGGTATCGAGGATACGCGTGACCGTATCTGACTGCGCCATGACATCCTCCAGAAAACGAGTGTTTCAAACATCGCGGCATAAAGCATCGCGGCATAGTAGGCCATTCACGTTCAGGGCTCAATCGCCAAAACGACGGGGCCTGGCTCGAGAAAGCCAGCGCGCGCTTTATAAACCGGGGCTTGGGTCATATACTGGACACAGAGACATACTGTATACTTAAACACATGTTCTACCGGTCACCTTTTTAGTTACCCGTTTACCCTGGAGTGCGCCATGTCACGCCCGCTTACCGTTCGTCAGCAGCACGTGTTCGACTTTATCGTCAAGACCATGAACGACTACGGCTACCCGCCGACGCGTGCGGAAATCGCCAAGGCACTCGGGTTTCGCTCTCCCAATGCCGCCGAGGAGCACCTGCGCGCGCTCGAGCGCAAGGGAGCGATCCGCATCATTCGCCACACCTCGCGCGGCATCCGCCTGCCCAATCAGGAAGGCGCCGATGCACCGGACACCGCCCCGGCCGCCAACGATTCAACGGACACCGGCACCAGCGGACTTCCGATCATCGGTGAAGTCGCGGCAGGCAGCCCCATTCTCGCTGCGGAGCACATCGATCGCTATTGCCCGCTGCCGGCAGAGTACTTCACGCCCAAGGCCGACTACCTGCTGCGCGTGCGCGGGCTTTCGATGAAGGACATCGGCATTCTGGAAGGCGACCTGCTCGCCGTGCACCGCACCGAGCGGGTGCGCGATGGCCAGATCGTAGTGGCGCGCCTCGAGGACGAAGTGACCGTCAAGCGCTTCAAGCGCGACGGCCATCAGGTGACGCTGCTGGCGGAGAACAGCGATTTCGCCCCCATCGAAATCGACCTGCGCACTCAGCAGCTCGATATCGAAGGGGTCGGCGTCGGAGTGATTCGCGGCGGCAGCGGACAGGCGCTGGGCTAGGAAGTCTCGGCCTTCGGCCGACGTTTGCAATCAAGAACGGGGCGTTTCGCCCCGTTTTCGTTTCTCTCAACCGAACACCACGGTCTTGTTGCCATCGATCAGCACCCGATCCTCGAGATGCCAGCGAAGCCCGCGGGCCAGCACCGACTTTTCCACGTCGCGGCCGAAACGCACCAGATCCGCCGGCGTATGGCAGTGGCTCACGCGGTGAATGTCCTGCTCGATGATCGGCCCGGCGTCGAGCTCTTCGGTCACGTAATGACACGTCGCGCCGATCAGCTTCACACCCCGGGCGTAGGCCTGGTGGTACGGTTTGGCCCCGGCGAAGGACGGCAGGAAACTGTGATGGATGTTGATGATCTGCCCGGCATAGTGCTCGCAAAGCGCCGGCGGCAGGATCTGCATGTAGCGGGCGAGCACGATGCAATCCGCGTCGAGCGCCTCGATCTGCGCCTGAACGGCATCGAAGGAGGCTTGCTTGTTGGTCGGATCCACGGCGATATGGAAATAGGGAATCTCGTACCACTCGGAAAGCGCGCGCATGTCCGGGTGGTTCGAGATGATACCAACGATGTTGCAGTCGAGCTCGCCAGCCTGCCAGCGGTAAAGAAGATCCACCAGGCAGTGCGACTCCCGGGAGACCATGATCACCACGTTGCGCCGCTTCTGGGTATCCACCAGCGCCCACTGCATGTCGAAGGTGGCGGCGATCGGTGCGAACGCCTCTTCAAGTTCGCCTGCGCTCATGCCGATGGAGTCGGCGAGAATCTCGTAGCGCATGAAGAAGCGCCCGGTCTGCAGGTCCGAATGCTGGCTCGCTTCGGTGATGGAGCCACCGTGCTGGGCGATGAAGCTCGAAACGCGGGCGACGATGCCCACCTGATCGGGGCAGGAAACCACTAGACGGTAATAATGTGACATAAATAGACTCTACGTGAATGCACTCTAGAAACATGGCCCGCTGTCAGGCCTGCCAGCGCTCTACCCGGCAAGGTCGCTAGTGTAGCGCAAGCTTTGATCCGAGGCATTGCGATCATTGTTAGCCGCCTCCGCACACCGTATAGTTAAAGTCTTACTTTTCAGGCTGTTCAAAATCAATGGATCCATCACGCGTTCAACTTCGTCCCCGTCGCCGCCCACCCTTGCGCATTCTGCCGCTGGGTGGCTGCGGCGAAATAGGAATGAACCTGACGCTTTATGGCCATGGCGATCACTGGATCGCCATCGATTGCGGCATGATGATTCGCCAGGACCTGCCAAGCGCGCCACTCCAGGTGCCCAACACCCGAACGCTAGAAGAACTCGCGATCGCTCCCAAGGCGCTGTTCATCACCCACGGCCACGAGGACCATATCGGCGCGGTTGCCTGGCTATGGCCCAAGTGGCAGTGCCCGATCTACGCCACGCCCCTGGCGGCGGGACTTCTGCGCCACAAGTTCGCCGAACATAGCCTCTCGAGCGCGGCGATTCGCGTGATCGAGCCGGGCGAGGCGCTCAAGGAAGGCCCGTTCACGCTGCGCTACCTGCTGATGACCCACTCGATTCCCGAGAGCTGCGCGATCATGATGCAGGCTGGCGACTATCGGGTGCTGCATACCGGCGACTGGAAACTCGATCCGGCGCCATTGATCGGCCCCTGCGTCGATCCGAGCCACTTTCAGGCGCTCGCGCCGATCGACCTGTTGGTGGGCGACTCCACCAACGCGCCGCTGCCCGGCAGCGCCGGCAGCGAAGGCGCGGTGGCCAAGGCCCTGGAACAGACGCTCAAGGAGTGCGAGGGGCGCGTGGTGGTTTCCTGCTTTGCCAGCAACCTGGCGCGGGTATTGGCGATCGGCCAGGCGGCGGCTCGAAACGGGCGCCGAGTGAGCCTGATGGGGCGCTCGATGGAGCGCATGGTGAGCGTGGCGCGCGGACTTGGCTACCTGGACGACTTCCCGGCACTGGTGCCGGCCCAGGATCTCGGTTACCTGCCGGCCAACGAGGTAGTGGTGATCGCTACCGGAAGCCAGGGCGAGCCGCGCGCGGCGCTTCAGCGCCTGGCCCAGCGTCGCCACCCCTTTCTGGATCTCGAGCCCGGCGATACCGTCATTTTCTCCGCCAAGGCGATTCCCGGCAACGAACGGCCGATCGCTTCGCTCAAGAAGCGCCTCGCCCAGCTCGGCGTGACGCTGTTCGACGAGACCAATCACCCGGAGCTGCACGCCACCGGCCACCCCGCCCAGGAGGAGCTCAAGACCCTTTACCGCTGGGTTCGTCCGCGCCTGCTCCTGCCGGTGCACGGCGAGATGATCCACCAGCAGGCCCATCAGGCGCTCGCCGAGGAACTCGGTATAAAAGCGCCCCTGGCACCGGTCAACGGCGACCTGCTGACGCTCGACCAGGAAGGCCTGCGGCTTGAAGCGCGCTACCCCCAGCACCCTCACGTGGTGGACCAGAACAGCGTGGTGGCCCATCCAGGGCTGGGGACGCGCGAGAGTGATGCGCCGCGCCGGGGAACGCTCTTTCTGGCACTGCCGGTGTACGCCACCGACACCGGCTGGCAGCGTATCGGCCGGCTGATGCTGGACTCAAGCCACTCCAGCCCGATCGACGAGGAAAGCTTCAGCGACTGGCTCGACGAGCGCCTCGAGGAGATCGAGGCGGACACCCTGACGGAGCTTCGAGAAGCTCTCACCCCGCGCATGCTGAGCTGGCTCGACGACCACTGCCGCCACCTGCCGGACGTTCACCTGCAGATCATGGCGACGGAATCGCCCTTCAACGCCTAGATCACTCGCCTCACCAGCGTGCGGCGTCGCCGGCGTCGCTTTCGCGCTCCTTGACCCAGTAGTCACCTTGGGTTGCGTGCTCCTTCTTCCAGAAAGGCGCGCGAGTCTTGAGAATGTCCATGATGAAGTCGCAGCCCTCGAAAGCGTCGCGGCGATGGGCGCTGGCGGCCAGTACCCGCACGATCGGATCACCCGGCACAAGACGCCCCACCCGGTGAATGATCACCACGCCGGTCAGTGCCCAGCGCGCGCAGGCCTGTGCGGCGATATCGCCAAGGGCGCGCTCGGTCATGCCGGGATAGTGCTCCAGCGTCAGCGCTGTGACCTCCGGTGCCTCGTTGAAGTCACGCACCAGCCCCGTGAAGCCGACCACCGCGCCGATGTCGCAGCGATTGTCGAGCAGTGCGGCGTACCCCTCGTCGAAGGCGAAGGCGGCTTCCTGAACCGTGACGATAATACGAGGATCGCTCATTCAGCCTCCCGTGACCGGCGGAAAGAACGCCACTTCGTCCTCGTCGGTGATCAGCGCCGCATCGTTGGCCATCACCTGATTGATCGCGCAGAGCGTACGCTGCTCTTCGAGCACCGCGAAGCTCGCATCCTGCGCGATTAGCGCTGCCTTGAGACCGGCCACGTCGCGGCTTTGCAGCCGATCGAGCGATAGCGACAGCTCGCTGATGCCGACCCTCTCGCGCAGCTCGGCGAGAAACTTCACCTTGACGCAGGGCGAGAGCTCGCAGCGCCCGCCCAGGCTGACCTCGCCTGGCGTTCCGTCACCGGTGACCAGCGGCGCCCGGGTGCGCTGGTAATCACCGCGCACGCCGCCCTGCTTGCTTTCAAGCTGGATAGCCTCGATGACCATCTCCTTGTCCACCGCCTTGCACATGTCGTAGAGCGTCAGACACGCCACGGAAACGGCGGTGAGTGCTTCCATCTCGACACCGGTACGCCCGGTCAGCCGACAAAGCGCTTCGACCTTGACAACGCCGGCATCGCGGTCGAGGGTGAAGTCGACGCTCACCTTGCTCAACGACAGCGCGTGGCACAAAGGTATCAGCTCGGCGGTGCGCTTGGCGGCCTGAATACCGGCGATGCGCGCCGTCGCGAGCACGTCGCCCTTCGGCAGCTCGCCGGCGCCGAGAAGCTCGAGCGTGGCCGGCGCCATGCGAACGCGGCCCGAGGCCACTGCTTCCCGATGGGAAGGGTCCTTGTTGCCGATATCCACCATGTTGGCTTCGCCATGCGTATTGAGGTGCGTCAGCTGCATATCGTTACCTTTCGTGGTCGGGGAACGCGGCGCACCACTGGAGTATCCAGTGCGCGATGGCGTCGATGTTATCAAGGTCGAGCCGCACAATCGAAGCCTCGAGCGTATCCGGTGCCGCGCCCTTGAGCGCGACCGCCTGGACGTTCTCGCAAGCCAAGATGCCGGGGTCGCCGATATCGTCGCGATATAGCACGAGCTTCGCAATCGGCCACTGCTTGAAGCCTTCGACGATCACCAGATCCGGCGCGTGGGGCTCCATCAGCGACAACAGATGGACAAGATCCGGCTCGTCCTGGTTCGGCGTTTCCTGCATCAGAGCGTAACGTCTGGCGGAGGCGACCAGCGTCGGCGCGGCCCCGGCCTCGCGCAGCCGGTAGCTGTCCTTGCCCGGCTTGTCGATATCGAAGTCATGGTGGGCGTGCTTGATCACCCCGACCTCGAGCCCCGCCGCGCGCAGGCGCGGCAGCAGCTCGACGAGCAGCGTGGTCTTGCCCGTCGAGCTCCAGGCGGCCACGCCCAGCACGGGAAACGTCGTGGCGATCGGCCCCACGGCAACGCTCGTCCGTGTATCAGGCAAGCTCTTTCTCCGCAGGTAGAACCCAGTTCAAGACGATGCCCACCAGGGCGGCAAGACTCACGCCCTGCAGGGTGAATTGGCCTTCCCCAAATTGCATGCCACCAATGCCGAACACCAGGATCAGCGACACCACCACCAGGTTGCGCGGTGCGGTCAGCGACTGTCCGGCGCGCACCAGCGTGTTCATGCCGACCACGGCGATCGAGCCGAACAGCAGCGTCATGATGCCGCCCATCACGGGACCGGGGATGGTCTGGAGCAGCGCGCCGAGCTTGCTGATGAAGGCCAGCACGATGGCAAGCACGGCAGCCACGATCATGAACTTGGGGTTGAACGCCCGAGTCAGCGTGACCGCCCCGGTCACCTCCGAGTAGGTGGTGTTGGGCGGGCCGCCGAACAGCGCCGCTGCGCTGGTGGCCAGGCCATCACCCAGCAGCGTGCGGTGCAGGCCGGGCTTCTCCAGGTAGTTCTTGCGGGTCACCGAGCCGATGGCGACCATGTCGCCGATGTGCTCTACCGCCGGGGCGATGGCCACGGGAAGCATGAACAAAATCGCCGCCCAGTGAAAGGTGGGCGCGGTGAAGGCGGGCACGGAGACCCAGGCGGCATCACGCACCGCAGTGAAATCGACCACGCCCATGATCAGCGACAGTGCATAGCCGGTCACTACGCCACCGATGATCGGCACCAGGCGCAGAAGCCCGCGCCCGAACACGGCGAGCACCAGCGTCACCAGAAGACTCGCCATCGAAAGGAAGATCGCCTGGCCGTAGCTGATGCCCTCGCTGGTCTCGCCTATCGCCATGCTGACCGCGACCGGCGCCAACGCCAGGCCGATGACCATGATCACCGGCCCGACCACCACCGGCGGCAGCAGCCGATGAAGCCAGCCGGTTCCTTTCAGCCGCACGGCTTGGGAGATAACGGTATAAACCAGCCCCGAAGCCATCAGCCCGCCAAGCGTCGCGGGTATGCCGAAGCTTGCGATGGATCCCTGGATCGGCGCGATAAACGCGAAGGACGAGGCCAGAAACACCGGCACGCTTTGCCTGGTGACCGCATGGAAGATCAGCGTACCAATCCCGGCGGTGAACAGCGCCACGCTCGGATCGAGCCCGGTGAGCAGTGGCACCAGCACCAGCGCGCCGAAGGCGACGAACAGCATCTGCGCCCCGGTCAGAAGCGTCTTGGGCCAGGAGTCTTGCGGTGTTTCGTTAGTCATTCAACGTCCCTTGCGTTGTCATGGCCGCGGCTTTCGCTGCGGCTTTTCGAATGGCCGCCAACGGCTGGCCAAAAAAATGCCCCCGGCGCGAGGCGCAAGGGGCATTTCGAAGCGGTCCGCTCAGCGCGTACCAAAGATCTTGTCGCCTGCATCGCCCAGGCCCGGCACGATGTAGCCGTTCTCGTCGAGGCGCTCGTCGACGGAGGCGGTGTAGATCTCGACGTCCGGATGCGCCTTTCGAACCCGCTCGATGCCTTCGGGAGCGGCGACCAGCACGATCACTTTCATACTCTCGCAGCCGCGCTCGCGCAACATGTCGAGGGTGGCGATCATCGAGCCACCGGTGGCGAGCATCGGATCGATGACGATCGCCATGCGCTCCTCGATGTCATTGGCGAACTTGGCGAAGTACGGCACCGGCTCGAGGGTTTCCTCGTCACGGTAAAGACCCACCACGCTGACGCGAGCACTGGGAATCAGGTCGGTCACGCCTTCGAGCATGCCGAGACCCGCACGCAGGATCGGCACTACCGTGACCTTCTTGCCCTTCAGGCGGCAGGTGTTGATCGGCGAGCCGTTCCAGCCCTCGATCTCATGATCCTCGAGCTCGAGGTCCTTGGTGGCTTCGTAGGTCAGAAGCTTGGCGACTTCACCTGCCAGCTCGCGAAAGCTCTTGGTGCTCAGACCCCCTTCCCGCATGAGTCCCAACTTGTGCTGGACAAGCGGATGATTGATGGCATAAACACTCATGAAACGACCTCACTGCAGGGGTGGATGCGCCTGGCATGCGCAAAATTGCGCGCCATTCTACCCGCAACCGGGGCGAAGGTTAAGGGGTGGCGGGCAATTGCCATTCGATCGGCGAGCGCCCGTGCTCTTCGAGAAACCGGTTGGCCTGGGAGAAATGGCGATTGCCCAGAAAGCCGCGATGCGCGGAGAGCGGCGACGGATGTGGCGATTCGAGAATCAAGTGGCGCGCCTGATCGATCAAGGCCTTCTTCTGCCGTGCGTGGCTGCCCCAGAGCAGAAAGACGCAGGGCTCTGCGTGTTCGCTGACCGCCTTGATCGCGGCGTCGGTAAAGTGCTCCCACCCCTTGCCGCGATGAGAAGCGGCGTTGCCCTGCTCTACCGTTAGCGCCGTGTTCAGCAACAATACACCCTGCTTCGCCCAGGGCTCGAGAAAACCGTGGTTGACCGGCGCGACGCCCAGGTCGCTCTCGAGCTCCTTGTAGATGTTGACCAGCGACGGCGGCACCCGCACTTCGGGCAATACCGAAAAGCACAGCCCGTGAGCCTGGTGCGGTCCGTGGTACGGGTCCTGACCGAGAATGACGACCTTGACCCTCTCCAAGGGCGTGAGCTCGAAGGCACGAAACCAGTTCGAGGAGTGCGGGTAGATCACTTTCTTCGCCGCTTTCTCCTGAGTCAGAAACGCCTTCAGCGCGGCCATGTAGTCGGCCTGGAACTCCTGGCCGAGCCATTGGCTCCAGTCCTTGGGTAGCGGGTCGGTCATGTCATCTCTTCAGTTGGTCGGCGAGCGGCTCGACGTAGGCCACGCCCATGTCCCAAGGGAATTGGATCCAGCAATGCTGACCCACTTCGGTCAGGTACTGATCCACCAGCGGGCGGCCATCCGGCTTGGCGTAGATGGTCACGAAATGCGCCTTGGGCAGCATCTCGCGCACCGCCTTCGCGGTCTTGCCGGTATCGACCAGGTCGTCCACCAGCAGCCACCCTTCTCCATCATGGTCCACGCCTTTCAACACGTCCAGCCCGCTCTGCTCCATGTGGTCGTAGCTCTTGATGCACACGGTGTCGATCAGGCGGATGTTGAGTTCGCGGGCGATGAGCGCCGCCGGAATCAGCCCGCCGCGGGTGATCGCGACGATGCCCTTGAAGTCACGCTCGATCAACTGGTGGCAAAGCGCGCGGACGTCGCGATGAAGCTGATCCCAGGAAACCGTGAAATGCTGGTGGTAGCGTTCGCTGCTCATCGTCGGTCACTCGTCTTCGTTGAAGGAACATACCGCGAACACGCCAAAGCCCGCGTCGCGAATTTTCTGGGAACCGCCCAGTTCGGGCAGATCGATGATGGTCGCGGTTTCCACCACCTGGCCGCCGCAACGCTGGATCAGGTTGGCGGCGGCCAGCATGGTGCCGCCGGTGGCGATCAGATCGTCCATCAAGAGGATGCGGTCGCCGTTCTCGAAGGCGTCGGCGTGAAGCTCGACTTCCGAATGGCCGTACTCGAGGGTATAGGTCTCGCTGATCGTCTTGAAGGGCAGCTTGCCCTTCTTGCGCACTGGCACGAAGCTGCAGCCAAGCTCATAAGCCAGCGGCGCGCCGATGATGAAGCCCCGCGCATCGATCGCCGCGATGGCATCTAGGTTCATTTCCTGGTAGCGGTGCACGAAGCTGTCGATCAGCTTGCGAAAGGCGGCGCTGTTCTGGAGCAAGGGGGTGATGTCACGAAAGTTCACGCCCTGCTCAGGCCAGTCTGGAACCGTGCGAATAACGGACTTGATATAGTCGCCGTAGATGCTCATCGCGTCTCTCGTTGGTTGATGTAAACGGGGCCTACCCGAAGAAGAAGAATTTCACTGCGAACAGAAGCCCCAGCACGACCACCGCCGGATTGAGGTCCTTGAAGCGGCCGGAAAGTACCTTGATCGCCACGAAGCTGATGAAGCCCAGGGCGATGCCGTCGGCGATCGAGAAGGTCAGCGGCATGGCGAGTGCAGCGATCAGGACCGGGGCGGCGTCGGTGGCGTCGTCCCAGTTGGCGTGGGCCAGGCTTCCGGCCATCAGCGTCGCCACGTATAGAAGCGCCCCGGCGGTGGCGTAGGCCGGAATCGATCCTGCCAGCGGCGCGAAGAACAGGCTGATCAGAAACAGCACGCCCACCACCACGGCGGTGAGACCGGTACGCCCGCCGGAGGCGATGCCCGCAGTGGACTCGATGTAGCTGGTGGTGGTCGAGGTGCCCAGCGCCGCACCGGCCATGGAGGCGGTGCTGTCCGCCATCATGGCGCGGCCGATACGCGGAAGCTTTCCGTCCTTGTCCAAAAGCTTGCCGCGGTGGGCGACCCCGACCAGCGTACCGGAAGTATCGAACAGGTCCACGAACAGGAAGGCGAAGATCACGCTGAGCATGGCGACGTCGAGCGCGCCCGCCAGGTCCATCGCCATGAAGGTCGGTGCGATCGAGGGCGGCATGGACATCAGCCCGCCGTAGGCGTTGTGCCCCAGCAGCATGGCCACCACGGTCACGCCGAGAATGCCGATCATCACGGCCCCGGTGACGTTCAGGTAGGCTAGTGCCGTGATCACGAAGAAACCGACCAGCGCATAGATGGGTGCGGGCTGGGTAAGATCGCCAAGCGACACGTAGGTAGCCGGGTTGGCGACGATGATACCGGCATTCTTCAAGGCGATCATCGCCAGGAAAAGGCCGATACCCGCCGCGATCCCCAAGCGCAGCGACAGCGGAATAGAGTTGATGATCCACTCGCGGATCCTGAAGATGCTCAGCAAAAAGAACGTCAGGCCCGAGAAGAACACCGCCCCCAGCGCCGCTTCCCAGGTATAGCCCATGCCGAGCACCACGCCGTAGGTAAAGAAGGCATTGAGCCCCATGCCCGGCGCCTGGGCGATCGGGTAGTTGGCCCAGATACCCATCACGAAGCAGCCCACGGCGGCGGCAAGGCAGGTGGCCACGAATACCGCGCCGTAGTCCATCCCCGCTTCCGACAAAATGCTCGGGTTGACGAAGATGATGTAGGCCATCGTCAGAAAGGTGGTGATACCGGCGATCACCTCGGTCTTGACGCTGGTGCCTTGCTCGGAGAGCTTGAAGTAATTATCCAGACCTTTCATAGCGTTTTTTTGTCCCTGCGCCCTTGGATACGAGCCCTAGATACGAGAAAAGCCGCACATACTACCGAAAGGCCCCGCCTGATGCGAGCGCCCGGCACGTGCAGCCAACGGGTGCGGGAAGTGCCCCGCGCTGACTCTTTGCAACGAGTGTGAAGCAATCTTCAGGCCATGGCTTGACCACTCGGTCAGCTCGGCCGTTTTTTTTGACGGCTGGCCGACGACAGCGCGGGAACGTATCAGGCGCGCGCGGCGAGAACTCGCTCCACGGTCTCGACGATCACCTGGGTCTGCGGGTCGACCTCGATATTGACCTTTGAGCCCGGCAGGCGCTCCTTAAGCGTGGTGCGCTCGAGGGTTTCGGGAATTAGGTTGACGCTGAATTCGACGCGCTCCTCGCCGCGCCGCACGTCACCGACCGTCAGGCTGATGCCGTCCACCCCGATATAGCCCTTCTCGAACACGAATCGGCCAAGCGATCCGGGCAGCGAAAACCACAGCCGGCGATTGTTGGGTGCCTCGTCGATGGCGACGACCTCCGCCATGCTGATGATGTGGCCGGACATGGCGTGGCCACCGATCTCGTCACCAAAGCGTGCCGCGCGCTCGATATTGACGCGATCACCGGGTACCAGCGCACCAAGATTGGTCAGCCGCAGCGTCTCGCGCATCAGGTCGAAGCTGACGCGTTCGCCCTCGACGCGCGTCACGGTCAAGCAGACGCCGTTGTGGGCCACGGAGGCGCCGAGCGCCAGCCCTTCGCGAAGCGCCGGCGACAGCGCCACCACGTGAGTGCGAAACCCGTCGAGCTCGTGAATGTCGACGATCTCCGCCGTGCCCTGCACAATACCTGTAAACATCGCTCTCCCCTTGCAGCTTCGTGCGCACCGATCACGGGACCGACGCGCTTGAGGCGGCATTATCGCCCTTAACCGGCTGCGAACCAACGCCCTTGCGTCCATTTATCGAAGGCGGATTAAAACGCCCGCTTCAATTGACAACCCGCAGGCCTCTATTTAGACTTTCGGCGCAAATGTTTTGACGCCGATTTGTACCCAGATTGCGGGCGTCCACCTGCCGATGGCGTGGTGAAGTGCAGCTAAAAGGGTGTGTCCAGCGTTGATGGCCACCCGTATGGGTGGCCTTTTTTTATTTCACGCCCCCGCCACTTCACGTCTTCGGCCTAGAATCAAGGCAGACGCTATGATCGAACTCAGCAACGTCAGTAAAACCTACGGCAGCGGCGCCAAAGCGGTGCATGCCCTGAAGAACGTCCACCTCGCCATTCCCAAGGGGGCGATCCACGGCGTCATCGGACTTTCCGGGGCGGGCAAGTCCACCCTGATCCGCTGCGTCAACCTGCTCGAGCGCCCTACCGAAGGCAGCGTCGTCGTCGACGGTCGCGACATCACGCGACTCGGCGCGGCCGAGCTCAACCGGGCGCGCCACCGCATCGGCATGATCTTCCAGCACTTCAACCTCCTGACCACGCGCACGGTGTTCGACAACGTCGCGCTGCCGCTGGAGCTTGCCGGCGAGCGCAAGGCGGCGATCAAGCGCCGCGTGGCGCCGCTGCTCGACATGGTAGGCCTTGCCGACAAGGCGGGCATGTATCCCGCCCAGCTTTCCGGCGGGCAAAAGCAGCGCGTGGCCATCGCCCGGGCGCTGGCCAGCGACCCGCAGGTGCTGCTGTGCGACGAGGCCACCTCGGCCCTCGACCCGCAGACCACCAGCGCTATTCTGGAGCTTCTGCGCGACATCAACGTCAAGCTCGGCATCACCATCTTGCTGATCACCCACGAGATGGAGGTGGTCAAGTCGATCTGCCACCGGGTCAGCCTGATTTCCAACGGCGAGCTGGTCGAGGACGCCGACGTGGGGGACTTCTTCACCGCGCCACGCACCGACCTGGGCCGCGATTTCTTGAACGACTTTCTGGAGCTCACCCCGCCCAAGGAGCTCACCGCACGCCTGCTCGAGGCCCCGGGCGAGCACACCCACCCGGTGGTACGCCTGACGTTCTCGGGCGATGCCGTCTCGACCCCGCTGATCTCGCGCCTGGCACGGGAGTGCGACGTGGATGTCAGCATCCTGCAGGCGAAGGTGGAATCGATCCAGGAGCGCACCTTAGGCCTGATGATCGCCGAGCTGCTCGGCGACACCGATCAGACCCGCAAGGCGATGGAGTATCTGAAAGCGCATCAACTACAGGTGGAGGTACTAGGCCATGTCCAGCGCGATGTTTGATCTGATCCTGCAGGCCACGCTCGACACGCTCTACATGGTGGCGATCTCCGGCGTGATCTCGACGCTTCTGGGGCTGCCGCTCGGCGTGCTGCTCTATGTCACCCGCCCGCGCCAGATTCTCGCGCGGCCGATGCTGAACCAGGCACTGAGCCTGATCACCAATATCGGCCGCTCGATCCCCTTCATCATTCTGATGGTGGCGATCATCCCTTTCACGCGCATGCTGGTGGGCACCTCGATCGGCATCAACGCCGCATCAGTGCCGCTGACCATCGCCGCGATCCCTTTCGTCGCGCGGTTGATCGAAGGCGCGCTCAACGAGCTCTCGCCGGGGCTGATCGAGTCCGCCCAGGCAATGGGCGCCACACCCTGGCAGATCATCTGCAAGGTGCTGATTCCCGAAGCGCGCGGTGGCATCATCACCGGCCTCACCATCACCGTGGTGACGCTGGTGAGCTATTCGGCCATGGCCGGGGCGGTAGGCGGCGGCGGCCTGGGAGATCTGGGCATTCGCTACGGCTACAATCGCTTCAACCCGACCATCATGCTGACCACGGTGGTGATTCTCGTGTTCATGGTACAGGGCTTTCAGAGCTTGGGTGACTACCTGGTGCGCAAGAGCGATCGCAAGTAGTTGGCGAGTTCACCGGAACCGATGCCAAATATAACCAAAAAGCATTATAAAAAGTTTTTTTATTGCTATAATCTCGTATCTTCAAGGTACGTCAACAGGAGAGTCACCATGCAGAAACAGCTTCTCGGCGGCCTGACCGCCCTTGCTCTGGCCATCAACGTGGCCCACGCCCAGGAAGCCCGCAGCATCAAGATCGGCACCGTCGCGGGCCCCGAGAGCGAGGTCATGGAAGTGGCCGCGCGCATCGCCAAGCAGGAGTACGACCTCGATGTCGAGATCGTCGAGTTCACCGACTACGTCACCCCGAACGCGGCGCTCGCCGACGGCAGCCTGGATGCCAACGCCTACCAGCATGCCCCCTATCTCGAAACCATGAACAGCGACCGCGGCTACGACCTAGTGGCCGCCGGCTACACCTTCGTCTACCCGATCGGCGCCTACTCCTCGAAATACGACAGCCTCGAGGCGCTTCCCGACGGTGCACAGATCGCCCTGCCCAACGACCCGACCAACGAAGGGCGCTCGCTGATCCTGATGCACAACCAAGGCCTGATCACCCTGAGCGACCCGGAAAACCTGGAAGCGACGCCGATCGACATCGCCGAGAACCCCAGGAACTTCCGTTTCCGCGAGATCGAAGCCGCCCAGCTGCCGCGCGTGCTGCCGGACGTGGACATGGCGTTCATCAACAACACCTTCGCCCAGCCAGCAGGGCTGAGCCTCGACGACGCGCTGGTGCGTGAAGGCCCCGAATCCCCCTACGTCAACCTGATCGCCGTGCGCAGTGGCGACGAGGAGCGCAAGGAGATTCGCCAGCTCGTCGACGCCTACCAGCGTGACGAGGTGATCGAGAAAGCCGAGGAGCTCTTCCAGGGTGGTGCCGTGCCGGGTTGGGTCGAGTAAACCTGCTTTCCACCCACCAAGCATCACTCAGGCCGGCCCCAGGGCCGGCCTGTTATTTTTCAAGGAGATATCATGGCACCGGTCGACTACCCCCTGCTCAACCGCCAGCTCGAAGCGCTGCTGGACACGCGTGACTGGCTGGTCAACGCCGCCCAGACCAGCGCCTTTCTCATGCAGTCACTGCCCGCGCTGAACTGGGTGGGGTTCTACCTGCAGCGCGAGCCCGAGCTCCTGAGCCTGGGCCCCTTTCAGGGCAATCCGGCCTGCAACCCCATCCCCTTCAGCAAGGGCGTGTGCGGGGCGGCGGCGCGCAGCCGCGTTACCCAGCGCGTGGAGGACGTTCACGCCGTGGCGGACCATATCGCCTGTGATGCGGCCTCCCGGTCGGAACTGGTGATCCCCGTCGTGGCCGGTACCCATTTGTGGGGAGTGCTGGACATCGACAGCCCCGAACTCGCGCGCTTCAGCGCCGAGGATCAGGCCGGCATCGAGGCATTGGTCGCGACCTTCGTGCGCCAAACCGACCTTTCCTGAGCCGCGCACCAACGATATCTAGACAAACGAAAACGCCCCGCTCTGATGAGCGAGGCGTTCATGAATTCTGGTAGGACCAGGCGGATTTGAACCGCCGACCTCCACGATGTCAACGTGGCGCTCTAACCAACTGAGCTATGGTCCTTCAGCACGCGTCAAAGACCTGGTAGGACCAGGCGGATTTGAACCGCCGACCTCCACGATGTCAACGTGGCGCTCTAACCAACTGAGCTATGGTCCTGCTTTGTGTGCGAGGCGTATTCTACGTATTCGAGTCACAAATGCAAGGTGTTTTTTCATCGCGTGCTTTTTATAGAGCCTTGAAAAGAAAGTTCTCTTTTACATCGACACGTCTTTCACAAGCCAGCTAAGCTAAGTCCAATAACGTCATAGCCTATGTTAAGGAGGTAGATCTTGCTCGGGCCACTCGTGGGCATCATCGCACTACTGCTGTTCCTCGCGACTCTGATCGCTCGCATTCATCTACGCTGGTGGTTCGTACGAAGCTTCGAGTTCCCGCGCGTCCAGCTCGCCATCGCCGCCTTCGCCAACACGGTGGCAGCGCTCGTGCTGCTTGACCCCGGCGCCTGGCGCGCCGGAGCCGGCACGCTGTCCCTGGTCACTCTGCTGATCCAGGTGGTCTACATCCTGCCGTGGACGCGAGTCTGGCCGGTGGAGGTGAAATCTGCTTGCGAGCCAGAGCCAGCGCGTGTCATCACGCTGCTGATCTCTAACGTGCTTACCCCCAACCGCCAGTCCGACAAGTTGATCGCGGCGATCAAGGCGCATCAGCCCGATATCGTCATCACCCTGGAGTCGGACGACTGGTGGCAGGCACGGCTCGACGAGTCACTGGGTGAAAGTTACTTCCACAGCGTCAAGGTGCCGCTCGACAACCTCTACGGCATGCACCTCTACTCGCGCCTGCCCCTCGAGGGCACAGAGGTAAAGTGGTTGATCCAGGAAGATATTCCTTCAATTCACACCTACGTGACGCTCGAAAGCGGCGAGCGCATTCGGCTTTACGCCGTTCACCCTCGCCCGCCGGCCCCCAGCGAAAGCGAAAAATCGCTATGGCGCGATGCCGAGCTTCTATGGGTGGGTCAGGAAATTCACGAGAAGCCGGCGCCGACGCTGGTGGCGGGAGATCTCAACGACGTGGCCTGGTCGCGGACCACGCGGCGCTTCTGCCGCGTGGGCGGCATGCTCGACCCGCGCCGAGGCCGGGGCATGTTCAGTACCTTCCACGCTCACTACCCCATGCTTCGCTGGCCGCTGGATCACATCTTCGTCACCGAGCACTTCACTCTGATGGACATGCAGCGCCTTGCGGAAATCGGCTCGGACCATTTTCCGATCCTGGCATCGTTTTGTTACTGCCCCGCAGAGCAAGGCGAGCAGGAAACGCCGCAGGCGAGCGAGGAAGAGCGGGAAGAAGCCGAGGAAACGATTCGCGAAGGCCAGACGGAAAAGCAGCAGCGCTGACCCGCCCGGCTCCGGGGCGGCCTATTCCGGCACACCGCCCCGGGTGAGCACGGCCGGGTCAAGCAGGCGCTCGAGCGTCTGGCGATCAAGCTCGGTCTCCTCCTCGGCCACATCGATAATCGGCCTTCCCGCCTGATAAGCCTTCTTGGCCACCGCCGCCGCCGCGTTATACCCGATAGCGCCGTTCAGCGCCGTCACCAGGATCGGGTTGCGCGCCAGCGGCTCCTCCAGATGCGTCTTGCGCACCTTGAAGGTGGCGATAGCGCGCTTGGCCAACAGGTTCGCCGTGTTGCTCATCAGGGTGATCGAGGTGAGCAGGTTCGTGGCCACCAGGGGCAGCATCACATTGAGCTGAAAGTTGCCGCTCTGCCCCGCCACGGTGATCGCCGCATCGAGCCCGATCACCTGGGCGGCGGCCTGGGCGGCGGACTCGGGAATCACCGGATTGACCTTGCCCGGCATGATCGAGCTGCCCGGCTGCAGCGCCTCGAGCTCGATCTCGCCCAGGCCCGCCAGTGGACCGGAGTTCATCCAGCGCAGGTCGTTGGCGATCTTCATGATCACGCAGGCGAGCCCCTTGAGCTGACCGGAGAGCTCCACCGCAGCGTCCTGGCTCGAAAGGCTGGCGAAGAAGCTGTCGTTGGGGACGAAGGAGAGCCCGGTCTGGGCGCTGAGCTCCTTGGCCACGGCCTCTGCGAAACCTTCCGGCGCGTTGATGCCGGTACCCACGGCAGTGCCTCCCTGGGCCAGGCGCTGAAGGCGCTCGAGGGCGCTGTCGAAACGCTCGATCGCCTGGCCGATCTGGCTCGACCAGCCGCCGAGCTCCTGGTCCATGCGCAGCGGCATGGCGTCCATCAGGTGCGTTCGCCCGGTCTTCACCAAGTCCTTGAGCTCGTCAGCGCGGCGGTCGATGGTCTCGCGCAGGGCGACCAGCGCCGGGCGCAGGGTGTCGCTCACGGCGATGGCCGCCGCCACGTGAATGGCGCTGGGAATCACGTCGTTGCTCGATTGGCCCATGTTGACGTGGTCGTTGGGTGTCACCTCTACCCCTTCGCGGGAGGCGAGCGTGGCCAGCACCTCATTGACGTTCATGTTGGTCGAGGTGCCGGAGCCGGTCTGGTAGACGTCGATGGGGAACTGGTCGTCGTGATGGCCATCGATCACCGCTTGCGCCGCCTTCTCGATCGCTTTGGCGCGAGGCTCGTCAAGATACCCCAGCGCCAGGTTGCTGCGCGCCGCGGCGAGCTTGATGCGCGCCACCGCGTGCACGAACGCCGTGGGCATCGGGGTGTGCGATACCGGGAAGTTGTCGATCGCCCGCTGGGTCTGGGCGCCGTACAGGGCGCTGGCGGGTACCTCGAGCTCGCCCATGCTGTCGCGTTCGATGCGTGTCTGCATTGCCTGCCTCCTTTCAGTGAACCGATCTCCGCGCGGCGGCGCGGCTACCTGATTACCCTAGTCGGCGATACCGCTTACGACAACACGGCGCCACGTGCGGGGCGCTCTACCAGGCGAGTGCCGACTTGACGAAGGGAATGGTGAGCTTGCGCTTGGCGGAGAGCGAGGCCTGATCCAGGGTATCCAGCGCCCGGCAGAGCTCGCCGAGCTCTCGCGGGCCGCGGTGAAGGATGTAGCGGGCGACATCGTCGGGAAGCTCCATGCCGCGCACCCGGGCGCGCAGCTTGAGCGCCTCGAGCCGGTCGGCATCGTCCAGCGGATGCAGGTGGTAGGTGACCCCCCAGCTCAACCGCGAGGCCAGATCCGACAGCGCGACGTTCAACTGACGCGGCGGAGCGCTGGCCGAAACGATCAATCCCTTGCCCGCATCGCGCAGCCGGTTGAAGGCGTGAAACAGCGCCTCTTCCCAGCGCTTGCGGCCCACCACGTACTCCAGGTCGTCGATGGCGACCAGATCGAGGCGCTCGATGTCCTCGAGCATCAGCGGCGGGAAGTGGCCGAGATCCGCAAGCGGCAGATAGAGCGAGCGCTTGTCGGCATCCGAGGCCGCGTGGCAGGCCGCCTGCAAGAGGTGGCTCCGCCCGCTCTTCGGTGCCCCCCAGAGGTAGATGAACGGCTCCGATGCCGGCGCCAGCTGGCGAGTCAGCGACGTCAGAAGCGACGCGTTCTCGCGCGAGGCAAAGTAGTTGCCGAAGGTGGCATCGTCACGCAAGCCGACGCCGAGCGGCAGCTGGGCCGGTACTCTGCTCATGGAATCTCCCTGTCCGTATCATGATCGAGCCGGTGCGGCAGTGCCGGGCCCTCCATCGGCCGCTCCACCCCCGCGTAGAGCTCGCTTTTCTTGTAGCGCTCGATCACCTCGCGCAGCAGCACCATGATGACCGCCGCGGCGGGCAGTGCCAGCAGCACGCCGGTCAATCCGAACAAACTGCCTCCGGCGAGCACTGCAAAGATCACCGCCACCGGATGAAGGCCGATCTTATCACCTAACAATTTTGGTTGTAATACAACGCTTTCCGCTACCTGCCCGATACTGAACACGGCTAGCACCCCGACCAGTCCCCACCAGCTTTCGAACTGGAAGAAGGCCACGACCAGGGCAACGCCGAGCCCCACGATGAAGCCCAGAAACGGCACGATGCTGACCAGCCCCGAGACCACTCCGATCAGCAGACCGAAGTTGAGCCCGATCACGGTCAACCCCACGGCATAGATCACCCCCAGGCACAGCATGACCAGAAGCTGCCCACGCAGGAAGGCGGCCAGCACCTCGTCGCAGCGCCGCGCCAGGCGCGCGGTGTCCGCAAGCCAATGGCGCGGCACGAGGCCGACGATATTGGCCAGCAGCCGATCCCAGTCGAGCAGCAGATAGAAGGTGACCACGGGAATCAGCGCCACGTAGGTGATCCAGGTGGCAAATGCCGCACCAGATCGGCCTATCTGCCCGAGCGCCTGGGCGAGATACCCACCGGCGTCGCGCCAGTTCTCGGCGAGCGTGGCCTGCAGGTTGCCGAGTTCCGAGCGCACATCGTAGCCGGTCCAGTCGAGCACCTGCGGTGCCAGGCGATTCTCGACCCAGGTGAAGATGCCCGGCAACGCCTCGCCGAGCTGCTTGATCTGGGAGACGATCAACGGAATCAGGATCAGTAGTGCCACGGTAAGCAGCAGTGTCAGCACCAGGAAGACGCTGCAGACCGCGACGGGGCGCTTCATGCCCCACTCCTGGAAGCGATTGGCCAGTGGATCCGCGAGATACGCCAGTATCATGCCGGCGATGAACGGCATGAGAATCGACTCCAGCAGGTAGACGAAGCCCACCAGCAGGACCAGAAACACTACACCCCACCAAGAGTTGCGCATACGGGTCATCCAAGGTCGTCAAGGGTCATGGCGCATGGTATCCCGAAGGTAACCTGTCTTGCGAGATATGGCGACACGTCGATGCGGCTTCCCTCGTCAAATGGTACAATCCGCCGGATCAACGGCCGACACCGGCCGCGCGGCCTCCCCACCCCGTTTCGCTATAGGCTCTACAGGACCTGTCATGACCAAGACAACCCCTTCTCAGGCTTCTTCATCACTTAGCTACAAGGATGCCGGCGTCGATATCGATGCCGGCAACGCCCTGGTGGAGCGCATCAAGCACGTCGCCAAGCGGACGACGCGCCCGGAAGTGATGGGAGGGCTCGGCGGTTTCGGCGCGCTGTGCGAGATGCCGGCGGGCTACAAGCAGCCGGTACTGGTCACGGGAACCGATGGGGTCGGCACCAAGCTGCGCCTGGCGATGGATCTTGATAAGCACGACACCATCGGCATCGATCTGGTCGCGATGTGCGTCAACGATCTGGTGGTAGCCGGCGCCGAGCCCTTCGTGTTTCTCGACTACTACGCCACCGGCAAGCTCGACGTCGACATTGCCGCCGACGTCGTGACCGGCATCGGTGCCGGCTGCGAACAGGCGGGCTGCGCGCTGGTCGGCGGCGAGACCGCCGAGATGCCCGGCATGTACGAAGGCAGCGACTACGACCTGGCGGGCTTTTGCGTCGGCGTGGTGGAAAAGGCCGACATCCTCGACGGCAGCCGCGTTGGTGAAGGCGACGTGCTCCTGGGCCTGGCCTCCTCCGGCCCGCACTCCAACGGCTACTCGCTGATTCGCAAGATCCTCGAGATCAACGCAAGCTCTCTCGACGAAAGCATCGACGGCACGCCCTTGAAAGACGCGCTGATGGCGCCGACGCGCATCTATGTCAAACCGCTGCTGGCGCTGCTGCGCGAAAGCGGCCTTGCCGTTCACGCGCTCTCTCACATCACCGGCGGCGGGCTGCTCGAGAACATCCCCCGGGTGCTGCCGGAGACGCTGGCGGCGCGCATCGACGTCAGCGCCTGGAAGCGCCCGGCGGTGTTCGACTGGCTGCAGCAGAAAGGCAACGTCAGCGAGGTGGAGATGCACCGGGTGCTCAACTGCGGTATCGGCATGGTGGTCGTCGTGCCCGCCGCCGAGGCCGACCAGGCCGAAGCCTACCTGAAGGTGCAGGGTGAAACCGTTCACCGCATCGGCGCTATCGTCGAGCGCAGCGGCGAGGCGGTCGTGCTGGAGAACCCGCGCCGTGAGCAGTAACGACTACGCCAGTGACACGCTGACCGACATGACGCCGGCGCCGGTCGATCAGCGCCGCATCGTGGTGCTGATTTCCGGCAGCGGCAGCAACCTCGCCGCGCTGATCGAGGCCCAGACCCACGACCGCCTCGGCGGCGAGATCAAGGCGGTCATCTCCAACGAGCCCGGCGCTTACGGGCTCAAGCGCGCCCATGAGGCGGGCATCGAGGCGGTCGCCCTGCCCCACCGCGAGTACGACAGCCGCGAGGCCTACGACGGTGCCCTGATCAAGGTGATCGAGCGCCACGAGCCGGATTTGATCGTGCTGGCAGGCTTCATGCGCATCCTGACGCCGCGCTTCGTGCAGCGCTTCATGGGCCGGATGCTCAACATCCACCCGTCGCTGCTGCCCGCCTACCAGGGGCTTGACACCCACGCTCGGGCACTTGCCGATGGCGTCGATGTTCACGGCTGCAGCGTGCACTTCGTCACCGAGGAACTCGATGGCGGCCCGGTCGTGCTTCAGGCCGAGTGCCGGGTCACCCCGGAGGACAGCGTCGAGAGCCTCAAGGAGAAGGTCCACGCCCGCGAGCACCTGATCTTCCCCATCGCCGTACAGTGGTTCCTGCAGGGTCGGCTTCAGTACGCCAACGATGCCGTGACCATCGATGGCCAGCCCCTGCCGCCCCACGGCATGCGTCTTTCTCACGACGATGCCGCCGAGGAGCTCGACGAAGAGCGCTGACGGTCGCCTCGGACCGGCAGGAACCAACGAAAAAAGTGCGCCTTGTAAGGCGCGCTTTTTTTGGCTTCGATAGCGCTCAGGTACGCGGAAGCGTCACGCCACGCTGGCCCATGTACTTGCCGCCGCGATCCTTGTAGGAGGTTTCGCACTCCTCGTCGGCGGTCAAAAACAGCATCTGTGCCACGCCTTCGTGGGCGTAGATCTTGGCCGGCAGGTTGGTGGTATTGGAGAACTCCAGCGTCACGTGGCCTTCCCACTCGGGCTCGAGGGGCGTGACGTTGACGATGATGCCGCAGCGCGCGTAGGTGGACTTGCCAAGGCAGATGGTTAGTACGTTGCGCGGAATGCGAAAGTACTCGACGGTACGCGCCAGCGCAAAGGAGTTGGGCGGAATGATGCAGACATCGCCCTTCACGTCGACGAAGCTCTTCTCGTCGAACGCCTTGGGATCGACGATCGCCGAGTGGATGTTGGTAAAAACCTTGAATTCGTCCGAGCAGCGCACGTCGTAGCCATAGCTCGAGGTACCGTAGGAGATCACCCGCTGGTCGTCGACATGACGCACTTGACCGGGCTCGAAGGGTTCGATCATGGCGCTCTCTTGCGCCATGCGGCGAATCCACTTATCTGGCTGAATACTCATGGGCTGGCTAATCACTCACTAAAGGAAATCGTGGGGCCGCTCTGCTGCGTCCCCATCACCGCCTGGGCCACCTGGCGGGCGATATCGGCAAAGGCCTGGCTCTCGGCGCTCTCGGGCTTGGCGATCACGCTGGGTGTACCGGAGTCGGCCAGCTCGCGAATGTCGAGGGTCAGCGGCAGGCGACCGAGCAGCGCGGTATTATACTCATCGGCGATGCGTTCGCCTCCACCGGCGCCGAAAATAGTGGCTTCGTGGCCGCACTTCTCGCAGGTGTAGAGACTCATGTTCTCGACCACACCGACCACCGGCACCTTGACCTTGCGGAACATCTCGATGCCCTTGCGTGCGTCGAGCAGCGCGATGTCCTGCGGCGTGGTGACAACCACCGCGCCGGAAACCGGCACCTTCTGGGCAAGTGTCAGCTGGATATCACCGGTACCCGGAGGCATGTCGATCAACAGGAAGTCGAGATCGTCCCACTTCGTCTGGTTGAGCATCTGCTGGAAGGCACCGACCACCATCGGACCGCGCCACACCAGCGCATCCCGGCTGTTGACCAGAAACGCCATCGACATCGCCTGGAGCCCATGGGCCTCGAGCGGCAGAAAGGTATTCTCGCCCACGGTTTGTGGACGCGTCCCCTCCGCAACGCCAAGCATCTGCGCCTGGCTCGGCCCATAGATGTCCGCATCCAGCACGCCGACACGATACCCCTGGGCGGACAGCGCCAGCGCCAGGTTGACGGTGACGGTGGACTTGCCGACGCCCCCCTTGCCGGATGCAACGGCGACGATATGCTTGATCCCTTCCATCGGGCGCTCCTTGAACGTTGAATTGGCTAGATCATACGCGTTGAGGCGGCGTTCATAAACTCGGCGCATAAAAAAGCGGGTACGGCCCTGACCGTACCCGCGGGACATCTGAAGGCTCAGTTATTGGCCTGGCCCTGCTGCTCGTCGTCGGCTTCCTGGTTCTGCTGCACTTCGTCCTGCTGTGTCTGCTCCTGTGACGCAGAACCATCCTGGCCCTGCGCGGACTGGCCTTGCGCGGAAGAGGCGCTGCCGGAAAGATCGGGCACGTCGTCCTCGGTCACATCGTCGACCTCGCCCAGGCGGTCATCCAGCGCCGAGAGCTCGCTGCGCCAGTCGCGCAGCTGGTTCTCCAGCCGCTCGAGCTGCGCTTCGCGAGTCTCGATATCGCTTTCGACGCTTGCCAGTTCCTCGCGGCCGATATCGAGCGCCACCATCAGGTCGTCGGTCTCGCCGCGCACCTGAGTCAGGCTCTGCTCCTGCTCTTGGCGCTGCTCACCGAGCGCGTCGATCTCGCTCTGTAGATCGTCGCGTTCGCTGCTGATGCTGTCGCGCTGGCTCTGAAGCTGCTCGAGCTCCTGCTCGGCGCTGTCGACCTGCTCCTGGAGTGCGCTCAAGCGCTCATTGGCCTGATCGACCTGGGACTGGATCGCTTCGAGCTCTTCCTGAGCCTCGTTCTGCTCGTCGAGCGCCTGCTGGCGCTGCTCCTCGGCCTGTTGACGCGCGGTTTCCGCTTCCTGACGCGCCTCTTCAGCGCTTTCGCGGGCCTGTTCGAGCTCGTCGAGCGACGACTGGGCCTCGTCGCGAGCGCTGACCGCTTCGTCACGCTCGTCGCGTAGCGACTGCATGCTGCTCTGAGCATTTTCGAGCTCTTCTTCCAGTGCATCCACTTCCTGCTGGAGCGAGTCACGCTGACTTTGAAGCTCCTCGAGTCGCGACTGGACCGAGCCAACCTCTTGCTGCGCCTCCTCGAGACCCGACTGTGCCTGACTTTGCTGCTCCTCGAGGGAAGCAATCTCTTCACGCATCGCCGCAAGGTCCGTCTCGGCTTGCTCGTACTCGCTCACGCGCTGACTCAGGCGCTGGTTCTGCTGCTCGGCGGCGGCCAGATCAGCTTGCAACGAATCGACGCGCTCGCGATGGGTGTTGGCATTGGACTGCGCCATGATGGCCCAGACCACTCCGATTGCGGCGATACCGGCGATCGCCCTGACCCGGTTGTGACGAAAGAGCTCGCGCGTGCTGAGCTTGCGAGGAGTGTCATGCCGATGATCTAGCGGATTCTCGTCTGCCATATTGCGTCCCTGAACGATTTGTTTATCTTCAAAAACTTGGTTTATCTTCAAAAACGTAGTTAACTCGGACGCTACCCGCCAGTAATTCACGAAAAACCCGCGTCGTACCCTGCCATCCTGCCGCTTAACCGTCATTTTATATTCCAAAAAGATATAACTTCTTTCGTCAATCATGGCAGAAGGCTTACATCGCTGCGCCGGGTTTGACGCTATCCTCTCTTATCGATTGCCGACCACCACGTATTGCGAAGGGATCACGCATGCTCGTGCACGACACACCTTCCACCGCTCTTCTCAGCGCAGAGCGCCTGCTAGCGCATCTGCCAGGCGTCATCTTCCAGCTTCATCGCGACCGCAACGGGCGACTACAGTTTCGCTACCTCGAAGGGGGTGGCAGTATTCTCGAGCGCCTGGATCGGGTGCGCCTGGGGGAGGATGCCGCGCCGGTCATCCAGACGCTGGCCGGCGAGCATTGGCCTGCCATCGAAACCGCGATCGAGCGCTCGGCGCGCTGGCTGGTGCCGCTGTCGACCCGCTTTCGCATCGTCCACCCCCAGCATCGACTGTGCTGGGTCGGCGTGAGCGCCCTCCCCGAGCGAAACGTGGACGGCGTGACATGGAACGGGCTGATGATGGACGTCACAGGCCAGGTCGCTCACGAGCAGCGTCTCGAGAAGCGCTGCCATACCGACCTTCTCACCGGACTCGCCAACCGGCGCCGTTTGATGATGGAGCTCAAGCGTCGTGCCCAGCAAAGCCGCGAGGAGGCGACGCCCTTGTCGGTGATGATGATCGACGTGGACTTCTTCAAGCGCTTCAACGATCGCCACGGCCACGCTCGGGGCGACGAGATCCTGCGCTCGTTGGCGCAACAGACGCAGCAACTTCTGCGTGCAAGCGATCTGATGGCGCGCCTGGGCGGTGAAGAGTTCGTGGTAGTGGCGCCGCGCACCCCCCTGAGCCACTGTCGCTGCATCGCCGACCGCGTTCGCGATGCCATCGCACGGCTTGACCTGGGTACCGGCGTTGGCGAGGTCACGGTCAGCATCGGCGTTGCCGAATATCGCCCGGACGAGGCGTTGACCACCCTGCTCAAACGCGCCGATCAGGCGCTCTACCGGGCCAAGGATACCGGTCGTGACTGCGTCTACCCCATTGCCTGAACCCGCTTGAGGCCACTGCTTGAATTTGTGGCCTATTCGCACCCGCGCGGTGTGGCAGTTCTTCTACCACGGTGGCATCATTAAGCGCTGCACATCCTTTCCAGTCATCGCCTAACGAGGTAGTGGTCTACATGTTCGAGCATATTGAGCGGGTCCCGGGAGACGCCATTCTAGGACTGATCGAAGCTTTCAAGAAGGACACCAATCCCCAGAAAGTGGATCTGGGCGTTGGCGTATACCGCGATGCCCAGGGCAATACGCCGGTCATGCGCGCCGTCAAGGAAGCAGAGTTCCGCCTGCTCGAGAACGAGACCACCAAGACCTACATCGGCTCCCACGGTGCCCCCGCCTACGGCGAGGTCGTGCTGCCGATCGTGCTCGGCGAAGGCTCACCGGTACTGGCCGCCAAGCGCGCCAGCGCCACCCAGTCTCCGGGCGGCACCGGCGCGCTGCGCCTGGCGGCGGACTTCATCGCAAGCCAGATGCCTGGCAAGGGCATCTGGGTGAGCGACCCCACTTGGCCGAACCATCACGGCATCTTCACCTCGGCCGGCATTGAGCTGCACAAGTATCCCTACGTCGACGCGGACAATCGCCTGGACTTCGACGGCATGGTCAACGCGCTCAAGCAGATCCCGGAAGGCGATGTGGTGGTGCTGCACGCCTGCTGCCATAATCCTACCGGCTTTGATCTCTCCCAGGAGCAGTGGCGCGAAGTGCTCGACATCCTCAAGCAGCGCAAGCTGCTGCCGCTGGTGGATTTCGCCTACCAGGGCTTCGGCGAAGGGCTCGAAGAGGATGCCTTCGGCGTACGTCTGCTGGCCGAGAACCTCGACGAGGTCATCATCACTAGCTCCTGCTCGAAGAACTTCGGTATCTACTGCGAACGTACGGGCTGCCTGATCCTGGTAGCGAAGGACGAGGAGCAGATGGAGAACGTCCGCTCCCAGGTCGCCATCGTCGCCCGCGAGAACTACTCCAACCCGCCGGCCCATGGCGGTGCCATCGTCAGCACCATCCTGAGTGATACCGAACTCACGGCGATGTGGCGCGAGGAGCTGACCGAGATGCGCGATCGCATCAACACACTGCGCCGCGAGTTCGTCGAGGCGCTCGCGCCGTACGGCCTGGCGGACAAGTACGCCTGCGTCGCCGAGCAGCGCGGCATGTTCTCCTACACTGGCCTGACACCGGAGCAGGTGGATCGCCTGCGCGACGAGTTCGGCATCTACATGGTGCGCTCGGGACGCGCCAACGTGGCCGGCTTCTCCAAGGAGAACCTGCCCTATCTCGCCAAGGCGATCGCCGCCGTCAACGAGTAACGTACCACTCCCTCGAAGCGCCCGGGCCTTGTGCCCGGGCGCTTTCGTTTTGAATCCGAAAAAACTGACCGATTAGTCAAGTCGCCAACGACACGGCGGCTTTTTATCCTAGAGGCATTTCATGGCGGCCCACGGCATACGCTACCCTTGGTACAAGAAGGAAGACACCGACGCTTTCTTCGCCCTCTTTCAGAACAACATCGCCAACTTCGTGATCATCGCGATCACAATGCTGAGCCTCGGCTTTCCTGCCGAGATCGTCTACGGCCAGGTACTGCCCGGCGCGGCAGTGGCCGTGATGGTGGGCAATTTCTACTACGCCTGGAGCGCAGCGCGCCTGGCGCGACGCGAACAGCGCACCGACGTCACTGCGCTCTCCTACGGCATCTCGACGCCGGTGATGTTCGTCTTCCTGTTCGGCGTGCTGCTGCCCGCCAAGCAGCTCACCGGCGACGCCGAGCTCGCCTGGAAGGTGGCCGTCGCCGCCTGCTTCATCAGCGGCGCCATCGAGGTGCTGGTCAGCCTGGTGGGTCGCTTCGTTCAGCACCACCTTCCGCGAGCGGCAATGCTAGGCGCGGTCGCCGGGGTAGCGCTCACCTTCATCGCCGGCGAGATGCTGTTCAAGACGCTGGAAATGCCGGTCATCGGCCTGGTGGTGCTGGCCATCACTATCGTGGGTCTGGTGGCGCGCGTGGCCATGCCGTTCAGGCTGCCCACCTCGCTGTTCGCCATCGTGATCGGCACGGCGCTTGCCTACCTGATCGACGATGCCGGCGGCGAGCGTTTCAGCGACGCTTTCACCCATCTGGGCTTCTACCCGTTGCTGCCCAACGCCGCCTGGTGGGAAGGCCTGGTCTTCCTGCTGACCGGCATGCTCGCCATCCTCACCGTGGTGCTGCCGATCACGCTCTACAACGCCATCGAGACGATGAACAATGTCGAGGCAATGGAAGCCGCGGGCGACAAGTACGACGTGCGCGAGTGCCAGGCGGTGGACGGCGCCGGCACCATGATCGGCGCGCTGTTCGGCGGCGTGTTTCCGACCACGGTCTACATCGCCACCGTCGGTGCCAAGTGGATGGGCGCCGGGCGCGGCTATAGCCTGCTCAACGGGGCGGTCTATGGCCTGGCGACGATGCTCGGGCTGATCGCCGCGCTCGCCGCGATCATTCCCGTCTCGGTGGTCGCCCCGATCCTGGTGTTCGTGGGCATCTCGATGATCGCCACGGCCTTTCAGGCCAACGATACCCGTTACTACCCGGCGGTGGCGCTGGCCATGCTGCCCTACTTCGCCAACTACGTGATGACGCGCTTCAACCGCGGCGCCGAAGAGGTCGTCAGCGGTATCTCGCCGGCCATCGTCGGTGTGGGCCAGGGAGCGATGTTCATGGCGATCCTGCTCGGGGCGATGACGGTTTCGGCGATCGATCACCAGTTCCGCAAGGCGGCGGTCTTCGCGCTGATCGCCGCCGGACTCTCCTTCGTCGGCTTGATGCATGCTCCGGCGCTCGCCCTGAACGCCGCACCGCAGTTCGTCATGGGTTATCTCGCCATGGCGCTGCTGTTCGCCTACTTCTCGTTGCAGAAGACGCCGCTGCGCTAGCCCGGCGCTCGTGCCCGCCGCTGCGGGCGCGAAAGGATTCGCCGCAGCAGGTACCAGGCGGCGAGCCCCGCCAACACGTTACCCGCCGCTGCTCCGGCGGCGAGTCCCGTCCAGCCGTAAAGCGCGGCCCCGATCCACAGGCAAGGCAGGTAGAACGCGAACAGCCGGGCGCTTGACAGCAGCATGGCGCGCAGCGGCCAGCCCAGTGCGTTGCCGGCGGATACCACCAGCATGCACACCCCGAGCGCTGCGTAGCTGGGCAGCAGGAAGCGAATCAACAGCGTCAGCGCCTCCCGTACATCCGGGCTGCCCGCCAACACATCAGCCACGAACGGGGCCCCCAGCGCCAGCAACACGCCCAGCGCCAGTTGCCAGCACACCGCCACCTTGAGCGCCAGGCTCATGAGCGCGTGGATCTGTGTCCAGTCGCCGGCACCGAAGCAGCGCCCGAGCCAGGGCGGCAGCGACATGGTCATCGCCAGGATCACCATCAGCGACACCGTCTCCAGCCGGTTGGCGAGTCCCCAGGCGGCCACCTGAACGTCGCCAAGCCCGGCCACCGCGGAGATCGCCAGCATCGCCGCCAGCGGCGGCATCAGCTGGCCGATCATCGCCGGCCCCGCGATGCCGAGAAACCCGCGCGCCGAGGCGTGCGCTTCGTCGAGTACGCCCTCGCGGGCCAGCCATCGCTTGCCAACGAGCTTGCGTCCGACTACCCACAGCCCTACGCCAAAAGCGATGGCAGTCGCCCAGGCCGCACCCGGGAGCCCAAGCCCCGGCCAGTCGCCGACCCCGAAGATCAACAGCGGATCGAGCGCCAGATTGACGAAGCTGCTGAGCACCATCATCTTGCCCGGCAGGCGCGTGTCGCCGTGGGCGCGAAACAGGCTATAGACGAAGTAGAGCAGCGCCCCGAGCCAGGAGGAGAAGAGCTGAGGTCCCCAGTAGCGGCGGATATAGTCAAGCGCGCCTTCATCGGCCCCCAGGAGCGTGAAGACCGGCACCTGCACGACCCACAAGAGCAGCGCCAGCACACCGATGACGCCGCCGCCGAAGAGCAGTACCAGGGTCCCCAGGCGCCTGGCACGCGCGATTTCTCCGGCGCCCAGCGCGCGCGATATCAGCGCGGCGATAGCGATGCCCATGCCCACTTGGACGCCGATGATCAGAAACGACAGTGGAAAGGTGAACGACTGGGCAGCCAGGGGCGCGGTACCGAGCCTGGCGATGAAGGCGCTGTCCACCAGTTGAAACCCCAGCAGGGCCAGAACGCCGATCGCCATGGGCCAGGTCTGGCGCCACAGGGTAATCGCCAGGGAGTGCCTGAAAACGGCCAACGCGTCTCTCCTCGTTGAAAATTCGATGCGTCACAACGCAAAAACGCCACCACCCCGATCGGAGTGGTGGCGTTTTTAACACACCGCTGTTACTGGCGGATACCTTCGAAGGTCACGTAGAGCTCGAGCTCGTGCATGGCTTCCGGGAAGTCGCTCATGTCGATACCGTAGTCGTCGAGCACGAGAGTGGTGCTGCCCTCGAAGCCGGCGCGGTAGTTGCCCCAGGGGTCTTCGCCCTGGCCGATCAGCGTGACCGGCATCTCGATTTCCTGGGTCTCGCCGTGCAGGGTCAGCTCACCGGTGAGGGTGCCTTCGTCGTCGCCGGTGGACTCGAAACCGGTGGAGGTAAAGGTGGCGGTCGGGTACTCGCTGGCATTCAGGAAGTCGCCGCTCAGGATGTGGCGATCGCGCTCGGCGTGGTTGGAGTTGAGGCTATCGATCTGCACCTCGACGTTGACGCTCGAGGCGTCCAGGTCGTCTTCATCGAAGGTGAAATCGCCGCTGAACTCCTCGAAGCTGCCCAGGATGTAGGACATGCCGAGGTGGCTGATCTTGAACTGGACGAAGGCGTGCTGGCCTTCGGTATCGATCACGTAGTCGGCAGCCTGAGCCTGGCTCAACGGAATCAGGGCAGCGGCGGCAACAGCGCTTGCAAGCAGACTTTTCTTCAACATGGGACAACTCCTCTCTTTCCTTGCTGGGGGTCGAGGCGCCAGGGCGCCCCTCGTTGGGAAATCGTTCAGCCGGGGCGGCGGCTGTGCGCCGGGTTCACCATCCGCACCAAGGTGCGGTGGCGATCGTGAAAATGATGCTTGATGGCCGCTAAAGCGTGGCCCGCGGCGACGATAAGCAAAAGCACCGCGCTGTACCAGTGGATGTCGCCGGCAATGCTTGCCTGGTTGGGCAAGCCGTGGAGCAAGGCCGGCATCTCGAACCAGCCGAACACGCTGACCCCGCGCCCGTTGGCAGTAGAAATCATATAGCCGCTGAGCATGACCAGCAGCAGCAGCACGTAAATACCGATATGGCCCAAGTGGGCGGCGATGCGCTCGAAGCGACTCCCTTCGGCCGCGGGTGTCGCGTTCAACAAGCGCCATGCCATTCGCCCCACCGTCACCAGTAGCAACAGAATGCCGATCGAGCGATGGATCCATGGCGCCTGGTTGTACCATGAGTGGTAATAACCCAAGCCGGTCATCCACCAGCCTAGTAGGAAAAGGCCGATCACGGCGAGTGCACTCAGCCAGTGAAACGAGATACTCACCACTCCCCAACCATTTCGCGTGTTACGCCACATGCCCATCCCCTGATCCAGCCTTTCCTACATGATCGGCATGCATCGCCTGCCGCATTTTTTTGATCAATGTTTCAACGACTTCGAGCGATAGAGCATAGCGATTCGCCGCTCGAACTACTGCTGAAAAAAGCAGGACATTTCATTCGTAAAAACCATTGATTAACCGGCTAAACGTTACCATCCATCTAGACGAGACTTGGCAAACCATCACGGTGAAGCGAAAAACCCCACCAACGTGGGGTTTTCAAGACCAGCATTGGATGTCGCGTCAGGTGGCCAGTGCATCCAGGCCCCGGGCGAGATCGGCACGAATGTCTTCCTGACTCTCGAGCCCCACCGCGATGCGGATCAGCCCGGGGGCGATGCCCGCAGCCTCGCGCTGGGCGTCACTCAGCCGGCCGTGAGTCGTGGTCGCCGGGTGAGTGATGGTCGTCTTGACATCGCCCAGGTTACCGGTGATCGATAAGAGCCGCGTGGCGTCGATCACCTGCCAGGCGCCCTCTTGGCCGCCCGTGACTTCGACGCCCAGCACTGCCCCGAAGCCGCGCTGCTGGGCCTTGGCCAGCGCGTGCTGCGGGTGGCTGGGCAGGCCGCTGTAGTGCACCTTGACCACCGCCGGGTGCGCCGCCAACCACTCGGCGAGCGCCTGAGCGTTCTCGCTATGGGCCTTCATGCGCAGCGACAGCGTCTCGAGCCCCTTGGTAAAGATCCAGGCGTTGAAGGGGCTCAGGCACGGCCCGCAGGTGCGCACCACGCCGAAGACCTCCTCGAGAAGCGTCGATCGCCCCACCACCGCGCCGCCAATGGCGCGCCCCTGGCCGTCGAGGTACTTGGTGGCGGAGTGGATGACCAGATCCGCCCCAAGCTCCAGCGGTCGCTGAAGCGCCGGGGTGAGAAAGCAGTTGTCGATCGCCAGCAGCGCCCCGCTCTTCTTGGCAAGCGCCGAAAGTGCCGCGATGTCGGCCACCTCGGAAAGCGGGTTGGAGGGTGTTTCGGCGAACAGCAGTCTAGTCGCCGGGGTGATCGCTTGCTCCCAGGCGTCCAGGTCGGAAAGCTCCACGTAGCGGGTGACGATGCCGAACTTGCCCAGGTACTTGTCGAACAGGCTCACCGTCGAGCCGAACAGCGAGCGGGAGGCGACGATCTCGTCACCCTGAGAGAGCAGCGCCAGCGCCGTGGAGAGGATCGCCGCCATGCCGGAGCTGGTCGCCACGCAGCGTTCGCCGCCTTCGAGCGCCGCCAGGCGGCGCTCGAAGGTATGCACCGTCGGGTTGGTGAAGCGCGAGTAGACGTTGCCGGGCTCCTTGCCGCCGAACTTGCGCGCCGCTTCAGCGGCGCTCTCGTAGACGAAGCTCGAGGTAGGAAAGATCGGCTCGGCGTGCTCCTGCTCGAAGGTGCGCTCGTGGCCGGCGCGAATGGCCAGCGTCTCGAGCGAGTAGTTCGCGACCTCAAAATCGTCGTGCATGGTCATCCTTCCCGGAAAATCGCGTGGGTGTTAGTCGTCCAGGTCGTCGTCCTGGTTGTGCATGTCCACCAGCGCGTGATCACCCGCGCTCTTGTCCTTCGCTGCGTCGTTACGGCTAGCTTCGAGCACTGCAAGGTAGGCGTCGTCGATGTCGCCGGTGACGTAGTTACCGTCGAACACCGAACAGTCGAACTCCTTCATGTCCGGATTCACCTCGCGACAGGCCGCCTTCAGGTCCTCGAGATCCTGATAGAAAATGCGGTCGGCACCGATCATCTCACCGACCTCGGCCTCGGTGCGCCCGTGGGCGATCAGCTCGGATGCTACCGGCATGTCAATGCCGTAAACGTTGGGGTAGCGCACCGGCGGCGCGGCGGAGGCGAAGTAGACGTTCTGGGCGCCAGCGTCGCGAGCCATCTGGATGATCTGCTTGCAGGTGGTGCCGCGCACGATGGAGTCGTCCACCAGCAACACGTTCTTGCCACGAAACTCGACGTCGATGGCGTTGAGCTTCTGACGCACCGACTTCTTGCGCTGGGTCTGACCCGGCATGATGAAGGTACGCCCGATGTAGCGATTCTTCATGAACCCTTCGCGGTAGGTCACGCCCAGGTGCTGAGCCATCTCCAGCGCCGAGGTGCGCGAGGTATCGGGAATCGGGATGACCACATCGATGTCGTGATCCGGCCATTCGCTCAAGATTCGATCACCGAGCTTTCTGCCCATCTGCATGCGCGTACCGTAGACATAGGCGCCGTCGAGCAGCGAGTCAGGCCGCGCCAGGTAGACGTGCTCGAAGATGCACGAGTGCAACGTGGGCTTGTCGGCGCACACTTGAGTGGTGATACGCCCTTCCATGTCGACGAAGATCGCCTCGCCCGGGCCCAGATCACGCACGAGTTCGAAGCCGCCAACGTCGAGCGCGACGGATTCGGAGGCGATCATCACCTCCTGGCTGTCACCTTCCTGGCGGGTGCCGAACACCACCGGGCGAATGCCGTGAGGGTCGCGAAACGCCACCATGCCGAAGCCGTTGATGATCGCCACCGCCGCGTAGCCGCCCTTGCAGCGCCGATGGACCCGCCGCACGGCATCGAAGATGTCGCCGGGCTCGAGGTGCAGCCCCTGCTTGCCCAGCTCGTGGGCGAACACGTTGAGCAGCACTTCGGAATCGGAGCTGGTATTGATGTGGCGAAGGTCGGTGGAGAAGAGCTCCTGCTTCAGCTGCTCGGAGTTGGTCAGGTTGCCGTTGTGGGCAAGCGCGATGCCGTAGGGCGAGTTGACATAGAACGGCTGCGACTCGGCTTCGCTCGATGAGCCGGCGGTAGGGTAGCGCACGTGGCCGATGCCCAGGCGCCCCTTCAGGCGCGCCATGTGGCGGGTATGGAACACATCCCGTACCAGCCCGTTACTCTTGCGCAGCAGAAAGCGTCCCTCGCTCCAAGTCATCATGCCCGCGGCATCCTGCCCCCGGTGCTGAAGAACGGTCAGGGCGTCGTAGATACCCTGGTTCACCGCTTGCTTGGCCAGAAGGCCGACGATACCGCACATGCGTGTTACCTCGCTTTGCACCACGCCCGGGACAGCGAGCGCGGATGTTCGATCATGATGTAGCCGGCCCCACGCAGGGGGCGGGACCGGTAATTACGGCGCGGGGGCCGGTGAGCCGTTGGATGCGCCTGGCACGCTCAAACGAAGCTCGGGCAAACTAATGTCGCGCAGCGACTCGGGCGCCCGGGGCAGCTCGCGCTCCCATTGGTTAAGCTGGCTGACCGCCCAGTCTCTTAGTTCGATAAAGGTGGGACGCAGGCTCGCCTGCTGCCAGGCCTCGAGATCGGACAGCGGCGTCAGGGTGATCAGCACCGTCGCGACCAGCAGCACGACCACGCCGCGCGCCGCGCCGAAGGCAGCCCCGGCAAAACGGTTCAAGAGCCCCATGCCGACCCAGACGATCGCGGCGTGCACCAGGCGAATGACGATGCCGCACAGAAGGATCACTGCGAAGATGACCAGCGCGAAGGCCAGTACCAGGCGCGCATCGTAGCTGTCGATCAGCCCGCTCATGAGCTCCGCGACCGGGGCGGCCAGCACCCTCGCCACCATCAGCGCGATCACCCAGGCGGCCAGGCCCAGTGCTTCGCGCACGAAGCCGCGCAGAAACCCCGCCAGCATTGACAGCGCCAGCACCGCCAGAAAGAGTGCATCGATCCAGGTAAGCGCCATCGTCAATCCCGCACCCGCACCAGGAGCCCCTGAACGTTAGCACGCTGCTTGATCAGCGCCATGGCGGATTCACCCTCTTCCGAGGTGGCGTAGGGGCCGACATAGACCGATGTCAGGTTATTGTCCCGGGCGCGGCGAAAGGCAGTGAAACCCTGGCTTGCGAGCTGCTCGCTCAGTCGCTGGGCATTGGCCACGTCACCGAAGCTACCCACCTGTACGGCCCACTCGCCCTGCTCGGCGGTGGCCGGAGCACGGGTCGAGGACGCCTCGCTCTGATCGCTTCCCGAGGAACTGGCGGTATTCGAGGTAACCTCGTTGGAGGCGACCAGATCGGCGATCGGGTCGGGCGTGGCGGGGGCTTCGCTTGAGTTGGGCGAAGACGCTTCAACGCGATCGGTATCCGGCGAGACCGGCAGGGCTTCGATGCCGCTGGCGACGGCCGTGTCGCGAGACGGCTCCGGCGCGTCCTCCTCGATGCTGGCCGGACGTTGCGGTACGGGCACTTCCTGGCGGGTGACGCTGCCGGGCTGCTCGATGACGAACGTGGGCTGCGGGCGCTCTTCGCGGGGAGCCGGGTCACTCATCAACCACGGCACGAAGATGGCCAGCAGCGCAAGCAGGATCACGATACCGCTGATGCGCTCCGTCTTACCGTATTTCATATCGCTCTCCTTGAAGGCGTCAGGCCCGCCTGACGCTCAAACACCGCCGATTCACGCCTGGGGCAGCGTGAGCTCGAGCAGTGCAGCCACGGTCTTGAACGAGCCCATTGCCAGCACGCGATCGCGTTCGCCAAGCTCGGCCTCGATGGCATGCACGCCGGCCTCGGGCGAATCGGCCAGTGCACGCACCGTACCGCCCTTGGCCTCGATCCGCCGGCCAAGATCCGCGGCGCTGCGCCCGCGCTCGCCGTCGAGGCTCACGCATACCCAGTCGGTGACGCGGTCGAGCAGCGCATCGATCACCCCATCGGCATCCTTGTCCTCGAGCATGCCGATCAACGCCCACTGGCGGCCGCCTTCGGGCGGGGCCGGCAGTCGATTGGCCACGTAGCGCGCCGCGTGGGGGTTATGGCCCACGTCGAGGCACCACTGGCCGATCCACTGCATACGACCGGCGACGATCAGGCCGCGAAACGCCTGGGTAGTCAAGGCGGTATCGAAATCCAGCCCCACCAGCGCCAGCGCCTGCAGGGCCGTGGCGGCATTGTCGATCGGCAGCCCCGGATCCGGCAGCGCGTCGAGCGAAACGGTATCGCCCTCCGGCGTGAGCCCATGCCAGCACCAGGGCGTGGTGAGATCACCCGGCGCCTTGACGCCAGCGCTGTGCTTGAACCCGACACCCTGGGCGTAGATCGTGGACGCCATGGCGATCGCGGTGTCCGGCACGCTGACGGGAAGCGACGTGCTGCCCAGCACCGCCGGCTTGAGGGGGCGAAAGATGCCCGACTTCTCGCGACCGATCTGCTCGAGGTCGGTGCCGAGGTAGTCGGCGTGATCCAGCGCCACCGTGGTGACGATGCTCACGTCCGGCTCGATGATGTTGACCGCGTCCAGACGACCGCCCAGGCCGACCTCGAGAAGCGCAAGGTCAAGTTCCTCCTGGGAAAGACACCAAAGCGCACAGAGCGTTCCCGCCTCGAAGTAGGTAAGGCTGACCTCGGGCGCCCGGGTGCGCGCCTTCTCGACCTGCTCGAAGCCATCGATCAACTGCGCGTCGCTGGCTTGGCGGCCGTTGATGGTCACGCGCTCGTTGTAGCGCACCAGGTGCGGCGAGGAGTAGGTTCCCGCGCGCCAGCCGTGGGCGCGCGCGACGGCATCCATCATGGCAAGGGTGGAGCCCTTGCCGTTGGTGCCCGCCACCATGATGACGTGCTTGGCTACCGGGCGCTCGAGAAGCCCCATACGGTTGGCGACCTCGGTGACCCGGTCGAGGCCCATGTCGATGCCCACCGGGTGCAGGGTTTCCAGATGAGCAAGCCAATCGGCCAGGGAGTTAGGCATTGCGGCTGGATTCGTCGCTCGTGGCGCTGGAGGACGTCGCGTGCGCTTCGGCGTCGCTTGCGATCTGCTCCTCGTTCACCACCGGTTCCTGGATATCGGCGTCGAGGGCCTCGTCGCCATCGCCGAGCGGGTCCTGGTGGGTGAGCTTGCGCAGCACACCGCCGACCCGGGTACGCATGTCGTGGCGATGGACGATCATGTCAACGGTGCCGTGCTCGAGCAGGAACTCGCTGCGCTGGAAGCCTTCCGGCAGAGTCTCGCGCACGGTCTGCTCGATCACGCGCGGGCCGGCGAAGCCGATCAGCGCATTGGGCTCGGCGATGTTGAGATCCCCGAGCATCGCAAGCGACGCCGAAACGCCGCCAAAGACCGGGTCGGTCAACACCGAGATGTAGGGAATGCCGGCCTGCTTGAGCTTTTCGAGCGCCGCCGACGTCTTGGCCATCTGCATCAGGGAGAACAGCGCCTCCTGCATGCGCGCTCCGCCGGAAGCGCCGAAGCAGACCAGCGGAATCTCCTCTTCAAGCGCCAAGGTCGCGGCGCGCACGAACTTCTCGCCTACGACGGCGCCCATCGAGCCACCCATGAAGGTGAACTCGAAGGAGACGGCGACGATCGGCAGACCATCCAGGGTGCCGCGCATGGCGATCAGCGCATCCTTCTCGCCGGTCTCCTTCTGGGCCGCGCTCAGGCGATCCTTGTACTTCTTGGAGTCCTTGAACTTGAGCCGGTCGACGGGCTCGAGGTCTGCGGCGATCTCCTCACGCCCTTCCTTGTCGAGGAACCAGTCAAGGCGCTTGCGCGCGGTCAGGCGCAGGTGATGATCGCACTTGGGGCATACGCTTTGATGCTTCTCAAGCTCAGGCAGGTAAAGCACCGCCTCGCACTTGGGACATTTACGCCAGAGACCGTCGGGCACGCTGGCACGACGGTCCTTACGCTGGATACGCCCCATGGAAGGTACGATTTTATCTAACCAGCTCATATCAAAAAGGCTTCCGTAGTCGTCACGCCCGGCCATGCCAGGCTATGGGTGTCGTCGATCAAGATTCAGTCCAAGCGATGGAGGCCCTCAGGCGTCCATCGCGGTGCGCATCTCGCTCAGCACGCTCGCAAGCTCGCCGGCGATCACTTCCGGGGTATCGGCGTGTTCGGCGATACGGTTCACCAACGCACTGCCGACGATCACCCCATCGGCCACCTTGGCCACTTCAGCGGCAGTGATGCCGTCGCGGATGCCGAAGCCCACGCATAGAGGAAGGCGCGTCAGCTCGCGCAGTGGCGCGAGGTGCTCGGCGACGTCCTGGGCATTAAGGGTAGCGGCACCGGTGACGCCCTTGAGCGACACGTAGTAAAGGTACCCTTCACCATGGGCGCATATTGTAGCGGCTCGGCCCCGGGAAGTGGTAGGCGCAACGAGGAAAATTGCAGCCAAATCACGCTGTTTGAGAATAGGCCCGAACTCGTCGGCCTCCTCCGGGGGCATGTCCACCACCAGTACCCCGTCGACGCCCGCCTGCGCCGCCCGGTCGGCAAAGGCGGCGTAGCCGATCCGCTCGATGGGGTTCAGGTAGCCCATCAGCACCACCGGCGTGCGGGTATCGCTCTGGCGGAACTCGGCCACCATGTCCAGAAGATCCACCAGCCGCGTGCCCCTAGCCAGCGCCCGCTCGCAGGCCTTCTGGATCACCGGGCCGTCGGCCATCGGGTCGGAGAACGGCACGCCGAGCTCGATCACGTCGGCCCCGGCCTCGACCAAGGCATGCATGAAGCCCACGGTGTGCTCCGGGCCCGGATCTCCGGCGGTGATGTAGGGAATCAGGGCCTTGCGGCCCTGACGCTTGAGTTCGTCGAAGCGCTGATCGATACGATTCATGCTCACCCTCAAAACGTGATGCCGTCGATATCGGCAACGGTCATGATGTCCTTGTCGCCGCGCCCGGAGAGATTGACCACGATGTGCTGATCACGCCCCATGGTCGGCGCCAGCACCTTGGCATGGGCCAGGGCGTGGGCGGACTCGAGCGCCGGCATGATGCCCTCCATGCGGGTCAGCTCGCGAAACGCCTCGAGCACCTCCTTGTCATTGGCGGTGACGTACTCGACCCGCCCGACATCCTTCCACAGCGCATGCTCGGGCCCCACGCCCGGGTAGTCGAGCCCGGCGGAGATCGAGTGGGTGTCCGACACCTGCCCCGCCTCGTCGGACATCAAGTAGGTGCGGTTGCCGTGCAGCACGCCGCGCGGGGCATTGGAGGCCAGGGGTGCCGCGTGGCGGCCGGTCTCGACGCCATCGCCGCCGGCCTCGACGCCGTACATCGCCACACCCTCGTCCTCGACGAAGGGATAGAACAGCCCAATGGCGTTGGAGCCGCCGCCGACGCAGGCGACGAGCGCATCCGGCAGCCGCCCGATTTGCTCGAGCGACTGGCGGCGCGCCTCGCGCCCGGTCACGGCGTTGAAGTCGCGCACCAGCTGCGGGTACGGGTGCGGGCCGGCCACGGTGCCGATGATGTAGAAGGTGTCGTCGACGTTGGTCACCCAGTCCCTGAGCGCCTCGTTCATGGCGTCCTTGAGCGTGCGGGTACCGGATTCCACCGGAATGACGCGGGCGCCGAGCAGGTGCATGCGGTAGACGTTGAGCTTCTGGCGCTCGACGTCCTGAGCGCCCATGTAGATATCGCAGGAGAGCCCGAGGCGCGCCGCGACCGTGGCGGTGGCCACGCCGTGCTGGCCGGCTCCGGTCTCGGCGATGACGCGCGGCTTGCCGCTGCGCTTGGCGAGCAGCGCCTGGCCGATGGTGTTGTTCACCTTGTGGGCACCGGTGTGGTTGAGATCCTCGCGCTTGAGCCAGATCTGCGCGCCGCCGAGGGACTCGGACCAGCGCTTGGCATGGTAGAGCGGCGACGGGCGCCCCACGTAGTGGGCGAGATCGACGTCGAACTCGGCCTGAAAATCGGGGTCGTCACGCAGGCTGTGGTAGGTCTTTTCCAGATCCTCGAGCGCGAAGCTCAACGTCTCCGACACGAACCGACCACCGTAGGGCCCGAAATGTCCGCGCGCATCCGGTAGCCGGGTCAGATCGCTCAGGCCGGGCTTCGCGTTGGGGGTCTCCCCTTTTGCTGAGACACTCACAAAGGCACCTCTCAAGATCGCCAGCAGGCAAACAGTCGATGAACGTGGGCTTGAGCGTTCGCGCCGGACGCTACTCGGCGCCGCGATCGGCGAGCGCCACCTGGCGCGCGAACTCGCTCATGGCTTGGCGGGATTTGACCCCGGGCGAGGCCTCGATACCGCCGGAGACATCCAGCGCGTAGGGGGCGACCGCAGCGATCGCCCCGGCGGCGTTAGCCGGGCTCAATCCACCGGCGAGGATAACAGGTTTTGCCAGGGATGCGGGAATTCTCGACCAGTCGAAGACCTCCCCGGTGCCGCCGGGCACGCCGGGGCGATAGGCATCCAGCAGCAGCGCCTGGGCATCTGCGTAAGCGTCTGCGGCGGCCGCGAGATCGACTCCTTCGCGCATGCGCAGCGCCTTGATCCAGGGCTTGCCGAACTGGGCGCAGAACGCCGGCGTCTCGTCACCGTGAAACTGCAGCAGATCCAGGTGCGCCAGCGCCTGCTCGATCTCTTCGCACGGCTGATCGACGAACAGCCCCACCCGGGTAACGAAGGCCGGAACGCTCGATGCGAGCTTTGCCAGAGCTTGCGCCGTGATGGCTCGCTTGCTGTGGGGCCAGAGCACGAACCCCAGCGCATCCACCCCGAGGGTCACGGCGTGGTCGATATCCTCGGCTCGCGTGAGCCCGCAAAACTTGATGCGCGTGCGCATGGTGCTCCCTTGAATGACTGGATGGAATGACTGGATGGAATGACTGGATGGAATGGCTGAATGACGAAAGACCGCGCGATGTGCCTAGGGCCGAGGGTCCAGGGCATCGGCGAAGCTGAGCTTGCGCCGGGCGGCGATGCGCGCGTTGTCCGGCAGCGCCCGCTCGCCGCTCCACTCGCCGGTGAAGGCGAGCAGGTTCGGGCCCAGCGGCTCGCGCGGCAGTTCAAAGCGCTCGTCGTAGATCGAGTCGACGAAGTGCAGCCCGCAGGCCGGCGCGGTCACGTCGCCCTCGCGGCGGCTACGCTTGTCAAGCAGCTCCTTGATGTAGCTCTCGCTCCGAGCACCCCGGCCAACGCTCGCCAGGGCGCCTGCGATGTTGCGAATCATGTGATGCAGAAAGGCGTTGCCCTGGATGTCGATGACCACCAGCGGGCCAAAGCGATTGACCTCGCAAAAGTGCATCTGCCGCCAGGGCGACTTGGACTGGCAGCCCGCCGCCCGGAAGCTCGAGAAGTCGTGCTCGCCCACCAGCGCCTGGGCGGCGCGGTGCATCGCCGGCGCGTCGAGCGGGTCACGACACCAGGTGACGTTGTGGCGCTCCATCACCGGGCGACTCAGCTGGTTCAGGAAGATATAGCGGTAGCGCCGGGCGAGCGCCCCCAGGCGACTGTGGAAGTCGTCGGCGACCGGTTTGACCCAGCGAATGGCCAGGTCCCGCGGCAGGTTGCTGTTGGCGCCGAAGATCCAGGCCTTCTCGCTGCGCGCCGTCGGCGGGTCGAAGTGGATCACCTGACGGGTGGCGTGCACGCCGGAGTCGGTGCGTCCGCTGGCGTAGAGATGCACCGGGGCGCCGGCCACTCGGGCGAGCGCCTCTTCGAGTGCCCCCTGCACCGACGGGGCGTGCTTCAGGCGCTGAAAACCGCAAAACCGCGTGCCGTCGTACTCAACGCCCATCGCGAGCCGGCCGGTCAGCGGCGTCGTTTCGTCAAAGTGGTAGTAAAGCGTCATTCGCCACGTCTGCTGGAAAAAGGATCAGTTATTATCCCGGCGTCGCGGCTTAAATGCCACCTCCTCGATCTCCCACTCCGGCGAATCAGCAGGCGACGACGACGGCTCGTCGCGTTCGAGCGCCGGTGCCGCCGACGCATCGGTCTTGGCGTGTGCCGGGGGCTGGTAGTCGATGGTGTAATCGGCCGCGTCGCGGGCGGGCTTGGGCGCCAGGGGTTGCTCCGGCTCCTCGGCGATCGGTGCCGGTGGGGCATCCTCCTGCAACGCCATTGCCGTATCGGCCTCCTCGTCCCACCAGGCGGCGGTCTTGGCGGGCGCCTCCCGAGACGCCGGAGTGCGCTCTTCCAAGGCCAGGCGAGTCGCCTGCTCGCTTGCCGGCACGGACGCCTTTGGCGGCGTCGGTGCGGGGCGCTTCTCGACCGGCGCGGGCGGCGCGGCGCGGGCCGCGCTCGGCTCGCTCACCGGCGTGGATGCAGACGCTGGGCCGACCGCAGGCTCGGTGCGGGGCGGCGGCGCCTTGGCACTGGCGGGCGCAACGGGGGCCCTCGGCGTCTCGACCAGCGGCGCTGGCTCCCAGCGGCGCTCGCGGCGCTTGCGCGTGATCACCATGGTGGCCAGCAGCAGCGCCAGTGCCAGGCCGGCAAGCCATACCCACTGCTCGCGCAGCGTGGCCCAGAACCCGGGCGATGCCTGCTCGGCGGATGTCGCGCTGGGCAGCGCCGCAGGCTCGGCGAGCGCCAGCGTCTGAACGGCGGCGAGCGTCTCGCGCAGGCCGGCCATTTCCCGGCGCAGGGTGTCGATCTCCTCGGCCTGACGCGCCTGCTCGTCGCGCAGCGCCGCCAGCTCACGCTCGTCCGGCGCGGCCTGGGCCAGCGGCAGAGGCGACAGCGCCGAGAGCGGCGCCAGAAGCCCGGCCAGGCGTTCGATGCTCGAGCTATCCAGCGCAGAAACGGGCCCCTCGCGGCCCTCGGGCTCGCCTTCGCTAGCGACAGCGCTCTCCCCGCCGCCCGGTACCGATGGCTCGGTGAGCGCCACTGCCGCCTCCTGCGCCGGCTGCGATACGCCGGGCGCGGCCGCAACGGTGCGTTCCAGCGGCGCCGGCGGCGGGGCTCGGCGCGCGCGCAGGCTGCGCGCCGCCTCCTCCGGGCTCAGATTCAGCGCCTGTTCGCGGCTAGGCAGGCGTAGGCGCTGACCGACGCGCAGGTCATCGATGCTGCCGTTGGCAAAGGTCTGGGGGTTCGCCGCCACCAGCGCCGCGATCATCTGCTGGGCCTCGACGCCGGGCGCGCGAGTGCGCAGAGCGATGTTCCAGAGGGTATCTCCGGGAGCGACGGCAATCTCGTCCCCGGAGGTGGCTGACGCCGGCCGCGGTGGCGCTGTTTCAACCGGCGCCGGGCGAACGGGCTGCGGCGTGCGCGGTACGCTTGCGGCGGCGGGCGTGGCCGGCAGGTAGTCGACGGGGTCGAACAGCAGCGTGATCGCCTGAGTCTGGCGTCCGGCGGGCGTGGTGAGGGTGACCAGTACGTCGAGCCAGGGCGTATCGACGGGCAGGCCGCTGGTGAGCTGCAGGTAGGTGCGTCCGTTCTGGCGTACGGGGGTGATGTCGACGCCGCTCAAAAGCGGCGACCAGTCGAGGCCCAGCGCGCCAAAAGCGGACGGTTCGGCCACGCTTGCCCCGAGCGCCTCGACCGGGACGTCATCGGCATCGAGCAGGGCGACGCGCGCGTCGAGCGGCGCCGAGAGCGGCGACAGCACGGTGGTCTGCCCGAGCCCTACGGCAAGCGCAACGGGGCTCAGTAGCGTCAGTGAGAGCCAGGATGCCCTGGCAAGCGTCTTGTTCATCGAGGCCCCTTGCCTTCGTTTCCCGGGCCTTGGGTTCGCAGGCCCCTGGATCATGCTTTTTTACCATAGCCTACTCTGTTTTGGGGGGCCGAGTGTAGCGCTCTTCGCCCGGCGTCAACGAAAAGGGAGGCCGCTAGGGCCTCCCTCTTTGACGCGCCTGTCGCGAATGCGACGTGCGATCACTGCTCGCGCAGGATCTTGAGCATGCGCTTGAGCGGCTCTGCCGCGCCCCACAGGAGCTGATCGCCGACGCTGAAGGCGGAGAGATATTCGCCGCCCATGTTGAGCTTGCGCAGACGGCCGACCGGAATGTCCAGCGTGCCGGTCGCCGCCGTCGGGGTGAGCCCGGCGATGGTGGCTTCCTTGTCGTTGGGGATCAGCTTCACCCAGTCGTTGTGCTTGGCGATGCGCTCCTCGATCTCGTCGAGCGGCACATCCTGCTTGAGCTTGATGGTGAACGCCTGGCTGTGCGAGCGCATCGCGCCGATGCGCACGCACAGGCCGTCGATGGGCACCGGGTTGTCGCCAAGGCCGAGGATCTTGTTGGTCTCGACGAAGCCCTTCCACTCTTCGCGGCTCTGGCCGTTTTCGAGTTTGCTGTCGATCCAGGGGATCAGGCTGCCGGCCAAGGGTGCTGTAAAGTTCTCGGTCGGGAAATCGCCGGCGCGCATTCTGGCCGTGACCTGGCGGTCGATCTCGAGAATGGCGCTGGCGGGATTGGCGAGATCCGTCACCACACTATCTCGCAGATCGCCCATCTGACTGAGAAGCTCGCGCATGTGCTTGGCGCCGGAGCCGGAAGCCGCCTGGTAGGTCATGGAGGTCATCCACTCGACCATGTTGGCCTCGAAAAGCCCGCCCAGGCCCATCAGCATCAGGCTTACGGTGCAGTTGCCGCCCACGAAGGTCTTGGCACCACGGGCGAGTTGCGCATCGATAACGTGGCGGTTGACCGGGTCGAGCACGATGGTCGCCTCGTCTTCCATGCGCAGGGTGCTCGCCGCATCGATCCAGTAGCCGTTCCAGCCGCTCTGGCGCAGGTCCTTGTATACCTTCTTGGTGTAGTCGCCGCCCTGACAGGTGACGATGACATCCAGTGCCTTGAGGGCGTCGAGATCGAAGGCATCTTTCAGCGCCGGTACGTCCACGCCGATGTCGGGTCCCGGCTGACCCACCTGCGAGGTGGTGAAGAACACGGGTTCGATCCCCTTGAACTCACCGTCCTCCTGCAGGCGATCCATGAGCACCGAGCCCACCATGCCGCGCCATCCGACAAAACCGACTTTCAACATGTAACGTCCTCCGCTGGTACGTGTAAGAGTTGTAGGTCATTCACTATAACAAAAGACGCCGGCCGCTGCGTACAGCGGCCGGCGGTTCGGGCCCTGAGGTGTGCGCAGCGCTCAGCCGCGCTTGGCGAAGGCCTCAAGCACGGCGTCGCCCATCTCGACGGTAGAGGCGTGGACCTCGCCCGGCTGGGCGATGTCCGCGGTACGAAGCCCCTGGTCGAGCACGTCGCCCACGGCAGCCTCGATGCGCTCGGCAAGCGTCGGCTCGTCGAGCGAGTAGCGCAGCATCATGGCGACCGAGAGCATCATCGCCAAGGGGTTCGCCACGTTCTGGCCGGCGATGTCCGGGGCGCTGCCGTGGCAGGGTTCGTACATGCCCTGGCCGGATTCATTGAGTGACGCCGACGGCAGCATGCCGATGGAGCCGGTAAGCATGGCGGCGGCATCCGACAGGATGTCGCCGAACATGTTGCCGGTGACCACCACGTCGAACTGCTTGGGCGCACGCACCAGCTGCATGGCGGCGTTGTCGACGTACATGTGGGAAAGCTCGACGTCCGGGTACTCCGGCGCCAGGCGTTCCATCACTTCGCGCCACAGGATGGTGACCTCGAGCACGTTGGCCTTGTCTACCGAGCAAAGCTTGCCGCCGCGCTTTTGCGCCATCTCGAAGGCGACCCGACCGATGCGCTCGATCTCCGACTCCGAGTAGACGTAGGTATTGAAGCCCACCCGCTCGCCGTTTCGTTCCTCGATGCCGCGCGGCTGACCGAAGTAGATACCGCCGGTGAGTTCGCGCACGATCATGATATCGAGCCCGGCCACCAGCTCCGGCTTCAGGCTCGAGGCGCTGGCGAGCTGCGGGTACAAGAGCGCCGGGCGCAGGTTGCCGAACAGGCCGAGGTTCTTGCGCAGGCCGAGAAGCCCCTTTTCCGGACGCTTGGAGAGATCGTCGAGCTTGTCCCACTTCGGCCCGCCGACGGCGCCAAGCAGGATGGCATCGGCGGCCTTGGCTTTTTCCAGCGTCTCGGCGGGCAGCGGCTCGCCGAACGCATCAAACGCCGAGCCGCCGACCAGCGCCTCTTCCACCTCGATATCGAGCCCCGCGTTCTGGCAGGCCTCGAGCAGTCGGGCCGCCTGAGCGGCGATTTCCGGGCCAATGCCGTCACCGGGCAAAAGCAGTACTTTCTGGGTCATGCGAATTCCTTAAAAAGCGTCGGTGAACGTCAGGCACTCTGACGGAAAAGCCACGGGCGGGCCTGGCGGTGCTTCGCCTCGAAATCACGAATGGCATCCTCGTCCTGGAGCGTGATGCCAATGTCGTCGAGGCCCTCGAGCAGGCAGTGCTTGCGAAAGGCGTCTACCTCGAAGGTGAAGACGTCGCCGCCCGGGGTGGTGACGCGCTGGTTCTCGAGGTCAACGTCCAGGCGGTAGCCTTCACTGCTTTCGACTTCCTGGAACAGCTGGTCGACCTGCTCTTCGGCCAAGGTGATCAGCAGGATGCCGTTCTTGAAGGCGTTGTTGTAGAAGATGTCGGCGAAGCTCGGCGCGATCACCACACGAAAGCCGAAGTCGTCCAGCGCCCAAGGGGCGTGCTCGCGAGAGCTGCCGCAGCCGAAGTTGCGCCGGGCGAGCAACACCTGGGCGCCCTGGTAGCGCGGCTGGTTGAGCACGAAGCCGTCGTTGAGCGGGCGCTTCGAGCAGTCCTGGCCGGGCTGGCCTTCGTCGAGGTAGCGCAGCTCGTCGAACAGGTTCACCCCGAAGCCAGTGCGCTTGATCGATTTCAGAAACTGCTTGGGGATGATCAGGTCGGTGTCGACGTTGGCGCGATCCAGCGGCGCGACCAGACCTTCCAGGCGTTCGAACTTGTTCATATCAGGCCTCCTGGGCGTGAGTGGCGTCGTTGGCGGGCAACGTGCGCACGTCGACGAAATGGCCGGCGATCGCCGCGGCGGCGGCCATGGCTGGGCTCACCAGATGGGTGCGCCCGCCGTAGCCCTGACGGCCTTCGAAGTTGCGATTCGACGTCGAGGCGCAGTGCTCGCCGGCGCCGAGCTTGTCGGCGTTCATCGCCAGGCACATCGAGCAGCCCGGCTCGCGCCACTCGAAGCCCGCCTCGATGAAGATCCTGTCGAGCCCCTCGGCTTCCGCCTGGCGTTTCACGAGCCCCGAGCCCGGCACCACCATGGCGAGCTTGATCGAGTCCGCCACCTTGTTGCCCTTGGCCACTTTAGCGGCCTCGCGCAGATCCTCGATGCGCGAGTTGGTGCAGGAGCCGATGAACACCTTGTCGAGCTTGATGTCGGTGATCTTCTGGTTCGCCTGCAGGCCCATGTACTCCAGCGCCCGGGTGTGGCTGCGCTTGACAGTTTCGTCCACCGCGGCCAACGGGTCCGGCACCTGGCCTGAAATGCCGGTGACCATCTCGGGGCTGGTGCCCCAGCTCACCTGGGGCTCGATCTCTTCGGCTTTCAGCGTGACGACCTTGTCGAAGGCCGCGTCACTGTCCGAGACCAGCGCGCGCCAGTCGGCCACCGCGGCGTCCCACTGCTCGGCGGTGGGCGCGAAGGGGCGCTCGGCGAGGTACTCGATGGTGGTGTCGTCGACGCCAATCAGGCCCACCCGGGCGCCGGCTTCGATCGCCATGTTGCACACCGTCATGCGCCCTTCCATGGAGAGCGAGGCAATGGCGCTGCCGGCGAACTCGATGGCGTAGCCGGTGCCGCCGGCGGTGCCGATCTCGCCGATGATCGCCAGCACCACGTCCTTGGCAGTCACGCCGAGACCCAGTTCGCCTTCCACCCGCACCTGCATGTTCTTCATCTTCTGGGCCAGCAAGCACTGGGTCGCCAGCACGTGCTCGACTTCCGACGTGCCGATGCCGTGGGCCAGTGCCGCGAAAGCGCCGTGGGTGGCGGTGTGGGAGTCGCCGCACACCACGGTCATGCCGGGAAGCGTGGCGCCCTGCTCCGGGCCCACCACGTGGACGATACCCTGGCGCGGGTCGTTGATCTTGAACTCTTCGATGCCGTACTCAAGGCAGTTGTCGTCAAGTGTCTGCACCTGGATCAAGGAGACCGGGTCCTCGATACCGCTATTGCCGGCAGCGCGCTCCTTGAGCGTGGTCGGCACGTTGTGATCCGGCGTGGCCAGGTTGGCATCCAACCGCCACGGTTTGCGCCCGGCCAGGCGCAGGCCCTCGAACGCCTGAGGTGAGGTCACTTCGTGCAGCAGCTGGCGATCGATGTAGATCAGCGCAGTGCCGTCGTCGCGCTGTTTGACCAGGTGCTGGTTCCAGAGTTTGTCGTACAGGGTTTGACCTGACATCGTGCTCTCCCGGGCGGTTGCCCTGCTGGTTCGGTCCGGTGCGTCAATTTTATTGCATTCCGCCTCTCGGGGCGGTAGATGGCGACCAGTGTCACGCGGCTCGCACATAAAAGCAATTCATGTTATTCATGGATTGGATTCCATACTGGAATACCTGCCCAAGCGCTTTTCAGTCAGGAGATCGCGGATGGATACCCAGAGCCTGCAGGCTTTTCTGGCCGTAGCCGATACCCAAAGCTTTTCCCGCGCTGCCGAGCGACTCCACCTGACCCAGCCGGCGGTGAGCAAGCGCATCGCCACCCTCGAAACCCAGCTCACAACACGGCTTTTCGATCGTATCGGGCGGCGCATCGCGCTGACCGAGGCGGGCCATTTGCTGCGCCCGCAGGCAGTGCGCATTCTCGAGGCGATGGAGGATAGCCGCCGGGCGCTGGCCAACCTGTCGGGCCAGGTGGGCGGCAGGTTGACGCTTGCCACCAGTCATCACATCGGCCTTCATCGCCTGCCACCGATTCTCAAGCGCTATACCCGGGCCCACCCGGACGTGGCGCTGGATTTGCGCTTTCTGGATTCGGAGCTCGCCTACCAAAGCGTGCTCGACGGTCAGGTGGAGATCGCGGTGGTGACCCTTTCACCCACGCCGCTGACAGCGCTTTCGGCAATGGAGCTATGGCGCGACCGGCTGTGTTTCGTCTGCGCTGCGGATCACCCCCTCGCCCACCTGCCGGCGCCGCTGTCGCTCGACACGCTGTGTGCCTTCGACTGCGTATTGCCGGGGTTTCAGACCTTCACCCACGCGCTGATCCAGCGCCGCTTCGAGCAGGCGGGCCTGGCGCTTCAGGTGTCCGTCGCCACCAACTACCTCGAGACGCTGAAGATGCTGTGCAGCGTCGGCCTCGGCTGGAGCGTGCTGCCCCAAGGCATGGTGGAGGGTGAGCTGGTCGAGCTCGAAGTCGCCACTTCCCGCCTCGAGCGCCCGCTGGGCTATCTGGTACATACCCGCCGCACGCTCTCCAATGCCGCGCTCGAGCTGATCGACGCGTTAGAAAGTCAAGGCCAGGCGCCGAAAGCAAGATGAGAAATGTCATGCGCTTTCTCTAGGTCGGGCGTAGCAAGCGGGCGTGATATGGGCTGGGCCTCACTGGCCATCAGGTTCACGTTTTAGGCTAGTTTTACATTTCAGATACTCCTATACACTGAAAGTTACACTTAATTACAAAAGTGTTACTTCATCGCCCTGTGTAGGACACTCATCATGCATGATCGCCTTCGCCCTTTCTGGCCCTTGAGCCTGCTCGCAAGCCTGATGGCAGGAGCGGCCCAGGCCCAGAGCAGTACGGACGTGACCCGCGAATCGCTGGTACGCGAAGCGCGCCAGGGGGCGCTTCCTGAGGCCATCGCGGGCCTCGAGCGCCTTTACGCCCAGACCGGCGACGAGCGTGTGCGGGCGGATCTGATCGCGCTGCTGGTGCGTGCCGAGCGCTACCAGCAAGCGCTCAATGTCTGCACCGGCTGCCGAGTCGAACAGTACCAGGTCGGCGAACTCGAGACGCTAGCGAGCGCGGCGAGAAGCATCCAGGCCTTCGATCAGGCGCTTGTCTACTACCAGGCGCTCGCGCGGCGCGACCCGGAGGCCACCCAGGCTCTGCTCGGCCAGGCGCTCGTCTACACCGACCAGCAGCGCTATACCGAAGCCGGTATCGCGTTAGAGCGCTACGAGCGCCTTGCGGGCAGCACCACCCAGGGGCTCGAGGCGCGCGGCTATCTCGCCTCCCAGACCCAGAACCCGGTACAGGAGCTCGCCGCCCGCCAGGCGCTGGTCGAGCGCAATATCGACAACACCGGCGAGCTCCAGGCGGTCTACCGCCTGGCGGTGGGGCTCGGCGCCAGCAGCGCCGCGCGTGAGCTGATGCTCGCACACCCGGACACCTTCGCGGCCAGCGACCGGCTGTGGCTCGCCTACTACGAGGCGGTGACCGATATTCGCCTGGGCATTCATACCGACCAGCCGGACCGCACGGCAAGCGGGCTGGCCCAGCTCGATTCAGTGCTGGCCGCGCCGGGCCTGCCCGACGAGCTCGAAGCCCGCGCCGAGTACGACAAGGTGGTGGCCCTCTCGGAGCTGCGCCGCTTCAGCGAGGCCGAGGCGCTGTCGATGCGACTCGAGCTTCAGCATGGTGCCCTGCCCGACTACGTGCTGCGCGCCCGCGCCCTGGCGCTGAACGGGCTGGGACGCCCGGATGAAGCCGCCACCCTCTACCGCGAGCTGATCCGCCGCTCACCGCAGATGGCCGTGGACCCGGACGACCCGCTCAACGAAGGGCTCTTCTACAGCTATACCGACGCCCAGCGCTTCAAGGAGGCCGACCGGCTGCTGCAGAGCTGGCTTGCCAAGGAGCCGGAGTACCGCTGGGACTTCACCCGCACCGTTCAAATCAACAACACCAACTACCAGAAGATTCTCATGCTCGATGTCCTCCTGACCGCCTGGCGCGGACAGATGGACGAGGCCAGCGAGCGGCTGGCGAGCTACCAGGCCCAGGCGCCGGGCGAGCCGTATCTTTGGGTCACCAAGGGCGACCTGGAGCGCGACCGGGGCTGGCCACGCGAAGCCGAAACCTCTTATCAGATGGCCGAAACCCTGCTGCCGCCGGACCAGCGCTACCAGGCCGAGCACGGGGTGCTTCTGGCGCGCCTGCAGCGCGGCCAGTGGGAAGGCACCACGACCGAGATCGCCCGCGAAATAAGCGAAGCGCGCCCCAGCGCCTCCCGTGACGAGCTGGCCCGGGAGTGGCGTGAAGCCCGGGCGCCGCAGCTGAGCGCCACCTTCACGCGCGGCCGCAGCGACGGCACGAGCACCCAGGCATCGCAAGAGTGGCGCTCGCAAGTGCGCCTGGATGGACCGCGCGACGCCCGTGGCTCGCTCCCCTTCGTCGAGCAGATCAACCAGTACGGCGAGTTCGACGACCGAGAGCTTCGCGCCGGCTACACCGTGGCAGGCTACGAGATCAACCTGTACCCGGCGACCGTGGTGGTCGCGGCAGGCACCGGCGCGCAGCTGGGCCGCGACTTTCTCGCCCGGGCGGACATTCGCTACGCCATCAATGATCAGCTCAGCGCGACGCTGGGCGTCGACATCAACAGCGTGGATACGCCGCTGCGCGCGCTCGACGACGGCGTCAGCGCCGACCGCTACCGCGCCGAGCTCGCCTTTCGCCGCGACGAGCGCGGCACCGGCGCGCTCGGCGTATCGGCGATGGACTTCAGCGATGACAACCTGCGCCGCGCCGCCTACGGCTACTGGCGTGAGACGCTCTATCACCTGGATCGCTGGCAGATCGACGCTGAAGTACAGGCGAGCGCCTCGCTCAACGACGACGTGACGGCGAGCTACTTCAACCCGGAGCGCGACGCGAATCTCGCCGGGGTACTGTCGGTGAACTACGAGATTCCGCTGGATTACCGCCAGTCGTTCATCCAAACGCTGACGATCGGCTCCGGGCGCTACTGGCAGGAGAATTTCGATGACGAGAATACCTGGTCGATCGGCTACGGCCACCGCTTCGAGCTCGCGCCACGCTTCGAGCTCGAATACGGCATCACCCGGGAGCGCGCGGTCTACGATGGCGTTCCTGAGTACGACAACACCCTGAGTGCAGGTATCGTATGGAGATTTCAGTAATGGACTGGCGACGATTCATCGCAGGCGTGGTGATCTTGCTGGCGAGCCTGCCGGCCCTGGCGCAGCGCGCCCCGAACGACTTCGTGGTGATCAGCTACCACGACGTGGTGGACGCCCAGGTCACACCGGATAGAACGCTCTATTCCCAGACCATCACGCGCACGCGGCTGGTGGAGCATTTCAACCTCATCGAAGCGGAGGGCTATCAGCCGGTCAGCTTCCAGCAGATCCTCGATGCCCGAGAAGGCCGCGCGCCGCTGCCGGACAAGGCGGTGCTCTTGACCTTCGACGACGGCTACCAAAGCTTCTACGACATCGTCTTTCCGCTTTTGAAGCTCTACGACTTTCCTGCCGTGCAGGCGGTGGTGGGCAGCTGGCTCGACGTGCCCGCCGGCGGCCAAGTGCCCTACGGGGCCACCACCCTGCCCCGCGAGCAGTTCTTGAGCTGGGCGCAGGTGCGCGAGCTCGACGACTCCCCGCTGGTCGAGATCGCCTCGCACTCCTTTGATCTACACCACGGGGTGCTGGGCAACCCGCAGGGCAACGAGCAGGGCGCGGCGGTGACCAGCATCTGGAGCCGCCAGGGCGGCTACGAGTCCGAAGCCGGGTACCTGGCGCGCATTCGCGCCGACATGGCGCGCACCCGCGCGCAGTTCGACGAGCACCTGGGCCGCGCGCCGCGCCTGATGGTATGGCCTTACGGGGCGTACAGTCAGGCCACCCTCGACCTTGCCGCCGAGGTCGGCATGCGCTACACCTTCAGCCTTTTGAGCTCGCCCAACCGCGAAGGCGACTCGCTCGACAGCATCCACCGCTACCTGATCGATCAGGAGACCAGCCTGCAGACGATCGACGAGATCCTCGCCAACCGCGTGTGGGAGAACGAGGCGCTGCGCATCGTCCACGTGGACCTCGACTACGTCTATGACCCGGACCCGGTCCAGCAGGAGCAGAACCTCGACCGACTGATCCAGCGCATCTACAGCTACGGCGTTTCCACGGTCTACCTGCAGGCCTTCGCCGACCCGGAAGGCGACGGCGTGGCCAACGCCCTCTACTTCCCCAACCGCCACCTGCCGATGCGCGCGGACCTGTTCAATCGCGTGGCCTGGCAGCTCAAGAAGCGCGCCGGAGTGAAGGTCTACGCCTGGATGCCGGTGCTCTCCTTCAACCTGGGCGAGGGTCACTCCTACGTCATCAACGACCGCACCGGCGGCGAGGCGCCGGAGCTCTACCGCCGCCTCTCCCCCTTCGACGCCGACAACCGCCGGCTCATCAACGAGATTTACCAGGATCTCGGTCGCATGACCAAGTTCGACGGCGTGCTGTTCCACGACGACGCCTTCCTGACCGATCACGAGGATGCCGGCACCGAGGCGCTCAGGGCCTACGCCAACGCCGGCCTGCCCGGTAGCCTCGATGCGCTACAGAGTGAGGCCTCGATTGCGCGCTGGACCGACTACAAGGAGCGTTTTCTGGCGGACTTCACCCAAGAGCTGCTCGCCTCGGCCAACTATTACCGCCAGTCGGACAACAAGGAATTCACCAGTTCGCGCAACCTTTACGCGGTCACGATCATGAACCCGGAAAGCCAGCAGTGGTTCTCGCAAAGCGCGACCGGCTTCGCCCGCGCCTACGATTTTGTCGCGGTGATGGCCATGCCCTACATGGAAAGGGCCGATACCGATCCCGACGGCTGGCTAAGAACGCTCGCGCGGCGCGCGCTTGCAAGTGTCAGCGCCGAGCAGCTGGTGTTCGAGCTGCAGACCCAGGACTGGCGTACCCAGACGCCGATCCCGAGCGAGGAGATCGCTGGCTGGGTGCGCCTGCTCAAGGAGGAAGGCATTCGCCACATCGGCTACTACCCGGACGACTTTCTGCAGAATCACCCGGAGATCGACGTGATCCGCCCGCACTTTTCTATTGGCCAACGCTTCAGGGCGCTCCCATGAACCTGCTCGACTCCCTGGCCGTCTTCACGCTGAGCTACCCAAGCGTCATGGCCACCATCTGGATATGCGGTGGCGTCTACTTCTACCTTCACTGGGAGCGCAAGCAACCGCGCACCACCACCTTTCAGTGGCAGGCCGGTGCGCCGTCGGTTTCGGTGCTGCTGCCCTGCTACAACGAAGGGCTCAACGTTGATGAAACCGTGCAGCACCTGTTCAGGCAGAACTACCCCGACATGGAGGTAGTGGCGATCAACGACGGCAGTCGCGATGACACTCTGGCGAGGCTCACCGCCCTGGCAGCGATCCACCCGCGCCTGACAGTGCTCGACCAGCCCAACCAGGGCAAGGCGAGCGCCATGAACCACGGTCTGAGCTGCGCTCGCGGCGAGATCATCGTGGGCATCGACGGCGACGCAATCCTCGATTACGACGCGGTGGGCTTCATGGTCAGCCACTTTCTGAGCAGCCCCCGGGTGAGCGGCGTGACCGGCAATCCCCGGGTGCGTACCCGCTCGACGGCGATCGGCAAGATCCAGACCGGCGAGTTCTCGGCGATCATCGGGCTGATCAAGCGCGCCCAGCGCATCTACGGCATGGTGTTCACCATTTCCGGGGTGATCTGCGCCTTTCGCCGCCAGGCGCTGGAAGAGATCGGCGGCTGGAGCACCGACATGATCACCGAGGATATCGACGTCAGTTGGCGCCTGCAGCTGGCTGGCGGCCAGGTGCGCTACGAGCCGCGGGCCATGTGCTGGGTCTTGATGCCCGAGACCCTGCGCGGGCTCTACAAGCAGCGCCTGCGCTGGGCCCAAGGGGGTGGCGAGGTGTTTTTGCGCTACTTCACCCAGACCATGCGTTGGCGAAACCGCCGCTTCTGGGTCTTGATGCTCGAATACATCGTCAGCGTGATCTGGTGCTACTCGGTACTGGTGCTGATGCTTTGCTGGCTTGTCACGACGTTACTCTCACCCTGGAGCTTTCCGATCACCGCCGGGATGCTGTCGTATTTCGGCAGCCTTCTGGTGTTCATCAGCTTCATCCAGTTCTCGGTGAGCTTCTACATCGATAGCCGCTACGACCGCGAGATTCTCAAATGCGTGTACTGGAGCATCTGGTACCCCTTCGCCTACTGGCTGCTCAACATGACCACCGTGATCGTCGCCTTTCCCAAGGCAATGCGTCGTCAAAATGGCCGGCTCGCCACCTGGCAGAGCCCCGACCGAGGAGAGATGTTCCATGAGCAACAAGCTGACTCACGTGATCATCGATAATGCCTGCCGCAAAGGCTGGCAGTACCGCGCCCGCGACGGTGTCATGGCGCTGGTCACCCTGGCCCTGTGGCTGATGGTACTGTCGCGGCTGCATGCCTTCTACGCGGTGGAGGACGCCATCCTCGCGCAGCTCATGCACTCGACCATGCTCCAGCTGCTGGTCGCGGGGTTCATCGTCACCTTCCTGACGTTTCACGCCTGGGCGATCTACAATCGCTATCTCTATGTGAGCATGTTGAAGAACCTTGCCATCGAAACACCGGTACTCGAACACCAGGTCCCTTTCGAGCACGAGCAGTTTGGCCTTGCCCAGCGCATTAAAGTGCCTGCTCCACCCAAGCGACAGTAACATTGCTCGATAAAATCCCGAATCGCCTGACCAGAAACCTTGAAGTTCTTCCGCCTCACGAACCCTGTGAGTGCTTCGCGAACAGCTCCTCGCCGGTAAGGTTTTCGGTCTTTTCGGAAAACGAGTAGTAAGCAGGTTTTTGCTCGATGAACACCTGCTGGGTGAACGACCAAGCGGTACTGCCCTCGAACAGCCCCACGGGTACAGCGCAGTAACTCAGATCTTTCAAGCGAAAGAAGAGATGAGTGCCGCACTGTCTGCAAAATCCGCGTTCCGCCCACTCGGAGGAGCCGAAAAGCACTATGTATTGCTGACCTTCGAAACTCAGGTTGCGATTACACTCCACGACCATCATCGGGCCGCCTCCCCATCGGCGACACATCTGACAGTGGCACGCATCGACATGCAGAGAGGTTGGGATGGCCGTTAGACGCACGGCGCCACACAGGCACTGTCCGCGTAGCTCGGATCGAGTGGTCATGTTTATCTCCTTTCTCCAAGGGTCAGTGACACCGTTGTACCCTACCCTTTTCTACCTCTTGAAACACGGGTGCGGGTCGCTCTGGTCTTTCATCGCCGTTGCGATTAGCCTGCTAATCCCTCTTCAAGGAAAAGTCATGGATAGAACTCTCTCTCGCCAACGTCTCGCGGGCGCCTTGGCGTTGCTGGGATTGATCGCTCAGCTCGTGGGCTTTACCCCTTGGGCCGACACCACTCAGGGCGTGAGCTACCTGTTCTGGGCAGCGGTGGCGCTGCTGTGGAAAGACATACCCAAGCGGTCGCGAACTCAAGCGGCGGTGCTGATCATACTCTCCTGCGCGATGCTGTTACTGGCGCGGCTTGGCTATGGCGCGGACATCCAGTGGACTCGAGTGCTGGACGGCAACGTCTTCGTGGTGGCGATGCTGATCGGGGTGAGCTTCATATCGCTGGTCGGCTCTCAGGAAAACACACGGGCGTCGGGCAAGCGGCTGACCGGCAGCGGCGGCATCCTGCGTACCTGGCTGGGGGTGCACTTTCTGGGCACCATCCTGAATCTTTCAACCATCTTCATGGTGGGCGATCGCATCGCGCGCCGGCGCCCGTTGAGCATGCCCCAGTACCTGGCACTCAACCGGGGCCTTTCGAGCGCCGCGCTCTGGTCGCCGTTCTTCGCCTCGATGGGGCTGGTCATCGCGCTGGCGCCCGAGGTGCGGTACGGTCATATCGCGCTGCTGGGATTTCCGCTCGCCCTGCTGTCGGGACTTTTCACCACCGTGGAGCTCAACCGGCGCTTCGACCTCGCCGAGGTTGACGGTTTCTCGCTCTCGCCCAGAAGTCTTCTGATGCCGCTGTGCATGGCGGCGGGTGTCATGCTCTTTCATTTCTGGCTGACGCCCACGCTCTCCATCGTCAGCATCATCACGTTCTTGATTCCCGCCGTGGCGGTATGCGCCAATCTGCGTCATGGCGGCGTCCAGACCGTCAAGCGCCTGCGCCTGCACACGTTCAGCCGCCTGCCCGCCATGCGCGGCGAGCTTTCACTATTCCTGGCGGCGGGGCTTCTGACCACCGGGCTCTCGACGCTGGTCAACGCCGCTGCCGGCGAGAACTGGACGCTCTTCGCGCACTTCGGCACGTTTCAGGCGATGGCGAGTTTTATCGCGATCACGCTGAGCGCACTGGCGGGGCTTCACCCGATCATCGGCATCTCGATACTGGCCTCGGTGCTCGAGCTTGGCGCCGGTGAGCAAACGCTGTTCGCCTTCGTGGCGCTGAGCGCCTGGTCGGTAGGGACCAGCGTCGGGCCGCTTTCCGGTATCAATCTCTCGCTGCAGGGGCGCTATGGCGTGGGCAGTTACGCGATGATGCGCAACAACTTCGTATATGCCGGGGTGATGAGCCTGCTCTCGCTGGGCGCGATCGCAGGCCTGGGAAGGGTCGGCGTCTAAGGCCGCTCAGGTCTCGACAATCTTGTTCGGGAAGCGGTAGAAGTAGCGGTGGCCGCACTGATGACAGGGCTCGAGGCGCGCGACGGTCTCAAGCATCACCTGGGCATCGCAGTGGACGCAGGCCATGAGCCCGGGGGCAGCCACCTCGCCTTCGCAGTAGTCGGCACGCGCGGCCTCCAGGTCATCCTCGAAACGCTCGCGCTCGACCACGCTGCGATCGGCAATGGAAAGCAGCGACTCCGCGACCCGCCGCGACAGCGTGTCGATGTCGACGCCGAGCCACTGGGCGACCTGCTTGCCGGTGTCCGCCATGTAATGGCGCATGTCCTTGAGATCGCGCTCGACCCAGGCGCGCAGCAGTGCCATCTCGTCCTTGGTGTACTCCTCGAACTCCGCCTCGAAAGCCACGGCGTCGTCCAGATCCTTCTGCAGGTTGGTCCAGGTGAGCTCGCTTGCGCCATCCTTCATGCGCTCCAGTAGGCGTTCGTAGCCTTCGCGCAGCCGGTGATCGTTGTGTCGTTCCATGGTCGCTCTCCTTTTCAATATCGCGCTTGACGTGCCTGGCCACCATCGGCGGCTAACCGTTCAAGGTTTTATCAGCATAGGATACAATCGAGCCTACTTGTCTGACAGATGTCATTCTCATTCATACCGCGCCCGCAGGGGCGACTTACGCCAAGGCATTGAAAAAACCGATGGATGCACACTACAGCCCTCGTGAGATCGAACGTGACGCCCAGCAGTACTGGGACAAGAACCAGTGCTTCAAGGCGGTAGAGGACGCCAACCGCGAAAAGTTCTACTGCCTGTCGATGTTCCCCTACCCCAGCGGCAAGCTTCACATGGGCCACGTGCGCAACTACACCATCGGTGACGTGGTCTCGCGCTTTCACCGCATGCAGGGCAAGAACGTCCTTCAACCGATGGGCTGGGACGCCTTCGGCATGCCGGCGGAAAATGCCGCCATCCAGAACCAGGTGCCACCGGGTGAGTGGACCTACCAGAACATCGACTACATGCGTCGCCAGTTGAAGGCGCTGGGCTTCGCCTACGACTGGAGCCGCGAGTTCGCCACCTGCGACGTCAGCTACTACCGCTGGGAGCAGTGGTTCTTTACCAAGCTGGTCGACAAGGGCCTGGTCTACAAGAAGATGTCCACGGTCAACTGGGACCCGGTGGACCAGACGGTATTGGCCAACGAGCAGGTGATCGATGGCCGCGGCTGGCGCTCCGGAGCACTCGTCGAGCGCAAGGAGATTCCGCTGTGGTTCTTGAAGATCACCGACTACGCCGAGGAGCTTCTGGCGGATCTGGACAAGGTCGAGTGGCCGGAGCAGGTCAAGACCATGCAGCGCAATTGGATCGGCAAGTCGAAAGGCGTGGAGCTCAGCTTCGATATCCAGACTCACACCGGCGAGGCGTGCGAGCCGTTGTCCGTCTACACCACTCGCCCGGACACGCTGATGGGCGTGACCTACGTGGCCGTGGCCGCCGGCCACCCGCTGGCGAAAGCCGCCGGCGAGCACAACCCGGCGCTTGCCGCCTTCTGTGAAGAGTGCGCCAAGGGCGGTACCTCGGAAGCCGAAATGGCGACCAAGGAGAAGCTCGGCATGGCCACCGGCCATAGCGCGACCCATCCGATCACCGGCGAGCGCGTGCCGGTTTTCGTGGCCAACTTCGTGCTCATGGAGTTCGGTACCGGCGCGGTGATGGCAGTGCCCGCCCACGATCAGCGCGACTGGGAGTTCGCTACCAAGTACGGCGTGACGATCAAGCCGGTCATCGCCGGTGAAGATGGCAGCGCGCCGGATCTGTCGGCGGCCGCCTATACCGAGCACGGCACGCTGATCAACTCCGGAGAGTTCGACGGCCTCGGGTTCGAGGCGGCGTTCGAGGCCATCGCAGCGAAACTTGCCGAGATGGGCCGCGGCGAGGTCAAGACCAACTACCGCATCCGCGACTGGGGCGTGGCCCGCCAGCGCTACTGGGGCGCGCCGATTCCGGTCAAGTACGGCCCCGAAGGCCAGACCGTCCCGCTCACTGACGACGAACTCCCGGTACACTTGCCCATGGAGGTCACCGTTGACGCCTCCGGCTCGCCGCTCAAGAAGATGCCGGCATTTTCCGATCTGGGCGACGGCTGGACGCGCGAAACCGACACCTTCGACACCTTCATGGAGTCCTCCTGGTACTTCGCCCGCTTCGCCTGCGCCGATAACACTGATGCCATGCTCGACGAGCGCGCCAACTACTGGCTGCCGGTGGATCTCTACATCGGCGGTATCGAGCACGCCATCCTGCACCTGCTCTACGCCCGCTTCTTCCACAAGCTGATGCGCGATTTCGGCCTGGTCGAGTGCGACGAGCCCTTCCAGCAGCTACTCACCCAGGGCATGGTGATCGCCGAGACCTACTACCGCACGCAGGATAACGGCGGCAAGCAGTGGTTCAACCCGGCGGACGTGGACGTCACCCGCGATGACAAGGGCCGCCCGGTCAGCGCGGTATTGTTGAGCGATGGGCAGCCGGTCGAGATGGGCGGCATCGAGAAGATGTCGAAATCAAAGAACAACGGGGTCGATCCGCAGTCGATGATCGACCGCTTCGGCGCCGACACCGTGCGCCTGTTCATGATGTTCGCCGCCCCGCCGGAGCAGTCGCTCGAGTGGTCCGACTCCGGCGTCGAAGGCGCGCACCGCTTCTTGAAGCGCATCTGGCGTCAGGTCCAGGAGCATCTGGAAGCCGGTACGCCCAGCTCGCTCGATACCGCCGCGCTCGACGACGAGCAGAAGACGCTGCGGCGCAAGACCCACGAGACGATCAAGAAGGCGAGCGACGACATCGGTCGGCGCACCACCTTCAACACCGCCATCGCGGCGGTCATGGAGCTTTCGAACGCCGTGGCCAAGTTCGACGATGCCTCCACCCAGGGTCTCGCCGTGAGTCGCGAGGCGCTCGAGGCGTGCGTGCTGATCCTCGCGCCAATCACCCCGCACATCGCCCATGCGCTGTGGCAACAGCTTGGCCACAGCGAGCCCGCCATCGAGGCGACCTGGCCGGCGGTGGACGAGACGGCGCTGACCCGCGAAAGCCTCGAGCTTGTGGTGCAGGTCAACGGCAAGCTGCGCGCCCGCCTCGAGGTACCGGCCCAGGCGGACAAGGCCTCCATCGAGCAACTGGCGATGGAGAACGACAACGTACAGCGACATCTCGAGGGCAAGACGGTGCGCAAGGTGATCGTCGTCCCGGGCAAGCTGGTCAACATCGTGGTGAGTGGATGAGCATTTCTCGACCCGTGACACGCCGCCGCCTGCTGGCGATCGGCACAAGCCTCGCCTCGGCGGCGCTGCTCGCCGGGTGCGGCTTCAAGCTGCGGGGCGCCGACTCGCTCCCCGCCCTGCCGCCACTGTCGCTCGAAGGCGACACTACCTCGGCTCTCGCCCGCTCGCTTGAGGCCCAGCTCTCTCGCCAGGGCACCCAGGTAGCCGGCGACGCCCCCTGGCGGGTGACCCTGAGCACGCCGACGGTCGAGAACCGGGCGATCGGCAGCGAAGGCCGCGCCAGCCGCGAGCACGAGCTGACCATGAGGGTCACGGTATCGGTGCAGCAGCGCGCCAACGACGCCTACGCGCTCAACAACGAAGCAATCGCCACGTCCACGCGGATTCGCGTCAACGACGACGACCTGCTGAACCGCCAGAGCCTGCTCGAGGAAGCGACCCAGACGCTGGCCCGGCGGCTCGCCGAGCGTATCATCGAGCGACTGGGCCGACTCGAGGCGCCGGCGTGAAAGTCTTCGCCGATCAGCTGGCCGCGCAGCTCGCCAAGAAGCTGCCTCGCACGGTGATCGTCGCCGGCGACGAGCCCTTGCAGCATCGCGATGCCTGCGACGCAGTGCGCCAGGCGGCGCGGGGCGCCGGCATCGAGGAGCGCGAGGTACTCGACGTCGAGGCCAACTTCGCCTGGGGGCGACTGCTGGAAACCGCCAGCAACCTGTCGCTGTTCGCCAGCAGCAAGCTTCTAGAGCTTCGCCTGGGCCACCACAAGCTCGGCCAGGAGGGCGCCAAGGCGCTCGCCCAGTACGCCGAGCTTTCGGAGCAAGGCGACGACGTGCTGCTGATCAGCATGGGCAAGCTCGATACCAAGCAGCAGAAGAGCGCCTGGTTCAAGGCGCTCGACAAGCAGGGGCTGTTCGTGCCGGTCTGGCCGGTAGACGTCTCGCGGCTGGGCTACTGGCTGCGGGACCGCGCCGCCCTGCACGGCGTGCAGATCGACCTCGATGCAGCGCGCCTGCTCGGCGAGCGCACCGAAGGCAACCTGCTCGCCGCCGACCAGGAGCTGCAGAAGCTGGCGCTGATCCATCCGCCGGGCGCCCGGCTCGACGTCGAGAGCATCGCCGTGGGCGTCGAGGACAGCTCGCGCTTCGACGTCTTCAACCTGGCGGACGCTTGCCTCAAGGGCGAGCCCCAGCGCGTGTCTCGCATCGTCACCGGGCTCAAGAGCGAAGGCGTCGAGGCACCGATCGTGCTCTGGGCGCTGACCCGGGAGCTCAGGACGCTGCTCTCGCTTCATCAGCACCTGGACCAGGGCCAGAGCTTCGAGCACGCCTGCAAGACGCAGAAGCCGATGATCTTTGACAAGCGCCGTCCGGCTTACCAGAAAGCGATCAACCGTCTGCCGATGAAACGCCTGCACAAGCTTTTGCTCATGGCCCAGCGCCTGGATCTCGCGGTCAAGGGCGCATCCGCAGTGCCGCTATGGCCGGGGCTGCACGATTTGGCGATGACGCTGTCCGGAGCGAAAGGTATACTCGCCGAGACCCCCTGGACCTACCGTATCGGGGTCTAGGATTCACGACTCCCCGTTCTACTGCGCTTTGCGCGATTGTCTAAGGATGAAGACGATGAAAACCCTGCGTGCCTCCCTCTCCTCCCTGCTGATCCTGGCCTTGGTGATCACCAGCCTGCCGGTCGTCGCCGCAACCCCCGCCGCCAGCGAGCTGATGTCGACCCAGTCGGTGCTGGCAAGCGATCAGGCTGGCAGCGACCGTCAGCGCATCAACGACGTTCTTGCCCGCGCCGACGTGCAGCAGGCGCTCGTGAACCAGGGCGTGAGCCCCGCGGACGTGCAGGAGCGCGTAGCAGCGCTGAGCGACAGCGAAGCCCGGCAGATGGCGGATCGCCTCGACGAACTGCCCGCCGGCGCCGGCGTGGTCGGTGCGCTGTTCGCGGTCTTCGTGATCCTGTTGATCACCGACATTCTTGGCCTGACCGACGTCTATCCGTTCACGCGCTGATCCTTCGATGACACGCTGCCTCTTCAACGCCCGCCTCGCGGGCGTTTTCATGCTGGCCCTTGTTCTGAGCGCCTGTGCGCGAACGCCGGTGTTGCTCGACAGCACCCGCGAGGAAATCGCCCCGCGCACGGAGCTCGGCGAGGTGCCCTTTTACGCTCAGACCGAGTATCAGTGCGGCCCGGCGTCGCTTGCCATGGTGCTCGAGCATCAGGGCGAGACCGCCAGCATCGAGGCACTGATTCGCCAGGTCTACGTGCCCGGGCGAGAAGGCAGCCTGCAGCCGGAAATGCTCGCCGCCGTGCGCCGCCATGGCCTGATCGCCTATCCGATTCGCCCCACGCTGGATGCGCTGCTCGCTCATCTCGACGCCGATGAACCGGTGGTGGTGCTGCAGAACCTGTCGCTGCCGCTTTACCCGATGTGGCACTACGCGGTGGCGATCGGCTACGACCTGCCTAGAGAAACCCTGATACTGCGAAGCGGCGAGATTCCGCGCCATACGCTTTCGCTTGCGCGTTTCGATGCCACCTGGGCACGCAGCCAGCGCTGGGGGTTCGTGGTCAAGCCGCCAGGCGAACTCGCCACAGGCGTTTCGGTACGCAGTGCCATCGAGGCGATCAGCGCCTTCGAGGCCGTGCAGGGGCCGAGTACCGCACTCGATAGCTGGCAGGCACTGGTAGAACGTCATCCGGATAGCGCCCTTGGCTGGTTCGCGCTCGGCAACGCCCGCTACGCCGACGGCAAGCCTGGTGAAGCAGTCGACGCCTTCGAGACGGCGACTCGGCAGGACCCGGCGCTGGGGGCGGCGTGGCTCAATCTGGGGCTGTTGCTGACCCAGCTTGATCAGCCCGGCGCGATCACCGCCTTCGAGCGCGCCGCCGCCCTCGAGGGGCCGTGGCAGTCCAAGGCGAGAGAACACTTGGGCCATTGACCCCATCACGCAACGAAAAAAGGGCCCGCAGGCCCTTTTTTCATGCGTGATACCGGCTAGAACACCCGATTGAGGCCGTTCTGCGCCGCCACCCGGTAGGCTTCCGCCATGGTCGGGTAGTTGAAGGTGGTATTGATGAAGTAGCGCAGCGTGTTGGCCTCGCCCTTCTGCTGCATGATCGCCTGGCCGATATGCAGGATCTCGGAGGCCTGGTCGCCGAAGCAGTGGATGCCGAGTATCTCGAGCGTGTCTTGATGGAACAGGATCTTGAGCATGCCCACCGTGTCGCCGGTGATCTGTGCCCGGGCGGTATCCTTGAAGAACGCCTTGCCGACCTCGTAGGGAATCTTCGCCTCGGTCAGCTCGCGCTCGTTGCGCCCGAAGGAGCTGATCTCGGGAATGGTGTAGATGCCCGTGGGAATGTCGGTGACGAAGCGGTACTCCTTGTCGAGCAGCTCGTTGCTCGAGTTGAGCCCTTGGTCGTAGGCGGCGCTGGCAAGGCTCGGCCAGCCGATGACGTCGCCTGCGGCGTAGATGTGCGGGATCTCGGTACGGTAGTGCTCGTCGACGTTGAGCTGACCGCGGCCATTGGCCTGCAGGCCGATATTCTCGAGCCCCAGCGAATCGGTGTTTCCAGTGCGCCCATTAGCCCACAAGAAGGCATCGGCGCGAATCTTCTTGCCAGACTTGAGATAGACGACCACGCCGGCTTCATCGCCCTCCACGCGGTCGTACTCCTCGTTGTGGCGTACCAGCACGCCGTGCTTGCGAAGATGGTACGACAGCGCATCGCTGATCTCGTCATCCAGAAACGACAGGAGACTGTCGCGGCTGTTGATCAGGTCGACCTTGACACCGAGCCCCGAGAAGATCGAGGCGTACTCGCAGCCGATGACCCCGGCGCCGAAGATCACCATGGTGCGCGGCGAATGGGCAAGGCTCAGGATGGTGTCCGAGCAGTAGATGCGAGGGTGGCGAAAGTCGATGTCGCCGGGGCGGTACGGGCGCGAGCCGGTGGCGATCACCACCTTCTTGGCGACAAGCTCTTCGGTGGCGTTCTGGCGATCGCGCACCAGCAGGGTATGCTCGTCCTTGAAGCGCGCGGTGCCCTGGAACAGGTCGATACGGTTTCGCGCATAGAACGTGGTGCGCATCTCGACCTGCTTGTCGATGGTCTCACGCGAGCGCTCCATGACGCGCGGAAAGGAGAACAGGCGCGGCTCGCCGATATCGCGGAACATGCGGTTGGTGTTGAACGACAGGATCTGCCTGACCTGATGACGCAGCGCCTTCGAGGGAATCGTGCCCCAGTGGGTGCAATTTCCGCCCACCTGAGGCTGCTTCTCGACGATGGCCACACGCTGGTCGTGCTTGGCTGCGTTGATGGCCGCGCTTTCGCCCGCCGGGCCCGTCCCGATCACTACCACATCGTAATTGTGAACCGCCATACCGTCTGCGTCTCCTCGATCCCGTTGTCGCGGGCCATGCCCGCGCTGTCGTCTACCGCGTGGCTTTGACCCCTAGCGACGGGTCGCATCGTAACCGAGGTCCGCGCCACGGCTTTCGTCGCTCGCCCGGCGCAGGCTACCGCGCTTGCGATTCTCTTCCTCGCACACCTCATCCTTGCCGCCGCAGATATCGCAGCCGTCCTTCATACCGATCGCATTGAGCCCGCCGCAGGAGCCCGCAATGGGCTTGCGCCCCATCAGCACGCCGACCGCCATGGCGGTCATGATCAGCGCCATGAAACCGAATACCAGTAACCAGATAGCCATATACGCCTCCTGTGACGTCCAAACCGCTCCCTTCGGGACAACGGTGCGTCTGGAAAGTGCCGCTCCGGGCCGACCGGCCCCGGCGAGGAAATACTGCGTCATTATACCTTACAGTGGCGGTACGATCAGGCAGTACGTCCCGATCAAAAACGAACGGGGCTAGCCTTGGCTAGCCCCGTCGAGGGTGAACCGCGCCCTTAACCGCCGAAGTCGTCGAGCATGATGTTCTCGGGCTCGACGCCGAGATCCAGCAAGAGCTTGATGACCGAGGCGTTCATCATGGGAGGCCCGCACATGTAGTACTCGCAATCTTCCGGCGCCGGGTGGTCCTTCAGATAGTTTTCGTACAGCACGTTGTGGATGAAGCCCGTCGGACCTTCCCAGTTGTCTTCCGGCAGCGGGTCGGAGAGCGCCAGGTGCCATTCGAAGTTCGGGAACTCCTCGGCGAGCTGGTCGTACTCCTCGTTGTAGAACGTCTCGCGCCAGGAGCGCGCGCCGTACCAGAACGACATCTTGCGATCGGACTTCAAGCGCTTCAGCTGATCGAAGATGTGGCTGCGCATCGGCGCCATGCCGGCACCGCCGCCGATGAAGACCATCTCGGCCTCGGTGTCCTTGGCGAAGAATTCGCCGAAGGGTCCCATGACCGTGACCTTGTCACCCTCTTTCAGGCTGAAGACGTAGGTCGACATCAAACCGGGCGGGTGGCTCGAGTTGGGCGGGGGCGTCGCGATACGGATGTTGAACTTCAGAAGCCCTTTCTCTTCCGGATAGTTCGCCATCGAGTAGGCGCGAATGACCTCTTCGTCGTTCTTGTGAGACACGTCGAACAACTTGAATTTTTCCCAATCCTCGCGGTACTCCTGTTCGATATCGAATTCCGAGAACTTGATATCGTAGGGAGGCGCGACCAGCTGCACGTAGCCGCCGGCGCGGAAGGCGACTTCCTCGCCTTCGGGCAGCTTCAGGTTGAGCTCCTTGATGAAGGTGGCGACGTTGGGGTTGGCGGTGACCTCGCACTCCCACTTCTTGACGCCGAACACCTCCTCGGGCACCTCGATCTTCATGTCCTGCTTGACCGGTACCTGGCAGGAGAGGCGCCAGCCTTCCTTCTTCTCGCGCATGGTGAAGTGCGACTCTTCGGTCGGCAGAATCGAGCCGCCGCCCTCTTCCACCCGGCACTTGCACTGGGCACAGGAGCCGCCGCCGCCACAGGCGGAGGACAGGAAGATGCCGTTGGCCGCCAGGGTGTTGAGAAGCTTGCCGCCGGCCTGGGTGGTCAGGGTGTTCTGGGGGTCGTCGTTGACCTCGATGGTCACGTCCCCGCTACTCACGAGCTTGCTGCGCGCTGCCAGAATGATCGCCGTCAGACTGATGACGATGACCGTGAACATGACAACACCGAGCAAGATGACGGATGTATCGATCATGTCGGTTTCCTATTGCTGGGGTCGTGCCGCGGGTCTTGGCCGCGACACGACCGGCCGATTAAAGCTGGATGCCGGAGAAGGACATGAAGCCCAGGGACATCAAGCCAACGGTGATGAACGTGATGCCCAGGCCCTGCAGTCCGCCCGGCACGTCGCTGTACTTCAGCTTCTCGCGAATACCCGCCAGGGCCGCGATCGCCAGCGCCCAGCCGGTGCCGGCGCCGAAGCCGTAGACCACGGCTTCACCGAAGTTGTAGCTACGCTCGACCATGAACAGCACGCCACCGAGGATGGCGCAGTTCACGGTGATCAGCGGCAGGAAGACGCCCAGCGCGTTGTAGAGCGACGGTACGTACTTGTCCAGGAACATCTCCATGATCTGGACGAGGGCCGCGATCACGCCGATGTAGGACAGAAGCCCCAGAAACGACAGGTCGATGTTCTCGGCGCCCTCGATCCCGGTCCAGGTCAACGCACCCTCCTGCAGCAGGTAGGTGTAGACCAGGTTGTTGACCGGCACGGTGACGGTGAGCACCACGATGACCGCGATACCCAGGCCGATGGCGGAGGAAACCTTCTTGGAAACCGCAAGGAAGGTACACATCCCCAGGAAGAAGGCCAGCGCCATGTTCTCGACGAAGACCGAAGCGACGAAAAGGCTCAGATAGTGTTCCATGTTACACGGCCTCCTTCGGCTTGGTGTTTTCCTTCATCTTGAACTCGTTCTCTTCCACCTGCTCGGGGTTGAGCGAGCGCAGCACCCAGATCATCAGACCGATGATGAAGAAGGCCGAGGGCGGCAGCAGCAGCAGGCCGTTGGAGATGTACCAGCCGCCATCCTGCACGGTGGGCAGCACGGTGAAACCGAAGATGCTGCCCGCACCGAGCAGCTCGCGGAAAAAGCCCACGACCAGCAGCACGAAGCCGTAACCAAGGCCGTTGCCGATACCGTCGAGAAACGACATGCCCGGCGTGTTGGACATGGCGAAACCTTCGGCACGCCCCATCACGATGCAGTTGGTGATGATCAAACCGACGAACACCGACAGCTGCTTGGACATCTCGTAGGCGTACGCCTTCAGGATCTGATCCACCACAATGACCAGCGAGGCGATGATGGTCATCTGCACGATGATACGAATCGCCGAGGGGATGTGGTTACGTATCAGCGATACGAACAGGTTCGAGAAGGCGGTCACGAAGATAACCGCCAATGCCATGACCAGCGACACGCTCATGCTGGTGGTGACCGCCAGAGCGGAACAGATTCCGAGAATCTGAAGCGCAATGGGGTTGTTCTGGAATATAGGGCCTACCAGTACGCCCTTTACATTTACATCCGCCATGATCAAGCCCCCTCAACGTCGTTGAAGTCGGTATCGGTGTCGTCGGCGTCTTCCGGCTCGGTACCGCTTCTGAACTTGGCAAGATAAGGACCGAAGCCCTCTTCGCTGAGCCAGAACTGCAGCATGTTGGTCACGCCGTTACTGGTCAGCGTGGCGCCGGAAAGCGCGTCCACTTCGTACTCGCCGCTTGCGCTCTTGCTCAGGTGAATCGCCGGGGTGAGATCGCCTTCCTCATCGTAGATCTCCTTGCCCTCCCACTGAGCCTGCCAACGCGGATTGTTGACCTCACCACCGAGCCCGGGAGTTTCGCTGTGCTCGAAGTAAGTGATACTCACGATGGTGTTGCCATCGCCTTCGACCGCCAGGAAGCCGCGCATGCGCCCCCACAAACCCTGGCCACGGATCGGCAGAACGATCTGCTCCGGGTCTTCCGGGTCGCCCACGAGATAGACGGTGGCATAGTTCTCGACGCGTGTGAGACCCGCGATGTCACGATCACCCGAGAGCGTGCGGCCGGTGGCCGGGTCACGGGCGGCTTCGAAGCCATCGTACTCGTCAGCGTCGAACTGATCGGTGTAGTCGCCGGTCTCGAGCTCGACCACGCGGCCGGTGATCTGCTCGGCGAAGACCTCTTCCACATCCATGCCCGGCTCATAGAGCTTGGCCACGTTGAGGATGTTGGTCTTGCGGTCGAGCTCCTGATTGAGCTGCTGCGCCGGGCGCAGCGCCACGGCCGCCGTGGAGACGATCACCGAGCAGATGATGCACAGCGAAAACGCCACGATCAGGATTTTCTTGATGGAGTTGTTACCTTGTGCCATTAGGCGGTCTCCTCGGCCGGTGCGCCGACACGCTTACGACGACGCTTCACGTTGGCCTGGACGAAGAAGTAATCGATCAAGGGCGCGAACAGGTTGGAGAACAGGATCGCCAGCATGATGCCCTCCGGGAAGGCCGGGTTCACCACGCGGATCAATACCGTCATCACCCCGATCAGCGCGCCGAAGACCAGACGCCCCTGGTTGGTCATCGATGCCGAGACCGGATCGGTGGCCATGAACACCATGCCGAAGGCGAAGCCGCCGATCACCAGATGCCAGTACCAGGTCATGGCGAACATCGGGTTGGTCTCGGAGCCGATCAGGTTGAACAGCGTGCTGGTCGCCACCATGCCGAGGAATACCCCGAGCATGATTCGCCAGGAGGCGATGCGCGTCCACAGGAGCACCGCAGCGCCGAGCAGGATCGCAAGAGTCGACACCTCTCCCACCGAGCCCGGAACGAAGCCGAAGAAGGCATCACTCCAGCTGAAGGTGTTGGAAAGCGTGTCCATGCCGTCCTGGAAGGCGACCGACAGTGCCGTGGCGCCGGTATAGCCGTCCGCGGCGACCCACACCGCGTCACCGGAGATCTGGGCCGGGTAGGCGAAGTACAGAAACGCACGACCGGTCAGCGCCGGGTTCAAGAAGTTCTTGCCGGTGCCGCCGAAGATCTCCTTGCCGATTACCACGCCGAAGGTGATGCCGAGCGCCACCTGCCAAAGCGGAATGGTCGCTGGCAGGATCAGAGCGTAGAGCACCGAGGTGACGAAGAAGCCTTCATTGACCTCATGGCCACGCTTGAGCGCGAACAGCACTTCCCAGAAGCCACCCACGGCGAAGGTCACCAGGTAGATCGGCAGGAAATACACGGCGCCCAACGCGAAGTTGGACCACAGGCTGCCCGGATCGTGACCGGCGGCCAGCAGCATGAACAGCGACTCGCGCCAGCCTTCGAGCGGAGCGTAGCCCGCATCGATGGCGACGTTGGCCTGCCAGCCGGCGTTCCACATGCCGAAGAACATGGCCGGGAAGGTGCATAGCCACACCGTGATCATGATCCGCTTGAGGTCGATACCGTCACGAATGTGCGCGGTGGTCTTGGCGACGCTCGGCGGAGAGTAGAAGATCGTGTCCACCGCCTCGTAAAGCGGGTAGAACTTCTCGTACTTGCCACCCTTGTGGAAGTGCGGCTCGAGCGTGTCGAGTGTGTGTCGAATACCCATATCAGGCCTCTTTCTCGATCATGGTGAGATTGTCACGCAGGATAGGGCCGTACTCGTACTTGCCGGGACAGGCGTAAGTACAAAGGGCGAGATCCTCCTCGTCGAGCTCCAGGCAGCCCAGGTCCATGGCGGACTCGATGTCACCCACGATCAGCGAACGCAGAAGCTGCGTCGGCATCACGTCCAGCGGCATCACGCGCTCGTAGTTGCCCACCGGCACCATGGCGCGCTCGGAGCCGTTGGTGGAGGTGGTCGGCGCGAAGTTGTGCAGGCCCTTGAACTTGGACAGGTAGATACCCATGACCGAGTGGCGGTTGGCGCCCGGCGAGAGCCAGCCCATGAAGGTACGCTTGTTACCCTCTTCGAGCAGACTGATCTGGTTGTGGAAGCGGCCAAGGTAGGTCAGCTTGCCTTCGGCGGCAAAGCCCGAGAATACCGACCCGGAGATGGTGCGCGTATCCTGGGGTTGGATGGTTTCACCCTCGAGAAGTTCATCGAGACTGGCACCGACGCGGGTACGCAAGAGGCGCGGCGCCTCGGCGCGCGGGCCGCCAACGGCGACGATGCGACGGTTGTCGATACGCCCCTCGACGAACAGCTTGCCGAACGCTATCACGTCCTGATAGCCGATATGCCATACCTGCTTGTGCAGGGCCACGGGCGAGAGGTAATGGATGTGCGTGCCGACCAGGCCCGCCGGGTGCGGCCCCTTGAAGCTTTCGGTCTTGACACCGCTTACGTCGCTACCGGGAATGGCAGCGTTTTCACCCGTGCACAGAAAAACGTTGCCCTCGGTCAGGCGGGTTAGCACCTTGAGGCCGTCTTCGAATGCCTGGGCATTTTCGTCGATGATGAAGGCAGGGTCAGCGCTGAGTGGATGGGTATCCACGGCGGTGACGAAGATGTCGGCGGGTTTGCTGCTTGGCGCCGGCGTACGCGAGAAAGGGCGCGTGCGCAGGGCCGTCCAGAGTCCGCTTTCGATGAGTTGGTCGACGACCAGCTGACGCTCGAGCGTGGTCAGGGCGTCGCGATCGTGGGAGGCGAAGGTTTCGGCCTCCTCGTTCTCGTCGACCTTGATGACCACGGAGAGCAGACGTCGTTTTTCGCCACGGTTGATAGCCACCACTTCACCACCGGCAGGCGCGGTAAAGCGTACGCCTTCGATCTTCTTGTCGGTGAAAAGTAGCTGGCCCAGTTTGACCTTGTCCCCTTCCTGAACTTCCATGGTTGGCTTCATGCCAACGTAGTCGGTACCCAGGATTGCCACGTGGCGCACAGGCCGCGCATCGTCAATACGCTGCTCGGGCGCTCCCGTGATGGGGAGATCCAGGCCTTTTTTGACTTCGATCATAGTCTCGCCCAGTTGATGGATCGGATATACGAAGGTAAGGGGTTCGAATGCTCATGTTCTGCAGAGGGAATTCTTGTTGGCGGTGCAGATCGTTACCAGTCAGGCCCAAGCATGCTTGAACCACCCCGAAAAATCCCCAGCATTATAAAGACAAGCGCGGCCAATGACCACATCCCCGACCGTCGCCTAAAGTGTTATATACGTGAAGCGCCTCTTGATTCATCCATAAAAAAACGCCACCTTGCGGTGGCGTTGTCGTCTTAAGCGAGGCGCGAAAGATTATCCGCGCGGCAGCTTCAGAAATTCGACGTTGGACATGTGCTGCAGGATGCGAATGACCTGGCAGCTGTAGCCGAACTCGTTGTCGTACCACATGTAGACCACCGCGTGGTTGCCGTTGGCGATGGTCGCCTTGGCATCGACGATCCCGGCGTGGCGATTGCCGACGAAATCCGACGACACCACTTCGGCGGAGTCGACGAAGTCGATCTGCTTCTGGAAGTTGGAGTCGATCGACATGCGACGCAGGTAGTCGTTTAGCGCGGCGGCGTCGGTCTCCTTCTCGAGCGTCAGGTTCAGGATCGCCATCGAGACGTTGGGCGTGGGCACGCGAATGGCGTTGCCGGTCAGCTTGCCTTCGAGCTCTGGCAGCGCCTTGGAAACGGCCTTGGCCGCACCGGTCTCGGTCAACACCATATTGAGCGCGGCGCTACGCCCGCGACGGTCGCCCTTGTGGTAGTTGTCGATCAGGTTCTGATCGTTGGTGTAGGCGTGGACGGTCTCGACGTGACCGGTCTTCACGCCGAATTCGTCGTTGATCACCTTGAGCACCGGCACGATGGCATTGGTGGTGCACGACGCCGCCGAGACGATGCGATCATCATCATTGATCGACTGATGGTTGATACCGAAGACGATGTTCTTGATATCGCCCTTGCCCGGCGCCGTCAGAAGCGCCTTCGCCACGCCCTTGCACTCCAGGTGCTGACCCAGGCCCGCCTCGTCGCGCCAGATACCGGTGTTGTCGACCACTACGGCGTTGTGGATACCGTAGACGGTGTAGTCAATCTCGCTTGGCGAGTCGGCGTAGATCACCTGCACCACGTTCCCGTTGATGGTCAGCGTGCGCGCCTCGGCGTCGACCCCGATGGTGCCCTCGAAGGGGCCGTGGACGGAGTCGCGGCGCAGAAGGCTAGCGCGCTTCTCGAGGTCCTTGGCAATGTCGCCGCGCCCGCGCACGACGATCGCGCGAAGCCGCAGCAGGTTGCCGCCGCCGGCCTTTTCGACCAGCACGCGCGCCAGCAGCCGGCCGATACGCCCGAAGCCGTAAAGCACCACGTCCTTGGGCTCGCCGGTGCTCGCCCCCGGCTGGTGGCCGTCGATGATCTCCGCAAGCTCACGCTTCAAGAACGCGTCCAGGTCGCCACCGCCCTGATGTTTGAAGGCGACCGCCAGCTTGCCGATATCGACGTGGGCCGGGCCGAGATTCAGCGCCGCCATCGCCTCGACGATCGGAAAGGTGTCCTGGACCGAGAGCTCGGTGCCCTCGATCTTGCGCACGAAACGGTGGTCCTTGAGAATGCGGATGACCGACTTCTTGATCAGCGAACGCCCGAACATGGTGGCCACGACGTTGTTCTGGCGGTACAGCTTGCCGACCAGCGGAATCATCTGCTCGGCAAGCGCTTCGTCGCTTTGCCACTTCTGAAAGACGTTCTCGAGCGTTTGCTGGCTCACGTAGGGCCCCTTTGCGTGGTGATGGTAATCAGCGCGTATTATCCAAAGCCCGCCCCTCCCCCGCAATCAAAGGATAGTCGCACGCCGTGTAGGGGTATTACACAACGGCCCATTTGACTACAAACACGAAATCGGGTTATGCGCGAGGCACGCACGGTCTCTCTGACGCCACGATCGTGTATGATTAGACCTTTGTCCAGGCGCAAGATACGACTATGCCCTCTTTCTCCCCGCTCGACCCGCCCGAGCCCCAAGGGGCTCGCGACACGCTTTATCTGACGGCGCCGCCCGGAAGCGCGCCGGCGTTGACGCTGGCCCGGATCGCCGATGACGCGCCCTTGCTGGTCATCACGCCCAGCACTGCCAGCGCCCAGCGGCTGGAGCAGGACCTGGCGTTCTACAGCCAGGTACCGGTGCTGCCCTTTCCGGACTGGGAGACGCTGCCCTACGACAGCTTCTCGCCGCACCAGGATATCGTCTCCGCTCGGCTGCGCACCCTGCGCCTTCTGCAGGACGGCGTGAAGGGCATCGTGCTGGTACCGATCAATACCCTGATGCAGCGCCTGCCGCCGGTTTCCTATATCGCCGGGCGCGTCATGACCCTCGAGGCCGGCGCGACCCTCGAGCGCGAGAGCTTTCGCGAATCACTGTCGCGGGCGGGCTATCGCGCCGTGGAAACGGTTTATGAACCCGGCGAGTACGCCATGCGCGGCGCGCTGATCGATCTGTTCCCGATGGGTGTTCCCGACCCGATCCGCATCGACTTGTTCGACGACGAGATCGACACCCTGCGCCACTTCGACCCGGGCAGCCAGCGCTCCACGGAGAAGGTCGAGCGCATCGAGCTTCTGCCCGCCCACGAGTATTCGCTCAGTCGCAGCGCCATTGCCTGCTTTCGCGAGCAGTTCGAGACCCTGTTCGACGTCGACCCGCGCCAGTGCCCGCTCTACAACGACGCGCTCAAGGCGATTCCCTCGCCGGGGCTTGAACACTACCTGCCGCTGTTCTTCGACGAGACCGCCTCATTATTCGAACACCTGACTCGGGACACCCGCGTGGCGCTGCTGCCTGGCGTGTTCGAGGCCGCCGAACAGCACTGGCGCTCGATCGAGTCGCGTTATGAGAATCTCGGCGTCGACCCGACCCGGCCACTTCTGCCGCCGCACCGCGCGTTTCTTCCGGTCAACGAGATCTTCTCGGCGATCAAGGAGCGCCCGCGCGTCGAGCTCGTCGAGACGGACAGCGACCAGCGCCATGCCCACGCGCCAAAGGCCCAGGCGCTGCCTTCGCTTGCCGTCAACGCCCGCGCCAAGGCACCGCTCGGCGCGCTCGAGAGCTTTCTTTCTGAGCACGCACAGACCCGCGTACTGTTCGTGGCCGAATCCCGCGGCCGGCGCGAGGCGCTCGAGGAGCTTTTGGCACCGCTGCGCCTCGCGCTGCCCTACGTCGCCGGCTTCACGGCGTTTCTGGAAAGCGAAGCCCGCACGGCCATCACCGAGAGCCCGCTCACCAGCGGCCTGTGGCTCGGCGACCCGTCGCTTGCGGTGGTCAGCGAGACCGAGCTGTTCGGCGATGTGGTGCGCCAGAGCCGCCGCCAGGACAAGGCGACCGACGACAACGAACTGGCGGTACGCCATCTGGCCGAGCTCAAGGAGGGGGCGCCGGTGGTGCATCAGGCTCATGGCGTGGGACGCTACCTGGGCCTCGAGGCGCTGGAAGCCGGTGGCCAGGCCAACGAGTTCCTGGCGCTCGAGTACGATGGTGGCGCCAAGCTCTACGTGCCCGTTGACAGCCTGCACCTGATCTCGCGCTACAACGGCGCCGACGACGAGCATGCTCCGCTCAACAAGCTCGGCTCCGACCAGTGGGAGAAGGCACGGCGCAAGGCCGCCGAGAAGATTCGCGATACCGCTGCCGAGCTTCTGGACATCTACGCCCGTCGCGAGGCCCGCGAGGGTACGGTCTACCAGGCCCCGGACGAGGAGTACGCCCGCTTCGCGGCGAGCTTCCCCTTCGAGGAGACACCGGACCAGAAAGCCGCCATCGAGGCAGTGATCGACGACATGGTCTCGCCCCAGCCGATGGATCGCGTGGTGTGCGGCGACGTCGGCTTCGGCAAGACCGAAGTCGCCATGCGCGCGGCGTTTCTGGCGGTGCAATCCGGCCGCCAGGTGGTGGTGCTGGTGCCCACCACCCTGCTCGCCCGCCAGCACTTCGAGAACTTCCGCGACCGCTTCGCCGACACCGCGGTCAACATCAGCCTGATCTCGCGCTTCACCGGCGGCAAGGAGATGACCAAGACGCTCGAGAACATCAAGGAGGGGCACGCGGATATCGTCATCGGCACCCACAAGCTTTTGTCGAAGAGCGTCGAGCTGCCCAAGATGGGTCTTCTGATCATCGACGAGGAGCACCGCTTCGGCGTCGCGCAAAAGGAGAAACTCAAGAGCCTGCGCGCCGAGATCGATATCCTCACGCTGACCGCCACGCCGATCCCGCGCACGCTCAACATGGCGATGAGCGGCATTCGCGATCTCTCGATCATCGCCACCCCGCCGGCCAAACGGCTGTCGGTGAAGACCTTCGTGCAGCAGCACAACGAAAGCCTGATCAAGGAAGCGCTGCTGCGCGAGCTACTTCGCGGCGGCCAGGTCTACTTCCTGCACAACGAAGTGAAGACCATCGAGAACGCCGCCGAGAAGATTCGCGAGCTGGTACCCGAGGCGCGCGTCGGCGTGGCCCACGGTCAGTTGCCGGAGCGAAGCCTAGAACGGGTGATGTCGGACTTCTACCACCGCCGCTTCAACGTGCTGGTGTGCTCGACCATCATCGAGACCGGCATCGACGTGCCGAGCGCCAACACCATCCTCATCGAGCGCGCGGACAAGTTCGGCCTCGCCCAGCTCCACCAGTTGCGCGGGCGCGTGGGCCGAAGCCATCACCAGGCCTACGCCTACCTGCTCACCCCGCCGCCCAAGGCGATGACTCGGGACGCGGTCAAGCGCCTCGAAGCGATCAGCGCCTCGGTCGATCTGGGGGCGGGCTTCACGCTCGCCAGCCATGACATGGAGATTCGCGGCGCCGGCGAGCTTCTCGGCGACGAGCAGAGCGGCCAGATGGAGACCGTCGGCTACACTCTCTACATGGAGATGCTCGACCGGGCGGTGAAGGCGATTCGCGCCGGCAAGACACCCAACATCGAGGCGCCGTTCGATAGCGGCCTGGAAATCAGCCTGAACCTACCCGCCTTGATCCCCAGCGACTATATTCATGATGTACAGCAGCGTCTGGTGATGTACAAGCGTATCGCCAATACCCAAAGCGACGCCGAGCTCAAGGAGCTGCAGGTGGAACTGATCGATCGTTTTGGCCTGTTGCCCGCTGCGCTCAAGAACCTGATTCGCCAGACCCGGCTTCGCCATCGGGCCGAACCGCTGGGCATCGCGCGCATCGAGGCCGGCGATACCCGAGGCCGTGTGCTCTTCGAGAACACGACACAGGTCGACCCGCTGACGCTGGTCAACCTGATCCAGACCTCCTCGGCGCACTATCGCCTCGACGGCGCGGATACGCTGAGGTTCGAATTTCCCATGGAAACCTTCGATCAGCGTTTCGAGGTCATCGAAAACCTGCTGGGGAAGCTCAACCAAAAAGTAGCGGCGGCGTAAGCCTTGGGGCACACTTAGACCTAAGCCGCATGACAAGCGGATTGGCTCGACTGAAGACGCGACTTAGCGGTGGATTAACTCATTAGGAACGACCATGAACACACGACGCACCTTTACTCTCTGGGGGCCCACGAGCCTTGCGGTCCTGATGGCCGCCAGCCTCGCCGGGCCGGTCTACGCACAGCAAAACGGTGACGCACCGACCGTCGCCACCCAGGGTCTGGACGCCCAGGCGCTGGCCAGCGCCGAGCAGGTCGAGGCCCAGCGCGAGCTGCCGCGCGGCCACTACCGCCTGCCGGACGAAGGCGACATCGTCGGCCAGTACTACACCGTCACCGTCGAAAACCCGGAAGAGACGCTGCTCGACATCGCCAGACGCCACAATATCGGCTATGAAGAGATTCGCATGGCCAACCCGGACGTGAGCCTCTGGGTACCCGGCGAAGGCACCGAGGTGGTGATTCCCGCCCAGTACATCCTGCCGCCGGCGGAGCGCAAGGGCATCGTGGTCAACCTGTCGGAGCTGCGCCTTTACTACTACCCCGAGGACAATCCCGGCATCGTCGAGACCTACCCGGTCAGCGTCGGCCGCGAGGAGTTCGCCACCCCGGTGGGCTTGACTCGCACCACCGTCAAGGTGAAGGACCCCGCCTGGTCGCCCCCCGCTTCCATGCGCCGTGAAGCCGCCGAGCGTGGTGAACCCGCCCCTTCCGTGGTCCCCGCCGGCCCGGACAACCCGCTGGGTCGTCACGCGATCCTCCTGGGCATGCCGAGCTACCTGATCCACGGTACCAACCGCCCTGACGGCGTGGGCATGCGTGCTAGCCGTGGCTGCATTCGCATGTATCCGGAAGACATCGAATCGCTCTGGGAGCGGGTTCCGAGCGGCACCCAGGTCAACCTGATGGATGCGCCGTTCAAGGCCGGCTGGGGCGCTGACGGCACACTCTACGTGCAGTCCTACCCGCAGCTCGAGGAGAACGTGGGGGATTTCGAACCGCTGCTCAACGCCATCGAGCGTGTCGAGGCACTCACCCAGGAAGAGATCGAGGTGGATTACGCCCAGGTGAAGCGCGCGGTGGAATCCCCGAACGGTCGCTTCGTGGCCCTGTACGGCCCGCAGGCGCCGGCGGCAGAAGCCGAGTCGCCCGCAGAGCAGGCGCCTTCCGAGCGCGAAGGACTCTTCCAGGAAGTGGAGCTCAGCGCCGTGGTCGAGGGCGACAGCGACGCCTGACAAGCTCTGAAGCAATCAGCGGCTACCACCCAGCGGTAGCCGCTTTTTCATGCCCGCTTCCTTTTCACCCCCGCTTCCCTTTTTCAGTCCCGCTTCATGGCGCTGCCTGAAACAGACAATAAAAACGAGCAATAAAGAACCGGCCATAAAAAACCCCGCACAAGGCGGGGTTTTTCACAGCTTACGCAGACCGCTGAGCCCAGTGGGTACTCAGTGGTCCATGCAGAATTACTTCTGCATGGAGCGCTGGAACTGACGGCTCATTTCTTCACGGTTCTGCTCGGACATCTGCAGAGCGGCTTGCGCGTCGCGCTGAGCCTGGTTTGCAGTGTTCAGAGCCTGTGAAGCCATGCTGCGAGCTTCTGCGGCGTCAGCCTGGGCAGATTCGGCAGTCATGCGAACTTCTTCCAGAGCGCTGGTAGAAGCACAGCCAGCCAGAACGGCCAGAGAAGCAGCAGCAGCGGTCATTTTCAGAGCAGTCTTCAGAGTCATGATGTTCTCCTTGAGTCTTCCTTGGGTACTACGTTGAAGGTATGACAAAACGAAGGCTAGAAGGTCAGCTTGGTTTTGTCTACCTGCGGTGCAGGTTCTTTACAGTGACTGGCGCCAATGACTTACGTCATCCGGCTCAAGTCAAACGCTGTTTTATATTAGTCCACAGCGCTTGTCCATAGCCACCTGTTTTAAACCTGAAACTTCCTTATGGACCGCTATCATACTAGCGGATCACGACACGGGTGCCAACATCTACGAGCGATGCGATGCGTTCGATCTGATCGTTGGTGACCGCGATGCAACCCTGAGTCCAGTGATAACGCCCGTGAATATCCGGGTCGGCGGAGCCCAGCCCGTGTATGCCGATGGCGCCCCCCAAGGCGGTTTCCTGCGGGGGGTACCCGAAGCGGCGGTACGCGTCGAAATACGCCTCGTAATCGGCCTGGGAGTAGATACCGGCCTCGAGCGCCATGCGCGCGTGAGGCGGCGTAGGATAATCGATACCGATGAAGATATGCCAGCGACTTTCGCGGTTGAAGCGATACACGCGAAACTCGCCCAGCGGCGTGGTGTTGTCACCGCGTACCCGCTGCGTTCTGGCGCCGCCCCGCCCCAGCGAAATCGGCGCGTAACGCTCGATCAAGGCGTCGCCGCGGAAAACGCTCAATACCGATTCTCGGTCGTCGATCAGCACCCAGAGTTCGTTGCTATGACGCGGCTTGGCGGCGCTGTCGAGCAACGTCCGGATCAAGTCGCTGGGCTGGTACGGGGTGGCGGGCGCGTTGACGGATGCACTGGCGACGGCGGGCCAGCCCATGGCGAGCGCTAGAAAGCGACGACGGTTCAAAGGCATCGGACAATTCTCGGTACGGGCCAAAAACGATCGGCCGAGAGACAAAATGGCTAGGGACGTTTATACCCTATCGGCCGTGGCCCTGTCAGTGCCCGAGCATTAAAAAGGCGCCTCGCGGCGCCTTGAAAATGACTCGACCCAGCTGAGGCGCCCGACTTCGCCCTGGCGGGTCACCGTCGACGACGGATGGTCACGCACCCAAGCCTGAGGGGCTTGAGCGCGTCGCGATCTACCACTCCAGACTGGTTTCACGCAGCGCGGCCATATCCTGCTTGGCCTGACGCAGGCGATGGCGAAGCTCGTCGCCGAGGGGGGGCTCGCCGTCAAGGGCGATCATCGCCGGGTTCGAGGAGCGCCTGCGGGCCACGCCGTCGTCGCCGTGCAGCATGACGAGCTTGCCCACCAGCCAGCCGAGCCAGCTGTCGGGGTCACGGGCCAGATCGCCAAGCCGTTTCAACTCGGCAAGCGGTGGACCGTCGGTGGCGAGCAGCACCTGCCAACGGCGCGTGTCGAGGCGCGCATGCTCGGTCACCTCGGCGAGAAAGGCTTCCAGCGCCAGCTCGAAAAGCGCCAGCGCCCCCTCCTCGATGGCCATACGGCGCGCCGCGGCGTGCTCGTCATCACCGCCGGGCGACTCCGCGAGCAACTCGGCCTGGTAGAGAAGCTGGTTGGTGCGCGCCCTCGAGCTCACTTGCGCTTGTCCTCGACGTGCCACTTGCCGGCCTCGAAGGTGGCTTTCCACCCCGTTGCCTTGCCCTCCTCATCGGTCATCACGTACTGCTCCTTGTTCTTGCGCGAATAGCGGATCTGCGCCGGGCGACCGTCCGGGTCTTCGCTAGGCGCCTTGAGGATGAAGTGATACTTCTCCGGCAGCTCGTCCTTGTGTGCCTTGAGCTCCTTGACCAAAGGCGGACGCGTCTCGCGGTTCTTGGGGAACTTGCTTGCGGCGAGAAACAGGCCGCTGGCGCCATCACGCAGCACGTAGTGATCGTCCACCTTCTGGCAGGCGAGCTCCGGCATCGGGATCGGGTCCATCTTGGGCGGCGCCACTTCTCCGCTTCTCAACAGCTTGCGGGTATTCTTGCATTCGCTGTTGGTGCAGCCGAAGTACTTGCCGAAGCGCCCTGACTTGAGCTGCATTTCGGATCCGCACTTGTCGCATTCGATCACCGGGCCGTCGTAGCCTTTGATCTTGAACTTGCCCTGCTCCACGGCGTAACCATCGCAGTCCGGGCTCTGCCCGCAGATATGCAGTTTGCGCGTCTCGTCGATCAGGTAGCTGTCCATCGCCGTGCCGCACTTGTCGCAACGGCGTTTGGCGCGCAGCGCATCGGTTTCAGCTTCTTCACTGGCATCTTCGGCGACCGCTTCTTCACCGGGAATCAAATCGATGGTGGTCTTGCAGCGCTCCTTGGGCGGCAGGTTGTAACCGCTGCAGCCGAGGAATACGCCGGTCGAGGCGGTACGGATCTGCATCTTGCGTCCGCAGCTCGGGCAGTCGATATCCGTCGGTACCGGTTGGTTGGGGCGCATGCCCTCATCGCTTTCGGCACGACCGAGCTCCTGGCTGAACTCGCCGTAGAAGCTATCGAGTAGCGCCCGCCAGTTGCGCTCGCCTTCGGCCACCTCGTCGAGGCTGTCCTCCATGCGCGCGGTGAAGGAGTAGTCCATGAGATCTGGAAACGACTCCTTCAAGCGTTCGGTGACGATGTCACCAAGCTTCTCGGCGTAGAAGCGCCGACTTTCGAGCTTGACGTAGCCGCGATCCTGAATGGTCGAGATGATCGAAGCGTAGGTAGAGGGGCGGCCGATGCCCTGCTTCTCGAGCTCCTTGACCAGGCTCGCCTCGGTATAGCGCGCCGGGGGCTTGGTGAAGTGCTGCTGCGGGTCGAGCTTCTCGAGCGTCATCGGGGTATCGACGGGCAGATCCGGCAGGCTCTGGTCCTCGTTCTTGCCGGCAGGCTTCATCACCCGGGTATAGCCGTCGAACTTCAGCACGCGGCCCTTGGCACGCAGCTCGAATCCGTCCACTTCCACGCTCAGGGTGCTGGAAAGATACTCCGCCGGCACCATCTGGCAGGCCACGAACTGGCGCCAGATCAGCTCGTAGAGCCGCTCGGCGTCGCGCTCCATCCCGGAAAGATCGCTCGCCTTGCGCTCGACGCTCGAGGGACGAATCGCCTCGTGAGCTTCCTGGGCGCTCTCCTTGCTGGAGTAGCGGTTGGGCGACTCGGGCAGGTAGCGCTTGCCGTATTCGCTCGCGATGTAATCGCGCGCACTCTCCACCGCATCCTTGGAAAGATTGGTGGAGTCGGTACGCATGTAGGTGATGTAGCCCGCCTCGTAAAGCCGCTGGGCCATGGTCATGGTCTTCTTCACCGAAAAGCCGAGCCGGCCGCTGGCCGCCTGCTGAAGCGTCGAGGTGATGAAGGGGGCGGTCGGCTTGGAGCGGGTCGGCTTGTCTTCCCGGTTGGTGATCGCAAGCGAGGCACCCTCGAGGCCGGCGATGCGCGCGTAGGTCTCGTCGCGAGAGGTCGGGCGAAACGCCTGACCATCCTGACGGGCAAGCGCAAAGCGCACCGACTGGCCATCCGGCGAGACCAGGTCCGCGTGCACGTCCCAGAATTCTTCGGGAATGAAGGCGCGAATGTCACGCTCGCGCTCGACGATCAGGCGCACCGCCACCGACTGCACGCGTCCGGCGGAGAGCCCGCGGGCGATCTTGGCCCACAAGAGCGGCGAGAGCATGAAGCCGACCACTCGGTCGAGAAAGCGCCGCGCCTGCTGGGCTTCGACACGCGGAATGTTGAGCGCCCCCGGCGCCTTGAAGGCATCCTGGATGGCGTTCTTGGTGATCTCGTTAAACACCACGCGCTTGTAGCGCGCATCGTCACCGCCGATGGTCTCGCGCAGGTGCCAGGCGATCGCCTCTCCTTCGCGGTCCAAGTCCGTCGCCAGGTAGACGGCGTCGGCCTTCTCGGCGAGCTTCTTGAGCTCGGCAACCACCTTTTCCTTGCCGGGCAGTATCTCGTAATGGGCCTGCCAGGCGTTGTCCGGGTCGATGCCCATGCGGCGAATCAACTGGTCGTGGGCCTTCTTCTTCTTGTACTCCGCCTTCTCCTCCGGCGAGAGCTTGCGGGTCGCCGCAGCTTGGCGCGCGCGCTCCTTGGGGTCGACGGCGGTCTTGCCCGAGCCGCTGGTCGGCAGGTCACGTATATGACCCACGCTCGACTTAACGATGAAATCGTTGCCGAGATACTTATTGATCGTCTTCGCCTTGGCAGGCGACTCGACGATGACCAGTGACTTGCCCATAGTGCTCCACTTCCTGTTGCTCGAGCTTGAAAGCCTTCGCTCTGAATACGTACCGCGTCTAGACGTGGTGTCGGTGTCAAAAAATGCGCCTACCCTACCCCAGGCCTTGACCAAGCGCCAGTCGCCCGAAGCGAGCCGGGTGCTTTATTGAATGAGGGCGAGAGCCGCCGTTTGCAAATTTCACTGCAAGGTAGCTAGACACTAGACTGCCATGTACCACTCGGCAACCAAAACCGGCCCGCGTAACGAAACGCCCCGGGCATTGCCCGGGGCGCAGGAAAAGCGCTCGATAGCGCGAGGCGGCTCAGCGCTTGGGACGAGGCTTGGTTCCAGTGCGCTTGGCAGGTGCGGCGCGCTTGGCGCCCGCTTGTGCGGTGTCACTATTTACACTGGCGGAAGAGGCCTTGGAAATAGCCTTCGGTTTTTGGCGCGCTTGATCGAACAGCATCTTGATCTGCTCGAAGCGCTCGGCCCCGTTCTCGCTGAGCGCGCCGCTGGCGGCGAATACCTGGGTCAACTGCTGAAGATGCCTGTCGAGTGCTTCGTTGCTCTCACCCTCGAGAAGGCCTGGCAGCGTCGCGAGCGCCTTGTCACGGTCGAGCTTAAGAATGAAGAACTGCTCGCGCACCAGGCGCTTGAATTCGCACAGCGATACCTGGGAGTCGAGCTTGGCGCGCGAGGCGCGAAGACGCTTGAAATTGCGCTCGTCGGTGGCGGGCGCCCCGCCCAGCACGTAGATGATCGAGCGCACGATCGCCTCGGGCGCGCCGCCCTGGCTTGCCTTTTCTCGCAGCGACTGCTGGCGATGGGCGATGAAGCGCCGATGCTCGGGCTCGGCGCCTGGACGACGGCGATGCACGTGGGCATCGCCGTAGAGCCCGACGGCAGCTTGAAGCAGCGGCTGGCCGTAGAGGGCCAGGAACGCCGTTTCGGTCGCACCGTCACGCAGATCGCGAAAGCCGTTCAGGTTGCTGACGATCTGATCCGATACCAGCGTCTCGAGGGTCCTGAAGGGGTTGTCCTCTGTCACCTCATGACGATTATCCCGCACCATTTGAGCCATCGTCGGCAGCAGTACGGTGAGCGGATTGCGATCCGACATCAGGCGATAGCCCAGGCGAATGGGGTGCATTCGGCGCATCAGGCGCGCCGATTCCGGCGTGACCATGGCACGTACCCAAGGCTGCATGTAAAGCCGGTAGAACCCCAGGTTGATCTCTGAAATACGCGCGACCGTGGCAAACCGGCGATCGTCCTCGGGGCGATGCTGAACGTCCTTGTCGAGCTCGTCGAAGTCACGCGGCGAGAACTCCAGCAAGTAGTCGCGCTCGATGAGTTCGGCGTCCTCGCGTTCGCTGGCACGGCTGATCGTGGTCTCGTAAAGCCCCGGGGGCATCACATCGATGTAGTCCATGTTGGCGGTGAACTCGGAGTGCTCCTTGCGCGAGACGCTGCCGGAAACGAAGATCCCGAGGTGCCCGGTGGTATCGTGCAGACAGTAGATGATGGTCTGCTCGTTGGCGACGATATCCTCCTCCCCCTCGTAGAGATCACGAATCCAGCCCAGCGCCTGAGGCGGTGGGGTAATATCGTCACCGCGCGAACAGAACACCACTACCGGCGAGCGCAGGTTGCGCAGGTCGATGCGCCGCCCGTCCTGGGTCACCAGCTGGGCGGTAGACAGCCGGTTACCGACGAACAGGTTGTCGACGATGTACTGAATCTCGTCACCGCCGAGCACCACGTGGCCACCCCACCAGCGCTCGAACTCCAGATAGCGCGTGGTTTCGGTATCGACATTGGCGTAGAGGTGGTACTGCTTTTTCCAGTAGGTGTTGGCCGGGTTCAAGCGCTCGAAGTTCTGCACGAGCCATGCGCCGTCGAACCAGCCGTTTCCGAGATCGCTCGTCAGCGCCGTGCTCCAGCTGCCGCCTGCCATACCGGCGGTATAGCGCATCGGCGCCTTGCCGCGTTCACCAGCCCAGTAGGAGAGCGGAGCGCCGGCGATCAGAATCGGCCCGAAGACGTCCGGCTCGAGCGCGGCGGCCATCATCAGCTGCCACCCCGCCTGGCAATTGCCCACTACCATGGGTTTCTCGGTGATATCCGGGTGGCGCGCGATCACGTGGCGCAGAAACTCGACTTCCGCCTCGACCACGTCCTCCACGGTCTGGCCCGGCTCGGGATAGGGCAGAAAACCGATGAAGTAGCAAGGATGTCCTGCCTTGAGCGCCACGCCGATCTCGCTGTCCGGCTTGAAGCCGCCGATGCCAGGGCCGTGGCCGGCACGCGGGTCGACCACCACGAAGGGCCGCTTGGCCGGGTCGATGTGCACTCCTTCCGGGGGCAGCACGCGCAAGAGCTCGTAGTTAGTGGGCCGCGCAAGCGTTCGACCATCGACGAGCACTTCGGTCTTGAAACCCAGCACGTTGGGCTTGGTCTGTTCCATGTGTTCGAGGTACTGGTTGCCGCGTTCGCGCATCACATCCCAGTAGAGGATGCTGCGCTCGACACCATCACGCCAGTAGTCGATGGCGGCACGCCCGACGCCGAAAGGGTCCATCAGGTTGGCGAGCGCGTTCTGCGCCGGGGCGGCGTCGCCATCTTCCAGGCGCTCGGGCAGCTTGAACCAGCGTGCCGGCAGAAAGGGATTCGCGAGAAAGCTCATAGAGTCTCCTGGGAATTTGTCAGGCGTTGCCTCAAGCGTCGCCCATGACGCGACCATGCTGCAATGCAACAAGTCTAGGCCATTCCCGGCACGTCGTCGATATAAAGACACCCTGCCCGCGCCGTACAGACGAAACCTGCCATTGATGGTAGCATTTCGCTCACTCGTCACTGCTCGACCGCGCCAAGCTCATCGACCGGAGAGGTTGCCATGACATCACCCAACCTGCTCAATCGATTGACCTTTCGCCAGCTCCAGGTATTCCAGGAGGTGTATCGAAAGCGCTCCTACTCCCGCGCAGCCGAGCAGCTCGGCCTCACCCAGCCCGCGGTGAGCTCCCAGATCCGCCAGCTCGAACAGGCGCTGAGCGAGCCGCTCTTCAAGTACGCCGGCAAGACCCTGCACACCCTGCCCGCAGCGGACACCCTGGCACTGTCGGCACGCGAGATCATCGGCCAGCTCGCACGGCTGCAGATGAACCTCTCAGGGCTCGATGGCAGCATCAAGGGGGAGCTCAACCTGGCAGCGGTCTCGTCGGCGCAGTACGTGGTGCCCTATCTGCTCGCCCGCTTTCGCGCCCGGTATCCGGACATCACGCTGCGCCTGAAGGTGTGCAACCGCAGCCAGGCTCTGGAGCGGCTGGCCCAGCAGCGCGACGACGTGGTGATCATGGCCATGGTGCCCGAGGACGACGGCCTCTCAGTGCTGCCGCTGCTGGAGAACGAGCTGATCGCCGTGGTCTGGCCCAACCACCCGCTGCTCGACCTGGCTCAACCGACGCTCGTCGACTTCGCCCGCCATTATGTCCTGATGCGCGAGCCGGGCTCCGGGGTACGCAACGCCTTCGAGCAGCTGGTGGCCGATCAGGAAGTAGGCCTGCCTCACCGCCTTGAGCTTGGCTCGAACGAAGCCATCAAGCAGGGCGTGATGGCGCACCTGGGCGTTGCGGTGCTGCCTCGGCTGTCCGTCAAGCTCGAACTCGAACATGGCCTTCTGGCGCAGCTCGATTTGCCGCACTTTCCCCTGCGTCGGGCCTGGTGCGCGGTACACCGGCGCGATCACTTCCCCACGCCCGCCGCCGAACTCTTTCTGCGTTTCACCCGTGAGCACCTGGCCGATTACCGGCGCCATTTTCAGACCCTGGCCGCGCCGCTCCCGAGTCCTGGCGTTTCGTGCCTGCCGTTGTCGGTCATGCCGTGACCCTGACCCCACGCTATTTAGCGCGCCGCCAAATATGTTACATTGACACTACTACCTATGTCGTATCCAACATGTCGTATCGAGCACGTCGAGTCGAGTGCGTCGATACCCTATACCGGGACGGGCCGACGAACGGCCTCGACGTTCAGCACCTTCGATATGGCCCGTTGCACAGTAGAGAGGCTCTTGTCTATGAGCGATACCCCCACACGGCGTGTACCCAGCGGCGAAAAGTTTCGCGACGAACGCGGCACGACGGTGATCAAGGATGGGATGAAGCAGCGCAAGGAGCAGCAGCCCCAGAGCCCGTCGCTCGAACGCAAGCCCAAGTGGCTACGCGCCCAGATTCCTGCGGGCGAACGCTTCGAAGCCGTCAAGAAGAACGTGGCCACCCACCGCTTGAGCACGGTGTGCGCCGAGTCCCACTGCCCCAACATGGGCGAGTGCTGGAGCAACGGCACCGCCACCATCATGCTGATGGGCTCCGTCTGTACCCGGGCTTGTCGCTTCTGCGCCGTGGATACCGGCAACCCCAAGGGCTGGCTCGATGCCGAGGAGCCGGAGAACACCGCCAAGTCCGTCGAGCTGATGGGGCTTCGCTACATTGTGCTCACGTCGGTTGACCGCGACGACCTTGATGATGGCGGCGCAACCCACTACGCCAAGTGCATCCAGGCGATCAAGGCACGCACGCCTGAGGTGGTGGTCGAGGCGCTCACGCCGGACTTCGACGGCAAGCACGATGCCATCGAGCGCGTGGTGGACTCGGGTCTCGAGGTGTTCGCCCAGAATGTCGAGACCGTCGAGCGACTGACCTCGCGGGTACGCGATCCCCGCGCCGGCTATCGCAAGACGCTGGACGTGCTGGCGCATGCCAAGCAGCACCGCCCTGACGTGATCACCAAGACCAGCCTGATGCTCGGCCTCGGCGAGACCGACGAGGAGATCCTGCAGACCTTCGATGACCTGCGCGAGATCGGCGTGGACATCGTCACCCTTGGCCAATACCTGCGCCCGACCAAAAACCACCTGCCGGTGGAGCGCTGGGTCAGCCCCGAGGAGTTCGACCGCTACCGCGTACTGGGCCTGGAAAAAGGCTTCATGGAAGTGCCCTCCGGCCCGCTGGTGCGCTCGAGCTATCGCGCCGACCGGGTGTTCGAAAAGAACAACCTGGGGCTGACCTCCCCCGCCGCCGTGCCGGGTCAGGAAGAAGACACCAACCGTATTCCGGTGTTCAACGTCGGCTAGAACGGGCACGCAAACAAAAAAGCGCCTGACCGCACACGCGGTCAGGCGCTTTTTTAATGGCTCAAGGCCCTTTACGGCATATCGCTGTATGCCGGGCTTACGTCGCGACCGAGAAGCTCGGCAAGCGCCCGGGCAAGCTTTTCGCCCACCGCGCCAGGAGCGTCGAGCGCCACCAGATCGGCCAGGCGCGTTACCGCCATACCCGCGTAGCCGCAAGGATTGATGCGGGCAAAAGGCGCAAGATCGGCATCGACGTTCAGTGCCACCCCGTGATAGCTCGCCCCGCGGCGAATGCGCAGCCCGAGCGAGGCGATCTTGGCCTCACCAAACGGGGTCTTCACGTACACCCCCGGTGCATCCGGGCGGGCGTGAGCCGCCACCCCGTAGCCATCAAGCACCGTGATCACGGCGTTTTCCAGCGCGCTGACGAGATCGCGCACGCCGAGCTTCGCCCGGCGTACGTCGAGCAGCGGGTAGAGCACCACCTGGCCCGGGCCATGATAGGTCACCTGCCCGCCACGGTCGGTCTGCACCACGGGAATGTCGCCAGGCATCAAGAGGTGCTCGGGCTTGCCGGCCTGGCCCTGGGTGAAGACCGGGTCGTGCTCGACGAGCCAGAACTGATCCGGCGTCGTGTCGTCCCGCCCATCGGTGAGCGAGCGCATCGCTTCCCAGACCGGCGTATAGGGGCGCCGGCCCAGGTCGAACAGCTCGATGGGCGCATCGCTTGTCATCACACCACCATGTGCACGCGGCCGGTCGCCTTGAGCTCCTCGAACAGCGCGGCGAGCTGCTGCTCGCCGGTCGCCCGGATGCTCACGCGTACCGACTGGAAGCGGCCATTGCGGCTGTCCACCACCTGCAGCGCGCCAGCGTCGAAGTCCGGATCGTACTTGACCAGGATCTGGCAGACGCTGGCGGCGAAATCCTCCGCCGCATCCCCCACCACCTTCAGCGGGTAGTCGCAGGGAAAGCTGATCTTCGGTACGTTGACACTCGGCGTTCGCAGATCGCGAAAGCCCTTCTTCACATCCTTTTTCATGGCCTGCCTTTGGTTACCGGTGGGCGCCCGTCTCGCGGGCGCATCTCGATGAACGCGTGGGATCAGTCGGTGAAGTTGCTGATCAAACCACTGAAGAAGCGACGCACCTGATCGAACAGGCGCTTGAAGAGACCGCCCTCCTCGACGTTTTCCAGCGCCGTCAGCTGACGCTCGCCGACCATCTCGTCGCCCAGGTACACCTCAAGGGTGCCCACTTCGTCGCCTACCGCGATCGGCGCCTGCAGGTCCTCGCGCAGATTCAGGCGCGCGCGCAGCTCCTCGTTGCGGTTGCGCGGTAGGGTCATGTAGACCTCCTCATCGACGCCGACGCGAAGCTCATTGGTCTCGCCGCCCCACACGCGGGGAGTGGCCAGCACCGCGCCGCGCTCGTAGAGTTTCATGGTCTCAAAGAAGCGAAAGCCGTAGCTCAAGAGCTTCTGGGTTTCCTGAGCACGAGCCTCTTCGGAGTTGGTGCCCATGACCACCGAGATCAGACGCATGTCCTCGCGCTGGGCCGAGGCGACCAGACAGTAGCCTGCCGCGTTGGTCCAGCCGGTCTTCAGGCCGTCGACGGTCGGGTCGCGCCACAACAGCCGGTTGCGGTTGGGCTGGTCGATGCCGCCGTAGGAGAAGTTTCGCTGGGAGTAGACTGCGTAGTGCTCGGGGTAGTCGTTAATGATGTGCTGGGACAGCAGCGCCAGGTCGTGTGCCGAGGAGTAGTGGTTGTCGTGAGGCAGGCCCGTGGCGTTCTCGAAGTGAGTGTTGCGCATGCCGAGCCGGTCGGCGTGCTGGTTCATGAGATCGGCGAAGGGCGTCTCGCCGCCGGCCAGGTGCTCGGCCATGGCCACGCTCGCGTCGTTGCCGGAGACGATGATGATACCGTGCAGCAGGTCGTCGACGGAGACCTGATCGCCCACCTCGATGAACATCTTGGAGCCGCCGGTACGCCAGGCGGTTTCGCTGATGTTGACCATGTCCTCGAGGTTGATGGTACCGCGATCCAGCTCGCGCTCGACCAGGTAGGCGGTCATCAACTTGGTGATACTCGCCGGCGGCAGGCGCTCGTCGGCGTTGTGCTCGACCAGAATGCGTCCGCTGTTGGCATCCATCAGGATCCAGGAGCTCGCGGCGAGCTGCGGCGCAGCGGGAATGATCGTCTGCGGCTGGGGAATTACCTGGGCGCTGGCCGTGACCGGCAGGGCAACGGCGGTCACCGTCGCGAAGAGGCAAAGCCGGGCAGAGCGGCGAATCGCGTTGAAAATAGTCATTACTCACTTCTCACTTGCAAAAAAAGAACGTCAAGAAAACCGTTGAAGGGCCACGGGTGTTACCGATTATCGCACAACGAAGACCTGTGAGAAGCCCGCCTGGTTGAGCGCCGCACGAGCCTGTTGCTCCTGGCTCGGCGCCATCGGCCCGACCTGGACGCGGTGGACGTCACTGTCGCTGAGCACGCGCACCGAATGCAGAAGCTCGTCGCCCAGGCGCTGCTGAAGCGCCCGTGCGCCCTCTTCGCTGCCGAGCGCGGCGATCTGCAGATAGATCTCATCGCCCTGGCCGGCGGGCGACGGACGGGCGGCGGGTGGCGCGGCGGGAGCCGGGCTGGTTGCCGGAGCCGGCGCGGCAGCAGGCGCCCTCACTGGTCCAGCGCTGGCGGCCGGCGCGGGGCGCGTCCCGCCGCCCCGGTTGGCGAGCCACTGCTCGGGGTCGATCGCCTCGACGCGAACGCCGCCAGTGCCGTTGTCCAGGATGCCGAGTCGCGCCGCCGCAGCGTAGGAGAGATCGATCTCACGGTCGCTGTGGAAAGGGCCACGGTCGTTGACCCGCACGATGACCGAGCGCCCGTTGGCAAGGCTCGTCACCCGCGCGAAGGTCGGCAGCGGCAGCGAGCGATGCGCCGCCGACATCTTGTACATGTCGTAGATTTCGCCGTTGGAGGTGGCGTAGCCATGGAACTTCTCGCCGTACCAGGAGGCTGTCCCCTGCTTGGCATAGCCATTGGCACTGGGCAGCACGTGATAGGTTTCGCCCCACACCTCGTAGGTCGATCGGTTGCCCGCCGACGAGCGCGGCTCGATGCGCGGCTGAGCGTCGGGTACCTCGCTGACATCCGGCGGCTCGAGCGGGTAGGCGTCGCCGCTCATGGCGTAGCGCCCGCCCCCGGAGCTCGCGGCGCTGGCTGCCTTGGGGGCATCTTCACGCGGGGTGTGGTCCACGCTCGACGTCGGTGACGCCGCCTGCCCGGCGCAGCCTGCAAGCAGCGCCGCCAGAGCGAGCCCGGCACCGGCCGTCGCCGCCTTGTAGAACCTTGGTTTCATCCTTGAGCCTCAAGCTTTTGCGCAATGGCATCTGCCAGTTCGGTCACCGCCATCGCGTAGAGATGGCTGTGGTTATAGCGAGTGATGACGTAGAAATTGAACTCCCCCACGCCATAGCGGATGCGGCCATCATTGAGCTCCAACGCAAGCGGTGTCACTTCGAGAGCCGGATCGAGCGTCTCGACGGGCTCGATGCCGAAGGCCTGCAGCGCGTCGAGACGCGTGGCTGGCGGCGTGGTCAGGTTGACGTCGAGCTCGCCCGGCACGCGCTCGGGGCCTTGTGCCTCGTGATAGATGGGGGCGCCTGCGCGCCAACCGTGTTCGGCGAAGTAGTTGGCCACGCTGCCGATGGCGTCGACGGGATTTTCCCACAAATCGCGCCGCCCATCATCATCGAAATCCACGGCGTAGGCCTGGTAGCTGGTGGGAATGAACTGCGGGTAGCCCATCGCTCCGGCGTAGGAGCCGTAGACGCTGTCCGGCTCTACCTGCTGCTGATAGGCGATCTCGAGAAAGGCTGCGAGCTCGCCGCGAAAGAAGTCGCCGCGGCTCGGGTGGTAGAACGCCAGTGTCGCCAGGGAGTCGAGCACCTTGTGCTGCCCCTTGTGGCGTCCGTAGTAGGTTTCCACGCCGATGATCGCCGCGATCACTTCAGGGGGCACGCCGTAGGTTTCTTGCGCCCGCTCGAAGGCGTCGCGATGCGCCGCGATGAAATCGGCCCCCGCGTCGATGCGCTCCTCGCTCATGAAGATATCGCGATACTCGTGCCAGGCCAGGCGTCGCTCCGCCGCCCCGTCCATGGCGTCGAGCACTTCCTGACGGTAGCGTGCAAGACCGAGTGACTGCTCGAGCCACGCATCGGGAAGCCCGCGGGCAACGAGTTCTTGCGTCAGTTGACGCGTGTCCGCATTGGTCTCTGGCGCGAACGAGACCGTGCCATCATCGCCCATCACCGGTGAGGCGCCCGCCATCCAGGCCGCCAATAAAACGCCGCTGATCGTGTATCGGGTCCTGCCCATTGCACCTCTCCTTTGAAATTCCTTCGCCAGCCGAGACTAGCGCGACAGCAGCCGTCGATGAGCGTGTATCGACATGAGAATACCGAAGCCCGCCAGCAGGGTCACGCTCGACGTGCCGCCGTAGCTGACCAGCGGTAGCGGCACGCCCACCACGGGCAGAATGCCGCTGACCATGCCGACGTTGACGAACACGTAGATAAAGAACGTCAGGATGATGCTGCCGGCGAACAGCCGCCCGAAGGTATCCTGGGAGCCGGCCGCAAGCCATAGCCCGCGGCTGACGATCAGGGTATAGAGCACCAGCAGCACGAGCATGCCGACCAGTCCGAACTCCTCGCCCAGCACCGCGATGATGAAGTCGGTATGGCGCTCGGGCAGGAACTCGAGCTGCGACTGAGTACCCTCGAGCCACCCCTTGCCCCACACGCCGCCGCTGCCGATCGCGGTGGTCGACTGGATGATGTTCCAGCCCGAGCCCAGCGGGTCGCTGTCCGGATCGAGGAAGGTCAATACCCGTTGGCGCTGGTAATTGTGCATGTTCATCCACAGGATCGGCATGCCCGCCGCCACCAGCGCGGCGACGAAGGCGATCAAGCGCCAGGAGAGCCCGGCCAGCAGCACCACCAGCGTGGCGGCGGCGGCCATCAAGAGCGACGTGCCCAGATCCGGCTGAATGGCGGTCAACACCACCGGCACGCCGATGATTACCGCGCACACGGCGATGTCACGAAACCTGGGCGGCAGCTGACAGCGGTTGAGATAGGCCGCCACCATCAAGGGCACGCCAAGTTTCATCATTTCCGAGGGCTGAAAACGAATGACGCCAGGAATTTCCAGCCAGCGCTTGGCGCCCATCCCGATATCCCCCGCGATCTCCACCGCCAGCAGCATGGCAAGGCCGACCCCGTAAGCCAATGGTGCCCAACGCAGGAACGTGCTCGGATTCAGCTGGGCGAGCACGAACATACCTGCCAAGGCGATACCGAAACGCGACGCCTGGGCGATGACCGACTCGATACGCTGGCCCGACGCACTGTAGAGCACCAAAAGGCCTCCGGCCATCAATACCAGCAGCATCAGCAAGAGCCACGGGTCGAGATGCAAACGCTCCCAGATGCTCTTGCGCCGGGCGATACCGCTGTCCGGCGGGCGTACCGGGTGGCGACGAAAACTGCGTGGAATACTTTGCCATGGGCTCATCAGTTGCCCTCCACGGTGGCGCTGCCGTTCTCGAGCTCGTTGAGCACTTCGTCGGCCTCGGGGGCATCGTCACGCAGCAGCCAGGCATCGGTCATGGCGCGGGCGAGCTGGGCGGCGTGAGTACTGCCGCCGCCGGCGTTCTCGACGATCACCGACACCGCAATCTGCGGATCGTCGATCGGCGCGAAAGCCATGAACAGGGCGTGATCGCGCAAGCGCTCCTCCAGCTCGTCGGCGTTGTAGCGCTGGTCCTGGCCCAGCGAGAACACCTGGGCGGTACCGGATTTGCCACCCATGCGATATTCAAGCCCCACGCCGGTACGCCGAGCGGTGCCTTCGCTGCCGCTGAGCACCTTCTCCATGCCGCTGAACACGCGATCCCACCAGGCATCGTTGTCGAGACGAATATCATCGAGCGTTCCAGGCAGCACGTCCGGCAACGGTTCGTCGCCAACCATGCGGGCCAGGTGCGGCCGAATCCAGTGACCGCGATTGGCGAGCGTGGCCGTGGCGGCGGCGAGCTGCAGCGGCGTGATTTGCAGGTACCCCTGACCAATGCCCACCGACAGCGTCTCACCCGGGTACCAGGACTGGTTGAAGCGGGCGCGCTTCCACTCCCGGGAGGGCAAAAGACCAGTGCTCTCGCCCTGCACATCAAACGCTACGCGCTGGCCGAAACCGAAGTGGCTCATTTGCTCGTGGATATTGTCGATACCCAGGTCGTGGGCCAACGAGTAGAAGTAGGTATTGTTGGAAACCGCCAGCGCCCGCTCGAGATCCACCCGTCCGTGCCCCCAGCGCAGCCAGTTGCGGTAGCGGCGCGAGTCGTTGGGTAACTGGTAGTAGCCCGGGTCGCTGATCACCGTGTCCGGGGTGATCACCCCCTCCACCAGCCCCGCCAGGGCCATGAACGGCTTGATCGTCGAGCCTGCCGGGTAGTGGCCGCGAATGGCGCGGTTGAACAGCGGCAGGTCGATATCCTCCTGAAGCGCCCGGTAGGAAGCGACATCGATGCCGGTGACGAACTGATTGGTGTCGAACCCTGGTGTCGACACCATTGCCAGGATCTCCCCGGTCTGGGGAACGATCGCCACGATCGAGCCGCGACGCCCGTTCATCAACTCAAAAGCGAGCGACTGCATCGACTTGTCGAGCGTCAGGGTCAGGTTGCGTCCCGGCACCGGGTCGGTGCGTCCGAGCTCGCGCAGCACCCGGCCGCGCGCGTTGGTCTCGACCTTGCGAAACCCCGCCTCGCCGTGCAGCTCCTCCTCGTAGAAACGCTCGACCCCGGTCTTGCCGATGAAGTGCGTGCCCGCATAGCGTCCGGTATCGAGCTCCCGAAGTTCCTCGGCATTGATCCGTCCGACATAGCCCAGCACGTGGGACATGATCTCGGCGTCCGGATAGTAGCGCAGAAGCTGCGCCTCGACCTCGACCCCCGGCAGGCGGTGACGGTTCACGGCCAGCCGAGCGATCTGGTCCTCGCTCAGGTCGGACATCAGAAGTGCCGGCTGAAACGGGCGCTGACGCTGGCGCGAGCGCACGTTGAACGCCTCGATCTCCTCATCGGGAAGCTCCAGCAGGTCGACCAGCAGCGCCAGCGTCTCGTCAAGATCGTCAACGCGCTCGCGCACCAGCGTCAGGTTGTAGGTAGGACGGTTTTCGGCCAGCAGCACGCCGTTACGGTCGAAGATCAACCCGCGATTGGGCGGCAGGGGCTCGACCCGGACCCGGTTCTTCTCGGAGCGGGTGGTGTAGAGCTCGTGCTGGACGATCTGCAGATAGGCCAGGCGACCGGCGAGCACACCGGTCAGAACGAGGACGAAGAGAATCGCGAGCAGCGAGCGTACCCGGAAGATACGCAGTTCCTGCTCGGCGTTTTTAAGCGTGTCACGGCGCTTGCGCATAGCAACAGACGACTCTTGGATCGGGTACGAGCCAGCCCGCCCGGCGAATGCCTAAGGCGGCCCTAGCGATGGTAAGGATGGCCGACGAGCAGGGTCCAGGCGCGATAGAGCTGCTCGGCCAGCACGATGCGCACCAGCGGATGCGGCAGCGTCAGTGCCGACAGCGACCAGCGGCTGTGTGCCAGCGCCGACACCTCGGGCTCGAGCCCGTCCGGCCCGCCCACCAGCAGCACGACATCGCGCCCGTTCATGCGCCACTCCCCGACTTCACGGGAGAGCTGCTCGGTGCTGATGCGCTTGCCATCGACCTCGAGGGCCACCACGAACTCGTCACCGCGCAGCCGCTCGCGAATGCGCTGGCCCTCGAGGGCACGGGCCTTGGCCACGTCCGCGTTCTTGCCACGCTGGCCCAGAGCGATCTCCTCTATCTCGAGGCTGAAGTCGCGCGGCAGGCGCTTGCGATAGGTCTCCACGCCCTCCTCGACCCAGGCGGGCATCTTGGTGCCGACCGCCAGCAGACGTACCTTCATGAGCCCGACCCCGTCATGGCGTGCAGGCCCGTGAATACAAGGCCTGGCTCACGACACTGGTTCACGACATGGTGATCCGCTGGTCGGGCTTTTGCAGCGTCTCGCGAATGGCGCCTTCACCATCGGCGTCGCTGGGCAAATCCGCCCACAGACGCTCGAGATCATAGAGCGCACGCGCCTCGGGCAACATGACATGAACCAGCACGTCGCCCAGGTCGACCAGCACCCAGTCGGCGTTGTCACCGCCTTCGACGCCCTGGGGCTTGAGTCTCGCCGCCTTGGCCTTCTCGACGACGTTCTGCGCCAGCGCCGAGACGTGACGGGTCGACGTGCCGCTGGCGATCAGCATCAGGTCGGTGACCTGAGTGAGCGCAGAAACATCCAGCTGGGTGATGTCGCGGGCCTTGAGTTCTTCCAGCGCGTCGATCGCCAGGGTTTTGAGTGTATCGATGTGCATGACTCCGTGAATTACCTCGTGTGGTGGACGCTCGATAGCCGGCCATTGTAACGGCTTCTTTATCGACTACCAGCGCTATCGGCCAGTTTGATAGAGCCCGCGGGCAAAAAGCCGCGCCTCGACGGCGTCGGGCACCAGATAGCGCACGCTCTTGCCCTCGGCAAGTCGTGCGCGCACATCGGTTGCCGAAATCGCCATGCGCGAGGCGAGTTCCAGCGGGAGAAAGCGCCCACCGGGGCGCGCCATCAATTCGGCCACGCTATCGACTTCGCGATTCGCCACCAGTTCCGCAAGCGCTTTCGATCGCGTATCCCGGTAGCCGGGCCGGGCGATGACCACCAGGTGCGCGAGCGAGAAGATCGCTTCGGGATCGTGCCACTCGGTCAGGCGCAGAAAGGCGTCGTGGCCGAGCACCATGCAAAGGCGCGCCTCTCCCCCCACCTCCCGGCGCAGCTCTGCGAGCGTATCGACGCTGTAGGAGGGCCCTTCGCGCTTGAGCTCGCGGTCGTCGGCAACGAGCCCCGGCGTATCGCCGACACCCGCCTCGAGCAGCGCGAAGCGCTCCTCGGCACAGACCTGCGGTGTGTCACGCAGCGGCGGGCGCGGCGCGGCGACCAGGTGCAGGCGATCGAGCGCCAGCGCTTCACGCACTTCCAACGCACTGCGCAGATGGCCCAGGTGCACAGGATCGAAGGTGCCGCCGAGCATGCCGATCCTCTGCGGTGACGCGCTCACTGGCGCACCTGACCCTCGCCCAGCACGATGTACTTTTGAGTGGTCAGACCCTCGAGCCCGACCGGGCCGCGGGCGTGGAGCTTGTCGGTGGAGATGCCGATCTCGGCGCCCAGCCCGTATTCGAAGCCGTCGGCAAAGCGGGTCGAGGCGTTGACCACCACCGAACTCGAGTCGACTTCTGCCATGAAACGCCGAGCGAGCGTGTAGTCCTCGGTGACGATCGCATCGGTGTGCTGCGAGCTGTAGCGCTCGATATGTGCAATCGCCTCGCTGATACCGTCGACCACCTTCACCGCCAGAACTGGCGCCAGATACTCGGCCGCCCAATCCTCCTCGGTGGCCTCGAGCGCCTGGGGCAACAGCGCCCGGGTGCGCTCGCAGCCGCGCAGCTCCACGTCGTGCTCGGCATAGGCGCGGGCAAGCTCCGGCAATAGCAAGTCGGCGATGGCAGCATCGACGAGCAGCGTCTCCATGGTGTTGCAGGTGCCGTAGCGGTGGGTCTTGGCGTTGACCGCGATGGCCAGCGCCTTGGCCGGGTCGGCGGTGGCGTCGACATAAACATGGCATACGCCGTCGAGGTGCTTGATGACCGGCACCTTGGCCTCGGCTGCGATACGCGCGATCAGCGACTTGCCGCCGCGGGGAATGATCACATCGACGAATTCGGGCAGGGTGATCAGCGCGCCCACCGCCGCCCGGTCGGTCGTGGCCACTACCTGCACTGCACCGGCGGGCAGGCCGGCCACGGCCAGGCCCGCCTGGAGGCAGTCGTTGAGCGCTGCGTTGGAGGCGTGAGCCTCGGAGCCGCCGCGCAGAATGCAGGCGTTGCCGGCCTTGAGGCACAAGCTCGCCGCCTCAATGGTCACGTTGGGGCGCGACTCAAAAATGATACCGATCACCCCCAGCGGCACGCGCATCTTGCCGACCTGGATACCGCTCGGGCGGTAGTTCATGGCGCTGATCTCGCCCACCGGGTCGGCGAGCGCGGCCACCTGGCCAAGCCCTTCGATCATGGCGTCGATGCGCGTATCGTCCAATGCCAGGCGATCGAGCAGCGCCGCGTCGAGGCCGTTCTCCCGCCCCCGCGCCAGATCCTGCTGGTTGGCGCGCAGAAGCGCCGGGCGAGCGCTCTCGAGGGCATCGGCCACTGCCCGCAGCGCGCGATTCTTGGCGCCGGTATCAGCGGCGCGCAGCACTTTCGATGCCTCACGGGCGCGGCGCCCTACCGCGTTCATGTATCCGGGAATATCGCCGGCGGCCAGGGCTTTCAGGGCGTTATCGTGATCGGCGCGTGCAACGCTCATGCTGTCTCCCAGAATCAGGCTCATGGATTAAGTCGAAAACAGGGGCGGCGATTCATCTCATCCAACCGCCCCGGGTAGGATATATCTCGCGTGGCAAACCGTCGCGAGGCACCTAAAAACGTCAGCGCCCCGAAATAAAACGCACTAAACGCTATACTGAAGCCACCCAGATACGGTAGCGCTCGGCGGCGAGGCGTTCATCGGTCCGGGGCCTCTACTCAAAACAGGTCAATAGTAAGCCAGCATGGAAAGCAAATACAAAATACGCCTGCTCAGAGTCAACCTGCTGCTCGCCGCCGTCGTTCTCGTCCTCTGGAGCTTCGGAGCGCCGCCGCTCGCCACCGTGGCGCTGTTAACGGCGGCGCTATGGCTGTTCACCACCGCCATACTGCTGGAGTTCACCTTGCGCCATTCGCGGGATCTTTCCTGGCAGGTCCTGACCAGCGCCCTGCTGCTGTTTCTGATCGTAGCGGCACCGGAGCGCCACAGCATCCTGATCTGGGTATGGGCTGCCCTTTTCATGCTGCCGCAAAATCGCATCATGACGCTGTTCAATATCGGCGGGGCGCTGTCGAGCTGGCTGCTGGTGGCCTTCAACCTGAGCGCTGCCCAGGCAGCGATGCTGCTGGTGGCGATGGTCATCCTCACGCTGCTGGCCATCGCCCAGACGCGCCGGTTGATCGACCTCAACGGCAGCATCCGCCAGCGCCTGCGCTTGATCCCCGGGCTCAACCTGTGGGCCGGCGAGCAGCTCTTGAAGGATCTAAACCGCGAGCAGATTCGCGCCCGCCGCGAAGATATCTACGCCGAGGTGCTGATCGTTCATCAGAAACGCCACCAGCTCTGGGCCAACGCCCACAGGCTCTGCGAGATGACTCACGATTTCGAGAACGTCTATCGCCTCGATGGTTCGACCCTGGCGGTGCTGCTACTGTGCCGCGACGCCGCGACCGGGGCACGGCGGCGCCTGGCACTGTGCGCGGCGCTCCCCAGCGGCGTGGTGCATCAGCACGTGCCTCTTGAAGAACTCGATCCCGCAGGCGTGAGCCTCGAATGCCTGAACCGGCGCCACGACGTCTCGCAAAGGAACGGTGCATGATCAAGAGCCTGCCTCCCCGCGCGTTGATGACGCTGGCCTATGTCATCTGCCTGCTGATCACCACCTGCTACACGTTCTGGCTCTACGCCATGGGCCATTACCGCGAGCTGATGGTGCCGCTGTTCGTGTCGCTCTTGCTGGTGACGGCGCTGCTGCTTCACTACGGCCAGACGTTCACCCCCTACGGGCCGCGCGCGATCTTGCTGATCAGCGCCTATATCAGCGTCTCATCGGCCCTCTACTTCGGTCTCACGAACGCCATGATCTGGCTGGGGCTGCCCATGGCGGCGGCCTTCGTGCTGCTTCCTCACGTGAGTGCCCTGGCTCTCAACCTGCTGTTCATTCCGCTGTGGTGGCTGCTGCCGATGAGCGATCACGCGCTCTACCCGCTACCTTTGGGGTATCTGGCGCTGATCCTGATGTTCGCCCTGCCCCCTTGGGAGATCGCGCGACGACATGCGCTGCTGCGTGCCTCAGACCCTCACGACAGCGAGTGCAACGCCTACCATATCGATACCCTCAAGGAGCGTTTGAACAGCGAGTTCCAGCGAGCCGCGCTGCTCGACAAGCGCCTGGCGGTGCTGGTGCTTCACTTGCCGCAGCTGGACATGGCCGAAGAGCAATTCGGCAGCCGCGCCAAGCGAGCGCTGCTGGAGGCGCTGTGCAGCGAGGTCAATAGCCGCTGCCGCGACCATGACCTGCTCGGGCGCGCTAATGAGGCGAGTTTCTGGCTGGTACTGCCCGATACCAGCGAAAGCGGCGCGCTGCTGGTGCGCGAGCGCCTTTACCGCGCGCTGTCGCGCCGAGTGCTGATCGAGACCGGTCCGCTGGAGGCGCGAATTGGGGTATGCTTGCCGCGCCCGAGCGAGCGGTTCGACCGTTACGTTCAACGCCTGGAAAACCTGTCACGGACGCTCTACCGCGCCTGAGCCCGGCGCTTACACCTTGAAGGGAGTCATTTGTGCATCTCGCCGAGCAGTTGCTGGATCTTTCGCTTTCCCCCCTCACACTGTTGCTGCTGATCTTTCTGATCTCGGCGCTCGAGTCGCTCGCCGTAGTAGGCCTGCTGGTGCCCGGCGTGGTCCTGGTCACCGCCGCCGCCTCGATGGCAGGACACCAAGACGTCGAGGTCGCCTGGCTTCTGATCGCCGCTTTTCTCGGGGCGGTAGTCGGCGACGGGGTGAGTTTCAAGCTCGGCTACGATCATCGTGAACAGGTAACGAAACGCTGGCCGCTGGCCCAGCACCCGGAGTGGCTGGGGCGCGGGGCGCGGTTCTTCGAGCGCTATGGCATCTATTCGGTGTTCATCGGTCGCTTCGTCGGCCCGGTACGCCCGATCATTCCGCTGGTGGCCGGCATGATGCGCATGCCGCCGCGCACCTTCGTGCTGGCCAACATCGCCTCGGCGATCATCTGGGCGCCCGCCTACGTCCTGCCAGGCTACCTGCTGGGCCACACCTGGCAGCGCTACCTGTCGGTGCCGCCCAACATCGAAAACGCCGTGCTGGTGATCGCTGCCATCGTGGTGGTGCTGGCGGTGGTGTTCTCCTGGGGTCGCGCCCAGGTAGTACGCCATGGGCGTCTCTACCTGATGACCGCCCGGGCTGCGCGACGCCTGCCCTTCACCCGTCGGCCGTGGCTTGCCATGAGCCACAGTGGCGAGGTACCGCTGGCGTCGCTACTGCTGTTCGTGATCGCCTTCACGAGCTTCTGCGCCTGGACGCTCTACGTTCTCAAGCACCCCGAGGCGCTCTCCCTGGACTTGCAGGCCCAGCGGCTCTTCGCCTGGCTCGAAACGCCGGCGCTGCATACCGCGAGCCTGGGTTTTGCCAAGCTCGGCGACAAGCTCGGCATCACGATACTGATACTGCCCTGGGCGGCGTGGCTATTGGCCCGCCGACGCATCGACGTGCTGCTGCACTGGGCGGCGGCCCTGGGCGGGGTCGCCCTGCTCAACACCCTCGGCAAGGCGGCCTTCGGGCGCGCCCGGCCGGACACGCCGGAGTACCTCGTCGGCTCGCTCTCCTACCCTAGTGCCCATACCTCGGGCTTCGTGGTGGTGGTCGGGCTCGCGGCGGCGTTCATCGCCGGCGAGTGCGCGCGCAAGTACCGGGTGTGGATCTACTGGGTGGCGATCGCGCTAGTGGTGCCGATGGCACTGTCGCGGCTGATGCTGGGCGTGCACTGGCTGAGCGACCTGATCGGCGGGGCGCTTTTGGGGCTCACGCTCTGCGCGCTGGTGCGACTGAGCTGGCAGAGCCGGCGCCGGCCACCGCTGCCCGCTTGCCCGCTGGCGCTGCTGATGGGGGCGACGCTGGTACTGATGGGGCTGCGCATCGCCTACTTGCCGCCGGTGTGAGCGGTGCTCAACCCAGTGCCAGCCAGAGCCCCACGCCGATCATCAGGGTGCCGGCGATGCGGTTCATCAGTCGCACGTTGCCGCTCTTGCCAAGGGTACGGCGCAAGGTCTTGCCGCCGGTGGCGTAGACCAGAAGACTGGCAAACTCGATGGTCAGAATCACCGCGATCAGCCCGGCAAGCTGCTGGACCAGCCCGCGGGAGCTGTCCAGAAACGGCGGCAGCAGTGCCATGAAGAACGCCCATCCCTTCGGATTGGCGATGGCGGTGACGAACCCCTGGCTTGCCAGCTGGAGCCGTCCGGCGGGCGGGCCGGTCTCGATCTGGGATGGAATCGCCATGCGCCCCCGGGAGCGCCACATCATCACTCCGAGATAGCCAAGATACGCTCCGCCGACCCACTTGAAGAGCGTGAAGAGCGCCGGCTGCTTGAGCATCAGGGCAGCCACCCCGGCGCCGGCGGCGGCGGCGACCAGCCCGACCCCCACCAGCTCGCCAAGCATCATCCAGAGCGTGCGCTTGATGCCCTGAGTCATGCCCAGCACCATGGCCAGTGTCATGCACATGCCCGGCGTGAGCGACACGAACAAGAAAGTGGGTACAAATACGGAAAGCGTCGCCCACGACAGCATAAGTCGGATTCCTCGGGAAGAGTGTCGGTCAGGGTTGGTCGGAGTGCTCGCCCCAGCGCGGTACCAGGGTGTGCTCGATGCCGAGCTGGTTGAGTATACGGGCCACGATGAAGTCGATCAGCGCCTCGATCGAGTCCGGGCGATGGTAGAAGCCTGGGGCGGCGGGCAGGATCACCACCCCGAGCCGACTCAGGGTCAGCATGTGCTCAAGGTGGATCGGCGAGAGCGGGGTCTCGCGCGGCACCATCACCAGCCGGCGGCGCTCCTTGATCGCCACGTCCGCTGCCCGCTCGATCAGATTGTTGCTCGCCCCGGTGGCGACCGCTGACAGGGTGCCGGTGGAGCACGGGCAGATCACCATGTGGGAGGGGGCGCCGGAGCCCGAGGCGACCGGCGCCATCCAGTCCTCGCGCCCGAAGCAGCGAATCTGCCCGGGTCGGGCCTCGAAGCGCGCGGTGAGCGCGTCAACCAGGCGTTCGGGTTTGGCTGGCAGCTCGACGTCGGTTTCGGTGCTGATCACCATGTGCGCGGCCTTGGAGATCATCACCCACACCTCGTGGCCGGCCTCGACGAGCACCTCGATCAGGCGCAGCCCGTACTGGGCACCGGAGGCGCCGGTCAGCGCCACGCTCACGGGTGCCTTGAAAGGAGTATCGTGCTGCATTCAGGTCTCCTTGGCGGCCAGCGCGGCGAGAAGCAGCTCGTGTATCCCGCCGAACCCGCCATTGGACATCACCACGATGCGATCCTGGGGTAGTGCCGTGGCCACGATCGCCGCCACCAGCGCATCGAGATCGTGATGCAGCGAGCCGTGGGCCTGCTCGTCGACCAAAGCGTCCATCGACCAGTCGAGCCCTTCGGGTTCGAACCAGAACACCGCATCCGCCGAAGCCACACAGGCCTTCAGCCGGTCGCGCAGCGCGCCCAGCCGCATGGTGTTGGAGCGCGGCTCGATCACCGCCAGCAGTCGCCCCCTGGGCGTAGCTGCGCGAAGTCCCTCGAGGGTGGCGGCGATCGCGGTCGGGTGGTGGGCGAAGTCGTCGATCACCTGTACGCCGCCGATTTCGCCGCGCACCTCCTGGCGTCTTCTGGGGGTCTGAAAACGCGACAGCGCCGCGCAGGCCCGCGCCAGATCGACGCCCAGATGATGGGCCGAGGCCAGCGCCGCCAGGGCGTTGCGCGCGTTGTGCTCGCCGGTAAGGCTCCACTCCACTACCCCATCCTCGGCCCGCTCGCCATCGACCCTCACCTGGAAGCGGCTAGCGTCCGGGCGCTCGAGCGTGAAGCGCCAAGGGCTCGACGCCTGATCGCCAAAGTACACCACCGGCGACCAGGCCCCCTGGTCGATCACCCGATCGAGCGCGGGCTGCCCATCGGCGACCAGCAGACGACCACGGCCGGGGACGGTGCGCACCAGATGGTGGAACTGGCGCTCGATCGCGGCAAGATCGGGAAAGATATCGGCGTGGTCGAACTCGAGATTGTTGAGCACGGCGATCTCGGGGCGGTAGTGGACGAACTTGGAGCGCTTGTCGAAAAACGCGGTGTCGTACTCGTCCGCCTCGACCACGAAAGGGGCACCCGGGTCACCGAGGCGCGCCGAGACGCCGAAGTTGCGCGGCACGCCGCCGATCAGAAAGCCCGGGGCAAGCCCGGCGCTTTCCAGCAGCCAGGCCAGCAGGCTCGCCGTGGTGGTCTTGCCGTGGGTGCCGGCCACGGCGATCACCCGGCGCCCGGGCAGCACGTGATCCGCCAGCCACTGGGCGCCGGAGGTGTAGCGAAGCCCTGCGTCCAGCAGCGCCTCCACTTCGGGGTTGCCCCGTGACAGCGCGTTACCGACGACCACCAGGTCGATATCGGCGGTGACATTCTCGGCACGATAGCCGCTGACAAGCGCAATGCCTGCCTCTTCGAGCTGGGTGCTCATGGGCGGGTAGACGTTGGTGTCGGAACCGCTCACCTGATGACCGAGTTCGCGGGCCAGAAGCGCGAGGCTACCCATGAAGGTGCCACAGATACCGATGATATGCAGACGCATGGGTGTCACACTCCTCCGCGAGCTTGCCAGACCTTCCAAAAAGCGTAAGAAATCAGTCGCCGAGACTAGCACGGCTTGCCCTCGAGCTCATCTTCGCCGCTCAAATATTCGCCTGGATGTGACAATGCCGGCGCTTTGTTGCAGGATGCGCCCACCTTATCCACATCGACGAGCGCGCGGCCAAAGGCCGCGACGCGACGGGAGTAGACGATGCGCGTCATCATTCGCACCTTTTTCCGCGGCCTTCGCCTGGTGCTGGCTCCGATCCTGCTGGCCCAGGAGAAGCTTTCCACCCCGAAGGGCAAGAGCCGCGCGCCCGAGGCTCAGACTGAGGTGGACGCCGCCTGCCAGGAGCTTGCGCTCTATCAGTTCCAGAGCTGCCCCTTCTGCATCAAGGTGCGCAAGGAGATCGCCAGGCTCAACCTGACCATCGACACCCGCGATGCCAAGAACGACCCGCCCCACCGCGAAGCGCTCGCCGAGGGCGGTGGCCGGGTCAAGGTGCCTTGCCTGCGTATCGAACAAGACGACGGCAAGGCGCTGTGGCTGTACGAATCCAGTGACATCAACCGCTACCTGAACCAGCGCTTCGGCGCCATTTGACGCTCATTCCTTGACCTGCCGGGTGTAGCGATCAAACGTTGGTTTCAATGCCCGACCGGCCCGGGGCGGGGCTTGGCGACGGCTCATTCGGCAGACGAATGGGCCGTGTCATTTTTTCGATTGTGCCTGGCGACACCCACTCATTATGTTAATGGCTCGCCTGCGAGCCGGCCCTGCCCATCTTGCCGGCACGACAACAACACCGGCAATGCCGAACAATAAACAATGACCAACGGGAACGACCATGACGCTTAAAAAGACGATCCTCGCCTCCGTGATCGGCGCCGCCTTCGCGGGTGCCACCCTGATGCCGCTGGCCGCCAGTGCCGAGACCCTGCGCATCGGCTACTCCGCGGATTTCGAGACCCTGGACCTTCACGAGCAGCTTTCCGGCGGCGTACTGCGCTTCTCGCACATGACCTTCGACCCGCTGGTGCGCTGGACCAAGGATTTCGAGTTCGAACCGCGCCTGGCCACCGAGTGGGAGCAGACCGACGACACCCACACCCGCTTCACCCTGCGTGAAGGCGTGACCTTCCACTCCGGCAACGAATTCACCGCCAAGGACGTGGTCTGGACCATCGAGCGCCTGAAGGAGAGCCCCGACTACCGGGCGATCTTCGAGCCGATCGAAAGCGTGGAAGCCGTCGACGACTACACCGTCGAGATCACCACCGCCGAGCCCTACCCGCTTCTGCTGAACCTCGCCACCTACATCTTCCCGATGGACAGCGAGTTCTATACCGGCGAGACCGAGGACGGCAATGCCAAGGACGAGATCGTCAAGGCAGGCAACACCTTCGCCTCGCGCAACGCCTCCGGCACCGGGCCTTTCAAGGTCACCAACCGCCGCCAGGGCGTGCGCGTCGACATGGAGCGCTTCGAGGATTACTGGGACACCGAATCGCCGGGCAACGTCAGCGAGATCGTGCTGACGCCGATCGCCGAGAACGCCTCTCGTGTGGCGGCGCTGCTGTCCGGCAGCGTGGATTTCATCGACGCGGTGCCGCCCAACGACCTGGATCGCGTACGTGACGCCCAGGGTGCGAACCTCGTCGAGGTGCCCGGCACGCGGATCATCGGCTTCCAGCTCAACGAGGAGACCGTCGAAGCGTTCCAGGACGAGCGCGTGCGCCAGGCGGTGGATCTGGCCATCAACCAGGAAGGCATCGCCGATCGCCTGATGCGCGGTTTCGCCACCCCGGCGGCGCAGTTCTCGCCGGAAGGCTACGCCGGTCACAACCCGGAGCTCACGCCCCGTTACGATCTCGAACGCGCCCAGGCCCTGATGGCGGAAGCCGGTTTCGAAGAGGGCTTTAGCGTCGACATGATCGCGCCGAACAACCGCTACGTGAACGACGCCCAGATCGCCCAGGCCGTGGCCAACATGCTGTCGCGCATCAACATCACCGTGAACCTGCGTACCATGCCGCTGGCCCAGTACTGGCCGGAGTACGATGAGCGCGCCTCCGACATCGCCATGATCGGTTGGCACTCGGACACCGAAGACACCGCCAACTTCTTCCAGTACCTGACGTTCTGCATCGACGAGGAGAGCGGTGCCGGCCAGTACAACTACGGCAGCTACTGCAACGAGGAGATCGACGCGCTGGTGACCGAAGCGGACAGCGAGGTCGACCTCGAGCGCCGCGCCGAGATGCTCCAGCAAGCCGAGGCGATGCTCTACGAAGACGCGGGCTTCGTCATGCTGCACTGGCAGAACCTGGCCTATGGCGCCGCCGACGGTATCGACATCGAGCCGGTGGTCAACGCCATCGACTTCCCCTACCTGGGTGACCTGGTCATCGAACGCTAAGATCGACGGCCACACCATCGCAAGGATGCGTCGCTCCCCAGCGCACTGGGGAGCGACGTGCTTTATGTCGCCGACGCGACGCGCCCAGCCCCTGCTTTCTATCCAACCTATGATATAGGTGGCGTACGCCATGATTGCTTTTCTCATCAAGCGGCTAATGCACGCGGTACTGGTGATGTTCGTCATCAGCCTGCTGGCCTTCGCCATTCAAGACAACCTCGGCGATCCCGTGGCCCAGATGGTCGGTCAGTCGGTACCCGAAAGCGAGCGTCAGGCGCTGCGCGAACGTCTCGGGCTCACCGACCCCTTCCTGGTGCAGTACGCCCGCTTTGCCAAGAACGCCGTCCAGGGCGACTTCGGCAACTCCTATTTCTACGGCGAGCCGGCACTCGAGGTGATCGGCCGCCATTTGCCGGCGACACTCGAGCTGGTGTTCGCCGCCACGCTGATCATCGTGCTCTTTTCGGTGCCCATCGGCGTCTACAGCGCGATCAAGCCGCGCTCATTGATCTCGCGCTTTTTCATGAGCGCCTCGATCATCGGCATCTCGATCCCGGTGTTTCTCACCGCGATCGTGCTGATCCAGATATTCTCGATCGGCATCACCGTCTCGATCTTCCCCGACGCCACCGGCTGGGGAAGCTGGCTCAACGGGCTTTTATCGACTTCCGGCAACATGCCCTCCTTCGGGCGCGGCTATGATCTCGTTCATGTGTTCGGCAGTTGGGACACCAACCTGGCCACGCTCAGCGGTCTCCAGCACCTGGTGCTGCCGGCGGTGTCGCTCGCCTCGATCATGCTGCCGCTGTTCGTGCGCCTGATTCGCGCCGAGATGATGGAGGTGATGCAGTCCGAGTACGTCAAGTACGCCCGCGCCAAGGGCATCTCGATGCGCCGGGTCTACTTCGTCCACGCCCTCAAGAACACCATGCTGCCGGTGATCACCGTCGGCGGCGTGCAGATCGGCACCATGGTGGCCTACACCATCCTGACCGAGACCGTCTTCCAGTGGCCGGGCATGGGCCTGATGTTCCTCGATGCCATCAACCGGGCGGACATCCCGCTCATCGTCTCGTACCTGATGATCGTCGGCGTGATCTTCGTCGTCACCAATACCGTGGTGGATCTGATCTACGGTCTCGTGAACCCCACCGTAAAACTGACTGGTAAGCCCGCATGAGCACGCCGACTACGACAACGAGCACGCCCGGTCGCTGGGAGCGCTTTCGCGACTCCTACGTGTGGTACAGCTTCAAGCGCGACCGTACCGCCCAGCTCTGCCTGGCCATTTTTCTCTGCATGGTGGTGGCCGCGTTCGCCTCGCCCTTGATCGCCCCCACCGACCCTTACGATCTGCGCCAGATCGACATTCTCGACTCGGAACTGCCGCCGTTCTGGATCGACGGGGCCGACGACCGCTACATGCTCGGCACCGACGCTCAAGGGCGCGATCTCTGGTCGATCGTGCTTTACGGCACCCGCGTCTCGCTTTTGATCGGCTTCGGCGCGGTAATCCTTCAGGCGCTGATCGGCGTCACCTTTGGTCTGATGGCGGGGTATCTCGGCGGCAAGACCGACGCGATCCTGATGCGCCTGGCCGATATCCAGCTGTCGTTTTCGACACTGATGGTCGCCATCGTGGTCGGCGCGGTGGTCAAGGCGACCTTGGGCAGCGCGTTTTATAGCCAGTACGCGGTGATCATGTTGATCCTGATCATCGGGCTTGCCGAATGGCCGCAGTACGCGCGTACCGTGCGCGCTTCCGTGCTCGCCGAGCGCAGCAAGGAGTACGTCGACGCCGCCCGGGTAATGGGCCTGCGCAGCAAGCGGATCATGTTCCGCCACGTGCTGCCCAACACCCTGTCGCCGATCTTCGTCATCTCGACGGTGCAGATCGCCAACGCCATCATCTCGGAAGCCGCGCTGTCGTTTCTGGGCCTGGGCATGCCAGAAACTCACCCGTCACTGGGTTCGCTGATCAAGGCCGGCTTCGACTACATCCAGTCGGGCTCCTGGTGGATCACGCTGATCCCGGGTGCTGTACTGGTCGTGCTGGTGCTCTCCATCAATCTTCTGGGCGACTGGCTGCGCGACGTCATGAACCCACGACTCTACAAAGGCTGAGGACGGCATGGCACTACTCGAAGTCTCTCAACTCGACGTCCGCTTCGCCCTGCGCCAGGGTGAGGTGCGCGCCCTGCGCGATGTGAGCTTCACCCTCGACCGCGGCGAGCGCTTAGGGATCGTGGGTGAATCCGGCGCGGGCAAGTCGGTGGCGGCGTTCTCGCTTCTGAACCTGATTTCAAGGCCCGGTTTCATCGCCGGCGGACGCATCGTGTTCGATGGCCAGACGCTCAACACGCTGTCGGAGCGCAAGCTTCGCAAGGTGCGCGGCAACCGCATCTCGATGATCTTCCAGGACCCGATGATGACGCTCAACCCGGTGCTCTCCATCGGCGAGCAGATGGTCGAGTGTCTGAAGGCGCACCGGCGCATCTCGAGCAAGGCCGCCCGCGCCATCGCGCTGGACAAGCTCCGCCAGGTCCAGATCCCCTCGCCGGAGAAGCGCCTGGACCAGTATCCCCACGAGCTTTCCGGCGGCATGCGCCAGCGCATCATCATCGCCATCGCGCTGCTGCTCGACCCGGACATCATCATCGCCGACGAGCCGACTACCGCGCTCGACGTCACCATCCAGGCGGAGATCATGGCGCTGCTGCTCGACTTGTGCGAGCAGCACAACGTCGGCCTGATCCTGATCACTCACGACCTCGGCGTGGTCAGTCAGGTGACCCAGCGCATGCTGGTCATGTATGCCGGGCGCGTGATCGAGCAGGGGCCGACCCGCGAGATCATCAACGACCCGCAGCATCCTTACACCCAGGGGCTTCTCAACGCCCTGCCCCAGATGGCCACGCCCGGCGAGAAACTCAACCAGATTCGCGGCAGCATGCCGTCGCTTGCAAAGCTGCCGAGCGGCTGTGCCTTCCACCCGCGCTGCGACTTCATGACTCGCCAAAGCGGCGAGCCGCGCGCGGCCTGTATCGAGCAGGTACCTGGCTTCGTCGGCACCGGCAGTTGCCGCGTGGCCTGCCACATGGTGGCCGAAATGCTCGAAGACCGCCGCCTGAAGGAGGAAACCCCATGAGTGCGCAGGCCGACAACCGCATTCCCGTGCGCGATGCCGACGGCGCCGAGCCGCTTCTGCAGATTCGCGGACTAAAGAAGCGCTTCTCGCTTTCCGGAGATTTTCTCGACCAGCTGCGCTTCAAGAAGGGCCGATTAGTGCGCCATCAGGAGCACGTTCACGCCATCAACGGCGTGAATCTCGACATCGCCCGCGGCGAGGCGCTGTGCGTGGTGGGCGAGTCCGGCTGCGGCAAGTCCACGGTGGCGCGCACCGTGATGGGCCTTCTGAGCCCGAGCGAAGGCGAGATCCACTACGATGGCGCGCGTATCGATCATCTAAGCTCGCGCAAGCTTCTGCCCTACCGCAAGCGCATGCAGATGATCTTCCAGAACCCCTACGCATCGCTCAACCCGCGCATGACCATCCAGCAGACCCTGGAAGAACCGCTGCGCCTTCACCACCCCGAGTGGAGCCGCGCCCAGGTGATCGACAAGGTCACGACGGTGATGCAGTCGGTGGGGATCGACCCGGACTGGGGCAAGCGCTTCGGCCATGAGTTCTCCGGCGGCCAGCGTCAGCGTATCGCCATCGCTCGCGCCTTGGCAGTGGACCCGGAGTTCATCGTCGCCGACGAGCCGATCTCGGCGCTCGACGTCTCGATCCAGGCGCAGGTGCTCAACCTTTTGATGGACGCCCAGCGCGAACGCCATCTAACCTATCTGTTCATCACTCATGATCTGGCGGTGGTCGAGCACTTCGGCACCCGGGTGGCGGTGATGTATCTGGGCACGGTGTGCGAGGTGGCGACCACCGCAACACTCTTCGACAAGCCCCGCCACCCTTACACCCAGGCGCTGCTATCGGCGATACCCAGGCTCAAGGACGACCGACCCCAGCACATTCGCCTGTCCGGCGAGGTGCCCACTCCGGTGAACCTGCCCAGTGGCTGCGTCTTCCATGGCCGCTGCCCGCACGCCAACGCGCGCTGCAAGCAGGAGATCCCGGCGCTCGTTACTCAAACGGACGGCACTCGCGTCGCCTGCCACGGTGTCGAGGAGGGCCGGCTATGAGCCGGCCCTTCACCGGCGGCAACGCCGCATCATCAAGAGGAACGGCATGGAACTTCGCTGGCTAGAAGACTTCATCGCCCTGGCCAGAACGCGGCACTTCTCTCGCGCCGCCGACGAGCAGCACGTCACCCAGCCGACGTTCTCGCGGCGCATCAAGCTCCTGGAAGAAGAGATGGGCGTGACGCTGATCAACCGCCAGACCCTGCCGCTGTCGCTGACGCCGGCGGGCGAGGAGTTTCTGACCCTGTGCGAGCAGATCACCGACCGGGTGCGTCTGACGCGTGACCGGGTACGCGAGATCAATGCCGGCCAGCAGCGGCGCATCATGGTCGCCGCGCCGCAGAGCCTGTTGCCGCACTTTCTGCCGGAGTGGCTGTCGAGCATCGGCTGGCAGGAGCGTATCCAGCCCTATCTTCGCGCCACCGGCTGGGTGGCGAGCGACTACTTCCAGGCGCTGTCGCGCGCCGAGTGCGATCTGGCGATCTGCTACTGGCCCGTGGGGCGCTGCGACCTGGATATCGATACCCGCGCCTGCGTGCACCGGGTCATCGGCTTCGAACGGCTGATTCCGGTCACCGCACCCACCGACCAGGGCGAGCCTACCACCCAGCTTCCCGGTACCTATCAGCAGCCGGTCCGCTGGCTCGCCTATCCCAAACGGGGGCTACTGGGCTCGGCGGTGAAGGCGCACCTGGCGAGGCTGTCGCAAAGCTCCTACCTTAGCCCCCAGAGCGAGAATCTCTACGCTGCGGGCATCAAGGAGCTGGTGCTGCTGGGCTACGGCATGAGCTGGCTGCCCGAGCGCAACGTCGCAAGCGAACTCGCCAGCGGCGCACTGGTGCGTGCCGGCGACAGACGCTGGGACGTGCCGATGGAGCTGCGTTTGTATCGTCACCAGAGCCAGCACCACGCCGAACTCGAGAAGCTCTGGAGCGAGCTTCCATCGCTACGCCTATAAAGGATCGACATGTCCAACCCGTTGTTTGACCTTCAGCACGACCACCTGCAGCACCTGCAGAACGCCTATGCCGAGAAGCTGGCCCGTGAAGGCTTCGACAGCCTGGCGATCTACAGCGGCCACGCCGATGCCTTCTTTGCCGATGATCACGCCCCGGCCTTCCAGAGCTACGGCCACTTCATGCACTGGGTCGGCATGGCGGACATCCAGCGCAGCTGGGTGATCATCACGCCCGGCCAAAAGCCCGCCCTGCTGCTGCATGCGCCGAACGATTTCTGGCATCTCACCACCGTGCTGCCCGACGAGCCCTGGGTGGAGGCTTTCGACATCACGCTCTGCCCCGAGCCGCCCTTACCGCAGATGACCGGCCGCGCGGCGGCGATCGGCGACATCGAGCGACTCAGTGACGAGCAGCGCCAGGCGCTCGGCGCCGAGGCGATGCCCGAAGGGCTGATCAAGGCCCTTGACGAGCTGCGCATGACCAAGACCGACTACGAAGTGGCCTGCCTGCGCGAAGCCAACCGGCTGGCCATGGCGGGCCACCACGCCGCGAAGGCGGCGTTCATCGGCGCCAGCGCCGAGCTCGACATCCAGCTCGCCTACCTCGGCGCCAGCCGCCAGCGCGAGTCGAAGGTGCCCTACCAGAATATCATCGGATTGAACGGCCACGCCGGCGTGCTGCACTACCAGCACTACGACCTGACCTCGCCACCCCAACGCCATAGCCTGCTGGTCGATGCCGGCCACCGCTTTCGCGGCTACTGCTCGGACATCACCCGCACGCACGTGGGGCCGGACGCGCCGGAAACCTTCGCCGCGCTGGTGGTGGCCATGCACGGCCTGAAAGACGAGCTGGTACGTGCCATCGCCCCGGGAGTGGATTATCTGGCGCTGCACGACACCATGCATCGCCGGCTGGCGGATATCCTGGTGAGTTTCGATCTCTATCTCGACAGCGCCGAAAGCGCCGTCGAGCAGGGCGTGACCCGCGCCTTCTGCCCGCACGGGCTCGGCCACTCGCTGGGGCTTCAAGTGCATGACGTGGCCGGGCTCAGAACGCCCGAAGGCGAGCCCAAACCAGCGCCCGCCCAGCACCCGGCACTACGCCTGACGCGCACGTTCGCCCCGGGCATGGTGGTCACCATCGAGCCTGGGCTCTACTTCATTCCCATGCTGCTGGCCCCTCTCAAGGAGCGTGGCGTGGCGATCAACTGGCCGCGGGTGGACGCGCTGATCAACTGTGGGGGCATCCGCATCGAGGATAACGTGCTGGTGACCGAATCAGGCTTCGAGAACCTGACCCCCTGACGCTCACCCATGCCTTGCCACGTCTAGATACCGAACAGCCGCCGGGTGTTGTCGCGCAGAGTCACGGCGATCTCCTCCGGCGGCTCCCGGCGTATCTTGCACAGGCTCTGCCAGATACGCGCGATGCGCTCGGGGCGATTGGGCTCGCCCTGAAAGCCCTGCACCGGCATGTCCGGCGAGTCCGTCTCGAGCAGCAGTGACGACAGCGGAAGAGCAGCCAGGGTGTTGCGCGTCTTGGTGGCGCGTTCATAGGTCATGGTGCCGCCCACGCCGATGAAATAGCCCGCCTCGATGAAAGCGCGCGCCTGCTGCAGGCTGCCGGCAAAACCGTGAACCACGCCGCATCGCGGCACGTCGATGCGTCTCAAGTGCATGGCGAGCTTGTCGTGGGTACGCCGGGAGTGCAGGATCACCGGCAGATCGAAGCGCCGCGCCAAGTCCAGCTGCGCCTTTAACAAGACTTCCTGGCGCTCGAACCGGGGGTTGTCGATGTACAGATCCAGCCCGATCTCACCGATCGCCACGAGCTTGTCGGGGCGCTTGGCAAGCCATGCCTCGAGCTCGTCGAGGTGCTCGTCGCGGTAGTCACCGATCGCCATGGGATGAATGCCGAGCGCTGCATGGATCTCGGGATAGCGCTCGGACAATGCCACCACGCCGGCAAAACGTGCGGCCGTGACGCCCACTGCGATGATCTTTTCCACCCCGGCCTGGCGGGCGAGTGCCAGGCTACGGGATTCGTCACCGTGGAACGGCGGAAAATCGAAATGACAGTGGGTATCGACGAAGGTCGGCGCCATGGGCTTCTCCTCGAATATGCGCGCGACAGGCACGCCGGGAAACAGGTCATTAGAGTACACAAAAACGCCCGGCATTCGCCGGGCGTTTCAGGATGATCGAAGGACTCGATCGTCACATGCTAGAAGCGGAAGGTCACACCACCGCCGACGGTGACGGGCTCCATGTCCACCTTGCCGACGGTCTCGCCGCCCACGCGAATGTCAGAGTCGACATCGGCGTAGCTCACGTAGCTGTTGAGCGAGACGTTTTCGGTGACCGCCAGGTCGACACCGGCCTGGCCGATGGCGCCGTAGCTGCGACGCACGTCGACGTTGCTCGGCTCGCCGGAGAAACGGGTGTAGTTCAAGCCAGCACCGACGTAGGGTTGAACGCGTGAATCCAAGCCGCCCAGCGGGTAGTAGTTGACCAGCAGGTTGACCGGCAGGCGATCAACGCTGCCGATGTCACCGGCGGAAGCGGTATTGATCCGATGATCGAACTTCTCGGAGCTGTTCAGCTCGATGCCCACCTTGTCGGTGAACAGGTAACCGGCACCGAAAGTGAAGCCGCTTTCGTTCTGCACGTTGAGGGAGTCACCGGCGACATTGCCATTGCCGGAGCCGGTATCGGTCTTGGAGTAGCCACCGCGAACGAAGGTATCGCCCGCCTGGAAAGCCAGGGCCGCTTGGCTAGCCATCAAGACGCTTGCGGAAATCACGGCGGCAGACAGGAATTTAACTTTTTTCATGGGGGTCATCCTATTCGATTTGCCAGGGATTGATGCCGGTGCATCCGACGTTCTTATACAATATATACCAATCGAACACTGTTTCCAAATTTTGGATGGAACTTCTTTATAATATTTGCGTCTGGTCGACTGCTTTTTATGCACAAAAAAAGGTCCCCCGAAGGGGACCCAGGTGGAGCACGCCAGCTCACTCGGTGTGTCGCCGAACCTTCCGGCGACCTGGCAGCGAAGGAAGAGTCACTCAAGGCCCACTCTGTTCGTCTGCCGCTTGCCAAATATATAGCGATCAATGTGCCATCTTTTTAAAACATTAATATAATCAACAAAATATAGAATAAAAATGAGATTGGCCGTATTGCCATAAACGTTTTCACTCTCTTCGTGCACCAGCGCCGCGCAGAAAAATGCCGTAGTGCATCATCAGATTGCACTCACATCCTGACGCCTTGGCCGTGAATCGCGATCGCGCTTGTCGCGCCCTGCTTTCGCCTTGCCAGCGGTCGGCGTGGCTACGCATACTAGCCATTACATCACGAGACAGAGGGAGCTTCATGGCGTTCGACTCCACCCCATCCTATATCGCGACCGAGGCCCTCAAGCAGGCGGTGAATGCTGCCGTGACGCTCGAGCGCCCGCTTCTCATCAAGGGCGAGCCGGGCACCGGCAAGACGCTGCTGGCCGAGGAGCTGGCGCGCTCGCTCGACACCGCGCTGATCACCTGGCACATCAAGTCCAGTACCAAGGCCGCCCAGGGGCTCTACGAGTACGATGCGGTGAGTCGTCTGCGCGACTCCCAACTCGGCATCGAGGGCGTCGAGAACGTCGCCAACTACATTCGCCCCGGCAAGCTCTGGCAGGCGTTTCGTGCCGACAAGCGTGTGGTGCTCTTGATCGACGAGATCGACAAGGCGGACATCGAGTTCCCCAACGACCTGCTCCAGGAGCTGGATCGCATGGAGTTCCACGTCTACGAGACCGGCGAGACCGTGCGCGCCGAGCAGCGTCCGATCATCGTCATCACCTCCAACAACGAAAAGGAGCTGCCGGACGCCTTCCTGCGCCGCTGCTTCTTCCACTACATCGACTTTCCCGACCGTGAGACGCTGCAGGCCATCGTCGATGTCCACTTCCCGGGCATCGCCCCCCGCCTGGTCTCCGAGGCGCTCAACGTCTTCTTCGAGCTGCGCGAGGCGCCGGGGCTCAAGAAAAAACCCTCGACGTCGGAGCTGGTCGACTGGCTGAAGCTCTTGATGAGCGACGAGCTCTCGCGCGATGCGCTCTACCACCGCGACCCCGCCAAGACGCTGCCGCCCCTGGCCGGTGCGCTGGTCAAGAACGAGCAGGACACCCATCTGCTGGAGCGCCTCGCCTTCATGATGCGCCGCGCAGGCCGCTGAGCCATGTTCATTGGTCTGTTCGAGACACTAAAACGCGCCGGCGTCCCGGTCTCGCTGCGCGAGCTTCTGGATCTGCACGCGCTGGTCGAGCGCGGCGTGGTGTTCGCCGACATGGAGAGCTTCTACCATCTCGCGCGCACGGTGATGGTCAAGGATGAGCGCTACTTCGACCGGTTCGACCGCGCCTTCGCCGCCTGGTCCGAGGGGCTCGAAAGCCTGGAGGGCGCTATCGAGGCGCTGATTCCCGACGACTGGCTGCGCCGCGAGTTCGTGAACCAGCTAAGCGAAGAGGAGAAGGCCAAAATCGATTCGCTGGGCGGACTGGAGGCGCTGATCGAGACCTTCAAGCAGCGCCTTGCGGAGCAGAAGGAGCGCCACGCCGGCGGCAGCAAGTGGATCGGCACCGGCGGCACCAGCCCCTTCGGCGCCTATGGCTACAATCCCGAGGGCATGCGTATCGGCCAGGAGGGCTCGCGCCATCGCCGCGCCGTGAAGGTGTGGGACGAGCGGCGCTTTCGCGACTACGACGACAGCCTTGAGCTTGGCACGCGCAACCTGAAGATGGCGCTGCGCCGGCTTCGTAAGTTCGCCCGCCAGGGCGCGCGAGCGGAGTTCGACGTCGACGCCACCATTCGCGAGACCGCCCGTGATGCAGGGCTATTGAACGTGCAGATGCGTCCGGAGCGCCACAACGCCGTCAAGGTGCTGCTGTTTCTCGATGTGGGCGGCTCGATGGACGATCACGTGCGTCTGTGCGAGGAGCTCTTCTCGGCGGCGCGCTCGGAGTTCAAGCACCTCGACTACGTCTACTTCCACAACTGCCTGTACGAGAGCGTATGGAAGAGCAACCGCCGCCGCCAGAGCGACCGTCTACCCACCGAGGAGCTGCTGCGCACCTTCGGGCCGGACTACCAGGTGATCGTGGTCGGCGACGCAGCGATGTCTCCTTACGAGATTACCCACCCCGGAGGCAGCGTCGAGCACGTAAACGAGGAACCCGGCGGAGTGTGGCTCGAGCGACTGACCCGGCACTTTCCCAAGCTCGTGTGGCTGAACCCGACCCCCGCACACACCTGGCAATACACCTATTCGACCGGGCTCGTTCGCGAGCTTGTCGGCGAGCGCATGTACCCGTTGAGCGTCGAAGGGCTCGAGCGCGCCATGCGCGAACTCGCCCGATGAGTCAGAGCGTCTCGGGGAGCGTGTCCAGGCCGTCGAGAAACGCCTGCTTGGCGCTTTCGAACGCATTGGGGTCGTGCTTGAAGCGTCGCAGGATACGCGCCGCATCGAAGGAGAGCGTGGGGGTAAGCGTGGCCGGGTGCCGGGCGCTCACGCCGATGCGCTGCCCCTCTTCGCCGTCGAACCAGCGCTGGATGCCGCACTCCTGATAGAAGGCCTCCTCGCTGGGCGTTGCCGCCAGAACGCGCAGCGGCACGTTCAGCACGAGTTCGCGCACCAGGCGCGCCTTGGCACCCTCGACCAGCTCGCAGGCCAGGCGCAGCATCATGCCTTCGCCCTTCTCGTCGAGTACGAGAAGGGCCAGCGCCAGCGGTTCGCCCTGGGCCCCGACGCCGGCCACGAGACGCGCGCTCTCGTTGGCGAACAGCACGTTCAGGGTACCGGTGAACTCCACCAGCGGGGTAAGCCCGGCCCGGTGGCCGTACACCTCGGCACACAGCCTGGCCAGGCACGCGCGGCGCGCATCGGCCTGCTTGATTTGAACAACCTTCATGACGCTCTCTCTTGCCTTCGAGTAACCCCCGCGCCTGCGGGGCAAAGCCCGCAAGCCTAGAGCATTCGGGCAACGCACGCCAGCGCCACGGCTGAACCCTTGTACGCCCTCCTTGTCGCACCCAGTGTATGACGTCTTCACCGGCCGACAAGGAGTGCTCATGCCCCAGTTCATCAACGACCCGACGCTGCCCAAGCCGGATTTCCCCGGCAGCCACATGGTGGTCGACGACCACTACGTGTTCATCTCCGGGCTGACCATCGCCGATATCGCCGACGATATTCCCGCTACGCTCGATACCGCCGAGCAGACTCGCCGGGTGATGCGTGAGCTCGAGCGAATGCTGCGTCAGGAGGAGCTTGGCTGGACTGACGTGGTGCGCGTCGATATCCACCTTAGCGATCTTGCCGAGATCCACAAGCTCGACGGTGTCTACGCCGAGTTCTTCGAGCCTGGTCGCTACCCGGCGCGTACCTGCACCGAATCACCCAAGCTGAGTGGCACCAGCCGTGTGGAGATCACGCTGATGGCAAGCCGCGCAGGTCAAGCGAGGACGCCGCCGGGCACGCCGCGCAGCGACGAGGACACCGGCCCGGAGTAGTCCACCTTGCGTCAAGAGCCCTTGGTGAGCAGGGCGATGATCCGCTCGATATCCAGATGTGCTTCGAGGGTATCCGCCAGGCGCTCGAGTTCACGCTCACGATGGGCGGTATAGTCAACGGGCGCGGGCGCTACCAGGCCCAGACGCGCCAGCAGCGATGCGCAGGCCTCGGGATGATCGAACAGGCCATGCAGGTAGGTGCCCACCACCTGGCCGTCGTCGCTTACTGCGCCATCGAAGCGATCCCCCAGATCGAACAGCGGCCTTGCGAGCGCCGCACCTTCGCTCACCCCGTTGTGAATCTCGTAGCCCGTGACCCGCGCGCTCTCCCCTGCCAGCGTGCCGGTCACGTTGCGCAGCTGCTTGCCGGGCGCCATGCGCGTGGTTAGGGGCAAGAGCCCGAGCCCCGGCACGCGGCCCGCCGGACCTTCGAGCCCATCCATGTCCTCCACCCACTCACCGAGCATCTGAAAACCGCCGCAGATCCCCAGCACCCTGCCGCCATAGCGCAGGTGACGATCGATCGCCTCCGGCCACCCGTGGCGTGAAAGCCAGGCCAGGTCGCTCGCGGTGCTCTTGCTGCCGGGCACGATGATGACGTCCGCCGGCGGAATCGGCTCGCCCTCGCCGACGAAGGTCAGCGCCACCTGCGGGTGCAGCCGCAGGGCGTCGAAATCCGTGTGGTTGCTGATGCGCGGCAGGCGCGGCACGACGACGTTCAAAGTTTGCGCGTGCTTCTCGGCCTGGGTGGCCGCGACCGCATCCTCTGCGTCAAGCAGGTGACCGGCGAGAAACGGCAGCGTGCCGAGCACCGGCTTGCCGGTACGCGCCTCGAGCCACTCGAGCCCCGGGGTGAGCAGGTCGATATCGCCGCGAAAGCGGTTAACGATGAAACCGCGGATGCGGGCGCGCTCACTGGCGTTCAAGAGCTCGAGCGTGCCGACGAGCTGGGCGAACACCCCGCCGCGGTCGATGTCACCCACCAGCAGCACCGGGCAGTCGGCGGCTTCGGCGAAGCCCATGTTGGCGATATCGCCGGCACGCAGGTTGATCTCGGCGGGGCTGCCAGCGCCTTCGGCGATGATGACATCGAAACGCGCGCTCAAATCCTGCCAGGCGGCCAGCATGCTCACCCGGGCGGTCTGCTTGAAGCCATGGTAGCCAAGCGCATCTATATGGCCGTGGACTCGCCCGCGCAGGATGACCTGGGCGCCGCGCTCGCTTTCGGGCTTCAAGAGCACCGGATTCATGTCGCTGTGCGGGGCAACGCCCGCTGCCTGAGCCTGGAGCGCCGTGGAGCGGCCGATCTCGCCGCCATCCTCGGTCACGGCGCTGTTGAGCGCCATGTTCTGCGGCTTGAAGGGAGCAACGCGAACGCCTCGGCGCTTGAGCACGCGGCAAAGCCCGGCGACCACCGTACTCTTGCCCGCATCCGAGGTCGTGCCTTGAATCATCAGCGTGGTCATTCGCCCCTTCTCTTCATGCCTTGAGGAAAGGGCGAACTCTAACGGGCGGCGGCAGGCTCTGCAACGCGCACCTGCCGCCGGGCTCGGAAGGAGACGATCAGAAAGAGTAGGCGTAGTTCACCATGGCCGCGGTATCGCTCGGGGCGCTTGCGTCATGGCCGGGCTCCAAGGCGTGAAGCACATTGAGCTGCCACTGGCTGCGCTCGCCGGTCTTGAAGGCGTAGCCGAGCTCGATGTCGATCTCGCGACCGGAAGGCGCAAGCGAGGCGCTGCGGCTTTCGCGCACCACCGTACCGTCGAGCTGGCGGCCGACCGGCACCTCGAAGCTCGCCTCGGCGCCTTCGATGCGCAGCGGCTGGCGCAGGGTGAACGCGAGGCGCTCGTCGGCGCGGCGCCCGCTGCCCTGCCACTGCAGCCCCATTTCCACCTTGCGCGCGACGATGTCATCGACGCTGGCAAGCAGGCCACGACCCGACGCGCTGCCCTGGCCCTGCTCGAGCTCGGCGAAGCCGCTGATGCCGGCGCTTAGCTTCGCGGTGAGGCCGATACCGGCAAAGGTCATCCGGTTCTCTTCACCCAGGCCCAGGGCGCCCGCGCCGCTGGCACCGAGCAGGCCCTGACGCTCGTCGAGGCTGCCCAGGAAGGTGTCGATGGCAAATGATGGCAGCGGCTGCCAGGACACGCCCACATCCGAGCGCCGTGCCCGATAGTCGCTGGCGCCGGCCGAGTCGTCGAGCGTCGAGGCCCAGTGCGAGGCGGTAAGATCCCAGTGTTCGCCGAGCGCGTAGCGCGACGTCACGCCGTTGACGCTGTCGAAGGCCTGGGTCAACTCCGAGCCGCTCTGGAACGACATCATCGGCATCAGCCCGGATTCGCTGTAGGCGCTCATCGGGTTCACCTCGCCGCCGGCAAAGCTGTAAAGGCTCAACGTCGTCGGGCCGTAGGCCGCATCGAAGCGGCTGCTCAGAAGGCCGCCGCCGTCGCTGCGGGTGGTGAACCGGTAGGTGTCGACATCCACCGACTGGGTAATGGGCGCGCGTGCCGAGGTGAGCGACAACCGCTCCATCTGGCGGCGCATCTGGGTGGCGTGATCGACCCGCGGCTGCACCTGCTGGCCCAGGTTCATACGATAGTCGCGGCCCAAGCCATCGAATACTGCCACATCGCGCAGCGCCTCGGACTGGCGAACCGCGTCGCCGTAGGCGCTGGAAAGCTGCAGGTAGGAGCTGCGCGCCAGATCACCGCCTTCGTCGACGCGCGCTTGCCCTGCCACCACCAGCTCGCCTTGCGGGGCAAGCGCGGCCTCGATGTCTGCCTCGCCCTGGCCCAGGTAGAAACTACCGCAGTTGTCAGTGCCGCTGGCACCGCAGTCGTTGCGATCGAATAGCGCGCTTTCGCGACTGGCGGTATCCAGAAGCCGTTGGCTGGCCTGCCGGGCATCGAGGTGCGGCCAGCGCGACAGGATACCCGCGGCGTACTCGGAGATCCGCGCCGCCGAGATCGACGTGCCCTGGGCGCCCACCTCGCGGTTGACGTAGTCGGTGGCGATGGTGCGCGCCTGCAGGCGCGTATCGTCGCCGGGATAGGCACTCGACGGGTGCAGGTTGCCCTTGCCATCGGTTCCTACGGCGATGAGCGTCATGTCGTAAAGCGCCGGTTCGGCGGCGTAGAGCGGCTGGCCCTGGGTGTCCATCGCCTGGCCGTTGTTGCCGGCGCTGATCACGTAGACCGCGCCCTTGCCGCCGTTGGCGTTGACCACCTGGGCTAGCGACTCGCTCGAGGAAACGCCGTTGAACCCCAGTCGCGGGTCGTTGGCCACGAAACGCTGGGAGAAACTGGCGTTGACGACTTGGGCACCGCGTGCGGCAGCCTGGCCCACGCCGTAGTTGATGGCACTGCTGCGATTCACGCCATCCTGCTCGATCTTGATCAGGTCGAGCTCGGCTACCCCGAGCGCCCCGCCGGAAATGGTCGAGGCCACCACATTGCCGTGCCACTCGTTGCCACCGCGCACGTCGGTGCTCCCGGTATGCACGTTCAGGCTATCCACCACGCGTTGGTTGTTGGCGATGGCCGCGACATCGAAGGAGCTGTCGACAACGCCTACCCGCACGAAAGGGGCGCGCGCCGGAGCGACCGATACGGCGGGCGCAGGCTCCGAAGTGCTCGGCGCAGGCTGCGACATCGGCGTATATACGCCCTGATCAGGTGCGCCTTCGCTTGTCCCTCCCCCGCCGCCGCCCCCACCCGAACTGCATCCTTCCAAGGAGATGGCACTTACCACGAAACCTGCCGACAACAGCAGTCTGTAACGACTATCCATGATGGAATACTCGAGAAAACATAGCGTCCATGTTTAAGCTCATTTAATTAGGGGGGGATTAAAGCAGTGGCATTTAAGGCTAAAAAAATTTGATTAGCAACGGCGGCGCTGAACATTAAAATCAATCACCGCAATAGAGGGCGATTACTATCGGTAGGCCTGATAAGAGATATTGGCAAAACTTATCGAAGAAATAAAAAATAAAATAAATGATTGATAATTAGTACTAAAAATTTAACATGATCAGATACCATTCTCATTTGTCGATACATGCGAGTTTAAAAACACATGATTGAATTAAATTCGCCTCAACAATCGAATTTAACGAACAATGATTTCAAGAAGAAAAGAATATACGGAATATAGGAGTAGCCGATACTTTGAATTGGCTCTATCGATCATCTAGATCATCATGGTTAACGGTACTGATCGTAAACATATAAACCTGCGCCTGAGAAAAAAAGTCGGCGACGGCGCGTCGAAAGCTCCACAGTCGGCGCCTTGCGCAGACAGCTACGCCATTTTCCGTTAGGGTGTGAGGCCTCCTCGACAACCGATCATCCGGCATGCAACAGCTTCTAGAAGAGATCACCCAGCAACTCGCCCTCGAAACCGAGCGCGGCAAGGTCGCCGACTACATCCCGCAGCTCGCCGAGGTGGACCCCCACCAGTTCGGTATCAGCCTGGCCACGGTCGAGGGCGAGCGCTTCTCGGCAGGCGCGGCCGCCACGCCGTTTTCGATTCAGAGCATTTCCAAGGTGTTCACGCTGACCATGGGCCTTGGCAAGCTCGGCGACGGGCTCTGGACCAACGTCGGCCGCGAGCCGTCGGGCGACCCCTTCAACTCGATCGTCCAGCTCGAACACGAGAACGGCAAGCCGCGCAATCCGTTCATCAACGCCGGCGCCATCGCGGTGGTGGATGCGATCATGATGGGTCACGAGCCGCGCGAAACGCTGGCTGAGCTCCTGAGCTTCGTGCGCTACATCACCGACGATCAAAGCCTCTACTTCGACCACCAGGTGGCCGCCTCGGAAATGGCCCACAAGGATCGCAACGCCTCGCTTGCCCACTTCATGAAGGCCTTCGGGCGGCTGCGTCACGACGTCGACAAGGTCCTGGGCACCTACTTCCACCAGTGCGCCCTCGCCATGAGCTGCGACCAGCTCGCCCACGCCGGGCTGTTCCTTGCTTCGGACGGCGTCAACCGGCCAAGCAACCTGCGCGTGGTTTCCCCCCAGCGGGCACGACGTATCAACTCGTTGATGATGATGTGCGGCCACTACGACGCTTCCGGCGAATTCGCCTTTCGCGTCGGGCTTCCAGGCAAGAGCGGCGTAGGCGGCGGGATACTCGCCATCGCCCCCGGACGCGGGTCGCTGGCGGTCTGGTCACCGGGGCTCGACGAGTACGGCAACAGCCTGCTCGGTGCCCGAGCGCTGGAGATGTTCGTCCAGCGTACCGGCTGGTCGGTGTTCGGGCATTAATTAAACCTCACGCCACTTTTTTTCAAACGGACATCCAACCGACACGGCTTTGTCATCAAGCACCGCTAGCCTCTGTGATCACCAATGAGATCGATCTCATTTTTGGACACAGGATCATCAATGGCGGACTTAGCGAGCGTGGCAAAGCGTGCAGGGGTCTCTCGGGCCACCGCGGCACGCGCCTTTTCAAGCCCTGAACTAGTACGCGACCAGACCCGCGAAAAGGTCATGGCCGCCGCTCGGGAACTACGTTTTCGGCCCAACACCGTGGCACGCCAGCTGCGCGCCCAGGCCACCCGAATGATCGGCGTCATGGTACCGAGCCTCGACAACCCGGTGTTCGCCGAACAACTTCAGGCCATGGAGGTAGCCGCTCGCGAGCGCGGCTATTCACTTCTGGTCACCACCAGCGAGTACGACCCGGCCCGTGAGAGCGATATCGTCGAGTCGATGCTGCGCCAGCGTGTCGATGGACTCGTACTGACGGTGGCGGATGCAGAGCAGAGCCCACTGCTTGCTTCACTGCGCCGGGAGTCCACGCCCTGCCTGCTGGTCTACAACCCGGCAGGCACCAGCGGCTTTCCCTCGGTGGGCGTGGACAACCGCGCCGCCAGCGAAGCGGCCACCCGCCACTTGATCGATCTTGGCCATACCCGCATCGGCATGGTGGCCGGGCCGCTTTTGCAGTCCGACCGTGCCCGCCAGCGCTTCGAGGGCTACTGCCAGGCGATGCAGAGCGCGAGACTCACGCCGTGCGCTCTGGTCGAGATGCCGCGCCACACCCGGGCCGAGCTCGCCCCGCTCGAAGGACAGCTTAAGAGTCAACAGCCTCTCACCGCGCTGATCGCCACCAACGATCTGCTTGCCATCAGCCTGATCGGCGAGCTCACCCGCGCCGGGTTCAAGGTACCCGGTGATGTCTCCATCATGGGGTTCGACGGCATCGCCCTTGGCAAATGCCTCTACCCCTCGCTTTGCACCATCGAGCAACCCCGCGCCGAGATCGGCCGCGAGGCCGTTAACGCCCTGCTTGCCCTGCTCGAAGGCGAGCAACACGCGCCACCGCTTCTCGCTTACACCCTACGCGACGGCGAAAGCGTGGCACCGCCTGTCTCAAGCTCTGCCCCCTGTCCGACCCAACGAGGTTCTCACCATGCGTAATACGCCCGCACGTCTTCTGCTCGCCACCGCCCTGGCGGGCGTTTCGAGCCTTGCCTCGGCGCAAGATGCCGGTACCGCGATCTGCTACAACTGCCCGCCAGAGTGGGCGGACTGGGGTACCCAGCTCCAGCTGATCGAGGAGAAAACCGGTATCCAGGTGCCCCAGGACAACAAGAACTCCGGCCAGTCGCTGGCCCAGCTGGTCGCCGAGGCGCAGAGCCCTGTGGCGGACGTGGTCTACTACGGGGTCACCTTTGGTATTCAGGCCATGGAAGCCGATGTGGTCGAGCCCTACCAGCCCGCTCACTGGGACGAGATTCCGGAAGGTCTGAAAGACCCGGAAGGCAACTGGTTCGCCATCCACTCCGGCACGCTCGGCTTCATGGTCAACGTCGACGCGCTGGATGGCGCGCCGGTCCCCCAATCCTGGGACGACCTGCTCGACCCCGCCTACCGCGGCATGGTGGGCTATCTCGACCCGGCCAGCGCCTTCGTGGGCTACGTAGGCGCCACCGCAGTCAACCTGGCCCTCGGCGGTGACCTCGAGGACTTCACCCCGGCGATCGACTACTTCAACGCACTCGTCGACAACGACCCCATCGTGCCCAAGCAGACCAGCTACGCCCGGGTGCTCTCCGGCGAAATTCCGATCCTGCTGGACTACGACTTCAACGCCTACCGCGCCCGCTATAGCGATGGCGCCAACGTCAAGTTCGTGATTCCCGAAGAGGGCAGCATTGTAGTGCCCTACGTGATGAGTCTGGTCAAGAACGGGCCGAACCCGGATAACGCCCGCGCCGTGCTCGATTTCGTGTTGTCTGACGAGGGCCAGGCGGTATGGGCCGAGGCCTACCTGCGCCCGGTACGCGAAGAGGCGATTTCAGACGAAGCGCGTCAGGTGTTTTTGCCCGATAGCGACTACGCCCGCGCCAGCGCAGTGGATTACGCTGCCATGGCCCAGGCGCAGCGCGAGTTCTCCGAGCGGTATCTGTCGGAGGTTCGCTGATCATGTCCGCCACACTCAAGCAGCCCTTCGGGGCTGCTTTTTTCGATCGACACCGGTGCGCCTCCCACCGAGCGAAGCTGACTACGCTGATCGCGCTGGTGCCGGCGCTGACCCTCTTCGCTGCGTTCTGGCTGCTGCCGTTCTCACGGCTTCTGCTGATGGGCGCCGAGGCGGATCGCTCAAGCGGCGTCAGCGCCTACCTGACGCTCTTGACCCACCGCCAGTACCTGATCAGCCTGGCGACCACCGTCACGCTGTCGCTGGCAGTGTCGGTGGCGGCGGTCGCCATTGCCGGCTTCGCCGGTTTCTTTCTGGCGCGCCACCGCTTTGCAGGCCAATCGCTGCTGGTGGCGATCCTCACCTTCCCGCTCGCCTTTCCCGGCGTGGTGGTCGGTTTTCTGGTCATCATGCTCGGCGGGCGCCAGGGGGCGCTGGCGCAGACCAGCCTGTGGCTTTTCGGTGAGCGCTGGGTGTTTGCCTACTCGCTGTTTGGCCTATTCATCGGCTATCTCTACTTCTCGATCCCGCGGGTGATCACCACCGTGATGGCGGCCTGCGACAACCTCGACCAGAGCCTGGAAGAAGCCGCGCGCTCGCTCGGCGCCAGCCACTGGCGGGTGATGCGCGACGTGATCATTCCCGGCATCGCCCCGGCACTGCTCTCAACCGGCGCGATCTGCTTCGCCACCAGCATGGGCGCCTTCGGCACCGCCTTCACTTTGGGCACGCGGCTGCCCATTCTGCCGCTGAACATCTACGGCGAATTCACCAACTACGCCAACTTCGCCATGGCGGCGGCGCTTTCGGTGGTGCTCGGGCTGATCACCTGGGCGGCGCTGGCGTTGGCGAGGAAGCTTGCGAGCAACGCTCTGGGAGCCTCGGTATGAGTCAGCGCCTGCGTTTTTCACTGCAGCTGGGGTTCACCCTGCTGGTGTGTCTTTTCATGATCGTGCCCATCGCCATGTCGGTCATGGCGGGGCTGACCGAGAACTACTTTCAGGGCTTGCAAAGCGGGCTGACGCTGCGTTGGGTGAGCGAGGTCTGGGCGCTCTACTCGGACACCATCTGGCTGTCGATCAAGCTGGCGATGGCGTGTCTGGTCATCACCACGCTGATTGGCGTGCCGGCAGCCTACGGACTTCTGCGCAGTCGCCACCGCATCGCCCACGCCATCGAAGAGCTTTTGCTGCTGCCGGTGGCGGTACCGGGGCTGGCCACGGCGCTGGCGCTTTTGCTGGTCTACGGCAGCTACCGTGAATTTCGCGCCAGCTGGCTGTTCATTCTGATTGGCCATGTGCTGTTCACACTGCCCTTCATGGTACGCGCGGTGCACTCGGTGATGCACACCGCCCGCCTGCCGCTTCTGGAAGAAGCCGCATCGAGCCTCGGGGCTAGCCCTTGGCAGCGCTTTTTCGGAGTGGTGGTACCCAACTGCGCCAGCGGCATTCTAGCCGGCGCCTTGATGGTGGTGACGCTTTCGATCGGCGAGTTCAACATCACCTGGATGCTCCACACCCCGCTCACCAAGACCCTGCCGGTCGGGCTTGCCGACAGCTACGCCTCGATGCGCCTGGAAGTGGGCTCCGCCTACACGCTGGTGTTTCTGCTCATGATCGTGCCGCTTCTGGTGATGATCCAGTGGGCCGGAAAGCTGACCGGGCCGCGCCGCTAACCCGATTCCTACATTTGACGCCGTTGCAGAGAGCAATCATGTCCCAATCCTCGAGTATTACGCTAACCCAGTGCAGCCGCACCTTCGCCGGCGGGCACGTTGCCCTGAAGCCGCTCGATCTTCATGTCGAGGCGGGCGAGACCCTGGTGCTGCTGGGCCCCTCGGGCTGCGGCAAGACCACCACGCTCAGAATCATCAGCGGGCTGGAGCGTCCGGACCCGGGCGGCCGGGTGCATTTCGGCGAGCGTGATGTCACCGCCCTGCCCATCGAGAAGCGCGATGTCGGCATGGTGTTTCAGAACTACGCGCTGTTTCCCAACATGAACGTGGCCGACAACATCACCTACGGGCTTCGCATTCAAAAACTCTCCCGCGCCGAGATCGACCGCCGCCTGGCTGAAGTGCTGGAGATGGTGGATTTGAAGGGCTACGCCGAGCGCTCGATCGCAGCACTTTCCGGCGGGCAGAAGCAGCGCGTGGCGCTGGCGCGGGCGATTGCCGTACGCCCCCGTGTACTGCTGTTTGACGAACCGCTGGCCGCCCTCGACGCCAAGCTTCGCGACCGGCTGCGCCTGGAGATCGGTGCGCTTTTGCGCGAGCTCGGTATCACTGCGGTGTACGTGACCCACGACCAGGACGAAGCCATGGCGCTCGGTGATCGCATCGCGGTGATGCAGGCCGGGCGTATTGCCCAGCTCGGTACCCCGCGCGAGATCTACCACCAGCCTGCCAACGCGTTCGTGGCGGACTTCATCGGTGCGGTCAACCGCCTCGAGGTACAAACGCAAGCGGCCGATGGCACGTTTTGCGTGCCCGGCGGCACACTGCGCGCCCCGCATTTGGCCAAGGCCGCCACCCTTTACTGCCGCCCCGAGGACATCCAGGTAGTGCCCATCGAGAAAGCTCAGCTCAAGGGCCGCATCATCGAGAGCGTCTTTCTGGGCCAGGCGCAGCAGCTGGCGGTGGATACCGGTAATGACACGACGCTATCGGTGCGCGTTTCGTCACGCCGGGAGTGGCCGGCGGGCAGCGAAATCGGCCTGATGATCCCCGAGCAGGCGCTGTTTCAGCCCACGGCCCCGGGAGCACGCGCGCATGGATAAGCCCTTTCTGATTGCCCAGATCACCGACCCGCATATCAAGGCCGGTGGCAAGCTCTCGTACCGCCAGGTGGATACGGCGCGTGCCCTGACCCAAGCAATCGACACACTCAACGCGTTGACACCGCGCCCGGATCTGGTACTCATCAGCGGCGATCTGGTCGATTTTGGCCATCCCGAGGAGTACGCCACGTTCATGCGCCTGATGGCGGCGTTGACGCTGCCCTTCTACGTCATCCCCGGCAACCACGATCACCGCGACAACCTGCGCGCGGCGCTTGAGAGCCATCGCTACCTGTTCCAGCACCCCGAGTATCTGCACTGGGTGGTCGACGACTACCCGATCCGCCTGATCGGCCTGGACACGCTGGTAACCGGCAAGCCCCACGGCGAGCTCGATGCCGCAAGCCTTGCGTGGCTGGAGGCAACCCTCATCAGGCGCCCGGACACCCCGACGCTGGTCATGCTGCACCACCATCCGTTTGTCAGCGGTATCGACCATATGGATCGTCAGCCACTGCTCGATGCCGGGGCGTTCGAAGCGGTGATCGCGCGCCATCCGCAGGTCGAGCGCGTACTGTGCGGGCACCTGCATCGCAGTCTGCAAGCGCGGTTTGGCGGCACTCTTGCACTCAGCTGCCCAGGGGTGTCGCACCAGGTGAGTCTGGACCTAAGCATGGATGGACCGGCGCACTTTCAGCTGGAGCCGCCGGGCTATCTGCTGCACGCCTACACTCCGCAAAGTGGGCTGATCACCCACCAAGGGTTCATCGAATGCTATCCAGGCCCCTATCCTTTCTTCGACGCTAACGGGCTGATCGATTGAGCAGCGCCTCGTATACCGCCAAATCGCGCTCGGAAAAACAGCAGAACGTGACCCTCTCGACGCTCGTGCCCGGCAGTGTCTCTTTGACGGTCTGGATCGCGATCTCGGCGGCGCGCTCGATGGGAAACCGGTAGATACCGGTGCTGATGCTGGGGAAAGCGATGGAGCGGGCGTCGACGGAGTCGGCCAGTTCCAGCGCTCGGCGGTAGCAGCTGGCGAGCTTTAGCGCCTCGTCGCGCTTGCCGCCGCTCCATACCGGGCCCACGGCGTGGATCACGTAGCGCGCCGGCAGCTTGAAGCCTTCGGTGAGCTTGGCGTCGCCGGTCTCGCAGCCGTCGAGCGCGCGGCATGCCTCCTTGAGTTCTTTGCCGGCAGCGCGATGAATGGCGCCATCGACACCGCCGCCGCCCATCAGCGACTGGTTCGCGGCGTTGACGATGGCGTCGACTTCGAGCGTGGTGATATCGGCCTGCAGCGCATCGATCTTCATGGCACTCTCCATTGCAAAGCTGTCAGGGTAACGATAGCCGACCCGGTTCGCTTTCGCTCTCCTTCGCCGCGTGCCGGCCGCTCTCCCAGGCCTGAACCATCTGCTTGCGGGCCACGCCCCAGCGATAGCCGCCCAGCGCCCCGCTCTGCTGGATCACCCGATGGCACGGTATCCACAGCGCCACCGGGTTGGCGCCGATGGCGCTGCCCACCGCGCGGGATGCGCCGGGCTTGCCGAGCACCTGGGCGATCTGGCCGTAGCTTGCCAGCGCCCCTTCGGGAATCGCCAGCAGCGCCCGCCATACGGCAATCTGGAAATTGGTGCCCGCCACGTGCAGCGAGAGCGTACTCGAAACACTCGCCCCGCCGCCGAACAGCGCCTCGACCGGCGCCTGAGTCGCCTCGGCGTCGAGCACCAGGCGACTTCGCGGCCACTGGCTTTCAAGCAGCGCCAGCTGTTCGTCGATACCCGCGGCGCCGATGAACGCCATGCGGCAGATACCGCGAGGCGTGGTCGCGACCAGCACCGCGCCGAACGGGCTCGGGTGAATACCGTAGGTCAAAGTGACCCCTTCGCCGCGCTTCTTGAACTCCCCGGGCGATACCGCCTCGAGGGTGACGAAGTGATCGAACAGCCGCGAGCCGCCGCTCAGTCCCACCCCTTCGGCGGCTTCCTGAAGCGAGGCGCTGGAGGCGATGAGACACTTGGCGCGCTCGAGCGTCAGCGCCTGCAGAAAGCGCTTGGGCGAGACGCCGACGTGGCGGCGAAAGAGGCGCTGAAAATGGTACATGCTCAAATGAACCTGCGCGGCGACGCAGGCCAGATCCGGCTGGCGCGCGGCATTCTCCACCATGTAGGCCATCGCCTTCTCGATACGCCCGTAGTCGTCCATCACTTGCTCCGTGGGTTGATGATGCCAAGCATAAGCGAAGAGCGCGAAACGTTTGACCCGGATCTTGCGCAGTTGCGATGAATCGCGTTGTTTCAATACGCCATCAGTTGGAAAAGCTCGAAGCATGAGTGGCGTGTTTCCAATGGCGAGCGCCTCGAGACAGGTGGCGGGTGGGCGTCGGCGTCAAACGCACTGGGGTTTCGCCCGCGCTTGCCTGGCCTATACTACACCAGCACCCGGGCCCATCTCGGGTCATCCGCTTCACAAGGGAGTGAAGCCCGCCATTTCACGTCAGGAGGACATCGTGGCTACCGGTACCCCCGATCACAAGGATGCCATTCGACTCTACGCCCGCCTGGGATACGCCTCCCGCGGTATCGTCTATCTACTGGTCGGCGGCCTGGCGGCGCTGGCCGTCTTCGGCCAGGGCGGCCAGACCGAAGGCAGCCGCGGCGCGCTAGAGCGCCTGCTCGCTGCACCCTTTGGCAAGGTACTGCTCGGGCTGATCGCGCTGGGGCTTCTGGGCTACGCCATGTGGCGCTCGATCCAGGCGATCAAGGATACCGACGGCCACGGCACCGACGCCAAGGGCGTCGCCATTCGTACCGGGCTCTCGATCAGCGCGATCACCCATACGCTGTTGGCGTTCTACGCTGCAAGCCTGATCTTTCGCCTGGGCGCTTCCAGCGACTCGGGCGGCTCTCAGGGCACGGTGAGCTGGCTCTTCGAGCAGCCCTTTGGTCGCTATCTGGTGGCGGCCGTGGGTGCGTGCATCATCGGCGCTGGCGTCGCGCACTGCATCAAGGGCGCCAAGGCCAAGTTCGACAAGCACTTCGCCATGCCCAACGCCACGAAACGCTGGGCGTACCCGGTGTGTCGCTTCGGGTTGATCATTCGCGGCGTCGTGTTCCTGATCGTGGGCGGCTTCTTCATGATCGCGGCCTATCACGTCAACGCCAACGAAGCCGGTGGGACCGAAGAGGTCTTCAGCTTCTTGCGCGATCAGGCCTTCGGCCAGTGGCTTTTGGCCTTCGTCGCCCTGGGGCTTTTCGCCTTCGGCGCCTATAGTGTGCTGGCGGCGGTCTATCGCCGCATCAACCCGGACCTATGAAATGGCGCTATTCTCGCAAGGCCAGAAAGAGTGGCTCGCGCGTCTCAATCGTTCACGGCGCATGCTCTGGCTGCTCGGGGCACTATCGTTTCTCGAGACGCTCATCCTGCCGGTACCGCTCGAGCTGATCATCATCCCGTTGATGGCCTCGAACCGCGCCCGCATCTGGTCGATCGCGGCGGTCGTCACCGCCGGATGTCTGCTTGGGTCGCTGGCGGGCTACGGGATCGGCATGGCGCTTTTCCAGTCGCTCGGCACCTGGCTGATTGGCGTCATGGGGATCGAGCAGAGCTACCAGAGTTTTCAGACGTTCTTCAGCCAGTACGGGTTCGCGGCGATCATTGCGATCGGCATTCTCCCGATTCCGTACCAGGTGGCGCTGATCACCGCCGGGCTCTCGGGCTATCCCATCCTGCTGTTCCTGCTCGCCGCCCTGCTTTCACGCGGTATTCGCTACTTCGGGATCGCCTGGCTCGTGTATCGCTTTGGCCACCAGGTCGAGCGCATGTGGAAACGCCACGCGCTGATGACGAGCCTGCTGGGCGGCGTGCTGATTCTGGTGCTGCTTTTGGGAATGCAGCTAATCGCCAGCCGTTTGGTGTAATGAATCATGAATTACGTGCCGGATCGATGCTCGGCCCTTGGCCGGCTGCCAGCCTGAGTGATGCTCGTCTAGGCTTTTGAGTAATCCCGCTCGACCCGGGCGATCCGGGTGGTGAAGTGTGTGTACCATTTATCACGACCAAGGCGCTGAGCCACCAAATGCTCGGCGTTCGCTTTCCAAACGCGGATCGCTTCTAGATCCGCCCAGTAGGAGACCGTTACGCCCAGGCCCTCCCGAGCAGACTCCACTCCCAGAAACCCCGGCTGCTCGGCAGCCAGCGCCACCATGCGCTCGGCCATCTCTGCGTAGCCTCGGGTATTCTCGCCCAATTCTGATGTGAAGATGACGGCGTAGTAAGGCGGCTCGGGGGTCTGGGCGATCGAGGTCATGAGAACAGCAGGCTCCGGGAAGGTGAAAGGGGTAACGCGGAAGACGGCCATTCTAGCCGCTGCCTCATGAGGGTGGTATCCGCCCTTCGCCGTTTGACCGAAAGTGTCCGCTTGTTGGCCGCTCGGTGCATCGCGGCGATGAGCACGCGCTCGTAAGCTTGGCTCTCACCTCATGAAGATCACAATGCAAAGAGAGCCATGCCCATGACCGTTTCATCCACCGCGCTTTTATTAATCGACGTACAGGCTTCGTTTCCCGCCAAGGAGTACTGGGTCGAGTCGCTCGCCGACCAGTGGCGGCCCCGCCAGCGTGCCCTGCTCGAGGCCGCCAAAGCCCAGGGTATTCCCCTGGTAAGAATCTTTCACGAGGCGCCGGGAAGCGACACGCCCTTCGACCCGGCGCAGGGGCTGATTCGTCCGCTCGAAGGGTTTGCGGACAGCGCCGATGTCACTTTTAATAAGCGCGTTCACAACGCCTTCAGCGACACCGGCCTGCAAGCATGGCTCGACGCCCGCGGCATCACCCGGCTGACCATTAGCGGCATTCGCACAGAGCAGTGCTGCGAGACCACCGCCCGGGTCGGCTCGGACCTGGGCTACCAAGTCGATTTCGTAAGCGACGCGACCCTGACCTTTCCCATGACCCGGCACGGCGTGACCTGGTCCGCCGATCAGATCAAGGCGCGTACCGAACTGGTTCTCGAAGGGCGTTTTGCGCGTATCATCGACACCCATACCCTGATCAACGATTGGCAGACCCCGCGTGAATAACGCATTGACCTTTACCTCCTCTTCGGCCAACCGTCCGCTACGGGTCGCGGTACTCATGATGCCGGGCCAGGTTCCGTTGGACCTGATCGGCCCGCTCCAGGTACTCTCTAGCGCAGCCCGGCTCTCGCTTGCCATCGACATTCGCTACCTTGGCCCACAGGCGGCAATGGCCTGGCTCGGGCCCTTGAGTCTCGCCGGCATCGAACCGCTGCCAAAGACGTTGCCACACCAGGATCTGCTGCTGATTCCCGGCCAGTACCGCGACGGTTACGAGCCCGACGCCCAGCGCGAGAGCCTCACTTGGCTGACGGCCAACGCCGAACACGCGGATACATTAATGACCGTCTGCTCCGGCACGCTACTGCTGGCGCAGGCGGGTCTACTGGCCGGCAAGCGCTGCACCACCCATCACTCGCTCATACCGCAGCTATGTGAGCACGCCCCCGAGGCCAAAGTGCAGCGCGACTGCATATTCACCGAGGATGGCCGATTTCTCACCAGTGCGGGCATCTCGACGGGCATCGACACCATGCTGCACTGGCTTACCCGAGTGGCCGGGCACGCCCTTACTCTGGCGGTGGCGCGGGAGATGGTGCTCTACCTGCGCAGAAGCGGTCAGGAGCCGCAGCTGGGTGCCTGGTTGGAGGGGCGTAACCACGTGAACGAGCGCATCCATCGAGTGCAGGATGCCCTATGCGCGGCCCCCGCACGGCCCGCGGGTCGAGACGCTCGCCCGTCAGGCGGCGATGAGCGAGCGCCACTTTCGCCGCCGGTTCAAGCTTCTTACTCAGATGTCGATTCTCGACTACATCGCCGGCATCCGGCTACAGCGCGCCAAGGCGCTAATGATCGAAACCGCCTGGCCGCTTGCCCGGATCGCCGCTGAAACCGGCTTTGGCGACGAGCGCCAGCTACGCCGCAGCTGGGCCCGAGTGGAGAAGGTCACTCCAAGCGCTTGGCGACGCGCCGAAACAATGACCTCTCAGAATTAAAAGATCGCCACACAGATCAAGGCGCACATCGCGATCATGCAGAGAACCCCTACCCCGTAGGCAAGAGTGCGCCAGGGCTGAAGCCGGACCAGGTAAGCAAGCGTGTGTGCGTAGCGCGCGGCGGTGAACAGCATGAACAGCCACCCGGCGAACGCTGGCGAAGCCCCGACCATCACGTAGGCCACGCCCAGCCCCAGGAAGATAGGAATGTTCTCGAGATCGTTCGACCACGCCTTGGCTGCCTGCTGCACCTGGGGCAGCTCCTCGCTGGCCGGCTCCTTACCCGCCATGCGCGCGTCTTCCGGCGTCTTGAAAGTCATTTTGGTGATGCGGTGATACCCCTGGTAGAGCGAGGTCGCCCACATCTTCACAAACAGCAGCACGGCGGCCACGGCATACCAGTATACGGCGTCGTCCATGATGGCTTTTCTCCTCGTGTCTCGGTATCGATGAGTGACGCGAAAGCGTCGCCCCAGCAGTATAGCCAATGGCCGGACGCCCACTTGCACGCCGCTTTTCAAACGTCGGGCGCGCGTTTACCATGCGCCCCCCATTCAGCGCGAGCCGAGCCATGTCCGCCAACGCCCTCTATACCGATCTTTCCGTCTACTACGACCTGATGTGCGAGGAGATCGACTACCCCACCCAGAGCCGTGGTGTGATGCGCTTGAACCAGCTGTTCGGCAACGGCGGGCGCCGGCATCTCGACCTGGCCTGCGGCACAGGCCCCCACGTGCGCCATTTTCTGGATGCCGGGTTCACCAGCGGCGGGCTCGACATCAACCCGCCGATGCTCGAGCGCGCGGCCAAGCGCTGCCCCGAGGCGCACTTCAGCGTGCAAGACATGGGCGATTTTGACGTGGCCGTTCCCCAGGATCTGATCACCTGCTTTCTCTACTCGATCCACTACAGCGCGGATATCGAGCGGCTGAAGGCCTGCATCGCGCGTGCGCATGAGGCGCTCTCGCCCGGCGGCGTGTTCTGTTTCAACGCGGTGGACAAGGACAAGATCGACAACGCTTTGGCGGTCAAGCACCGCGTGTCACGTGGCGAGGAAACCTTCACCTTCCAGTCCGGCTGGCACTACCCGGGCCAGGGCGAGCGCCAGGCACTGCGGCTGAGCATCGAGAAAAGACGCGTTGACGACGTGCAGCGCTGGAGCGACGAACACGCCATGGTGGCGTTGGGCTTCGAGGCGTTGGTCAAGCTTCTGGAAGAGTACTTCAGCGTGCACGTCTTCGCCCACGACTACGCCACCATCGCGCCCTGGGACGGCGAAGCGGGCAACGCGCTTTTCGTCTGCATCAAGGCGTGACGCGCACGTTCACTGCACGTACGCTTACTGCACGTAGTAGCCGCTCACCCGCCAGACGCCCTCCTCCAGGTGCGGGGTGATGGTCTCGGTGATCGAGGCGCGGTTCGCGAAGCGGGTCTGGTAGGTGAAAATCTTGTAGTCGTCGCGCGGGGCGCCAGGCATCGACCTATCGCTGGTCACTCGCACTCTGCGGCGAGCTTCAAGCGGGCCGAAGTCCTGGCGGGCAAGCTCGATGGTACGTTCCAGCATGCGCGGCGACAGCGGGCGCTGCAGAAGCGGCGAGGCCTCATTCCAGGCTTTTTCGAAGTCGCCTTGGTCGATGCTCTCGAGCCAGGCCAGTACCGCCGCCTCGGCGGCCTCCGTCTGGGCGTGGGCGGGCAGTGCAAACAAGAAAAGCGACAGGATCGAGGCGCGCAGCGTCATCGGCATGAAAGGCTCGTGGCGGAAAAGGAGTGTTCCTCTTTATATCGGGCGAAACCGCCACACCTTTAATCGCCCCTGCCTTGCCATGCCCGTCAAGCCTCGCCAGGTCGGTACTGATTCTGCAGCCCCATCAGGAAGTTGCGCAGAATCTGATCCTTGCACTCGCGGTAGTTCTTGTGGCCGGGCTTGCGGAAAAAGGCGCTCAGCTCGTGGTGGCTCAGCGGCAGCCCCTCGCGCTCGAAAATGGCCACAATGTCGTCGGCCTGCAGGTTCAGCGCGATGCGCAGCTTCTGGAACACCTGGTTGTTGTTGAGCTTGGTTTCCGGCGTGAGCGCCGGGCCTTCGCGCTTGCCGCGCTTGAAGCTGATGAAGCCGTTCAGGAAGGTGGCGAGATCCCGGTCGCGCATCGAGGCGTAGCCCTCGTCGTCATCCTTTTTCAGCCAGGCGGTGACCTTGGGCTGCTCCACCTCGGCCTCGGCCAGCTTGAAGATGGCGACGATGGTGGTGTCCTTGAGATCGAAGATGTAGCGCACGCGGCGCAAGATGTCGTTATTGGTCACGCGGGCTCTCCGGATGGGTCAATGAGTGCAGAAGCTCGTCGATTTCACGCTTGAGATCGTTGTCCTCGATGGTACCGGCGCTGGCCTTTGCCTTGCGCAGCGCCACAAGAGCCGCTTCTTCGTCCTCGAGCTCCACCCAAAGGCTCGCCATGGAGTAACCAATGGAGGCGATGTAGTCATCCAGCGACTTGGCCACGGCCTTGTCCAGCGCCTTCTGGTAGAGTGCCAGCGCTTCGGCGTGCTCCTCGGTGAAATCCGCCAGGGTCTCCCACTGCTCCGGGTGATCTTTCTCGGTGTACTCGTTGTCGATGCAGATCGCCTCGAGCTCGCCGTAAAGCGCCTCGAAGCCCTCGCGATCGTCCTTGTGAGCCGCGCGCATCAGCTTCTCGGCAAGCTCATAGACGGCCTTGTGAATCTTGGTGTTGATCATTACGCGAAAACGTCTCTTGAATGAAGATAGGTGCTCGCGGCGGATATCGACCGTCGCGCAACCTGTTCGATGCGCCAGTTTAAAGGCAAACGCGCCCGTTGTAAGGTTTGATTCGTATACCCAAGAAGCGGCCGGCGGGGTGACTCAGCGGATGTTCACTTGCCGCCGGCCATGTCGATGAAGGCACCGGTCACGTAGGAAGCCTGCTCGGAAAGAAGCCAGGCAATGCCTTGGGCGATCTCTTCCGGCGTGCCACCCCGCTGGAGCGGAATCTGCGGGGCGAGCCGCTCGACCCGGCCAGGCTCCCCGCCATCGGCGTGCATTTCGGTATGAATGAAGCCCGGGCGCACGCCGTTGACGCGAAGGCCGCGCGCGGCAAGCTCGAGCGCAAGCCCCCGCGTCATCGAATCCATCGCTCCCTTCGAGGCGGCGTAATCCACGTATTCGAAGGGTGAGCCGCTCTTCGCCGCCCCGGAGGAGACATTCACGATCGCCCCCGGCCCTTGGGCCTGGCGAATGAAGGCCTTGGCGCACAGAAACGCGCCCGTCACGTTGACGTCCAGCACTTGGCGAAAGCGCTCGACGCTGATCTCTTCGAGCCGGGATTGGGTCAACAGGATGCCCGCATTGTTCACCAGGTGCGTGACACGCCCAAGTTGCGCCTGGGTCGTCTCGAAGAGTGTGGCCACCTCGGCCTCGCTCGAGACATCCGCCTGGGCCGTGATGGCGCGCCCGCCCGCCTGTTCGATGGCCCTGGCCACGGTCTCGGCGGCCTCGCGGTTCTTCCGGTAGTTGATGCATACCGCGTAGCCCTGACCTGCCAGCAGCTTCGCCGTGGCAGCCCCGATCCCGCGCGCGGCGCCGGTCACGATCACGACCTTGTTCATGAAATTCTCCCTATCTGGGTAAGCGTCATGGTCAACGGGGCCGAGAAAACGCCCGACGTGCCTCTTCGACGCGGCCCCTCACGAAGCAGCCCTCGGCGTGATCGTTGATCAGCCCCATGGCCTGCATGAAAGCGAACACCGTGGTCGGCCCGACGAACTTCCAACCGCGCTTCTTGAGATCTTTCGAGAGCGCGATGGAGGTCGGTGAGGTGGTCAGGCTTTGAGGCACGCCGACTTCATGCTCCGGCGGCTCGAACCCCCAGAAGTACGCCGCCAGCGACCCTTCGCGCTCGACCATCTCGACCGCACGCCGGGCGTTGTTGATCACCGCCTCGATCTTGCCGCGATGGCGCACGATGCCGGCGTCACCGAGCAGTCGCTCGACGTCACGCTCATCGAAAGCCGCTACCTCGTAGAAATCGAACCCGGCAAACGCCGCGCGAAAATGCTCGCGCTTGGCCAGGATAGTGCGCCAGCTCAGCCCCGCCTGAAACCCTTCCAGGCTGATCTTCTCGAACAGGCGTTGATCATCTGTGACGGGAAAGCCCCACTCGCGATCGTGATAGGGCTCGAGCTCACCGGGCGCCACCGCGCACCAGGCGCAACGGGTGTGTCCATCCTGGCTCATGAGGGTCTTGTCCATAGGGTCGGTATCCGATCGAGCGAATCAAGTTCCCATCTTAACAGCCGATGACTCGGCCCGTATGGTGCTGGCACGCACTATGTCGAGTGGGCATTGGCGTCGGCGAACGACAATGAAGTAACGGAGACAGTCGCACGGCAGTGCCACCACAACCAAAGCACCGCTGCGCGGCGCCTTTCGCGGGTGCGCCCTTGCTTACCCGCGCTACAAGGTGCGTATCACCTCATACTCGTAGCGCGGCGTAACGAGCGACAGCGAGGCACCCGCGTGGCGGCGACAGCCGCCCGGCGCGTCGGCAAGATCGCCAAACGGTGCAGCATCAACGCGAGCGCCCTCGCCGTGCTGGTCGTGCTATCGTCTGGAGCGAGCGCGCAAGGTAGACTCCAACGCGACAACGACCTTCAAGGGATAGCCCATGAACCTCGACAAGACCCTGCTGCTGGCCATGATCTCGCTCCTGCCCGCCGTGGCACTCGCCCAGGACGCTCCCGCCGGCTCACAATGGCAAACCGAAGAGCATCACGACGACGAGCTGGATCTTCACTTCGTCGTGCTCAAGACCCCGGCCATCGGCCTGGCCCAGCCCACCCTCGTGTTTCGCTGCTTCGAAGACACCACCGTTGCCTACTTCAACCTCTTCGACCAGGAGGAAACCGGCACTTTCGAGTTCGATGCCCCCACGCTACGGCTCGACGACCAGGAAGCCGAAACGTTTGAGATGCAGGCGATCGACGACGGTCATGCTCTGGGCTTCTGGGAAGGCGCCGATGCCATTCCCTTTATCGAGGGCCTGTTTGGCGCGAACAGACTGGAGCTCGACATCACGCCCAGCGAGGGTGATGTCATCGAAGCGACGTTCAATATCGAGGGGCTGGAGGAAAGGATCGAGCCAATTCGCCAGGCGTGCGGCTGGTAATCCGCCAGGCAGGCCTCAGGCGATAGCGGCAAGTACCGTATCGATCTCGCCGAGCGGATGCCTGACGCCTGCGACGATGGCCATGCCCTGGCGAGGATCCACTTCGACGATATGCTCCCGGTCGCCTTCCGGGTAGCGCGCCAGGGTCAGGACGATTCGCCCATCGTCTTCGCCGAGACGGCGTAGATCCCACGGGCCGTGCGACAGATCGAGCACCCTCTTCTGCGTGGCCCGCTCCAGAATGATCGGCGCGTAGATCCAGAGCGACATGCGCATCTCGTGGGGAGCCGTCTTCACCTCGTACTGGCCACCCAGAACGTAATGCGATGTTTCCATTCAAGCTCCCCACTTCGTTCGCCGTATCGCGATGCCGCCCGAGATAGTGTCGATGCCGTGTCAGGCAGAGGTCAGCTTCAGCCCCACCAGCCCGGCCACGATCAGCAGCAGGCTTATCACCTTGAGAAGCCCCGTCGGCTCATCGAACAGCACGATGCCCAACAGCGCCGTGCCCACCGTACCGATCCCGACCCAGATCGCGTAAGCCGTGCCCACCGGCAGGTTCTTCAGCGCCAGTCCCAGCAGCAGAAAGCTCGCCGCCAGGGCGCACACCGTCCAGACGCTGGGCCAGAGACGAGTGAAGCCCGCCGAGTATTTCAAGCCGATGGCCCAACCGATCTCCAGAAGGCCCGCCAAGAATAGAATGATCCAGCTCATTGATATATCCAGATGAGATTGGGGCCGTCCCCTCGTGAAGAGCGAGCGGTGAGGTCGTCCTCACGTCGGTATGGCTGACCAGGATAAGCTTGGATTGGACGATCAACGCCGCTCGTTTCCTGGCTGCCATGGCCCACCGAAGAATACAGCGAGGCAGGAAAAATACAACGAGACGATCAATATCTACCGTCGCAAGCGAAAGAGACATGTCATGGCGCCATAATTCTGCCTGACTGACGCCATACTTGTATGGGCCTGACCGTTAGTGGCTTTATCAAGCGTCACTTGCTCTACGAAGCGCTCCCAGATCACACCCCACGATGGCCTCGAGTTGAGCCGTGATTTTCTCGGCACTCCAATTCCACCAAGCGATCTCCAGAAGCTCGCTGATCGTATTTTCATCGAACCGATACTTGATGACCTTGGCTGGATTACCACCCACCACGCTGTACGCCGGCACGTCGGCCACCACCACGGACTTGCTCGCGATGATGGCACCATGGCCCACCTTCACGCCCGGCATGAGCGTTGCCTCCAGGCCGATCCAGACATCGTGACCTATCTCGGTATCGCCCTTGTAAGGCAGCTCGCCCGCCTCCGGCATTACCTTTTCCCAACCCTGGCCGAATATCTGGAAGGGGTAGGTCGAAAAGCCTGACGTCTTGTGATTCGCGCCGTTCATGATGAAGGTGACGTCCTTGGCGATGGCGCAGAATTTCCCGATGATGAGTTTGTCGCCAATGAACGGGAAGTGATAAAGCACGTTGGCTTCGAAACGCTCCGGGCCTTGCGGGTCATCGTAGTAGGTGTAGTCACCCACGATGATGTTTTCTGACGTGATGTTGTTCTTCAAATAGCCCACTTGTGGAAAGCCCTTCATGGGCGCTTTATCGTCAGGGTTTGGGCCTTTCACACTGCCTCCGATCCATGGTTCACGACAAAAAGAACAGAAAGAGCGTACACCAGCGGCGATCACGCCTGAAGAGCGGCTTTTGCGCTATACTGCGCCCCTTTTGATTTTCGACTCAACCCAAGACGATTCGTCAGAGCCTCCCATGCCCTTTGCAAAACTTGGCTTATCCAGCCCTTTGGTTCAAGCGCTCACCGAGCTTGGTTACCAAACGCCCACACCGATCCAGCAACAAGCGATTCCTGTCGTTCTCGCGGGCAAGGATCTGGTCGCCACTGCGCAAACCGGCACGGGTAAAACCGGCGCCTTCGTTCTGCCACTGCTCGAGCGCTTCAGCAAGCAAGGCGAACTGCGCGGCAAGCGTATCCGCGCACTGATTCTCGTGCCAACTCGCGAGCTCGCGATTCAGGTCGAGGCAAGTGTGGCCGAGTACGCCAAACACCTGCCCCTGACCTCCCTGGCCGTGTACGGCGGCGTGGATACCCAGCCCCAGAAGGAGCGGCTGATCGAAGGGATCGATATTCTGGTCGCCACACCGGGTCGGCTGCTGGACCTGGCGCATCAGCGGGCGGTGCACTTCGATGAACTCGAGGCGCTGGTGCTGGACGAAGCGGACCGCATGGTCGACATGGGCTTCGTCGACGACATTCACAAGATCATGGTGCGCCTGCCGGAACACCGCCAGAACCTGCTGTTCTCCGCCACCATGAGTCACGAGGTGCGCGCGCTGGCTCACGGTTTTTCTGACAGCAAGAAGACCGACACAGCGGTGGAGATCTCCATTACGCCCAGCGTTCGCGCCGCCGCCACGATCGAGCAGTGGCTGATCACGGTGGACAAGGACAACAAGTCCGCCCTCTTGAGCCACCTGATCAACGAGCAGCAGTGGGATCAGGCGCTGATTTTCGTCGAGAAGAAGCACAGCGCGGCGAAGCTGGTGGCGCAGTTGGAAAAACGTGGCATCAAAGCGGATTCCATCCACGGCGGCAGAAGCCAGGCCATGCGCGAAACCGTGCTGGGCCAGTTCAAATCCGGTGAGCTCAAGTACCTGGTCGCCACCGGCGTGGCCGCCCGGGGTCTGGATATCGACGAGCTGAGCCGCGTGGTGAACTACGACCTGCCCTTCCCGCCGGAAGAGTACATCCACCGCATCGGTCGAACCGGCCGCGCGAGCGCTTCGGGCGAGGCCATCTCGCTGGTGGACATCAGCGACTTCAAGAACCTGTGCGCCATCGAAAAGCGTTTGAACAGCGTCATCGAACGCCGGGAGATCGAAGGCTTCCCGGTGCGCAAGGAGGTTCCCGTGTCGAAGCTGAACCACGTCAAGAAAGGCAAGCGTTAAGGTTCAAGTGGAAGCTCGCTGCTTGAAGGTGTCATCGAGCAGGCGTCTCACGGCGACATTTTCTCACCGTCAGGCGGGTGCAAAGGCGGCCAGCAGCTCGGCATTGGTGGGGTACTTCTCCAGCAGTTCGAATAGCCTCTTCGCACCTTCCATCGGCTTGAGCTGCGTCAGCGCTCGGCGCAGTGTCCGCACCTTTTCGATGTCGCTGGCGTCGATCAGCAGCTCTTCCCGGCGGGTGCCGCTTTTGGCGATATCGATCGCCGGAAAAATCCGCTGGCTCGCTATCTCTCGCGACAGCACGATCTCCATATTGCCCGTGCCCTTGAACTCCTCGAAGATCATCTGATCCATTCGGCTGCCCGTGTCCACCAGCACGGTGGCCAGAATGGTGAGCGACCCGCCGTTTTCGATCTTGCGCGCCGCCCCGAACAGATTTCGCGGTATTTCCATGGCCCGCGCATCCAGCCCGCCGGACATCGTGCGGCCACTGCCCCGCTGCTCGGCGTTGTGCACGCGAGAAAGCCGCGTGAGCGAGTTGATCACGATCATCACGTCATGCCCCTCGCCGGCCTGCTGGCGGGCGCTGGCCAAAAGCCGGTCGGCCAACTTCACGTGATGAGCGTAGCTTTCGTCACTCGAGGAAGCGTGCACCTCGGCCGATACGCTGCGCTTGAAATCCGTCACCTCTTCCGGGCGCTCGTCGATCAGCAGCGCGTACAGCTTGATCCCCGGGCACGCCTCGGCCACGGCCTGGCAGATGTGTTTGAGCAGCGTCGTTTTTCCGGAGCCCGGCGGCGCGACGACTAACCCCCGTTGGCCCATGCCGATGGGCGTGATCAAATCCATGGCGCGCATGCTGTGCTGGGCGGAACCCGCTTCCAGATGAATGCGGGGGGAAGGATGGATCGCGACGCCATTGAGAAAACGCTTTTCGGGGGTATCCAAAACGGGATCGTCTACTTTATCAGCGGGCCTGGTGTCTACCGGACGTTTTACCTTCAAACTGAGTGTTTTGCGCGTCATGGGATCGATGGGTCGCCTTGGGTCAAATGTTCATACAGAGTAAAGCCGTAATGTGGTAGACGCAGCCATCACTGGTCTTGTCAGGGCTACTGCGCTACAGTTGTACGGAGTTTCCGTACGTAAGGGTGGGATGATGGATATCATCAGTGTAAACAAATTCAGGGACAACCTGAAAAGCCTTGTAGAACAGGTTGTTAACAACCATGAACCCCTCAAGGTGACACGTCGCGCCGGAGAGGCGTTCGTAGTCATGAGTGCTGAAGACTGGGAAAGAGAACAGGAAACCCTGCATGTGCTCCAGAACCGAGACCTGATGCAGCAAATTGCGACATCTCTCGATACTCACAACCGTGGCCGAGGATACACACCCAATGATGAGCAGATGAATGAGATCACTGGTATTTGAGGGCAGCACTTGGGAAGCCTATGAAAAGATGCGAGAGAAAGACAAGAAGCTGCACAAAGCGCTCTGCAAATTGCTGAAAGAAATGCTCCGCTCCGACGACCCAACCACTAGAATAGGCAAACCTGAACCGTTGAAACACAATCTATCAGGCCTATGGTCACGGCGTATCTCACAGAAAGACAGGCTTATATACCGATTTGACAACACGTCCCTATACGTTTTTGCTATTGGAGGGCATTACGATCAGGCCTAACGCATGAGTTCACCGGCGTTTGAGGCGATGGCCGTTTTTGCGGAAGCAAAATGGGCAGCGAGTCAAACGTCCGGCGCAAGGATTTGTTGGCTCTCATTTTTTTGCAAGCTCCGCCAGCTCTAAGACTCGAGCTGCAGACGCTGCATATCCAAGATGCATCATGGCATCCACTGCAGCAACCTGCTTCTTGGTAGGTATAGCCGTAGTCACTACATTACCGGTATTGGTGAATGTCGGCCCGGAATGCAAGACACCTAGAAACTTTGATGCGCTTGCGAAATAACTACGATCATCAAACATGATTGGCGAACCGGAAGAGCCAGGGAAACAAGCAATATCAACTACCACGTTGGATTCCCCCTCGAAAGGCACCGCCGCGTGAGAAGCGGTGACGCCATGCCGAATGATAGGAAGACCATGGTGAGAATCCCAGAGCCCAGTCGGAAACCCTACCATGGCGATGCCCATTGATGAAGGAAGCCGTTCTAGTTCTTCGGCAGTTAGGATTGAAGCCGAGGAAATCACCTGATAGAAGAATCCTTTTTCCTTAAAATTTTCAGCCCTCGGCGCAACTGGCAAACAACAGAGATCAACCTCTGGGTCTGGATGGTGAAGCCACTCCGAGTACCTTGTTGCAATGAACTCGTGGCGACCAAGCTCTACGCGACCATCTGTGTCGATCTTTGTACGGTGCATTGGAAACCGAACCACATCTGCGCCTTCGATGACATGTTTGTTCGTTACAAGTACATCTGACGTGTCGTCTCCGTGAACCTGGAAGAAGAACCCAGTGCCAATTGCCTCCTCTCCCTCATTATCAACGGCCTCCAACCGAACAACCGTAAACATCAAACTGGTCGATAAATGTGATGGCGCGATTTTGAGTTTCATGTGGGCACCATGAGAGCTAACGCCGAGCTGAGCGACGGGCTTGCAGCGGAGCGGAAAGCCCGTCCGGCGAAGGCCCAGCCAGGGCCGGAGCGAACTCAAGCGACTTGTTAGAAGAGCAACAGCGCGGCATCACTGTTTCGCACCCTCCAAATAGTCGTGCGAATTCAACTGGCTAATCTCATCAATGGATAGATTCAGCCCCGATCTCTCACACTCTCGTTGAATTTGCGAAATGCCGAGCGAGCGTACTTCCTCGACAAGCTCTTGCTAAGTTCTTTCCTCCCTCGCTGGCACGCTTACTCGATAATGCCAATCGGCTAGTGTCTTATTACCGCCCAGCTCAAGAAATCGCTCCTTACCCTTTTCCTTAAGCCGGACAGACCACTCCTGCACAGCGGTTAAATATTCGTCTGATGAGCCCATAATTTTCACTCCTTCTAACGCTTGGCTTTGCGGCGTGCCGAAGCGCAGCGTAGACGCATCCGCCAACAGCCACTTGTTATACGCATTTAAATCGTGCGTAATGATCACTCTTGGACTTTATAACTTCTTCGATGAGATTAAATATTTCAAATTTAATTTGAGATCGTCCTGTATTTGGTTAATTGGCCTTTCCCACAACTCCGAAAGATACCTAATCACTAGAACAACATCTGATGGCAAAGTTGGTCTTCCATCCGTCTTAGCAAATGGCCCATCGCTCTCTAATAAGACCTTGTTTCGCGGCAGCCATGAAATTACTTTTTTTGCTCTAGCTGAATTAATCATTGCTGGACCAACTGAAAAGTAGCATCCAAGTTCAATCGCATTGGCGACTTGTTTTTTTTTTGCCAAAAACCAATGTAGAATTGGAACTCCAGAGCTTGGATACTTCTTCAATAACTTCAGAACTTCATCAACCGCATTAAGACTGTGAATGGTGAGAATTTTATCTTCAAACTCACAGCATTTTTTCAGAATGTGCTCAAATACCAAAAGTTGATCTTCAATATGCTCAGCATAACCTTTAGAGCCATCCAGCCCAATTTCACCAATGTACCGTGTCTCGTTACACAGAGAATCAAATAATGGGAGCTCATTATGCCTTTGATGCGCTAATTGTGGGTGCAACCCTAAAGCTGTTCTGCAATTGGTGAGGTTTTCGGCGAGAGCGACGGTACCTCTGAAAGCAGAAGGTACTGTCGTTACAGATAGAACGTAATAGCCAGAGTTTTCGATATCTCGTAGAATTTCTCCGTGATCAGGGTAGAGGTCAACGTGACAGTGTAGATCCATCATTATACTTTTTCCGCCTTAAGAAAGGTCTCTACTTCCTTCAATCCACGCTTGATTGTAGATTCAAGTTTCTCTCTAGTATCTTTATCTTCAGGCAGTGAACCACTTTGCCGAACCCAGCCTTTGTAATCATTGGTTTGCCCAAGCCTAATAATCGCAGCCTGCACTGCGTGTAGGTCATCTCTGGTCTCCTGTTCCTTATGGACAAATTTTAAGTTCTGGCTGACGTATGATGCATCGTTAGAGAAACCTGCATGGTGAATCGAAGAACGTCTTATTAAACAAGGAACGCAGTGGCCACATTGCTTATGCCTTCTATGCCAATGACTGCAGGATACACTTAATGGTATTGCTTCAGCTATCGCTGCTTGGTCAACACACTCGGCTAACATTTCCCCCTTGGTTTTGAATTGGTATGGATTAACAAACTTTACGTTTAAGCCTGCGTCTTTTAGGAGTTCTTCAAGACGGTTTAAAAAATACGGGTGCGTAGTCCGTGTGCTATGACTGCCTATTCTCCGTCTTGTGAGTGGCGGATTGATAGAAATGTACCCATTCTCCGGCACAACAATTGTTGAAATACTATCATCCATATTGGCGTTTCTAAGAGCCGATAAACCTAAAACAGCCATAGCGATAAAATTGAAACTTCTTCCTCGCATCGAGACATCAGTTTTACCATTTCGCCTAGATATCAGGCTAGGTGAAATACTATAAGAAAGCTCACCATACTGGGATTTTAGAAGCTTTTTAATATCTTCTTGTTTAACACCATCGCCACGGTACGCATGACTTAGCAACAGCGGTTTATATTGAGACTTCCCATTTAGGATGTCTATTGCCCCAACTGCGCTATCTAACCCACCAGAGAATAGACAGACGGAGTTTAACCCTATAAGGCTACTCAGCTTCGCTTTTGATTTTTTGCTGACTATAGGTTTTGGCATTTGAAGCGATGTTTTAGTGAACGTAAATTTCCACTGATCGCCTGTCAAGAAGTTCAAAATAAAACTTAAACGATCCGATAACATATTCCATAAATCATCACCGAATACCGGGATATAAAGGTGCATTACTCTTGACCATGCGTCAGCTGCATCGCCTCTACGCTCAAATGTCTCAGCAGCAGTAACAGCACTAGCTATCGTTATCAAATCTATAGCTTTCTCATCGACATTAATGCCGAGCTCACGCACTCGCTGTAGTAAACTACCAGAAGATCTACTATGCTTAGAGCTGTCATACGGGTGCGTATTAAAGAGCTGAACTGGGTGACAAGTATCTGAATACTCAGGGAGTTGAGACGGATCATTGTTGAAATAGAAGTTAACCATCGAAATTCTCCCACTCATCTACAGTCTGTGATATCACGTCGATTTGTATCTTAGTGATATTTTCTTTCGATATACCCCCTCCATTGTCATTCGTCACTTTTTCCACATTGGATTGAGTTATCACTTTTATTAGATCCCTTAATTCTTCTTCCATTCGGTGGTGTTTACTTGGGTGTTCAGCATGAAACCAAGCCTTTCCCATTCCATTTACTACATCTTGAAAAATAAGATCCGTTAAGTAACAGGAAATAGCTTCTTGAACGACTTCATCCGTAAACATAGACTCATCAAATATGTCTTCCTCAGCTAGCACTTCCGCTAATGCGAAATCAAGTGCTAAACGCACTGAGTCAGCATCACCATTTTCAGGCGTTAGATGCTCGCTGATACGATCTATAGCTTGGTCGGTAGATAGTCCATTAAGGTCCGATAGAGAGAGGGTTCTATCATTAACTCTAACACTATCACCTTGCATCATTCCTAATAAGCCGGAACCCGCAGTGATCCCGCTTGCTAATCGGCGGCTTATTCCTGAGCCTCCGCCAGAGCTTCTTGAATACTTCTTAAGGGAACCTCTTAGATTAGAGCTATTGCCACTTGATTTTGCGTAATCCCCGAAAGCTCTTCTTGCACCTGCCAGACGATTTGGTGATGGGATATTTGGAACTGGTCCCGGAATCTGTTCTTGCACCTTTCCATTATCGACTTCCTGGGATGGCTCATTGCCATCGGCGTCATGTGGTGTTTGTTGATCATCGTCTCCATCGTGCACATTTCCCTCACCAGCTCCAACTTCCACAGAATCGCCTTGCTCTGCCCATGGAGGAATAAGTGGGCTCTTATTATTTGGTCCTGTATTTGATGCCGAAGTCCCCATTAATTATCTCCACCCAACTCATTTATTATTGATGAAAGCCATCGCTTCTTCGGCGCTTTCTTTGCTGCTGCCAGGAAAATATCTTTGCACCGCTGATCATATTTGGCTAATTTCCAAGCACCGTATACGCCGGGAGTTTTTGGCTCCCAATCTTCAATTTGGCGTAAGTGATCTACTAAACCATCCATTACGGATACATATTCTTCACTGGATGTTTTTTCCAAAAGCAGATCACTAGCCTGACTGGCTTTGGTTTTCTGCCTTATCAAACCTTCGAGTAGTGCTTGGGCTGCTCCAGACATGACAGAGTTAATTGAACCCATTGGGATATTCTGTCTACTTAAATAGGCAGCCGCCGTCAGATCTATGCCGGTAAATTGAGGTCTTAATCTTGACCACTTATTTATAAATGGCACATCATGCTTCCATTCTTCAGGAAGTGCATTAATGTCAATTTCACTCTCTGAATCTTCGAGATCAGAAATTAAAGAGGGCTGTCCTTTTTCATTATCAATTAATTCATACAGCTTCTTTGTTGCTTGAACCCCCATGCAACGCTCGAATATAACTAGCTTTGTGATAGTTCTTTCATCTAACTGCATTCCTCGACGATGAGCTGTTTTTTTCCTCATCCTGACTTGATTTAGCAGACGCTTAACAATTCTTGGATTTCCATTAATATTGGTGGATTCAGCCATGATTTTGGCGAGTTGTTCTGCCACCTTAAACTCTTCGCGGAGCTCTGCCTTATTGGGCAAGTCACATTTTCCCAATAAATCATCTACCGATATTTGTTCCTGTTTCCATGCAAACTTGAGTGATTCCTCTAAGCCCTCTCGTATCTGATCGAATGATTCCTGAGGTATTTTTCTGTCTTGGGTAATCAACATAATCAAATAAGCCCTGATTTCAGCAACACCAGGCTTTGGAACGTGTACAGGAATTTGTATAAGTTTATCTAAATAGTCAGTTTGATGACGTACTGACGCACCTTTATGGAAATGCGGAATTGCCAAGCGAATCATATCAGGATCAGCCGCAACAACAAATGCGGTGTTAGGCATGAACAGGAACAGTCTAATTGCTTCTAGCGTAGAAATAGTGTTTTCTGGCAAACACCTATCGAGGTTATCAACATAGACAATAACAGGTTTATCAAAGGCCTTCAATAAAGATATATACGACTTTCTAAATTCTCTGATTTCTTTTGGGGGAGAAAACTTCTTCTTGGGCTTGATAACCCCCTTAGTTTTTTTGCCTACCTTTCCAAGCTCCTTTACGTCATTCTGAAGGTCTTTAAGATCTATATTGTCATCGTCTTCATCATCAGTGGCATCACTAGCCCATCCGAAAAAGTCTTGAATCGCGCCAAATGTCGGCATTCCAGATACTGCGGCAGCACCTTCAGCGATTAAGCCCATGAACCTTACTTTGTCGATTCGTTTGGCAAAATCGAGTGCCTTTTCAAGTAGTTCTTTATCATTTCCAGCAGCCTCGACAAGCTGCGCAGCTATAGTTTCTAATAATGCAGCTTTTGCATCGTCATATCCCTGAAATGTCCACGCATCGAAATGGATTTGGATATAGTCTTGCTCTTCCTTTTCTAACGCTTTAGCTGTCAACTCTAAAACTGTTGACTTTCCAGCTCCCCAATCCCCAAATACACCAATAGATATTGGCATTAACTCTTTTTCGGTTATTAGGTCTTTTATTGATTCTGCAATCTCATTAAAGTTGAGAAAGTCGATTTTCGATTCTTTATCTGGCCACATTGGAGTTTATTGATCCTTAAACTAGTTGCCTAACGAAAGGAGTAATGCCGCTTTGGGTCGAAGTCCCGTTACTGCGGTGCCATATAACAGTGATTATCTATCCTGCTGTATAACATCAATAAACGCATCGGCGCGTTCATAGATGTTATGCAGCTCGCGTATGAACCATAAAGTATTGATTCAAATGTCATTGACTAATTGTCAGGCAGCATATTAATTATTCGCATGCTCGCTCGTTTCGCTCATGCCAATCATACTCTACCCACGAATTTTCCTTCGGTCACGTAGTAATTTCATGATAGCGGTCCACAATAGGTCGTAGATCCATGCAGAACTAATGAGAGCGACTTTTCAGGAGTGAATTAAACGGGGTTGGCTCCAGCTAGTTACTGCACCAGTTCTGGGCGCTGTGACGGCATCGGGGCAGTTAGCGCTGCCCTTCGCGGGTGCCTCATTGGCTCGTGCCTCGCCAAATCGTTACCCCGCGCTACGGGGTTGTTGACTGCGGTGGGGAAAGTAGAGGATTAGAGGCTGCAGGCCGTGAAGGCCTGCAGGGTATTTCTGGGTCTGGCTTACGCTTTAAGAACGTACTTCAGCGTCTCAACGACCTGCTCAGTAGTCGTACACCAGGCCTGCGCCCCCGCATCCACTTCCTTGAGCGGATGAACGATATCTTCGCTATGCAGCGTGATATACGGCTTGGCCAGCGCCGAGCAGTAACCCGCATCAAACGCCGCGTTCCACTGCTTGTACTTGTCGCCGAAGCGCACCACGACCAGATCCGCCTGCTCGATCAGCGTGCGGGTGCGGATAGCGTTGACCTTGGAGGACTGATGGTCGCGCCAGAAGCCGTTTTCCGGCTTGCCCAGGTGGTCGCCGGCGGCGTCACTGGCGTCGTGGTCGGTGACCGGAGCGGTGAAGACGATGTCGAGCCCCGCCGCTTCGGCGCCGCGCTGGATCTCGTCGCGCCAGTCGGTGTGAATCTCGCCGGAGAGGTAGACGTAAAAGCTCATGGGGTGCTCCTTGCGCTAAAGGTGTCATTAGGTAGAGCGTATTTTATGGAAAAAGATTCCGATTTTATAGCATTACTCCAGAAGGCGACGCGCGGCCCAATAGGTCACTCGCATGATGTAGCCGCGCCGTTCGCAAGCGCAGTGGCGAAGTAAAGTCTCAGGCTTGCGGGACTTCCGCGCAGGCCAAGGCTGCGTGCAGCGCGTCGCGATCCAGATGGCGGCCGATGATCACCAGCTGCGTCTGGCGGGGCTCGCCGGAGACCCAGAGGCGGTCGAAGTAGCCTTCCAGGCGCTCGCCCACCGCTTGCACCACCCGCCGCAGGGGCTTGCCGGGCACCGCGGCGAAGCCCTTGGCGCGGTAGATGTCGTGCGTACTCAGAATGCCCTGCAGCGCCCGCTCGAATGCCTTGAGGTCGACTTCGCCCAGGGTCATCACGCAGGCGTCGATGTGGTGCTGAGCGTGATGTTGCGGGTTGGCCATCGCATCGATCCACTCTTCGCTCGCCGCGCCAATGCCTAGCAGCGCCTCGAGCCGGGCCACATCGGCGGCCAGCGACGCATCGACGAACAGCGTCTTCCCCCAGGCGGGCGCCTTCGCAGCCACGAAGGCCTCCACGCGCCGGCGCTCCTCTTCATCGAGAAGGTCGGTCTTGCTCACCAGCACCAGGTCCGCCGCACTCAGTTGGTCATCCATCAGCGCTTGCAGGGTCGGGTCGTGGTCGGCGCTTGCCTTCAACAGGCACTGGGCGGCCACCGCCGGGCCATCGATGACGGTGATGATCGCATCCACCGTGCAGTGCTGGCTCACCTCCGGCCCCTTGAACGCCTGCACCAGGGGTTTGGGCAAAGCCAAGGCGCTGGTCTCGATCAGAATATGGTCGATGCGCTCGCCCCGGGCGATGAGCTTCTGGATCACCGGCAGAAACCTCTCTTCCACGGTGCAGCAGATGCAGCCGTTGGCAAACTCGAACATATCGTGCCCACCGCTTGTCTCCCCGTTTGGGGCATTCTCCAGCGCGCAGCTTCGAAGAAGGCTCGCGTCGATGTCCTGCTCGCCCAGTTCGTTGACGATCACGGCCACCCGCTTGCCGGTCATCTGGCGCAATATGCCGGCCAGCAGCGTGGTCTTGCCGCTACCCAGAAAGCCGGTGACCACCGTGGCGGGAATCTTGCTGAGCTGTTCGCTACCGAGCCGCATGGTCGAGGGTCTCGCTGGAAGGTGTATCACAAACCGGGTGGCGCGCGAACAGCGCCGCCACGGCATCGGGGTTGTCGGGGAAGAAAAGATGCAGGTAGGTGGCCGTCAGGCGCCGTTCGCGGTAGATCGCCTCACCGGGAGCCGGGTGTCGCTGGCGGCGGCCAACGCTGATAGGCGTCGGGGTGCCGTTGGTCCTCGAACGGTGATGGGCGTGGCCGCGAATCTCGCCCTCGGGCAGAGGCGCCGTTTGCATGCCCTGGCAGCCGCGCAGGGCGCCCGCGCCGGGTAGAAGTCCGAGCATGGCGTGAGGGCGATCCTCGACATCGGTCAAGGTTTCCAGGCTGTAGAGCAGCCCGCCGCACTCGGCGAGCATCGGCTTGCCCGCGTCGAAAAAGGTGCGTATCGCGGATTTCATCGCGTGATTGATTGACAGCGCCTCGGCGTGAAGCTCCGGGTAGCCGCCGGGCAGCCACAGCGCATCGCACGCGGGAAGCCGCGTGTCGGCGAGCGGCGAGAAGAACACAAGCGACGCGCCCAGCGCCTCGAGCAGGTCGAGATTCGCCTGATAGATGAAGCTGAAGGCGGCATCGCGAGCGATGGCCACGGTGTGACCGGCAAGGGTGGCCGCCGGTATGGGCAGGGCGTTCTGCGGCGCCGCGAAAGTCACCTCGAGCGCGTCCAGTGCCGTCAGGAACCCGGCGGCTTGAAGCGCATCGGCGCCGGCCTCGAAACGCGCCTCCAACTCGCTTTCGATCTCGTTGGCCTGTACCAGCCCCAGGTGGCGCTCGGGAAGTGCAAGCGCCGGGTCGCGGGGCAGGGTCGCCAGAAGGGGAAACTGCGCGGGAAGCGCGGAGGCGATCAGCTCGCGGTGGCGGGCGGTGGCGCAGCCGTTGGCGATCAACCCGGCGAAGCGAACGTCGCGTCGAAAAGCGGCGAGCCCCGCCATCACGGCGCCTGCGGTCTGGGCCATGCCCTTCACGTCCATCACCACCGCCAGTGGAATATCGAACCGCGCGGCGAGATCTGCACTCGACGGCTCGCCGTCGTGAAGGCCCATCGCCCCCTCGACGAGGATCAGGTCGGCCTCACGAGCGGCCTCATGCAAGCGCTGGCGGCAGTAGCTTTCTCCTGCCATCCAGAGATCCAGCGGCGCCACCGGCGCCCCGCTTGCCTGGGCAAGAATCTGCGGGTCCAAATAGTCCGGGCCGGTCTTGAACACGCGTACTCGTTTGCCTTGGCGTTTGAAGAGCCGGGCAAGCGCGGCAGTCACGGTGGTCTTGCCCTGACCGGAGGCCGGAGCGGCGATGAACAGCGCAGGGCAACGGGCAGGCGGCATCAGTACTCGATCCCTTTTTGCGCCTTCACCCCGGCGCGAAAGGCGTGGCGCTCGTCCTGCACCACGCTGATGGTATCGGCAATCTCCTGCAGGGGCGTGGCTATGGTGCGCCCGGTGATGATCACGTTCTGGTGCGCCGGGCGGTTTTTCAGCGCCTCCACCACCGGCGCGACGTCCAGATAGTCGTACTTGAACATGTAGCTCATCTCGTCCAGCACGACGATATCGAGACTCGGGTTCTCGAGCAGCCCCTTCGCCGTCACCCAGGCAGCTTGCGCAGCCTCTACATCGCGCGTGCGGTCTTGGGTTTCCCAGGTAAAGCCCTGGCCCATGATGTGCCACTCAAGACGCGGGTGGTCGCGAAAGAACAGGTACTCGCCGGTCTCGAACCGCCCCTTGATGAACTGCACCACCGCGCCACGCTGGCCGTGGCCAAGCGAACGGGCGAGCGTGCCCAGCGCCGAGCTGCTCTTGCCCTTGCCGTTGCCCTTGAGAAGGATCAGCACGCCGCGCGTTTGGGTGGCCTGGCGGATGCGCTCGTCGACGACCGCTTTCTTGCGCTGCATGCGCTGCTGGTGACGCTCATCGCTCATGGGAGCTCCTTGAAGGGTCAGGGGGGTCGCAGGTATCGGGGGCTCCTGCGCGGCGCGGCATGAACACCGGCGCGCCGTCGATCTCGGCGGCGCTCAAGGGCTGGCGGTAGAGCCGTTCCAGCGAGGCGAGCTCGAGCACCTCATCGACCGGGCCGGCCTCGGCCTCGCCGCCCGGGTGCAGCAGCAGCGCGTGGCTGCACCAGCGCGCGGCCAGGTTCACGTCGTGCAGGCACATCATCACCGTGCGCCCACGGCGGGCCTGTTCACTCAGCAGTGCCATGGCAGCGCTCTGGTGATGCAGATCGAGATGGTTGGTCGGCTCGTCGAGTAGCCACACCGCCGGGTCTTGGGCGTGGAGCGTGGCCAGCGCCACCCGCTGGCGCTCGCCGCCGGAGAGCGAACTCACCAGACGTTGCTCGAACCCGGCGAGATCGAAGGCGGAAAGTGCGGCTTCAACGCGCTCGCCATCTTCTGCGTTTTCGCGCTGGAAAAGCGAAAGGTACGGGTGGCGGCCCATCATCACGGCCTCACTCACCGTGGCGGGGAAGCCGTCCATGCGCTCCTGGAACACCAGCCCCAGCCGCCGGGCGACCTCGCGCCGGCCGAGTGCGCCGAGCGGCTCGCCATCGAGAAAGACGCCGCCGGCGCGCGGGGCGTGGAGCCCGGCCAGAGTGTGCAACAGCGTGGTCTTGCCCGCGCCGTTGGGGCCGAGCACGCCCCACACCTGGCCCGGGGTGATCTCGAGTTCGAGCGGGCGCGTCGCGCGACCGGGAATCGCGAGCGCAAGCCCCCGGGCAGCGAGCCGACTCACGGTTGGCTCCGGTACAACAGCAGCAGAAAGGTGGGTACGCCGAGCAGCGCGGTGATCACGCCGACCGGCAGCTGCTCCGGGGCGATCAGCGTGCGCGCCAACGTATCGGCGAGCAGCACCAGCGTACCGCCGGCCAGCGCGCAGGCGGGCAAAAGGCGGCGCTGGTCGTTACCCAGCACCAGCCGCAGCATGTGCGGCACGACCAGCCCTACGAAGCCGATGCTGCCGGCGGTGGTCACCGCCATGGCAGTCAGAAGGCTCGCCAACAGGTAGATGCCCCACTCCAGCCCACGCACGTTGACCCCGAGTGCTGCGGCCTGAAGCGGCCCGCGGGCCAGCACGTTGAGGCTGCGCCCCAGCGGCCACAGCAGCACGCAGGTCAACGCCAGCACCATCAGCGGCGGCCAGGGCGTGCGCGCGTAGGCGAGATCGCCCATCAGCCAGTAGAGCATGCCCGGCAGGCGCTCGGCGGGGCTCATGGCCAGCACCAGGGTGATGAGCGCCCCCCAGCCCGAGGCCACCACCACGCCGGTGAGCAGCAATCTCGCTGGCGTCCAGCCGCCGCGCCCCTGGGCCAGGCCAAACACCAAAAGCGTGGAAAGTAGCGCCCCGGCGAACGCCGAGCCGGTGACCAGCAGGCCACCCAGACCCGCCAGCATGGCGCCCAGCGCCCCGATGCTCGCCCCGCCGGAAAGCCCGAGCACGTAGGGGTCGGCGAGCGGGTTTCGAAGCAGCACCTGCATCAGCGCCCCCGCCACGGCCAGAAGCCCGCCCACGGCGAAGGCGGCAAGCGCTCTTGGCAGGCGAAGATCGAACACCAGGGTGTTGGCGAGCGCGCCGCCGTTTCCAGCCAGCGCCTGCGCAAGCTCCCCCAGCGACAGCGTCGCGCTGCCGGAGACGAGCGCCAAGGCGAGGGCGGCCAGGGCCAGGGCGATCAGCGCCACGGGCCAGGCACCAGGACGACGGTCATTCGAGGGCGGCCTCACGGCGTACCCGCAGCGCGGGCGCGCTCGATGTGCTCGCAAAGAAGCCGCGCACCCTCGGCCAGCCGGGGCGTGGGCCGCTGAATGAGCGAAGGCGGTACGAAGTGGAGCTGGTCGTTCTTCACCGCACGCAGATGCGGGTACTGCGCCCAGTGATCGAGCCAGTGGCGGTTCTCCTCGCCCATGCCGCCGGCGACGATCACCGCCGGGTCGGCGGCGAGCACCGCTTCATCGTCCAGGCGCGGCACCAGCCGGTCGAGTCCGCCGAACACGTTGCGCCCGCCGCACAGACTGATCACCTGGCCGATCAGGTGCGCATCGTTGACGCTCATCAGCGGGGAATCCCAAACCTGGTAGAAGGTATCCACCGGCGCCCTGCCCGCGTACCGGGCTGACAGCTCGTCCATGGCGTTTGTGAAATCGTCGGCCACACGCCGGCCTTCGGCGTCGGTGCCGGCAAGTTCCGCCAACCGCTCGATGGCGCTGGCCACGCCCTCGACGCTGCGCGGCTCGATATAGAACACCGCCATGTCGAGCGCTTCCAGCGTTTCGAGCTGCTCGGCGGGGTTGCCGGTCACCCAGCCAATGGCGAGATCCGGCGCCAGTGCCACCAGCGCCTCGAGATCGAGCCGGGTATGGCTGCCGACGGAGGTGATCTCCCGGGCTTTTGGGGGGTAGTCGCTGAACGACACCACGGCGACGACCTTCTCGCCGGCACCGGCGGCGAAGACGAGCTCGGTGGCGCCGGGTGACAGCGCGGCGATGCGCTGGGCAGGCGCCTCCAGGCATACGTCGCGGCCAAGATCGTCCACCGCACACACCTCGGCGCTGGCGCCCGTCGTGACGAGCGCCAGCGCGAGGCCGGCAAGCGCCCTACTGACCAAAGTTGACGCTCAGAAACGCCGCGCGGCCGGCGTTGATGTAGTCGGCGCCATCGAAGGAGCGCGTGGTGACGTAGTCCTGATCCAGCGCGTTCTCGAGCGTGACCCGCGCGCTCCAGAGCGGCGCGAACTGCCAGCCGGCGCGCAGGTTGACCAGCCCGTAGCCGGCCAGGCGATCCTCGTTGGCCGCATCACGGTAGCGGTGGTTCTGGGCGATCCAGGAGCCGCCGACGGCGTAGTCGCCAAGCTCGCGATCAACGTCCATGCGCAGGCTCTGGGTAGCCCGGTTGGTAAGCCGGTTGCCGGTAGCGCGGTTTTCCGGGTCGGTGTAGGTGAGCGCGGCGGCGACCGTCCAGCCGCCCTGCTCCACGCCACCGGAGAGCTCGGCGCCGCGAACGCGCGAGGTGGGCACGTTGAACTGCGCGCCCTGGCCCGCGATCAGGTTGTCGATGTCGGTCTGGTAGAGCGCGGCGTCCCAGAAAAAACGCGCGTACTGCCCACGGGCGCCGACCTCCACGGTCTCGGAAGTTTCCGACTCGAGATCCGGGTTGCCGAAGCCGGGGTAGTAGAGCTGGTTGTAGGTCGGCGCGTTAAAGGCGGTGCCATAGCTTGCCCGCAAGGTGTGGTGGGCGTCGAGGTCGAAGCCGAGTGCTACACTTCCGGTCACTTCGTCGCCGTAGCTTTCGTTGTGATCGAAGCGGGCGCTGGTCTGCAGCGTGAACGGGGCGAAATCGAACAGCGCCTGGGTGAAGGCGGCGGTGTTGTCGCGGCTCGTCTCGTCATAGGCAATGCTGCTGTCGACACGGTCTTCGCTCTGTTCGACGCCAGCGATGAACTCGTGCACCCCAATACCGAAGGTGTTCTGCCAGCGTGCGGTGCGGATGGTCGTGTCGAAGGTGGAGTCGCCGAACTCGTCAACGTTGTCGCTTTCGTCGCGCGCCTCGGAAAGCGTCAAGCGCGAGCGCCAGCCCTCGACCACCGGGGTATCGACGTAGACGCCGGCGACCTGCTGGACGAAGTCGTTCTCGCCGCCGTCGTACTCGTTGTTGCCGCGAGCGCGCAGTGCCAGCACGCCGGCCTCGACGCCGCTGTCAAACGTGTGGGACACCCGGGCGAGTGCGGTGGTGTTATCAAACCCCTTGTCATCGCCACCGCGACGCACCGGTTGGCCGTCGGTGTTGAAATGGCTCGCGGCGAAGCTGTAGCGGGTGCCGCCCTCGACGCCGCTCAGGCTCGCGCTTGCCCGCGCGGTGTTGAAGGCGCCGCCGCCGAACGAAAGCCTTGGCTGCGGGCCATTCGCCTCGTCGGGCTCGTGGGTGAAGAGCTGCACCACGCCGCCGATGGCGTCCGCCCCGTAGAGGCTGCCTTTTGGTCCGCGCACGATCTCGGCGCGCTCGAACAGGCGCGGGTCGAGACTTCCCCAGGCCGCCCCGCCGCTGGTGGCAGAGCGCAGGCGAATGCCATCGATCAACAGCACGTTTTGAGCGCTTCCCGTGCCGCGAAGATAGACGCTTGCGTTCTTGCCGAAGCTGCCGTTGCTGGAAACGTCGACGCCGGGCTGGCCGCGCAGAAGATCGGTGACGCTCGTCGGGTCCTGGCGGCGAAAGGCGGCCTCGTCGATCACGGTGACCGAGGCAAGGCTCTGGTTGGCGGTGCGCGGGGCGAGCGTGGCGGTGACCACGACCGGGTCTAGCGTGGCGCTATCCGGCTGGGTAGAGGCTGAGAGGTTCGCCTGAGCATGAACCGCCAATGGAAGAGCGGCCAGCGCAAACGTGGCAAGCCGGGCAGGTAACGGACGTGCGTATGACATGGGATTCCCTTGCTGGCCGTGCTCACCCGCACAGCCTTATTTTCAGGTCCGGGCGAGAAAGGGGCAACAAGGGGGAACGGCGCCCGCGAAGAGAGCGCCTATCGGCCCTCGGGACGCCCTCCGCGTACCGGCAGGTATGGTTTGAAAACCGTTCTTCCTGGGCCGGTCTCCGGGCTGACGAGCGAAAAGGCAAGCTTTTCCAAACGGCGGCCTTCCCATGTCCTGGCGACACAGTGGCATGATGGCCGTTCTTGACTCGATTACCGTTGCGGGGGCAGCGCTGGAATGCACACCAGCTTCCCGTTTAACTGGCGGCGTTGCGCCAGCACCTAGGAGTGGGCGTAAACTAGCAAGTTGGTGTTGTCAGGTCAATCGCACTCGGCGAGGGTGCGGGCCAGGCCATGACGCACGTACCAGACCCGCTCGGCGCGCTTGGCGGCGTCCTGGCTGAACCAGCCGTTGAGATCGCGCAGGCGGCGGTCTTCCCGGGCCATGGGCACGAGCCCCCGGCCCACCTCGTTCATGATCAGCACCAGGGTGGCGTTGCACGCCCTGGCAGCCTGGCAGAGGCTGTCGATGTCCTCGCGCCACTGGGCGCGCAGGCGGGTATCGTCCGTCTCGCGGGCGCCGTGGCGGGCCATCCAGTTGAGCACGCCGTTGATGACCAAGGGCGTATCGGGCATAAGGATGGAGTGGCAGTCGGCCAGACGCTGCCCCGGGGCAAGAGTCCACCAGGCGGCGTGCTGGAAACGCGCTTTCACAGCGTCTTTCTTGCCGGCGCGGGCACCGCCGATGAAAAGTTGCATTGCCACTCTCCTCTTTCAGTGCAATAGGTCAGCGCCCACCGTCGGCCGGTGGCCTGGGCCACCGTGGCCTCCCAGAAGGGGGCGTCTTCGAATCTTCGGCGCAGCTCGCGTATCACGCCGCCGTGGGTCACGACCAGCACCTTTTCATGCCTCTGCTCGCGGGCATTGATGGCTACCTCCGCGAGCCAGGCGTTCAGGCGTGCGCGCAGCTCCCCCGCCGATTCTCCGCCGGGGATTTTAAGCTCTCCGGCGCTATCAATCCAGGCCCTGTAGTGCGCTAACGCCTTGAGTTCGTCGTAGACCTTGCCTTCGAACTCGCCGAAATCGAGCTCTCTGAGCCGGGGTTCGATATAGACGCGCGCAGCCCCCGGGGGCTTGACCCATTCGAGGGTCTGGCGGCAGCGGGTGAGGTCGCTTACGTAGATCGCATCGACGCGTTCACCTTCGAGCGCCGCCTTCAGCGCGACGAGCCCGGGCTCGGCCTCGGGGAACAGCAGCTCGATGTCGCGCTGGCCCTGGTAGCGCCGTTCCAGGTTCCAGGACGTTATGCCGTGGCGAACCACCAGAAGCTCCACATCGTGAGCAGTAGCCAAAGTTCTCCTCCTTCTATCAAGGCGCCCACCATGTCGCCGTTGATGCCCTTAAAGGCGCGCAGCACGGCGACTCGGTAGAGCGCGGTGAACAGCGCCGCGACCAGTAGCCACAGCGCCAGAGCGGGTGTGAACAGCGCCGCCGCGAGAACCGGCACAAGCGACAGCGCCACATCACGGTTACCGACCGAGCGCCGCGCGCTGTAGGCCATCCCCGCCGGGCGCAGGCAGGGGCCGAGCACCAAAAACGCCCCGCCCATGCAGCGGGCGATGGCGGGCAGCGCGAAAAGCCACACAAGTGGAACGTGATACTCCACGAAGGCCCATAGCAGCGCTCCCTTCCAGGCCAGCAGAAAGACCAGCGCCAAGAGGCCGAAGCTGCCCACCTGGGGGTCCTTCATGATCTCGAGGCGCCGCTCGAGGGGCTGATTGCTGCCCAAGGCATCGGCCAGGTCCATCACGCCGTCCAGGTGCAGCCCGCCAGACAGCGCGACCCACAGGCTCAAGAGCGCAAGGGCCACCAGCGGCGTCGGCAGCGCCAGCTGTCCGAGCCCCCAGGCAGCGAGCGCCAGCAGCGCGCCGATACCAAGCCCGACCAGCGGGTAGGCTCTGAGCGCCCAGCGCCGGGTCGCCGCGTTCCACGGGCATTCAAGGGGGAGTGGCAGGCGGGTCAGAAACTGGAAGGCCAGCACGAGGCCGTATAGCGCACTCTTCACGGGGCCTCCTGTTTGGACGCGCCGCGTGGTTTCCACTCGATGCCGTGGCCAGCCACCACTTCGATCACCGAATCCGCCTCGCGGGCGAGCACCCGGTGCAGGCGCTGCAGGAACGCGACGAACCGCCAGACCACCGGGTCGTCCGGCAGCAGCGCCTCGTTGAGGTCGTTGGAGACGACGACCAGGCTTAGGCCACGCCGGCGCGCCTCACGCAAAAGCTTTTCGAGCCGCGCCACGCCCTCGTCTTCCGAAAGCTCGGCGGCGAACAGAAGCTGGCTCGCCCAGAGCGTCAGGCAGTCCAGCAGCACGGCCTTGTTGCGAGGAATCGTCGCCAGCGCCTCCTCGAAGTCCAGCGGCGCCTCGAGGGTGACCCAGCGCTCGTCGCGGCGAGCCTGGTGGCGCTCGATGCGCTCTCTCATCTCGTCGTCGCTGTGGCTCGCCGTGGCCATGTAGTAGCAGCGCCCGGGCGCGGCCTCGAGGGTGAGCGACTCCGCCAGGCGCGACTTGCCCGAGCGCGCGCCGCCGCCGACGAAGACGATCATGGATGCACCTTGTGCTCAGTCGCGCCTCGGTGCGCACCGCACTTTTTTGCAGCATTCACAGCGCCCCTCCCGCCGCGCCCAGCGCGAGCATCATGGTCAGAAAAAGCCCCCAGGCGAGATGCACCAGCAAGAGGGTAGCCTCGATATGGGCCGCCTCCAACGCCACCCGACCGGGGCCGAGGGTGGCGCGCAGCGACGCCACGCCCTGGTAGGTGTTGCACCCGCCCAGGCGCACCTGCAGCAGCCAGGCGACGATCGCCTCCGGCCAGCCGGCGTTGGGGCTCGGGTGGCGCGGCGCCTCGCGCCGGGTGTGGGTGAAGGCGCCGGCCACTGCCAGCCGCGCCGGGGTGAAAGCGTTGACCAGCGCCCCCGCCGCCCAGAGGCAAACGGCGGTCAGCCGCGCCGGGAGCCAGTTGGCGAGATCGTCGAGCTTCGCCGAGGCGAAGCCGAAATCCGCAAAGCGCGCGTTCCTGTAGCCGACCATGGAGTCCAGGGTATTCACCGCCTTGTAGGCCAGCGCCAGCGGCGCGCCGCCGATCAAGGCGTAGAAAAGCGGCGAGGTGATGCCGTCGACGCTGTTCTCGGCGACGGTCTCGACCGCGCCGCGAGTGATCTCGCCTTCATCGAGGTGCTGGGTGTCGCGCCCGACGATCATCGCAAGCGCGGCGCGGGCAGTCTCGAGATCACCCCGCGCCAGCGGCGCCGCCACCGCCCGCCCGGCCTCGGCCAGGCCCTTGATCGCCAGAGTGGTCGAGAGCAGCCAGAGCTCCGCGACCAGACGAAGCCAGGGGTGGATCATGGCCAGCAGCCAGAGCGTCAGTGTCGCAATCCCGAACACTCCGCCAACCACCAGGAGGGTGGTAAGCGCGCCGGTCAGCCGCCGGGCAAGAGCCGTGCCTCGATTGAGCCGCGCTTCTAGAAAGGTGATCCCTCTGCCCATGCCCACCACCGGGTGCGGCAGCCGGCGCGGGTCGCCGATCATCAGGTCGATCGCGACCGCGCCGAGCACGAGCCCCACTGGCACTAGCGCGCGACCCCGGCGGCGTCGAAGGTGGCCATGTCGCGCAGCATCGCGCAGGCGGCCCTCAGCAGCGGAAACGCCAGCGCCGCCCCGCTGCCCTCGCCCAGGCGCATGTCGAGCGCCAGCAGTGGTATCGCCTCCAGCGCCTCGAGGGCGTGCGCGTGGCCGGGCTCCGCCGAGCGGTGGCCGAACACCAGGTACGCTCGCGCCGCCGGGCATAGCCGCACGGCGACCAGCGCCGCAACGCTCGCGATGAAGCCATCGACCACGGCAGGCAGCCGATGAGCCGCCGCCGCCAGAAAGCCGCCGACCATGGCGGCAAGCTCCAGCCCGCCCAGCGCCGCCAGCACCCGCGCGGGCTCGCGCCCGCAGCCGCGCGCCGCGAGCGCCCGTTCGATCACCGCGATCTTGTGGGCCAGCCGCTCCCGGGCAATGCCGGTGCCCGCACCGACCAGCGCCGCCACCGGATGATTCAGCAGCGCCGCCAGCACGGCGCTGCTGGCGGTGGTGTTGGCGATACCCATCTCACCGAGGATCACGCTGTGGCAACCTGCGGCCCGCGCGCGCTCGACGGCCAGGGCGCCGGCGCGCATCGCCTGGAGCGCTTCGGCCTCGGTCATGGCGTCTTCGTGCAGGAAGTTGCGTGTGCCGGCGCGCACCTTGGCATCGATCACCCCGGGGACGCGAACCACGCCTGCCACGCCCACGTCGACCACTTCCATGCGCGCGCCCACCTGGCGGGCGAAGGCGTTGATCGCTGCGCCGCCGCGGGCGAAGTTGGCCACCATCTGCGCGGTCACTTCCTGGGGAAAGGCGGAGACGCCCTCCTCGGCCACGCCGTGGTCTGCGGCGAAGACGATCACGCCAGGCGGGTCGACCCGGGGCGCCAGGGTATCGCCGATCTGGCACAGCGAGACGGCCAGCGCCTCGAGGCGGCCAAGGCTGCCCGGGGGTTTGGTGAGGGTATCGAGGTAGGCTTGCGCCCGCTGACCCATCCGGAAATCGACGGGTTCGATGCGAGCGATGACGTCGTGCATGGCGGCTCCGGCGGACAGCGGGAAAACAAGCGGTTAAGTAGCTCTGGATAGTAACAGAGCTTTACCGGCTTGGCTCTCGGCTGCGCGATTTCACCGCCTTGCGGCCGCTAGCGCGCCGCCACGGCGCGCTCCTCCCAGCCGCCACCCAGCGCCTTGAACAAAGTCGCCAGCGCCGTCAGCCGCTCGTTTTGAACCGCGGCTCGGTCGAGGCGGGCGGAGAGCAGCGAGCGCTCGGCGTCCAGGCGCTCGAGCATGCTGCTCTGGCCCTGGTCGTAGGTCAGCACGGCCAGGTCGCGCGCCCGCTCGATCGCCGCGAGCTGCGCTTCCACGGCCTCGATGCGCTGTTCGCTCAGGGTGTAGTTGTTGAGCGCATCGCGCACTTCGTTGAAGGCGGTGAGCACCGTCAGCCGGTACTGGGCCTCGGCCTGCTCCACCTGGGCCTGGGCGCTTTCGACGTTGGCGCGGGTGCGGCCGAAGTCCAGCAGCGGGCCGACGATCGAGGCGCCCAGCCCCCAGGCGCGGGCGTTGTCGGTGAACAGGTCGCTCGAGTTTGCGGCGACACTGGCGATCGAGGCGTTCAAGTTGAGCGACGGCAGCCGCGCTGCCTCGGCCACGCCCACCTGGGCGTTGGCGGCGATCAGCGTCGCCTCGGCGGCGCGAATGTCCGGGCGGCGCTGCAAGAGCTCCGAGGGTAGAAGGCCCGGCAGGCGCTGGGGCTCGGCGATCTCGGTGAGGGCGGTATCGCCGTAGTCGAGGGTCGTCATCAGCTCGCGCGGGGTCATGCCGACCAATATTGCCAGCGCTCCCTTGAGGGTTTCCACCTGGCGGGTGACCTGGGGCAGCTCGCTTTTCACCCCGGCCCACTCGGCTTCGGCCTGGCGAAAGGCGAGCTCGCTGATGTCGCCGACGTCGAAACGCAGCTTCTGCAGGCGGAAGGTTTCCTGGTAGGTGGTTTCGGTCTGCTCGAGGATGCGCTGCTGGGCCTCGGCGCTCTTGAGATCGAAATAGGTGGTGACCACGTCGGCGATCACGCCGATCTCGGCGGCGTCCCGGGCGAACACGCTTTCGTTGAAGGTGGCCAGCGCCGCCTCGCGCTGGCGAGCGAGCCGCCCCCACAGGTCCAACTCGTACTCGAGACTGCCCGCCAGCGAGAACTGATCGTTGGTCGAGGTGATCAGGTCCTGCACCGGGTCGATATCGATGGGAATCGACGCGCCCGGGGTGCGCTCACGGTTGGCCTCGAGCTGGTAGCCAATGCTCGGGTAGCGTTCGGCGTCGGCAAAACCGAGCTGAGCACGCGCCTGGCGAATGCGACCGAGCTGCACGGCGAGCTCCAGGTTGTCGTCGGTGGCGCGCTCGACCAGGGCATCGAGATGCGGATCCTGGAACTGGCGCCACCAGTGACGCCACGCCTGACGCTCGGCGCCGCTGAGCGTGACCTGAGCGGGCAAGGTATCCGGCAGCGCGAGCGCCGGGCGCTGGTAATCCGGCCCCACGGCGCAGCCGCTCAGAAAAACCGCGCAGGCCAGGCCGAGAAGGCGGCGTGGGTTACGTCCCTTGTACATCGATGCTCCTTGTCTGCCCGTTTGTCTTCCCGGGCGAGGCCTCGGCGCGCGGCGGTTGCGAGGCGGCCCCGGGCGATTTTAAACGACTGTTCGTCACACTCCCGGCTACCTACTATAGTAGGTAGCTTCTATAACGACACGCTTTACTAAACAGTGTCGATTCACAAGCAGGGAGGCTTGGATGAGGCCGGTTTTCGCATGGATATTCGCCTGGATGGTGCCGCTGGTGCTCGCTGGCTGCGGGGATGACGAAGAACCCCAGGACCCGCCCGCCCAGGTGGTCAAGCTGGTCGAGGCGACCCAGCCGTCGGTCTACCCCGGGCGCCGCTTCGTCGGCCGGGTGGAGGCGCGCAGCACCGTCGACTACGCCTTTCAGGTCGGTGGGCGCATCGACGAGTTTCCCGCGATCCAGGGTGCTGTCATCGGCGAAGGCGAGCTGATCGCCCGGCTCGACCAGACCGACTACCGGCTCCAGGTGCGCGCCGCCGAGGCGGATCACGAGCAGGCGCGGCGCAACCTGGATCGCCAGCGCACCCTGCGCGCCCAGGGCGCGGCGTCCCAGGCCGCGCTGGACGCCGCCGTGGCGGAGTTCAACCGCGCTGACACCCAGCTCGACAGCGCCCGCCAGGAGCTCGCCTACACCACCCTCGTCGCCCCCTTCGACGCACTAATCGCAAGACGCCTGGTGGAGAACTACACCACGGTGCCGCCCAACACCGAAGTGGTGCGTATCCAGGATATCTCGGAGCTGCGCATCCGCTTCAACGTGCCCCAGGCGTTGATGCAGCATCTCGACGGCGGGCGGCGCTTTCGCGCCGAGGCCGAGATCGCCACGCTCCCCGGCGAGCGCATACCGCTTGCGTACCGCGAGCACGCCACCGAACCCGACGAGGTGGCCCAGACCTACGAGGTCGAGTTCGCGCCGGCGAGCGAGGCTGCGCTGATCGCCCTGCCCGGCACCACGGCCACGGTCCATCTCGAGCTCGAGGAGACCGTCGACACCCCGCTGATCACCCTGCCGGCCAGCGCCCTGGACAACGACGAGGCGGGCGATTTCCGGGTCTGGGTGTTCGACCCGGAGGACGGCGTGGTCACCCCGCGCACGGTGAGCGTGGGCGAAACGCTGGAAGATCGCGTCATGATCACCGCCGGTATCGAGGCCGGCGCCCAGGTGGTGGCTGCCGGCGCTCATAGGCTGCGTGACGGCATGCGCGTCAAGCCGCTCGACGCTGCGCTGTAGGGGGCTTTATGGATATCGCCAAACGCTCGATCAAGAAGCCGATCAATACCTGGCTGATCGTGGTGATCTGCCTGCTCGGCGGCCTCTGGGGGTTCAACACCGTCGGCAAGCTCGAGGACCCCTCGTTCACCATTCCCTACGCCATCGTCAATACGCCCTACCCCGGCGCCACCGCCGAGGAGGTCGAGGAGGAGGTCACCGAGCGCCTGGAGCGGGCGATCCAGGAAATGCCCCAGATCGACGTGCTGGATTCCAAGTCGCTGCCCGGGCGCTCGGAGATCCAGGTCGAGATCGCGGATACCTACGGCAGCGACGAGCTGCCCCAGATCTGGGACGAGCTGCGCCGCAAGGTCAACGACGCCCAGGCGGACCTGCCCCAGGGAGTGGCTGGCTCCCAGGTCAACGACGACTTCGGCGAGGTGTACGGGCTCTTCTACGCGGTGACCGCCGAGGGTTTCACCACCCGCGAGATCCGCGACATCTCGACCTTCCTGCAGCGCGAGCTGCTGGCGGTGCCCGGGGTGGCGCGGGTCACCTCCGCCGGCGAGCGCGAGGAGAGCATCTACATCGATATCTCCAACGAGCGCCTGACGACGCTGGGCATCCCCATCGATCAGGTGATCAACACCATCCAGACCGAGAACGCGGTGGAGGACGCCGGGGCCCTGCGGGTGGGCGACCGCCAGGTACGCATCGTGGCGCGCGCCAGCATCGACAGCACGTCGCTGCTGGAGTCGATCCGCATCGGCCGCCCCGGCACCACCGAGCAGGTGGCGCTTGCGGACATCGCCACCGTCTATCGCGCCCCCACCGAGATCCCCGACCACGCGGTGCTCTACAACGGCGAATCTGCCTTCACGCTGGGCATCGCCGGGGTCGCCACTGCCAATATCATCGAGATCGGCGAGGCGGTCGAGGCACGGATGGACGAGCTTCAAAGCCGCATTCCGCTCGGCGTCGAGCTGCACCCGCTTTACGAGCAGCACGACGTGGTGAACGACGCGATCAACGACTTCCTGATCAACCTGGCGATGTCGGTAGCCATCGTGATCGGCGTGCTGTGCCTGATCATGGGCTGGAAGATCGGCGTGGTGGTGGGCAGCACCCTGCTGCTCACGGTGCTCGGCACGCTGTTCGTGATGGGGCTTTTCAACATCGAGATGGAGCGCATTTCGCTTGGCGCGCTGATCATCGCCATGGGCATGCTGGTCGACAACTCCATCGTGGTCGCCGAGGGCATGGTGACCAACATTCGAGACGGCCAGAAGGCCAAGCGCGCGGCGAGCGCGGCGGCCAAGCGCGCCCAGATGCCACTGTTCGGCGCCACGCTGATCGGCATCATGGCGTTTGCCGGCATCGGGCTTTCCGATGACGTGACCGGCGAGTTCATGTTCTCGCTGTTTGTGGTGATCCTGGTTTCTTTGATGCTGAGCTGGCTGCTGGCGCTGACCGTCACGCCGCTGTTCGGCTACTACCTTCTGCGCAAGAAAGGCGAGGAGGACGAACAGGAGAGCGAACCAGAGAGCCAACGCGAGAGCGAAAACGCCGAGCGCGACGACGGCGATCAAAAGGAGGATGGCTACGGCGGGCTCGTCTACCGGATCTACCGCAAGCTGCTGCTCGGGGCGCTGCGCATCCGCATGCTCACCGTGGCGGCCTTGGTGGTGATCACCGGGGTCTGCATGTGGGCCTTCACGCTGGTGCCGCAGTCGTTCTTTCCGGATTCGAGCACGCCGATCTTCTTCGTCAACTACGAGCTTCCCCAAGGTACGGACATTCGTGCCACCCTGCGCGATGTCGAGGAGATCGATGCGTACCTGCGCGAGCACGACGGCGTGGTGTCGGTGGCAAGCTTCGTCGGCCGGGGCGCGACGCGCTTCATGCTCACCTACTCGCCGGAGCAACCCAACAGCGCCTACGCGCAGTTCATCATTCGCACCGATGAGCTCGACGCCATTCCGGCGCTCGACCGCACCTTCTACCAGGAACTCAGCGAGCGCTATCCGAATGCCCAGGTGCGTACCCAACGGCTGCAGTTCGGCCCCGGCGATGGCGCCGACATCGAGGCGCGCTTCCAGGGGCCGTCGCCTGCGGTGCTGCGCGAGCTCGCCGCCGAGGCCCAGCGGCGCATGGCCGCCAACCCCTTCCTGATCGACGAGCGCCTCGACTGGCGCCAACGCGAACTCGTCGTCGCGCCGGTCATCAACGAGCAGCGCGCGCGCATCGCCGGCGTCACCCGCGAGGATATCGCCCAGACGCTGGCCTTCGCCTCCTCCGGCGTGCGCGCGGGCACCTATCGCGAAGGCGAGCACCTGATTCCCATCACCGCCCGCGCTCCCGACGCCGAGCGCGACGACGTGACGCGCCTGAGCGATCGCCAGATCTACAGCGAGTCGCAGCAGCGCTTCGTGCCCATCAGCCAGGTGGTGGAGGCCTTCGAGACGCAAAGCGAAGAGGCGCTGATAAAGCGGCGCAACCGAGTGCGCACCCTGACCGTGGGCGCCGAGCCCGGCGAGGGCTACACCGCCGCCCAGGCCTTCGATGAGATCCGCGCCGAGATCGAGGCGATCGAGCTTCCGCCGGGCTACCGGCTCGAGTGGGGCGGCGAGCACGAGGATTCGGGAGATGCCCAGGCCTCGCTGGGCCAGCAGCTGCCGATGAGCTTTCTGATCATGGTGCTGACCTCGATTCTGCTGTTCGGCAAGCTCCGCCAGCCCTTGATCGTCTGGTTAGTGGTGCCGATGTCGGTGTGCGGGGTGGTGATCGGGCTTCTGCTCACGGGCCTGCCCTTCTCGTTCACCGCGCTTCTGGGCATGCTGAGCCTTTCGGGCATGCTGATGAAGAACGCCATCGTGCTGGTCGACGAGATCGACGCCCAGATCGACGAAGGCACGCCGCGCTTCACCGCGCTCGTCCAGGCAAGCGTGAGCCGCCTGCGCCCGGTGTTCCTGGCCGCCGGGACCACCATTCTGGGAATGATTCCGCTGCTCTGGGACGCCTTCTTCAACAGCATGGCGATCACCATCATGGGCGGCCTGGCCTTCGCCTCGCTCCTCACGCTGATCGCCGTGCCGGTGTTCTACGCGCTGTTCTTTTCCATCAAGCGCGACGAGGTGGACGAGCAGGAAGATAACCGGGCGAACGGCTAGCCCGTGGCCCATACTGGAAGGCGCTCGCCGGGCTCGCGCCCGGCGAGATTGAGTAATAAACAAAACAAAAAGGTTTCAAGCGGCGTATGTCGCCCCTAAACTTGCCCCCAGGAATGTAAAATAACCACATATTCGCACCGATACAGCTAGCCGAGGTTCCCATGTCGAGCTTGAACGCCACGCCCTTGAACGCCACCGTTGCCAAGGTGACCACGCGCATCGCCGAGCGCTCGAAAGAGCGCCGGGCGCTCTACGAGCAGCGCATGACTGATCAGCACCGGCGCGGTGTGCATCGCGCCGAGCTCGCCTGCGGCAACCTCGCCCACGGCTTTGCCGCCTGCAGCCCGGCGGAGAAGGACACGCTGAAGCTGATGAACAGCGCCAACCTGGGGATCATTTCGGCCTACAACGACATGCTCTCGGCGCACCAGCCCTTCGAGACCTTCCCGACCACCATTCGCGAGGCGGCCCGGGCCATGGGCTCCACCGCCCAGTTCGCCGGCGGCGTGCCGGCGATGTGCGACGGTGTGACCCAAGGCCAGCCGGGCATGGAGCTGTCGCTGTTCTCCCGCGACGTGATCGCCATGGCGACCGCCGTGGGGCTTTCTCACAACATGTTCGACGCCGCGCTTTACCTGGGCGTGTGCGACAAGATCGTGCCGGGGCTGTTCATCGGTGCTGCTCGTTTCGGCCACCTGCCGGCGATGTTCGTGCCGGCGGGCCCGATGCCGTCGGGCTTGCCCAACAAGGAGAAGGCGCGGGTGCGCCAGCTCTTCGCCGAGGGCAAGGTGGGCCGCGCAGAGCTTCTCGAGGCGGAGTCCGAGTCCTACCACAGCCCGGGCACCTGCACCTTCTACGGCACCGCCAACTCCAACCAGCTGATGATGGAAGTGATGGGCCTGCACCTGCCGGGCACCTCCTTCGTCAACCCGGGCACCGAGATGCGCGAGGCGTTGACGCGCTTCGCCACCGAGCAGGCGATCCGCAATACACAGGCTGGCGGCGAGTACCGCCCGTTCTACAAGCAGATCGACGAGCGCGCCATCGTCAACGCCGTGGTCGGGCTTCTCGCCTCCGGCGGTTCCACCAACCACACCCTGCACCTGATCGCCATGGCCGCCGCTGCCGGCATCACGCTGACCTGGGACGACTTCACCGAGCTCTCGACCGTCACGCCGAGCGTGATGAAGGTCTACCCCAACGGCCAGGCGGACATCAACCACTTCCAGGCTGCTGGCGGCATGAGCTATCTGTTCCGCGAGCTGCTCGGCGCGGGGCTCTTGCACGGCGACATTCCCACCGTGTTCGGCACTGATCTGACCGCCTACACCCAGGAGCCGTTTCTGGAAGACGGCAAGCTCGTGTGGCGCGAAGGTCCGGAAAAAAGCCTCGATGAAGAGGTGCTGCGCCCAGTCGCCACGCCCTTCGCCCCGACCGGCGGCCTGACCGTGATGAACGGCAACCTGGGGCGCGGGGTGATCAAGATCTCGGCGGTGAGTGATGAGCACCGCGTACTGGAAGCGCCGGTGCGCATCTTCGACGACCAGAACCAGATGAAAGGTGCGTTCGAAGCCGGCGAGCTCGACCGCGACGTGATCGTCGTGGTGCGCTTCCAAGGGCCCAAGGCCAACGGCATGCCGGAGCTTCACAAGCTCACGCCGTATCTCGGCGTGCTGCAGGACCGTGGTTTCAAGGTGGCGCTGGTGACCGATGGGCGCATGTCCGGCGCCTCGGGCAAGGTGCCGGCGGCGATCCATATCAGCCCCGAGGCGCTCGATGGCGGCCCACTTGCCAAGCTTCGCGACGGCGACGTGGTGGCGCTCGATGCCAACACCGGCGTGCTCGAGGCGAAGGTCGACCCGGCCACCTGGGCCGAGCGCCGCCTCGCCCATGCGGATCTGGATCACTACCACGTGGGCATGGGCCGCGAGCTGTTCGGCGGGTTCCGCCACCTGGCCATGCGCGGCGAGGAAGGCGCCGGCGTGTTCGGCGGCTTCGAGGCCGACGATATCGCCCTGCAGGACAACCAGATTCGCCAGGAAGACGCCTGATGCGACCGGCGCTGATCGGCGATATCGGTGGCACCAACGCCCGCTTCGCGCTGGTCATTCCCGGTGATACGGCGCCTTATGACATGCAGAATCTAGCCTGCGCCGACTACCCGGGCCCGGTCGAGGCCGCCCGGGAGTACCTGACCCGGGTCGGCGCCATCGACGAGTTGGCCCCTCGCGAGGCGTGCCTGGCTTTCGCCTGCCCGGTGCACAACGAGCGGGTCAAGATGACCAACAACCCCTGGGACTTTCGCAAGAGCGAGGTGAAGGCGGCCCTGGGCCTTTCGCTCTTCAAGGTGATCAACGATTTCACCGCCCAGGCGCTCGGCGTGCCCCACGTCGATCAGGCGCATCTTTTCGAGGTGCAGGCCGGGGTCGCCCAGCCGCACGCGGCGCGGCTGATCATCGGCCCGGGCACGGGGCTGGGCGTGGCCGGAGTGTTTCCCGGCCGCCACGCCTGGATTCCGCTGCCCACCGAAGGCGGGCACACAAGCTTCGCCCCCACCGATGAGATCGAGCAGGCGCTTCTGGCCTTCTTCCAGGCGCGCCATGGGCGGGTCAGCGTCGAGCGCGTGCTGTGCGGCCAGGGGCTTCTGGAGCTCTACCAGGCCCTGTGCGAGTTCGACACTGCAGTACCGAGCTTTCATACTCCGGCGGAGATCACCGCCGGCGCCGATGCCGGCGACGAGCGCGCCCGCCGGGCGCTGATGCGCTTTCTCAAGATACTCGGCAACGTGTGTGGCGACGCGACCCTGACGATGGGCGCCCGCGGCGGGGTGTATCTCTGCGGTGGCATCCTTCCAAGGCTTCTGGACTGGCTGCCTGAAAGCATGCTGGCCGAGAGCTTCAACGACAAGGGCCGAATGCGCGCCTATAACGCCGATATTCCCGTTCATGTGGTCACCCACCCCTGGACGGGCCTTCTGGGCGCGGCAGAAGCGCTGCACAACGAAGAAGTTGTCTGACCCAAGAACATTTTCGCCCCGCGAATACAAGGAGCGCCCATGCTGCCCATCGTTGCCTTCGGAGAAGCCCTGGTCGACATGCTGTCCAGCCGCCTGGGCGAGCAGGCCGGGACAGAAACCTTCACACCCTACGCCGGCGGCGCCCCGGCCAACGTGGCGGTGGCCTGCGCGCGCCTCGGCGTCCCGAGCCGCTTTCTGGGCATGCTGGGCGACGACGGCTTCGGGCGCTTCATCGAGGCGGAGCTTGCCCGTCACGGCGTGGATACTCGTGGCGTGGTTTTCACCCGCCAGGCGCGCACCGCGCTCGCCTTCGTGTCACGGGACGCGACCGGCGAGCGCACCTTCGACTTCTACCGTCCTCCAGCGGCGGATCTTCTCTACCGGGAGGAGCACTTGCCGGTCGATGCTTTCGAGCGCCCGGTGATCCTGCACCTGTGCAGCAACAGCCTCACCGAAGCCGACATCTTCGCGACCACGCTTGCGATCGCCCGCCGTGGCGCCGATGCCGGCGCCTTGATCAGCGTGGATGCCAATCTGCGCCACAACCTGTGGGCGCAAGGCGAGGCGAGTATCGAACGGGTGACGGCGCTGCTGGATACCGCCACCATGATCAAGGTCTCCCGCGAGGAGCTCGACTACCTGCGCGGGCCACTGAACCCCCAGGCGTGGATGGCAAAGCGCCTGGCGGCCGGCGCGCGGGTGATACTGGTGACCGACGGGCCCAGCGAGGTAAGGCTCAAGACCGCCACCCTCGACCAGGGCATCACCCCGCCCCGGGTGCGCGCCGTGGACACCACCGCCGGCGGCGACGCCTTCATGGGCGGCTTTCTGGCCTCCATCAGCCGTCGCTGCGCCGCGTACGAGCGCCCGCTCGAAGCGCTGGATGGCTCCGAGGCGCTGATTGAGGCCGTCGATATCGCCTGCCGCTGCGGCGCCTTCGCCGTCACTCGCCCGGGTGCTTACGCCGCCCTGCCCACCCGCCAGGACATCGACGCCCTCGCCTGACGTGATAGACGTTGGTCGCGTTGTGATAATGTCAGACATTTACTAGACTCCTTGCATCTGCCGCCTGCGGCTTTGTTCAGGAGCCTGCATGTCCCTCGATGCCCTGCCCGCCCATACCGGCAACGCCGACGAACTCGCCCGCCTGCTCGCCCGGGCGCTATTGAGCGGGCGCTGGCGCCCCGGCGAGACGTTTCCCAAGGAGCTGGACCTGGCCCGGCACTTCGCCGTCAGCCGCAACCAGGTCCGCAATGCCCTGGCTCGCCTGACCGCCGCCGGACTTCTGGAGCGCACCGCCGGGCGCGGCACCGTGGTGCGCGCGCTCAGCGAATGGCACCTGCTCGACCCGACCATCAGCGAGTGGATGACGGGACTGACCCGGCTCGACCCCGCATTGATTCGCGCCATCTACGCCTTTCGCCTGTCTGCCGAGCCTGCCGTGGCAGCGCTCGCCGCGCGCACGGCGCGCCCCGAGGATCTCGAGTGCCTGCGCCAAGCCTACGACGGCATGGCCGAAAGCGCCGAGCAGGACCGCCAGCGCCACGCCGAGTTCGACGTGCGCTTTCACGATGCCATCTACCAGGCGAGCGACAACCTGGTGTGGCGCCAGGTCGGCCACCTGCTGCGCCCGTGCATCATGGCCCTGGTGCAGGACTCACAGAGCCGGCTCGACACCCTGGCCGACAGCCTCACGCGCCATCGCCGCCTGATGGACGCAATCATTCAGGGCGACGAACAGGCGGCCTCCCACGCCGCCCGCGAGGTGCTGCTGCGCACCGCCCGGGATCTCGAGATCGCTTTCGAATGACGCCCATCTTCCCACGACCACAGGAGTTTCTATGAAGATCACGCGCCTCAAGACCTGGCAAGTGCCGCCACGCTGGCTGTTTCTCAAGATCGAAACCGACGAAGGCTGCTACGGCTGGGGCGAGCCTGTGATAGAAGGCCGCGCCGCAACGGTCGAGGCCGCCGTGCACGAGCTTGCCGACTACCTGATCGGCCAGGACCCGCACCGCATCGAGCACCTGTGGAACACCCTCTACCGCGCCGGCTTCTACCGCGGCGGGCCGATTCTGATGAGCGCGATCGCCGGCATCGACCAGGCGCTGTGGGATCTGAAGGGGCGCGATTTGGGCGTGCCGGTGCACCAGCTTCTGGGCGGCGCGGTGCGCGACAAGATGCGCATGTACGCCTGGACCGGCGGCGACCGCCCCAGTGACGTTGGTGCCGGGGCCAAGGCGCTGGTCGACAAGGGCTTTACCGCTTTCAAGATGAACGGCACCCCGGAGATGCAGATCGTCGACTCACACCGAAAGATCGATGAAGCCGTGGCGCGGGTGCGCGAGGCGCGGGAAGCGGTGGGCCCGGACGTCGGCATCGGTATCGACTTTCACGGCCGCGTGCACCGGCCGATGGCCAAGGCGCTTTTGCGCGAGCTGGAACCTTATCACCCGATGTTCGTCGAGGAGCCGGTGGCGCCGGAGCACCTGCCGTGCTTGAAGGAGATCGCCGGCGGGCTTGGCTATCCGCTCGCCACCGGCGAGCGCCTGCATACCCGCTTCGAGTTTCGCGATCTTTTGCAGGACGGCATGATCGATATCGTCCAGCCGGATCTCTCCCACTGCGGCGGCATCAGCGAAGGACTCAAGATCGCCGCGCTCGCCTCGGCCTATGATGTAGCACTGGCGCCCCACTGCCCGCTAGGCCCACTGACGCTGGCCGCGTCGCTCCAGCTCGACGCGGTGAGCCACAACGCCTTCATCCAGGAGCAGAGCATGGGCATCCACTACAACCAGGGCAACGATGTGCTTGACTATCTGGTGGATAAAACGGCGCTTTCGATCGAGGACGGCTTCTGCGCCATTCCAAAGGGCCCCGGGCTCGGGGTGGAGATCGACGAGGCGTTCGTCGAAGAGCGCGCCAAGACCGGCCACCGCTGGCGCAACCCGGTGTGGAGCCACGAGGATGGCTCGATCGCCGAATGGTGAGGAAAGCGACATGACCGACAAAAGCGACAACGTGGGCAAGCGCCTGGCCTGGATCGCCGCGGACTGGGGCTCCTCCAACCTGCGAGTGTGGGCGATGGATGGCGACGACCGGGTGATCGATCGCGCCCGCAGCGAGAAAGGCATGCTGGCCCTCTCCCCCGCCGAGTACGAAGCGGAGCTTCTGCGCCTGGTGAACGATTGGCTGCCCGAGCGAACGGTGCGCGTGGTGGTCTGCGGCATGGCCGGCGCCCGCCAGGGCTGGCAGGAGGCAGCCTACCTGGCGCTTCCCGCCGCGCTTGACCGGCTGAGCCAGGCGGCGGTTCGCCCCCGGATGCAGGACCAGCGGCTCGAGGTCGTGATCCTGCCCGGCGCGAGCCAGCGTGCCCTCGACGGTTCCGGATTCGATGTGATGCGCGGCGAGGAGACCCAGCTCGCCGGGCTGCTCGCCACCGCCCCCGGTTTCACCGGCCTTGCCTGCCTGCCCGGCACCCACTCGAAATGGGCGCGCCTTGACGATGGTGCCCTTACCCGCTTCGCCACGTACCTCACCGGCGAGCTTTATGAGCTGCTGGCCGGCCATTCGGTGCTACGCCATTCGGTCACGCCGGACCTGGACGACGAGGCCTGCCGCGACGCCTTTCGTCAGGCGGTACGTGAAAGCGTCGACCAGCCGGAGCGCTTCACCAACGCGCTGTTCACCCTGCGCGCCCGGGACCTGCTCGACACCACGCTGCCCGGCGGCGAGCGGCGCGGGCAGCTACTCGGCGCACGGCTCTCGGGGCTCGTCATCGGCCAGGAGCTGGCCGATGCCACGCGAAACCTGCCCCGGGACGAGCCTGTGACGCTGATCGGCGGCGCAGTGCTGACCCGGCGCTACACGCAGGCCTTGGAAGCACTCGAGCGCCCCTGCACGATCCTGGACGGCGACGCCGCCGTGCTCGCCGGGTTGACCCTCGCCCACCGCACGCTCACCGACTGAAGGAGGTTCCATGACGCTTCCCCTGATAGGCATTCTGCGCGGCGTGACGCCGAGCGAGGCGGTCGACATCGCCCACGCACTGCTCGAGGCGGGCATCACCCGCATCGAGGTCCCGCTCAACTCACCTTCGCCGCTCGAGAGTATCGCGCTGCTCGCCGAGCGTTTCGGCGACCGGGCATTGATTGGCGCCGGCACGGTGCTCACCCCCGCCCAGGTGAAGAAAGTGCATGCCGCCGGCGGACGCCTGATCGTTTCGCCCAACGCTCGCACGGCAGTGATCGAGGCCGCCCGAGCGCTCGACATGCAGAGCTTTCCCGGCATCGTCACTCCCTCCGAGGCGTTCGACGCGCTCGATGCCGGCGCCACCGGGCTCAAGCTCTTTCCGGCGGTGCAGGTCGGTATCGAGGGTATGAAGGCAGTGCGCGCGGTACTGCCACCAGGCACCCTGCTCTACGCGGTCGGCGGCATCGGCGAGAACAACTTCGCCGAGTGGCGAGCCGCCGGCGTGGACGGCGCGGGGCTCGGAAGCGCGCTCTACAAGCCCGGCCAGAGCGCCGGGCAAGTGGGTCACCAGGCTAAAGCACTGGTGCGCGCCTGGCAGGCAGCGGGAGGCGACAATGAATGACACGCTGCAAGCAGCGCTCGGGGTGGATTGCCGCTGCGAGCTCGGCGAAGGCCCCCAGTGGCAGGGGCAAAGCGTCCGACTCTACTGGTGCGACATAATCCAAAAGCAGCTCCACTGGCTGGAGCCTACGACCCAGGCGCACGCAAGCATCCAGCTCGAGCGCATGGTCTCCTGCGCCGCCCCGGTCGATGATGGCCGACTGCTGCTGGTGGGCGAAAACCAGCTGACGCTGTTCGACCCGAAAAGCCGGACGCAAACCCCGCTGATGGCGTTCGAGGCGGACAACCCGGTCACCCGCAGCAACGATGCCCGGGTCGACCGGCACGGCAGCCTCTGGCTCTCCACCATGGGCAAGAACGCCGAACCCGGCGCGGGCAGCCTTTACCGCCTTCACCGGGGCAAGCTTCATACTCTGCGCTCGGGGCTGACCATTCCCAACGCGATCTGCTTCTCGCCTACGGGCGACACCGCCTACTTCACCGATACGCCGACCGGCAGGGTGCTGCGCTGGGCGCTGGACGCCGAGGGCTTTCCCACCGGCGAGCCGACCCTCTTCGCAGACTTTTCCGAGCGCGAAGGCAATCCGGACGGCGCGGTGATCGATGAGCAAGGCTTGATGTGGCTGGCCCTGTGGGGCGCGGGCAAGGTGGTGCGCCTGAACGAGCGCGGCCAGATTACCCGCGAGATCACGCTCCCGGTCAGCCAGCCCTCCTGCCCGGCTTTCGGCGGCCCGGCCCTCGACACGCTCTATATCACCACGGCGCGCGAGGGGCTGAGCGAGAAGGCGCTGGCCGAGGCACCGTTGTCAGGCTCGCTCTTTCAGGCAAGCCCCGGCGTCAAAGGGCTCGCCGAGCCGCCCCTTCGCCTGAATTGAAGCGCCTTGAATGCAAGGAGCCCCGCCGAAGCGGGGCTCCTTGCGTTTGGATGGGTCACACCCCGGCGAAACTGATATACATCACGATTACCAGCACCACTAGCACGATACCCACGGGCACGGCACCTTTCCAAGGGGTGAGGTCGACGTCACCGGTGTCCTGCTGGACCCAATCGGTCTCGCGCGGGCGCAGCTTGCCGATGACCAGCATGATGACAACCAGCAGCGCGAACACCAGGGCCACGAAGTGGAACTCGTGCATCACTTCAGGGAGCAATGTGAACGGCGGTACGAAGTAGCCGGCGGCGATCATCAGGCAGCCCCCGACCAGCGCGATCTTGGCGGCCATGGGGGGGACGCGCTTGGTCAGAAGCCCGACGATCACCACGGCGAGGATCGGGATGAAGTAGATCGCGTTCATCTTCTGCAGGTAGCCGAACAGGCTCTCCTGGCCCGCCAGCAGCGGCGCGATGATCATGGTGACGACCGCCATGATCCAGCCGAACACCTTGCCGGACTTGACTACCTGGACCTCGGTGGCCTCCGGGTTGAGCACGCCCTTGTAGATGCCTAGGCTGAAGATGGTGGTGGTGCTGTTGAGCGCCGAGTTGAACGAGGAGAGGATCGCGCCGACCATGACTGCGGCGAAGAAGCCGGTCAGGTACGGCGGCAGCACGTTGAACACGAGATAGCCGTAGGCTTCGTCGGCACGCACGCCCTCGTCGAAGTAGAGGTGGTAGGCGATGATGCCTGGCAGCACCAGATAGAGCGGGCCGAGCAGCTTGAAGAAACCGGTCAGCAGTACGCCCTTTTGACCTTCGGCGAGATTTTTCGCGGCGAAGGTACGCTGAATGATCTGCTGATTGGTACTCCAGTAGAACAGATTGATCAAGAATACCCCGGTAAACAGGGTGAAGAACGGCACCTGCTGCTCGGATCCGCCGATGGAGTTCAACTGCTCCGGGTTGGTCTCTTTGAGGATGCTCCAGCCTTCCATGACCCCCGCCCCGTCGCTGACCGCCTGCAGGCCGAAGTAGCCGATCACGAAACCGCCGACCAGAAGGCCCGCCCCGTTCAGAGTGTCGGAGACCGCGACGGTGCGAAGCCCGCCGAACAGCGCGTAGACGGCGCCGATGATGCCGACGATCCAGACCGTCAGCCATAAGAGCGTGGTGGTCGACTCGATGCCGGTGAGCCCGGGCAGATCGAGCATGCCCTGAAGGCCGATGGCGCCGGAGTAGAGGATGATCGGCAAGAGGATGACCGCGTAGGCGATCAGGAAGATCACGTTGGTGATCAGCTGGGTGGTCTTGTCGAAGCGAATCTCGAGCAGCTGCGGGAGCGTGGCGATGCCGCTTTTCAGAAAGCGCGGCAGGAAAAAGAGCGCCAGCGCTACCAGGGCGATCACCGCCACCACTTCCCAGGCCATCACGCTCAGGCCGTCGGCAAACGCCGCGCCATTGAGCCCCACCATCTGCTCGGTGGAGAGGTTGGTCATCAGAAGCGACCCGGCGATCAGCGGGAAGGTCAGGCTGCGCCCGGCCAGGAAATAGCCGCTGGTACTGGAGTGGTCGTCACGGCGCGTGATACGCCAGGTCACGAAGGCGACGAGCCCCGTGAAGAAGAGAAAGGATGCCAGGGTCAACAGATGCATGTTCGCTCACCTCCATGTAGTCCACACGGCACGGCCGTGCCTATATGTCAGACAATATGAAGGTATCTTAGGCTAATCGATTCAGCCGGGTTATCCCTCTTTGGTCGTAACGCTGCTAACGACATCGGCGCCGATCAATTGCATAAAAAAAACCCAGGCGGCTGGCCTGGGTCGTTTGGTTTGGCGATAAGCGGTCAGTGATGAAAGCGTTCGGCGGCCTCCCGGGCGAGCTTCTTGATGCCGGCCCAATCCTCGGCCTCGACCAGCGACTTGGGCGTCAGCCAGGAGCCACCGACGCACATCACGTTGGGAAGTTTCAAATACTCCTCGGCGTTGTCGAGTGTGATGCCGCCGGTCGGGCAGAAACGCGCCTCGCCGATCGGCCCGCCGATCGCCTTGATCGCCTTGGCGCCGCCGCTCGATTCCGCGGGAAAGAACTTGAAGCGCCGGTAGCCGTACTGCCAGCCGGCCATAAGCTCGGACACCGTGGAAACGCCGGGCAGCATCGGCACCGGACTTTCCACGCCGTAGCGGTAGAGCGCCTCGGTGGTGCCGGGCGTGACGATGAAGTCCGCGCCGACCTCTTCGGCCTGACGGTACTGGGCGGGGGTCAGCACGGTGCCCACGCCGATGCTGGCGCCGGTCAGCTCCTTCTTCATGCGCTTGATGGCTGCCAGCGCGCAGTCGGTGCGCAGCGTCACTTCCAGCACGGTGATGCCGCCCTCTACCAGCGCGCGCCCCATCGGCACGGCGTCCTCGAGGCGGTCGATGGTGATGACCGGGATAACCTCGGCCTTGAGGCAGATGCTGTCGAGCTCTGCGGTGCGCGTGGAAGGCAGCTGTTTGTCGATACTCATGTCGGTCTCCAGGTCAAAATCGAACGCTTGCGGGGCGCAGAGTCAAGGCGCCCAGTAGATGGCCAGCGGGCAGCTCAGAAAGGCACGGACGGGGAGCACGCGAACATCGTCCCCCGCCAGGGCAGTGCCGAGCACGGCGCGCTTGTCATCGCCGGTGATGTGGAGAAAATGTCTGCGCGCCTGGTGCAGGCGATCGGCGCTCAAGGTAATACGCGGCTGGGGCTGGCTCGGCGTGCGCACCGCCACCAGCGCCTCGTCGGTGGTCATGGCAAGGCCGAGCTCGGGGCTATCCGGGAACAGCGACGCCGTGTGGCCATCGCCGCCCATGCCGAGGATGACCACACTGGCCGGCCAGGCGAGCGGCTCGATGCGCCGGGTGACCTCTTCCACACCCTGCTCCGGCGTTTCGGCTTCGCTGGTCAAGGGGATGAAGTCGGCGCTTGCCGCCTCCCCCACCAATAGATGCTCGCGTACCAACCGCGCGTTGCTGTCCTGGCTTTGTGCCTCGACCCAGCGCTCGTCGGCCAGCGTCACCTGAACCCGCGCCCAGGGCAGCGGCCTGGCGGCCAGCGCCTGGAAGAACAATATCGGGGTGGAGCCACCGGAGACGACCAGCAGCACGTTTTGCTGGCGCTCCAGATCCTCCACCAGGGCCTGGTGAACTGCTTCAGCCAACTGTTCGGCCAGCGCCTTGCGTAGCTCGCTCATGTCAGTAGTCCTCGTACCAGCTGCGTCCGTCCTGGGTGATCATGGCGATCGACGCCACCGGCCCCCAGGAGCCGGCAGGGTAACGCCGCGGCGGCGTTTCGCGAGTTTTCCAACCCTCGATGAGCTGGTCGCACCAGCGCCAGGCGAACTCGACCTCGTCGCGACGCACGAAGAGATACTGCTGCCCTTTCATCACTTCCAGAAGCAGCCGCTCGTAGGCGTCCGGGATGCGCGACTTGGGAAAGGCGCTGTTGAAATCCAGATGCAAGGGCCCCGGTCGCAGGCGCATGCCCTTGTCCAGGCCGCTGTCCTTGGTGAGTACCTGCAGTGCAATGCCCTCTTCGGGCTGCAGGCGAATGATCAGCTTGTTGGAAGCGATATCGCGCTGGTCCGGGTCGAAGATGTAGTGCGGCTGCTGGCGAAAGTGGATGACGATCTGGGAAAGCTTCTCGGGCATGCGCTTGCCGGTGCGCAGGTAGAACGGCACGCCGGCCCAGCGCCAGTTGGCCACCTCGGTCTTCATCGCCACGAACGTCTCGGTGCGACTTTCGGTATTGGCGTCCTCTTCTTCGAGATAACCCGGCACCGCCTGACCGTCGCTGGTACCGGCAATGTACTGGCCGCGCACCACGTCGCGCCCCAGCGCCTCGCCGGTGAAGGGCTTGAGCGCCTTGAGCACCTTGACCTTCTCGTCGCGAATGGCATCGGCGTCGAGATTCGAGGGTGGGTCCATGGCGATCAGGCAAAGAAGCTGCAGGAGGTGATTCTGCACCATGTCTCTAAGCTGGCCGGCGTCGTCGAAGTAACCCCACCGCCCTTCGATGCCGACTTTCTCAGCCACAGTGATCTCGACGTGGGAAATGTGGTTCTGGTTCCACTGGGTGCCGAACAGCGGATTGGCAAAGCGCAGCGCGATCAGGTTCTGCACCGTCTCCTTGCCGAGATAATGGTCGATGCGGTAGACGCGCTCCTCCGGAAACACCGCGCCGATGGCATCGTTGATCGCCTGAGAGGACTCGAGGTCGTAGCCGATCGGCTTCTCGACCACCACGCGGCTGTCGTCATCGAGGCTGCCGCTTTCACCCAGGTGATGGCAGATGTCACCGTAGATGCGCGCGGCCACCGACAGGTACACCACCATGGGGCGTTTGGCGCCTTCACGCCACTGCTTGATGCCGGCGTAGCCGTCGAGGCTCTTGAAGTCGAGTTTCAGGTACTCTAGCCGGTTCAGAAACCGCTCCTGGCAGATAGCGTCCTGCTCATCAGGCTTCAGGCGCTTTTCGAGCGCGGCGCCGACCAGCCGGCGAAAGCCTTCGGTGTCATGCTCCTGGCGGGCGAGGCCGAGAATGCGGGTCTGTTCGGGCATCAGCCCTTCCCGGTCGAGGTGATAAAGCGCAACGAAGAGCTTGCGCAGGGCAAGGTCTCCTAAGGCACCGAACAGCACCAGATCGATCGCGTGCTGGGGATCACCCAACAAAGATGGGGACTGACTCATCGTGACTCCTTGAATCCTGGCGCCGCAAGACGTCGTTTAATTACCTAAAATTTATCCGATAGCGGCGGTCATGCGCAATGAATGGATGTAATTTTACTACTAAACGCTAACCCAACGGCTAGCGGGCCGATAGTCGACGATACTGCACAACGCGGGCGCCCGGCGTCGAGCGCCTCGACACTTTTTACAGACTTTTTATGTCGTCGCATGCTCAGATGACAACGTTGCGTCGATCGAGGCCCCGTCATGTCCTTTTCCCACCCGAGTGTCGCCTATTCGCGTGAGGCCATTCGCCACTGGGCGCCGATCCTGCGGATCGTCGCAGTGCTGTGGATGGTCCTGGCACTGTTCATGCTGCTGCCGCTGATCGTTTTGATTCTGGAGCGCGATCCGGATGCCTACGCCTTTCTCGAGGCGATAGCGATCGTGCTGGGGCTTTCCGGCGCCGCTCTCGCCGTGACCCACCGCGTGCCTATGGAGCTGAAACCTTGGCAGATGTTCGTGCTGACCGCCGCCAGCTGGGCAAGCGTGAGCCTTTTGGCGAGCCTGCCGTTGATTCTCGGAGCGCCGGCCCTCAGCCTCACCAACGCGGTGTTCGAGTCGGTCTCGGCGATCACTACCACCGGCTCCACGGTGATGGTGGGCATCGAGCACCTTTCCGATGGCCTCAAGCTGTGGCGAGGCCTGATGCAGTGGCTCGGCGGAATCGGCATCATCGTGATGGGGATCGCCATCCTGCCCTTTCTCAAGGTAGGCGGCATGCGCCTTTTTCACACCGAATCCTCGGACTGGTCGGAGAAGGTGCTGCCGCGCACCGGCGGCATCGCCAAGGCCACACTGGGCATTTACGTCGGCCTCTCGCTGTTGGCCATGGCGAGCTACTGGTTGGGCGGCATGCAGCCGCTGGATGCCATCGTGCACGGCATGACGTCGCTGGCCACCGGCGGCTTCGCCAACTCCGACACCTCTTTCGGCGCTTACGCCGACAAGCCCTTGCTATTGTGGATGGGCAGTTTTTTCATGCTATGCGGCGCGTTACCCTTTGTGCTTTACATCCGTTTTCTACGCACCTCTCGCGCCGCGCTCTGGCAAGACCAGCAGGTACGCGGGCTGCTGAAACTGCTGTTGGCAGCGATCATGGTGCTAAGTGTTTGGCGCGTGCTTCAGGGCGACCCCTGGTTCGCCTCGCTGACCCACGTCACCTTCAACGTGATTTCGGTGGTCACCACCACCGGCTACGCCTCGGACGACTATACGCTTTGGGGGGCGCTGCCCGTGGCGGCGTTCTTCTACCTCACCTTCGTTGGCGGCTGCAGCGGTTCGACCAGTGGAGGCATGAAGATGTTTCGCTTCCAGATCGCGCTGTTTATGCTGCGCAACCAGCTGCGCTACCTGATTCATGCCAACGGAGTATTTACCACGCGCTACAACGGCCAGCCGGTGACCAGCGACATCTCCCGGGGCGTGGTCGCTTTTTCGTTCTTCTTCTTCATCACCATCGCGGTGCTGGCGCTTTCGCTCTCCGCGCTCGGGCTCGACCTGGTCACCGCAGTGACGGGCGCGGCCACGGCGGTGGCCAACGTCGGCCCGGGCCTTGGCGATGTCATCGGCCCGGCGGGCAACTTCTATACCCTGCCGGCGGCAGCCAAGTGGCTTCTGTGCCTGGGCATGCTGATGGGCCGGCTCGAGATTCTCACCGTTGTAGTGCTGATGACGCCGATGTTCTGGCGGCGCTGACCCAAGGAGGTCCCTTGCCATCCTGGTATCGTCTTCCCCGCCGTCGCGAGCTTGGCTGCGTGCTGATGGCCAACCTGCTGGCGCTGATCGCAAGCTGGGGGCTGAATGCCTGGCTGGCGCTGGCCGACCTGTCGCTGGTGTTCCTGAGCGCCGTGCTGGCCTGCGCGGTGCTTGCAAGCGGCCATGCCGCGGTACTGAGCGCACTGGTCGGGTTCGTCACCTTCAATTTCTTCTTTACCGAGCCGCGCTACTCGCTGTTGGTGTCCGAACGCGAGCAGCTGCTGACACTCTGCTTCTTCCTGCTGGTCGCGCTGGTGGTAGGCCGGGTCGCCGGTGAAAGCCGCCGTCGCATGCAGGCACTCGGTGCCGCGCGCCTGGCCGAGGAGCGCGAGCGGCTGCGCTCGGCGCTGCTGGCTTCCGTCTCCCACGACCTGCGCACGCCACTTGCCTCGATCATCGGTGCGGCCAGCTCGCTGCGCGCCCTGGATGCGCAGTTGAGTCCCGCCGACCGGCGCGAGCTGCTCGATAGCGTGCTCGGCGAGAGCCAGCGCCTGGACCGCTACATTCAGAACCTGCTGGACATGACGCGCCTGGGCCACGGCGAGCTCAAGATCGAGCGCGACTGGGTATCGCTCGACGACATGGTCGGCTCGGCCCGCCGCCGCCTGGCCTCGGCGCTGGAGGGAGTGGCGCTCCTCCAGCGCTGGCCGGCGGGCAGCCTGCCCCTGCTGTACGTTCATCCGGCGCTGATCGAGCAGGTCCTGGTCAACGTGCTGGAAAACGCCGCGCGCTTCTCGCCGCCGGGCGGCACGCTCGAGATGAGCGCCGCCACCGACGAGACGGCGAGTCACATGATCATCGCCTTGACCGACCAGGGCCCTGGTATCGACCCGACCATGCGCGAGAAGGTATTCGAGATGTTCTACACCGGCGACGGCAGCCCTCACGGCAGCGGCCTGGGCCTTGCGATCTGCAAGGGAATGGTGAGCGCCCATGGTGGCGAGATAGCCGCTGAGGCCGGTCCCGAAGGGCGTGGCACGACCATGGTGATTCGTCTGCCGCTTCGCCCTTACACGGCGCCGTCCGGCGCGGGATACGACGCATGAACGAGACTTTCCGCGTGCTGGTCGTGGACGACGAGCGCGCCATTCGCCAGTTTTTGCGCATCAGTCTGAGCTCCCAAGGCTTCGCGGTGAGCGAAGCTGCGACCGGCGCACAAGCCATCGAGACCGTGCTGGCATCATCAGGCGAGCCGATCGATCTTGTGCTGCTGGACCTGGGGCTTCCCGACATGGAGGGCCAAGCGGTGCTCGCCGCGATACGCCGCGCAAGCAACGTGCCGGTCATCATCGTCTCGGTGCGCGGCCACGAAGCCGAGAAGGTGCAGGCGCTCGACGCAGGCGCCAACGATTACGTCACCAAGCCTTTCGGTATCGAGGAGCTTCTGGCCCGCGTACGCGCCTTGCTGCGCCGACCCGCCCTTGTCGGTCACGCCCGGCCCTACTGCTACGGCGAACTGCGCATCGAGCCGGCCGCGCGGCGCGTGACACTGGCCGGGCGCCCGGTGCGCCTGACGCCCAAGGAGTTCGCCGTGCTGACGCTCCTGGCCCACCAGGCGGGCCGCGTGGTAACCCAGACCCAGCTGCTTCGCCAGGTGTGGGGCGCCAGCCATCGAAACGATACCCACTACCTGCGCATCGTCGTCAGCCGACTGCGTCAGAAGCTCGGCGACGACCCGCACACCCCTCATCTGCTGCAAACCGAACCCGGCATCGGCTACCGGCTCCACGGCGAGCCCGAGTCTCAGGAGACGCTTCCATGAAAATCATCATTCTCGGCGCCGGCCAGGTCGGCGGGACCCTGGCCGAACACCTCGCGCGCGAAGAGAACGACATCACCGTGGTCGACACCGACGCGGCCAAGCTGCGTGAGTTGCATACCAAGCTCGACATTCGCACCGTCACCGGCGCTGGCTCCTACCCCATCGTGCTGCGCCAGGCCGGCTGTGAGGACGCCGACATGCTGATCGCCGTCACCAACTCCGACGAAGTCAACATGATCGCCTGCCAGGTCGCCCACACGCTGTTTCGCACCCCCACCAAGATCGCCCGCGTGCGCGCCACGCCCTATCTCACCCGCAAGGGCCTGTTCGCCCACGAGGCGATTCCCATCGACGTGCTGATCAGCCCCGAGCAGGTGGTCACCGACCACGTGCGCCGGCTGATCGAACACCCGGGCGCGCTTCAGGTGCTCGAGTTCGCCGGCGGGCTCGTTCAGCTCGTCGCGGTCAAGGCGTTCTACGGCGGCCCGCTGGTGGGCCAGGATCTTGCCTTTCTGGGCCGTCACATGCCCAATGTCGACACCCGGGTGGCGGCGATCTACCGCCGCAACCGGCCGATCATCCCGCGCGGCGATACCGTCATCGAGGCCGACGACGAGGTGTTCTTTCTCGCCGCAAGGCGTGACATCCGCGCGGTGATGAGCGAGCTAAGGCGAGTCGAGCGCGGCTTTCGCCGGGTGGTGATCGCCGGCGGCGGCAACATCGGCGAGCGCCTGGCAGAGCATCTCGAGCACAGCCACCAGGTCAAGATCATCGAGCACAGCCTCGAGCGCTGCACCACGCTCTCCGAGCGTCTCGACCGTACCGTGGTGCTGCACGGAAGCGCCACCAGCAAGCGGTTGCTGGAAGAGGAGAACATCGAGGATTGCGACATCTTCTGCGCGCTGACCAACGACGACGAGGTCAACATCATGTCGTCGCTTCTGGCCAAGCGGCTGGGAGCCAAGAAGGTGCTGACGCTGATCAACAATGCCGCCTACGTGGATCTCGTCCAGGGCGGCGAGATCGACATCGCGATCTCGCCCCAGCAGGCGACCATCGGCAGTCTTTTGACCCACGTGCGCCGGGGCGACATCGTCAACGTGCACTCGCTCAGACGCGGGGCCGCCGAGGCGATCGAGGCGATCGCCCACGGCGACAGGAACTCCTCCAAAGTGGTGGGCCGGGCGGTGCGCGACATCGAGCTGCCCGAAGGCACCACCATCGGGGCGATGGTACGCGGCAAGGAGGTGATCATCGCCCATGGTGACGCGGTGGTGGAGAGTGGCGATCACGTGATCCTGTTCGTGATCGACAAGCGCCGGATTCGCGACGTCGAGCGGCTCTTCCAGGTCGGGCTGACGTTCTTTTGAGCGCCGCCCGCTAGATCTCCACCGCGCGACCGATGTACTCGATCGGCCCGGTGGGCAGTCCTGTGGGGGAACCTGTCGCATCTTCCATGGTGAGCTCGAAGAGCTGGTTGTCCTCGAGCGGTGGCAGATCATCCAAGTCCAGGCGAATGGGCTGGCCGGGCTCGACCAGTCCCAGTGACACAGGCTGCTGCCAGTCGTCGGCCTTGGTCCAGAACTCCAGCGCCTTGCCCTCGGGCACCTCGAAGGTACCAAGCGGAATCAGCTCGATCTGGCGGCGGTTGGCGGCCTGCACCACCCAGCCGGCGGACTGGTTCTGCGGCGCGAGCAGCACCACCATGTATTCGGGGGTCGCCGGGGCCGCCGGGCGAAGGAACAGCAACGCGGCCATGACAACGCTTGCGGCAAGTCCCAGCCCTGCCGCCGCGCGCCAGACCCCGAGGCGCTGCCAGACGCCCGGGCGAGCCACGCGAGGGCGCGACTGGCCAAGGCTTCGCTCGATGCGCGGCCACAGAAAATCACTCGGGGGGAGCGGTTCGGTCAGCGCGTTGTAGGGAAAGAAGCGCTCTTCCCAGGCGCGGACCGCGCGGGCGAGTTCGGGGTCGCGCTCCAGGCGCGCAGTGAGCGCCTGACGCTCCGCAAAGGACAGCGTGCCCAGCACGTACTCGCCGGCCAGGGCATGCTTGTCGTCGTGTTCGTTGACATCGTTCATGCCAGACACTCCCGTAAACGCACCAGGCTTCGCTTGATCCAGGCTTTCACCGTGCCCAGCGGCGCGCCGGTATGCTCGGCGATCTCGGCGTGACTCAAACCGTTGACATAGGCCTGGAGTACGCAGCTTCGCCGCTCGGCTTCGAGCTCTTTCAGACAGTCATCCATCCGCTGGCCGGTCTGCCAATCGAACGCCTCAAACGCCTGGCCTTCCGGGCGCGAAGTATCTTCCTGCTCGAGCTCATCCGGATCGAAGGCTGAATCGGGCATCCGGTCGCGGCGGCGAATCGCGTTCAGCGCCAGGTGACGCGCGATGCTGAAAATCCAGGTGCGAGCATTGCCACGCTCGGCATCGAAGGTCGCGGCGCGCTGCCAGATATTAAGAAAGGCGTCGTGGACGATATCCTCGGCCATCCCTCGGTCCTTGACGATGCGCTGTACCACGCCGAGCATCCGCGCGCCTTCCAGGCGGTAGAGCGCGTGCAGGGCATCGTGCTCGCCCCGGGCACAGCGTGCCAGCGTATCGTCGTAGTCGAATTCGGTGCTGAGATTGGACACCCGCATGCTCCCTCGTGGCGCGCCGGTGATGGTTGACGCTAAGGTAGCATAACGAGGAAGGGCCCGCTTAACGAGCCCTTCATTCAACTGTGACGAGGAGAACCGCTCCCCGTCCATGGCGCTTTTGCCTCGCAAGGCGACGGCGTCATTCAGCCATGTAGAAGTTGTAGTCCGCCTGATAGGTGACGATGGCGGTAGCGCCCTCGTGGTCGGCGTCACAGCCCATGCTCGGGGCCACGCCACCTTCGGTGTTCATGCGTTGAATGTAGCTCACGCCGGTCATCGCACCTTCACCTTCCGCAGGGTTGGCTTCGACCAGCTGAAGGGGAATGTTGCCTTCGCCGTTATCCGCGGTGGCAAGCTGGGTACCGGTGACCTTGGAGCCGTCCATCGCTTCCCAGGTAGCGGGCGGGCCGTAGTAGCTGCCGACCTGGTTGCCGTCGCTATCGTTGAGTGCCGCGCTCGGGCCCTTGAACACCCACTCGACGTCGCCGGAATCGTTGGTTTCACACATGTACTTGATGGTGCCCACGCCCACGGTTTCGAGGGCGACGGCGTGGCCATCCGGTACTTGAACGTCGTCTGACGATTGCGCCAGCGCCGCATGACTGAAGGTGGCCATCAAAGCTGTTGCCAGGGTCGCACGCGTTAGATGTTGAATACTCATTTCAGTCTCCTTAAACGGGTTGTGATCAACCGCTTCTTCCTCGGCGGCTGTAATAGGGATACACCCGGGCCCGCGCTTTGGATGCACTTTCTTGGATTTTTTTTGAATTTTTTTCAGAGGGCCTTTTAAGCCTCTTCTATCGGCAGGTCGCCTGCCGTGCGGACAAAAAAAGCCGTGGCCCGGGGCCACGGCTGATCGACGCCTTCGCGGGTTCTACTGCGCCGTCTTGTGCATGGCAAGCGCGGTATCCAGCATGCGGTTGGAGAAGCCCCACTCGTTGTCGTACCAGGCCATGATCTTCACCAGGCGACCGTTGACGCGGGTATGGTTGGCATCGAAGGTCGAAGAGTGCGCGTCATGGTTGAAGTCGATCGATACCAGCGGCTGGGTATTGACCGCCAGCACCTTGGAATTCGCCGCGGCCTTCTCGACGATGGCGTTGATCTCATCTTTCGAGGTATCCCGCGAGGCGGTGAAGGTCAGATCGACCAAAGATACGTTGATCACCGGCACGCGCACTGCCAGGCCATCGAGCTTGCCATCAAGTTCCGGGAGTACCAGGCCTACCGCGGCGGCGGCGCCGGTCTTGGTCGGAATCATCGAGTGGGTGGCGCTGCGCGCGCGGTATGGGTCGGAGTGGTAGACATCCGACAGGTTCTGGTCGTTGGTATAGGCGTGAACGGTGGTCATCAGCCCATTCTCGATGCCCACGGCATCGTTGAGCGCCTTGGCCACCGGCGCCAGACAGTTGGTGGTGCAGGAGGCGTTGGAGACCACCTTGTGCTCGGCGCGCAGGATGTCGTCGTTGACGCCGAACACGACGGTAGCGTCCGCATCCGGGCTAGGAGCGGAAATCAGCACGCGCGCCGCACCTGCCTCGAGATGCTTGGCGGCGGCTTCGCGCTTGGAGAAGAGTCCGGTGCACTCCATGACCAGATCCACGCCCAGCGCTTTCCAGGGGAGCTTGGCAGGATCGCGCTCGGAGGAGATCGCGATGCGATCGCCGTCCACGGTAATGCTTTCTTCATCGTGCTCGACGCTGAACGGGAAGTGACCGTGCACGGTATCGTGGCGCAGCAGATGGGCATTGAGCGATGCCTCGCCCAGGTCGTTGATCGCCACGACCTGGACTCGGTCGCGATAGCCGTTCTCGTAGAGCGCGCGCAACACGTTACGCCCGATCCGGCCAAAACCGTTGATTGCAATCTTAATGCTCATGGGGCACCTCGCCTGGATGATGGGGAAAACTGTAAACCAGATCTATTACAAACCATAGAAATTCGGTAAATAAATTACAAAAAGGTAGTCATTTAAAGCCATCGACAGCCACTTGCGGCCCTTTCCATATCACGAGCGACAGACCCAGACCGAATATGTAGTAAAATTACTATAAAAAAGCTATCGTAGTCCAACAGTTAATTGTCGCCTTCACCCCCGACTGACATCATGCATTCGCGCGCGTTCGCGTCGACCAAGGAGTCGCTTTCATGAGCACTACCGCCCCCTATACTCCCCTGCGCCGTACCAAGATCGTGGCCACCCTGGGACCGGCCAGCGATCGCCCCGGCGTGCTCGAGAAAATGATCCAGGCCGGCGTCGACGTGGTGCGACTCAACTTCTCCCACGGCAGCGCCGAGGATCACCGCCGCCGGCTCGAGCAGGTACGCGAGATCGCCGCGCGCCTCAACAAGAGCGTAGCGGCTCTGGGCGACCTGCAGGGCCCGAAAATCCGCATTGCGCGGTTCAAGGAAGGCGCCGTCCATCTCGACGTGGGCGATGCTTTCGTGCTGGACATGGCTCTCGATGGCCAAGCCGGCAGCGCCGAGCGCGTGGGCTGTGACTACAAGGCGCTGATCGATGACGTCGCCCCTGGCGACCGGCTGTTGCTCGACGACGGCCGCGTGGTACTCGATGTGACCACCATCGAAGGGCAGCAAGTGCATACCCGCGTGCACGTGGGCGGCAAGCTCTCCAACAACAAGGGCATCAACAAGCAGGGGGGCGGGCTTTCGGCGCCGGCGCTGACCGACAAGGACAAGGAGGATCTGAAGACCGCCGTGGCGATCGGTGTCGACTACCTGGCGGTGTCGTTTCCGCGCAGCGCCGAGGACATGATCGAGGCCCGCGCGCTGCTCGGCGAAGAGGGCCGCGAGATCGGCCTGGTTGCCAAGCTCGAGCGCGCCGAGGCGGTAGCCGATGACGCTACACTCGACGGCATCATCGTCGCCAGTGAGGCGGTGATGGTGGCCCGCGGCGACCTGGGGGTGGAGATCGGCGACGAAGCGCTGATCGGCACCCAGAAGCGCATCATCAAGCACGCCCGCACCCTCAACCGCGCCGTGATTACCGCCACGCAAATGATGGAGTCGATGATCGAGTCGCCCCTGCCCACCCGGGCTGAGGTATTCGACGTGGCCAACGCCGTGCTCGACGCCACCGATGCCGTGATGCTCTCCGCCGAGACCGCAGCGGGCGACTACCCGGTCGAAACCATCCAGGCGATGGACCGGGTGTGCCTGGGCGCCGAACGCGAGCGCGTTGCCCAGTCCTCCGGGCACCGCATCCACGAAGGCTTCGAGCGCATCGACGAGACCATCGCGCTCTCGGCGATGTACGCCGCCAACCACCTGGCCGGCGTGCGCGCCATCGCCTGCATGACCTCGACCGGCTACACGCCCTTGATCGCCTCACGCATCCGCTCGGCGCTGCCCATCGTGGGGCTTGCCCACAGCCCCGTCGCCCAGCGGCGCATGGCGCTCTACCGTGGCGTGGTGTCGATTCCCTTCGACACCAGCGAGATGGCCCCCACCGAGGTGAACGACCAGGCCATTGCGCTGCTCAAGGCGCACGGATTGGCGCGCCCGGGCGAGCATGTCATTCTTACCCGCGGCGATCACATGAACGCCCACGGCGGCACCAACACCCTGAAAGTGCTGGCGGTAGACGCCTGATCCCACCCCCGTTAACGATGCCAGGAGAGCACACCATGAACGATGCGCGCCCACCTCGCCAGGCCACGCGCCGGCTCGCTGCCACCAAGCGCATCGCGCTGATCGCCCACGACGGCAAGAAGAGCGAATTGATGGAGTGGGCGACGCGCTGGCAGAAGACCCTGAGCGGCCACACCCTGCTGGGCACCGGCACCACCGCCGGACGGCTGACCCGGGAGCTCGGTCTCGAGGTGGAGGGCCTGATGAGCGGCCCGCTTGGCGGCGACCAGCAGATCGGCGCCCGCATCGCCGAGCAGCGTCTGGATCTTCTGATCTTCTTCTGGGACCCCTTCGCCCCGCAGCCCCACGACCCGGATGTCAAGGCGCTGCTGCGCCTGGCGGCCCTGTGGAACGTGCCGGTGGCCTGCAACGCGGCCAGCGCCGACTTTTTGCTCTCCTCGCCCCTGCTTGACGAGGAGTACCTTCTGACGATGCCCGATGCCGAGGCCTGGGCCGAGGCGCGTCGCCCGGCCTAGCGCGTTCGCAGTGTCCGGGCGATCACGTGTCGCCCCGGCTGCGCGGCGCCTTCGATCGCCTCGAAAGCGCACTCAAGCGTACGCCGGGCCATCTGCTCGACATCCTGCGCCACGGTATTGACCGGTCGGGGCAGCAAATCCAGCAGCCGATGATCGCCGAAGGTGGCGAGCCCGACGTTGTCGGGTAGCCCGCCTCGGGCCAGAAAATAATCGAAGACCCCTTCCAGCAGCGTATACGAGGCGGTGATGATGGCCTCCACCGCCTCCCCTTCCGCGAACAATACCTCCATCAACCCTGCGGCCTCGACACGCTCGTAGCGCGCGGCGCTGAGCGGGCGTGCCGTGATGCCGCGACCTTCAAGCGCTGCCTTGAAGCCGGCGCGCCGCTCGCGACTGATGGAAAGCGCGGGCATCGCGTCGAGCCACGCGACCCGGCGGGTGCGGGCGCCGAGTATCGAGTGCGTCAGGCGTCGCGCGGCCTCGAAATCGTCGCTCACCACGCTTGCAAAGCGCGTATCGCAAAGCCCGCGATCGACCCCGACGATGCGCAGCCCCTCATCGGCAAGCTCGGGGTAGAACGCATCCTCCCGGTCCAGGCAGCTGGCGGTGATCAGCACCTCGCAGCGCTGGGCGCGAAGCGCAGCGGCCAGCGAGCGTTCGCGCTCGGCGCAGTCGTCGGAGCTCGCCACCAGAAGCTGGTAGCCGCGCTCGCGCGCGCCACGCTCCAGGCGCTTGGCAAGCCGGGCGTAGCTTGCGTTCTCGAGATCCGGCACGATCAGCCCGATCAGCCGGCTCGCCCCGCGCCTGAGCGCCGCCGCCTGAGGGTCGATGTGATAGCGGTGGGCGGCGACCACCGCCCTCACCTTCTCGATGGTGGCGGCGCTGATGCGGCGCTGCTCGGCCTGGCCGTTGATCACGTAGCTGGCCGTGGTTCGCGAGACGCCGGCAAGCCGGGCGATGTCGGCAAGTGTCATATCGAGTCCTCGTATTCAGGCCTTGAGTGTACCAGCGCCTTGACTAAGCCCCTACCAACGTCTAAAAACCCACCCCTTGTACCCGAAGGTGAATCGTTTCAGCATAGCGTCATTCGCCCGGGTTAGCCGAGGAGGCCGCCCTCAAAGTGGTGAGCCCCCCGCCAAGCCGTCGCCGGACGCTACTCAAGGAGAACCGCATGCTGACACTCGGCCCTGAAGACATCCTGCTGGACTGCCGTGCAAAGAGCTGGCAGACCGCCCTGGACGCCGCCGCCACGGCACTGACCGAGGGCGGGCTGACCGCGCCGGAGTACCGTGAGGGGCTTCACGCACGCGAAGCGCAGTCGTCCACCTATCTCGGCAACGCCATCGCCATCCCCCATGGCACCCCGGAGAGCCGTCGTCACGTGCGTCACACCGGCGTGCGGGTGCTGCAATTTCCCGAGGGCGTCGCGTGGCACGACGGCCAGCGCGTTCACGTGCTGGTCGCCATCGCCGCCCAGAACGACGAACACCTGGATATTCTGCGCGCGCTCACCCACGTGCTCGACCGCGACGGCGTCGCCCAGGCACTGGCCTCGGCCGAATCGCGCAAGGAAGTGGCGAAGCTACTGTCCCGGCAAGCTCCCGCCCCGCGCCTGGACAAGCAGACGCTGTGCCTGAAGTTTCCCGCTCAAAGCGCGAAGGAGCTGACGCTGGCTGGCGCCGCGCGCCTCTATCAGGGCGGCTGCGTGAACACCGCTTTCATGAGCGCCATCGCCGAACGCGCGCCGGTCTATCTCGGCGGCGGCTACTGGCTGTCGAGCCACGCAGGCCCGGAGCTCGCCCCAGCGCTGGCCCTGGCGACCCCGGCCGATACTCGGCTCGAGGAGCAGGGGCACCCGGTACAGGCGGTGTTCTGCCTGGCGGGCCAGGCGGACTACCACCTGCCGCTGCTGGAGCGGATCGCCGCGCTGGTCGAGAGCGTTCCCGGCGAGACCCTGGCCAACGCCGATACCACGCGCGTGCTGTCGCTGCTGGCCGGTGAAACCGCCGCCACCGCCACGCGCCGGGTGCGAGTGCTCAACCCCCACGGGCTGCACGCCCGCCCGGCCAAGCAGCTCGTCCAGATCGCGCGCGAGCAGCCGGTGGCCATCAACGTGCGCCTGGAAGAAGGCAGCCCCTCGAGCGTTTCGGCGGCGAGCCTGACCAAGGTGATCGGTCTCGGCGCGCGACGCGGGCAGTGGCTGGTGCTCTCCGCCGCCGGCGCGGGTGCCGAGGCGGCCCTCGACGCGCTCGCCGGCGCCATCGAAGGCGGGCTCGGGGAGAAGGTATCGCCCTTCGAGAGCGGTTTCAAACCCGCTGCCCCCGTACCAGCCGATATCAAGGCGTACCCGCCGCTGGCCGAGAACGAGGCTCACTCAGGGATTGCCGCCTCGCCCGGCCTTGCGATCGCCCCCATTTTCGTGATGCGAGCGCCGCGCTTCGACTACCCGGAAGACGCGGCGGACAGCGAGCAGGAGCTTGGCCGCCTGCAAGACGCCATCACCCAGGGCCAAGCGCAACTCGCCGCGCTGGTGCGCGGGGCCGGCGGCGAAGTGGCGGACATTCTCTCGATGCACGAGGAAATGCTCGACGACCCGGAGCTCTACCGCGCCGCCGAGGAGGCGATTCGCGAGGGCCGCTCGGCAGAAGCCGGCTGGTGGGAGGCGATCGACACCGCCGCCCACGCCCAGGAGATGCTCGCCGACCGGCTGCTGGCCGAGCGCGCGGCGGACCTGCGCGACGTCGGCCGCCGGGTGCTGAGCGTGCTGTGCAATATCGAGTTGCCCGAACCGCCAGCGCATCCCTACATCCTGGTCACCGAGGACATCGGCCCGTCGGATGTCGCGCGGCTCGACACCGCCAAGGTGAAGGGGCTGCTCACCGAGCGCGGTGGCGCCACCGCCCACAGCGCGATCCTGGCCCGCGCGCTCGGCATCCCGGCGGTGGTCGGCGCCGGTCGTGCGGTGATGGCGCTCGACATTGAAAGCACGCTGATTCTCGACGGCGAGCGCGGTCGGATCATTCCGTCGCCGAGCGAAGAGCGCCTGGCGCGGGCAAGGCAGACCCTGCGCGCGCTCGAGGAGCGCGAGGCCAACGCCTGGTCGCGGCGCTTCGAGCGCGCCGAGACCCGCGACGGCCACCCGGTCGAGGTGGCGGCCAACCTGGGCAATACCCTGCACGCGGCGGATGCCGTCGAGCGCGGCGCCGAAGGTGTGGGCCTGCTGCGCACCGAATTCCTGTTCATGGCACACTCGAGCGCCCCGAATCTCGCCACGCAGACCAATGAATATCGCCAGGCGCTCGAGGCGCTGGCCGGGCGCCCGTTGGTGGCGCGCACCCTGGATGTCGGCGGCGACAAGCCGCTGCCCTACTGGCCGGTGCCGCAGGAGGACAACCCGTTTCTGGGCCTGCGCGGCATTCGCCTGGCGCTGACCGAGCCCGGCGTGCTCGAGACCCAGCTGCGCGCGCTGCTGCTGGCCGGCGCCCCGCGCGAGGATGGCCTAGCGTGCCCGCTGCGCATCATGCTGCCGATGGTCAAGGACGTGGCGGAGTTTCGCGCCGTGAAGGCGATCTTCGACCGGCTCATGGTCGAGATCCCCGCCGATGAGCGCGCCACCGACGTGCAGCTCGGGGTGATGATCGAAATTCCCTCCAGCGCCCTGCTCGCCCCCAGTCTGGCCGCCGAAGTCGACTTCTTCTCCATCGGCACCAACGACTTGACCCAATATACGCTGGCCATCGACCGCGGCCATCCGGTGCTCTCCGCCCAGGCCGATGGCCTGCATCCGGCGGTACTGCGCCTGATCCAGATGACCGTCGAGGCCGCTCACGCTCAAGGCAAGTGGATCGGGGTGTGCGGCGAGCTCGCCTCGGACGCCGTCGCCATCCCGGTACTGGTGGGCCTGGGCGTCGACGAGCTCTCGGTCAGCGCCCGCCAGGTGCCGCTGGTCAAGGCGCGGCTGCGCGAGTTCGACCTTGCCGATGCCCGCGAGAGCGCACGGCGGGCGCTGGCTCAGTCGACCGGTGACGCTGTGCGCGACGCGCTGGAGGCGAACTGATGGCCCGCGTGATGACCGTGACGCTCAACCCGGCCCTCGACCTGGCCTTCGCTCTCGACGAGCTGGCCCCCGGCGCGGTCAACCGCTCGCATCACGCCGAGCTCCAGGCCGCCGGCAAAGGCGTCAACGTGGCCCGGGTACTGGCCGGGCTCGGCCACGAGGTGATCGTCGGCGGCTTTCTCGGCGCCGACAACGACGCCCCGTTCAAGCGCGCCTTCGCTCAAATGGGCGTGACGGACGCCTTTCTTCGCCTGCCCGGCGATACCCGCATCAACGCCAAGCTGGCCGAACGCAGCGGCCGGGTGACAGACATCAACGGCCCCGGCATCGCGGTGGAGGCCGCCGCCATGCAGGCGCTGATCGAGATCGTCGAGGCGACCCTGGCGACTCACGAAGTGGCGGCGCTGCTGGTCGCGGGGAGTCTGCCGCCGGGACTCGATGTCGAAGGCTTCGGCGAGTTTCTGGCCCGCCTAAAGGCCACCGGCGTGCCGCTATGGGTGGATACCAGCGGCGCGGCGCTGACTCGCGCCATTGCCGTTGCGCCCCAGGCGGTCAAACCCAACGAGCTGGAGCTTGCCGACTGGGCGGGCAACGCGCTCGAAAATCTCGAGGCGCGCCTGGCGGCCACGGCGCGCCTGCACGCGGCAGGCATCGAGCAGTCGCTGCTCTCCGCCGGCGCCGATGGGGTGCTCTGGGTCAACGCCCGGGGCGCCTGGCAGGCGCGGCCACCCAGGCTGCAGGCGGCCAATACCGTGGGCGCCGGCGACACCTTCGTAGCCGGCATGCTGCACGGCCTGTTGAGCGGCCACGACGACGAACGCACGCTGCGTTTCGCGACCGCCCTGTCCGCCGAATCGGTGCGCCATGTCGGCGTGGGCGATCACCAGGCGAGCGACTTTTCCACCCTTTTGCAGCAGACGCAGGTGGCGCGCCTGTACGTCGAAAGCCCCGACGGAGCTCTTTCATGAACATCATTCTGATCACGGCCTGCCCCAGCGGCATGGCCACCACCTTTCTCGCCGCCCGGCGCCTGGAGCAGGCCGCCCAGCGCCTGGGCTGGCAGGTTCACGTCGAAATGCACGGCGAGCTCGCGCCGCTCAAAGCCGCAAGCCGGGAGCAGATCGGCCATGCCGATCTGATCGTGGTGGCCGCCGAGCAGGTGCCTGACCCGGCCCGCTTTGCCGGCAAGCGCCTGTATCAGGGCGCCATCAGTGACGCCCTGCCCGACCCGGAGGCGTTCCTTGCCACCGCCAAGCGCGAGGCGCCGCTGTTCACCCCGGCCACTGAACCCGCCGTCGACGAGAACACCGCCGCGCCTGATCAGGCCGGCAAGCGCATCGTCGCCGTGACCGCCTGCCCTACCGGCGTTGCCCATACCTTCATGGCCGCCGAGGCCCTCAAGGAAGCCGGACGCTCGCTCGGTCACGCCCTGCGCGTGGAGACCCAGGGCTCCGTTGGCGCTCAGGACAAGCTCACGGCTGACGAGATCGCCCAGGCGGACGTGGTGCTATTGGCCTGCGATATCGAGGTCGACCCCACGCGCTTTGCCGGCAAGCGGATCTACCGCACCTCCACCGGCACGGCGCTGAAGAAGCCTCGCCAGACCCTGGAGGCTGCCCTCGCCGAGGCGCGCATCGAGGATGGTGCGAGCGCATCCGCCGCCAGCGGCCCCAAGAGCCTCAAGGAGAAAGGCGTCTACAAGCACCTGCTCACCGGGGTGTCGTTCATGCTGCCGATGGTGGTGGCCGGCGGGCTGATCATCGCGCTGTCGTTTGTGTTCGGCATCGAAGCGTTCGAGGAGCCGGGGACGCTTCCCGCCGCCTTGATGCAGATCGGCGGCAGCGCCATGGGGCTGATCGTGCCGGTGCTGGCGGGCTATATCGCCTACTCCATCGCCGACCGGCCGGGCATCGCGCCGGGGCTGATCGGTGGCATGCTCGCCGCCGATATCGGCTCCGGCTTCATCGGCGGCATCCTGGCCGGCTTTCTGGCCGGGTACGTGGCGCTGGGCGTGACCCGCGGCGTCAAGCTCCCGTCGAGCGTGGAGTCGCTCAAGCCGATTCTGATCATTCCCTTCGTGGCGAGCCTCGTCACCGGCTTGATCATGGTCTACGTCGTCGGCGAGCCCGTGGCGGCGCTGCTGGGCGCACTCGAAAACTACCTCGCCTCGCTCGACTCGACCAACGCGGTGATTCTGGGGCTTCTGCTGGGTACGATGATGTGCGTGGACCTCGGCGGGCCGATCAACAAGGCCGCCTACACCTTCGGCGTGGGCCTGATCGCCTCCGGCACCTATGGGCCAATGGCGGCGGTGATGGCGGCGGGCATGGTGCCGCCGATCGGCATGGGCATCGCCAGCTTCCTGGCGCGCTACAAGTACGCCGCCGCCGAGCGCGAGGCGGGCAAGGCCTCCTTTGTGCTGGGGCTTTGCTTCATCAGCGAAGGCGCGATCCCCTTCGCCGCCAAGGATCCGCTGCGGGTGATTCCCTGCTGCATCGTCGGCGGGGCGGTGACCGGCGCACTCTCGATGCTGATCGGCGCCAAGCTGATGGCGCCCCACGGCGGCATCTTCGTGCTGCTGATTCCCGGCGCGATCAGCCCGGCGCTGCTCTACCTGGGCGCCATCGTGGTGGGCGCGCTGATCACCGGCGTGAGCTACGCCTTCTTGAAGCGCGGCGCTGCACAGGTGGCCGTGGCCGGCTGAACGGCGCGCCATCGTGACCTCGAAAAAGCGCCTTCGGCGACGCGACAACGCGTCGAAGGCGTTTTTTTATGCCCGACAGTTGCCCCTGTCAGCACGTGATGTAGTATTTTTACACAACAATCAAGGTACAGGCGCCACGCTCCAACTGCCTCATCGACAAGGAAATTCCCCATGTTCCAGCTCACCCGCAGCGTCACCTGGCAGGCCCTCGAACGCCTGCGCGACAAGACCCACGACGATCGCATCCGTGACTACTTCGCACGTGATCCCCAGCGCTTCGACAAGATGAGCCTGCGCGTGGGCGGGCTGTTTCTGGACTACTCCAAGCATCATGTCTCCGATGAGGTGCTGGCCAAGCTTTTAGAGCTGGCCGACCACTCGGCGCTGGTGCAGCGCCGAGCGCAGATGTTCTCCGGCGACATCATCAACGTGACCGAGAACCGCCCGGTGCTGCACACTGCGCTCCGAAATCTCGGTGACGAGCCGGTGTTCGTCGACGGCGAAGACGTGATGCCGGAGATCACCCGCACCCGCGAGCAGATCAAGACGTTTTCCGAAGCGGTGAGAAGCGGCGAGTGGAAGGGCTACAGCGGCCAGCCGATCAGGGACGTGGTCAACATCGGCATCGGCGGCTCGGATCTCGGCCCCAACATGGCGGTACGCGCGCTGTTGAAGTACCGCCATCCGGAGCTTCACTTCCACTTCGTCTCCAACGTCGACGGCACCCATATCCAGAAGGTGCTCTCGCGCCTCGACCCGGCGACGACCCTGTTCATCGTCTCGACCAAGACCTTCTCCACCCAGGAGACGCTCTTGAACGCCAAGACCGCGCGGCGCTGGTTTCTGGAAAACGCGGGCGAAGATGCCGACGTAGGCGCGCACTTCATCGCCGCCTCCACCAACCGCAAGGCGGCAATGGAATTCGGCATTCGCGAGGAGAACGTGTTCGAGTTCTGGGCCTGGGTGGGCGGGCGCTACTCGATGTGGTCGTCGATCGGGCTGCCGATCGCGCTCTCCATCGGCTTCGACGGCTTCATCGAGCTGCTGGAAGGCGCCCACGAGATGGACCGTCACTTCATCGAGGCGCCCTTCTCGCAGAACATGCCGGTACTGATGGCCTTGATCGGCATCTGGTACATCAACTTCATCGGCGCCGAGACCCAGGCGATCGTGCCCTACGACCAGGCGCTCAATCAGCTGCCGTCGTTTCTGCAGCAGCTCGACATGGAGTCCAACGGCAAGTCGGTGGACATCTTCGGCCACCCGGTCAACTACAAGACCGGCCCGATCGTCTGGGGCCAGACCGGCTCCAACGGCCAGCACGCTTTCTTCCAGCTGCTGCACCAGGGCACGCGCTACGTGCCGATCGACTTTATCGCCTCACTCAAGCCCGAACCCGGCATGGAGGAGCACCACTTCGCGCTTTTGACCAACATGCTCGCCCAGGCCAACGCCTTCATGGAAGGCAGCCAGGGCGACAGCAAGGAACTCAGCCAGCACGCCCCCTACAGCTGCCCCGGCAACCGCCCCTCCAGCACCCTGCTGCTCGACGAACTCACGCCTAAAAACCTCGGCGCGCTGATCGCGCTCTACGAGCACAAGGTGTTCGTCCAGGGCGTGATCTGGAACATTAACTCGTTTGATCAGTGGGGGGTGCAGCTCGGCAAGCGTATTGCCGGGGAAATCAGTGAGCGTATTGATACCAATGCGGCGGATTTTGATGCCTCGACCCAAGGGCTTCTGGAGCTGGTGCGGGCGCATTTTCCGGGTGGTAGTGCTGAAGAGAATGGCCAAGCTGAAAGAGGTAAGAAGACGGTCAAGAAGAAAGGCTAGAAAGCTTTAGGCTTCGCAACAAACAGGTGGTTAGCACAAGCCTTGGCTTAACAGCCGAGGCTTTTTTGAATGAGCAGAGCGGATGCTATAAAGGCTATAAGCGCCGGTTAAACCGCTTCCATCCAGTACTGGGTAGATGTTTCACCGCACCTTGTAAAACTCAGCCGCTCGTATAACGCGGTGGCATGACTCTGCTTCAAAACACGAAGCCGTAAAGGCATACCTGCCGCTCGTGCCTTTTTTCAATTCCTCACGCGCAACGAGCGTTCCAATGCTCTGCGCTTAATGTTTGAACTCAGGATTTAACGTCGCCAGCAGGGGCCGAAAACCAGAGCGAAGCGGCGGTTTTTTGGTCCCTCTGACTGGCTTGGTTATACATTATAAACTTAAAGCGCCTAATCCATCGGTGGTAATCTTTCATCACACCTTTGGGCGTTAGAGTGGGCCAGAACTTTTCCTGCTGCTGTAATCGTTAAAATAATTGGAATAGTATTCCACCAATCTTTAAGAACCTTAAGATTTGGTCTTTTATCCCATTCTTCCATGAATGAATTAATGTTGTTCTGCTTTAACCCGCCATCTTTAGAATATAGGTTGTAGACATCGTTTATCGCTGTTTTTTGTGCCTCTGTTAACCTTACGGGCACAATGACCAAAGCTCCATCTTGCAACATCTGTTGCTGTAATGAAATTGAATCAATCTGTGCTTTACTAGGAATAGGTATTCTTACGTAGTCAGTATTTAGAGTATGCTCAATTAGCAGCCCTCTAGGCAAATTAATACCGTCTAGTATTTCTAAGGCTTTAGTATAATTTTCAGAAGCTTTCTCTATGCCAGCGTCTATATAACCAGGAAGGATCTCGGGATAATACTGTTGTACTTTTTTTAAATCACCAAACGAACTTAGGCGAACTGCATTCAAAATATCTAAGTGATCTAGCCACTCATGGCCTGAAGGTAAATCTCCGTAGATAATCTTTCCAAATAGATCATTTAAAACATTTAGGCCTTGATTAATATCACCTGTAACGGGTAGAAAGCTATTAACAGCATGTGCGACTGTTAACCCTAATAAAGCCTCATCAGAAACCTTATCAACAATGTCTACCGCGAGGCTAATGCCTGCTCTTGCAATGCGATTATCACCCTTCTTAAATCGGTGAATAAGCAGTTCGGATAACAAATCATAGTCTGCTGGTCTTTCTGTAGATGCAGCTGCTTTTTGTGCATCAACCAGCAACAATTGAAAGCTTGGGTCTCCAAAAGCCTCTAGGGCACCGTCAACCCTCTCCATTTTTGGCATCAGGCTATTCTCAAACTCGGAAACCCTGGCGTTTGCGATTTCAAGTGCCTCCTGGGTATACTCTCGCCTTAACTGAAGGTTCATTTCTTGAAATACCTCACGTGCACGTTTTTCATCAATACCTACGTGCACTACCATTTGATCCGCCTGTAAATTTGTAGACTGATCGCCACTTTTTTGACTTTGCTTATTCATCATCCTTGCTACTGCCTATTTTAAAATTGCCACCAACCTGTATGTTCGTGGAATTATCTCCGCCCTTTTGGGTTTGTCTATTTTTTCTAGAAGAAATAAACCAGCCTACAATCGCAAGAGGGAGCGCAATGGCAACACCACTAAAAAGCCAATCTTTATTCTCTTCTAACCATTCCATATCTATATTACCTGGCTGTATGTATAATAGTGATTATATACCCGGCTGCATAACCTCAATGAACGTGCTGGCGCGTTCATTGAGGTTATCTAGCCGCTCGCATCAAATCTATCTCATTGATCCTATTACTAGCAAAGAGAATTTTGGCTGCCTATCTAAAATTCGCGTCCCTTCTCGCTTTGGCTATAGCAAATGTGATTGGGGCTGCGATCATCGTCCTATCTCCATGTGTGTGCATTAGAGCCAGAGCGCTGTTGATTAGCTGCGGGACCGGCTTAACAAATCGGTAAGATGCGCGCGCACTTCTGGCCACTCTCCCCTGCGCAGACTATACATCACCGTGTCACGAATGGTGCCATCGCGACGCAGCTTGTGCCCTCGTATCACACCCTCTTTTTTCGCGCCTAAACGCTCAATGGCACGTTGGCTTGCGTAGTTGACGTTGTCGGTACGCCAGCCCACCACGTTACAATCCAACGTATCGAACGCGTGTGTTAACGGCTCAGGACAATATCCAAGTCTCAACGATCGCGAATCGGAATCGGGCCGATGGGCGCGACGTTGGGCATGAAGAGGGTGACTTCGTTGACATCGTGCAGCGGCGCGACGAAGTCGGCTTTCCAGCTACCGACGCGCGGGTTGCGCTCCGGGTCGTAGTTGAAGCCCAGGCGCAGGCTTTTCGGGGCGACGACGTCGCCCTGCTTGCGTAGCAGCGAGAAGGATTGGTCGCCGAACTCAGCGTAGATCAGCCCGTCGATGCGCTCGAGCGGGATATTTTCGTAGATCAATTCACCGGAGTAGCCGGGGTAGTCGGTCAGGAAACGCACTTCGATATGCAGTACGCCCTCCTTGCGAACGGCGCGATAGGGCTCGGCGTAGGCGTGGCCACTGGCGGTCGGCGCGCGCTGGGTATCGAGAGCGAAGGCAGGCGTGGTCGAACACATCAACAGCGCAAGTGTGAAAAGTCCGCGAAGCATCATGGGTCACTCGTGGCGGGAAGGCAAAACACGCACGGAGCCGCCCGCAGGCGGCTCCGGCTACGGTGCTGGGTTACTCGGCGTCGAGGCCGAAGGCGTTCATGCTGGCACGGAACACGTCGGTGTTGTCGACCCAGTAGTGGCTCTCCTCATCTCCTTCGTAGATCGCCAGGCCTTCCTCGTGCTCGGCGATGTCGAGGAAGTAGTCGGCACCCGCGCCTTTGGCGTAGAGCGGGACCAGCTCGCGGGTGTGGGTGTCGGAGTGCCAGCGCACCAGCGGAAGCGCCCCGGCGCCCTGGTTGACGATCGGGCTGTAGGCGCGGGTGTCGGAATCCGGGCCCTGCAGCAGACCGTTGCCGTGGTCGGTGGTGACGATAATCAGGGTGTCGTCCCAGGAGCTTTCGTTTTCCACCCACTCGACGACGGCCTCGACGGCTTCGTTGAAGTCGATCTGCTCCTCGATGATCCGCGGCAGGTTGTTGGCGTGGGCGGCCCAGTCGACGGCGCCGCCTTCGACCATCAGGAAGAAGCCGTTGTCGCGGCCATCATTACTGGCACTCAGCACGTTGAGCGCGGCGCCGGTCAGGGTGGCCAGGCTCGGCGAAGTGTCGAGGAAGTTACCCGCGCCGACGCCCGGGCGGCTGTACTGTAAGGTCTGAATGTTCTGCACCAGACCCAGCACCTTCTCCTTGGGCAGGTCGAGTTCGCCGGCCGCCAGGGCCTCGAAGTCTTCCTTGCTCTCGATGAAGGCGTAGTCCGTCTCGCCGTCTACCAGGCGCTGGTAGGTCTCTTCTCCTCCGATGAAGCGGAAGTCGCTCTCGCGAGGCTCGTCGACGCGCTCGCCGGCGGCGTCGTAATAGGGGTGGCCCGTGCCGATGGCGATGGTGGCAAGCCCTGACTCGACGATTTCGCGACCGATGGCGCTGTAGTCGTTGCGGCTGACGTTGTGGGCCAGAAAGCCCGCCGGCGTCGCGTGGGAGATCTGCACCGAGGAGACCACGCCGAGCGCCCGGCCGCTCTCGACGGTGTACTCGCCGATGTGCTTGAGCGGCTGATCGTCGTTGGACCAGTTGATGGCGTTGTTGTAGCTCTTCTGACCGGAGGCCAGAGCCGTGGCGGCGGCGGCGCTGTCGGTGTAGTCGGCGCGCGCGTAATCGTAGCCGGCGAAGTAGCCTTTGTAGTTGCCAAGGCTTCCTTCGAAGACGCTCTCCACGCTTTCGTCATTCCAGAGCTCTACGGGGTCGAAAGTGACCTGATCGGCATCGCTGCGGGTCGGCGTGTTGGAGGTGTTGAGCGGATGGGTCGCCATGAACAGCTGCGTGTCGAAGTCATCGTAAACTTCGTGGCCCAGTGCCCCGTGGCGGTAGTAGCTCGCCGCGCGGAAGGTTTCGATACCCGTCCCGTCGGTGATCAGCAGAATGACGTTCTTGGCCGGCCCCTGCTGTGCCGCAGCGCTGCCCATAGTGATGCCGGTGACGGCGGCGGTGACGGAAAGTGCCACCATGGAGCGTTTGAATAGTCCCTTCATCGTATCCCCCTCTTGGTTAAACCAGGCTTGGTTGGCGCAAGGAAGCGTAGCGATGAAAAATGACAATATGGTGATTTACTTGATTAAAAGTCTCTAAACAAAAAACGGCGAGGCGCCAGGCGCCTCGCCGCAGGATCACGCGCTTACAGCATGCGCGGAATCTGGGAAGAGTGGTGGTGCAGGATGGGCGCATCCTTGGAGAGGTCGACGAGGTAGCTGAAACGCGCCTCGAAGTTGAGAAGCTCGCCGTCGACCTCGAAGCGCCAGTTGTAGAGGCCGGTGAGCGCGGCGATGGTCTCGGACACCTCTTGAACGATCACGGTCTTCTCGTGGAGAGTGATGCTCAGCCCCGGACGCGCGCCGAGGCGCTCGAAGTAATCGCGATGCTTTTCGCGGGTATCGGAAATACGGTTGGAAAAGGTGGGAATCAGTACGGCGTTCTCATCGTAAAGCGAAAGCAGTGCTTCGACGTCGGCACTGTTGATCGCCTGCATCCACTCGTTGAGTACGTCTTGGGGGGTTCTCATCGTAATGACCTCTTCGAACAGGGGTGACTTTAATGGGCCGCGGGCTCCGGCGGCACTGACGATAGCCTTTGTAACGCTTAGCTTTTCTAAATCAAGCCCGGCATTCTCATAAGCAAAGACTATCTTACCCAAATAGACCCGACCTCGCATGTCAAGTTCACTTTGGTCGATGACCTCCCCGTGGCGTGGCGTCCTGACCGCTCTTTTCTTGCATTGGTTCACTGCGCCAACTACTGTATATAAAAACATGCCATGGAGTGCAAAAGTGACATCGATCCGCCCATCACAGAGCCCCGTCATGAAGGGCAGAGGCGCCACCTTCGATCCGCCCAACCGCTTCGCCCCCACCTGTAGCGTTGCCGAACCCGACGGCTGGTGGCAGGCCGAAACGCCCTCGTCGCTTGCCACCGAAGTGCGCGAGGAGCCGACCAAAAGCGCGCTCTCCTGGAACGCATCGCCGGATCTCTCTTTTGATCGCTCATTGAACCCCTACCGTGGCTGCGAGCACGGCTGCATCTACTGTTTCGCCCGCCCGTCCCACGCCTATTGGGACTTGTCGCCGGGGCTGGATTTCGAGACACGGCTCATCGCTCGCACCGGCATGGTCGAGCGTCTGGAAGAGGAACTCGCCCACCCGCGCTACGTCTGCCGGCCTATCAACCTCTCGGGCAATACCGACTGCTACCAGCCGATCGAGGCGCATTACCGGACCACCCGGCGCCTGCTGGAGCTGCTGCACGCGTGCCGCCACCCGGTCACGCTGGTAACCAAGGGCACGCTGGTGCTGCGCGACATCGAGCTTCTGGCCAGCATGGCCGAACACCGCCTGGTCCGGGTATTCGTCAGCCTCACGAGCCTGGATGCGAACCTGAAACGCACGCTGGAGCCGCGCGCAGCGTCGCCCCAGGCGCGCTTGAAGGTGATTCGCGAGCTGAATACCGCGGGCATCCCTGTGGGCGTGCTGTTCTCGCCGGTGATCCCGGGGCTCACGGATCACGAGATCGAACGGCTACTGGAGGCAGCGAGCCGTGCCGGAGCGCGCACCGCCACCTGGATGCTGCTGCGCCTGCCCCGGGAAGTCGCGCCGCTGTTCGAGGCGTGGCTTCACACCCATCATCCCGCACGCGCCGCCAAGGTGATGAGCCTCCTTCGCCAGTGCCGGGGCGGCAAGACCAACGAGCCCGCCTTCGGTCGGCGCTTTCGCGGTGAAGGCGTGTTCGCCGACCTGATCGACCAGCGCTTTCGTCGCGCCAGCCGCCAGTGGGGTTTGCAGCCGCGTGCCGAACAGGGGCTCGATACCCGCTATTTCCGGCCGCCTCGTGCCCAGCAGGACCTGTTCGATTGAACAGGGCTCAGCGATGGCGCTTTTTCAGCTCATCGAGCACCAGAAACACGACCAGTTCTCAGCTGGTCGCCAGGGCGACGATCACCGAGATGACGGTGGAGGAGGACTGGATCAGGGCGGTGGCAACGATGCCCACCATCAGCGCGACGAAGGGGTTGGTGGCGAACTCGAACAGCCGCTCGGAGTGATCGCCGATGGCGAGCTTGAAGCCGTCGCCGACGATGGCTACCGCGCATATCAGAAAGTAGACTAGCAGCAGAAGTGTCACCCACTGGCGCAGCCGGCTCTGCCTGGCCTGCTGGCCCTGGTCGAGGTAGCTCTCTTGCGTGGCGTGGCTGGTCGTGTCGATCATGGCGCTACCCTCCCGTGGTGTGCAACGCCCAAGGTGCCTGCCGCCTCAGGGTGAACGCGGGAGGTGACACCCTGGTGACACTTCGACGACACCCGCGAATCGCGCGGCTTTCCCCTCACCACGCTGCCGGAGACCACCATGACCGACGCCCTGAGTAAGACCCGTTCGAGTTTTTACCGCCGCCTCTACGTCGCCTATCTCATCGACCAAGGCATCCAAAGCGTGCCCGCCTTGATGGAGGCGACCGGCATGCCCCGGCGCACCGCCCAGGACACCATCACGTCCTTGGGCGAGCTCGATATCGAGTGCGCCTTCGAACCCATCCAGGGCGAGCGTCACAACAGCGGCCGCTACGTTATCAAGGCGTGGGGCGCGATCGACCCCGCCTGGGTGGCGGCTCACGCCGAGCGTCTGGGCGCGGCCCTGGGCTATCGCTAACGCCTGACCAACAAGCGCGCCGCCAAAGGCGAGGTGATCATCTGGATGACCGCGAAGAACGCCGCGGGAATGGCGACCTCCGCCGGAAGGCCTGACGCGGCCACGAATGCCGCGGCGATGCTGAACTCCTTCTTGCTGGTGGTGAACAGGAAAGCGATCACCTCCTGGCGGTCGCGGGTGACGAATCGCGACACCAGGCCGACGGCGTAGCCGGCCAGGTTCAGGCACAGGGCCGCGGCGGCGATCACCAGCGCGTAGGCGCCGTACCCCAGGATGGTCGCCGCATTCGGCCCCACCACGGCGAGCAGGATCAGCAGGTACACCAAGGAGCCCAGGCCCGCGTACAAGTCGTCGAAGCGAGCGAAGAAGCCGCCAAACCCGGTGCGCAGCGTCACGCCCAGAAGCGTCGGCAGCAGCACGATCATCACCAGTTGCCCCACGATCGCCCCCAGCGGGCTCGCGAGCTCGATCCCGGTCAGCCAGACGAACAGAAACGGCACGATGAGCGGTGAAAGCGCCGTGCTGAACGCATTGAACACCGCCGCCATGGCCACGTTGCCGCGCGCCATCAGCACCAGAAGCGGCGATGACACGTCGGTGGGCAGTGCCCCCACGAGGGTCTGGCCGGCGGCCAGCGCCCCGCCGGCGAAGAATGCCCGGCCGGTCAGCCAACCCAGAAGCGACATGGGAACGTAGACCAGTACCGCCGCCAGCAGCGGCTTTTCAGGACGCGCGAGCACCCGCCGGATGGCGTGGACATCGAAGGTCAGGCTGATCAGCAGCATCAACAGCGCCAGCAGCGGGCCAATGGCCGGCGCCATCATCTGGCCGGTGGCGGGCAGTCCAAGCCCCAGCAGGGTCGCGCCGATCACCCACCACAGCAGGTGAGCTTCGACGAACAGGATACATCGGCGCATGGCGCAAGCTCGCTTGCATGGAGATGAAGACATGGGCAGCGGGACGCTAGCTTTCCGGAGGCTCGGCCCAGGCCAGGCGGGCGGCGTTCAAGGTGACGCTCAAGGAGCTGGCGGCCATGGCCAGCACCGCCGCCAGCGGCGGAATCGCCATGGCCACCACCAGCCCTAGTGCCAGCGTGTTGTAGAGCGCCGAGAACGCCAGATTCTGGATCATTACCCGCCGGGTGCGCCGGGCAATGCCCAGTAGCCGCACCACGCCGCCGATGCCCGGCGCGAGCAGCTGGGCGGCGGCGCCTTCGCGTGCGGCCTCGCTGGCGTTCATGGGTGCCACGCCGACTCCCGCCGCTGCGAGACAAAGCGTATCGTTGACACCGTCGCCCACGTAGAGCGTGGGCGCGGGGAGCCCCGCCAGCAGCCTCGCCTTGGCCTCCGGCGTGCGCTGGGCGTAGCAGGCGCTGGCTGCCAGGCCCACTTCGCCGCCGAGCCAGCTCACCGCCCCCTGGCGGTCGCCGCTGATCAGGGCCGTCACGTAGCCAAGGCGCGCGAGCTCGGCGAGGCTCGCCCGGGCATCTGCCACGGGTGGGTCGGCGAGGTGGAAGGTGGCAAGCCAGCCGTCGTCGTCGGCCAGTACCACCTGGGAGGCGAAGGCGTAGTCAGCGTCCTCGACACTCTCGGGCAGCGCCACGCCCTGCTCTTCGAGCCAGGCGGCCCTGCCCAGGCGCCAGCACTGGCCATCCGCGAAGCTCACGCGGTGGCCTGCGCCGGCCACCTCTTCCCGCTGGGCGACGGCCGGCTTTTCACCCGGATGCGCGGTTTCGCTCGCCCAGCGCAGCAGACCCAGGGTCAGGGGGTGCTCGCTTTCGCCGGCGGCGGCGGCGGCGGCAAGCCGCGCGGCGAACCCTTCGGGCAGCGCCTCGCGGTGGACGAGATGCACCACGCGGTGTCTGCCGGCGGTGAGGGTGTTGGTCTTGTCGAAGGCCACGGCGCGCACTCCGGCGAGCAGTTCGAAGGCGGCCGGGTCGCGGATCGCCACGCCAGCCTGCATTGCCTGGCCGCTACCGGCCAGGGCGGCCAGCGGCACCGCCAGCCCCACCGCGCAAGGGCAGGCCACTACCAGCACCGAGAGCGCTCGCACCACTGCCTCCTCCGTGCCTGCGCCGAGAATCCAGACGGCGGGCAGCGTGATCAGCGCCAGCAGCAGCGCCGCCGGGCTCAGCCAGGCGGCGAAGCGGTCGGCGAGCTTGGTAAGCTCCCCCTTGCGGGTTTGCAGCAGGCGCATCTGTTCGCACAATCGGTCCACGCGGCGCTCACCCGGCGTTGCATCGATGGTGAGCCGCACCGGCCCTTGGCCGCTACCCAGGTAGCGATAGCCGGCGAAGACCTTCTGCCCTGCCGCCAGGTAGCGCGGAACGCTTTCGCCGGAGAGCGTGGCGGTATCGAACCAGCCTGGGGTGGCAAGCGTGGCATCGAGCAGCAGGGTTTCGTCATGCGAGAGCAGCAGCGTGTCGCCTCGTACGGCCTCCTCGGGCGGCCGCGTCTGACGCTTGCCGCCGCGCTCCAGGGTAACGTCGGCCTGGGGCAGGGCCAGCGCGTCGAACGCCTTCAGCCCGCGCTGGCGGCAAAGCGTTTCGGCCAGCCGGCCGACCAGCAATAGTGTGACCAGCATCACGGCGGTATCGAAGTAGACCTCCGCCGAGCCGCGCGCCAGCAGCCAGACCGATACCGCGACCGCCCCCAGTACGCCAAGGCTCACCAGCACGTCCATGCCCGGGCGGCCTGCGCGCAGCGTGCGCCACCCCGCGCGGTAGAACGGCACGCCGGCGTAGAGCACCACGGGCAGTGCAAAGCCGCCGGAGAGCCAGGCCATGACCAGCTCGATGCGCCCGGCGGGCACGGCACCAGCATAGATGAGCAGCGAAGCGAGCATCGTCCACATGCCGAACACCGCGGCGACCATCAGGCGCAGGCTCAGGTAGCGGCTCTCCTTCTCGAGCCGCGCGGCGGCATCAACGACGGCCTCGAGTGGGCCGAGCCGGTAGCCGATGCGCGCCACGCGCGCGGCCAGCGCCTCGAACCCGATCGCATCGGACTCGCCCTGCACCCAGACGGTGGCCGTCGGGTAGTGGACGCTCGCCGATTCGATGCCGGCGGCGCGCTGGAGCACGCCTTCGACGGCAAGCGCGCAGCTGGTGCACCACATGCCGTGCAGGCTGTAGAGCGCGGTGTGCCCGGCGGCCGGCTCACCTTCGGCCTGGGCGAGCGTCACCGCCACGAACTCACAGGCAGGGCGGCACGCCGATGATCGGCATGCCGGTAAAGACGACCCCGAGCGCGGAGAAGAGATAGAGCCCGGCGGACACCAGCGCGTTGAAGCGCGGCCGACCGGTGAGCTCGCGCCCCGCCTTCCAGCCGGCCCAGGTCAGCCAGGCCAGCAAGGCGGTGATCAGCAGGCTGAAAAGCCCGAGCCCCAGGTTGAGGCCGGTCCAGGCCCCCTGCGCCGGCGCCGGGGGCGCCACGGCGCAGGCCACCGATAGCCCCCCGTACACCGCCACGAACCAGATGCTCCAGAGCGTGAGCCCCACGACCAGATGCGCCGGATGTCCCAGGTACAGTCGCTTGAATGCGGTTTCCATCGTCTAGCCTCCAATGACCCGAGGCAGCACGCCGAGCGCGCCGACCAGCACCCAGAACGTCACCACGTTGTAGCGCCACAGGATGACCACGACCGCCGGCTCGAACGGCGCGTGCAGTCCCACGTAGCCGTGACGCACGCGAAGCCCCTGCATGGCGGAGAGAATCATGGCAAGCGCCCCATGGAACAGCGCATAGACGAGCCCTACCAGCAGCACCGCGTCGTGGCTTGTGCGGGTCGGTTCGAGCCCTGCCGTCAACAGCGACCAGAGCACCAGCCCCACCTGAGCCGCCCCCAGCAGCGCGCTCATGTAGAAGCCGCGGGCCAGGCCGCGATCCTGGTTGACGCGTAGTCCACGCACCAGGCGCTCCATCACCCCGGCGCCCAGGGTCATCGCCACGCCGGCCGCGACGAGCACGACCAGCGACAGCGGCGAGACCTCCGGCATGCGCCACTGCGGTGATACTGTCCACAGGTAGAACCAGCCGAACAGGTACGAGAGGAAGAATGAGCCATTGGCGATCGAGAACGTGGCCATCGCCCAGACGCCGGGACCGCTCATGGTGCGTGAGTGCAGGGGCGGGTCGCCTTTGCGCACCTCGGCGTCCGGCGCCGCCTTCGGATGTGCGCCGTTCTCCCAGGACCAGCGCAGCAAGAACACCCCGGCGATGATCACGAACACGCCGGCCAGCGCGTAAACCCGGGTGAGCAGGCTCACGCACACCACGGCCAGGGCGAGGGCTGCGAAGAACGGCCACCAGGAGTTGCCCGGCAGGTGGATGATTTCGCGCACCTTGCCAGTGATCGAATCGGTGCCCCACATTTCGCGACGCCCGTGGGAGGTGACGGCCAGCCCGTGCTTGCCTTCGGCCATAGTGCGCGGCAGGTCCGGATTGTCCCACAGCGGGTGGCGGGTATCGATCTTCGGCAGGCTGACGAAGTTGTAGGCGCTCGGCGGCATGGCGTTGGCCCACTCGAGGGTGTCCGCCTTCCACGGATTGTGCTGGGCGGGCTTGCCGAACTTGAAGTGCAACGCGATGTCGATCAGCACCATGGCGATGCCTGCCGACATCACGAAGCCGCTGATCGACGAGAGCAGGTTGAAGATCTCCCAGCCGTTGCCCGCTTCGTAGGTGTAGATACGCCGCGGCATGCCCAGAAGCCCCGTCCAATGCATGATCAGGAAGGTGCCGTTGAAGCCCAGGAAAGTCAGCCAGAAGCCCCAGCGGCCGATGGTTTCCGACGGCATGCGCCCGGAGAACAGCGGCAGCCAGTAGTAGAGCCCAGCCATCAGCGGGAAGAACATGCCGCCCACCAGCACGTAGTGCATGTGCGCCACCACGAAGTGGGTGTCGTGGACCTGCCAGTTGAACGGCACCAGCGCCAGCATCACCCCGGTCAAGCCGCCGCAGACGAAGATGATCAGAAAGCCCAGGATCCACAGCATCGGCAGCTTGAAGCGCGGCTTGCCGAGCCACAGCGTTGCCAGCCACACGAACACCTGGATGGCGGTGGGGATCGCCACCAGCATGCTCGCCGCCGAGAAGAACGCCTGGGCGAGCTGGGGAATGCCCACGGTGAACATGTGGTGCACCCAGAGCCCGAAGCTGATGAAGCCGGTGACGACGATGGCGAACACCACCCAGCCGTAGCCGACCAGGGGCCGCCCGGCGAACACAGGAATCAGGGTCGAGACGATGCCCGCGGCGGGCAGGAAGATGATGTACACCTCCGGGTGGCCGAACAGCCAGAAGAGGTGCTGCCACAACAGCGGATCGCCGCCGCCGGCCACTTCGAAGAACGGCATGCCCACGGCGCGCTCGAGCTCGAGCAGCACGCTGCCGAGGATCAGCGGGGGAAAACCGACCACGATCATCAGCGCCATGGCGAGGATGTACCAGGCGAAGATCGGCATCTTGTGCAGCGCCATGCCCTGGGTGCGGGTACGCAGGATCGAGACGACGATCTCCACCCCGGCGGAGAGCGCCGAGATCTCGACGAAGGTGATGCCCAGAAGCCAGAAGTCCGACCCCAGCCCCGGCGAGTATTCGCTGCTCGAAAGCGGCGTGTACATGAACCAGCCGGCGTCGGGCGCCATCTCGAGCACCATGCTGAAGCTCAGGATGATGCCGCCGAACAGATAGCAGAAGTAGCCAAGCGACGTCAGCCGCGGACACACCAGATCGCGGGCGCCGATCATCTTGGGAATCAGGTAGATCGCCAGCCCCTCGAGGATCGGGATGGCGAACAGGAACATCATCACCGTGCCGTGCATGGTGGTGACCTGACTGTAGATGTCCGGCGTCATGAAGTTCTGGTCGGGCGTGGCGAGCTGCGTGCGGATCAGCATCGACAGCACGCCGCCGATCACGAAGAAGACCATCCCCGTGACCATGAAGCGCAGGCCAAGTGTGGTGTGGTTGACGATGGTCAGCGCCTTGATGCCCCGGGGATTGCCCCAGATTTCGTGCAGGTCGTCGTGCAGCGTCTGTGCGCCCTCGGGCTGCTGAGGATCCTGTGGAGTCGCTTCGCGATTGATGCTCGTCATGGGGTCAGGGTCTCCAGCCAGTCACCCAGACCACTCAGGGTGTCGGTATCCAAATCATCGTGTTGCGGCATTCTGTTCCCGGGTTTCAACGTTTGATGGTGTCTCAGCCACTGGTAGACGGCGCCCTCCTCCATGGCCAGCGTGCCGGCCCCCAGCATCGTGCGCCCGCCCAGGTCGGAAAGATCGGGACCGATCGTGCCGGCGCTCACACCGGCGACCCGGTGGCAGCTGGCGCAGAAGGTGGTGAAGTTCTCGCGCGCCGACGCGAAGGCGGGGTCGCTCGTGGCGAGTTCCGCCAGCGCTTCTTCGCTTCGCGCCGCAAGCCAGGCATCGAACTCTTCGCGCGGCAGCGCCTCCACGTAGAGGTGCATGTGGGCGTGGCCCACGCCGCAAAGCTCGGCGCACTGGGCGCCGAACACGCCAGGCTCGTCCGCTTCCAGGCGAATGCGGTTGATGCGCCCGGGCAGCATGTCGATCTTGCCCCCCAGGCGCGGAATCCAGAAGCCGTGGATGACGTCGGCGGCGGTAACGTGAAAGTCTACCGGCTCGCCGGCGGGCATGATCAGCTGGTTGGAGGTGACCACGACGCCGTTCGGGGCGCCGGGGTAGCGTACCTCCCACCACCACTGGTGGCCGGTCACCTCGATCACCTCCGGCGGCTCGTCCAGCGGCAGGGTCAGCATGCGCTTGCCCGTCGGCACGCCGAAGGCCAGCAGCGCGATGACCGTTACCACCGGGAGCACGATGCCGCCGCCGACGATCCAGCGCCGCGCGACCCGCCGCTCCTGGGCCGGGGTCCGGCTGACGTCGCGCGTCTTGAAGGTGTAGAGCCACAGCGCCGTGACCGCCACGAGCACTACCGTGGCGAAGCTCAGCATCACCCACCAGATCATCCGGACGTCCCGCGCAGCGGGGCCGGCAGGGTCGAGAATGGAGTGATCGCCGCTGCATCCCGAAAGCGCGAGCAGCACGCCCGAGCAAAGCGTTAACGCCCCCCGGTTGACCCATGGTCGCGTTACGCGTTGAATACGGGCTGGGGGCGGTGCGCCGTTACGTTCCCTCATATACTCTTTCCCTTATTGTCTGCCCACAGGAAGTGATCATGGCAACCTCTCCGCAACGCTCCATCAAGAGCCGGGCCTCCCTGGCCGGTCATCCGCTCCACCCGGTCATGATTCACTTTCCCGTCGCGGCGCTGATGGCGCTGGTGGCAAGCGATCTGGCCTACTGGTACACCGGCGACCCGTTCTGGGTACGAAGCGGCCTGTGGCTTGCCGGCGTGGGCGCCTTCGGCGGCTGGTTCGCCTCGATCGCCGGTATCATCGACCTGGTGACGGTATCGCGCATTCGCCGCTTGATCACCGGCTGGAGCCACGCCATCGTCGCGGTGGTGATGCTCTCCTTGGCCTCGCTCAACTGGCTGTTGCGCCTCAATTCGCCCGAAGCGATCCTGCCCTGGGGCCTGGCGGTGTCGCTGGTGACCGGTGCCTTGATTGCCCTGGCCGGGTGGCTCGGCGGCCAGCTCGTCTATGAGCACGCCGTCGGGGTCGACGTCGACGACTGATCGAGAATCATCAAACGAATCATCAAGAAGCGCCCGCATGGCTAGCCCCATTCCAGGGGCTTGGCCAGCACGACGCCCAGCACACCGAGAATTCCCAGCAGCGCGACGATCAGCCCCGCCAGCGTCGCCAGCTTCACGCCGCTGAAGATGCCCATTTCCAGGCGCAGGATCAGCCAGCCGAACAGGCCGTGAGCGGCCACCATCGCCACGACCGCGCCGAGCTTGAGAATCAGCCAACCGCCCATCAGGCCATGCAGCAGAAACAGCAAGGTACCCGAGCCGATCGCAAGCAACGCAGCGGGCGTGGCAACGGTGTTGTAGAAGTAGCGCGGCATGGGCGGGGTGCCCTGGGCGAAGCCGGCGTCCTTGCGCAGGACCAGCGCATGGTTCAGCAGTGCAGGAAGGTAGAGAAGCGAGCCGCACCAGACGACCAGTGCGGCGATATGCAGAAGTTTCAACCAGGGCATCACGGCGTCCTTGCAATGCAAAAAGGGTAATGGGCAGCTCGAAAGCAGGAATCGGCCAGCCGAACAGGCCATCCAGTCGATGAACGTTTTGCCAAGGAGTGTACCGATGCCCGCCCCTTGTACCTGAGCGTGGCGACATGCGTCCGAGCACCCCTCTACCTTAGCCAACTCCTCCCGAGCTTGCTAGGCCGCTCAGTCAACGCTGACCTGGTAGCCGGTGAATTTACGCAGATTGATCACGCCGGTATCGAGCATCAGGTACTGCCCCTTCACGCCCTGCAGCACGCCTTCGACCACCGGGCTCTTGTCGAGATTGTGCGAGACGATCTTGGCGGGAAAGGTCTCGACCGGATAGCGGATATCCAGCGGCGTTTCGTCCAGGATGCGAAGGGCTTCGTCGCCATGCGCCTGGCGCAGCTCGTCGAGCCCGGGCTCGACCAGCGCCAGGAGCCGGTCACGCTCGTGACGCAGGTCGAGCGGCGCGACCTCGCCCTTGAGCATGGCGCGCCAGTTGGTGCGATCCGCAACGTGCTGCTTGAACAACGTCTCGACGAGCCCCGACTGCTGACGGGTGGCCACCTCGAGAATCGGCAGCGCCTGGATCGCGCCCTGGTCGATCCAGCGCGTGGGCATGTTGGTCTTGCGGGTGATGCCGACCTTGAGCCCGGAGGAGTTGGCAAGATAGACGATGTGCGGCGTGAAGCAGTGCGCCTCGCCCCACGCGGGTTCCCGGCAGGTGCCTTGAAAATAGTGACAAAGCTCCGGCTTGACGATGCAGGTGTCGCACTGGGCCAGGCGCTTGAAGCACGGGTAGCAGTAGCCCTGGGCGAAGCTCTTGTTGGTCTTGCGCGCGCAGTGGATGCAGTTGATCTGCCCCTCCCAGGTCAGGCGCAGCGGCTGGCCCAGGCGCTCGTTGAGCGCCACCCGGGCAGTGCCGGCACGCAGCTGGTAGTCGACCGGTGCGCTCCCCGCGCCGAGCTCGACCGCCATCCTTGAAAGCTGACCGCGAACGGCGGATTCCCGAGCGAGCAGATCAGTCACTCGACGCGTCCCGGCCAAGCCCGGCCATTTCCGGCGAGACGCCGGCGCCGGTGGCGCCGGCCCCGCAGGTACGCCGCTCGAGATAACCCACGCGGTTCTCCTCGGGGACGTTGTTCTCGATCTCGAAGCGAATCACCGCCTCGAGGCACAGCTCGGTCTGCTCGGCGCTCAGAAAGCGTCCGTCCGGCCACTTGCGCAGCGCCACTGCCTGCTTGAGGCTTTCGTAGATGCTCGGGGTCATCTGGCTGATCATGCGCTCGAAGCTCATATCACTCATGTAACACTCCACTCTGGTTCAGGTCGGCGGTTGAAGGTCAGCGCGCCGGATCGCGGTGTCTGGCGCAATGATACCAGCCCGTCGCCAGTCCCACGAGCAGACCGCCGAGGTGCGCCTCGTTGGCCACGTTGCCAAAGCCCACGCTGTCGGCCAGTCCGGTCATGGTGAACACCATCCAGCCGAGCATGAACACCACCAGCATCGGCGGCACGAAGAAGCCGCTTTGCGGGCGCCGGCGGGAAACGAGCCAGACGTGGCCGAGCAGCGCGTACACCACGCCGGACATGCCGCCGAACAGCACCGTACCGGTCGCGTACTGGGCGAGGTTGGCACCAATACCCGCCACCAGGAGCAGCAAAAGCATCGCCTTGCTGCCCTGCAGCGCCTCGACCTGACGGCCGAAGTACCATACCCACATCAGGTTGAAGATCAGGTGCATCAGGCCGAAGTGCAGAAAGGCCGGGCTCAGGAGTCGCCACACCTGGCCGGAGGCGAGGGTCTCGCCAAGACCCGTGGCCACCAACTGGTTATCGGCGATCCACACCGGCACGATGGTGAGCGAAAGCAGCACGCCGTCGCCCAGAGTGTTCATCAGCGCGAACACCACAAGGCACAGGCCGATGGTCACGACGGTCACCGGCAGGCGGCGCACCAGGCGCGCCCCCTGCCCTGCCTGACGCCCCTTGGGCCGGGGACCGTCGACCAGCACCTCGCCGCGCTGCCAGCGCTCCACCAGCGCCTCGAGCTCACCCTGCTGACGAGGGTCGGCGACCCACAGCAGCAGGCCATCGCGCTCTTCGGTGAATCGGTGGCCGATACGGTAGTGCCAGAGTGCCTGGCGCAGCTCGCCGGTGTCGGTCTCGGCGGGCAGGAGCATCACAGGATGCATAACACCTCCCTTGGGCGTCTTGGGCGTCGAGGCCTGGCCTCGAAACGGAGTCTGTGCACGGCACGCCTTTCGGGCATAAAAAAACCGGCGGAGGGGGCCGCCGGTTTAAAGCAAGGGATCATTCAAGGGAACACTTACTCTGATAGCCGACGACAGGGTTAGTTCAGCGATTTTCAAAAAAAGATGTTTCTCTGTGTATCCCCTTATAACGTGGATCAATAATCGTATTCTAACCAACGGAAGTGCGGCGATTTTCCTCGCGGGGAACGTCGACCCAGACGAAACGGTCGGCGTCGAGCCTGCGCTCCCCGTCATGGCGATAGGCCACCAGCCGGCCATACTTGACTGCGCTGTAGTCGAGACAGGCGATGTTGTCCGTCGGCAGCGCCGGAATGCCTTCGCACCAGTAGTGGCCGATGAACAGCACCGGCTCCTCGGGGCCGTAGTGGCCCAGTCGAGCGCGCTCGTCCTCGCTCAGCGCCCGGCTGTCCAGATGTCCGGGCAGGTTGTCCGGCTGGAACACCACGTCGCCCCACTGGCGTGGATTCGTTGCCCAGAAATGGGCGCGAAAGCTCTGCCGGGTAAAGCCGTCGCCGGAGTGAATGGCCACCCCGTCCGGCAGCGCGATGCTGGGCCCGCGGGTGAGGCGGTCGATGATCCGATACGCTTCGCTGCCGGGCTCGGTGGACTCGACCAGAAAGCGGTCGTCGATGCACCCGTTGGCGGTACGCGCCTTGAGGGCCGCGATCAGCGCTGCATCCCAACATGCGTGGACCACGCGAAAATCGTCGATCTCGAGATACAGCGGCAGAGTCTTGAACCAGGCCAGGGTATCCTCCCACTCGCCGGGGTGGTCGCGATACTGATGGAGGGTGTCGGCGATGATGCGGTTGTGGCGCGGGGTGTGCTCCCTGAGCCAGCGCTTGTCGCTGCCCGCGGGGGCCGGATGGGTGTAGGCCAGCGCGTGGTGCTCGTGATTGCCCATCACGATGTACGCCTCCCCCTCCTCCACCATTCGCCTTGCGATCTGCACCGCCAGGCGAATGCGCGGGCCGCGGTCGATCAGGTCGCCCAGATAGATCGCCTTACGCGTGGGGTGACGATAGACGCCGCCGCGCGGGCGGTAGTCCATCTTCTCGAGCAGCGCGGCCAGGGTCGCCCCGCAGCCGTGAACGTCACCGATCAGATCGAACCCTTGACTCATCAATCCCCCAGCCGATGGCTCCAGCCCAGCTTGCTGCGCAGGACGTCGAAGAAGTTGTGCCCCAGCGGATGCACCAGCTGGACGCGCGCGGGCTTGCGGGTGATGACCAGCACGTCGTCGGGCTTGGCGACCGCACGGGTCTGGCCGTCGCAGCTGATGTGCGGGTACGCGTGGTTGGTGTCGCCGATATGGATGCGGATCTCGCTCGCCGCATCGATCACGATCGGCCGGCTCGACAGCGTATGCGGGAACATCGGCACCAGCGTGATCACGTCGAGCTTGGGATGCATGATCGGCCCGCCGCCGGAGAGCGCGTAGGCGGTCGATCCGGTGGGAGTCGCCACGATCAGTCCGTCGCTGCGCTGGCTGTAGACGAACCGGCCATCGACGAACAGCTCGAACTCGATCATGCGCACCGCCTTGCCCGGGTGCACCACCACCTCGTTGAGCGCGTCGCCGCTGCCCACCGCCACGCCGTTGCGGTAGAGCACGGCGTCGAGCAGAAAGCGCTCCTCCACCTCGAAATCGCCGGCCAGCACCTCTCCGACCCGGGTTTCGAGCTCGTCCGGCGAGATATCGGTCAGAAAGCCGAGCCGGCCGCGATTGACGCCGAGAATCAGGGTGCCGCTGCGACACAGTGCCCGCGCCGCGCCCAGAAGACTGCCGTCGCCGCCTACCACGATGACCAGGTCACACAGCTCGCCGAGCACGCGTCGGGTGGTCTCGGGCTGGCCGTGATCGGGAATCATGGTGGCGGTGCGATCCTCGACCAGGACCTTGTAGTCGTGGTGGCGCAGGTACGTCACCAGTCGCCTGAGCGAATCGGCCACCTTGTCGCTGCCCAGCCGGCCGATCAGGCCGATCGTCTTGAACGGTCTCGCGCTTTCGGCGGCAATCATGTCTGGCGCTTGCGTGGTGGGCATGGGCGGCTCTCACTGTCGTTAGCCTCCATTATGAAGACCCCGCCGCGTGCGGGCAAATCCGCCCGCGACAAAGCACGCTCGATCAAGGCCTTGGAGCACTGTCTCAGGCCGGAGCGATTCGCCTGCGGCCAAGCCACCAATGATTGAGCGCAAGTGACGCGAGCATGATCGCGCCCCCCAGGGAGAGCCGGGCGAGATCCACGTCGCGATTCCAGATCAAGAGGTTGACCAGCAGTCCCGCCGGCACCAGCAGGTTGTTCATCACCGCGAGCGTGCCGGCATCGACCTTGGCCGCTCCCTGGTTCCAGGCGAAGTAGCCCACCCCCGAGGCGATCAGCCCGAGCCAGGCGAGCACACCCCACTGCACGGGCGTGGAAGGCAGCGCCTGGGGATCGCCGAATAGCAGAAACGCGGGGAGCGCAACCGCCAGCGCCCCGAGAAAGAACCAGCCGAACACGTTGTGCCAGGGCAGCGCCGCCGCGCGCACGGTGACCAGGCGACGATAGCCGACCTGCCCGAGGGCGAAGCACAGGTTCGCCCCCTGCACCACCAGAAAACCCAGCCAGAAGCCGCTATCCACCCCGTCAAAGCGGATCACCCCCGCGCCGATCACCGCCAGAAGTGCCGTGATCAGGTAGATCGGCGTGAAGCGCTTGAACAGCAGATCGTCGAGCAGAGCGATGTAGACCGGCGTGAAGATGGTGAACAGCAGTACCTCCGGTACCGAGAGCAGCAGAAAGGAGTGGTAGAAGAAGGTATACATCAAACCGAGCTGGAGCGCGCCAAGGCCCATCAGCGCCAGACGCTCGCGGCCACTAAGAAGCGATGGGCGCAGAAAGGGCAGAAATATCAGCAGTGCCAGCGCCACGCGCAGGAGCACAGCGAAATGGTTGTCTACCTGGCCGGAGAGATAGACCCCGATCAACGAAAACGAAAACGCCCACAGGGCGGTGACCCCGACCAGATAGCTCATAGTCAACCTTCATATAAAAAAGAGTTGACGGAGATTATCAGCGAAGCAGGTCAAGGTAAACACAAAACCAGCACTTGGTTAACGGCGCATTATCCACACCAGTGCATAGAGCGCCCCGGGCAGCCAGCCGAGCAGCGTCAACACCAGCGCGATGGCAATGCGCCTTGAACCTGCGCCGGCGAGCCCTACACCGAGCGGCGGCAGCAATACCGCAAGCGCGGCATAGGCGGCTTTCAGCCCGGCCGAGTCCTGCCCCACAGGTGAAGCCGCCGGCGTTTCCACCTGGGGCGCGGCGGATCTGGCCGGCGGTGTAAAGTGGCCGACCGCCCCCTGCTTGGAAGTGGCGGGCGCGGCGGGTGCAGCGCGCTCGCCACGCTCGCGCGCCTTGCGGTGGGCCTGCTTGTCGATCTTCTGCTCGAGGGTGTCGGCCGCATCGGCAAGCTCGCCGTGATAACGCTCCCAGTCCTCCCAGTCGTGGGGAGTGCCGGACTTCGGCCGATCGCCGCCGGCGCCACGGGCACGGGCCCAGGCTTTCTCTTCGAGGGTATTGGGCCGGTCGGGGTCACGCTCGACGCCAACGCCCTTGCGGGTCATGTATTCGCGGGCATCCATATATTGCTCCTTGGTGAAGGCGTTGCTCGTACCATTGGGGTCTGCCGCAGGCAGCGCTGATCATCACCGCGTACTATAGCGCTTACCGAGCGACGCGGCAGAACGCCCCGGTCGTGCAGCGCGCAGGAAATGGACGTACTATATACGAACCAAAAAAAACCGCTGCCGGGAGGCAGCGGAAGCAAGGGATCGAAAAAGAAGCCAGTGCAACACTTCTAGCGACTGCTATCGCGCGTTGCCTGTACACTATCTGACAGTGAATTGGAAAAAAGTTCTCGACGGGGCCAAGTTTTCGTCTTTTTTTGTTTGTGATGCCCCCGAACCGGGCCTGCAAAACGGTTGAGGAGCCTTCCATGGCGCTGTATCTACTGGTGCTGGGCGTCTGCGTCGTGGTGATCGGCTCGGTGCTGGTCATCCTGATGACGGCCAGCACGCCACGCTATCGAACCGAGCCGAAGGATCTGCTCGCCCTTTTCGACAAGGCGTTGGAGAGCCGGGTCGGCGAGACGGAGTGGAACGCCTTGATCGGCTACCCGATCCGCCACGACGAATACCTCGACGGCGTTCGCCGCCGCGCAGCGCACCTGATGGACCAGCACGGGCGCCGCTGGCAGATCGCCCGGGGCAAGCCACTTCTGAACACCACCGGCCAGCAAGAGCTAAAGGCATTGCGCGATCATCTCGCCGCCCACACCGCGCTGCGCCGCTCGTAAGGCGTTGCGCTTTCGTAGAGGGAGCCGTCCATGTTCAGCACCATTCGCCAGATTCCTCTGGAAAGTGCGGTCAAGCACCACGCCCACGACTTCCACCAGATCGTGATCACCCTGTGCGGCTCCTCGGAGTTCGAGATCGAGGGGCTCGGCGGGCGGGTCAACGCCTTCTCCGGCTGCATCGTGCCGGCGAACCACGAGCACTACTACTCGGGTCAGGGCTACAATCGCCAGTTGATATTCGATCTTCCGGAGCTCGCCCCGGCGCTGACCGGCGAGCACCGCGAGCTGATCGCGCTGTTCGACGCCCCGCGCTTCTTCGCCCTCGATGGCTCGCTTCGCCACTATCTGGCGTTCGTCGAAAGCGAACTGCTCCAAGGGCGCGACGGCAATGACACGCACCAGCCCGACCGGCTGGCCGCCACGCTGCTCGGCGCCCTGAAGGCGCGCCTCACCGCGCCGCTCGCCGACAGCCGGCGCCGGCTGGATCTCGCTCCCATCGACCGCTTCATCGCCACCCACCTGGCCGACGAGCTGCGGGTGGCGGATCTTGCCCGCATCGCCTGCCTCTCCGAGGCCCATTTTTCCGAACGTTTTCGCAGCCAGACGGGGCTTTCACCCTGGCAGTACGTGCGTCGCAAGCGCTTGAACGCCGCGCGCGAGCTGATCACCCGAAGCCGGATGCCGCTGACCGACATCGCCATCCAGACGGGCTTCGCCAACCAGAGTGCGCTTTCCCACGCGTTTCGACGCAGCTACGGGCTTTCGCCGCGCTCGCTGCGTCAGGAAGACGCGACCGCGCTCGATGTCGAAGGCGCCGCCCGGACGTCTCGCCGGGCGCTGGGCAAGCGCCGCTCTACCGGTTCGGCGCATGATCCCTGATCGGGAGAGAATGTGACGATACGCCGCGCTTGCCGTGAAATTGACACGTTTTGCCATGAAACAGACATACAACCGTGCGCCTGGCGCTCTACATTCGTTCGTCATCGGGTAGACCACCAGTTTTTTCCTCTCTCAGATACCGGGGGCCACAATGCTCAACGCCAAGAAAATGCGTGATCCTGCCGTCTGGCAAACCGACCTCGACACGCTGCTCGCCACCGTCAGCGACCACTACATCGTCGACGAGGACAGCTACGTCCATGAGCTGATCAAGGTGCTCGACGTGGGTCGCGAGGACTTCGAGCGCATCGGCAGCAGTACCGCCGAACTCGTGCGCGACGTGCGCAAGATGGATACCGCCGTGGATACCATCGACGAGCTCCTGCAGCAGTACAGCCTCGATACCCACGAGGGATTGATGCTGATGTGCCTGGCCGAGGCGATGCTGCGCATCCCCGACAAGGTCACGGCGGACGCGCTGATCGAGGACAAGCTCGGTCCGGCGGACTGGCAGTCCCACGTCGGCAAGAGCGATTCGTGGATGGTCAACGCCTCGACCTGGGGACTTCTGATGACCGGTCGGGTACTCAAGCTCGACCATCCGCGGGAAGGCCAGCCCGCCACCTTCATCAACCGCATGGTCAACCGCCTGGGCGAGCCGGTGATTCGCCGCGCCACGGTCGAGGCGATGAAGATAATGGGCAAGCAGTTCGTGCTCGGGCGCAACATCGACGAGGCGCTCAAGCGCTCGAAGCCGTTGTTCAACAAGGGCTACACCTACTCCTACGACATGCTCGGCGAAGCCGCGCGCACCCGTGATGATGCCAAGCGCTACTTCGACGACTACGCTCGGGCCATCGAGGCCGTCGGCAAGACCTCTCAGCGGCTGAGCGACAAGACGCCCAAGCCCTCGGTCTCGATCAAGCTCTCGGCGCTGCACCCGCGCTACGAATTCGGCCGCCGCGAGCAGGTGCTCGCCGAACTCGTCGACACCGTGGTGAAACTGGTGCGCCGCGCCCGCGAGCTCGACGTGGCGCTGACCGTCGACGCCGAGGAGGTCGATCGCCTGGAGCTTTCGCTCGAGGTGTTCCGCGCCATCTACGAAAGTGACGCGGCCCGCGGCTGGGGGCATTTCGGTCTGGTGGTGCAGGCTTACTCCAAGCGCGCCCTGCCGGTGCTGCACTACCTGAATCGCTTGGCGGACCTCCAGGGCGACGAGATTCCGCTGCGCCTGGTGAAAGGCGCCTACTGGGACAGCGAGATCAAGGAGTCCCAGCAGCTCGGCGTCGACGGCTACCCGGTCTACACCCGCAAGGCGTGCACCGACGTGGCGTATCTCGCCTGCGCCCAGTTCCTGCTCTCGGAAGACACCCGCGGGCGCATCTTTCCGCAGTTCGCCACCCACAACGCGCATACCGTCACCGCCATCGTCGAGCTCGCCAATCGCCATCGTCGGCCATTCGAGTTCCAGCGTCTGCACGGCATGGGCGAAGCGCTCTACGACGCCGCCCTGACGCGCGCACCGGACGGTACCTACTGCCGTATCTACGCCCCGGTCGGCGCCCACAAGGACCTGCTCCCCTACCTGGTACGAAGACTGCTCGAAAACGGCGCCAACTCCTCCTTCGTCCACCAGCTGGTCGACCCGGACGTGCCGGTCGAGTGGCTCTGTCAACACCCGGTCGAGACGCTCAAGCAGTACAAGACCTTCGCCAATGCGCGCATTCCGCAGCCCCGAGACATCTACGGGCCCAAGCGCAAGAACTCGCGCGGGGTGAACCTGAACATCCGAAGCCACTATGAGCCGCTGATGGAGAAGATGGCCTCATTCATGGACAAGCAGTACCCGGTCAAGCCGCTGCTCGCCGTCGAGGTCAAGGAAGATGCCGCCAACACCCACCGGGTGACGTCGCCGTTTGACCGTGGCCAGAGCGTGGGCACGGTACAGTGGACGAACCAGGAGCAGGCAAGGCAAGCCGTCGATGCCGCCTGGGAAGCCTTCCCGCGCTGGGACGCCACGCCGGTTGCCGAGCGCGCCGCGATTCTGCGCCGCATGGCAGATCTGATGGAAGAGCACATGGCGGAGCTGATGACGCTGTGCTGCCGCGAAGGTGGCAAGCTTCTGACCGACGGCGTCGACGAGATAAAGGAAGCGGTGGATTTCTGCCGCTACTACGCCATGCGTGCCGAGGAGTCGTTCGGTGAGGTGATCGAGCTGCCCGGCCCGACCGGCGAGTCCAACCGCCTGACCATGGGCGGCAAGGGCGTGTTCGCCGCCATCAGCCCGTGGAACTTCCCTGTCGCGATCTTCTGCGGCCAGATCGTCGCCGCGGCGGTGGCCGGCAACACCGTGCTCGCCAAGCCCGCGGAGCAGACCTCGATCATCGCTCACCGGGTCATCGAGCTTCTCCATGAAGCCGGCATGCCGCGCGACGTGGTGCAGCTTCTGCCCGGCGACGGCCCGACCGTGGGCAGCGTGCTGAGTTCGGATCCGCGCATCACCGGCGTGGTATTCACCGGCGGCACCGATACCGCGCAGATCATCAACCGCGCGCTCGCCGCCCGCGAGAACGCGCCACTGCCGACCCTGATCGCCGAGACCGGCGGCATGAACGCGATGATCGTGGACTCCACCGCCCTGCCGGAGCAGGTGGTGGTCGACGTGATCCAGTCGGCGTTCCAGAGCGCCGGCCAGCGCTGCTCGGCGCTCAGAGTACTCTACCTTCAGGACGACGTGGCGGATCGGGTGATCGAGATCCTCAAGGGGGCGATGAACGAGCTGCACATCGGCGACCCGCGCGATCTGGGCACCGACGTTGGCCCGGTGATCGACGAGGACGCGCGCAAGGGGCTTCTGGCGCACATCCAGACGCTCAAGGACGAAGGCCGGCTGGTCGCCGAGGCCTCGATGGCCGCCGAGCATACGCAAAACGGCACCTTCGTGGCGCCGGTGGCGTTCGTCATCGACGGCATCGAGGCGCTGGAGCGCGAGCAGTTCGGACCAATACTGCACATCGTGCGCTACAAATCCCGCGACATCGATCGGGTGATCGATGCCATCAACGGGCGCGGCTACGGACTGACCTTCGGCGTGCATAGCCGCAACGAATCCTTGGCCGCCGAGATCGCCCGGCGCATTCGGGTGGGCAACGTCTACATCAACCGTAATATCATCGGTGCCGTGGTGGGCGTGCAGCCCTTCGGCGGCCAGGGCCTTTCCGGCACCGGGCCCAAGGCGGGCGGGCCGCACTACCTGCAGCGCTTCGTCACCGAGAAGACCGTCACCAACAACACGGCAGCGCTGGGCGGCAATGCGTCGCTGCTGGCACTGGGCGACGAATAGCCGCGCCGAACGCGCTACCTTGACACTCACCCCCTGCGGGGGTGAAGTAAATCGGTGCCAGGCAGCGACCTGCGTGCCAACAACAACATGTCGTGTCGAACTTTGAATTCGATCAACAGGGGAAATTCTATGGATATCGGCGTCTGGATCAGTCTTTTCGCATACTTCGCGCTCATGATCGGCATTGGCGTCTATGCCATGCGCACCTCCACTTCGACCTCGGAAGACTACGTGCTGGGCGGACGCACCTTGAGTCCCAAGGTGGCCGCGCTCTCCGCCGGTGCTTCGGACATGAGCGGCTGGCTGCTGCTGGGGCTTCCCGGGACGATGTTCGTCTCCGGGCTCGGTTCGGCCTGGATCGGCATCGGGCTGTTCATCGGGGCGTTCTTCAACTGGCTTCTCGTGGCGCCGCGCCTGCGCGAGCAGACGGTGCACTACGGCAACGCCATCACCATCCCGGCGTTTCTGGCCAATCGCTTCCCGACCCGGGCACTGTCGCTGCGCACGGTGTCGGCAATCGTCATCGTGGTCTTCTTCGCCGTCTACACCGCCTCGGGCCTGGTCGCCGGCGGGCGGCTGTTCGAGAGCGCCTTTGCCGGGGTGATCGACATCGGCGGGCTGAGTGACTACGCCACCGGCATTATCATCACCCTCGGCGTGGTCTTGATCTACACCGTGGTGGGCGGTTTCCTGGCGGTCAGCCTGACCGACTTCGTGCAGGGCTGCATCATGATGCTGGCGCTGATCATCATGCCAGCGGTGGTGCTGTTCGGCGAAGGCGGCGGCGGCTTCACCCAGGCGTCTGAAACCTTGAACAGCGTCGATCCCACGCTGCTTTCCTGGACGGCGGGGCTGACCTTCATCGGCTGGCTCTCGGCGGTGACCTGGGGGCTTGGCTACTTCGGCCAGCCGCACATCATCGTGCGCTTCATGGCGATCAGAAGCCTCAAGGACGTGCCGACGGCGCGCAACATCGGCATGAGCTGGATGGCGATCTCGCTGATCGGCGCGGTGTCACTGGGCCTTTTCGGGCGCGCCTACGCCGTGCGTAACGGCATGACCGTGGACAACCCCGAGACGATCTTCATCATCCTGGCGGACCTGCTGTTCCACCCCTTGATCACCGGTTTCCTCTACGCGGCACTGCTCGCGGCGGTGATGAGCACCATCTCGAGCCAGCTGCTGGTCGCCTCCTCCTCGCTCACCGAGGACTTCTACCGGCTCTTCTTGAACAAGAACGCTTCCGAGAAGCAGACCGTGACCGTGGGCCGAATCAGCGTGGCGCTGGTGGGCATCGTCGCAGCGATCATCGCCTCGGACCCGGAGTCTCAGGTACTGGGGCTGGTCAGCAACGCCTGGGCCGGCTTCGGCGCGGCCTTCGGTCCGCTGATTCTGCTGTCATTGATGTGGAAGCGCACCAACGGCTCCGGCGCCATCGCCGGGATGGTGGTAGGCGCGGCGACCGTCATGATTTGGATCGCGCTGGGCTACAACGCCGAGTTCCTGGGGGGGGCCGGCGTCTACGAGATCATTCCCGGCTTCATCGCCTCGTTGATCGCCATCGTGGTGGTCAGCCGCGCCACCGCCGATGCCAAAGAGTATCGCCACATCGAGCGCTGAGCGCTCTCGCAGCTCCAAGGCCGCCTTCGGGCGGCCTTTTTGATGCCCAGTTGGCACGCGACTAGTTCTCGGTGACCAGCGTGTCGACGCGCTCGACGGCCTGGACGACCAGCAGTTGGTCGCTGGCGCGTTTTTTCTCCTGCTGGAGATAGGCCGCCATGGCGGGGGCCACCTCGCACTTGGCGGGCATCGGCGCGCCAGCATCGACCAGGGCGTTGAGCCTTGCGATGAACACGAAGCGTATCCACTGGGGCAGCGACATGGTATCGACGCAGAACGGCTCGCGGCTTTCGAAGGCCTGAGGCTCGGGGGTGGGCATGCGCCAGAGGTCGGCAGCCTTCATGGCGGCCTCGAGCTCGAGCAGCGCCTTGGCAAGCGATTGATGAACGCTCATAAGCTCCTTGGGAAAGTAAGTGCATGAAGCGCTCATTATCGCCTTTCTGGCTCTGGGTTGCCATGCGTGCAGGTCCTCCTTCGGTTACTCACAGATTCACAGAAAACCTGCAAGAGGCTGTGGATAAACTCTGGAAAGGTGGCGTAGCGCCAGCCGAGACGGGCGCTCTCGCGACTTGTTCATTTTTTGATCGCCCAACGAGGCTGACAGTATGCGCCGCTCAAGGTAGAGTGCAGGCCTGCGAAAGGGAAGGTAGCTATGCAAGCACTCAACACGCTCGGTGAATTCTTCGAGCGAAGCGGCGCCGAAGTGGCGCTTTATCACATGGGCCGGCGCGTGGCGCCCTGCCCCCCCGAGACGCTGGCGGGCTTCGAGCGCGGCGAGCAGCCGTGGCCGGAGCCCTGGCAGGGCCAGGCGCGCATCGCCGCGCTGTTTCGTATCGGCGACATGGCGGAGCCGGCGGTCTGGTTTCTGGCCCTGCCGCTGGACGAGCTGGGCCTGCTCTCCCCCGCTTCGCGCGACGGCTTCTTGAATCGCCTGGTGGAGACGCTGGGGCGCAACGTCGCGACGCTGGGCCAGGACGAGACCGCCCAGGTCGAGCATTTCATGCAGGACAACCCGCTGGCCTTCACGCCGAGCCTGTCCTTCCAGGCGATGCTCAACGCTCGCGCCACCGCCGACCAGAGTCTTCCCGCCAGCCAGCACTTCGAGCCGGTAGAGGCCTACCTGAGCGGCCAGCAGAGCATCGACTGGCAAGCGCTGGGGCTTCAGGGCGTGGCGGACTTCGCCGTGCGCAGCGACGCCGCCGCGCAAGACGCCCTGGCGCGCCTGATAGATGAAGAGCGCTTCGACGCCGAAGTGATTCGCGCGCTCTGTCTGTGTTTCGAGCACTGCGCGCCGAGCGACGCCCTGGTCACTGCGCTGATCGACCGGGGCGAGCGCGCCGCGCGCACCGGCGACGTCGAAACCCTGTGCGCCTGCGTGCGCGGCGTGGGTGCAAGCCTGCAGGACGCCGTCGGCGCCTGGTACCAGAGTCTGCTCGAGGATACCGCCGCCTGCGGGCCGGATCTGCTGGCTGCCATTGCCGGGCGCGGCTGGACGCTTCTGGAAGATGCCACGCGCCTGCCGCTCTTCTTGATGCGACTCGCCGAGCGCCCCGAGGCCAATTTCGCCGACGTGGTCCGCGATATCGCGCTGATTCCCCGCCTCAGGCTGCTGGTACTGATGACCTTGCGCGATGCCCCCGAGGGCGGATCGGTCCATGCGCGGCTGGCGAATATCGCCCCGCGCCACTAACGTTGATACAGCGGATTTCGTTTTCATCGCCAGGCGTGATGCCGACCATCGCGCCGCGCGGATGACCTGCACGTAAGGAGCAACCGTGAAGGAACTACCCTACCAGGCGAAAGCCGTCATCGGGCGGCGCGAGATGGTCACGCTGCCCGAGCTCGGGCTTCATCTTTGCTGCAAGGCCGATACCGGCGCGCGCACCTCTGCCCTTCACGCCGAGGAGATCACCACCGAAGAGGACGCCAGCGGCCAGCTCTGGATCAGTTTCATCACCCACAGCGGCGGCCCGGATACCCCGGGACACCGCTATACCCTGCATCTGCACGACCGCCGGCGCGTCACCAGCTCCAACGGTCACAGCGAGTGGCGCTACGTGATTCGAACGCCCATGCAGCTTGGCGACCTCCACTTTCCCGTGGAGCTGACGCTGACTGACCGCAGCAACATGCGCCACCCCATGCTTCTCGGGCGTCGCGCCATGCGCCGCTTGCTGGTCGCCCCGGGTGCCGCCTTCCTGCACGGCGAACCCTGACTATTTCCAAGACGCGTCACCCTTTTAGCCCGGAGTTTTGAATGCACATTGCCCTGCTATCGCGTAACCGCAACCTCTACTCGACTCGTCGGCTGATCGAGGCCGCGGAAGCGCGCGGTCATACGGCACGGGTGGTCGATACGCTGCGCTGCTACATGAGTATCGCCGCCCACCACCCGTCGATCCACTACAAGGGCGCCGAGATCGAACGCTTTGACGCGGTGATCCCGCGTATCGGCGCCTCGATCACCTTCTACGGCTGCGCAGTACTGCGCCAGTTCGAGATGATGGGCACCTACGTGGTCAACGACTCGGTGGCCATCACCCGTTCGCGCGACAAGCTGCGCTCGCTGCAGCTTCTGTCCCGCAAGGGGCTCGGGCTTCCGATCACGGGTTTCGCCCACTCGCCGGACGATATCCCCGACCTGATCACCATGGTCAAGGGCGCGCCGCTGGTCATCAAGCTTCTGGAGGGCACCCAGGGCATCGGCGTGGTGCTCGCCGAGACCAACCAGGCCGCCGAGTCCGTGGTCCAGGCGTTCATGGGCATGAAGGCCAACATCATGGTGCAGGAGTACATCAAGGAGGCGCGCGGGGCGGATATTCGCTGCTTCGTGATCGGTGACAAGGTGGTCGCCACCATGAAGCGCCAGGCCGCCGAAGGCGAGTTTCGCTCCAACCTGCACCGCGGCGGCACCGCCAGCGTCATCCGCATCACCCCGGAGGAGCGCTCGACGGCGATCCGCGCCGCCAAGGCGATGGGGCTGCAGGTCGCAGGCGTCGACCTGCTGCGCGCCAACCACGGCCCGGTGATCATGGAGGTCAACTCATCGCCAGGGCTTCAGGGCATCGAGACCGCAACCGGCAAGGACATCGCCGGGATGATCATCGAGCATATCGAGAAGAACGCTACCGCCACGCGAAAGGTACCGCCCAAGCCTAAAGGCTAAGGCTGAACGTCGAAAATAATCCGCGTAAGGGGTGGCAAAAGAGCGCCACCCCCGCCACAATTTGCGTCACCGAAGGAGGTAGACGCTCATGTTTCTTGATAATCGCCAAGTGGCGATGGACAGCGTGCTGGAAGCGCTGGCCGACAGTATTGACTATTTCCAGGACAACCTCGAACGCCTGCGCCCTTCGCTGCGCGACGCGCTGAAACCCTACTATGCCGAACGCCTGAAGCAGATGCGCACCCTGCAGGCGCTGGCGCGTACCCACCTCAAGATGCTGCCTCGCGATGCCGACGTCGAGCGCGACGACTTCCTGTGGCTCTGGAGCCGCCTGAAAAGCTTCGTGGGCAACGATAGCCAGGTGTTGATCGGCGAGCTGCTGGAGCAGGAACGCGTACTAATGCAGGCGCTCTCCACCCTGTTCACCCACCCGCTGCCCGAGCCCATCGAGCCCGTCATCGACGAGTGCATGAAGGCGTGTCGCCAGCTGATTCGCGAGCTCTACAACCTGCAGAAGCAGCGCACCAAGCGCTAGTCGCGCCCCGGCCCCGGCGTGTCGATGCCTTCTTCGGTGGCATGCTCGCCGTCGGGCTCTCGGGGCAGCGCGGTCTCGAACAGCGGCACGCGGTAGACCAGCGGCACCGGCGCGAGCTGATCGACGCGTTCGTCGATCAGCTCGATGGGCTCGACCGGCCCGAGAAAGTAGGGCTTGCGGCCCCACAGGTAGAGATCGCCCAGCGTCGCGACCCGGGCGGCCACCTCGCGCAGACGCAGCCGCCACTCCCCCGCCACATGGCGCTGCTCCGCCACGCAGCCAGTGACCTCCATGCCGAGTGAACGCGCGATATAGACCGCCCGCGGCAGATGCCAACTCTGGGTCACCAGCACCGCCTGTTCGAGCTGAAAGACGTCACGCGCGCGCGCCAGCGTGTCGTAGGTGCTGAAGCCGGCGAAATCGAGCGTCATCTGATGGGAAGGCACGCCGCGCCGGTGCAGCTCTCGCCACATGGCGCGCGGCTCGTTGTAGGCCTGGGTTCGGTTGTCGCCGGAAAGCAGCAGGTGATTGACGCTGAGGCGATGGATCAGATTCGCCGAGGTACGCATGCGAGCATTGAAATGCGGATTCTTGAGCCCGCTGCGCGTCCAGTTGGAGGTGCCGAACACCACCGCCACGTCGCCCGGGCGGCACTGCTCGACCCGGCTGTCGATATAGCGGGCGGTGCTCGCCAGTACCCAGAGGTTGCAGGCCACGAACACGAAGGCCGCCAGCAACCCCAAGGCCGCCAGCGCCATCAATACCCACTTGATCGCGCGTATCACCTGGCTAGGCATCGCGCGATTTACACGGCTTAGAACATCCCGAGCTCAAGCTTGGCCTCATCACTCATCATGTCCCGGCTCCAGGGCGGGCTGAAGACGATTTCGGTATGCACCTTCGAAATCTGCGGTGCACCGAGAATCTTGCTGCGCGCGTCGGCGGCGATCACCTCGCCCATGCCGCAGCCGGGTGCGGTCAGCGTCATGCGAACGGTCACCATGCGCTCACCCGAGATCAAGCGATCGATCCGACAGCCGTAGACCAGCCCCAGATCGACGATGTTGACAGGGATCTCCGGGTCGAAGCAGGTTCTGAGCTGATCCCAGACGAACGCCTCGATTTCCGCCTCGGAGGCCGACTCGTCGAGGGTCGGCGTCGGCAACGGCTCGAGCCCCAGCGCATCCAGATGGCGCCCCTCGATCAGATAGAGGCGTCCTTCGAAGCCCACGCTGACCGAGCTGCCCTTGGCCTGCATCACGCTGATCTCGCTGTCCTCGGCCAGAGTCTGGACGGTGCCGAAGGGAATGGCGATCGCCTCGACGTCGCGCTGCAGCGGCAATTTCTGGCCGCGCGTGAGGCTCGCGACTTGCTCGATATCCATACGCTTATCTCACCATGCCGATGACACGCTCGAGGGCGGACACGAAGACGTCGACCTCCTCGAGCGTATTATACGCCGCGAACGAGGCCCGGCACGTCGCTTCCACGCCGAAATGGTGCAGAAGCGGCTGGGCACAGTGGTGGCCGGTGCGAATCGCCACCCCGAGCTGGTCGATCAGAAGCCCGATGTCCTGGGAGTGGGCTCCGTCCACCACGAACGAGAGCACCCCGGCCTTGTGCGGTGCGGTGCCGATGATCTTGAGCCCGTCGATGCGACTCACGGCGCGCGTGGCGTGGTCGAGCAGAACCGACTCCCACTCGCCAATGGCATCAACGCCGACCTCCTCGACCCACGCAAGCGCCCGCCCCAGCGCGATCACCTCGGCGATCGCAGGCGTTCCCGCCTCGAACTTGTGGGGCGTTTCGGCGAAGGTGGTGCCAGAGGGCTCGAAGGAGACGGTCTTGATCATCTCGCCCCCGCCCTGCCAGGGTGGCATGGCGTCCAGCAGCGCTTTCTTGCCGTAGAGCACGCCGACCCCGGTAGGACCGTACACCTTGTGGCCGGAAAACGCGTAGAAATCAGCGTCGATGTCCTGCACGTCGATCGTCTGGTGGGGGGCGGCCTGAGCGCCGTCGATCAGGATGACTGCGCCCTGCTCGTGGGCGAGGCGCGCCATCTCCTTGACCGGGTTGATGGTACCCAGAGCGTTGGAGACGTGGTTGACCGCAACAAGCTTCGTGCGCTCGCAAAGCAGTGCCTGGTAGGCCTGCATGTCGAGCGATCCGCGCTCGTCCACCGGAATCACCTTCAGCGTGAAACCGAGATCTAAGGCCAGTAGCTGCCAGGGCACGATGTTGGAGTGGTGCTCCAGCATCGAGATCAGCACTTCGTCACCGGGGCCCAGGTGCTGGCGGCCGAAGCTCTGGGCCACCAGGTTGATCGCCTCGGTGGTACCGCGAGTGAAGACCACCTGGCGGGCATCCTCGGCGTTCAGGAACGCCTTGACCCGGGCGCGGGTGGCCTCGAAGGCCGCCGTCGCCTCGTCGGCCAGCGTATGCAGGCCGCGGTGGATGTTGGCATTGAGCCGCGCGTAGTAGTCGCCGAACACGTCGATGACCACCTGAGGTGTCTGGCTGGTCGCGGCGTTGTCCAGGTAGACCAGCGGCTTGCCGTGCACTTCGCGGCGCAGTATCGGGAACTGCGCGCGCAGCGCCTCGACGTCGAACCTGGCGCCGGCGCGGAGTGTGTCAATCGCGGTATCGGACATGTGGGCTCCTGGTTACTCGTTGAGCGCGGCGGCGGCTTCGACCAGTCCTGCCAGGTTGAAACGCTCCGGCAGCTTGCCCGCCACGGCGAGTTCGACCCGCTCGGCGATGGCGTCCAGCGCCACCTGCTCGAGCACTTCACCGGCAAACGCCAGGGTCAGCAGGCCGCGGGCGGTGGCCTCGTCGATGCCGCGGGTACGCAGCGCGTAGACCGCATCCTCGTCGAGCTGGCCGGTAGTGGTGCCGTGGGAGCACTTGACGTCGTCGGCGTAGATCTCGAGCTCGGGCTTGGCGTCGATCTGGGCGCGATCCGAAAGCAGCAGGTTCTGGTTGCTCTGGAAGCCCTCGATCTTCTGGCTGTCGCGTTTCACAAAAACACGGCCATTGAACACGCCGTGGGCGCGGTCGCCGAGGATACCCTTGTAGTTCTCGTTGGAGAAGGTCAGCGGCGCGTTGTGGTTCACCTTGGTGTGGTTGTCCACGTGTTGGCGACCCTGACCGAAGAACAGCCCGTACAGGTTGGTATAGGCGTTTTCGCCATTGAGATCAGCGATGATGTCGTTGCGTGCCAGCGCCCCGCCCAGGTTCAGGTTGTAGGAGGTGTAGACGCTGTCGCGGCTCTGCTCCACGTGAATGCTCGCCACGTGGAAGTCCCCGACCGGCGCTTCCTGAAGCTTGTAGTGATGCAGGATCGCCCCGCGATCGAGCATCAGCTCCGCCACCACGTTGGTAAAGTTGGCGGCGTTCTCTTCGCCAGCGTAGTGCTCGATCACGGTGGCTTCACTGCGACCGCCAGCCTCGATCAGAATGCGCGGGTGGCACATCACCGCCTCACCCTCGCGGGAAAGAAACTGCAGCACGATCGGCTTCTCGACCACGGTGTTCGGGGCGATGCGCACCACCGCGCCCTCTTCCATAAACGCAGTGTTGAGCGCGGCGAAGGCCGAGAAGTCGACGCCGGTCAGCCGACCCAGCGGCCCGCCCACGGCTTCGTGATTCTCGGCAAGCGCCTTGGAAAGCGGCATCACCTGCACGCCCTGGGGCAGCGCATCGATATCGGAAAGCCCGGGAGCGAACACGCCGTCGACGAAAGAGAGCCTGTGCGCCTCGACGGGCAGCGAAAGCGTCGCCGCCTGGGCCTGCGAGAAATCAACATCATCGGCGAGTTTGAAGTGGCCTTGGGCAATGCCGCGCACGTCGGTGTACTTCCACTCCTCGTCGCGGCGGGTGGGAAAGCCCATCGCCTCGAAGCGGGCCGCACCCGCCTGACGGCGTGCGGCGATCCAGCTCGGCTCGCCGGCGTACTCTGCGCTGCGCGTTTTCAACGTGTCCAGAAAGGTCTGGGTGTCGCTCATGCCGCGGACTCCTCGATGCCTTCGTAACCGTTCGCCTCGAGCGCCTTGGCAAGCTCGGCGTCGCCGGTCTTGACGATGCGGCCATCGACCAGCACGTGCACCTTGTCCGGTACGATGTAGTCTAGAAGGCGCTGATAGTGGGTGACCAGTAGAATCGCCCGCTCCTCGGCGCGCAGGCTGTTGACGCCGTCGGCCACGACCTTCATGGCGTCGATGTCGAGGCCCGAGTCGATCTCGTCGAGCATCGCGAGCTTCGGCTGAAGCACGAGCATCTGCAGGATCTCGTTGCGCTTCTTCTCGCCGCCGGAGAAGCCCTCGTTGACCGCACGCTGCAGAAAGCTTGCGTCCATCTTCATGAACTGGAGCTTCTCTTTCACCAGTTTCATGAACTCGGGGGCGGGCATCTCACCCTCACCACGCGCGGCGCGCTGGGCGTTGAGCGCGGACTTCAAGAGATAGATGTTCTTCACCCCCGGAATCTCGACCGGGTACTGGAAACCCAGCAGCAGACCGGCCTGGGCGCGCTCCTCGATCTCCATCTCCAGCACGTCCTGGCCTTCGAAGGTGATGCTGCCCTGGGTGACCTCGTAGCCGTCCTTGCCGGCGATCACGGCGGATAGGGTCGACTTGCCGGCACCGTTGGGACCCATGATGGCGTGGACTTCGCCGGCGTTGATGGTCAGCGTCAAGCCCTTGAGGATTTCGTTGCCGTCCACGGTAACGTGCAAATCGTTTACTTCCAACATAGTCTTAGCCCTTCAAAATCTATCGGGTCGCAGGTGCGACGCTCATCGAATAAGTGGTGGCGCGGGCGCTTAGCCCACCGCGCCTTCCAAGGTCACGTTCAAAAGCGCTTCGGCTTCGACGGCGAACTCCATGGGGAGCTCCTGGAAGACGTCCTTGCAGAAGCCGTTGACGATCATGCTCACCGCATCCTCCTCGGAAATGCCCCGGCTCTGGCAGTAGAAGAGCTGGTCCTCGCCGATCTTGGAGGTAGTCGCCTCGTGCTCGATCTTGGCGGTGGAGTTGCCAATCTCCTGGTACGGGAAGGTGTGGGCTCCGCAGGTATCGCCGATGAGCAGCGAATCGCACTGGGTGAAGTTGCGCGCCCCCTTGGCCCGAGGATTGATCTTGACCAGGCCCCGGTAGGACTGATCGCTCTTGCCGGCAGAAATGCCTTTGGCGACGATGTAGGAGCGTGTGCCCTCGCCGATATGGATCATCTTAGTGCCGGTATCCGCCTGCTGGCGACCGTTGGTCACCGCCACGGAGTAGAACTCGCCAATACTGTCCTTGCCGCGCAGTACGCAGGAGGGGTACTTCCAGGTGATCGCCGAGCCGGTTTCGACCTGGGTCCAACTGATGCGCGCGCGATCACCGCGGCACTCACCACGCTTGGTGACGAAGTTGTAGATACCGCCGACACCGTTCTCGTCGCCCGGGTACCAGTTCTGCACCGTGGAGTACTTGATGTAGGCGTCATCGAGCGCCACCAGCTCGACCACCGCAGCGTGAAGCTGGTTCTCGTCACGCATCGGCGCGGTGCAACCTTCGAGATACGACACCGTCGCGCGGCTTTCGCAGACGATCAGCGTGCGCTCGAACTGGCCGGTGTTGGCGGCGTTGATGCGGAAATAGGTGGAGAGCTCCATCGGGCAGGTCACGCCTTCCGGCACGAACACGAAGGAGCCGTCGGTGAACACCGCCGAGTTGAGCGCGGCGAAGTAGTTGTCCGTCTTGGGCACCACGGTGCCCAGGTACTGCTTGACCAGTTCCGGGTAGTCGCGGATCGCTTCCGAAATCGAGCAGAAGATCACGCCGGCCTCGGCGAGCTGCTTCTTGAAGGTGGTGGCGACCGACACCGAGTCGAACACCGCATCGACCGCCACTCCGGCCAGTGCCGCGCGTTCATGCAGCGGAATGCCGAGCTTCTCGTAGGTTTCCAGAAGCTTCGGGTCGACCTCGTCGAGGCTCTGAGGACGATCTTCCGGGCGCTTCGGGGCGCTGAAGTACGAGATCGCCTGGTAGTCGATCGGCGGGTAGTCCAGATGCGCCCAGGAGGGCTCCTTCATCTTCAGCCACTGGCGGTAGGCGTCGAGGCGCCACTCGAGCATCCACTCAGGCTCGCCTTTCTTGTTGGAGATGAAGGCGATGGTGTTTTCATCCAGGCCAGGTGGCAGCGTATCGCTTTCGATGTCGGTCACGAAGCCGTCTTTATATTCGCGACGGACCAACTGTTCCATTTCTTCGCTTGCCATGGTTGTACCCTCCAGGCAGTTGGGTGGCGAGGTTGCTCGCCGTCCATAGAGTTTGTGCCCTTGCGTGTCCTAAGCAGACGCCGCCGACAGGCTGATCGTTTGAATGGGAAGCGCGATCGGTAGCTTGATCGGCGCGCTGTCCGCCAGATGCGAGAGCGTGACGCTCTCGAGCAGCGTGCGCAGTGCCACCGACACCCGCTGCCAGTTGTCCGACACCCTGCAGGTCGCCGAAAGCTCGCACTCGCCCTCAGCGTGGCTGCACTCGGTCATGGCTACCGGCCCTTCGATGGCGGCGATGATGTCCGCCGCAGTGATGCGTGACGCGGGCCGGGCAAGCTGGTAGCCGCCCTGAGAGCCCCGCTGGGAGGTCAGAAGCCCCGCCTTGACCAGCATCTTGAGCGTCTTGCTGACCGTCGGATGCGGCAGCGACACGGCTTGGGCCAGGTCCGCCGCCGCATGAGGCGCCTGCGGATGGCGCGCGATCTGCGCCATCACCACCGCCGCGTAGTCCGTCAGTCGAGAAAGCTTGAGCATGAAGGCTCCCGATGAGTGTCGCTTTCGATTGAGGACCATTTTAGTCCTGTATGAAAACGATGTGAAGCCTCGTGACCGCCTACTGGCAGGAAAGCGCGTTTTTATCGACCGTTCGCCGCCGTTACCATCAAAAAAGCCAATCATTCTCATTTGTAAATACAATCGATTTGTACAGTGGCTGTACGGTTACCTACCAGCCCGCTATGCAAAAGCCCCGCGCGGGCGGGGCTTGAAACTATTCTTTAAAACTATTCTTAAAAACTATGCTTTAAAACTACGCTTTCTTGACGAACTGGGACTTGAGCTTCATGGGGCCGATCCCCTCGACTTTGCAGTCAATATCGTGATCGCCCTCCTCCAGGCGAATGTGCTTCACCTTGGTACCCACCTTGATCACCGATGAGCTGCCCTTGACCTTGAGATCCTTGATGACGGTAACGCTATCGCCATCCACCAGCACGTTGCCGTTGGCGTCGCGAATCCCCGGCTCGTCACTGCTTTCGCCGCCCGCCTCTTTCGACCACTCGTTGCCACACTCCGGGCATACCAGTTGAATGCCGTCATCGTAGGTATAGCTCGATTGGCAGGCGGGGCAGTTAGGCAGATCGCTCATGATAGGCTCCATCGCAGGCAAGCAAAGCGAGGGAGCCTACACGGATCGAGGGATTTTCACCAGTATCGCCCGGTCGCCCTCAGCGCTGGTAAGTACCCACCAGACGGTTCATGCCGAGCAGGTGCGGCTCAATCTCTTTCAGCAACTCCTGCATGGTCAACCCTTCCGGCAGCGATGTCTTTTGATCCAGCGCCAGCACCCAGAAATAGTAAAGGTGCTTGCCGTGGCTTTCCGGCGGCATGGGGCCGGCGTAGCCAGGCCTGTCAAAATCGTTGAGCCCGTGGGTGCCTGCGGTGCTTTTCTCGGTAAGCTCGACCACATCACCGGGAAGGTTATAGACCAGCCAGTGAATGAAGCCGTAACCGCCGTTCTTGACCAGCGGCGCATCCGGGTCGTGGCAGATCACCGCGTACCCCTGGGTACCGTCGGGCGCGCCCTGCCAGGCAAGCGGCGGGGAAACGTCGTCACCAACGCCGGTGTACTGGTCGGGGATCGACTGGTGGTCGGCAAAGGCGGAACTCGTTACCTTGAGTTTGGAGAGTGCAAACGCCATCGTCGGCTCCTTCTGAATGGCACGTAAAGATGGCGACGACGCGAACCGCCGCCTCGAAAGATCATAGCTCGAGCGCCCCGGGGTGGCGCACCTGCCATTCCCTCACCGCCGCCACGTTCCGGGCATTGGCCTCGGGGTTCAGAGGCTCGGTGAGCTCGATGCTGTCGCTTCGGGTTCGCGCCAGCAGCTGCGGGTCGCGGGTGGCGAGCTCGAGCGCGTAGAGCGCCAGCATCACCTCGTACTCGTCGCGGCTATCCAGGCGCGACAGCAACAGCGCGACGGCGGGCAACCCGATGCGCCCAAGCTCCTCGGCGGCCACGTAGCGCGGCCCGCTCGGCCCTGGTGCGATGAAGCGACGATCGGAAAGGCGGCTGACGTAGTAGGCCGCCTGCTCCTCGGGACTGGTGATCAGCGGCGGCACCCAGTAGATATCCGTCTTGCCGTAGGCGGGTACCGCCGCCGGGGTCGGCGCGGCCTGGGGCGCCGGGGCCGTCTCGCCCGCCGGGGGCGGCGGCGAAGGGCGCCCCGCGCAGCCGGTGATCAACAGCACCAGCGCGACGGCACCCAAGGTGCTGGAACGATTTCCCTTGTTCATCATGACTCCCTGCTATTTTTTTCAGACCCTCGTTCCCGTAAGCGGCCAAGGCAACGACCTACCCTCCGCGCGGCGCCAGGGTCCATCACGACAGTCGGCCCTGGCGCTTCAGGCGCTTGTCCACCCAGTGATCGTAGTAGCGGCGAAGCGCCTGCTTGAGGCCGGGCAAGCCGATAATATACGCGCCCGGCGCGAGCCAGGGAATACGCTTCAAGAGCAGACGATAGGCATCGATGCCTTCGATGATGCGCCCGTCCTTCAGCTCGACATGCAGCGAGCGCAGCGCGGTCTCGCAATCGATGCCGTGCTCGCCGAGCACGCGCTGGTGCTCGGTGACATCGCACCAGGCGATGTCCGCGCCGTGCTTGCCAGAAAGGCGCTCGAAGCGGCGCCGCTCGCGGCGACACAGCGGGCACTGGCCATCGTAGTAGACACGGATCTTGCGGTCGGCAGGCATATAGGCTCCCGGTGGCGACTGCTCTTCAGTGTGGCACGTCCACCGCCACACGCAATGTCGAAGGAGCGTGTGATATAGCGTTTTCGCATCACGCAAGCCTGGCTTAAAAGCGACCGCTGGCTCGGCAGCGGCATTGACTCGCCCCCATCAAAAACGGCACCCGAAGGTGCCGTCTTTCGAACGCGTCGGACTACCTCAAGCGCTCGAACACCGTGGCCACGCCCTGCCCCATGCCGATACACATGGTGGCAAGGCCCAGCGTCGTGTCCTGCTGGCGCATCACGTTCAAGAGCGTGGTGCAGATACGTGAGCCGGAGCAGCCAAGCGGATGGCCCAGCGCAATGGCGCCGCCGTGGAGGTTGACCTTCTGGTCGAGATCGTCGAGAAAGCCTAAATCCTTCAATACCGGGATGCCCTGGGCGGCGAAGGCCTCGTTGAGCTCGACGGTCTCGATTTCCTTGGCGGTCAGGCCCGCAGCCTTGAGCGCTTTTTTCGAGGCCGGCACCGGGCCATAGCCCATGATCGAGGCATCACAGCCGGCAACGCCTGTCGAGAGCACCCGGGCGATCGGCTCGAGGCCCAAGGCCTGGGCGCGCTCAAAACTCATGATCGCCATCGCCGAGGCGCCCACGGAGAGCGCCGAAGAGGTGCCGGCGGTGACGGTACCGTTGCGCGGGTCGAACACCGGCTTGAGATCCGCCATGGACTCGAGGCTCGCGTCCGCTCGCACCACTTCGTCGTGCTTGACGTTGACCCGGAAGCCCTGACTGTCGTGGCCTTCGACGCCGATGATCTCGTTATCGAAGTAGCCCTTCTCGTTGGCGGCCTGGGCGCGTTGATGGGAGCGCACGCCGAACTTGTCCTGCTCCTCACGGGTAACGCCGTGCATCTTGCCCAGAAGCTCGGCAGTCAGGCCCATCATCATGGCGGCCTTGGCGGCGTACTTGCTTGCCGCCGGGTTGACGTCGACACCGTGGGCCATGGGTACGTGCTCCATGTGCTCGACGCCGCCGATGACGTACATGTCGCCCATGCCCGCCTTGATGTTGGCAGCAGCGATGTGCAGCGCAGTCATCGAGGAGCCACATAGCCGGTTGACCGTTTGCGCCGGCACGGTGCGCGGAATGCCGGTCATGATCGCCGCGTTGCGGGCGATGTTCATCGACTGCTCCAGAGTCTGATTGACGCAGCCCCAGATCACATCGTCGACCTCCGACGGGTCCATGTTCGGGTTGCGATCAAACAGCGCCTGCATCACCGCAGCGGACAGATTTTCGGCGCGCACGTTGCGAAAGGCGCCGTTCTTGGCCTTGGCCATGGCGGTACGAACGCCGTCGACCACCACGATATCTCTCGGATTCAAACTCATCTCATCTCTCTCCTGTACGCGGTGACTCAGGCCTTAGCCTGGTAGAAGCGTTCGCCGTTTTGCGCCATCTGCTTGAGCTTCTCGGTGGGCGCGTAGAGCGGGCCGAGCTCCTCGCCAAGCTTCTCGGCCTGGGCGACGAAGGTGTCGAGCCCCATGGCATCGATGTAGCGCAGCGCCCCGCCGCGGAAGGGAGGAAAGCCGATGCCGTAGATCAGCGCCATGTCCGCCTCGGCGGGGGTATCGACGATACCGTCCTCCAGGCAGCGCACGGTCTCCAGACACAGCGGCGTCATCATCCGCGCGATGATCTCCTCATCGGAAAACTCCTTGCGCTCACCGGCGACCTGCTTGATCAGCGCGTAGGCCTGATCGTCGGTCACCTTCTTCGGCTTGCCCTTCTTGTCCTCCTCGTAGGCGTAGAAACCCTTGGCGTTCTTCTGGCCCAGGCGGTCGTTTTCATACATCACTTGGATCGCGGTCTTGCCCTCGCGCGCCATGCGCTCCGGGAAGCCTTCTGCCATCACCTCGTTGGCGTGTACCGCGGTATCCATGCCGACCACATCCAACAGATACGCCGGGCCCATCGGCCAGCCGAACTTCTCCATCACCTTGTCGACGCGCTGGAAGTCGGCGCCCTGCTCGACCAGGAAACTGAAGCCGCCGAAGTAGGGAAACAGCACGCGGTTGACCAGAAAGCCGGGGCAGTCGTTGACCACGATCGGCGTCTTGCCCATGGCGCGGGCGTAGGCGACGGTCGCGGCCACGGCTTCGTCCGAGGTCTTCTCGCCGCGAATGACCTCTACCAGCGGCATGCGGTGCACAGGATTGAAGAAGTGCATGCCGCAGAAGTTCTGCGGGCGCTCAAGGCTCTGGGCCAGCCGGTTGATCGAGATCGTCGAGGTGTTGGAGGTGAGAATGGTGTTCTCACCGACGCTCTTCTCGACCTCGGCGAGCACGCCCGCTTTCACCTTCGGGTTTTCGACCACCGCCTCGACCACCAGATCGACGTTCTCGAAGTCGCCATAGGAGAGTGTCGGGCGAATGTTGGTGAGCTTCTGGGCCATCTCCTCGACCGTGAACTTCTTGCGCTCGACCTGCTTACCGAAGAGCTTGCGCGCCTCTTTCAGGCCAAGCTCGATGGCATCACTCTTGATGTCCTTCATCAAGATCGGCGTGCCCTTGGAGGCGCTCTGGTAGGCGATACCGCCACCCATGATGCCGGCGCCCAGCACGGCGGTCTGCTCGACCGGGCGGGCAAGCTTCTCGTACTTGCCGGCCTTTTTCTTGACGACCTGGTCGTTCATGAACAGGCCGACCAGGTTGAACGCCACCGGGCTCATGGCGAGCTTGGCGAACGCCTTGGCTTCGATCGCCTGGGCGCGACCGCGCTCTTCGCCGGCGCCCTTCTGGATCACCTTGATCGCTTCGATGGGGGCGGGATAGTGCGGGCCCGCCTTGCCGGCCACATACCCCTTGGCGGTCTCGAAGGCCATCATCTGCTCGATGGCGTTGAGCTTCAAAGGGCCCTTCTTCTCGTCGCGGCGACGCTGGTAGTCGAGCTCGTCGGCGTTGGCACGGTCGAGCATATCGAGGGCGGCGGCCTCGAGCTGGTCGTGGACGACCACGGCGTCCACCGCGCCCATCTTCAGTGCCGCGTCCGGGCGATTCTCTGTGCCGCCGGCGATCCACTCGATGGCGTTGTCCGCGCCGATCAGCCGCGGCAGGCGCACGCAACCGCCCCAGCCTGGAAGAATCCCCAGCTTGGTCTCCGGCAGGCCCATCTTGCCCTTCTCGCTCATCACGCGGAAATCACAGGTCAGAAGCACTTCGCAGCCGCCGCCGAGCGCCAGCCCGTTGATCGCGGCCACGGTGGGGAACGGCAGGTCTTCGATGGCGTTGAAGATCTCATGCACCTTGAGGTTCATCTGCTCGAGATACGCTTCGCCCTTGTCGAACAGGGAGTGGAACTCGGTGATGTCGGCGCCGACGATGAAGACGTCCTTGCCGCTTCGAATCAGAAGACCCTTCAAGTCGCGCTCACTTTCGATCGCGCTGACCGCCTCACCCAGCTCCTGAATCACGGCGCTGGAGAGCTTGTTGATGGACTCGTCCTTCAAGTCGAAGGTGAGCGTTGCGATGCTGTTGCCACCTTGGGTGTCACGACGCTCCACCGTGATGGCATTGCCTTGATAGATCATCCGCGCTATCTCCACAGGTTCGGGCGCACCTCGCGAGGTGCCTGCCGCGCATTTCATACGGTCGTTTGATCGCCTTAGCTTGGTCGAGTCATTCGGCATCGTCAAGCCTGCTCCGCGCTTGTCGAGCACTTCCAAGACCTTCACCGCCGATGTTCACAGCATGGGCCCTTACGGCGCAAGGCGCGAGGGCCGTCTATCGACTTTCGTTGCAAAGCCGACGATCATGGAGGTTTACCCGCTGAGTTCACCGTCATGGGCGCTTTCCTGACTCCCGCCCGGGCTGCCGCGCTGCGCACCCGGGCCGAGCGCATCGTCGCGTTCGTCAAACCCTGGACCTTTCTCTGGCCGCCCGTGGCCTTCGCGGCAGGCCTGGGAAGCTTCTTTCTGGTCGACCGTCAGCAGTGGCTGGGAGCGGCGCTCGCACTCGGGCTGCTGCTGGCCTGGGCCTTGATGCTGTGCGAAGGGCTGCTGTCACGTCTGCTGCGAAGGCGCGGGCAGGAAGGCTTGCCGCGTGCGGTGACCACCTTCATCGCCCAGATGATCCACCAGGAAACGCTGTTCTTCACCCTGCCGTTCATCCTCATCACCACGGTGTGGAACAGCGGCCAGTTGGTGTTCGCGGCGCTGGTGGTGTTCATGGCGGTCTTTTCGATCATCGACCCGCTCTACTACAAGCTGGCCGGGCGATCGCGCAGCCTTTACTTCCTGTTTCACGCCCAGTGCGTGTTTCTGGTGCTGCTGGTCATCCTGCCGATCATGGTGCATCTCGATACCGGCCATACCCTGCTGCTTGCGCTCGGTTTGACGGTGCTGATCGCGCTGCCGAGCTTCTGGAACCTGGTCAAGAAGCGCTCGCTTTCGCGCTGGTGCCTGTTTCTGGCGCTGCTGCTCGGCGTTGCCTTCGCTGGCTGGGTCGGGCGCGTCTGGGTACCGCCGGCCACCCTCTGGATGACCGGAAGCGCCCTGTCGCCAGGGTTCGACACGACGCAGCGTACGCCGCAAGGCGAAATGGCCTTGACGCCAGCAACACTCGAGGCGAACGGGGTCTACGTCTATACCGCCATCCGCGCCCCGCGAGGCTTGAGTGAAACCATCTACCACGCATGGCATCACAACGGCCAGGAGATGGACACGGTAACGCTCGATATCAGCGGCGGTCGGGAACAGGGCTACCGGGCATGGAGTCACAAGCTCAACTTTCCCGAGGACCCGCGTGGCAACTGGCGCGTCGACATCATGACCGCTGGCGGCCAGCGCCTGGGGTTGATTCGCTTCACGGTGGCCGACGAGGAAGACGAGGCGACGCTGGCCGACGGGCGTATCCGGGCGAGCGGGTTGAGCCGCCTGAATCTCGGACGCTTCATTCCCGGACGCGAACCCGGCGCTGAAAGCGACACTCCCTAGGGTTGGGCCGAGCGCTTGCATTCAGCGCGACAGGTTATGACAATTCGGGTATCACACTTACGAGCAGCGATATTATGGGTTCATCGATTGGATTTCGAATTGCGCGTCTACCGCACCTGTGGCGCTCGATTCTGGATCGACGGCTGGCGCCGCTGGGGCTGACGCAAACGCGCTGGGTCACGCTTTATCATCTGGGGCGGCTGGGCGAAGGGCATCCGCAGTGCGATCTGGCCAAGGCGATCGGCGTCGAGGCGCCGTCGCTGGTGCGCACCCTCGGCCAACTCGAGGCGCAGGGACTGATCGAGCGTCGTGCCTGCGACAACGACCGGCGCAGCAAGCGCATCTACCTCACCCCCGAGGCGACGCCGCTGCTCGAGAAGATCGAGCACGTCGCCCAGCAGGCACGCCGGGAGATCTTCGACGGCCTGAACGACGACGAGCTCGAGAAGCTCAACGAGTGGCTCGCGCTGATCGAATCCAACGGCTTGGCCATCCAGGCGCGTGACCAGGAAAATCCTGGCGCCTAACGCTGCGGCGGCGCCAGGTGATCGGCGTGACCGCCCAGCATCTGGCGCAGCGCGGCGAAGGATTGAGCGTAGTGCTCGAAGCGCTCGGCCCCCTGGGATTCCCACCACCAGAGCGTCAGCGCCCGAGCGCTCGACTCGATCACCAGCGCATCCCGGGGCAGGCGTTCGAGCAGCGCTTTCAGCGCCGTCTCGGCGTCATCTGGAAGCGGTCGCAGCGGAGCGATGCGCCAGCGCCAGCCGGCGTGAAAGCTTGCCAGCGCATCGCTCGCCTCGCTCTCGCGCAGCAGCACGAAGTCCGGCCCCGGCGCGTCTTGCGCATAGTTCCAGCGATAGGCGGGCATCATGCCCTTGAAGTGGTGCAGCGGCGGCTTCTCCATCTGAACGATGACGCCCTGTTTTCTTGCGCACGCTTTGAGCCCCACTTGACGCTTCTGGCGCGGGCTGGGCTTGAGCCACATCACTGGCGCGATCACGAACATCACGACCCCGAAAACGATCAGCCACTGCATGAAGATTCTCCGCTAAAGGACCCGCCACCGCTTTGCAAAAACCATGACATGGATCGTTGTTAAGCGCAGGCGTTGCGCTTAAAGTAAAGATTACCTACAAAGATGTTCTTTGCTGGTAAATACACGCTGGCAAAAGATAAAGACATCGCCGGCAAAAGACACAGGAGACGGACCATGAGCTATCACCATATTCTGGTCGCGGTGGATCTGACCAAGGACTCGCATCGCGTGCTCGAGCGGGCGATCGCCGTGTCCGAGCGCAATGCCAACGCCAAGATCTCGATCATGCATACCCTGGAGCCGCTGGGCTTTGCCTACGGTGGCGATATTCCGATGGACCTGACCAGCATCCAGGACCAGCTCGACGATCACGCCAAGAAGCGCCTGGCCGAGATCGCCACGCCCCATGTCGAGCCGCAGGACCAGCACGTGGTGGTGGGCATGCCGGATACCGAGATCCACCGCTTCGCCAACGATCACGGGGTGGACCTGATCGTGGTGGGCTCTCACGGCCGTCACGGCTTCGCTCTGCTCCTGGGCTCCACGTCCACCGGCGTGCTTCACGGTGCGCCTTGCGATGTGCTCGCGGTGCGCGTCGGCCGTAAAGGCGAACAGACGGACGAATGACCAAGAAGGCGCCCGTGCGGGCGCCTTTCTCTTGCCAATGTCCTACTCGCCGGCCATTGCCTCGAGCTCCATCCAGCGCTCCATTGTCTCTTCCAGCCGCGTTTGAACGCGTTCAAGCTCGCCGAGCTTGGCGGTCACCTCGGTAGCGGGCTTCTGGTAGAAGCTCGGCTCGCCGATCACCGCCTCGAGCGCGGCCACCTCCGTTTCCAGCCGCTCTATTTCGCCGGGCAGGCCGTCGAGCTCACGCTGCAGCTTGTAGGAGAGCTTGGCCGACTTTTTCGGCTCCTCCTTCGGCTTGACGGCCGGTTTTTCCTCGGTCTTGACGGGCTCGCGGTTCTGACGCGCCGCGCCTTCCCAGGGGGCCGGGGGAAGCTTTCCGCCCTGGCGGATCCAGTCGGTGTAGCCGCCCACGTACTCGCGCACCACGCCATCGCCTTCGAAGGCGAACATGCTGGTCACCACGTTATCCATGAAGGTCCGGTCGTGGGACACCAGCAAGAGCGTGCCATCGAAATCGAGCAGCAGCTCTTCCAGAAGCTCCAGGGTTTCCATGTCGAGATCGTTGGTCGGCTCATCGAGCACCAGCACGTTGGCGGGCTGGGTGAAGAGCTTGGCCAACAGTAGCCGGTTGGATTCGCCACCGGAGAGCGCCTTGACCGGCTGGCGTACCCGATCCGGCGTGAACAGGAAGTCCTGCAGGTAGCTCATCACATGGCGGTCGCGGCCGCCGACGCTCACCCGGTCGCTGCCTTGGGCGACGTTGTCGTAGACGGTCTTCTCGAGCTCGAGCCCGGCGCGCAGCTGGTCGAAGTAGGCCACCTTCAAGTTGGTGCCGAGCTGCACGCTGCCCTCGGTGGGTTCGAGCTCGCCGAGCAGAATCTTTAGAAGCGTGGTCTTGCCGGCGCCGTTTCTGCCCAGGAAACCGATGCGGTCGCCGCGCACGATCTCGATATTGAGATCGTCGAGGATCTTGTCGGCGCCGAAGCGCTGGGTGACGCCCTTGAGCTCGACCACCCGCTTGCCGGTACGCTCGCCGCTATCCACCGACAGGTTCGCACTGCCCTGGCGTTCGCGGCGCTGACCGCGCTCGGCGCGCATCGCTTCGAGCGCGCGCACGCGCCCTTCGTTGCGGGTACGCCGCGCCTTGATGCCCTGGCGAATCCACGCCTCTTCCTGGGCTAGCTTCTTGTCGAACTCGGCGTTCTCACGCGCCTCCACCTCGAGTTCGTGCTGCTTGCGCGCCTGGTACTCCTCGTACTTGCCCGGGTAGCGGCCGAGCTTGCCGCGGTCGAGCTCGAGAATACTGGTCGCGAGCTTGGACAGGAACGCGCGGTCGTGGGTAATCAGCAGCACCGCGCCGTTGAAGGCCAGAAGCTGCTCCTCGAGCCAGCCGATAGTGTCGAGATCCAGATGGTTGGTGGGCTCGTCGAGCAGCAGCAGGTCGGGCTCCGAGACCAGGGCGCGGGCCAGCGCCACACGTCGGCGCCAGCCGCCGGAAAGCGCATTCATTTCTGCCTCCGGAGGCAGCCCCAGACGCGTCAGCACCACGTCGATGCGCTGGTGGAACGACCAGCCGTCGATCGCCTCGATGCGTGTCTGGAGCACCGCCATCCGGTTCATGTCCGGGTCGGGGTCGTTGATCAGGTGCTGGTATTCGGACAGAAGCTCGCCGGCTTCCGGCAGGCCCATGGCCACCACGTCGAAGATGGTCATGCCGGAGGATTCGGGCAGCTCCTGGGCCAGCACGCCGATCTTGAGGCCCGGCGCGCGCCACACGGTGCCGTCGTCGGCCTGGATCTCGCCGGCCACCAGCTTCAGAAGCGTCGACTTGCCGGTGCCGTTGCGCCCCACCAGCGCCAGCCGCTCGCCCTTTTCCACCGTAAGTTCGGCGCGATCCAGCAGAACGTGTGTCCCGTAGGCCAGTTGCAGCTGTTCTAGTCGTAGCAGGGTCACGCAGTATCCTCCATCGTCGTCATGCGCCCAGTGTAACGTATGGCCCGGGGTAACGGTGAACCGGAATTGCCCGGGGCCTGCGGCTCAGAGTTCGCGGCGGATACGCTTTTTATCCAGCTTGCCAACGCTGGTTTTCGGGATGGCGTCCACGATGCGAATATCGCGCGGCACGCCCCAGCGGTTGAGTCGACCCTCGTCGACGAAACGCTGCATGAAGGCGGCGAGCTCTTCGGCGGCGGGTGGTTCGTTCAAATTCCCGGGCACGACCCAGGCCACCGGGCGCTCGCCCCACTTCTCATCCGCCACGCCCACCACTGCGACTTCGGCGACCGCCGGGTGCTGGCTCAAGAAGCTTTCGAGCTCGAGCGAGGAGAGCCACTCGCCGCCGGTCTTGATGACATCCTTGATCCGGTCGCTAATGGTCAAGAACCCGGCCTCGTCCAGCGAGCCCACATCGCCGGTGTAGAGCCAGCCCTCGCGCCAGAGCTCTTCGCTGCGCTCGGCCTCCTTGTAGTAGGCCTGAGTGAGCCAGGGAGCGCGAACACGAACCTCGCCCACGCTTTTTCCATCGTGAGCAAGCGGCTGGCCGTTGGTATCGACCACCTGCAGATCGACGAAGGGCGTGGGCAGGCCAGCCTTGCAGCGCCAGGGAAGCTGGGTCTCGACGTCGGCCTCTTCCACGTGGCGCGGCAGAATGTCGATGGTGATCACCGGACACGTCTCGGACATGCCGTAGGCGCTGCGGGTGTCGATGCCGAACGTCCAGGCGCGCCGAGCCAGGCTCTGGGTCAGAGCGCTGCCGCCCAACAGCACCTTCCAGCCGGTAAGATCCACCCGCTTCGAAGAAACGGCGTCGGTACTCAGCACCATGTTGAGCAGCGTCGGTACGCAGTGGGAGAAATCGACCTTCTCCTCGACGAGCAGCTTGACCAGCATCTCGGCGTCATAACGCCCGGGGTACACCTGGGTGGCGCCCAGAAGGGTCGCGGTGTAGGGCACGCCCCAAGCGTGAACGTGAAACATCGGCGTGATCGGCATGTACACCTTGTCGCGGCTCAAAAGCTCCACACCCTTCGCCTGGAAAAGGTTCGCCTCGCTCAGCGTATGCAGCACGAGCTGGCGGTGGGTAAAAAAGACGCCCTTGGGATTGCCGGTGGTGCCAGTGGTGTAGAAAAGCGTGGCAACGGCGTTCTCCTCGAACGTGGGAAATTCGAAGCGCTTTGGCTGCTCGGCGAGCAGCGCCTCGTACTCGCCAACCATCGAAAGCGTGGTCTCGACCTCGCGCGGCGCTTCCTGGCAGAGCACGTAGCCGCGCACCCGGGGTAGCCTTGCGGCGAGCGGCTCGAGCAGGCCGACGAAATCCTCGTGGACCAGTACGAAGGCGTCTTCGGCGTGCTCCATGGTGTAGAGGATTTGCTCCGGCGCCAGGCGGATATTCACGGTATGCAGTACCGCGCCGAGCATGGGAACGGCAAAGAAGCACTCCAGGTAGCGGTGGCTATCCCAGTCGAGTACCGCCACCACGTCGCCGGCCTGGACGCCCTGGGCAGTCAGCAGGTGCGCCAGCTGGTGGACACGCTCCTCGAAGCGCCGGTAATCGTGACGAGAATGGTCGCGATAGACGATCGGGTTGTCCCCGGCAGTGCGTACGCCGGCACTCAGCAGGTCGCCGATCATCAAGGGCGGGTTGGCCGCCGAAGCGGTGGCGGGCAGGATCTTGGGTGTGACGGTAGACATGGGGCGGCTCGCTCTTCATACATTCGTTAAACGATTGTTTGATCCTTCCCAGTGTTCACCGCCGCGCCTTCACGCGCAATCCACCCGCCCCTCTTCTTTGGTATTAGCCGCTCGCACCCGGCTGCCGTTACAATACCCGCCACAGACGACCCAGCAGGAGCCCGGCTTGACGACCCACGACGACGCACTCTTTCTTCCCGAGGCACTGCGGTTTCGCCCGCGCGAGGCGCTGGTGGACATCGGCGCCAACCTGACTCACGAGAGCTTTGCGCGCGACCTGGACGCGGTGCTCACGCGCGCCCACGCGGCCAATGTGACGACGATGATCGTGACCGGCACCGACGTTGCCCACGCCGAGCAGGCCATCGAGCTCGCGGCGCGCTATCCCGGCCTCTACGCTACCGCCGGCGTGCACCCTCACGACGCCAGCGGCTGGAGTACGGACGTCCAGCGGCGCCTGACCGAGCTCTATCGCCGGCCAGGCGTGGTGGCGGTCGGCGAGTGCGGGCTCGATTTCAACCGTAACTTCTCGACCCCTGCCGAGCAGGAGAAGGCGTTCGAAGCGCAGCTGGCGCTTGCCGCCGAAAGCGGCCTGCCGCTGTTCCTGCACGAGCGCGACGCCGGCACGCGCATGCAGGAGATCCTCAAGGCGTGGCGCGACGACATTCCGCCGGCGGTGATCCACTGCTTCACCGGGGAGGCCAGCACGCTCTACGGCTATCTCGATCTCGATTTGCACATCGGCCTGACCGGCTGGATCTGCGACGAGCGCCGCGGCCATCACCTGCGCCCGCTGGTAAAGGAGATTCCGCTCAATCGGATGATGATCGAGACCGACTGCCCCTATCTTCTGCCACGCAACCTGCCGGCAAAGCTCAAGGGGCGGCGCCACGAACCGGCGCTGCTGCCCTGGATCGCCACCGAGATCGCCCGCTGGGGAGAGGTGAGCGAAGAGACGCTGGCGCGCGAGACCACTCGCACCGCCCTGCGCTTTTTCAATATCGACACCGCCGTGAAGGAGACCTGACGTGGCCGATTACCCTGGATTCATCGCCATCGAGACCGGTGACGAGGATGGCCTGCCGCTGGCGATTGCCTGGTCGCTGCCGGACGGTCGCATCAAGCACACCCTGATCCAGCCCGACGACAGCTGGATCGACGAGGACACCAATGTCTTGGGAGCCTACAGCATCGAGGAGCTCGAAAGCCTGGGTGTGAGCCCTCTGGATGTGATCCGCGAGCTCGAGAACGACCACTTCTCGGCCACCCTCTATACCAGCGACAACGGCGAGGACGAGGCGGCGCTCGCCCGGCTCTTCGATACCTACGGGCTCGACCCCTTCGTCGAACTGGCGCCGGCCCAGGTGCTCTACGCTTCGCTCTCGAGCGGCGAGTGGCATCGGCTGCGCAACGAAATCTTCAGCGACCGGGGCCTGGAGCCGATGCGCGCCGAACACGAGATCGAGGTGATGCTGATGATGCATCAGCGCCTGACCGAAGACGCCTGATTGAGCATCGCGCGCCCGGCGGTCACGGCGCGCTCCAGAGACTCGCTGCACTGGTAGAAACGCTCAAGCGTGTGGTAAAACGCCCGGGCGCGCAGGGGCAGGCCCTCGCGCTCGAAACGTTCGCTACGCGCGAGCACCTTGGCTTCGAAGGCGGCGCGGTCGACCTCCACCGCGCCGCCGAGGTTGTCGACGCTGACGTGAAAGGAGCGCTCGCAGGCGCGGGTAAAGAGATGTTCGAGAGCCTGGGGCGCGATCTCGGCCTGCTCGAAGGCCGCCTGCTGGTTGGCGTCGCGGCCATCCGGCAGGTACCAGTAGCCATAGTCCTCGCGTTGGCGGCGCTCGGCACCGGCGATGCACCAGTGGCTGATCTCGTGCAGGGCGCTGGCGAAGTAGCCACGAGCGAAGATCACCCGATGGTAAGGCGTGGCGTCGTCGGCGGGCATGTACAGGGGCTCGTCGTCGCCCTTGATCAGCCGCGTTTGATAGGTGTCGGCGAACAGGCCGTCGAACAGCGCGGCGATGTCGGCAAGCGTCCAGCGCTCGGAGGATAGTGTCACGTGAGTTCGCTTCGATCGAAATAGATGGAAGAGCATGGCGCGAGAGCACCATGATGGTGCAAAGCGCCGGTTTCATGAGCCAAGATGGCCGGAATTTGCTACGCTAGCGCCCTTTCTTGGTCCCGCTTTCTTTACAGGAGCCTTCCCGTGGGCGCCGTTTCTCATCGTATCAAAACCACCTACTGGCCTGAAACGCGAATGCTGCTGACGCTGGCGCTGCCGATCTGCGGCGCGCAGCTCGCGCAGGCGGCAATCGGCGTCGTGGATACCATGATGGCTGGCCGCTTTGGCGCTACGACCCTTGCCGCGGTTTCCGTGGGCAATAGCCTGTGGGCGCCGCTGATGCTGTTCATGACCGGCACCCTGATGGGTCTGACGCCGATCGTGGCGCACCTGCTCGGCGGGCAGCGCAACGGGGATATTGCGCGCGCAGTGCATCAGGCGCTATGGGTGGCGCTGGCGCTGGGGCTGGCCGCGGCGGTGCTGCTGCATACCGTGGTCGCACCGATCTTCGAGCTGATGAACGTGCCGCCCGACACCGCCCGGGAGTCACGCGCCTATCTGGCCGCGGTCGCCTTCGGCATGCCGGGCATTGCGCTGTTTCAGGCCCTGCGCGCGTTTTCCGATGGCATGAATCATACGCGCCCGGCGCTCTGGATCAGTCTCATCGGACTTGCGGTCAACGTTCCCAGCAACTTCGTGCTGATCTACGGCGGTGACGGTCTGATCGATCTCTTCGGCGATGCGCTACCGGCATTTGCCGGCGAATTGCCGGCGCTGGGCGCGCTGGGATGCGGTATCGCCACGGCGATTTCGATGTGGACGATGGCGCTTGCAATGGCCTACTACACCGCACGCGGACGCAGCTACGAAGACGTGGCCCTGTGGCAGCGCCTTCATCGCCCAAGCGGTGCCGGCATTCGCGAACTGGTGGTGGTCGGCATGCCGATCGGCGTTGCCATTTTCGTCGAGGTGACGTTGTTCACGCTGATCGCGCTGTTCGTGGCGAGTCTTGGCGAGGTCACTGTGGGCGCTCACCAGATCGCGCTGAGCTATACGTCGCTGCTGTTCATGCTGCCACTCTCCTTGGGCATGGCGCTCACCGTGCGCGTGGGCAACACGCTCGGCCAGGGACGTTTGGCGCACGCCAGACACGTGGCCTGGAACGGCGTTGCCATCAGCGTCGTCATTGCCGCCATGAACAGCCTGGTACTCTGGACCACCGCCCCGACGGTCATCGCGCTGTATACCGCCAATCCGGACATCCAGGCGCTCACTCTCACCATCATCGCGCTCGCGGTCCTTTTTCAACTGTCGGACTCGCTGCAGGTCAATCTGGCCGGTGCGCTACGCGGCTACAAGGATACCCGCATCGTGATGGTCATCACCGTGCTCTCCTACTGGATAGTCGGCCTCGGTGGCGGCCATTGGCTAGGCACGCGGGGGTTAGGCAGCCTGACCGGCCCGCTCGGCGTCCACGGCTACTGGATAGGGCTGATCGCCGGATTGAGCACCGCTGCGCTGCTGCTCGGCTGGCGACTCAAGCGTATTGGCTGAGGCGCAACGATGATCCGATCAATCAAGCGCTGCTTCTTTCTGGCGACACTGGGACTGCTCGGCGGCTGCGTCGACGGCGCCGACGAGGTCTGGATCGACTATCACGAGACGCTCGCCCAGGCCCTCGACGCCGCGCCGATCGAGCGTCAGGCACCGGAGAACATCGGCGCCTTCGTCGACCGGCGCGAGCGGCTGATCGCCATTCCCGAGGTGCGCGAGAGCATGCTCAATGTCTACGCGCTGCGCGAGTGCAACATCACCTCACTGGTCGCTGCGCGCAACAATCAGCTGGGGCGGGTCGCGCCGCCCAGCCAGCATTGGCTCTACGAGCGCACGCTATGGCAGCGTCTGACTCGCTGCACTGAAGGCGACATCGTCGGCTCGCTCGGCGCGGAAGACCGCGCGCGGCTCGAAGCGTTGACCGCGCTAAAGACCGAACAGCTGCCCGCGGTCGGCTGGAACGCGCTGTTCGATTCCGAGGAGTGGGAAAAGAACTTCTCGCGGGCAAGCGATCCGCTCGACCCTCGCGATCTGCCGGACCCGGCGGCGGCGCTGGCAGCTCTCGATTATCTGACGACCATGGTCGAGCGCACTTACAGCCTTTCCTGGCAGGCGGATTCCGCTACGCTCGAGGGACACTTGAAGGTCTTGCAAAGGCGCCCGCTCGTGGCCGAAGTGCTACGCTCTCTTCAGCTCGGCTACACCCGCCTGAACGAGGCCAACCGGCTACTTGCGCGGCACCTCGAAAGCAACCAGTGCCTGCCCGCCTGGGAAACCGCAGCGCTGGATGAACTGACGGCGCTGAGTCGTCGAGTGCTGAGCGCGGTCAATGCGCTGATCGCGGCGCATGAGGTCACGCCACCCAGCGCCGTGGTGGCTTACCAGCGCCGCTGGCTGTCGCTCGAGGAAGCGGCCGCCCCATGGGAGCGTTTTCAGGCCGCCCGACTCGAACACACCGTGCTTCGCGCGCATTTCCCGCGCTGCGCTGCCGGCTGAAAAAAAGATTCGCCCCTCTTAACCTAGGCCCTATCCTGTGCTATTGGTTGAATTACGCGGTAGGCGTCGCCTATCAACGTCGTGACCACGCAGCACCAGGAGGGACACTATGGGTAGACCCCTGTCACCCCACTCTGCCCAGGTCATCGACCTGGCCACCGTGCGTCAGCGTCACCAGGCGCGCAAGTGCGTGATCCGCCTGGCACCGGAGCTTGACGGCCTTGAAATGGTCTACCAGCTGGCGGCGAATCCCGACACCCTCTACGGCCTGCCGATTCTTGCCTGGGGGCTTCGCGACGACGGCGATGTCGTCGGGCTGGTTCCCTGGATGGAAGGCCTGAGCGCTTGCAGCGAACTCGACAGTCACGAGAACGGCCACTTCATCGGCTACCGCGACCCGGAAACCGACGAGATCTTCGATACCCCTCCTGAACACAAGTACGCCGAGCTGGTCGCCGCGGCGGAGTATTTCGAGTATGAAGCGTCCAAGGATGTCACGCTCATACAGCAGTTGCCGGATACCCTCGGCACCCACGCGCTGTGCATGAATCACCCGGATTCCCCCTGGTGCATGAAGCCCGTCTTTGGCTGGCGGCTCTACAGCGATGGCAGCGTCGAGGCGCTACTGGCCGATGAGGAGAAGGCGCAGATGACGCCGATCCTTCTTGGCGACGCCTGCCTCTACGATGCCAGGAGTCGCCACCAGACGGTCTACTTCTTCCAACGGCATATCGCCAACCGCATCTTGGAAGAGGATCCGGCAACCCTGGAGGCGCTGGCAATGATGGTAGTGCCGTGCGATGAAGACCAGGAGGACGCCTGATGAATCGTCAGGCCAGGCGAATGAAATAGCGGTATTCGTCGTCCCGGACCTGCTTGTCGAGGAGTTCGTGACCCAGGAACTGGCAGAACTTCGGAACGTCACGGGTGGTGGCGGGGTCCGTCGCGATCACCTGCAGTACCTGACCCGCTGCCATGTCCCGCACCTTGTTATGCATGAGCATGATGGGTTCGGGGCAATAAAGGCCCGTGGTATCCAAGGTATCGTCGAAAGTGGGCAAGGTATCGGTCATTGCGGGTCTCGAAGGAAATAGGCACATGGTTAAAGTTATCATCGAACGACGCATCATGCCCGGCCTGGAGGAGGAGTACGAGCTGGCCGCGCGTGAGGCCATGCGCGCTTCGCTCGGCGCCAGGGGGTTCATCGGCGGCGAGACGCTGGTCAAGCTCGGTCATTCGGATCGTCGCCTGATGATCACCCAGTGGCGGGATCTGCGCGCCTGGAAAGAGTGGCATCGAAGCGAGGCACGGGCAACCGCCATGGAGCGCATTCTACCGCTTCTCACCGAGGAAGAAACTGTGCAGATCTTCGAGTCGGTGCCCTAGTTCGTCAGTCCCTGTCGTCTTGCGGCGTCGTCATGCCATGAGGCGAACGTGCACGGTCACCTCTTCACGATCGTGGTAGAGGTGGCGGCAACGAACTTCGGCACGCACTCCGGCCTCGGCAAGCGATGCCTCCAGCCGGTCCAGGCAGCGCGTGACCTCGTCCCAGCGCTTTTTCATGGGTAGCTTCAGGTTGAAGATCGCCTCGCGGCACCAGCGATTGATCAGCCAGCGCTCCACCATGGTCAGCACGCGAATGGGCTTGTCGACGATGTCGCATACCAGCCAGTCCAGGCGCGTCTCCGGCGCCCATACAAAACCGTCCTCTTTCAGATGATCCACCTGCCCGGTCTTCATCAACGCCGTATCCATCGGGCCGTTGTCGATGGCGTACACGTACATGCCGCGCTGAACCAGTTGCCAGGTCCAGCCCCCGGGCGCCGCCCCCAGGTCAGCGGCCTGCATATGCGCCGCCAGGCGCACTTCCCACTCGTCGCGCGGGATGAACTCGTGCCAGGCCTCCTCGAGCTTGAGGGTCGAACGACTCGGCGCGCGCGACGGAAAGCGCAGCCGGCGAATGCCGTTCTTGAGCTCGCTGCGGTTGCCCGGGAAGCTTATGCCCAACTGCACCCGGTCGCCGCTCGTCCAGAACAGGTGCAGACGCCGACCGCCGGCCTTGCGGCGCAGTGCCCCGCGCTTTTTCAACAGGCTTTCGAGCGGCTTGGTGAGCGCCTTGATCAGCCCGGCCAAAGCCTTGCCATCGTTGGTGTCCGGCGTCTCGTGCCAGATCTCCTCGAAGCTCCAGCGGCTCTGCTTGACCTGCTCGAGGATCGGCGTGAGCCGATCCTCCTTCGAAAGCGACAGCGGAACCAGCGCGGCCAGACTCTGACGCGCAAAGATGAGTTTGTCGAATCGCGCGTCGCGATGCATTGCGTTGATCGGTTCGTCGTCGGTTCGTGTCAGACTCGCCCACCCCTCCCCTAGCGCTGGAACGCAGGGTACGCAAGCCAACGCGGCATGGTGCTGCATCTCCGCCACCGCATCGGGCTCAAAGCCCGGGCGACAGTACACAAGCCAGGTTGCGGGCGCTATTTCACTCACGGTTGACTCCACTTTGTGCCAGTCGTATTGAATTCGAGGCGCATCATACCATCGCAGGTCACGTTATCGGGCTTGCGGACGGCTTATTTACCAGACGATTCCACCGACATCATTTGCTACAGCGCGCTTTTGATAGCCCCGGTAATAGTGCCGGCAATAGCTCAATACAAGAAAGCCGCCCCAAGGGGCGGCTCTCTTTTAGCGAACGGCGAATATCAATTCTCCGCGGCGTCCTCGATATCTTCACCCGCGTCTTCAATGCTTTCGCCGGCGTTTTCAATGCTGTTATCGATATTCTCGCCCGCTTCTTCTGCCGGGCCCTGATCGTTGTCGCAGGCTGCCAAGCCACCAGCCATCATTGCGATCAAAGCGGCCATCAATAGTTTTTTCATCGTGTTTCCTTTCATTTTTTGCGCTCCTTTTGCCGAATTAAACGACCTATCCATCATACGATTTTTGTTCAGTGAATGACAGCCGCCGGCTTTTTCATAGTTCAGCTATCTGGCAATTAAGTTCTCGGGCGAACATTTCCTACACGCATAAAAAAATCCCCCGCCTCGAAGAGACGGGGGATTTTTCGGAGAGGTGCCTGACGATGACCTACTCTCGCATGGGGAGACCCCACACTACCATCGGCGCGTTGCGGTTTCACTTCCGAGTTCGGCATGGGATCGGGTGGTTCACGCAGGCTATGGTCGTCAGGCGTAACTGTCAATGTACATCATGCTGGGCGTGTTCTGTGGCGTCTCTGCCGAGCGTTCTCGGCGCGTATCCGGTTCTTTCATTCGTTGTCA
>NZ_WHVL01000005.1 GCF_020622355.1 Vreelandella malpeensis | reverse complement strand
TGACAACGAATGAAAGAACCGGATACGCGCCGAGAACGCTCGGCAGAGACGCCACAGAACACGCCCAGCATGATGTACATTGATAGTTACGCCTGACGACCATAGCCTGCGTGAACCACCCGATCCCTTGCCGAACTCGGAAGTGAAACCGCAACGCGCCGATGGTAGTGTGGGGTCTCCCCATGCGAGAGTAGGTCATCGTCAGGCACCTATCCGAAAAATCCCCCGTCTCCTCGAGGCGGGGGATTTTTTTCGTGCCTGAAGCACATTAATGACTGAAAACAAGACCCGTCGCGCGTTGCGGCAGGTCTTGGCGGTTAGTGGTCGTCTCGACGGTGCTGGCACTCGCCGTTGGCCCACGTCTCGAAGACGGCGCGGTCGTCGGCCAGGATCATCAGGGCGAAAAGCTTTTCACCAAGCGAAGTACACCTTTCGATACGCCTGGCCAGAAGCGGTGTAGCGTGCGGGTCGATGACCACGAAATCCGCTTCCATGGACGGCGTGAGCTGGCCAATGGCGTGATCGAGCGAGAGTGTGCGGGCATTACCGTGAGTCAATGCGTAGAACCCTTGCCACGCCGTCAGAGGCTGCTGGCAAAGCTGGCCCACTTGATAAGCGCTCTTCAGTGTGCCGAAACCGCTCAGGTCGGTACCTGCGCCAATGTCACTGGCATAGGTGAAGGCCATGCCTGCGCGATGAGCCGCTTCACGATCGAAGAGACCGCTGCCAAGAAAGAGATTCGAACTCGGGCAGAAAGCGATATGAGCACCATTGGCGGCCAGACGCTTGCGCATGCTGTCATCGAGATGCACGCCATGGGCAAAAGTGCTTTTCGGCCCGACCAGACCCGCCTTTTCGTACACGGCGAGGTAATCGCGACTACTCGGAAACAGCTCGGCCACCCATGCCAGCTCTCCCTTGTTCTCGGCAAGATGCGTCTGCAGCCAGAGGCTCTCGTCGTTTCGAAGCAGCGCGCCGGCCGCATCCATCTGCGCGGCAGTGGAGGTTGGCGCGAAGCGCGGCGTGACGCTGTAGCCCAGGCGATCACGTCCGTGCCAATCGGCGATCAGCCGTTCGGTGTCGGCCACGCCCCGAGTGCCATCTAGCAGGGCGTTCGGGGCGTTACGATCCATCATTACCTTGCCGGCCAGCATGCGCAGCCCGCGTGCTCGGCTTTCGGAGAAAAACGCATCGATGGACGCCGGGTGACTCGAGCCGAACACCTGAGCGGTCGTGGTACCCGCTCGCAGCATTTCGTCGAGAAACGCCTGGGAAAGCGTTTGTGCATGTTCGGCGTCTTGAAAGCGACACTCTTCCGGAAAGGTGTACTCGTTGAGCCAATCCAGGAGCTGACGCCCGTAGGAGGCCATGATGTCGAGCTGCACGTAGTGGACGTGGCTGTCGATGAAGCCCGGCATGACGAGCTTGCCGCGATAGTCGCGTACATCAGCCCCCGGGGGGAGCGTGGTGACAAGGTGCTCGTAGTGGCCAATAGCATGGATGTGACCGCCCTTGAGCCAGAGAAGTCCATCCTCGTGATGTTCGATGCTGCCTGGAGCAGGGCGATCATTGTGGCCGGGGTCCGCAGCGAAGCTGAGAAGCTCCCCGCGAATGAAAACGTCTGCGTGATTCGTCATGGTATGTCGAGCTCTTTAAAATCGTCGAAAAGCGGTTTTAACGCGGCACTCTCGAGTCCGCGATGGTCGGCGAGGGAAGCGGGCGCATCGGCTAAGGTCAGCAGCTCGGCCACGGTAGATAGCGCGATGGAATAAGGGGTCTTGTCCTGAAGCTTGCCTTGGCCAAGGGTACCGATAGGGCAACGCACGCGCTCTAAGGCGGCCTCGCTATTGCCGGCGCGCTGAAGGCGGCGCTTGAAGCTATGCCATTTGCTCTGAGAGCCGATCAGGCCGATCGAGCCCAAGTCATCGCGTTCGCAGAGCGCGTTCACGAGTGCGTAATCCTCGTCATGGCTATGGGTGAGAACGAGCACATGGCAGTCGGAAGGTAGTGAACGAACGGCCGCAGCGGGATCGTTCAGGCGGTGGGTCGCGAGTCTGGGCGCGGGCTCGACCGACGCGAGACTCTCCGGGCGGCTGTCGAACCAGTGACGATGCCAGGGTAGGGGGTGGCTCAACGCCATGATCGCCTGGCCGACATGGCCCGCGCCGAACACCGCCAAGTGGGTGCGCGCACCTGGAAACACTTCCAGCATCACGTTGACGAAACCGCCGCAACACTGGCCGCTGCGCCCGCCGAGTGAAAATGCCTCCAGGTGGAAGCCAGTGTGCCCTCCGGCCAGATGGCGGCGCGCCGTCTCGATGGTCTGCCACTCGAAGGTGCCGCCTCCCAGGGTATCGATGACGGAGTCCGGGGTGATCACCATGCGCGCGCCGGGCTCGCGCGGCGTCGAGCCCAAGGCGCTGACCTGGGTCGCCAGCACATGGGGCAGGCCGTTTTGCTGACAATGGTGCAGCGCGGCGTGCCAGGTCACAAACGGGATCTCGTTCACAGTGCCTTGGTCCTCAACGCCTGGGCTGCCAGCATGACCCGCTCCGGCGTCGCCGGTGTATCCAGTGACGGTGAGCTTCGGTAGTCATCGAGGCTCGCCAGCGCGTCGCGCAGCGCCGACCAGACGCTGATGCCCAGCATGAACGGCGGCTCGCCCACCGCCTTGGAGCGATAAAGGCTCGCCATGGAATTGGGGTGCCCCTCCAACAGCGCGACGTTGAAAATCGGCGGCGTGTCTCCGAAGGTCGGAATCTTGTAGGTCGCTGCACTATTGCTGACCAACACTCCGCGCTCGTTCCACTTTAGCTCCTCGCTGGTCAGCCAACCCATTGCCTGGATGAAGCCTCCCTCGATCTGGCCGATGTCGATGGCGGGGTTGAGCGAATCTCCCACATCGTGGAGGATGTCGACGCGATCCAGTCGATATTCTCCGGTCAGAGTGTCCACGGTGACTTCCGATACCGCTGCGCCAAAGGCGTAGTAGTAGAAGGGCCGACCCTGACCGATCGCGCGATCGTAGTGAATCAGCGGCGTGGCGTAGAAGCCTTTTTCAGACAGCGAGATCCGGTTCAAGTAGGCGGTCTGGACGAGCTCTCCCCAGGCCATCCGGTATTCGCTTTCGCCCTGGCCCGCCACCAGCATGCCATCTTCGAGGCGCATGCCTTCACGCTCGAGCCCGCCTTCGAAGTGGCCGGCGGCGAAATCGAACAAGCGCTCGCGCAGCCTTGTTGCAGCGTCGCGTGCTGCCATGCCGTTCAGATCGGCTCCACTCGAAGCGGCCGTGGGCGAGGTATTGGGCACCTTGTCGGTGCGCGTGGCGCTGATACGCACGTCCTCGAGATCAAGCCCCAGCTCGCGCGCCACTACCTGGCAGATCTTGGTGTGCAGCCCCTGGCCCATTTCAGTGCCGCCGTGATTGATCATCACGCTGCCATCGGTATAGACGTGAAGGAGCGCCCCCGCCTGGTTCAAATGCTGGGCGGTGAAGGAGATGCCGAATTTCACCGGTGTCAGCGCCAGGCCTTTCCTGAGGATGGGATTGTGGGCGTTGTAGCGCTGGATCTCATCGCGGCGCGCCCAGTAGTCGCTATCGCGCTCGAGGGTATCGATCAAGCTATGAAGCAGGGCGGTTTGATCCACCTTCTGCCCATAGTGGGTGGTATCGAAGCCGGAGCGGTAGAGGTTGCGCTTGCGCACCGTCAACGGGTCCTCGCCGATGCGCCGGGCGATATCGTCCATCGCCGCTTCGATGATCATCATGCCCTGTGGACCGCCAAAGCCGCGAAAAGCGGTGTTCGAGGCGGTATGAGTGCGGGCCCGGTGGCCGATCACTCGCGCCGCGTTCAGACAATAAGCGTTGTCGGCATGGAACATCGCCCGGTCGACGATGGCATCCGACAAGTCCGGCGAGTAGCCGCAGTCGCCGATCAGAGTGATCTCGCCGCCCTGAATGACGCCCTCGGCATCGACGGCCAGCCGGTAGCGGTTGTGAAACGGGTGGCGCTTGCCGGTCACGCGCATGTCCACGCTGCGCGGTAGGCGAAGGCGCGCGGCGCGCCCCGAACGCCGCGCGACGATGGCCGCGATGCATGCCCAGGGCGAGGCCTGGGTCTCCTTGCCGCCGAAGCCGCCTCCCATCCGGCGAACTTCCACGGTCACGCTGTGAAAGGGAATGCCCAGCACCTCGGCTACCAGCTTCTGGGTTTCACTCGGATGCTGGTTGGAGGTGTAGACGACGACGCCTTCGTCCTCGGTGGGCAGCACCAGGCAGGCCTGACCCTCCAGATAGAGATGCTCCTGGCCGCCGACGAACAACGCCCCCTCGATCACGTTCGATGCGTTCTCGAGGCACGGTTGCCAGCCGCCACGCTCCTGAACGTGGCTGGGGCGCACCCGCTCATCATGCTCGATGGCGGCGACCGGATCCAGGCGTGCAGGAAGCTCGTCGATGTCGAACTCGGCAAGCTCCACCGCCTGGCGCGCCGCCATGTAGGAAGTCGCGGCCACCGCAAACAGGCACTGCCCGGCGTAGCTGATCGCCTCGTCGACAAAGATCGGGTCTCCCGGAAAGACCGGGCCGATATCGGTATGGCCGGGAACGTCGGCGAAGGTAATGACATCGACGACCCCCGGGGCACGGCGCACGGCCTCCAGATCAAGGCGCACAAGGCGCCCATGGGCGACCGGCGAAAGCCCCAGTGCAAGATGCAGCGCATCTGCCGGCGCCTGGAGATCATCGATGTAGGCGGCCTTGCCGGTCACATGCTTGCGCGCGCTCTCGTGATGGCTCGATGCGCCGGCCTGGCGGCGACCATCGCTATCGACGGTATGGCGCGCAAGCGGGCCGTCGCCGGTGATCTGGCGATCAAGCTCGCGCCGGGCGTAGCGGCTTTCGACATCGAGTCTAGTGAGCGTACGCATGGATCATCACCTCCTGATCCGGGGTCGCAAGTGCGACGTACAGGCGCTCGAGCAGGTTGGCCGCCGCCAGCTCGCGGTACGCTTGACTGCCACGCACGTCCGCCATTGGCTGGAAATCCGTGGAAAGTGCCCGTTGGGCCGCCTGGAAACTCGCTTTCGACAGCGGCTGGCCTTCGAGCGCGGCTTCGGCCGCGGCGGCGCGCCTGGGCGTGGCCGCCATGCCGCCAAAGCCGAGACGCACCTGCCCGAGCACGCCGTTCTCGAGCGTGTAGTGAAAGGCGCCCAGTACCGCCGAAATATCGTCTTCGCGGCGTTTGGAGAGTTTCCAGACGCGCAGCGACGCACGCTCTTCGAGCGCGGGCAGAAAGACGCGGCTGATGACCTCGTCGCGCTCGAGTGCGGTCTTGCGATAATCGAGGAAGAAGTGCTGCAGCGGTATGGTACGCCTGCCGTCGGGACCCGCCAGCTCCACCCAGGCGTCCAGCGCCAGGAGCACCGGCGGCGTATCGCCGATGGGAGAAGCGTTGGCGATATTGCCGACCAGGGTTCCCCGGTTACGGATCTGGCGTGAGCCCAGTCGCGTCAGCAGGTGTACAAAGCCGGGGTAATGGCGCTGGAGCAAGGGTTCGAGCGCCGTGTAGGTCACTGCGCTGCCAATCCACCAGCCCGGGCGAGATTGAAAGTTTGCCGGCTCTATACGTTGCAGCTCGGTCACGCGAGTGACATCGATGAGCTGCTCGAGAGGGCGAAGCTGCTGGGTCGTCTCGAGCCAGAGATCCGTCGCGCCAGCGACGAGCCGGGCGTCGAGATGGCGTGCGCGCAGGGCGATCAGCTCGTCGAGGGTGGTCGGGCGGGCGAAAAATGGCAGCGCCGGGTCGAATTCTTGCGGCTTTTCGGCTGCGGCGGGTGCTAGCGAGGCCTCGAACCAGGGCGGTGGGGTCCAGTCGCTTTCCTGCATCGAGAGGGCGGCATCACGAATCGGGCGGTAGCCGGTACAGCGGCACAGGTTGCCGCCCAAAGCTTCTTCGAGGGTTTCACTGGTAAAGGGGGCGCCGCGACTCGCTTCTCGATGAAGAGTGAACAGGCTCATCACGATGCCCGGGGTGCAGAAGCCGCACTGGCTGCCATGGCAATCGATCATCGCCTGCTGTGCCGGATGCAGGTCTTGCTCGCTTTCGAGGCCCTCGACGGTGACCAGTTGTTGGCCCTGAAGCTGGTGAGCCGGCGTGATGCAGGCGTTCAGCGTGGCAAATGCTGCCTGCGACGTGTCGCGAATCGCCACGGTACAGGCACCGCAATCGCCGGAGGCGCAGCCTTCCTTGGTGCCCTTGTAGCCCAGCGTCTCACGCAGAAGCGTCAATATACTCGTGTTCGGCGCTGTCTCGCAGCGTGTCGGCATTCCATTCAAGATGAACTCGACCGTCGCCATGGTCACCCCTCTTTTTTTGTTTTGACCGATCGGTCAATCGGGTAAAGCTTGGGATAAAATGAGCCCTCGTGCAAGACTTGTCGGTATGCCCCGTTCGGGTGCCAGCATGCACCGTTTGGGGGCGCGGAAAGGGTGCCATTAAAGCCACCGACGTCGAACAATGAATGCCCTCAAGGACCAAGGAGCGTTATGCAGACCACTCAGTCACTGTCCAGAGAGTCGGGCGGCCGCGAGGCGGTGGAGCACACCATCCTGAATGCGGCCGAGTGCGTCTTCGCGCGCCACGGCTACCGCGGTGCCAGCCTTCAGGCGATCGCGGATCGCGCCGGTCTACCCAAGGCCAACGTGCTCTACTACATGGGCAGCAAGCAGGTGCTCTATCTCAAGTTGCTTGATCGGATGATGCGGCGCTGGAACGCGGTGCTGGACGATATCACCACGCAAAGCGACCCGCGCGAAGTGCTGAGCGATTTCATTCGCACCAAGATGATGCTGGGCCAGCGCTATCCCGACGGCTCGAAACTGTTCGCCGCGGAAATTCTTGCCGGCGCTCCGTTTCTCGCCGACTATCTCGAAGGCGAACTGCGACAGTGGGTAGAGTCGCGGGTAGACGTCATGCGCCACTGGATCGAGCAGGGCAAAATGGATTCTGTCGATCCGCGCTTTCTGATCTTTCTGATCTGGTCCTCGACCCAGCACTACGTCGAGTACGGCGCCCAGGTGAACGCGATTCTCGGTCAGGAGGGCTTGAGCGAGCAGGATATCGACGACGTCACCGCCTTTCTCGAGCGCGTTATCCTGAAAGGGTGCGGCGTGCGCTAGGTGCGAAAGGCGACGCGCATGCCAGACGCTAGGCGCTGCTCGGCCGATACAGGGCGCATCGGTGCATTGATCATTTCATCCTGGGTATCGGCATGGGTCAGCACGGCGCTCGTGAATCCCAGCGGGCGAAGGGCACGGCTAACCCATTGAGTGCCGGTGAAGCGGCGCGCCCGCCCGGTGTCATCGACCAGTTCCTTGACGCCTTCGGCGTGGTGCAGGCGCACCACGTACCAGCCGGCGTCCAGGGCGTGGATCTCGACCCGGTAGGTTTCGGCGGGAGCGCGCTCGCGCGTCAAGGTATCGAGCGTCGTCTCCTGGAGCGCCATGGCCGGTCTACTCCTGAGGCTCCGGAGCAACGCCGGGCACCCGGTAGCGCACACCGTCCGTACGCTGCTCTTCGAAGCGCTGGTTCTCGTCCTCAGGCGCCACGCCGATGACGGTTTTCTGAGAGCCATCCGGCCAGGTATAGGTAGTGCAACCGGTCAGACCCAGCAGCATCACGGCGCCAAGCATCGCGATGGGCAATAAAGTACGGCTTAGAAACATCAATCACTCCCTCGACCACGGCAGGTTATTCGGGCAGGCATGGCTGCCCCTGGCAGGCGCCAGGTGCGCCGCCTCTGCACTATAGCGGATACCCGAAGCGAGCAAAACGCAATTCGCAGCGTCGCTTTGCGGGATCGGACCGTTATATCGCGCCCCAGGCCATGCGGACTGCTAAGATGGGCGCGACGCACCACACGCTGGTTCGAGGAATGAACGGCAAGTAAGGACACGATATGCAAGACGCTATGGATAGACGGTTGCGCGGGATTGGATACTTGACGCTTGCGGGCACGCTCCTGACCGCCTGCGTGATACTGCTGGGGGCGTGGACGCGCCTGGTGGATGCCGGGCTTGGCTGCCCTGACTGGCCTGGCTGCTACGGGCGCCTGCTGGTCCCCGATAGCGAACACGCGGCCTTGATTCACCCAGATGCACCGCTCGACCCATCAAAGGCCTGGATGGAGATGATCCATCGCTACATGGCAACGCTCTTGGGGATCGTGGTGGTGTCGATCACGCTGCTGGGTCGCCGGTTGCGCAGCGTGGCAGGCTACCCTTGGCGGCTGAGCCTGCTGCTGCTGGCGTGCATTCTTGTACAGGGCGCCTTTGGTGCCTTCACCGTCACGCTCAAACTCTGGCCGCAGGTGGTCACGCTGCATCTACTCGGCGGTATCGGCGTGCTGATGCTCTTTCTATGGTTGAGCCTGCGGGTTCGACGCAGCCAGCGACGCGAAGTAGCCGGACGGCGCCGTTTCACCCCATTGTGGGGGATTGCAGGGGCGCTTCTGGTCGCCCAGCTCGCCTTCGGCGGCTGGGTCACCAGCAATTACGCGGGGCTTGCCTGCCAAGGAGTGCCAACCTGCAACGCCCAATGGTGGCCGCCGATGGATTTCAGCGAAGCGCTGCATCTTACCCAGACCGTCGGTCCCAACTATCTGCACGGCCAGCTGCACGCCAAGGCGCGTACGGCGATCCAGGTCATTCACCGCCTTGGTGCGCTGCTGCTGGGAGTGTCACTCGTGCTGATGTGGTGGCGCTATGGTCATCTTCGCGCGCTGCGCCCATCCCTTGCGGCAACACTTTGCGCCTTTCTGCTCCAGGCCGGGCTGGGTGCCGCCAACGTGCTGATGTGGCTGCCGCTATGGCTGGCGCTCATGCATACCGCCGGCGCCGTGCTGGTGTCGGCAAGTTTCTGCTGGGCCTGCTGGTGCTGGCGCCAGTCGCGCGAGTTCGATGCCTCCAGCGCGATGCGGTACGCAGAACCGATTGCCGGCCATGCTCGATAAAGTTGTTTGAATCAGCTATATAGAGTGTACAATTCCGGTCAAGCTATTCATGACGGTGTCGCACGAAAGAGCGCGTCGTTCAATCGGTAAAGGTGTTGCATGAACTCGATTCTGGCGCTGGTTCTTCTGGTGGTGGGCATTGCCGTGGTAGTGGGGCTAGGCGTCTATGCCTTGACCCTGCGCAAGGAGGTCAAGCGTCGTGAGGCCTTTCGCCTCGATGAAGATCGCCGTGCCCAGCAGAACAGCCTCGAGAACCTCGATTACGTGGCAAGCGCCCTGGTCCAGGAGCAGGTCGATATCACCGAGGGTGCCTGGCGTTGCAAGGTGCTGCTCGAAATCATCGATCCCAGTCTCACCGAGCGTGAAGAGTTCCAGGCTTTTGCCGACGTGTACAACCGCACGCGTCATCTCAAGACTCACTCTGCCCGTAAGCAGCTCACGCCTCGGGCGCGCATGCAGGAAGACAAGGAGCGTCTTGAGGTCGAGAACGACATGCGTCCAGCGGTCTTGAGCGCCGCGCGCTCGGTTCTCGAGTGGCGAGCCAAAAGCGGTTCGGCACTGCATTGAAATGGCAACGACTTCTTTGGTGGACGCGTCGAGCAAGATAACGTACTTTTCTTGGCGTCTGTCGTGAGAGTTTTGCTATGCTAGAAATGCCGATATTGGCAAGGAGTTGATATCCAGGCATCGACACTGTCCAGCTCGCCTCGATGGGTGGGTCACGATAGGAAGATCGACCGGATTGAGGCGAGTACCGCTCGATACCGGTCAAACGAAAAAACGGATGCTCTCGTTATATAAGAAGCATTGGATAAACGGGGTTGATCAACCTCGTAAGCATTGGATCAAGAAGGAGTCTTGCATGAAGAAATCAACGACTGGCTTGCTCATTGGATCGGCTTTGGTAGTAGGCCTCTCCGGCTGTGCTAGCTCTGCTTCTCAATCGTCCGCTCAGTCAAGCACTAGCGCAGACCGTGAGTGGTACCAGCACCCGTTCGTATGTGGTCTGGCAGGCAGCTTGATCGGTGGTGGTATTGGTTACGCCACCAGCGGCAGTTCCGACGAGGAAAGCGGTGCTGCTGTAGGTGCTACCGCTGGTGCGGCAATCGGTGGCCTGCTTTGTGCCGATCGTACGCCTGAGCCGGTTGCTCCGCAGTGCCCGACCTACGGCGAAGTGCCGGCTGGCGTTGCCACCGATGCGCAAGGCTGCCCGCTGGACTCCGATAACGACGGCGTTCCAGATTACCGCGACCAGTGCCCGGGTACCCCGGCCGGTGTCGAAGTCGACGCTGTAGGTTGCCCGCTCGATTCCGACAATGACGGCGTGCCGGATTACCGTGACCAGTGCCCGAACACCCCGGCAGGCGTTGAAGTCAACGCACTGGGTTGCCCGGCAAGCGTCGTGCTGCAGAACGTCAACTTCGAGTTCGACTCCGCCCAGCTGACGCCGGGAGCCCAGCAGGTTCTCAACGGCGTTGCCGAGCGTCTGGTCAACAACCCGGATGTTCGCGTCAGCATCGAAGGCCACACTGACTCCGTAGGTTCTGCGGAATACAACCGTGATCTGTCTCAGCGTCGTGCCGAGTCTGTGGCCAGCTACCTGGCTCAGCGTGGCGTGCCGGCCAGTGACATGCGCTCCATCGGTTACGGTGAAGAGCGTCCGGTCGCGACCAACGAAACCGACCAGGGTCGCGCGCAGAACCGTCGCGTAGAGCTGGACGAGTGGAACTAAGCCACTCTTGAAATAACCGACGCGGCTCAGAGCCGTGTCGGTTCATCGCCACGACCCGCAAGGTTGTCGTCGCGATTCACATAAAGCGCCGGCCTCGTGTCGGCGCTTTGCTTTTTTGGGCGCTAGGCTGCCAAATCTCCTGCCGATTTTTCCTTCCCCGCGTAATCGATCATCACGTTCGAACGCTTTCATGGCATGATCCAGCTTCTTGAATGTTAATGATAAATATTGTCATTCATGCAATAAGTGTTAGTCTATGCAGTCACGCATTAAACGCAAATGGTTCTTATATCTAACCGAGAATGGACGCGTCAGTGTGACCGGCGCGTGCAAGCGATGGAGATTCAACGTGCTGAAAAGGCCCCTCACAAGTTGGCTAGGATGCATGAGTGCCTGCGTCCTGGTAAGCGTTCATGCCGTGGCGAGTGATGAAACCGTGAATCAGGCAGCGCAGAGCGTCGAGGCCCAACAGACTCAGTCGGCTCTCCAGCAGCGTATCGACGAGGCGGACGAGCAGACACGCGCGGATATCGAAGAGCTGCGCGCACTCGAGCGTGCCAACCGCGAGCTCGATACCACCAATGCTACGCTCGATGCGCGCCTGCTCGGCGAAGCCGAACGCCTCGAGCGTCTGGAGTCGGCGCTCGCCACCGTCAGCGAGACCCGGGCGTCACTTCCCGTCATCGAGCAGGACATGTCGAACCAGCTGGCGGCCTTCATCGAGAGCGATCTTCCTTTCCAGCGCGAAGAGCGCCTTGCGCGCGTTCAGGCCCCTGCAGGTGACAGCAACGTCGAGCGTATCGAGCAGTTGCTCGAAGCGTGGCGGCTGGAGCTCGATTACGGTCGCGATATCGATCACTGGCGCGGCCGGCTCACGCGTGAGAACGGGGCGGCCCGCGAAGTGGACTACCTGCGCGTAGGCCGCATCGGCTTCTATTACCTGACGCCGGATGGCCGCGAAGGCGCGGTCTGGGACAAGCAGCAGGGCGAATGGCAGCCACTCGACGAGCGTGAGCGGCGCGAAGTGCGCAACGGCCTGCGCATCGCCGACGAGCAGCGCTCGCCGGAGCTTCTCAACCTACCGTTATCGATCACCGCCGAGCAGGAAGGCCAGTCATGAACGTATTCTCATTCACGCCTCGGCCTCGCTGGATGGCGGTAGCGTTGGCAAGCTGCCTGCTTTCCACTCCGCTGCTGGCCCAGAACAGTGACGTCGGCTCGCTCAGCGAAGCGCGCCAGGCTGCCGAGGCGCGCGATCAGGCGCGCCTGGAAGAGCTGCTCGACGATCGTCAGGCGCTTGAAGCGGCACTCGATCAGGCGCGCGCCGCTAATGCCGAAGCCGAGGAGCGCCAGGAGGCCCTCCAGGCGATGCAAGAGGAGCAAGCGCAGCTGGCGGCCGAACTCGCCAGTCGCCAAGGGGAGCAGGGCGAGGAGCTCACCGGGCTGCTCGCTACCCTGAAGCGTCATGGCGACGAGGTGCGCAACGAACTCGGTGAGCAGAGCTGGCTGACGCTGCAGGACGAGGGCTTGCCGCGCCTGGGCAACGTCGACGTCCTCGAACGCGCCCAGCTCGAGCGTGTGGTGGATGCCCTGGCCACCCTCACTGCCCGCACCGGCCGCGCCGAGCGGCTGCGACTGCCGGTCGCTGATGCCCAGGGTAACATCGAGGAGCGTGAGGTGATTCGCCTGGGCGACTTTGCCGCCTTCACCGAGTCCTCGTTGCTGCGTACGGGCGCCGAAGGCAACGCCGTGTCGGAGCTTCCGCGCACGCCCGCCGAGATCCGCGCGACCCTGGGCGACTACTTTAACGGCGAAAGCCGCCAGTTTGCCATCGACCCGTCCCAAGGCAGCGTTCTGGCCGCGCTGGCCCAACAGCCGAGCCTGTGGGAGCGCTTTCAGCAGGGCGGTTACGTCGGCTACGTGGTGGTCGTGCTCGGCGTCATTGGCCTGCTCGTTGCGTTGGCTCAGTATCTCTATCTCTGGGTGGTCAGCGCCCGGGTCAAGCGCCAGCGCCGCTCGCTGGACACCCTGAAGGACGACAATCCGTTGGGCCGGGTGCTGCATCGCTTTCAGGACATGGACAAGCACCAGACGCCGGAAGCGCTTGAGGCCCGCCTGGACGAAGCGGTATTGGCGGAGCTCCCGCGCATCGAGCGAGGCCAGCCCATGGTCAAGCTGCTGGCAGCCATCGCGCCGCTGCTGGGGCTTCTAGGCACCGTGACCGGCATGATCGTCACCTTTCAGGCGATCACCGTGTTCGGTACTGGCGACCCGCAGCTGATGGCTGGCGGCATCAGTCAGGCGCTGGTTACCACGGTGCTCGGGCTGGTCACCGCCGTGCCGCTGCTGTTCGCCCAGACGGCGCTTGCTAGCCGCAGTCGCTACCTGACCCAGGTGATCGAAGGCGAGGCCAGCGCCACGCTTGCGGATCATCTCGAGGCGCAGTCGAACGCTCGCGCCGGGGCGGCGATCTAGATGGTCACGCTTCCCCTTTGGCTCGCCCCTGTGGAGCGGTTGATCGATGCTGGCGGTGCGGTCCTGGTGGTGCTGGCCGTGGTGGCCGTGGCGGTGTTCGCCATGGCGATCGAGCGCTGGTGGTACTACCGGGTGACCTGGCGCATCGCCCGGCGCCAGTTGATCAGGCGCTGGGCCGGGCGGCAGGACCACCGCAGCTGGAGCGCGCGTACCCTTCGCCAGGTGTGGAGCGATCGCCTGGTGGGCCAGCTCCGGCGCCCGTTGCCCTGGCTGAAGCTGCTCGTGGCGCTATGTCCGCTGCTGGGGCTTCTGGGCACGGTGACCGGCATGATCACGGTGTTCGACAGCCTGACCTACAGCGATACCCACCAGGCCCGCGCCATGGCCGATGGCGTGGCCCGCGCCACCCTGCCGACCTTGACGGGAATGGCCATCGCCGTGGTGGGACTCTTATTCATCAGTCGCCTGGAGCACGTGATTCGTCGCGAAGACCAGCGGCTTCACGACCGCCTGGCGCGCGCCTTGGAGGAGAACGATGCGTAGACGTCGCTCGATCGATGCAGCCGAAGAGAGCAACGAAGTCAACCTGACGCCGATGCTCGATGTCGTCTTCATCATGCTGATCTTCTTTATCGTCACCACCAGTTTCATCAATGAAAGCGGTATCGAGATCGACCGCCCCGAATCCAGCGCGGCCAGTTCACGCCCGGACGTCCAAGTGCTGGTGGCCATCACGCCGGAAGGCGCAGTCTGGGTCGATGGCAGCCCGGTGGACGTTCACCGCGTCGGTCAGACGGTCGCCGGACTGCTCAGCAGCGATGGCTCGGTGGTCATCCAGGCCGATCGCAACGCCACCACGGGGCTGCTGGTCGAGGTCATGGACCGCCTCCAGCAGGCCGGCGTCGACCAGGTCGCGGTGGCTGCGAGCCGGGGCGCGCAATGATACGACGTCTGCTTTCGCTGCTCGCTGGCGCGGCACTCGCCATCGGGCTCTTCTGGTGTCTGGCACTGCTGGTCACGCCCCCCGAGCAGCCCCTCGAGGAGCCGGAAATGACCATGACCATGAGCATGGTCGAGGCGGTGGAGGTCGCGCCGGAGCCAGAGCCCCCGGCGCCGACGCAGGCGCCACCACCCACCGCCGCTACGCCGCCGCCGATGCCGACGCCAGTCCCGGCAGACAGCGTCGAGAGTGCCATCGCGCTTCCCGAGACGGAACTACCGGAGGAGCCGATCGATCCGGTGGAGCTTGAAAGTGACCTTCCGGAGCTGACCGAAGTGGCGCCTGAGCCGGAACCGGAACCGGAACCCGAGCCGACGCCGGCCCCGGCGCCGTCACCCGCGCCCACCCCGGACCCAGCGCCAACACCCTCGCCAAGCCCCTCGCCGGCGCCGGCTGCGGCCCCACAGGCCCAGGCGCCGGTATCCAACGAGCCGGTGAGCGTTGGCCAGATCGCACCCACCAGCCGCTCCAATCCGCAATATCCGCCGCGTGCGCAGCGCCGTGGCATGGAAGGCTTCGTCGAGGTCGCCTTCGTCATTCGGCGTGACGGTAGCGTGGATACCAGCACGCTCGAGGTGACCAACGCACAGCCGCGTCGCGTGTTCGAAGAGGCGGCGCTCGAGGCCATCGCCAGCTGGCGCTTCGAGCCCAGCGACCAGCTGCGTCGTGCCACGCAGCGCATCGAGTTCCAGTTGAGGTAGGTAATGAAACGTCTAGCGCTCTTGGTTTTCAGCGGCTGGGCCGCCTTGGCCCAAGCGGATGCACCGCTGCCCGGCGACATCATTCAGAATCTGAACGCGCTTCAGGGCGAGCTCGCTGGCGCCGGCGACGGGCGTGAGGCCCTCGAAGGGGTAGCCGAGCGCGCCATCCGTCAGGCCGACCGGCTGGCTGGCGGCAACCGGTCGGATCAGTGGGCCAGCGCGCTTTACGATCAGCTGGCGGCCGGGGCGCTTGCGCGCCAGGGTGAGCCCGGCGCGGCGGCAGACCGGCTGGCCCGAGCCCGGGAGCGCAGCGGTGTCGATGCCGAGCAGGCGGATCGCTGGCTGCGCGAGGAGGCAAGGCTTCGCCGCGCCGCCGGCCAGCGGTCAGAGGCTATCGCGCTGTTCGACGAGTGGCTTGCCGACCACGACGACATCGAGATGAGCTGGCAGCTCGTGCGTATGCTTGCCGACGAGGAACAGTGGGAAACCGCCGCCGATCGGCTGGCGCCGCTGGTGGAGCAGGGAGGGCTCACCGAGGGCCAGCAGGCGCTCGCCTTGAGCGTGATGCGCGAAGCAGGTGACGGGGCAGGGGCGCTGGACTGGCTGCTCCGGGACCTGGGAGAGGAGAGCCCGCGCGATCAATGGCGCCAGGCAGCGGGGCTCGCCCAGCAGGCCGGGCAGGCCGGCATGGCCGCCGCTCTCTGGGAGATGGCCTGGCAGCTCGGTATTTTCGAAAGCGACGAGGATTTCGAGACGCTTGTGGCGCTGCACCTGGCCGGCGGCACGCCGGCCCGCGCCGCCGAGCATCTGGAGCAGGCGCTGGCAAGCGAGCGGCTCGCGCGCGACGAGACGACCCTTCGCCGCCTGGCCCAGGCCTGGTACCAGGCCCGGGACGTCGATCAGGCGCTCGGTGCCTGGCTGGCGCTGGCCGAGCTCACCGGTGAGCGCGATGACTGGCGACGTCTCGGTCAACTGGCCTACGCCTGGGGCGAAGACGCCCGCGCGGAACAGGCCTGGGAAGAGGCGCGCGCACTCGGCGACGAAGAGGTCGAGGGGTGGCTCGCCAACCTACGCTAGCGGTGTGATCACGGGGCGAGGATGAGCGAGAAGTCGCTCCAGGTCGGCGCGTGGTCGGAAGGGCGTTCCATGGCGCGCAGGTCGTAGTCGATACCGGCACCGGTGGCGAGCTCGGCAAGTGGCCTTGTCACCAGGATGTAGTCGATGCGAAGCCCCCGCCTGGGTTCGCGATCAAAGCCCTTGGAGCGGTAGTCGAACCAGCTGAAACGCTCGGCATCCTCAGGGTGGCAAAGCCGGTAGCTGTCCTCGAGGCCCCAGGCCTTGATGCCCGTAAGCCACTCGCGCTCGATGGGCTGGAAGCTCGCCTTGCCTTCGCGCAGCCAGCGCTTGCGCGCGGACTCACCGATACCGATGTCCTGATCCTCCGGCGAGATGTTGAAATCTCCCATCACCGCCAGGCGTTCGTCGGGCCGGTGGCTTTCGAGCAGGCGCCCCAGCTGCTGGTAGAAACGCTCCTTGTGCGGGAACTTGACCGGATGCGCGACGTTATCGCCTTGGGGGAAGTAGCCGTTGTAGACGGTCAGCATCTCGCCATCCTCGGCTTTCAGCGTCACGCCGATCAGCCGCCGCTGAGCATCGTCGTCGTCATCGGGAAATCCGTAGCAGACAGAGGCCGGCGCCTGACGGGTGAGCATTGCCACGCCGTAGTGGCCCTTCTGACCGTGATAGACGACGTGATAGCCCATCGCCTCGACGTCGGCAAGCGGGAACTCGCTGTTCTGAACCTTGGTCTCCTGCAGCCCGATGACGTCCGGCGCCTGGGTGTCGATCAGCGTCTGCAGTTGGTGCAGGCGGGCGCGCAGGCCATTGATGTTGAACGAGACCAGCCGCATCAGGTGTCGTCCTTGCCCGGATGGATCTCGATAGGCTGACCCTCTTGCTGGCGGGCCAGCTTGCGCACCGCCTGAAGCTTGCGCTGCTGCTGCTTCTTGGCCACGAAGCGCCGAGAAGAGACGACCTGGTCGGGGTTTTCCTTGCGCCACTTTTTGTAATCCTTGCGTCGCCCGGTGCGAATGGTGACCTTGTCCGCCAGCGAGCGAGTCTTTTTCTTACGCGTCATGTCGCGCTCCTTCATTTCGTTTGGCCGCTATTCTAACAGGCAAGCGGGGGGCGAACACAGCAAGGCACGCGCTCTAATCGCCAAGCCCTGTGATACACTACGCGCGACGTGATGCCTAACATCCACCGTAATGGACAGATACCAAGCCTATGAGCGAGTCGGAACAGACCACAGCATCGGCCCAGAACCGCAAGCCCAAACGCCGTCGGCGCAAGCCGCGTCGCCGTCAATCCGGCTGGGACCTCCGCCAGTTTCAGGTGCCTGCCGTGGCCGGCAAGTGGCGTTTTCATGACTTCGATTTGCCGCTCCCCTTGATGCGTGCCATCCATGCATTGGGATTCGAGTACTGCACGCCTATCCAGGCCGAGGCCCTGCGCCAGACCCTGCTCGGCGGCGACATCGTCGGCAAGGCGCAGACCGGCACCGGCAAGACCGCGGCCTTTTTGATGTCTGCTCTGGCCTACTTTCTCGAAGAGCCGGCGCCGGAAGGCCAAAAACCCGGCGCCCCTCGGGCGCTGATCATCGCGCCTACGCGCGAGCTCGCGCTGCAGATCGAGAAGGACGCCAAGGCGCTCGCCCGCTTCACCGATCTCGAGGTGGCAAGCGTGGTCGGCGGCATGGAGTACCAGAAGCAGCGCGAAAGCCTGGCCGGCAAGATCGATCTTCTGGTGGCGACCCCGGGTCGGCTGCTGGATTTCCACCAGAAGCGCGACATCGATCTCTCCGAAGTGGAAGTGCTGGTACTCGACGAGGCGGATCGCATGCTCTCGATGGGCTTCATTCCGGACGTCAAGCGGATCATCCGCTACACGCCGAAAAAGGAGCAGCGTCAGACGTTTCTGTTCTCGGCCACCTTCACCGATGACATCCTGAACCTCGCCAGCCAGTGGACGGAAAACCCCGCCCATGTGGAGATCGAGGTGACCGTGGAGAACCAGGCCGACATCGACCAGCGCGTCTTCCTCGTTTCCGACGAGGACAAGCAGCGCCTGCTGGTGAAGCTTCTCGAGCAGGAGAGCTTCGAGCGGGTCATGGTCTTCGGCAACCGGCGCGATCTCGTCCGCAAGCTCGATGGCGCGCTGCGCAACGCCGGCATCAACGTGGCGATGCTCTCCGGTGACGTGCCCCAGGCCCAGCGCATCCAGACCCTCGAAGCGTTTCGCGAGGGCAGCGTGCAGGTGCTGGTCGCCACCGACGTGGCGGGCCGTGGCATTCATATCGAAGACGTGAGCCACGTGATCAACTACACCCTGCCGGAAGACCCGGAGGACTACGTCCACCGCATCGGTCGTACCGGCCGCGCCGGCGCCAAGGGAGTGTCGATCAGCTTCGTGGGTGAAGAGGACGCCTTCTCGCTGCCCGAGATCGAGCGCTACATCGGCGACAAGCTGCCCTGCGAGCATCCGCCGGAAGGCTTGCTGTAACCGCAATGCTGGACACCGAGCTCAAGGCGAGTATCCAGCAGGCGTATCGCAACGTCGTCGAGGGGCTCTCGCTGACCCCGCGCTACGGTCAGCGCCTGATGATCGCGGAGATCGCCCGCACGCTGGGCGAGATCGAGGTCGATAACGAAGGCAAGCGCACGAGCGATCGCCACGTCTGCGTGCTAGAGGCGGGAACCGGCACCGGCAAGACCCTGGCCTACCTGATCTCGGCGCTGCCCGTCGCCAAGGCGCGAGGCAAGCGTCTGATCGTCTCGACGGCCACCGTCGCGCTCCAGGAGCAGGTGCTCCATCAGGATCTCCCGGCCCTGGCCAGCCACAGTGGCTTGGCGTTCAGCTACGCGCTGGCCAAGGGGCGCGGGCGCTACGTCTGCGTCGCAAGGCTCGACCAGGCGCTCGAGGGCGTCGAGCCCAATCCCACGCTTTCGCTGTTCGAGCAGTCGCTGGCCGAGCAGGGCAGCGACTTCACGTTGCTGGCCACCGATCTGGCCGAGGCCTACGGCAGCGGCAAGTGGGAAGGGGACCGTGACAACTGGCCCGAGTCGATCGACGATGCCCACTGGCGGCGACTCACCGTGGATCATCGCCAATGCACCGGGCGGCGCTGCGGCCATTTCGGCGCCTGTGCCTTCTTTCGCTCGCGCCGCGAGCTCGAAAGCGCCGATGTCATCGTCGCCAACCACGATCTGGTGCTTGCGGACCTGGCGCTCGGGGGTGGGGCCATCCTGCCCGATCCTGCCGAGTGCATCTTCGTCTTCGACGAAGGGCACCACCTGCCGGACAAGGCGCTCTCCCACTTCGCCCACCGCTTCGCCGTGCATGGCTGCCTGCGCTGGCTCAGAACGCTGAAGTCGAGCCTGAGCGATCTCAATACCGGCCTGGGCGGCCAGCCCACCATCGCACGGCTTCTGGCCGGGCTTCCTGAGCTCGTTCACGCGCTCGAGCCCGTACTGGGTGACGTGTTCAGCCTGGGGCATCAACTGGCCGGCCGCGAGCGTGGTCTGAGCGATGACGAGAACGGCCATCAGTTCCGCTTCGAGAAAGGCCAGATACCCGAGGCGCTCGGCGAGCAGGCCGGGCAGCTGGTGACGCTGTTCGCGACGCTTTCGCGCACGCTCGAGAGTATCGCCGACATCCTGCGCGAGACGCTGGACCCGGATAAGCAGACCGGGCTCGAGCGCGAGCAGGCAGAGAGCTGGCTGCCGCTGGTGGCGCTGCTCCACGGGCGAAGCCTGGAGGCTCACGCGCTATGGCAGAGCATGAGCGAGCAGGATGCGCCGAACGCGCCGCCCTGTGCCCGCTGGATCACCCTGAGCCAAGTCGCGGGCGAACCGGAGATCGAGTTTTCCGCAAGCCCCGTCTCCGCCGCACATACGCTCGCCAAGCACCTGTGGGGGCGCTGCCACGGCGCGGTGGTTACCTCGGCGACGCTCACCGCACTCGGGCGTTTCGAGCGGCTGCAGGAGCGGGCGGGCCTTGCCGGGCGCTATCGCTACCAGGCGCTGCCGAGCCCCTTCGACTACGCCAACGCGGTGCTCCGCGTGCCGGCGCTGGCCACCGATCCGAGCGATCGCGAGGCCCACGAGCGGGCGATCGTCGAGTGCGTGCAGAGCCTGGGCGCGAAGGAGGCGGCGCTGGTGCTGTTTTCCTCGCGTGCCCAGCTGCGCGCCGTCGAGCGCGCTCTGCCGGCCTCGTTCAAGGGGCGCGTGCTCGCCCAGGATGCGCTGCCCAAGCGCGAGCTGATCGAGCGCCACCGCTCGGCGGTGGATCGCGACGAGGGCAGCGTGATCTTCGGGCTGGCGAGCTTTGCCGAGGGCATCGACCTGCCCGGGCGCTATCTTACCCACGTGGTGATCACCCGGCTGCCTTTCGCGGTACCCGACGACCCGGTTGGTGCCACGCTCGCCGAATGGATCGAGAGCCAGGGCGGTAATGCCTTCATGCGCATCAGCGTGCCGGATGCCTCGATCAAGCTGGTCCAGGCCTGCGGGCGGCTGATTCGCAAGGAGAGCGACAGCGGAGTGATCACGCTGCTGGACAAGCGCGTCATTACCCGGCGCTACGGTCAGGCGCTGCTCGATGCGCTGCCACCGTTCAAGCGCGAGATCGGCTAACGCGCCGCGACCGCACGAAAAAGCCCCCGACGGCCATGCCGTCGGGGGCTTTCGCGTCTTGCGTGATCAGCGGCTGGCCAGTACCGGGGCGAGCTTCTGGTTCATCTTTCTGAACGTCTCGACCGTGGTGTCCCAGTCGATGCAGGCATCGGTGATTGATACGCCGTAGGCGAGCTTGCTCGGGTCGTCGGTGAGCTTCTGGTTGCCCCAGCCCAGGTTCGACTCGACCATCAGACCGATGATCGACGTGTTGCCATCGAGGATCTGGTGGGTGACGTTCTCCAGTACCAGCGGCTGCAGGCTGGCATCCTTGTTGGAGTTGGCGTGGGAGCAGTCGATCATGATGTTGGCGGAGAGCTTGGCCTTGGCCAGCTCCTTCTCGGCCAGCGCCACGCTCACGCTGTCGTAGTTGGGCTTGCCGTTGCCGCCGCGCAGCACCACGTGGCCGTAGGCGTTGCCGCGGGTGCGGATGATCGCGACCTGGCCGGCGTAGTTGATGCCGAGAAAGTTGTGCGGGTTGGCGACGGATTCCAGCGCGTTGACCGCCACGTCCAGGCTGCCGTCGGTGCCGTTCTTGAAGCCGACCGGACAGGAGAGACCGGAGGCCATCTCGCGGTGGGTCTGCGACTCGGTGGTCCGTGCGCCGATCGCCGACCAGCTGATGCAGTCCTGCAGGTACTGCGGCGAGATCGGGTCAAGTGCTTCGGTGGCTAGCGGCAGTCCCATTTCGGCCAGTTCCACCAGGAGCTTGCGGGCGATGTGCAAGCCCTCGTCGATCTCGAAGGAGCCGTTCAAGTGCGGGTCATTGATCAGGCCCTTCCAGCCGACGGTGGTACGCGGCTTCTCGAAGTAGACCCGCATGACGATGTAAAGCGAGTCGCTGACCTCGTCGGCGAGCTTGCGCAGCCGGCGGGCGTAGTCGAGGGCGGCGTCGACGTCGTGGATCGAGCAGGGGCCGACCACCATCAAGAGCCGCGGGTCGCTGCCGTCGAGGATGTTCTGGATGACCCGGCGACCTTCGATCACCGTGGCCTCTGCCTTGTCGGTCAGCGGAATGGCGGTCTTCAGGGCGTCCGGAGTGGTGAGCACGTCCTGGGCGAGGACGTTGAGATTGTTAACCTCTTGATCTGACATGCGGCTACCTGTAGGTAAAGCGGTGGGCAAATGGCGCACTACTATGGCGCGTTAAGGCATCAAAAATCAATTGTCAGGGAACTCGACGGGGTGTGCGGGTGTCAGCCTCACGTTTTTGTCATGCAGAGGCAAGAGGCTTGATGCCTTTGGCATAACGCGCAACACTACGCATAGTCAAAGCGTTCATATCGACGCGAAGGTTATGCAGGGCGAGCGAGTCCATTTTATCGGTTTGTCCATTAATTATTGTTTTCATTAATCATTGCCCAAGGGACGCTATGCTGCATGCTGTTAAAGCCCGCTCAGGGGGGCGAGAGGAAGTAGGGCTCGACATAGATCGTTCGAGCTGGAGGGGCGTGTGAATGGGCACTCGTGAAACGGACCAGCAGCTCGTCGAACGTGCCCAGAAAGGCGATACCCGTGCCTTCGACCTGCTGGTCAAGAAGTACCAGCACAAGATCATTGGCCTGATCGGACGCTACGTTCATGATCACGGCGAAGTACAGGATGTCGCGCAGGAAGCGTTCATCAAGGCGTACCGCGCGCTGGGGAAGTTTCGCGCCGAAAGCGCGTTCTATACTTGGATGTACCGTATCGCCATCAATACGGCCAAGAACCACCTGGTATCGCGCGGTCGTCGTCCACCGGGAAGCGATCTCGATATCGTCGATGCCGAGGTACTCGACCAGAGCGGCCGGCTGGCGGACAGCGAGTCCCCCGAGGCGGCTTTCGCGCGAGACCAGCTCGAGGCTGCGGTGTTTGAAGCGATCGAGAAGCTTCCCGACGACCTGCGTACCGCCATTACCCTGCGCGAACTCGACGGGCTGGCTTACGAGGATATCGCTCAGGTCATGCAGTGCCCGGTGGGTACGGTGCGCTCGCGCATCTTCCGGGCGCGCGAGGCGGTCGACGAACATATTCGTCCGTTGATCAGCACGGCGCGCAACAGTCGCGAAGAGTGAAGGCGATGCCGGCAAGGCATCGATTTGATTTTTTTTGTGAACTGTCGCTCGCTAATGGCGTCATAGAGCTTGACCAGATTGACCAGTATTGAAACGTCGAGCGTATTGAGGGGCTCCCTGATTTCGAGCTTGAAAAGAAGCCATCGGGAACTCGCGAAATCCAAGCCTTGGCCCGAGAAAATGCGCTAGCCGATACGTTCCAGAGCGGCTATAGACGTTTTCCAAATTTAGCGTGAGGGTGTGAAGTATGAGTTTGAATACACGAGAATCACTTTCGGCGTTGATGGATGGCGAGAGCGATGAGCTCGAGCTGCGCCGAGTGTTGAAAGCGCTACCCGGCGAGAGCGATTCGGCCGACACCTGGCGGCGTTATCATCTCGCACGCAGCATGATGCAGCGCGAGCGCTCGGTCGATGTCAGTGTCGATCTCTCCGCTGGCATTCTCGCTCGACTTCAGGATGAGCCTGCCCCGTTGGCGGATGCGCCTGCCGCGGCCAGCACCCAGCGCCATACGCGGGTTTCCTTCGCCCGCGGGGCCGGTGTCGCGGCGGCGGTATCACTGATGGTGATTACCGGCGTCCAGTTCCTGAACAGCGACGGTTCACCTCGTCAGGCCTCGCAAGGCAGTAGCGATCTTGCCTCGACCTCCGTGGATAGCGGTGCTCAAGTGCAGCCAGTCGGTCTTTCGGCAAGCCAGGCCGATATGCCGATGTTCGAGCCTACTGCGTTTCGCATTAACGGCCAGACGGGGCGCAGTGGTTTCATGAACGTCAGCGAGTCCGTTCCCGGCGCGCCAGCGGCTACTACCGCCGCCCAGACCTTTTCGGCGCCGACCAGCGCCATGGACAGCGATCAGATTCGCCTGCTGCAGACCTACCTCGAGCAGCATGCTCAAGGCGCCGCGGGTGGTAGCGGGGATAGCTGGATGCCGCTTCTGCGTTCGTCGTCGGCGGTTGAACCGCTCGGGCAGCGTTGATCGACAATCGATGACACCTTCCTTGGTCGATGGGATGACATGCGTGTGAGCGGTGAACGAGTTTTCCAGGCGCGGCGCCTGCTGATCGGTGCGAGCGTTGCCTCGCTTGGATTGTTGGCGCTGCCCGCCCTTGCCGACGACATATCGTCGCAGGCCTCTCCCAATCCAGTCTGCTCGCGTCCCGAACTCGTTCAAGCACCTCAAGACGACGTCGAACGATGGCTGGTGCGCAGCATGCTGGCCAGCCAATGCTACGAGTACCAGGCGCGAGCGGTCTCCATCGATAGTCTTGGCGTGCGTACGCTGGCACTCTCCCATCGCATCAACGACGGCGTACGTCAGCAGGTGGTCCAGCATCTCGATGGGCCCTCCATCAGCGTCGAGCGTCGCTCCCAGGCGGGCAGGCTCGCCTGGTTTGTTCCCGATTCCTCGCCGGATGAACGCGCCTCTCCCGAAGCTTGGGCTCTGCACGTCGAGCAGTTCTATGCCGTCACCATCGAGAACGAGGAGCGCATCGCCGGGCGGGTCGCCTCGCGATTGCGCTTCGATCCTTTCGACGAGAATCGCTATATGCATACCTGGTGGGTGGACGAGGAGACGGGGTTGCTGCTCAAGCACGAACTCAGGGATGCTCAGGAGCGGGTGATCGAGACGTTCCAGATGACCCAGCTGCAGTCACCCGAGCTCTACGATGGCCCGCTCGTCGATGAAGAGGGAAGGGAGGAGGTCGATGCTGCGCTGGACGTCAACTGGCTACCCGATGGGTTCGTTGCCCAGCCGGCGTTGATTACCGGAGACGATCCGCTCCCCCAGCGGTTTTACAGCGACGGGCTGGCGTCGATCAGTGTTTTCGCCACGCCCGTCGCCGATCAGCCATTGGTTTCGGGAGTCTATACGCTGGGGGTATCGTCGGTTGCCATCGAGCTCGTCGAGTTCGATGACGAGCCCTGGCAATTGGTAGGGATCGGCGAGCTGCCCGCTGCACAGGTGCGTCGCATCGTGCAGTCCATCGAACTCGGCGCTCCCCCTTCCTGAGCACGCGAGGGCTGCCCGCCATGTCATGCGTCTTCTCGCCCCGCGCTTCTCGTTCCAAGGTAAAGCTAGTTCGCAGGCAAATGGAACGCTTCTTTTCGATATCGGTCTTTGATGTGTCGCACGGCTTTGAAAGCCGTGTTTCCCCTCCCTTCGCTTGGTACTTGCTTGACTAGGAGCTTTCGCATGAAGCGTTCGGTTGTTTCCTACTCGCTCTGGCTATGCATGATGACGCTGTTGGTGCTGGGCCAAAGCGCCCATGCTCAAAATCTTCCCGACTTTACCGCGCTCGTCGAGGATGCCGCCCCCGGGGTGGTGAATATCTCGACGAGCCGAACGATCCAGCGCAGCGGCCCGGACATGCGGGGCTTCGGTGGACAGGAGATTCCCGAGATCTTTCGTCACTTCTTCGGCGACAGCTTCCCTTCACCGCACGGAGACGCGCCGAACCACAGTGAGGAGCGTCAGTCCTTGGGATCAGGGTTCGTGATCAGCGCCGATGGCTACGTCATGACCAACGCCCACGTGGTACAGGATGCCGATGAGATTCTCGTGCGCCTCAACGATCGCCGCGAGCTTGCAGCGGAGCTCGTCGGCAGCGACCCCCAGACCGACGTTGCGCTCTTGAAGATCGACGCCAACAACCTGCCGGTGCTCAACCTGGGCAACTCCGACGAACTCAAGGTCGGGGAGTGGGTCGCGGCCATCGGCTCGCCCTTCGGTTTCGATCACTCCGTGACCGCTGGCATCGTCAGTGCCATCAACCGCACGCTGCCGCGCGATGCCTACGTGCCGTTCATCCAGACCGACGTGGCGATCAACCCCGGCAACTCCGGCGGCCCGCTGTTCAACCTCGACGGCGAAGTGGTCGGCATCAATTCGCAGATCTTTACCCGCAGTGGCGGTTTCATGGGGCTCTCTTTCGCCATTCCGATCAACGTCGCCATGAACGTGGCCGATCAACTGCGCGAGGATGGTCACGTGAACCGCGGCTGGCTCGGCGTGATGATCCAGCCGGTATCCCGCGACCTGGCAGAGTCCTTCGGCATGCAGGACGCCATCGGTGCACTCATCGCCGATCTCGACCCGGACGGTCCCGCAGCCCAGGGAGGCTTGCAGGCCGGCGACGTGATCACCGGCGTCAATGGCGAAGAGGTGGACCGTTCCAGTACGCTGCCGCGTTTGATCGGACGTGTCGCCCCGGGCAGCGACGTGTCGCTCACCGTGATGCGCGATGGTCAGCAGATCGAGGAGACCGTCGAACTCGGCAGCTGGCCGGACGCCGAACAGGACGGCTCCCAGGGCAGCAACGAACAGGTGCGCCTGGGCGTGAGTGTCGGTGAGCTGGACGGCGAGCTCAAGGAGCGCCTCGGCATCAGCGGCGGTGTCGAGGTGCATCAGGTCGAAGCTGGCAGCGTCGCCGCCGAGGCGGGCCTTTTACCCGGCGACATCCTGGTCAGTGTCGATCACAAGAGTGTCTCCTCCGCCGACGAGCTGATGAGCATCGTCGAAGAACTGCCGAGCGATCGCGCCATTCCCGTGCGGCTCTACCGCGATGGCCGCTCGTTGTTCGTGGCGCTGCGCCTGGAGTAGGCTGCAAGCGACCCACGCGTATCGTGCAACGCCCGGGCTCGCCCGGGCGTTGTGCTGTCGGGGGCTGCCAGCGATGAACATAGCACCCGCGTCTTGCTAACGGTACAATGCCGCAAACCTTTTAGTGCGACGCGCCGAGCCGTCCGATCAATCACTCGTAGTTGCGACCCCATACCGGATTCATACGGCTAATGACCCAAGAAAACGATAGCAAGATCAAGCATATAAGAAATTTTTCCATCATCGCGCACATCGATCACGGCAAGTCGACCCTGTCCGATCGCCTGATCCAGACCTGTGGCGGTCTGACCGAGCGCGAACTCAAGGAGCAGGTGCTTGACTCGATGGACATCGAGCGCGAGCGCGGCATCACCATCAAGGCGCAGTCGGTGACGCTGGACTACACCGCCGCCAATGGCCAGGTCTACCAGCTCAACTTCATCGATACCCCGGGCCACGTCGACTTCTCCTACGAAGTGTCGCGCTCGCTCTACGCCTGTGAAGGGGCGCTATTGGTCGTCGATGCCGCCCAGGGGGTCGAGGCGCAGTCGGTGGCCAACTGCTATACCGCCATCGAGCAGGGGCTCGAGGTATTGCCGGTACTCAACAAGATAGACCTGCCCCAGGCCGACCCGGACCGCGTCGCCCAAGAGGTCGAAGAGATCATCGGGCTCGATGCCACCGACGCCTGCCAGGTCTCGGCGAAAAGCGGCATCGGCATCGACGGGCTGCTCGAGCGGTTGGTGCGCGACATCCCGCCGCCCAAGGGCGATCCCGACGCACCGCTGCAGGCGCTGATCATCGATTCCTGGTTCGACAACTACCTCGGCGTGGTGTCGCTGGTGCGGCTGTTCGACGGCACGCTCAAAAAGGGCGACAAGATCCGCATCAAGTCCACCGGGCGCGATTGGGGAACCTCGGAAGTCGGCATCTTCACGCCGCTGCGCAAGGAGACCGGGATCCTGCGTGCCGGCGAGGTGGGCTTTGTCGTCGCCGGCATCAAGGAGATCCACGGGGCGCCGGTGGGGGATACCATCACCCACACCAAGACGCCGGACGTCGCACGCCTGCCGGGCTTTCAGAAGGTCAAGCCCCAGGTCTACGCGGGCATGTTCCCGGTCAGTGCCGACGACTACGAGGACTTCCGTGACGCTCTCGAGAAGCTGGCGCTCAACGACGCCTCCCTCGAGTACGAGCCGGAAAACTCCGATGCATTGGGCTTCGGCTTTCGCGTCGGCTTTCTCGGCACGCTGCACATGGAAATCATCCAGGAGCGCCTCGAGCGCGAATACGACCTGGATCTGCTGACCACCGCGCCGACGGTAGTCTACGAACTCGCCATGAAGAACGGCGAGACCCGCTATGTCTCCAACCCCTCGAAGCTGCCCGATATGGCGGACGTCGACGAGATGCGCGAGCCCATCGTGCGCGCCAGCATCCTGGTGCCCCAGGAGTTCGTCGGCAACGTTATCGCCGAGTGCGAGCAGCGCCGCGGCACCCAGCTCGACATGCAGTTCCTCGGCAACCAGATCCAGCTCACCTACGAGCTGCCCATGTCGGAAGTGGTGATGGACTTCTTCGACCGGCTGAAGTCGATCTCCAAGGGCTACGCGTCCCTGGAGTACAATTTCGAGCGCTTCCAGACCTCCAAGCTGGTACGCCTGGACGTGTTGATTAACGGCGACAAGGTGGACGCCCTGGCGGTCATCATCCACCGCGACCACGCTCACTCCCGCGGGCGGCTGCTGGTCGAGAAGATGAAGGAGCTGATTCCGCGCCAGATGTTCGACGTGGCGATCCAGGCGGCCATCGGCGGCCAGGTGGTGGCCCGTTCGACGGTCAAGGCGCTGCGCAAGAACGTCACGGCCAAGTGCTACGGCGGCGACGTCAGCCGCAAGAAGAAACTCTTGGAAAAGCAGAAGGCCGGCAAGAAACGGATGAAGCAGGTGGGGCGCGTCGAGATTCCCCAGGATGCCTTCCTCGCCGTGCTCAAGGTCAACGACTAGGAAGACGACACCCTCATGGATTTTTCACTACTGCTGGTACTGGCCGTCATCGTCACCGGGATCATCTATCTGCTGGATGCCCTCTGGTTTCGCCCGCGGCGCCAAAAGCGCGTGGCGAGCGCCGAAGCGGCCTCCCACGACGGCCTGGACGCCGCCACCCGGGAGAAGCTCGAGAAGGAGCCGTGGCCCATCGACTACTCGCGCTCGCTGTTCCCGGTGCTGCTGGTGGTGCTGGTGGTCAGAAGCTTCATCGTGGAGCCGTTCCAGATCCCTTCGGGCTCGATGCGCCCGACCCTGGAGGTGGGCGACTTCATCCTGGTCAACAAGTTCGCCTACGGGCTGCGCCTGCCGGTGGTGCATACCAAGGTATTCGAGGTGGACGAGCCCGAGCGCGGCGAGGTGATGGTCTTCCGTTTCCCCGACGAGCCCTCGGTCAACTTCATCAAGCGCGTGGTGGGGCTGCCTGGCGATCGCATTCGCTACGAGGGCAAGCAGCTCTACGTCAACGGCGAACCCGTCGCCAAGACCTTGATCGAAGAGGGCCCCGCAGGCTCTCCCCAGCAGCTATTATTGGAAGAACGGCTGGGCTCGGTTCGCCACGCCATCTACAACAATCCCCGCGACCCCGGCCCGCAGATGGGCGAGGTCGTGGTGCCGGAGGGCGAGTATTTCATGATGGGCGACAATCGTGACCAGTCCAACGACAGTCGCTACTGGGGCTTCGTGCCCGAGGAGAACATCGTCGGTCGCGCCTTCGCCGTCTGGATGCACTGGGATGGCGGCCTGCCAAGCTTCTCCAGCGTCCGGCGCATCGAATGAGCCGTATCGACCTTGTCGCCGCCCCGGCACCCTTGTTTAACGTCGCAGACGTAGGAGCATCGTGAGTAATTCCCTGAACGCTTTTTGCCGACGGATCGGCTACACCTTTGGCGACGAGTCGCTTCTGGAGCTGGCCATGACCCACCGAAGCTTCGGTGGGCGCAACAACGAGCGCCTAGAGTTTTTGGGCGACTCGATCGTCAACTTCGTCATCGCCGAGGCGCTCTTCCAGCGCTTTCCCCAGGCCCGCGAAGGGCAGCTTTCCCGGCTGCGTGCGCGACTGGTGAAAGGCCAGACCCTGGCGGAACTCGCCCGCGAAATGGCTTTCGGCGAATGCCTGCGCCTGGGCTCCGGCGAGATGAAAAGCGGCGGCCATCGCCGCGAGTCGATCCTCGCCGATGCGGTCGAAGCGGTGATCGGCGCCATCTACCTGGATGCAGGCATGGATGCCGTGCGCGAACGGGTACTCGCCTGGTACGCCGAGCGCCTCGACAGCACCTCGCTGCAGGATACCCAGAAAGACCCCAAGACCCGGCTGCAGGAGTTCTTGCAGTCGCGCCAGGCGGCGCTGCCTCGTTATGAGGTGGTGTCGGTCAAAGGCGAAGCCCACGCTCAGACCTTTACCGTCGAGTGCTATATCGAGCTCTTGAGCGAGCATACGACCGGTAAGGGCCCCAGCCGGCGCCACGCCGAACAGCAAGCCGCCGAAGAGGCGCTTGGTCATCTCGAAAAGACACCCGGAGACAAGCCATCATGAGTCAAACCTGCGGCTTCGTGGCCATCGTTGGGCGGCCCAACGTAGGCAAATCGACCCTCATGAATCGCATTCTGGGGCAGAAGGTTTCCATCACCTCGCGGCGCCCTCAGACCACCCGCCACCAGGTCATGGGCATCAAGACCCTCGACGAGACCCAGTTTATCTATGTGGATACCCCGGGCATGCACATCATGTCCAAGGATCGCAACAAGGCGATCAATCGCTTCATGAACCAGGCTGCCAGCCAAGCGCTGCGCGATGTCGACTGCGTGGTGTTCATCGTCGATCGCACCCGCTGGACCGACGAGGATCAGGCGGTGCTGTCGCGCCTCGAGCACGTCGAGGCGCCGGTGATCCTGGCGGTCAACAAGGTGGATCGCCTGCAGGACAAGGCAACGCTGTTGCCCTGGCTTTCGGAAGTGGGCGCGCGGCGTGAGTTCGCTGCGGTGATTCCCATCTCCGCCAAGCACGGCACCCAGGTCGACGCGCTGGAAGCCGAGGTCGCCAAGTACCTGCCCGAGGGCATCCACTACTTTCCGGAAGACCAGATCACCGACAAGAGCCTGCGTTTCATGGCGGCGGAACTGGTGCGCGAAAAGGTCATGCGCCAGCTCGGCGACGAGCTTCCCTACCAGATGACCGTGGAGATCGAGGAGTTTCGCGAGACCGAGCGCGTCACCCACATCAGCGCCCTGATCCTGGTCGAGCGCCAGGGCCAGAAGGTAATCCTGATCGGCGAGAACGGCGAGCGCATCAAGAGCATTGGCCGCGAGGCGCGCCTGGATATGGAGCGCACTCTCGGCACCAAGGTCATGCTCAACCTGTGGGTCAAGGTCAAGCGCGGCTGGTCCGATGATGAGCGCGCACTCAAGAGCCTGGGTTACGACCTCGATTGAGTCGTACCATGGCCGAGCCCGCGTTTCTGCTCCACCGGCGCCCTTACCGCGAGACCAGCGCGCTGGTGGATCTGCTCACCCTCGAGCAAGGCCGCATCCGCGCTGTCGCCCACGGCGGCCAGCGGCCCGGCTCGAAATCTCGCCAGCGCCTGCAGCCGTTTACTCCCTTGTTCGTCGCCTGGCGCGGCGAGCGCGAGTTGAAGCGGCTGACCTTGATGGAGTCGCGCGGGCAGACCGCGCTGCTGGTCGGCGAGGGGCTGCTGTGCGGGCTCTACGCCAACGAGATCGCTACGCGCCTTCTGCCGCTGGAGTTACCCGCCCAGGAGGTGTTCGCTTTCTACGGGGCGCTGCTCGAGGCGCTGCCGACACCCAGCCGCCGCGCGCTGGCGCTGCGCCGCTTCGAGTGGGCGCTGCTCGATACGCTGGGCGCGGCGCCGCGCTTTTGTACCCCGGCAGGGGGGGCGCTCGACCCGCAGGAGCGCTACCGTTTCGATGCCGAGAGTCGCGCCTTCGTGCCCGCCGAGCGCGGCATCGAAGGACGGGCGTTGCGCTATCTCAACCAAGGCGACTGGGAGCCCGAGGGCCTGGCCTCCGCGCTCAAGGCGGTGATGCGCGCCGCGCTTGCCCCCCATCTGGGGCATCGGGCGCTGCGTTCGCGCGAGCTGATGCTCGATCTGGCGCGCCGCCGCGCGCTGTCCCCCCCACGTTCGTGACCACCACTTCATCGGAGAACGCTATGCACCCCCCGCGGATTCTACTCGGCGTCAACATCGATCACATCGCCACGCTCAGGCAGGCGCGCGGTACGCGCTACCCGGACCCGGTCCAGGCGGCGCTGCTGGCCGAAGAGGCCGGCGCCGATGGCATCACCGTGCATCTGCGAGAGGATCGGAGGCACATCCAGCCACGGGACGTTCGCCTGCTGGCTGAAGTGCTCAATACGCGCATGAACCTTGAGATGGCGGTGACCGAAGAGATGCTGGCGCTGGCCGAGGAGGTCGCGCCGGCCCACGTCTGCCTGGTGCCGGAAAAGCGCGAGGAGCTGACCACCGAGGGCGGTCTCGACGTGATAGGAAGCTTCGATCAGGTCAAGGCCGCCTGCGAGCGACTGGCGAAGGCGGACTGCGACGTGTCGCTGTTCATCGACCCGGAGATCGAGCAGATCGACGCCGCCCACCGCGCCGGGGCGCCGACCATCGAACTGCACACCGGTGCCTTCGCCGAGGCGCGCCCGGGCTCTCAAGCGGCCAACGACGAGTATGCCCGCCTGAGCCGCGCCGCGGTCCATGCCACGAACCTGGGCCTGGTGGTCAACGCCGGCCACGGGCTTCACTATCACAACGCCGAAGCCGTTGCCGCGCTGCCCGGGGTCAACGAGCTCAATATCGGCCATGCAATCATCGCCCGCGCGCTGTTCGTCGGTCTCAAGGAGGCGGTGGCCGAGATGAAACGGCTCATCGTCGCCGGCCAGGAGGCGGGGCTGATGGCGGCACTCGACAGCCACGAGCTCGAGCACGATCATGATCACGCCCATCAGGGCCACTGCTGCGGACACTGAACGATGATCCTGGGGATCGGCTCGGACATCGCCCGGGTGGCACGCTTCGAGACGGCGATGGCGCGTCACGGCGAACGCTTTGCTCGCCGCATTCTCGGTGAGCGCGAGTACGTGCACTGGGTCGACAAGGGTCGCCCGGCAGCCTATCTGGCCAAGCGTTTCGCCGCCAAGGAGGCGTTCGTCAAGGCACTGGGGCTGGGGCTTCGTGCCGGCATGCAGTGGCGCGACATTCAGGTGCTCAACGACGCCCTCGGCAAGCCCGAGCTCGTGCTCGACGATGAGGCGCTACGCCTCTTTCGCCAGCGCGGCGCCCGCACCGCCCACGTCACGCTCAGTGATGAAGCGGAGTACGCCGTGGCCTTCGTGGTGCTCGAGGACTAGTCGAGCACCCCGCCCTTGTCGACGAGTTCGTCCATCGCGCTTAACACCGCTTGCGTACGCTCTCTCAAGAGCGCCATGTTCGGTGCTTCGCGCTGACGGTGCAGCACACCTTCCAGCGCATCGGTCGCGCTGGCCAGCGCCGGCGCGCCGCAGTAGCGGCAGGCGCCGTTCAAGTGATGCACCGCTTCCAGCAACTGCTTGAGATCCTCCTGCTCCAGGGTTTGCCGAATCTGCTCGCGGGCTTCCGGCAGGCTTTCAATCAAGCGCAGAAGCTGGGCGATGGCGAACTGCTCGCTCCCCCCCGCCAGCCGCTTGCCAAGCTCGAGGTCGATCGCCGCAGGGGGTAGGGTAACGGGAAGAGTCGTCGCAAGTGCCGGCGCCTCGCGGCCGATGCCCTCGAGCTTGACGCCTAGAAAGCGCTCGAACAGCGCATTCAAGGCGCTTTCGTCCAACGGCTTGACCAGCACGTCGTCGAGGCCTTGGGCGAGCCAGCGCTGGCGCTGCTGATGGGGCACGTGGGCGGTCACCGCGATGATCGGACAGCGCGCCCAATCATCGCTTAGCCGGCGCAGCGCGCGGCTGGTCTGCACACCATCCATTCCCGGCATGCGAATGTCCATTAGTACCAGGTCGAAACAGACCCCTCTGGCGTGGGCCAGCGCTTCGCGACCGCTGGCCGCAAGCGTCACCTTGACCCGCTCGGTGTCCAGCAGCGCCTTCAAGAGCTCGCGATTGGAGACGTTGTCGTCGACGATCAGTATCTCGAGGGTCTGGGTGAGGGTGCCCGTGGAGGGCGCCGGCGGGGCTGGAAGAGCATCGCGGGGCCCCAGCAGTGTGGTGAGCGACTTGATCATCTGCTGACGGGTGAAAGGCTTGCAGACGATCTCGCCACCGCGAGGCAACGGCCAGTCCGGCAAATCGAAGCTCGGGCTCATTGCCAGGATCAGGGTGGGACACTCGACCTGCTCGATCACGGTCTGCCAGTAATCACGTCGCTCGCCGACGAAATCGAGGGGTCCCAGGCTCAGGATCAGAAGTTCTTCCTTCCCGGCGTCGATGAAGGAAACGGGCTTGGCGCCCCAGCCGGTCAGCCAGTTTTCCAGCGCGTAGCGGCTAAGGCGATGTGGTTCGTGCAAGCGCACCACCGCCTGGTTCAGGTCGAGTTCCTGGGTGCGTGCGCCGGCGCCGTGCGCCAGCATCGGCAAGGTGAACGAGAAGCATGCTCCGCGTCCGGGCTTGCTCTCCACGCCAATCTCGCCGCCCATGCGGTGGACGAGCTGGCGGCAGATGCTCAGCCCCAGGCCGCTGCCGCCAAATTCTCGCGAGTGGCTTGGCTGGGCCTGGGTAAAGGCGTCGAAAAGACCCTCCTGCTGCTTCTCGCTCAAACCAATGCCGGTATCGGTGACGCTGACGTTGAGCACCACGTGCTGGCCCTGTTCGCGGTCGAGCGTGACCCGCACCACCACTTCGCCCTCGCAGGTGAACTTCAAGGCATTGCTGATGAGGTTGTTGAGGATCTGCTGGATGCGCAGCGGGTCGCCGCACAAGGGCGTCGGCACGTCGTCGTAGACCAGTGCGAGCAGGTGGAGCTCCTTGCGCTGGGCCTCCGGCGCGTAAAGTCCCACCACTTCGTCGACCAGCACGGCGATATCGAGCTCGACCTCCTCGAGCACCAACTGGTCGGCCTCGAGTTTCGAGAAATCCAGCACATCGTTGACCAGCATCAAGAGATTGTCGCAGGCACGATGAACGTGGTTTAGCCACCCCTGCTGACGGGCGTTGAGCGAAGAGCGTCCGAGCAGGCGGCAAAAACCGATGATGCCGTTGAGCGGGGTGCGAATCTCATGGCTCATATTGGCCAGAAACTCCGACTTCACCGCGTTGGCCTTCACGGCACTGCGATGCGCCATGTCGAGCTGGATGTTCTGTTCTTCGATGGTCTCCATCGATTCGTAGAGCTCGCGGGTCGCCTGCTCGATCTGGCTCTGCATGTCGCGCTGGGCGTGTTGAAGATGGTCGGCAAGGATGTTGATGTTCTGGCCCAGCTCGTCGAACTCGCTGGCGTCATGCACGTTCAGCTTTTGCCGGTAGTCGCCGTGGGAAAGTCGGTAGAGGGCCTGGTTGGCGCGCTTGAGCGGCGAAGTGACGTAGCGGCTGATCGACAGCGCCACGGAGAGCAGAACAAGACTCAGGAGCACGGCGCCCAGGCTCAGCGTCGCGATCAGCTTGTAGCGCTCCTGGGGCAGCGCACGGGCGTTGACCTCGGCTTCGAGCCAGCGGGCGCTGTTGCCCTCGTTACCGTGAAAGGCCGCCAGCGGCATCTGCAGGCGCAATGTGTCTTGATGACTGCTCACCCGGGTGGTGCTGGGCACGTTCAGGCGTGGCGCGGCCAGAAGCGGCCGGCCCAGCACCAGGACTCGATTTCCCTGGGCGTCGAACAAGGATACCGAGCGCAGGTTCTGATGCTCCATCAGCTGGCGAGCAAGGCGCTCCAGGCGCATCGCGTCGCTGTCGATCATGGCGTCATTGAGGCCGGGGGCGAGCACTTCGCCGGCGCTTATAAGACGCTCCTTGAAGACCTCCTGCTGGGTGGCGTCGCTCTGGACGACCAGAAACACCGCCATGGCCGCGTAGACCAGAAGCGGTATTCCCAGCAGGGCAAGCAGCAGACGAGTGTGCAGGGACATGTTGAAAACTCATTGATTTCACGGGGTGCCTGTCCAGTCACAGACAGCCCCGATATAATGCAACATAACGGTGACGATAAGGAATGCACGATGCACTATCCCTCGCTAGAAGATGTGATCGGCCACACGCCTCTGGTGCGCTTGAAGCGTATCACCGCCGGTCGCAACAATACCCTGCTCGCCAAGCTCGAAGGCAATAATCCCGCCGGCTCGGTGAAGGATCGCCCGGCGCTGTCGATGCTCAACGAAGCCGAGGCACGCGGCGAGATCGCCCCGGGTGACACCCTGATCGAGGCGACCTCGGGCAATACCGGTATCGCACTCGCCATGGCCGCCGCGCTCAAGGGCTACCAGATGGTGCTGGTAATGCCGGAAAATGCCTCGAGCGAGCGCAAGCAGGCGATGGCCGCCTACGGCGCCCGGCTCGTGTCGGCCAGCAAGGAGGGTGGCATGGAGGAAGCGCGCGACATCGCCGATGCCATGATCGCCCGCGGCGAAGGCAAGCCGCTCGATCAGTTCGCCAACCCGGACAACCCGCTGGCCCACTACCGCACCACCGGCCCCGAGCTCTGGGAGCAGACCGGCGGCGAGATCACCCATTTCGTCAGCTCCATGGGCACCACCGGCACCATCATGGGCGTGTCGCGCTACCTCAAGGAGCAGAACGCCGGCATCGAGATCGTTGGCCTGCAGCCGGCGGACGGGGCGAGCATCCCCGGCATTCGCCGCTGGCCCGAGGCGTACCTGCCGGCCATCTTCGAAGCCCCCCGCGTCGATACCGTGCTCGATATCGGGCAGCAGGAGGCGGAGCACCACATGCGCCGCCTGGCGCGCGAAGAGGGTATCCTCGCCGGCGTCTCTTCCGGCGGAGGCCTGGCGGGCGCCCTGCGTATCGCCGAACGGGTGGAGAACGCGGTGATCGTGTTCATCGTCTGCGACCGGGGCGATCGCTACCTTTCCACTAATATCTACGCGCCGCAGGATTGATCGCTCATGCTGGGTAAGAAACGCCCCCCGCGCCCCTCGTCGGGAAAGTCCGGCCTGACGCGCAAACCGGAGACGCCAAAGCGCCAAGCCGACGATGCGCTGCTGACCATCGAGCGGCTCGCCCACGATGGGCGCGGCATCGCCCACGATGCCGCAGGCAAGACCGTCTTCGTCGAGAAGGCACTGACAGGGGAGCGTGTCGAGGTCGCGGTGCACACCACGCGCAAGCGCTTCGACGAAGCGCACGTCAAGCGTCGCCTGACCGATGCCGAGACGCGCGTCATGCCGCCGTGCCCCTATTTCGAGCGCTGCGGCGGGTGCGACTTGCAGCACATGAACGTCGCGGCCCAGCGTGCCCACAAGCAGACCGTGGTCAGGGAGCTGCTGGCGCGCCAAGGCGTCGCTCTGGGCGATATCGAGCTCATCGCCGGGGCGCCGGCGCACTATCGCCGCCGCGCCCGCCTGGGCGTCAAGCTCGACGCAGGCGGCAACGTATTGTTAGGGTTTCGTGCTCAAGGCAGCCATCACCTGATCGACATCGCGCAGTGTCACGTGCTGGTGCCGGAACTCAGCGCTCTCTTGACCCCGCTCAAGGCGCTGCTGGGCCGACTCGAGGCACCGAGACTCGTCGGCCATCTGGAAGTGATCAAGCCAGACGGCGCGTCGGTGGTACTGGTGCGCCAGCTCAAGGCACATGCCGGCGATGCTGCGGCGTGGCGAGCATTCGCGAAGGAGCAGGGCGTGCGGGTCGGTGCCTTCGTCGGGCGCGAGGAGCGCACGCTCGAGTGGTACGTCGAGCCTCCCGTGCTCGAGGATCCGCTCGAGTTTGCTCACTCCAGCGTTCGTCTGGGCTTCGCCCCCGGCGATTTTTTGCAGGTCAATGCCGAGGCCAATCAGCGCATGGTCGAGCGGGTGCTCGGCTGGCTCGCCCCGACACTCGCGGCCACGCCCGCGCCGAAGGTGATGGATCTGTTCGCCGGCATCGGCAATTTCAGCGTGCCGCTGGCGCTCAAAGGCGCGCATGTACAGGCGGTGGAGGGCAGCCCCGTCATGGTGGCGCGCATGGCGGACAACGCCGAGCGCAACGGCGTCTCGCTTGCCGCCGAACAGGCGGATCTGAGCGACGCGGCGCGGGTGAGGGCGCTCTTCGAAGGCCTGGACGAGCCATGTTGCGTGGTGCTCGATCCGCCGCGCGACGGCGCCGAAGCGGTCTGTCGGGCACTCGGCGAGCGCCCGGTGAAGCAGGTTGCCTACATTTCTTGCGACCCGGCAACCCTTGCCCGGGATGCAGCCCTTCTGGTGAACGCGGGGTACCGGGTGCGCTACGCGGCGGTAGCGGACATGTTCGTGCATACCGCTCACGTCGAGACGCTGTTACTGTTCGAACATGCCGGCTGAGCGAGGTTGGCGCTACACTCAAGCATTCGGGCTAAAGCGCCGTTAGTTGAAAGGATGAGTCATTGCCATGGTGAAAGTGCGTGAGGACCAGCCGCTGACGCAAGGCGGAAAGGTGGATATACAGCAGTGGATGGCGCGCCTTCAGGAAAACGTGCGCTTGCCCGAGCCCGAGCGACTGCTCGAGGCCTGCGAGCTCGCCGAAGTGCTCGAACGCCAGGCGCCGCAGACCCATCGCGTGTGGCTGTCACCGGGCTCCAACTTTCGCATGGGCCTCGAAATGGCGGACATCCTCGCCGACCTTAAGCTCGACCAGGCCGCGCTCGAGGCGGCGGTGCTCTACCGGGCCGTGCGCGAGGAGCTGGTCAGCCTCGAGACCATCACCAAGCGCTTCGGTGCGGAAGTCGCCACGCTCATCGACGGCGTGCTGCAGATGGCCGCCATCAGCTATCCGCTGATCGCCAATCACGGCATGAACCAGCACAACCAGCAGGAGAACCTGCGCAAGATGCTGGTCAACATGGTGGGCGACGTGCGCGTGGCGTTGATCAAGATCGCCGAGCGCACCTGCGCGCTCAGGCAGGTCAAGGACGCCCCGCGGGACAAGTGCCTGCAGGTCGCCCGCGAGGTCGCCGACATCTACGCGCCGCTCGCCCATCGCCTGGGCATCGGCCAGATCAAGTGGGAGCTCGAGGATCTGTCGTTTCGCTATCTGCACGAAGCCGACTACAAGACCATCGCCAAGCTCCTGGCCGAAAAGCGCCTTGACCGCGACCGCTACATCCAGGACGTGGTGGGTACTCTCGAGTCCTTGATGCGCGCCCAGAACATCCACCGCTTCGACGTCAAGGGCCGTGCCAAGCACATCTACTCGATCTGGCGCAAGATGAAGCGCAAGCGCATCGATTTCTCCCAGGTGCACGACGTGCGCGCGGTGCGCATCCTGGTCCCTGCGGTGACCGACTGCTACACGGTGCTGGGTATCGTCCATTCGCGCTGGCACCACGTGCCCAACGAGTTCGACGACTACATCGCCAACCCCAAGAAAAATGGCTACCAGTCACTTCACACGGCGGTGGTTGGCCCCGAGAACAAGGTTCTCGAGATCCAGATTCGCACCTTCGCCATGCACGACGAGGCGGAGCTTGGCGTGTGCGCCCACTGGCGCTACAAGGGCCATGACACCAACGCCAAGAGCAGAAGCTACGAAGAGAAGATCGCCTGGCTCAGGCAGGTGCTCGAGTGGCAGGACGAGGTTGGCGGCTTTGGCGATCTGCGCGAGGGATTGGCAAGCGATGTCGCCCCGGATCGCATATACGTCTTCACCCCGGATGGCCACGTGATCGACCTTCCGCGCGTCGCCACGCCGATCGACTTCGCCTACCGGGTACACACCGAGATCGGCCACCGCTGCCGGGGTGCCAAGATCGACGGGCGCATCGTCCCCTTGAGCTACAAGCTCAAGACCGGCCAGCAGGTCGAGATCCTGACCGCTACCAAGGGCGGGCCGAGCCGCGACTGGCTCAATCCGAGCCTGGGGTACGTGCGTACCTCTCGCGCCCGAGCCAAGATCCAGGCCTGGTTCAAGCACCAGGCGCGGGATCAGAATCTCGAAGAGGGCCGGGCGCTGTTCGAGCGCGAGATGAAACGCCTCGACGTCGATGGGCTCGATATCCAGAAACTCGCCGAGACGGTCAACTACCAGAATGCCGAGGACATGTACGCCGCCCTCGGCGCGGGCGACTTGCGGATCGGTCAGGTGCTTCACCAGGCCCAGCAGCTGTTCGGCGAGAGTGACGACCAGGAGCAGCTCGAGCGGCTTCTGGCCAAGCCGCGCCGCCAGTCGAGCAAGGCGATCCAGAGCGACATCACCGTGCTGGGCGTTGGCAACTTGAAGACCAGCATGGCCAACTGCTGCAACCCGGTACCCGGCGAGCCGATCATCGGCTTCATCACCCAGGGGCGGGGGGTCACGGTTCACCGCCAGGAGTGCTCGAACGTGCTCCAACTGCGCATGGACGAGCCTCAGCGGATCATCGAGGTGGAGTGGGGCGAGCGCGCCCACACCCGCTACCCGGTGACCATCGAGATCCAGGCCTGGGATCGCTCCGGGCTTCTGCGCGACGTGACTGGGCTTCTAGGCAACGAGAAGGTCAACGTATTGGCGGTCAATACGTTGACCGATACCGACGAGAGCATCGCAAGGCTTCGCATCACCCTCGAAGTGGACGGGCTCGAGACCCTGGGGCGGCTTTTCTCGCGCATCCAGCAGTTGCCCAACGTCACCGAAGTGCGCCGGCTGCGCGACGCCGACCCGGAAAAGCGCGCGCGCAAGGGAGGCCACTAATGCGCCACGACGTAAGCGACCTGCTCGCGCTGATGCGCGTGCTGCGCGACCCGCAGCAGGGCTGCCCCTGGGACGTCCAGCAGGATTGGCACAGCATCGTGCCCCACACCCTCGAGGAGGCCTACGAGGTCGCCGACGCCATCGAGCGCGGCGCTTTCGATGAGCTTCCCGGAGAGCTGGGCGATCTGCTCTTCCAGGTGGTGTACTACGCTCAGTTCGGCGCCGAGGAAGGGCGCTTCGACTTCGATGACGTGGTCAATACGCTGGTGCGCAAGATGTTGCGCCGCCACCCGCACGTGTTTCCCGACGGCACGCTCGCCTCGCGTCGCCCGCCCGGCATCGAGGCGACCAGCGTTCGCGAGCATCAGGTGAAAAGCCGTTGGGAGAGCCTGAAAGAGGACGAGCGTGCGGATCGTTCGGCGGCACCTCCTTCGGTGCTCGACGACGTGCCGCTGGCGCTGCCGGCGCTAAGCCGTGCCCAGAAGCTCGCCAAGCGCGCCGCTCGGGTCGGCTTCGATTGGCCGGACACCAACGGGGTCATCGACAAGATTCGCGAAGAGCTCGCCGAGGTCGAAGAGGCCCTGGGTCGCAGCGACATCGAACACGCTCGCGAAGAGGTGGGTGATCTGCTCTTCGCCGTCACCAATCTTGCCCGTCGACTCGAGGCCGACCCGGAAGCCAGCCTGCGGTACACCAACGCCAAGTTCGAGCGCCGTTTTCGCCATGTGGAACAGGCGCTTGCCCGCGATGGACGCAGGTTCGGCGAGGCCGGTCTCGATGAGATGGAGCGCCACTGGCAGACCGCCAAGGCCGACGAACGATGACCCATGCTGACGCTGGCCGAGCCCTGCGGTAAAGGCGCCAGAAACAAGAGTAATAAAACGCGACACGACAGGCAGACAGTCTGCAAGGAGGCCAGATCAATGAGTCACGATCTACACGAGTCACTGCGCGACAACGTACGTATTCTGGGCGATAGCCTGGGGCGCACCATTGCCGACGACCTTGGCCAGGGGTTCGTCGACAAGATCGAAACCATTCGTGCCCACGCCAAACGCGGGCGCCAGGGCGACACGCTGCAGCAGCGCGAGCTGATCGAATACCTGCGCAAACTGCCGGAAAGCGATCTGCTGCCGGTCACCCGCGCCTTTAACCAGTTCCTGAATCTGGCCAATATCGCCGAGCAGCACTACCGGGCGCGCTTTCGCCGCGTCGAGGACTACAAGCCGGGCACTCAGCCCGTCCTCGGCGAGCTGCTCGAGCGCGCCCGTCAGGCCGGCAACTCGCCGCGCTCGCTGGTCGAGACGCTCTCCACCATGCGCGTGGAGCTGGTCCTCACCGCTCACCCGACGGAAGTCATCCGGCGTACGCTGATCCAGAAGTACGACGCCATCGACGAGTGTCTCACCGCCATCGAAGGCTCCGAGGAGTATCCCGAGCGCGCCGAGCGCGCCCACGGACGCCTGAACGAGCTGATCAGCCAGGCCTGGCATACCGACGAGATTCGCCACGAGCGCCCGACCCCGGTCGACGAGGCCAAGTGGGGATTTGCGGTGATCGAGAACTCGCTGTGGCAGGCCGTGCCGGACTTCCATCGCGATCTCGACAATTTGCTGCTCGATACCGCCGGCGAGCGCCTGCCGCTGGACGCCGCACCGATCCGCTACGCCTCCTGGATGGGCGGCGATCGTGACGGCAACCCCAACGTCACCGCGCGGGTGACTCGCGAGGTGCTGCTGCTCGGGCGCTGGATGGCGGCGGATCTTTACCTTCGCGATCTCGAGCAGCTCAAGACCGAGCTTTCCATGTGGAAGGCGAACAGTGCCCTCAAGGCGGAAGTGGGCGACGTGGCCGAACCCTACCGCGAGCTCTTGAAGCGTTTGCTCGCCAAAGTGGAGGCGACCCGCGACTGGGCCAAGGCCGAACTCGACGGACGCAACTTCGATGGCGGGCCGATCATCGAGACCCGCGACCAGCTCTTCGCGCCGCTTCTGGCCTGCTACCGTTCGCTGTGCGACGTCGGCCTCGATACCATCGCCAACGGCGCGCTGCTCGATACCCTGCGCCGGGTGGCGGTGTTCGGCGTCACGCTCACCAAGCTCGACCTGCGCCAGGAAGCCAGCCGCCATACGCAGCTGATGGAAGAGCTCACCAGTGCCCTCGGGATCGGCCATTACGATCAGTGGGATGAGGCGACCCGGCAAGACTTCCTGCTCGAGGAACTCACCTCCCACCGCCCGTTGATCCCTCGGCGCTGGGAGTGTTCGGCGGAGTCCCGCGAGGTGATCGACACCTTCAAGGTCGTCGCCAGCGAACACGCCGAAGCGCTCGGCACCTACATCATCTCGATGGCCGCCGAGCCCTCCGACGTTCTGACCGTGGCGCTGCTGATGAAAGAGATCGGCGGCCAGACGCTGCCCATCGCACCGCTGTTCGAAACCTTGAACGACCTGGATAACGCTGCGAGCGCCATCGACAAGCTGTTGCAGCTACCGGGCTACCGCGCGCTGATCAAGGATCGCCAGGAGGTGATGATCGGCTACTCGGATTCCGCCAAGGATGCCGGCCAGCTCGCCGCCGCCTGGGCCCAGTATCGCGCTCAGGAGTCGCTGGTCGAGGTGTGCAAGCGTCATGGGGTCGACTTGACCCTGTTCCACGGCCGCGGCGGTACCGTCGGTCGCGGTGGCGGCCCGGCTCACGCGGCGATTCTCTCCCAGCCGCCGGGCTCGGTGAACGGAAGTCTGCGAGTGACCGAGCAGGGCGAGATGATCCGCTTCAAGTTCGGTCAGCCGGACATTGCCCTGCGATCCATGGAGATCTACACCTGCGCGGTGCTCGAGGCGACGCTGCTGCCGCCGCCGGCACCGGAGGCGCAGTGGCGCGAGGAGATGGACGCGCTGGCGCGCGTCGCCCACGCAGGTTACGTTGGCGTGGTGCGCGAGAACCCCGATTTCGTACCCTACTTCCGTGCGGTGACACCGGAGGGCGCCCTGGGTCGGCTACCGCTCGGCTCGAGGCCGACCAAACGGCGTCAGGACGGCGGGGTCGAAACCCTACGCGCCATTCCCTGGATCTTCGCCTGGACCCAGATCCGACTGATGCTGCCGGCCTGGCTCGGCAGCGGCGAGGCTTTCGCCAATCGTCTCGAGCAGCCCGGTGGGCGCGAGGTACTCCAGGAGATGCGCAGCCAGTGGCCGTTCTTCGGCACCTACCTCGACATGCTCGAGATGCTGCTGGCCAAGGCGGATGTGGCGATCGCCGCCTACTACGAGCACCGGCTGGTCGACGAGCCTTCGCTCAAGGCGCTGGGCAAGAGGCTGCGCGAGCGCTACGAGCGCCTCGAGGTCGCGGTGCTGGACATCCTCGAGCAGCAGGCGCTTCTGGAGAACACGCCGCTGATTCGTCAGGCGATCGATGTTCGTAACCCCTACATCGACCCGCTGCACGGCTTGCAGGCGGAACTTCTGCAGCGTAACCGCGACGCCGACGGCGCGATCAGCGCCGATCTATCGCGGGCGCTGATGGTCACCATGGCGGGAATCGCCACCGGGCTCAGGAACACTGGTTGACGAGGAGAGCGCGATGAACGAGATGCAAAAGGTGCTGGCGTTCTGGTTCGACGAACTCACACCCGCCCAGTGGTTCAAGAAAGACCCGATGCTCGACCGCGTCATCGAGGAGCGCTTTGGCACGCTGCACGCCCGGGCGTTCGCCTGTGAGTGCGTCGATTTCCGTGAAACGCCCGAGGGCCGACTGGCGGAGATCATCGTGCTCGATCAATTCTCGCGCAACATCTACCGTGACACGCCCGCGGCTTTCGCCGCGGACCCGCTGGCCCTTGGGCTCGCGCAAGAAGCGGTGCGGGCAAATGCGGATCGAGCGCTGTCGCCCGAGCGGCGCGCCTTTCTCTACATGCCCTACATGCACAGCGAATCAGCGCTTATCCACGCTCAGGCCGAGCGACTTTTCGACCAGCCAGGACTCGAGCGAAACCTCGGTTTCGAGCGCCGGCACAAGGTGATCATCGACCGCTTCGGGCGTTACCCGCACCGTAACGTCATTCTCGGGCGGGCCTCGAGCGACGAGGAGCGGCGCTTTCTTGCAGAGCCCGGCTCCTCGTTTTAACCGTTTTTTTCACGTCAACTTCTTCACCCAGGCCAGTAGCGCTCTATGTCTTTTGGAAAATCGACCCGGATCAACAAGTACATCAGCGAAAGCGGACTCTGCTCGCGTCGCGAGGCGGACCGCTTCGTGGAGCAGGGCAACGTCTGGATCAACGGGCGCCGCGCGAGTACCGGGGACCAGGTCGTGCCCGGCGATCGGGTCAAGGTCAACGGCCAGGAGATCGAGCCCCAGGAGGAAGAGGACCTGGTGCTGATCGCGCTCAACAAGCCCGTGGGCATCGTCAGCACCACCGAGTCGAACGAAAAGGCCAACATTGTCGATTTCGTCGGCCACGGCGTGCGCATCTTTCCCATCGGGCGTCTGGACAAGGACTCCCAGGGGCTGATCTTTCTGACCAACAACGGCGATCTGGTCAACAAGATCCTGCGCGCCAACAACCAGCACGAGAAGGAGTACGTCGTCACCGTCGACAAACCGGTGACCGACGACTTCATCGAAGGCATGCAGAATGGGGTGCCGATCCTGGGTCAGGTGACGAAGAAGTGCAAGGTGGAGCGGGTATCGCGCTTTGCCTTCAACATCACCTTGGTGCAGGGGCTCAACCGCCAGATTCGGCGCATGTGCGAGTACTTCGGGTTCGAGGTGGTGGAGCTTGTGCGCACGCGGATCATGAACGTCTCGCTCAAGGGGCTGGCGCTGGGTGACTGGCGCGATTTGACGCCGAAAGAGATCGACACCATCGTTCGGCTCACTGAAACCTCCGACGGCGCGCCGCCGCCAGCGCAAAAGCCCAAACCCAAGGCCAAGCCGCGCGGTGCAACCGGCCGCGCCGGGCCAGTGTCCAAGGGGAGAGGCGGCGCGGTGAGCAAGGCCAAACCGGCCGGGCGCGGCAGGGCCGGGGCTTCCGGCCCGGGTGGCAAGGATAAAGGGGCGGGCAAGCCCGCCTCAGCAGGCAAACGCGCTGCTAAGCCCGGCGGCAAGGGCTCTGGGAAACCCGCCAGCAAGGGCGCGAGTAAACCTGCTGGCAAGGGCGCCAACAAGGGGCGCGGCGCTTCCGGCAAGCCGCCCCGTGTGCGGGGCAAGCGCTAGTCGGCGGTGACGGTGGTGGCTGAACCCGAGGGCCTGGCGCGGTGTCCATAACGTGACACCAACGGATGGAGGGTCTATCGATGGCGAAGCCCGAACTTCAGGATGCATTGATTCACGCGCAGGATGGAACGCTGTTCGGCAGGGTGATCGACGCCAGTGCCGCCACCAAGGTCGAGGTGCAGCGCCCGGACGAAAGCCGGGTCTGGATCGAGCGCCACCACCTGGCCCCCGGCGATGACGGGTGGGTGCTCAACGAGCACTACGCGGTCTACTCCGCCGAGGAGCTTTCCTTGACCGAGAGCCAGGTCGACGAGTCGGTGGAAGAGACCTTTCCCGCCAGCGACCCGCCTTCGTTCATGCCAGGTAGCGATGAACCAAAGCGCTAGAGCGGCTTCAGCTCAATCTTGAAAGGCCGGATGCCCAGGGCGTCCGGCCTTTTTCGCAGGTGGGAGGCTTGCTCAGGCGAGCAGGAAGTTACTGATCAATTCGCGACCACCTTCGGTGGCGAAGGACTCCGGGTGGAACTGGATGCCATGGATCGGATAGTCGCGGTGCTTCACGCCCATCAGCTCGAACTCGCCGGCGGCCTGCCAGCGCTCGCGCTCGGCAAAGCTCGCAGCCGCCAGCCCGCCCACCGTGGCAGTGACCTCGAGACATTCGGGAAGTGAAGCCGCATCGGCGATCAGTGAGTGGTAGCGCATCACTTCGAGCTGGTCCGGCACGTTCCTGAATACTGATTCGCCGCCGTGATTGATCGGGCTGATCTTGCCGTGCATCGGCAGCGGCGCCTTGATCACCTGGCCGCCGAACACGTGAACGATGCCCTGCATTCCCAGGCAAACACCCAGAAGCGGCGTGGTGGGGCCGAGCTTCTCGATCACCTCGGCGCAGACGCCGAAGTAGCGCGGGTCACTCGGCGAGCCCGGCCCCGGCGAGATGATGATGCGGTCCGCCGCGAGCGCCTCTATCTCGTTGAAAGCAAGCTCGTCGTTGCGCTTGACCAGAATCTCGAAGTTCGAAAGCGCCCCGCGATGTTGCTCGGCGCTCAGAATCTCGCCGATGAACTGGTAGAGGTTGTAGGTGAAGGAGTCGTAGTTGTCGATGATCAGCACTTTCATGCAGGGCGCTCCGTATCCATGAAGGGGGCCAGCGCCTTGCGCGTGCCGGCAAACTTGCGGCGGATCTCCTCGTACTCGTCCTCGGCGTTGGAATCGAACACGTTGCCGCCGCAGGTCTGCACGTAGGCGTTCTCGCCGTTGACGAACACGGTACGAATCGGAATCGCGAAGGTGCAGTCGCCGTTGAAGGAGAACTGGCCCACCGCGCCGCCGTAGGGCCCACGCCCATCGGTTTCAAGCGCGTCGATGATCTTCATTGCCTCGATCTTGGGCGCGCCGGTCAGCGTGCCGGCGGGGAAGTTGCTGGCGAGTGCCGTGAACATGTCCTCGTTCTGGTCGATGATGCCAACGATTTCGCTGGAGATGTGCTGCACGTGGCTGAAGCGCTTGATGTCCATCAGGCTTCTCACCTTGACGGTCCCGAAGCGCGCCACCCGGCCGATGTCGTTGCGGTGCAGATCGACGATCATGTTGTGTTCGGCGATCTCTTTCGGATCGTTCAGAAGCGCCCGAGCAAGCCGGGTGTCTTCTTGAGGCGTCTTGCCCCGGGTGGTGGTGCCGGCGAGCGGAAAGGTCTCCATCTCGCCCTGACGCAGACGAAACAGAAGCTCCGGGCTTGCGCCGATCAGGCGCTGTCCGCCGAACTTCACGTAGTACATCTGCGGCGAGGGATTGATGCGTCGCAGCTCCCCGTAGAGCGCCAGGGTATCGCCTTCGATGCGAAAGCGCTTCTTGAAGCCCACCTCACACTGGAACACCTTGCCGTCGACGATATCCTGTTTCACCTTGGCCACGGCCTGGGCGTGCTGCTCGCGAGTCATGGTGTCGCCGAGGGCGGTGATCTTGAGCGCGCCGGGGGCGAGCTCGGGTGATTCGATCAGCCCCTGCAGGTACTCGAAGCGGCTGTGGTCATAGTAGAAATAGGTGACCTCGCCGGTCATCTTGTCGAGAATCAGCCCATCCTTGTAGAGCCCGAAGCGGAAGGTGTCGAAGTCGTCGCTCGCCTTGAGCGACAGCGACGGCTCGAAGTACTGCATGGCGTCGTAACCCAGATAGCCGGAAAGCCCGCCTGCGTACTTGCGCGAGATGATGTTCTGGGGCATCAAGGATCGCAGAAGCTCGTAGGGATTGGCGCTTTGGTGATGCTCGGCGCCACCATCGCGATGCTCGATGGAGAGGGTCTGCCCGTTGGCGTAGAGCAGGTACTCCGGGTCGAAGCCGATGATCGAGTGGCGGGCCATGTGGCTGTCTTCACCGAGCGACTCCAGCATGTAGCAGTTGTCGAAGGCGCGCTCGATCTTCTGGAACAGCGCGAAGAAATCGCAGTCGGCGGCAAGCGTGACGTAGTGAGGCTTGCGCGGCAGGGTAAAAGGCTGGGGGCCGGCGCTCATGAGAGATCCTTGTGGGTCGAGTGGGGGTTGAACGCACGGGCGCCGCGAGAGACCGTGGCGATGCCCACGCCCAGGGTCTCGGCGATCTTGCGCTGCGCCACGCCTTCGCTCAAAAGCTTGAAAATCTGTAGCCGTTTACTGATTTCCTGATACTCTGAGGGCGTTAGCAGGCTATCCAAAGCGCTGTCCATGCCGGCGGGCGAGTCCACCGCGAGCAGATAGTGTACCAGCGCCTCTCTGTACTCCTCATCCCGTGTCGGTTCGGGGGCTCGTGTCGCCATGCGCAGTGCGCCTCTTCAGGACTGTTCTTCAGGACTGTACTAGCGTACTAGTACATAATTTATTGCTATTCGCTGTCAATAGTGGCGTCGATCACCCTGCTCTCACTGACGAAACGCGACCCGAGGACGTCCATGACTCACTACTTCATTCAGGCCTTCATCTACCTGCTGGCAGCAGTCATCGCCGTACCGCTCGCCAAGCGCTTCGGGCTCGGTTCGGTGCTGGGTTACCTGGTCGCCGGCGTGGTGATCGGTCCCACCCTCGGGCTGGTGGGTCACGAAACCGACACCATCCAGCACTTCGCCGAGTTCGGCGTGGTGATGATGCTGTTTCTGGTGGGCATGGAGCTCGACCCCAGGAGCCTCTGGGCGATGCGGGTGCGCCTTCTGGGCCTGGGCGGGCTGCAGGTGGCGCTCAGTGCCGCCGCTGGCGGGCTGATCGGCTGGATTCTGGGTTTGGCCTGGCAGACCTCGCTCGTGGTAGGGCTGATTCTTGCGCTTTCGTCTACCGCCATCGTGCTGCAGACCCTGAACGAGAAAGGCCTGACCGGCACCGAGGGCGGGCGCAGTGCCTTTTCCATTTTATTGTTCCAGGACATGGCGGTGATTCCCATTCTGGCGCTGATTCCGCTGCTGGCGATCTCCGGCATCGATGCGGGGGCGGGCCAATCGGGCCACGACGTCGATCTGGTCTCGAGCATGCCCGGTTGGGCTCACGCACTGGTGGTGGTCGGCGCCATCGGACTTGTGATCGGTGCAGGCTACTTTCTCGGGCCGTGGCTGTTTCGCTTCGTGGTGGGCTCGGGGCTACGCGAGGTGTTCACCGCCGCTGCCCTGATGCTGGTGATCGGCATCGCCGCGCTGATGAGCCTGGTCAACCTGTCGCCGGCGCTCGGCGCCTTTCTGGCAGGCGTGGTGCTTGCCAACAGCGAGTTCAAGCACGAGCTCGAGGCCAATATCGAGCCCTTCAAGGGACTCTTGCTGGGGCTTTTTTTCATGACCGTGGGAGCCGGCATCAATTTCGACGTGCTGGCCAGCGAGTGGTGGGTAGTCGTAGTGCTGGGACTCGGTGTGATTGCCGTCAAGGCGGCGGTGCTGATCGCGCTCGCCTTCGCCTTTGGCATCCGCGGCAGTAACGGCTGGCTTCTGACGCTCAGTCTGGCGCAGGCTGGCGAGTTCGGTTTCGTGCTCTTGACCTACAGCCGCCAGAACAGCGTGATTGGCGCGGAGCTCGGCGAGCTCTTGAGCCTGGTGGTCGCTTTCTCCATGTTCGTGACGCCGCTTCTGTTCATCGTCTTCGACAAAGTGGTACTGCCGCGCTACCGGGCGAACAAGCAGACCCGCGAGGCGGACGAGTTCGACGAACAGTCGCCGGTGATCGTCGCCGGTGCCGGGCGCTTCGGTCAGATCGTCTGTCGGCTGCTGCGCGCCAACGATGTGCCGCTGGTGGCGCTGGATCTCGAACTCAGCCAGATCGAGAACGCCCGGCGCATCAACATCAAGAGCTTCTTCGGCGATGCCAGCCGCTCGGATCTACTCGACCGCGCCGGTATCGACAAGGCGCGGCTGCTGGTGGTGGCGATCGACGATCTGGAGCGTGCGGTGCAGATGGTGCAGCACGTCAAGCGCTTTCACCCCAACGTCTGGGTGCTGGCCCGGGCCTTCGATCGCGGCCATGGCTATCGCCTGCGCGAGGCCGGCGCGGACGATGTGGTCAGCGAAACCTACCACTCGGCGCTGGAGCTCGGCAGCCACGCGCTCACCGCGCTGGGCACTCATCCGCTGCGCGCCAAGCAGTTGGCCTGGTCGTTCGTGCAGAAAGAAGATTTGCATGACGCCGAGCTGTTCGAAGCCTGGAAGGAGATCGAAGGCGGCCAGCGCTTCAGCCGCCGCTACGGGGAGCTGTTTAGGCGTCTGGAAGAGGCGCTGAGCAAAGCCATGAACGAGCAGGAGGGCGAGCCGCAGAAGGAGGACGTACCGCTATGGACCGCGCCGTTGGAAGCGATGGAACCAGAGGCTAGAACGGCATATGAATCGAAGCGTTCAGCTGATTCAAATGACTGAGCATGGGGTTGTCGATGCGCTCGTACTCCAGTCGGCTGACCAGGCGCTTGACGGTCACAGTGGCGCCGAAACCTTGCAGCATGGCGGTGCCGCCTTCGCTGCCGGTGGTGTCGCTCTGCCCACGCCACTCGGTAAGGCCGGACTTCGCATAGACGCTGAAGGCGCCCATCCGGAGTCCGGCGACCAGCGCGCCACCGAGGCTCAAGGTGTCCTGGATGAGCGGGGTCACGCTCGAAGAGGTGAAGACTTCCTCGCTTTCGCGATAGGCGATCTCGGCGCCGATATCGAACTGAGTGGTGCGCCAGGGAGTGAAGCCGGCGGTGAGGCGAAAGCCGGAGGTGTAGCTATCCACGCTGTTGAGGTTGCTGCCCTCGATCACTACGCCGTTGTCGAGCGCCATCATCTCGCTTTCCGGGGTCGTGTAGGCCAAGGTGGGTAGCTCGGTGCTCAGGTAGATTGAATCATTGGCCAGGCTGCAAAACGATACCGTGCTGCCGAGCACGCCGCAGAGAAGGGTGCTTGCCAAGCGCTGTGTTGGCATTGTTATGTCCTTTGTAAAAGCCAAGTCCCCCTCAAGATTAGCAACGCCCGCGGATTTCGACCACTTCAATCGCGCGACGGGTCAAGTTTTCGAGCAAGTTCTCGCTCATTGCCTTGAAGCGCTCGCCGAATACCCAGTGGGGCGACAGCACCGGCGCCGATACGTCGCGCTCCTTATCGCGCTGGCGGGCACGCCATGCGCGGGCCGCGTCGCTCAGGTTCTCCACTTGCAACTGATCGAACCCACAAACCTTCAGCTGTGTTAAAAGCGTCTCGAGCGACAGCAGGTGCGAGTGCTCGGCGCAGGTTGCCCAGGGAACCGGGTAGCGCAGTGACACGCCATCGCCTCGGGTCAGCTCGTGCAGTATCAGCTTGCCGCCGGGGCGCAGTACGCGGTACGCCTGTTCGAGCACGGCCCGTGGTTCCGGCATGTTCATCAGGCTGTGCTGGAAGATCACCGCATCGAAGCTATGGCGTCGAAAGGGCAGGTGGCGGGCGTCGCCGGTGACCACTGCGTAGTCATGGTGCGGCGTACAGAGGCGTTTGATGCCCTCGCTCAGTGCACCGAAACGATGAGTGATATCCAGCCCCGTCATCGTGAAGCCCCGCGAGGCGCCCAGGCGCACGAGCCCGCCAAGCCCCGCGCCGATATCCAGCACATACGGGTGCTCGATAGGGTCGAGGTGATCGAACAGCCGGTTGGACGCCGCGAGCCCGCCGATATGCAGTTGATCGAGCGGGGCCAGCTGGTAGGAGGTGGCGCCGCCCGGATAGTGGCGCTTGATCTGCGCGAGCACCTCTTCGTCGCGAAGCGCTTGGTGGTAGTGATCGGCGAGCCCGCGCGAGAGGCTCACGATAGCGTTGCTCGATCGAGCCCCAGCTCTTCGGTGGAAATCTCGCGCATTCTGAACTTCTGGATCTTGCCGGTCACCGTCATCGGGAATTCGTCGACGAACTTGAAATAGCGCGGGATCTTGAAGTGGGTGATCTTGTCCTTGCAGAACGCGCGCAGGTCTTCGCCGGTGATTTCCCCCGCATCGGCGGTGAGCCGCACCCAGGCAATCAGCTCCTCGCCGTACTTCTCGTCCGGCACGCCGGTCACCTGCACATCGGCCACGGCCGGATGGGTATAGAGAAACTCCTCGACCTCCTTGGGGTAGACGTTCTCGCCGCCGCGAATCACCATATCCTTGATGCGCCCGACGATTTGCAGATACCCCTCGTCGTCCATGGTCGCAAGGTCGCCGGTGTGCATCCAGCCGGCGCTGTCGATGGCATCACTCGTTGCCTGCTCGTTGTTCCAGTACTTGAGCATCACGCTGTAGCCGCGGGTGCAGAGCTCGCCGATCTCACCCCGCGGCAGCACGGCGCCGCTTCCCGGGTCGATGATCTTGCTCTCCAGGTGCGGCTGGGTACGGCCCACGGTGGAGACGCGCTTATCGATGCTGTCATCGGCGCCGGTCTGGGCGGAGACGGGGCTCGTTTCGGTCATGCCGTAGGCGATCTGCACGCCTTTCATGTTCATCTTCTCGATCACCTGCTTCATCACCGCCGCCGGGCAGATCGAGCCCGCCATGATGCCGGTGCGAAGCATTGAAAAGTCAGTTGCAGCGAACTCCGCGTGTTCGAGCTCGGCGAGAAACATGGTGGGCACGCCATAAAGCGCCGTGGCGCGCTGTTCGTGCACCGCCTTGAGCACCTGACCGGCATCGAAACCTTCGCTGGGGTAGATCATCGCAGCACCATGGGTCATGCAGCCCAGGTTGCCCATCACCATACCGAAGCAGTGGTAAAGCGGCACCGGAATCACCAGCCGGTCTCTTGAGGTGAACCCCATGCTCTCGGCGACGAAGAAGCCGTTGTTGAGAATGTTGTGATGCGAAAGCGTCGCGCCCTTGGGAAAGCCGGTGGTGCCGGAGGTGTACTGGATGTTGATCGGGTCGTCGAATTGAAGTGTGGCCTGAAGCGTATCGAGCGTGCTCTGTTCGACCCGGTCCGCCTCACCGAGCATGTCCTGCCAGCGCCACATGCCCGGGTGGCGCTCATCGCTCAGATTCACCACGCACTCGAGCTTTGAAAGACGCTGCGAGCGAAGCTCGCCCGGCTCGCAGCGTTGAAGCTCCGGGGCGAGTTCATTGAGCATGGCGCGGTAATCGGCGCTCTTGAAGCGGTCGGCACAGATCAGAAAGCGCGCGCCGGACTGATTCAGCGCGTAGTCCAGCTCGCTGGTGCGGTAGGCCGGGTTGATGTTGACCAGAATCGCGCCGATCTTGGCGGTGGCAAACTGGGTCAGCGCCCACTCGCTGCAGTTGGGTGCCCAGATGCCGACTCGGTCGCCGCGCTGAACCCCCAAAGCCAGTAGCGCCCGGGCGCAGCGATTGACCTCCTCGTGAAACTGGCGATAGCTCCAGTGCACGTTCTGATGCAGCACGATCAGCGCATCGTTATCCGGGTACTGGGCGGCGATCTGGTCGAACTTGTCGCCGATGGTCATGCCCAGCAGCGGCTTGTCGGCGACGCTGCTGGTGTAACTGGGAAGCGTGGGCATCTTCGGCACCATGGTGTCTCTCCTGATTGTTGTTGTCGGATTCACAGGTTGATGTATTGATAATTCAGCGCGCGCTCATCGCCCTGGCGACGCGGGAGGCGCTTTCGCGGCCAAGTTTCCCACTGATCCACTCGCCGGTCTCGACCACCGCGGCCAGGTCCACGCCGGTCTCGATACCCAGTCCCTCGAGCAGGTAGAGCACGTCCTCCATTGCCACATTGCCGGAGGCCCCCTTGGCATAAGGGCAGCCGCCGAGACCCCCGGTCGAAGCATCGATTACCGCCACGCCCTGTTCGAGCACGGCAAAAAGGTTGGCGATCGCCATGCCGTAGGTGTCGTGAAAGTGCGCTGCCAGGTGCTCGACGGGCACCACGCGCGCAACCTCGTCGATCATCCGCCGGGCCGCCAGTGGCGTGCCCACGCCGATGGTGTCGCCAAGCGACACCTCGAAACAGCCCATCTCATATAACGCTTTTGCCACCCGGGCGACCTGGCGCGGGGTGATCTCGCCCTCGTAAGGACAGCCCAGCACACAGGAGACGTAGCCGCGCACGCGCACCTTGGCATCAAAGGCGCGGGCCATCATCGGCTCGAAGCGCGCAAGCGACTCGTCGATCGAGCAGTTGATGTTCTTTTTCGAGAACGCTTCAGAAGCGGCGGCGAACACCGCGACCTGGCTCACCCGGGCTTCCAGCGCGTTCTCGAGCCCTTTCAGGTTCGGGGTCAGCGCCGAGTAGGTCACGTTCGGCGCGCGCTGAAGGCCCGCCATCACCTCTCGGGCGTCACCCATTTGCGGCACCCACTTGGGCGAGACGAAGCTTGTCGCCTCGATGTGGGTGAGTCCCGCCCGGGCCAAGCGCTCGATCAGCTCGATCTTGATGTCCGTAGCCACCACCTCACCGGGCTCGTTCTGCAGCCCGTCCCGCGGGGCCATTTCGACCAGACGTACGCGTTGGGGCAGTGTCATGGTGCAGCCTCCTGTTCAGCGGGGGTGAACGCCAGCAGCACGTCGCCCTGGACGACGCTGTCGCCGGCGGCGAAGCGAAACTGCTCGACGATGCCGTCGACGGGCGCGCTGAGCGTGTGTTCCATCTTCATCGCCTCCATCACCATCAGGGGCGTGCCTTTTTCCACCGGCGCGCCGGGCTCGACCAGAAGCGCTACCACGGTGCCGTGCATGGGCGCGGTAAAGCTCGCCTCGGCCTCGCGCCCGGCGTGATTCAGCGCGTCCAGACGCTGCCAGCGAAGGCGTGTTTCGCCTTTGGGCTCGGCCAGCACCAGGGTATCGCCGTCGAGCTGGGCCTGGTAGCGGCGGCGGTGGCCGTCCAGGGTGATGGCCACCGCGTCGCCGGTGAGCGAGGCGAGCGAGCCTTCGAAGCACGCGTTGTGAACGCGCAGCGTCCAGCCGGTTTGAGCGAGGCGGCGGGTGGCGTCGACCACCACCGCCTCGCTGCCCTCGCGTTCATCAGCCAGCGCAATGCGCACCCTGTGCGGGGCGTTGAGGCGAAAACCGTCGGCGCGCGCCCAGGGCGATGCTGCCTGGGCAACATTTTTCGACAGCGTCTCGAGCGCCACCAGCGCCGCGCGGGCGTAGGCATCAAGAGGCGGCGCCGGCTCGGCAAAGAGCGTCTCATGATGGCGCTCTATGAAGCCGGTATCGAGCTTTGCGGCCTTGAACGCCGGGTGACCGGCCAGACGCTGAAGAAAGGCGCGGTTAGTCACCACGCCCTGCACATCGAGCGCGGCCAGCGCCCGGTTCAGCGTGGCAAGCGCTGCGTCACGATCCGAGCCGTGGGTGATCAGCTTGGCGAGCATCGGGTCGTAGTGCATCGACACCGCATCGCCTGCTTCCACGCCGCTGTCCAGACGCACCCTCTCGGCGACGAGACCTGCGCCATCGAGATCCAGCGCGAAGCGGGTAAGGGTGCCGGTGGCGGGTAGAAATTCGTTCGCCGGGTCCTCGGCGTAGAGGCGCGCCTCGAAGCTGTGGCCGTTCAGGGTGAGCTCGCCCTGCGTGCAGGGCAACGGCTCGTTCATGGCCACCTTGAGCTGCCATTCGACCAGATCGAGTCCGGTGACCATTTCGGTGACCGGGTGCTCCACCTGCAGGCGGGTGTTCATCTCCATGAAGTAGAAGGCGCCGTCGGTATCTAGCAGGAACTCGACGGTGCCGGCGCCGACGTAGCCGATCTCCTTCGCGGCACGCACGGCGGCCTCACCCATGGCGGCGCGAAGTTCTTCCGTCATGTGAGGCGCGGGGGCTTCTTCCAGCACCTTCTGATGGCGGCGCTGTACGCTGCAGTCGCGCTCGAAGAGATAGACGCCTGCGCCAAAGCGGTCGCAGAACACCTGTACTTCGACGTGGCGGGGCCTGACCAGATACTTCTCGATCAGCATGCGGTCATCACCGAAGGAGGCCCGGGACTCGCGCCGGCAGCTCTCTAGCGCGGCCTGGAAATCCGCCTCGCGCTCGACGATGCGCATGCCCTTGCCGCCGCCGCCGGCACTGGCCTTGAGCATCACCGGGTAACCGATGCGGTTGGCCTGCTCGCGCAGCACGCCGTCGCTCTGATCGTCGCCGTGGTAGCCCGGCACCAGCGGCACGCCCGCTTCTGCCATGCGCGACTTGGCCGCGGCCTTGTCGCCCATGGCGGCGATCGCCGAGGCCGGTGGGCCGATGAAGGTAATGCCCGCGGCCTCCAGCGCCTCGACGAAGCGGCCATTCTCGGAGAGAAAGCCGTAGCCCGGGTGGACAGCGCCGCTGCCGCTTCGCCTGGCTGCCTCGATCACCGCCTCGATATTCAGGTAGCTCTCGCGGGCCGGCGCCGGGCCCAGACGCACGGCTTCGTCGGCCTCACGCACGTGACGCGCATTCTGGTCAGCGTCGGAGTAGACCGCGACGGTTTTGATGCCCAGACGTCGGGCGGTGCGCATCACTCGGCAGGCGATTTCGCCGCGGTTGGCGATCAATAGCGTATCGAACTTGCGGGTGGTGTCGTTCATGAGCGCTCCCCGGCGTGATCGGTATCATCCTGCACTGCCCAGACAGGCAAACGCTTGTCGAAAAAGCTCGCAAGTCCCTCCTGGCCCTCGTCGCTTGCGCGAAGCGTGGCAATGGTCTGGCAGGTGCGCTCGCGGGTGGCGTCGGAGTCCGGCGATTGGCCCACTTCGGCGAGCAGTTCCTTGGTTGCCCGCTGAGCTTGAGGCGAGCCCTTCAAAAGCGTCTGAGTCATCGCCTTGATCGCCTCGTCCAGTGCGTCGGATTCGACCACCTGATGAACGAGCCCAAGCGCCTGAGCCGTGTCGGCGTCGATCACCTCTGCGCTCAGCGCATAGCGGCGCATCTGCCGGGTGCCGATGGCGCGCTGCACGTAAGGACTGATGACCGCTGGAGACAGTCCGATCCTGACTTCCGATAGGCAGAATTTCGCGCTACTCGAGGCCACGACCACATCACAGCAGGCGGCCAGACCCACCGCGCCGCCGAAGGCCGCGCCCTGAACGCGACAAAGCGTGGGGCAGGGCAGGGTATCGAGACGGTGCATCAGATCAGAAAGCTTGCGCGAATCCGCAAGGTTCTCCTCATGGCCGTAGTCGACCATGCGCTTCATCCAGTTGAGATCCGCCCCCGCCGAGAAACTTTTGCCCTCGGAGGCGAACACCAGTACCCGCACCTCCTGGCGCTCGATGGGCTCGATCAGCCCCCGCAAGTGCTCGGTCAGCTCGGCGATCAGGTGATCGTCGAAGGCGTTGTGCACTGCCGGGCGGTTCAGGCTTAAACGTGCCACCCCATTGTTGATCGTCAGTATCGACTGGCTCGTAAAATGACTCATGGCATCACATCCTGAACACGCCGAAGCGCGTCTCTTCGATCTCGGCGTTCATGGCGGCGGCCAGAGAAAGCCCCAGTACGTCGCGGGTCTGCAGCGGGTCGATCACGCCGTCGTCCCAGAGCCTGGCGCTGGCATAAAAAGGGTGGCCCTGGCGCTCGTACTGCTCGCGAGTGGGCTTCTTGAACGCCTCTTCGTCTTCCGCCGACCACCGCCGGCCTTCGCGTTCGTTCTGCTCGCGCTTGACCTGAGCAAGCACGCCGGCGGCCTGCTCGCCGCCCATCACCGAGATGCGCGCGTTGGGCCACATGAACAGAAGATTCGGGTCATAAGCGCGCCCGCACATACCGTAGTTGCCGGCGCCGAAGCTTCCGCCGATCAGCACGGTGAACTTGGGCACCTTGGCGCAGGCGACGGCGGTGACGAGCTTGGCGCCGTGCTTGGCGATGCCCTCATGCTCGTATTTCGAACCGACCATGAAGCCGGTGATGTTCTGCAGAAACACCAGCGGCACCCCACGCTTCGTACACAGCTCGATGAAGTGCGCGCCTTTCACCGCGCTTTCTGAGAACAGCACCCCGTTGTTGGCGACGATCCCTACCGGGTGACCGTGAATATGGGCAAAACCGGTGACGAGCGTATCGCCGTAGTAGCGCTTGAACTCATCGAACTCGGAGCCATCGACGATACGCCCGATCACCTCGCGCACGTCGAACGGCTTTTTCAAATCCGTGCCGACGATGCCGTAAAGCTCCGCGGGGTCGAGTGTTGGCGGGGCGGGGGGCTGCATGGCAAGCTTGCCGCGCTTTTGCCAGTTGAGCCGCGCCACACAATGACGCGCTAGCTGGAGCGCGTGCATGTCGTTTTCGGCGTAGTGATCCGCCACGCCGCTCACCTTGGCGTGTACATCGGCGCCGCCCAGCGCTTCGGCGCTGATGCTCTCGCCGGTGGCCGCCTTTACCAAAGGCGGGCCGCCCAGAAAGATGGTGCCCTGTTCACGCACGATAATCGACTCGTCCGCCATGGCCGGCACGTAGGCGCCGCCGGCGGTACAGGAGCCCATCACCACGGCGATCTGCGGGATACCCTCGGCGGACATCGTGGCCTGGTTGTAGAAAATGCGCCCGAAGTGGTCGCGATCCGGGAAGACCTCGTCCTGGTGGGGCAGAAAGGCGCCGCCGGAGTCGACCAGATAGAGGCACGGCAGGCGATGCTTGCGGGCGATCTCCTGAGCGCGCAGGTGTTTTTTCACCGTCACCGGGAAGTAGGTGCCGCCCTTAACCGTGGCGTCGTTGGCGACGATCACGCACTCCACGCCCTTGACCCGGCCGATGCCGGTTACCACGCCGGCGGCAGGCACGTCGCTTTCGTACACCCCGTGGGCGGCTAGCGCCGAGAACTCGAGAAAGGGCGCGCCCTCGTCGATCAGGTGATCGATACGGTCGCGCACAAACAACTTGCCGCGGTTTTCGTGGCGCTCGCGGGCACTCGCTCCTCCGCCTTGCGAGACGGCGTCAGTCAGCTCATGGAGTGCGGCGACCTCGGCTCTGAGCGCGGCGTCGTTGGCTTGAAACTGTTCGCTGCGCGGGTTGATCTGGCTGGTCAGTGTGCTCATCGCGCCTCCTCAGCGGCTTTCGTTGAACAATTCGCGGCCGATCAGCATGCGGCGAATCTCGCTGGTACCGGCGCCGATCTCGTAGAGCTTGGCATCGCGCAGAAGCCGCCCGGTAGGGTACTCGTTGATGTAGCCATTGCCGCCGAGCAGCTGAATGGCGTCGAGCGCCATCTGCGTTGCCTTTTCGGCGCAGTAGAGAATCACCCCGGCGGCGTCCTTGCGTGAGGTCTGGTCGCGGTCGCAAGCGCGGGCCACGGTGTAGAGGTACGCCCGGCAGGCGTTGAGCGTGGTGTACATGTCCGCCACCTTGCCCTGAACGAGCTGGAACTCGCCGATGGATTGGCCGAACTGCTGGCGCTCGTGGATGTAGGGCACCACTACGTCCATTGCCGCCTGCATGATGCCGATCGGCCCGGCGGCGAGCACCGTGCGTTCGTAATCGAGCCCGCTCATCAGCACGCGCACGCCCTTGCCGACCTCGCCAAGCACGTTCTCTTCGGGCACTTCGCACTCCTGAAACACCAGCTCGCAGGTGTTCGAGCCGCGCATGCCCAGCTTGTCGAGCTTCTGCGCGGTCGAGAAGCCCGGCATGCCCTTTTCGATCAAGAAGGTAGTGATGCCCTTGGAGCCCGCCGCTGGGTCGGTCTTGGCGTAGACCACCAGTACGTCGGCGTCCGGACCGTTGGTGATCCACATCTTGTTGCCGTTGAGCACGTACCTGTCGCCGCGCTTCTCGGCGCGAAGCTTCATCGAAACGACGTCCGACCCCGCGCCGGGCTCGGACATGGCCAGCGCCCCCACGTGCTCGCCGCTGATCAGTTTCGGCAGGTACCTCGCTTTCTGCTCGGGCGAAGCGTTACGCTTGATCTGGTTCACGCAAAGATTGGAGTGCGCTCCATAGGAGAGCGCCACCGAGGCGCTGGCACGCGAAATCTCCTCCATGGCGATGCAGTGGGCGAGATAGCCCATGCCGCTGCCGCCGTCCTCCTCGGAAACCGTGATGCCCAGAAGCCCCAATTCGCCGAACTTCTGCCACAGATCAGCGGGGAATTCGTTCTGCCGGTCGATTTCGGCGGCGCGGGGGGCGATCTCGCGGGTGGCGAAGGCGTTCACCTCCCGACGCAGCATGTTCATGTCCTCATCGAGGCCGAAATCGAGTTCCGTGTAGAGAGAGTGCATCGTCGATCACCTGAATCTTGTGGAATTGTTGGTTCGTGAAGGTGCCACGCTGCCGAGGGCGGGATGGTCAGCCCGACGCTCGGGGGCGCTGTTCGTCACTTCGCTTTTGGTTGAGCTCCTCGAGCGCCTGGCGGCAGCGGATCTCGGCGCTTTCGAGCTCGAGCTGCACCATGGTGATGTCCTTCATCTGCTGCTCCAGCGCCGCCCGGCGCTCGCCGATCTTGGCCAGCATGAGCTGGAGCTGCTTCTCGCTGCCGCTGCGGGTTTCGTCCCACAGCTCGAACAGCTCGCGAATCTCGGCAAGCGAAAGGCCCAGACGCTTGCCGCGCAGGGTGAGCTTCAAGCGCACGCGATCCTTGCTGCTGTAGATGCGGGTCTGGCCACGACGCGCGGGCCGCAGAAGCTCCTGGTCCTCGTAGAAACGGATGCTGCGCGTGGTGACGTCGAATTCGGTGGCCAGCTCGCTGATCGAGTAGGTCTTGCTCATGGGACATGTCTCGTGGCGGTGTTACGGTCATCTGACCTGAGGCTAAAACAAGTTTACGTTAACGTAAAGAAAGTCTTTCTGAGTCTTGATGAGAGGGTTATGGGTTAACCAATTGTAAAAGCTAAGCTTATAATTTCGTTAGCGGATTATCGATACTTGCTTGGACCAAAGTTGTAATTGTCAGTGGCGGTGGCGTGTTGCTAGGTTGCATCTGTACCTTACGTGAAGGTAAAGGTGCGGCCCAGAATATCGACAACAGGGCTTGCCACCTTTTCCCACGAAAGCCCCGCCTATCGCGATGGGCAGGCTCGATACCGAATAACAATAATTCTCGATCATCAAGGACTGTCCTCATGAGCGTTGACGCAAGTGCCTCGCCACCCGTACTGGAAACCCGGAACCTTACCAAGACCTTTCGCGGTTTCACGGCGGTGGATGGGGTCGATCTGCAAGTGCAGGAGGGCCATATCCACGCGCTGATCGGTCCCAACGGCGCCGGCAAGACCACCGTATTCAACCTGCTCACCAAATTCCTGCCGCCCACCCGGGGCGAGATTCTCTATCGCGGCAAGCCGATCACCCCACTCAAGGCGAACCAGATCGCCCGGCTGGGGCTGGTGCGCTCGTTTCAGATTTCGGCGGTGTTCGCCCACATGAGTGCGCTCGAGAACGTGCGGGTGGCGCTGCAACGCCCCTTGGGCACCTCGTTTCACTTCTGGAAGTCGGAAAGAACGCTTTCGCCGCTCAACGCGCGTGCGCTCGAGCTGCTCGAGGAAGTGGGGCTTGCCGAGTACGCCGATACGCTAACCGTCGAGATGCCCTACGGGCGCAAACGGGCGCTGGAGCTTGCCACCACCTTGGCGCTGGACCCGGACGTGATGCTGCTCGACGAGCCCACCCAGGGTATGGGTGCCGAGGACGTCGACCGAATCGTGGCGCTGATCAAGCGCGTAGCGAAAGGGCGTACGGTGCTGATGGTGGAGCACAACCTGAGTGTGGTCAGCCGGCTCTGCGATCGCATCACGGTGCTGGCGCGCGGCGCGGTGCTGGCAGAAGGCGACTATAAAAGCGTGTCGCAGGACCCGCGGGTGCGCGAGGCGTACATGGGCAGCGAAATCGGCGATGACGAAGCCCCCAGCGAGAGGGCGAGCGCATGATCAGCGAAAGCGGCGAGGCCACTCGTCAAACAAGCGAGGCCTCGAGCGCGACTCGCGCGCGGGACATTCTCAAGATTACCGATCTCCACGCCTTCTACGGTGAGTCGCACATCCTTCACGGCGTGAACATGAACGTCAAGGAGGGCGAACTCGTTACGCTCCTGGGTCGCAACGGCGCCGGGCGCAGCACCACGCTCAAGGCGATCATGAACATGGTGGGCCGGCGCAGCGGGTCGATCGTCATCGGCGGTAAAGAGACACTCGGCATGAAGCCGCACCACGTGCCGCGGCTGGGCGTGGGCTACTGTCCGGAGGAGCGGGGGATCTTTGCAAGCCTCGACGTTCACGAAAACCTGCTGCTGCCGCCCACGGTCAGCTCCGGCGGCATGAGCCTGGATGCCATCTACGCGATGTTTCCCAATCTTCATGAGCGGCGTAAGAGCCAGGGCACCCGGCTGTCCGGCGGCGAGCAGCAGATGCTGGCCATGGCGCGCATTCTGCGCACCGGTGCGCGCATCCTGCTGCTCGACGAGATCACCGAGGGGCTGGCGCCGGTCATCGTCCAGAAGCTCGGCGAGGTGCTGGTCAAGCTCAAGGCAAGCGGCATGACCATCGTGCTGGTCGAGCAGAACTTTCGCTTCGCCGCACCGCTAGCGGATCGTCACTTCGTCATGGAGCACGGCGAGATCATCGAGGAAATCAGTGCGTTGGAGCTGGCCGGCAGGCGCCAGCACCTCCATTCGCTGCTCGGCGTGTAACGCTTGGCGACCGAGAACAACGACAGGTAAGGCCGCAATACCCTCAATACGACAACAACAAAGGCCCATGGCCGGGAGTGGATGATGACGCAGAAGATGACAATGCCCAGAAAAGCGCTGGTAACGAGTATCGCATTCGCGGCGGCCGCCGCCACGACATCGGCCCAGGCCGAGATCAGCGATGGCGAGGTGCGTATCGGCTATCTGGCCGACATGTCCGGCACCTACCGCGATCTGGCGGGGCCGGGCGGGTTGACTGCACTTGAAATGGCGGTAGCGGACTTCGGCGGCAGCGTCAACGGCGCGCCGATCGTGCTGTTTAGTGCCGACGATCGCAACAGCGCCGATGTCGGTGCCAACACCGTGCGCGAGTGGATCGACCAGCGTAACGTCGACATGGTCGCGGGGCTGGTCGCCTCGTCGGTCACCATCGCCGTGACCAAGGTGCTCGAGGAGAACGACCGGCTGGGCATCGTCTCCGGGTCGGCGGCCTCGAGCGTGACCAACGAGCACTGCACACCCAACCATATCCACTGGGTCTACGACACCTACCCGCTGGCCAACGGCACCGCCCGGGCGGTGGTCGAGCAGGGCGGCGACAGCTGGTTCCTGCTTACCGCGGACTACGCTTTCGGCCATGCGCTGGAAGCCGACGTGACCCGCGTGGTCGAGGAGAGCGGCGGCGAGGTCGTCGGTAGCGTGCGCCACCCGTTCCCGACCAGCGACTTCTCTTCCTACATTCTTCAGGCCCAAGGCTCCGGGGCGAAGATCGTGGGGCTGGCCAACGCCGGTGCGGACACGGTCAACGCCATCACCACCGCCAGCCAGTTCGGCCTCACCCAGTCCGGCCAGCAGCTGGCGGGGCTTCTGATCTTCTTGAACGACGTGCACGCCCTGGGGCTCGAGGCTACCCAGAACCTGCTGCTCACCACCGGCTGGTACTGGGACATGGACGATCAGGCCCGCGAGTGGGCCCAGCGCTACTTCGATGAAGTAGGCAGCATGCCGACCATGGTGCAAGCGGGCATCTACTCGAGCACCATGCACTATCTCGAGGCCGTTCAGGCCGCCGGTACCGATGACGCCCAAGCGGTTCGCGCGCAGATGGCGTCACAGCCGATCAACGACTTCTTCGCCCGCAACGGGCGCATTCGCGAAGACGGCCGCATGGTGCACGACATGTACCTGGCCCAGGTGAAAACGCCCGAGGAGTCCACCGGCGAGTGGGACCTGTACGAGATCCTCAGCACCATTCCCGCAGAACAGGCCTACCGCCCGCTCTCCGAAAGCCAGTGCAAGCTGGTGCAAAACTGATCAGGCACGGGGCGGCGACCGCGTCGCCCCGGGGGAAGGAGAGATCGCAATGACGATGATATTCGGCGTGCCCATGGCGGTGTTCATGGGTCAGCTGACGCTGGGGCTGGTCAACGGCGCTTTCTACGCGCTCTTGAGTCTGGGGCTGGCGGTGATCTTCGGACTGTTGAAAATCGTCAACTTCGCCCACGGCGCCCAGTACATGCTCGGCGCCTTCGCGGCACTTCTGGCGTTCAACTATCTCGGCATCAACTACTGGCTGGCGCTCGTGCTGGTGCCGCTCACGGTGGGCGGGCTCAGCATGCTCATCGAGCGCTTTCTGCTGCGCCGCATCGCGCATCTGGATCACCTGTACGGGCTTTTGCTGACCTTTGGCTTGGCGCTGATCTTCGAGGGCACGCTGATCAACTTCTTCGGCGTTTCCGGGGCGCGCTACGCTACACCGGAAATTCTTCAGGGCGGCTTGAACCTGGGCTTCATGTTCCTGCCCACCTACCGTGCCTGGGTGCTGGTGGCAGCGCTCGCCATGTGCCTTTTTACCTGGTTCATGATCGAGCGTACGCGCCTTGGCGCCTACCTGCGCGCGGGCACCGAGAACTCCCAGCTGATGCAGGCCTTCGGCGTCAACGTGCCGCTACTGATCACGCTCACCTACGGCTTCGGCGTAGGGCTTGCTGCCTTTGCCGGGGTGCTCGCAGCACCGCTGTATCCGGTGTCGCCGACCATGGGGTCGAGCCTTCTGATCGTGGTCTTCGCGGTGGTGGTGATCGGCGGTATGGGTTCGATTCTGGGCGCCATTCTCACCGGGCTCGGCATGGGCGTCATCGAAGGGCTGACCAAGGTGTACTACCCGGAGGCCGCCAATACCGTGATCTTTCTGGTGATGATCCTGGTGCTCATGCTGCGCCCGGCCGGGCTTTTTGGAAAGGAGGCATAGCCATGTCGGACTCCACAACGCTAAGCGCGCCAAGGGTGGTCGCAAAAAGAAAACGCCGGGCCGGCCAGCGTCGAGCGCTTTTGTACGCAGCGCTTTTGGCACTTGGGTTGGTGGCGCCGTTTCTGGCCTACCCGGTCTTTCTGATGAAGATTCTCTGTTTTGCGCTGTTCGCCTGTGCCTTCAACCTGCTGCTGGGCTACGCCGGGCTCTTGTCCTTTGGCCACGCGGCGTTTCTGGCCACCGGCGGCTACGTGACCGGATATTTGCTGGCAAGCTACCCGGGTCTTACCCCGGAGCTCGGCATTCTGGCAGGTACGCTCTGCGCGACGCTCTTGGGTGCTCTGTTCGGGGTGCTGTCGATTCGCCGCCAGGGGATCTATTTCGCCATGGTGACCCTGGCGCTGGCCCAGCTGATGTTCTTTTTCTTTATACAGGCGCCGTTCACCGGCGGCGAGGATGGCCTGCACGGCGTGCCGCGCGGCGAGCTGTTCGGCATCATCAGTTTGAGAAATCACCTGTCGATGTACTACGTCGTCTTCGCGATCTTCGTGCTCGGTTTTGCGCTCATTCAACGCACCGTGCACTCGCCCTTCGGCCAGGTGCTCAAGGCGATCCGCGAGAACGAACCGCGGGCCATTTCGCTTGGCTACAACGTCGATGCCTACAAGCTCGTGGCGTTCGTGCTCTCGGCGGCGCTGGCCGGGCTTGCCGGTTCCACCAAGACCATCGTGTTTCAGCTCGCCTCGCTCACCGATGCCCACTGGCACATGTCCGGCGAGGTGATCCTGATGACGCTGCTGGGTGGGGTAGGCACGCTCCTGGGGCCGATCGCGGGGGCCGGGCTCGTCGTAAGCCTCCAGCACCTGCTCGCCCAATCGCCCATGGGAAATTGGGTGAGCGTGATTCTGGGCGCGATTTTCGTGGTGTGCGTGTTGAGCTTTCGTAGTGGCATTGTGGGGGAGCTGACAGCGCTTTATCGCAAGAACTTCAAATAGGGCGTTCCGACAGCCCCCTTTTGGCTTGCGCACCTACGCCGAAGGTCGTGGTGCGCCGGGCGTGCTTAGATTATAAGTTGACGTTAACGTCAATGAAGCTTTCAAGCGCTCTTCATGACGACAACAACCACCGCTCGGACGGAGAACCGCCATGAATTTCGAGCCCAACGATGACCAGATCGCTTTCATCGACATGGCCAGAAGCTTCGCCCAGAAGGAGCTGGCCCCTCACGCCGCCGAGTGGGATCGCGACGCCCACTTTCCGGTCGATGTGATCAAGAAGGCTGGCGAGCTCGGGTTTTGTTCGCTCTATGCGCCGGAGAGTGTCGGCGGACTCGGCCTTTCACGGCTTGATGCCAGCCTCATCTTCGAGCAGCTCTCCATGGGCTGCACCTCGACCACGGCGTATCTCACCATTCACAACATGGTCACCTGGATGCTGGCAAGCCACGCCCGGCCCGAGGTGATCGAGCGCTGGGGTGCGGCGCTTGCGACCGGCGAGCTTCTGGGATCGTACTGCCTGACCGAACCCGGCGCCGGATCGGACGCCGCCTCGCTCAAGACCACCGCCAGGCGCGACGGCGCCGATTACGTGTTGAGCGGCAGCAAGATGTTCATCTCCGGCGCCGGCAGCACCGATATTCTGGTGGTGATGGCGCGCACCGGCGGCGAAGGCGCCGGCGGCGTCTCCGCCTTTGCCGTGGACGCCGCCACCGCCGGCATCAGCTACGGGCGCAAGGAGGAGAAGATGGGCTGGAACAGCCAGCCCACGCGCATGGTGACCTTCGAGAACGTACGCGTGCCGGCCGATCATCTACTGGGTCGCGAAGGTGAGGGCTTCAGGATCGCCATGAAGGGGCTCGACGGCGGGCGCATCAATATCGCCACCTGCTCGATCGGCACCGCCCAGCGGGCACTTGACGAGGCACGCGACTACCTGCGCGAGCGCAAGCAGTTTGGTCGGGCGCTGGCGGAATTCCAGGCGCTGCAGTTTCGCCTGGCCGACATGGCCACCGAGCTCGTCGCCGCGCGCCAATTGGTGCGCCTAGCCGCGACCAAACTCGACGCCGGACACCCGGATGCCCCGACCTACTGCGCCATGGCCAAGCGTTTCGCCACCGATATCGGCTTCAAGGTGTGCGACGAGGCGCTGCAGCTTTTTGGCGGCAACGGCTATATCAAGGAGTACCCGATGGAGCGCTTCGTGCGCGATACCCGGGTACACCGCATCCTGGAAGGCACCAACGAGATCATGCGCCTGATCATCGCCCGGCGGGTGTTGGCCGACGGCGCCGGCGAGCTATAGTGAGGGAACGTTCAATGGTACAAGGATGCTCTAATGAGTAGCGTAGTGTTTACCGAGCACGCCACACGCGATGGCCACCTCGTCGGCGAGATCAGGCTCGACGCCGAGCGTTCGCTCAACGCCCTCACCCTCGAGATGATCGAGGCGATGCAGCCACAGCTCGAGCGCTGGAAGGAAGAGCCCGAGGTGGTCGCGGTGCTGTTGCGGGGCACCGGCGAGAAGGCGTTCTGCGCCGGGGGCGACGTGGTCAGCCTCTACCGCTCGATTACCGAGGACGGCGGCTCCGACTTTCCCGAGCGCTTCTTCACCCACGAGTACCGGCTCGATTTCACCCTTCACACCTATCCCAAGCCGGTGATCTGCTGGGGCAGTGGTATCGTCATGGGCGGCGGCATGGGGCTGCTCAGCGCCTCGAGCCACCGCGTGGTCACCGAGATCTCGAGACTCGCCATGCCCGAGGTCACCATCGGCCTCTACCCGGACGTGGGCGCGAGCTGGTTTCTCAACCGCCTGCCGGTCGGCACCGGGCGCTTTCTGGCCATGACCGGAAGCCCGGTCAACGCGACGGACGCCGTGCATCTGGGCCTGGCCGATCGCTGCCTGAAAAGCGATCAGTTCGAAGCGCTGGTGAACGCGCTTACCGGGGCGCGCTGGAACCAGCAGGGCAGTATCGACGCCCACGGCGTGGTCAGCCGGGCGCTCAGAGAGCTCGAGCAAGCGGCCCGCGCGCACTTCGCCGAGCAGGAAGCCCCGGTACGGGGCGCCATGGCGCTGATTCGCGAGCTGATGGATCACGACACCACCGAGCAGACCGTCGCCGCCATTCTGGCGGTCGAAAGCGATGACGCCTGGTTCAGCCGCGCCCAGAAAACCCTGGCCCACGGAAGCCCGGTGTCGATCGCGCTGATCGACGAGCAGCTCAAGCGGGCCCGCTACATGTCGCTGGCCGAGGTGTTTCGCTCGGAGCTTGCGCTTTCGGTGCAGTGCTGTCGCCACCGCGAGTTTCCCGAAGGCGTGCGCGCGCTGCTGGTCGACAAGGACGGCAGCCCGGCCTGGACCTACCCGGACGTCGCCTCCGTCGAGCAGTACTTCATCGACGAGCTGCTGGCCTCCCCCTGGGAGCAGAGCCCGCTGGCCTCGCTCGGCTAGCGCGGCCCCATTAGCCCATCACCCATAACAAGGATAACGATCATGACCACCATCGCATTCATCGGCCTTGGCAACATGGGCGGCCCCATGGCGGCGAACCTTTCGAAAGCGGGCTTCGATGTGCGCGCTTTCGATCTAAGCGTTCAGGCGCTCGCCACCGCGAAGGAGCACGGCTGCGAAGTCGCCGCCTCGGCTCAGGACGCCGCAAAAGACGCTCGGGTCGTGATTTCCATGCTGCCCGCCGGCCAGCACGTACGCGCACTTTTCGTGGACGGCGAGGCGCCGCTTTTCGATGTCATCGCCCCCGGCGCGCTGGTCATCGACTCCTCCACCATCGATGCCGAGACCGCGCGCAAGGTGGCGGCCGCCGCCGAGGAGAAGGGTATCGACTTCATCGACGCGCCGGTCTCCGGCGGCGTGGGGGGCGCCCAGGCGGGCACGCTGACCTTCATCGTCGGCGGAACGTCAGCCCAGTTCGAAAAGGCCAGACCGGTACTCGAGGTGATGGGCAAGAACATCTTCCATGCCGGCGAAAGTGGCGCGGGGCAGGTGGCCAAGGCGTGCAACAACATGCTGCTGGCGATTCTGATGGCCGGCACCTGCGAGGCGATCAACATGGGGGTGAAAAACGGTCTCGACCCCGCCGTGCTTTCCGAGATCATGAAGCAGAGCTCCGGCGGCAACTGGGCGCTGAATGTCTACAACCCCTACCCGGGGGTCATGGAGAACGCCCCGGCCTTGAAAGGCTACCAGGGCGGCTTTCTGACCGAACTGATGCTCAAGGATCTGAATCTTGCCATGGATATCAGCCAGCAAAGCGCCGCGCCGGTGCCGATGGGCTCCGCGGCGCGGGCGCTCTACGCGCTGCACAAGGCAAACGGCCATGGCCGGCTCGATTTCTCGAGCCTGATGACCTTCTACCAGGACAAGTGATTACGCAGGCGCCCGGCGTGGCAAGGCCTGCACGACTTGTCACGCCACGGCCGCCGCGCCACACTGGCTAGCCTCGATCAACCCGTCACAAGGATCACCATGATTACGCTTTGGGGCCGCGACAACTCCACCAATCTCAAGAAAGTGCGCTGGGTGCTCGAAGAGCTTGATCTTCCCTACCAGCAGATTCAGGCCGGGCTTGAACACGGCGTCAACGATACGCCCGAGTTCAAGGCGATGAACCCCAACGGCCTGGTGCCGGTCTTGAAGGACGACGCCACCGCGAGTGTGCTGTGGGAGTCCAATACCATTGTCCGCTACCTGGCCGCCCAGTACGGCGAGAGCCGTCTCTGGATCGACGACCCTGCCGAGCGTGCCCAGGCCGAGAAGTGGATGGACTGGGGCAGCTCGCACCTGTCGCCCGCTCACCGCGTCATGCTGATGGGGTTTGTTCGCACGCCGCCCCACGCCCGTGACCAGGCCAAGCTCGAAGCCGGTACTGCGGACTGCGAAGCGCTTTTCGCCATGCTCGACGACGCGCTGAGTGCCACACCCTGGCTCTCCGGCGAGGCGTTCGGCCTTGCCGACATCGCCGTGGCGCCGCTGATCTACAACCTGTGGAACTGCGGGCTTACCTGGAACCCGCGCACCCATCTGGAGCGCTGGTACCAGACGTTGACCGAGCGCCCGGCGTTTCAGAAAGTGGTGATGATTCCGGTCAGCTAGAGCGCGCTAGGTCAGGTCGCTCGAAAAGCGCTGGACGGCGTCGACCACGCGCTTGGCGCCGTCCTGGATCTCCACGATCACGCTGCCCGCCTGGCCTGCTACCTCAAGGCCCTGCTGGGCTTCTTCGCGGGTCTCGAACATCTGGCGCTTGACCTCGTGCGAGAGCGCCTGGTTCTGCGTGACGACGCTGGTGATCTTCTCGGTGGCGGCGCTGGTGCTGGCCGCGAGCTTTCTGACCGCATCGGCGACTACCGCAAAGCCGCGTCCCTGTTCACCGGCTCGGGCTGCCTCGATGGCGGCGTTGATCGCCAGCAGGTTGGTCTGCTCGGCGATGCTGCCGATGGTCTCGACGATGGCGTTGATCTCGAGGGACTGCCTGCCCAGCGCTTCGACGCTTTCGGTCGCAGCCTGCATCTGGGCGGCGATCTGGCGCATCGTCTCGACGGTCTGCTTGACCACCGCCGCGCCTTTCTCGGCGCTGACATCCGTTTGACGTGATACATCGAAGGCCAGGTGAGCGCCTTCGCGTACCTGACGCTCCCGCGCCACCTGATCGGTAATGACGCTGGCGAATTTCACCACCTTCCAAAGGTGACCATCGGCATTGTAGACGGGGTTGTAGGTGGCCTCGAGCCACACCTCGGCCCCGCGGCTATCGATGCGTTTGAAGCGGTCCGCCACGAACTCGCCGTTGTTCAAGGTCTGCCAGAACGCCACATAGTTCGGCGAGCCGGCCTCTTGCGGCGTGCAGAACATCCGATGGTGTCGGCCGATGATCTGGTCGAGGCGGTATCCCATCCCTTTGAGGAACTGCTCGTTGGCGGTGATGATAGTGCCATCGAGGTTGAACTGGATGACGGCGGTGGAGCGTATGAGTGCGGCAATGAACGACTCGCTCTCCTTGGTGCCTTCTACGATCTCGGTCACCTCGCGACCATAGCCCTGTACATGGGAAAGCCGCCGACCCGCACTGCGTATCGGTAGCCAGACGAGGTTGAGCCAGACCATGGCGCCATCTTCACGCAGGTAACGGTAGTTGTCGCTGACCGGCTCGAAGGTCGTGATGGCTCGTTGGAAGTCTTGAAAGCAGGGTAGCTCCTTGACGTAGTCCGGCACGATCTCCGACATCGGCCTACCCAGCAACTGCTCGCGCCGGTAGCCGAGTGCGTCCGCAAAGCCCTGGTTGACGGATGAAATACGCAGATCGGCATCCAGCGTGATGGAGAGCATGCCGCGCTCCATCTGATCGCTCAGTTGAGTCAGCACGCCCCGTCCGTAAGATCGACCTGCAGTTTTTATTTTAATTGGCAGTTGGAACATCGGTAGCCTCCCCTCAATGATAACAAAGAGTTATCGGCAATCTAAACTGAACCTTGAGTCTTTTATTCAGGATAAGTTAAGGCATTCAGGTAACTTAAGTGAATCTAGTCATTAACGCTTGCATCGTCGAGTAGATAATCTACCCGGGACTTCGCAGCGTTGATGAGCTTCTCAACATTCAACGGGCCTGTCGACCATCGGCGCCATTTCCAATGGCGCGGGTGGGCATCGAGGTGGCAGAGCTGGATACCGGAATGATCACGCCGCAGCATAGATGCGGCCTAGAAGCGCTCCAGCACATCGAAATGGTCGCAGTCAGGCAGCTCGATGCGTTCGGCATGTACATCCGCTTTTGCGAGTGCGGCGAGAAAAGCGTCGGCCTGGCGGTGAAAGGCGGGCGGGTCGTTCTCGGCGATCACCACTCGGCACGGGGGAAGCCCCGCGAGATCGTCATGAAGCGGGCTGAGCGCGCGCGCCTGCTCCACGTTCAAGTCAAGCGGGGCGTTAACGTAGGTGTCCACCAGCGGCGCGAGATCGAACACGCCGCTGATCAGCAGCAGTCGGTCGATCGGAAGACGCGTGCGGCGGGCGACCCAGTAGGCGAGCTGGGCACCGGCGCTATGGCCGCCCAGCTTGATCGACCAGGCACCGCCATGCTCGTTGAGGGTCTGGAAAGCGGCCGCAAGGCCCTGCACACACTGCTCGATCATCGTCTCGATCAAGACGTCGGGCGCCAGGTCGTAGCCAATCGAGGCAAAGGCCATGCCGCGCGCCAGATAGCGCTGGGCGAGAAAGTCCGTCGCCGTCGCGTCCAGCTCCTGCCAGTAGCCACCGTGGATGAAGACCATCAGCGTCCACGGCCCGTCGCCGTCAGGCACGAACAGGTTGAAGCGCGTCGCTGGAGAGGCGGTGGCGCGGCCCGCAAGGGGCGCGCGGCGCGCGACCAGCGCTCGCCCGGCGTCTGCCTGGCGAGCGAGGGTGGCTTCCACGTTGGTGGCGAAGTGGCTCGGCGAGTAGGCCTGGTCCTTGTCGAGGGCGTTCATGGTGATCAGGTGACCGCGCCACGCACGGAAAAGCGCGGATCGCGGTACTCGCCGCTTTCCAGCACCTCGCGAAAATGCCGGGCGGCGTGCCAGACATCCTCGAAGCTCAAGTAGAGCGGCGTGAAGCCGAAGCGCATCAGCCCCGGCTCGCGGTAGTCGCCGATCACGCCCCGCGCGATCAGCGCCTGCACGGTGGCGTAACCGTTCTGACCATCGATCAGCGAGACCTGGCTGCCACGTTGGCCTTCCTGTGGAGTGATGTCCTCGATGCCGTGCTCCGCGAACAGATCCAGAAGGCACGTGCGAAAGAGCTCCGTCATTGCCAGACTCTTGTCGCGCAGCGCTTTAAGATCGACGTCCTGCCAGAGCGCGAGCGATGCCTCCAAGGCGGTGTAGGCCAGCGCCGAGTGAGTGCCGGTGCGAAAGCGGGAAATAGCGTCGGCGGGGGCGTAGTCCGCGTCGAAGGCGAACGGGGCGCTATGACCGTGCCAGCCCGAGAGCGGCTGCCACGGACCACACTGGGCATTGCGATGCACGAACACGAAGGCTGGCGCCCCGGGGCCGCCATTCAGGTACTTGTAGGTGCAGCCCACCGCAAAGCGCGCGCCGCTCTTGACGAGCTCGACGGGCAGCGCCCCGGCAGAGTGGGCGAGATCCCAGACCACCTCGGCGCCGTGGGCATGCACGAGCTGCGTGGTGGCGGCCATGTCGCGAAGCGCACCGGTGCGGTAGTTCACCTGGCTGAGCACAACCACGGCCACGCCTTCGAGGTGCTCGGCCAAGTCCGCGCCTTCGGGCAGGAAACGGTGCTCGCAGCCTCGCAGCTGGCAAAACCCCTGGGCGATATAGCCGTCGGTGGGGAAGTTGCCGCCTTCCGAGAGTACCGCGCGCCGATCATCCGGGGCCTGGCTTGTGATATAGCCCAGCAGCTTGAAGATGTTGAGCGTGATGTTGTCGGTCACGCAGACTTCCCCGGCCCGCGCGCCGATCACTGGAGCGAGCAGATCGCCCAGGCGCTCGGGGGCGTCGAACCACCCCTGGTTCCAGCCCTTGATCAGCTCCTCGCGCCATTGAGTGAGGGTGGCCTCGACGGCCTGCGTCGCCGCTACCGGCTGGGCGCCCAGGGAGTTGCCGTCCAGGTAGAGCACGCCCTGGGGCAGGGCGAAATGCTGCTTGAAAGCGGCCAGCGGGTCGCGCCGATCGCGCTCTTGCACGCTTTCGAGGGTGATGCCGTTCAGGGGCTCGTTCATGGTGTCCTCCGTAAGATCGAATACCGTCGCCGTCACCTGCTCAGATCGAGGTGCGCACGCTCCAGAGCTCGGGAAAGAACTGCAGGTCCAGCGCCTTGACCAGGTAGTTGACGCCGGCGGTACCGCCGGTACCACGTCGATAGCCGATGATACGCTCGACGGTCTTCATGTGATTGAAGCGCCAGCGCTGGAAGTTGAACTCCACGTCTACCAGCTTCTCGGCAAGTTCGTAGAGGTCCCAGTGTCGTTCGCTGTGGCGATATACCTCGGCCCAGGCGGCTTCCACTTCGGGGCAGGCGGTGTAGGGGTCGCGCCAGTCGCGCTCGATCTTCTCTGCCGGAATGGCGAAGCCGCGCCGGGCCAGAAGCTTCAACGTCACATCGTAGAGACTGGGGGCAGCGAGCGCCTCTTGAAGCTTCTGGTAGTCCTTGGGCCGTTCGCGGTGCGCCTCGATCATTTTGGCGTTCTTGTTGCCGAGCAGAAACTCGATCTCGCGGTATTGGTAAGACTGGAATCCCGAGCTCTGGCCGAGGCTGTCGCGAAAGCTCGCGTAGTCTGCCGGGGTCATGGTCACCAGCACTTCCCAGGCCTTGATCAGCTGCTCCTGGATACGCGCCACGCGGCTGAGCATCTTGAAGGCCGGCGACAGGTCGTCGGCGTCGATATTGGCCGCCGCGCCGTGGGCCTCGTGCAGGCAGAGCTTGATCCAGAGCTCCGAGACCTGGTGGATGACGATAAACAGAAGCTCGTCGTGCTCTTTTGAGGCCGGGTTCTGACAGGCGAGCAGCGGCTCGAGGTCCAGGTACTGGCCATAGCTCAGGTCCTGGTCCCAATGGATGGCTTCGCCATCGACGGCGTTGCGAGGTGTCGTCATTGTTGTTGCGCCCCTTGTTGAACGAGTGATTGCGCCTGGGGTTCGCCCAGGTCCCAGAGTACCCCGGCGGTGAGCCTGAGTCCCTCCTCAACGATGCTTTCGAGCAGGTGCTCGTTGGGCGCGTGCTGGTCGCAGGCCGGGTAGGAGTGGGGCAGCCATACCGTGGGTAGGCGCAGCACGTCCGAAAAGCAGTGGTTGGGAATGGTGCCGCCCAGGTTGGGAAGAATGTGGGCCGGACTTCCCAGGCTCTGCTCGGTGGAGTGCTGAACGAAGCTCACCCAAGGGTGGCCGGGGTCGAGCCGGGTAGCGGCGTAGCCGCCGAGCATCTCAAGCGCTACCTCACCAAACCCTTGAGCACCGAGGTGGGCGCGCAGGCGCGTCTCGATGGCCTGCCACTCGGTGCCCTTGACGAAGCGCAGTTGCAGCACCGCCTCGGCACGCTCGGGCACCGCGCCGACGGGCTTGACGGTGTCGCCGGCGCCCAGGGCGAGGATCTCCAGGGTGTTGACGCCGTACAGCCGCTCGCCGTCGGTCAGCCCTGCTTCACCCCAGTACGGGTTGATCGTAGGGTCCGTGTTGCCGCCGCCCACCGGCAGGTCGCGGATCAGGCGCGAGATCTCCTCGCTGATCGGCGGGGCCTTGAGAAAGTCGACCAGTATCTCGCCGCTTTGCGAGACCAGTGTGGCCAGGGCATTGCTCAGCACGGCGGCCGGATTGGTGATCACCCCGCCCCAGTTGCCGGAGTGGCGCCCGCCGTTGCCGGTCGCAAGCGACAACCTGAACTGGACCACCCCACGTGAGCCGAGAAACAGCGTCGGCATGTCGGCGCGGATGCGCGGCCCGTCCGAGGCGAGGAACAGATCCGCGCGCAGCGCCTTGGCGTACTGTCGGCAGGCCGCCTCCAGCCCCGGCGAGCCGATCTCCTCGCCCATCTCGAACAATATCTTGACGTTGTAGCCAAGCCGACCTTCACGCGCCTCGATCACCGCCTCGAGCGCCGCCAGGTTGACGCTGTGCTGGCCCTTGTTGTCGGCAGTGCCGCGACCGAAGACGCGGCCCTCGACGAAGGTCAGCGCCCAGGGCGCAATGTCCTCGGCCCACTTGCTTTCCTGGCCATCGGTCACGTCGCCGTGACCGTAGAGCAGCAGCGTGGCAAGCGTAGGGTCTTCGATGCGCTCGCCGATCAAAAGCGGCGGCATGCCCGGCTGCGGATTGTCGACGATACGGCACTCGAAGCCGAGCGAGACGAGCAGTGGGGCCATTTCGTCGGTCAGGTAACGCTCGAGGGTCGCAAAGCAGGCGGGATCCTGGCTGACCGTACGCATGGCCACGCGCCGGGCGAGAGCCTTGTAGAAGCTGCCGTCGGTGAGTCCTCGCAGGGCGCGCTCGATGGCATGCTGTCGATGGGCTTGCGGTATCGTCATGGCCGACCTTCTTCTGGTAGGGGGCGAAAATGCTTCGAGCCTATCGCTTGCCCGGGTTTGCAACCATCATTAATATTTCAAATTATCTTTGCTTTTTTTAGAAGCACTCCCGCCGTTTCGACACTCGTCGGCGGCGGCCATTCGACCCTTCTTCTACCCGGAGCGAGCCATGCAGGAACTCAACCTGCGCTATTTTCACAGCGTGGCGAAAACAGGTTCGCTCTCGGCTGCGGCACAGGAGCTGCACGTGGCGGTGTCGGCGGTCAGCCGACAGATCACCAATCTGGAACAGCGTCTGGGGCTTGCGCTGTTCGTGCGGCAGCCGCGCGGCATGGCGCTGACCGAGGCCGGCGAGCGGCTTCTGGCCTATGCCCTGCGCAACGAACTCGAGCTTGCCGGCGTGATCGACGAGATGCGCGGCATCCAGAAGCGTCAGCAGAAGACGCTGCGCATCGCCTGCCCGGACGGCATGGCCTGGCACTTTTTGCCTCGCATCATCGCCCGCTTCGCCGCTGGGCATCCGGACGTCGATTTTGAGCTGAAGGTCGTCGATTCCGCCCAGGCATCGGCGCTGGTCAAGCAGGGAGACGTGGATATCGCGCTGACCTTCAGCCTGTCCGTCGACATCGGCATTCGGGTGGTTTCGAGCCACGGCGCCGCCATCGGTGCCTTGATGGCGAGCTCTCATCCGCTGGCGCACAAGAGCACGCTGAGCGTCAAGGACCTGGCGGACTACCCGCTGGCGCTGGCCGATGCCGGCTCCACGGTTCGCTACCTGTTCGATGTCGCCTGCCGGCTGGCCGGTATTCGCCTCTGCGCGCGCGTGGCCGGCAATACGCTCGGCGTGATCTATACCCTGGTGAGCGAGCACGCGAGCATGGTGGGGCTTTGCAGCGTGATATCGGTCAGCGGCAAGGTCGAATCCGCCGGCCTGGTGCACAAGCCGCTGACGGATCCGCCGCTTGCCCAGCGCAGCCTGCAGGTGCAGGTGATGGCCGAGCGCCAGCTGCCCGCTCACATCGAGGCCTTCATGGCCTATCTCGATGGGCAACTTCCCGCCGCCGAGGCCCGCCCGACGGCGTCTTGAGTCGCTAGAAGGGGCCGATATCGATGGCTACCGCCACGGCCACGAACAGCCCACCGGTCACGATCCAGAGCAGCACCAGCGGCCAGACGAACTTGAACCACTCGACGTAGGAGACCCGGGCGATCGCCAGGCAGGCCATCAGCGTGCCCGACAGCGGCGTGATGATGTTGGTTACCGCATCGCCGAGCTTGAAGGTGATGAAGGTGGCCTGGCGGGTCACTTCCAGCATGTCGCCGATCGGTACCATGATCGGCATGACGATGGCCGCCTGTCCGGTACCGGAGGTGATCAGGCCGTTAAACACGAGGTTGAACAGGTAGAGAAACTCCATGGCGACGATTTTGCCGTGACCGTCGAGGGAGGTCGCCACCGCATGGACCAGGGTGTCGATCAGCTGTGCCTGGCGCAGCAGCACGATGACCGCGGCGGCCACGCCGACCACCAGTGCGCCATACAGCACCTCGCGCGCGCCGCTCATCAGGCGTTGAATGAAGGTATTGGGCGAGATGCGCGCGATCAGCGCCGTGGCGATGCCCATCATGATGAAGGTGGCGGAGAGCTGGGGAATGCCCCAGCCATGGTTGAAGGCGCCAAAGAGAAAGAAGCCGAAGCCGAACACGAACAGCGCCAGAACCCACTTGTGGGTGCGCGTGAACGGCGCATTCTGCTCCGGCTGCCCGTCGAGTGCGATGCCCTCGAAGGCCGCCGCGCCCATGACGCTGGCCGCCGGGTCCTGCTTGACGAGCCGAGCGTAGCGGCAGATGTAGGCGGCGGTGATGGCGAGGAACACCACGAAGATGGCGGCGCGATAGAGCACGCCTGAAAACAGCGGAAGCTCTGCGATGGTCTGGCCGGTCACGGTCACGGTCGGATCGAACACCCCGGCGCCGAACCCAGCGTAGGAGCCCAGGAAAATGATCGCGACCCCCACCACCGGGTCGAGCTTCATCGAGCGGGCCAGAAACAGGCCGATCGGAATGAAGGCGATCGCCAGGTTCGCGCCCACGCCCACCGAGGCGAGCGTGGCGAAGGTGGTGCAGAAAATCAGGATCAGGACGTTCTGGCGGCCCTTCGCCAGGCGCAGAAGCTTGTAGATGCCCGCGCTGATCGCTCCGGTGGACTCGATTACCTTGAGCACGCCGCCGACGATCAAGATCAGAAAGACCAGCGTGGAAGCGTTCACCAGGCCGTTGTGCATGGCGGTGAACAGGTCCATCGCGTTCAAGGGGGCGGCGTCGATGAAGCGGAAGCTTTCGGTGTCCACCTGGGTCAACCCGCCTTGAGTCGAGCGCTCGTAGGTACCGGCGGGAATCAGGTAGGAGGCGATCAGTACCAGCACCATGAAGGCGAACAGGATGATGAACACGTCCGGCATGGCGCGTTTTTTCGGCGGCTTTTCAGGCGCAGGCGTGGCAGGGGAAGAGTGGGTCTCTTGCATCGATCTCTCCGCTTTTCGAGCGTTATGGTTTTAATTGGGGAGATGCCCGGGCCGGGCGTTGGGCGGTCGCGTTCGTGGTGGTCGCGGCGATCTGAAATCACGCTATCAAGTAAGCCAAACGTCGACAATTGTGTATTTGACAAGGCGTGCTTCTAATTTAGGCAAGCGAAACGTGACGCGACGAGCCCGCGGGGCGAAGTTGAAAAATCGATCTTTTCTAAATTAAGCTTTCTTTTCTCGACACTCGACAAGGACAGGAAAATGGGCGTGAGTTCCAAGGCGTTGGGTGTTGCCGCGGGCGTCATCGTCGTTGCCGGGGGGCTCTACCTCGGCGCCCAGGGGGTGGTGGGCAACGAAGTGGAGAAGTCGCTCGGCGACGCCTTCGATCAACTCGAGCGTTCACCGTCCTGGCGCGTGAGCGACGTTCACATCGAAAAGCATCTGTTTCACACGACTGCCCGGGCAACACTGGGGATCGCAGGGTACGACGGTGCCCAGGCCGAACTCGACCTGAACGTCGACCATGGCGTGATCAAGAGCCCCGTCACCGGAACGCTGGTGCCCGCCGAAACGTTTCTGGACGGAACCCTCGATATCGACATGACCGCCTCCTGGCGGGGGATCGCCGGACAACTGCGCGCCGAGTCGCTGCGAACGGTGGAGGAGGGCGTCGATGGCGCGCTGACCAACCTCGTGGTGAATATCGACTACGCCGACGAGCACGACTGGCGCATCGCCTCGCTTGCCGACGACATCTCCATCACGCGTTGGGCGCAGGTGCCGCCGTTTCGGCTGGTCTCGCCGCGCTGGGAGATGTCTTCCCGAGACGAGCAAGGGGGCAGCGTCTCGCAGCGCATGAGCGCCCCGCGCCTGGAGCTCACTTCCCATGGGCACGAGGTGACGCTCGAGGAGATCGCCTTCGATACCGTGTTCGCGCCTTCGCCGCAAGGCGACGCGCGAACGCAAGACCAGAACGGTCGCGTCAGCGTGGCCGCGATCGGCATCGACGGCGAGACGCTTGGCAGCCTCTCGATGACGCTCGCCACCCGTCGTTTCGACGTCGAGGCCTTCCAGGCATACCAGGAGCACCATGCACGCCTCGTCGCCGCTCGCCCGGACGGCGAGGCGCTCCCCCCATCGCTCGACCGGGCGCGCTACGGCCAGGACATCGAGGCGCTCGTTGACAGCGGCTACCGCTTTCTCGCGAACAGTCCCGAGATCGCCATCGACCCGCTCGAGGTGCATGTCGTGATGCCCGAATACGGCCTCGACGCCTCGCCCCGCCTGAGCGCCGAGTTGCGCTTCGACGGCCAGGCGCTCTCCCGGGAGGCGCTCTACGCCCTGGCGCTCACGAGCGACCTGGTCGTCGGCGACGCTCTCGATGCCGAGGCGCCCATGAGCGGCGAACAGGCAAGCCAGTACCTCTTGCAACGCCTGTTCCTGGACGTTCGCTTGACCACACCGCCGCGCGAGGTGCTGGAGCAGCTGCCGCTGATGGTCGGCCTGATGATCGACCCGGATCGCGACGAGCAGACGCTGACCTGGGATCGGGGGCAGCTTAGCATCAATGGCGAAGCGGTGATGTAGCCGCCACGCTCATTCACGTACCATCGAGGGATCGATCATGCTGGCCATCAAGTTACTGCGAATCCTGTTCATCCTGGTGGGGGCCGGCCTGCTGGCACTCGCCGCTCTGCTCTTTCAGCACTCGAGAGCCTTCGAGGCCGCTGCCGTTGCCACCGAAGGCGAGGTGCTCGAACTGGTCGAATCACGCTCCGAGGACTCCATCACCTATCGACCGGTGGTGGCCTTCACCACCGACGAAGGCACGCGCGTGACCTTTACCTCGCGCACGGGAAGCAACCCGCCTGGCTACTCCCCAGGTGAGTCCGTCAAGGTGCTGTTCGATCCCGACAACCCGCAGAGCGCTCGCCTCGACGGCTTTTTTGCAGCGATGGGTGCCTGGATGATCGTCGGCGGGATCGGCGCCGTGTTCCTGGTGGGTGGATTGGGGACGCTTCTGTTCTCGCGCGTGAGTGCTGCGAGAAACGCCGCACTGCTCGAGCGCGGCCTGCGCCTGGAGACCACCTACCAGGGCGTGGAGCGCAATACGGGGCTCTCCGTCAACGGCCGTCATCCTTATCGCATCACATCGCAGTGGCTGAACCCGGAAAGCCTCGAGGTGCACGTGTTCAAGAGCGAGAACCTCTGGTATGACCCCTCGTCCTATCTCCAAACCGACACCATCCCGGTCTTCATCGAGCAGGGCAACCCCAGGAAATACCGCATGGATCTGAGTTTTCTGCCTAGACTGGCCAAGTGACGAGCGCTAGGCACGCCTGCGCGTGGCGCCGTCATGTCGAAGGGCTTCTTCTCATCATCGATCACTACAAGGAACTGCCATGATCACCACCTTGATCGTCGTCGCCGTCATCGCCCTGATCGTCTTCTACGTCGTGAGCGTCTACAACCGGCTCGTAGCGCTGAAAAACCGCTTCCAGAACGCCTTCGCCCAGATCGAGGTACAGCTCAAGCGCCGCCACGACCTGATTCCCAATCTGGTCGAGACCGCCAAGGCGTACCTTGGCCACGAGCGTGAAACACTGGAAGCGGTCATCGCCGCACGCAACACGGCGGCGGCCGGGCTCAAGGCGGCGGCGGCCAACCCGGGGAGCGCCCAGGCCATGGCAGAGCTCGGTGGCGCCGAAGGAGCGCTGACCCAGGCGATGGGCCGGCTCAACGTGGTGATGGAAGCCTACCCGGATCTCAAGGCTTCCCAGAACATGCAGCAGCTCTCCGAGGAGCTGACCAGCACCGAGAACAAGGTGGCCTTCGCCCGCCAGGCCTTCAACGACGCGGTGATGAACTACAACAGTTATCGCCAGAGCTTCCCGCCGGTGGCGATCGCGGGCATGGTCGGACACAGCGAGGACGCCTCCTTCCTGGAGTTCGAGGACAGTGCGCAGATCCAGACGGCGCCCAAGGTCTCCTTCTAAGGTACTTGGCACACCAGGCACAAGATAAAGGCGACGCGGCATGGATTTTTTCACGGCGCAAGACGCGGCCCGGCGCAAGACCGGGCGGCTCGTGGTACTGATGATCGCGGCGGTGCTGGCACTGATCGCGACCACCACCTTGGCGGTGCTGATCGCCTTCCACTTTCTGAAGAGCGATCGCCAGCGCGCCTCCGCGAGTTTGCTGGAGAGCCTTCTGGCCGGGCTGTCACCGCAGCTGGTCGGCGTCGTCGCGCTGGGCGTGCTGCTGCTGGTGGGACTAGGGGGACTCTACAAGCAGTCTCAACTGCGTCGCGGCGGCGGCAAGGCGGTGGCCGAGGCGCTGGGCGGGCGGGAGATCCCCCCGGACACCGAAGAGGGCGACGAACGGCGTATCCTCAACGTGGTGGAAGAGATGGCGATCGCCTCGGGTACGCCGGTGCCGCCGGTCTATCTTCTCGACGAAGGCGGTATCAACGCCTTCGCCGCCGGGTTCGATACCCGCGATGCGGTGGTCGGCATCACTCGTGGCGCCATCCAGCACCTGACCCGCGACCAGCTCCAGGGCGTGGTGGCGCACGAATTCAGCCATATCCTGTATGGCGACATGCGCTTGAACATGCGCCTGATCAGCGTGCTTCATGGGGTGCTGCTCATCGGCCTCGCCGGCCACATCCTGCTGCGCAGCGCCCCGCACCGGGGGGCGCTGCGCAGCAACAAGCGCAACGACTCGGCGGCGGTGCTGATCGGCCTCGGGGCGGCGCTGGCACTGATCGGCGTGCTGGGCACCTTCTTCGGCAACTGGATCAAGGCAGCGGTGAGTCGCCAGCGGGAATATCTGGCCGACGCCTCGGCGGTACAGTACACCCGCAACCCGAACGGGATCGGCCATGCGCTGGTCAAGATCGGCTCCCACACCCAGGGCGCAAGGCTCGATGCCTCGCGCGCCGGCGAATACAGCCACATGCTCTTCGGCCCGGCGATCAGGCTGAGCTTCAACCGCCTGCTGGCCACCCATCCACCGCTTGAAAAACGTATCGCCCGGGTACTGCCGGGCTGGAACGGTCAGTTCGATGCCACGCTCGCCCATCCCGGCGCGAGAGCGAGTGACGCAGCGCAGGCCGGCGCCGCTGGCTTTCAGAACGGTTCATCGTGGCCCGCCACGGGCCAATGTGCGGCTCGCGAAGCGGTGGCCGCAATGGGGCAGCCCGATCCTCGTCATCTGGCCCAGGCCAGCGCCACGCTCAGTGAGTTGCCCGAAAGGCTTCAGCGGGCCGCGCGAACGCCCTACGCCGCCCGCGCCTTGATGTATGCGCTGCTGCTCAGCAAGGATAGTGACGTGCGCAAGCGCCAGCTGGCCGGTCTTCGACAAAGGGCGCTGGCCGACGTGTATCGCGAAGTGATGACCCATGCAGGGGAGGTTGTCACTCTCGATGCGCGCTTTCGCCTGCCGCTGATGGAGCTGTCGCTGCCAGCATTGAAGGGGCTTTCCAAGGAGCAGGCGGAGCACTTCAAGAGCTGCCTGGTCGAGCTGATCAATGCCGACCACCAGGTCAGCCTGTTCGAATGGACGCTTTTCCGGTGGCTCGCCTATCACCTGGGATTCGATGAGCGAGACCGCCTCCCGTCGCGCAAGCTTGCCGAACTTTCAAGCGAATGCGCGGTGGTGCTGGGCGTGCTGGCGAGTGCAGGCCAGCACGAAACCAGCGAGGTGGCAAAAGCCCTGGCGGCGGCCGAAGCCGAGCTGCCCTTCGACTTGCCGCCTCCCGGCGACGATTTCGAAGTAAAGACCTTCGCCCGGGCGGTGAGTGCGCTACGCAAGCTCAAGCCCCGGGAGAAGGCCACGGTGCTCGAGGCCATGGCCCGCTGTATCGAGCACAGCGGCAGGATGACGCCGGTGGAGGCCGAGCTCTTTCGCGTCATCGGTGATCTGCTCGAATGTCCGGTACCGCCGCTTCTGTTCGATGCGTAGGGAGTGACGCAAGCCTAACAGAGAGTGGCTTGCAGCTCGGCCACTCGCGTTTTCACGCGCCTATGCGCATCGGTGATGGAGCTTGCCAGCACCTCGCCACCGCTTTCCTGGCCTTCGACTGCAATAGAGTGAATACGGGTGATCCCGATGAAGTTCAGTGCGGCAGTCAGGCTCGTCTCTAAATGATTCATATGTGCCATGGCCTCATTGGGCTCCATTTCCGTGCCGCCTCGGGCCACGAGAATGACAGCGTGCCTCTCCCGATCAGCCAAGGCTGGCAAGAGCTCTTTTGGGTCATGCTCGGACGGTATGACGGTGCGTCCTAGTCGAATCACCTGATCGATCCAGGCTTTCAACGCCGCTGGCATTGAGAAGTTGTAAAGCGGCGAACCGATGACCAGCACGTCTGCAGCGATCAGCTCATCTACTAGTCGATCGCTCTCCTCGAGTGCCGCTTTCATCCCTGCATCTCGTTGGTGGTATGGAGTAAAAGCGGCCGCGATCCAGCCGTGATCGATGAAGCTCGGCGGGTGCTGGCCGATATCGCGATATGTGCGGGTATCCTGCGGGCGTCGTGCCAGCCACTCGCATGAAAATTCGCTCGATAGCTGGCGGCTAAGCGATCCGCGATGATCAACACCAGCGATGCCTGGTCGGGCACTAGCGTCCAGATGAAGAAGATGTGTCATGAAAGGCTCCTTTGAAAAATGGTTCATTCACTTCGAACCGTGGCGTAAGCTTAGAGTCCTGAAAGCAGGTCTCACAAACGACTATTTCTTCATTGATGGATGAGGTGAGTTCATTCATGAGCAAGCGGCGACTTCCCTCTCTTTCATCTCTCAGAGCCTTCGAGGCGGCGGCACGTCATGAAAGCGTCAAGCAAGCCGGGGAGGAGCTTTCGGTTACCGCTACCGCCGTCAGCCATCAGATTCGCGCGCTGGAAGAGGTGCTCGGCATTGCTCTGTTTCTGCGCCGACCCAGGCAGCTCGAACTGACATCGAAAGGGCGCGAGCTTCAGCGTGTGCTGGAAACGGCTTTCGACAACATCGCGCATACGCTGGCTCGGCTGACCGAGAGTTCTGATCGCCAGGCCATCACGCTGACCACGACACCGTTTGCAGCGGTACGCTTACTGCTCTCCTGGGTCCACTTGCTGGGGGAAGCGCATCCGGCTATCGATCTGCGTATTCATGCAAGCCACGAGCCCGTTGCACTGGATGGCATGATCTCGGACATGGCCATACGCCATGGAAATGGCCACTGGCCAGGGCTTGTTGCTGAAAAGCTGTTCGACACCACGCTGCTTCCCGCCTGCACGCCAGGACTTGTTGATCGCTGCCAAGGGGATATTTCCTGCTACCCATTGCTTCACTTGCGCCCGCAGAAGGCGCTCGTTGCCCCAATGGACTGGGCCCGGTATATCGAGAAGACCGGGTTGACCACGCTTGAGGTCGAGGCGGGGTTGGCCTTCTCCGATGAGAGTCACGCGGTTTCGGCGGCGCTGAACGGACAAGGGGTGATCTTGATGAATCGGCAATTGATCGAGGACGAACTCGCCGGCGGTCGCCTTGTACAGCCATTTGGTCTCGAACTAGATGACCATGCCTTTTACCTTGTGTATCCCGAGGGTCGGCGGGATGATCCGTCGATGAGGGCGGTGCGCGAATGGGTACTGAGTATCCCTCTACCGGGAAAGGAACGACACGACCGATAACAGTTATACCGTTATCTTTATTTTTATCAATGACAATCAGCACTGATAGCTGCCCTGTAGGGGAACCAGCAATATCAGGAAGAGGAACGTGTTGTCTTCCTCGCGGGAGTGCTTTTACGGCGAGTAGTCTTTTTACCAGCGCCCTTGCGTGCTTGTGCGATGCGTTTGGCGGGCGCCGCCGCTTCACCTTGGGCCGTTTGCAGGCTAGAGCGCAGCCGTCCTGCATCGCTTTGCTTCAATAGTCCGTAAAGATCGTCTATCAGCGCCTGCTGGAAAGCCCGGGCATCGCCGCTACCTTCGGCGATGCCGCTCAGGCGCTGCTCCCAAAGCGCGGTGCGCTCCGGGGTGCTGACCGCCGCGGGCAGGGCGCTGATCAGCGCGGTGCCGAGTTTCGTGGCGCGCAGGGCTTTCTGCTTGCGTACCAGATACCCGCGCTGCACCAGGGTCTCGATGATGCCGGCGCGGGTCGCCTCGGTGCCGAGGCCGTCGGTCTCGCGCAGGGTGCGGCGCACTTCCGGGTCCTCGACGTAGCGACCGATGTTCATCATCGCCTTGATGAGGCTGGCATCGGTAAACGGCTCCGGCGGGCGGGTCTCTTTCTCTTCCACGCCGGCTTCACGCGTCCGGCACGGCTCGCCCTGGGTCAGCGGTGGCAGCGGCGGGGAATCTTCTTTGGTGGTGAACAGCGGTTTCCAGCCCGGATCGAGCACGCTTTGGCCGCGGGCGCGAAAGGCCTCGTCGAGCAAATGAAACTCCGCCTTAACCTCGAAGGTGCGCAGCGGCGGATAGAACTGGGCCATCACGTTGCGTACCACCAGGCGAAACACCTGCGCCTCCATTTCGGAGAGTGTGGCAAAGTCCGCCGCCTTGCCGGTCGGGGCCAGCGCGTGGTGGGCGCCGACCTGCTTGTCGTTCCAAGCCTTGGAGCGCAGGGAAAAGTCGGCCCCCTCGAGCCACTCGGAAAGAGTGGCATCGTTTCGGCAGGCGCCGCCCAGGCTCTTTCTGGCGAGCGGCAGATGCTCTTCCGGCAGGTAGCGGCAGTCCGAGCGCGGGTAGGTGATCAGTTTGTGGCGCTCGTAGAGGCTCTGACAGACGTCGAGCACCGTCTGGGCGGAGAGTCCGAAGCGGCGCGCGGCGTCGACCTGCAGCGCCGAGAGCGAGTAAGGCAGCGGTGCGTTCTGGCGCTTCTCGTTTTGTTCGAGCTTGGCGAGCCGGCCCTCGGCGCCGGGCAGCCTGGCCGCCAGCGCATCCGCCGGAGCGCGCTCGACCAGTCGGCCCTGGTCGTCCAGTGGCTGGCGCTCGGTGGGTGCCCACCAGGCGCGAAGCCGTCCTCGGGCCACCTCGATATCTACCCAGAGCGGGTAGAACGGGTAGGGCGTGAAGTCGCGAATGGCGTTGTCACGCCTGACGATCAGCCCCAGTACCGGCGTCTGCACGCGGCCGACGGAGAGCACGCCGTCATGGCCCGCCTGGCGTCCGGTCAGCGTCCAGGCGCGGGTTAGATTGATGCCGTAGAGCCAGTCCGCCCGCGAGCGTGCCTGGGCGGCCTGGAACAGCGGCTGGAAGTCGGCGTTGCTGGCAAGCTTTGAAAGCGCACGAGCCACCGCCGGGCGGTTCAGATCGCTGACCAGAAGCCTCGATACCGGGCCGCGATAGTTCAGGTACTCGATCACCTCCTGGACCAGAAGCTGGCCTTCGCGGTCCGGGTCGCCGGCGTGTACCACTTCGGCGGCCTGCTTGATCAGCTTGCGGATCACCGCGAGCTGGCCGCGCGCCTTGGCGCGTGGGGCGAGCTTCCAGCTACCAGGCACGATCGGCAGCCGGTCGAGCCGCCACTGCTTGTCGGCGGGGTCGTAGGCCTCCGGGGCGGCCTGCTCCAGCAGATGGCCCAGACACCAGGTCACGGTGGTGTCACCGCAGACGATGGCGCCCTCCTGGCGCTGGCCGCCGCCGGGCAGCGCATCGGCAATGGCTCGGGCGAGGCTGGGTTTTTCGGCGATGATCAAGCGCATTCCCGCTTTACCTTAACGTGTCGGAAAATTGCGCCTATGGTAACAGAGAGTCACTAGTCAGCGAGGTGAATGCATGCGTGAGCGTGGACGAACACGGCGATTGATGGGCCTGGGGGCGCGTACCGGCGGGGCGATGCTCAAGACGCGTCTCGGCGGCCAGGCGGATTGGCGCGCACTGGGCGAGGCGCTGTTCGAAGGGCTTTCGGAACTCAAGGGGCCGGCGATGAAGATGGCGCAGGTGATGTCCCAGTGGGACGACCTGCTGCCGGCGGATCTTTCCGAGGAGCTTGCGCGTTTGCAACGTCAGGCCGAGTCGATGCCCTGGCCGCGCATTCGCGAGGCGCTGGTGCTTCAATATGGCGATCTCGACGCGCACTTTCGCCAGATCGAGGAGCGACCCTTCGCCAGCGCCTCGATGGGCCAGGTGCACAAGGCACTCACGTATGATGGCGACACCGTAGTACTCAAGGTGCAGTACCCCGGGCTTGCCGAGGTGCTCGAGAGCGATCTCGTCCAGCTCAAGCGCATCCTGCGTCTGGGGCGCTGGTTCAAGGTGCCCCAGGCGCGCCTCGATGCGCTGTTCGAGGAGCTCGCCGCCGGGCTTCGCAACGAGCTCGACTATCAGGCCGAGGCCCGGGCGCTGGCGCGCTACCGCGAGCGCTACGCGTGTGAGCCGCGGCTAGTGATACCCGAACCGCTGCCGGAGCTTTGCGGACCTCACGTGCTCGCCATGCGTTTCGTCGACGGTACGCCGCTTCGCGAGCTGGAAGATGCCGATGACACCACCCGGCAGGCGGTGGCGCAAACGCTTGCCGACTGGATCACCCGAGAGCTGTTCACCTTCTGTGAATTGCACGCCGATCCTCATGCCGGCAATTTCGCCGTCGATGCCCGGCAGCGACTGATCATCTACGACTTCGGGGCGGTGATCGACGTGCCCCATGAGCGGCTCACGGCGATGATGGGGCTGTTGAAAGCGACGCTGGACCAGGACCCCATGGCGATGGACGACGCCATGATGGCGCTGGGCGGGCGTCAGGGGCAGGGCGCGCCGCTTTCGCTCTACCGCGAGGCGGCCGAATGCGTGGCCCCCTTGTTCGAACCCGGGGAGCAGGATTTCGGCGACGTACGCGTGCACCGGCGCCTGCGCGAGCTATCGCCCAAGGTGTGGGGTGCGATGGACCGGCTCCAGCCGCCGGCAGATACGCTCTTGCTCTCGCGCGCGCTCAACGGCCACTACTGGAATCTGGTGCGCTTGAAGGCACGCCTGGACATGCACGCGCGCGTCGCGCCACTACTGGACAGCGCAGGCTTGGCGTCACCCCGTTGAGACGGCTCGGCCGGCCAACGACTTGAGCCAGAACACCCGCGGCTTTTCGCTCTCCTGATCGGTGCCGATGTCCCTTCAGGTGAAGTGCGCGGTCAGCATTGGGCGGCGCCAATCCTCCTGCGTGAAGATCGGCAGCCGTGCTAGACTGTTGCGCTTTCAACACAGGGGAGATGGCAATGCTGGCGGTATGGGTCGATCAGCTGCTGGGATTTGCCTCGGGGGCACTCTCGGCGATCAGGCAGAACGAACACTACCCGGACTTCATGATCTGGGTGCGCGCCGAAGGCGCGGAATTCTTCAACGGCAACGTGGCGACCTCCCAGGCGCTTGCGCCGATTCTCTGGTCGCAGACCCCGCTCGAGCGGCTCGACTTCGCCGCCGAGCCCCTGGCGACGCCCGGTCGCAACGAGCCGTGCTGGTGCGACTCCGGGCGCAAGTACAAGCAGTGCTGCCAGCGGGTCGATTTCCCGACCGAGATTCCCGCGCAGATGATGTGGATGCTGTCGCTCAAGGAGTGGAAGGGGGCGACCTTGAAGGCCGCTCTCGATAGCCACCACGCGCCGGCCCAGGCGCTGCTGGAGGCCGGATTGATCGCCGCCGAAAGTGGCCAGACCGGGCGTGCCATGCAGATTCTCGAGTCGCTGTTCGACGGCAGCGACTGGTCGCGCCTGCCGGATCAGGCCGAGCCCGCCTTCGAGATCCTCCTGGACATCTACCAGGAGCGCGGCTTCACCCGCAAGCGCGCGGACCTGCTCGACGAGGTGATGGAGCGCGGGCCGCTGTTCTTGCGCGGCGTGGCGCTCGAGCGCCTGTGCCTGATGCACCTGGACAACGACGATCTGGACAGCGCGCGCGGCGCCTTCATCAAGGCGATGCAGGCACTGCCGGACTCGCCGACGCTGGCCTACATCGAAGCGATGCTGCTGCTTCACGAAGGCCACGAGGAGGAAGCGCGCGAACGGGCCAACTTCTGGTATCGCCGTCTGGTCCGTCAAGGCGGGCTCGACGAGGAGCAGCTAGAGTTTCTGGCGGCGCTGGCCGACAACCCCGGCGCCACGCTCGCCGACCAGCTTCTCAGCGCCGAGGAGGATCTCGCTACGCCCCTGATCGCGCTGCAGTCGCTTCTAGCGGCACTGCCTACGGCGCCCAAACTCGACATCGCGCCCTCCGAGAATGGCGAGCGCCTGTACTACACCACTACCGCGCGTGAAGAGACGCTGTTCGCCGCCTGGCACGAGCAGTTTCAGGTGTGGGTGGACGACGATGTGGCACTTGGCTTTCGCGACGACCCCTGGGGTAACGCGGTGGAGTGGATGTCGGCGCTGTGTGCCAACCCTGAGTGGCTCGATGCGCCGCAGGTGGTGCAGGATATGACCCTGGCGCTCACCAGCCGCTTCGGTAGCCTGCCGTGGATGGCGGCGAGCCTGCTCGAACCCTTGGCGGTGCGCCTGTCGCGCTGGCTCGAACAGGCGCGCGCCGCAGGCCCCGGCAATCTGTGCTGGGACGATGCGAGCAACGTCATGCTGCTGCGCACGGGCCTGGCGTTGGTGGTCGGCATGGAGCGCGGCGCCCGCCAGCACTCCCGCGAGCTCGCCGAGGAGCTGCTGGCGATCGACCAGGAAGACAGTCTCGGCCTCAAGGAGCTGGTGCTCGACCAGCTCTTGCGCGATGACCGCAATCAGGAGGCGCTGGCGCTCACCGAGCAGCAGGATAAAGATGACGGTTCACTGGTGCTGGGACTGATGATGGGGCGCACGCTGGCGCTCTATCGCCTGGGTGAGCAGGCGGCCGCGGAAAAGGCGCTCGACGAGGCCGTGGCCCATAACCGACACGCCTTGGAGCTTATCTGCGCCGAGAGCCCCAAGCCATCGCTTCCGCATTCGGATGGCCAGGTCGATCCAGGCTCGCGCGCCGAGGCGTGGCAGTACCGCACGCTGATGCGCGACCAGTGGCGCACCACGCCCGGCGCGCTCGACTGGCTGCTCGCTCGCCGCTAGCGCTCTTGCGCGCCGAGCAGCGCCGCATCACGGTTCACCCACACCGCCAGCAGCACGGCAGGCAGGCCCAGGAGTGTCGCCACCAGAAAGAAGGTGGCGTAGCCCTGGGCGGCCACCACGAGCCCGCCGAACCCGCTCAGGAACTTGCCCGGCAGCGTCATCAGCGACGAGAACAGCGCATACTGGGTCGCAGTGTAGGCCTTCGAGGTCAAGCTCGACAGAAAGGCGATGAACACCGCGCTTGCCAGGCCGTTGGCAAGGTTGTCCCCGACGATCGTCACCACCAGCATCGGCACCCGATCGCCCACCAGGGCCAGCGCCGAGAACAGCAGGTTGGTGATCATGACCAGTGCCGCCCCCGCGATCAACAGCGGCCCGATGCCGTAGCGCACCACCAGAAGCCCGCCCAGAATACCGCCGGTGATGCTCATCGCGATGCCGAAGATATTGGTGACGGTGGCGATGGTCTCGAGCGAAAAGCCCAGGTCGATGTAAAGCGGGTTGGCCATCGACCCCATTGCCAGGTCGCTTACGCGAAACACCGCGATGAACAGTAGAAGCCCCAGCGCCTTCACGCCGAATCGGCGAAAGAAATCCATGAATGGACAGACCACCGCGCCCAGCGCCCAGGCACCGAGGCGCCGATAGGCTTTCGGTTTGCCGCGACTGGTGCGCAGGAAGACGCGCACGCTGGGCTCGTGGACGAGCTGCAGCCCGAGCGAGGCGCGGGCGGGTTCCGGGCGAATCAGCACGGTCAGCACACCCACGCCCATGAGCAGCGCCATGCAAAGATAAGCCGCCGACCAGGAGAGGTGCGCGGCGATGTAGAGCGCGCCGGCGCCGGCGGCGATCAGCCCCAGCCGATAGCCGATGATGTAGCTCGACGACAGCGCTGCCTGCAGGTCGTCACCGGCGGACTCGATGCGGTAGGCGTCCACGGCGATGTCCTGGGTGGCCGAGCCGAAGGCCACCAGCAGCGCAAAGGCGGCCACCCAGCCGAGGTTACCGACCGGATCGACCCCGGCCATGCCGACCAGCCCCGCCACGATCAACGCCTGGGCGAGCAGCATCCAGCCGCGCCGCTGGCCGAACAGGCGCGTCAAGCCCGGCAGCGCCAGCCGGTCGACCACCGGTGCCCAGAAGAACTTGATCGAGTAGAGCATGCCGATCCAGGCGAAGAAGCCGATGGCGGCGACCTCGACGCCGTCGCTTCTAAGCCATGCCGAAAGCGTCGAGAACACCAGCAAGAAAGGCAACCCCGCGGAGAATCCCAGAAACAGCATGGTGACAACCGGCGCGCAGAAATAGACCAGCAGCGCGCTGCGCCAGCTACGCTTCGGGGTGGGGATGGCCATGAACGTCGAACTCCAGAAAGAAACCTGTCATCGAAAACCGTGAAAAAACGCGCAGATGATAGACTAGTGCCCCATCGAACCACCAGCTTACCGGAGAGGAGTTTTGCATGTCGATTGCGCCCCATCAGGTCGTATGCCTGCACTACGCATTGAGCGATGTCCAGCAGGACGGCACCCAGGCGCTGCTGGACGATTCCCGCGCGCGTCAGAAGCCGCTCGAATACCTGCACGGGCATGACAATATTCTGCCCGGGCTGGAACGCGCGCTTATCGGCAAGGTGCCGGGGGACGTCTTCAGCGCTACCCTGGCGCCCAGCGAAGCCTACGGGCGGCGTGACGAGGCCCTGGTGCAGTGGCTCAAGCGCGATGCCTTCGGCGGCGCCGAGCTCGCCCCGGGCAGCCGCTTCCAGACCGAGGGCGAGGCCGGCCCGCAGATCGTCACGGTGCTCGAACTCGAGGGCGATCGGGTGCGGGTGGATTTGAATCATCCGCTGGCCGGTCACACCCTGCACTACCGGGTGGAGGTACTCGAGGTGCGCGAGGCGACCCGCGCGGAGCTCGCCAAGGGCCATCCGCTACCGCCGGGCACCGAGCACGCCAAGATCGAGGATCGCAAGGTGCTTTAGGCGAGCAGAAGCTGACCGGGGTCAAGGTTTTTCGGCGTAAAGTCGCTAAAGTGGACCTTGCTTTGTCAGTCGGTGTTTTCAGCACACAGGACTGCTTTGTCAGGGTAGAAGGCGCAAGCCTTCGATTCAGCCGGCCGGGGGGCCGGCTTTTTTTGCCTGCGGGATACGCCTAGCGCCAGTGGGCCTGCCAGGCGCGCATCACGCGTTCCGGGTACCAGGTCTGGCCCAGGCTTCCGTTATAGCGGGCCAGCGCCCGGGTGAAGTCGCCGTTCTCGACGGCCAGGTAGTGGGCGAGGATCGTGCAGCCGTAGCGCAGGTTGCGGTTCGGGTCGGTCAGGTCGTCCAGGGGCAGGCCGAGCTCCGCGACCCAGAAGGGCATGATCTGCATCAAGCCCACGGCGCCGGCGGAGGAGATCGCGTCTGGCTTGAAGGCGCTTTCCACCTCGATCAGCGCCAGCACCAGCGCCGGTGGAAGACCCGCCAGCTGGGCTTCCTGGTAGAGGCGAGCCAGGAGCGCCTCGCGACGCTCGGTGCTTGCGATGAAGCGGGAGAGCGGCGCGTGCATGCGCGCCTGGAAGTGGCGCAGGTGGTGATGATCGACGCCACCGCCCGCCGCGAAGGTCGGGCGGTGGGGGAGGTCGGCCCAGCCAGGCGAAAGCGCGAGGGCAAGCCCCAGCACCACTCCCGAAACGAGCCGACGCTTCACGCTCGCCCCACGCCTGGCCAAAAGCGCCGATCAGGCGCCGCGGCGTTCGTTCAGGAACGCGACGATGTTCGCCTGCTCGACCATGGTGGCCTCGGCGTCGCGACGGCCCTTGTACTCGAGCTCGCCGTTGTCGAGCCCCCGGTCGCCGATCACGATGCGGTGCGGCACACCCATCAGCTCGAGATCCGCGAACTTGACCCCCGGGCGGGTGTCGCGGTCGTCGAGCAGCACGTCGAAGCCCGCCTCGACCAGCGTCTGGTAGAGTGCCTCGGATGCCTCGCGCACGCGCTGGGACTTGTGGGCGTTCATCGGCACCAGCGCCACGTTGAACGGCGCGATGGCGTCGGGCCAGATGATGCCGGCATCGTCGTGATTCTGCTCGATGGCCGCCGCCACCACGCGGGTGATGCCGATGCCGTAGCAGCCCATCCACGGGTGCAGGGTCTTGCCGCTGTCGCCGAGTACCTTGGCGTCCATCGCCTCGGAGTACTTCCTGCCCAGCTGGAAGACGTGGCCCACTTCGATGCCACGCTTGATCGACAGCGTCCCCTGGCCGTCCGGCGACGGGTCGCCCTCGACAACGTTGCGCAGGTCCGCCACCTTGGGCAGCGCCAAGTCGCGCTCCCAGTTGATGCCGAAGTAGTGCTTGCCTTCGATGTTGGCGCCGGCGCCGAAGTCGGACATCAGCGCCACGCTACGATCGACGATGATCGGCATGTCCAGGTTGACGGGGCCAAGTGACCCGAAGCCCGCGCCTGCCGCGGCGCGAATTTCCTGCTCGTCGCCCATGGTCAATGGCGCAGCCACCTCGGGCAGGTTCTCTGCCTTCACTTCGTTGAGCTCGTGATCGCCGCGCACCAGCAGCGCGATCAGTCCGCCTTCGGCAGCGCGCACGATCAACGTTTTCACGGTCTTCTCGATGGGCAGGCCGTGCTGCTCGACCAGCGCGGCGATGGTCTTGGCGTCGGGCGTATCGACCAGCTGCATCTGCTGGGTCGGGGCGGGGCGCTCGAGGTCGCTACCCAGTGGCGCGGCCAAGGCCTCGGCCTTCTCCATGTTGGCGGCGTAGTCCGAGGCGTTGGAGAAGACGATGTCGTCTTCGCCGGAGCTTGCCAGTACGTGGAACTCGTGGGAGCCGGTGCCGCCGATCGAGCCGTTGTCGGCGATCACCGGGCGGAAATTGAGCCCGAGGCGAGTGAAGATGCGCGTGTAGGCCTCGAAGATCGACTGGTAGGTGTCCTTGAGGGAGTCTTCGTCGGCATGGAAGGAGTAGGCGTCCTTCATGATGAACTCCCGCGAGCGCATTACTCCGAAACGTGGGCGGATCTCGTCGCGAAACTTGGTCTGGATCTGGTAGAAGGTGGTGGGAAGCTGCTTGTAGCTTGCGATCTCCTTGCGCACGAGATCGGTGATCACCTCTTCGTGGGTCGGGCCCACGCAGTAGTCGCGGTCGTGACGATCCTTCAGGCGCAGAAGCTCCGGGCCGTACTGCTCCCAGCGGCCGGACTCCTGCCACAGATCCGCCGGTTGGACGGCCGGCATCAGCACCTCCTGGGCGCCGGCGCGGTCCATCTCCTCGCGCACGATGCGCTCGACCTTGCGCAGGGTGCGAAGCCCGAGAGGCAGCCAGGTATAGAGCCCCGAGGTCAAGCGGCGGATCATGCCGGCGCGCAGCATCAGCTGGTGACTGATGACCTCCGCATCGGCCGGGGTCTCTTTCAGGGTGGCGATCAGTAGTTGGCTGGCGCGCATGGGCGAGAAGCTTCCTTTAGGGTCGGTAATACCAAAGCGTTTGGCGCTTTCGATGCGTTGAGTGCCGGCCATTGTACGGCCAAGCGCCGGGAGCGGCAAAATTAGCACAGCAGACGCCCATAGCGTTGATACGTTTATGCTAGACTGCGCCGCTCGCGGTGGTATAACCGTGTCACATCCTATTTGTTTTGATTGCACAGGGAAGACGCACGATGAAGCAGTTCTTGCAGCGTAGTTGGCAGGGGGCCGTGATCGGCACCCTGGTCGTTGGCCTGAGCGGTTGCGGCACGCTGTTTCACCCGGAGCGCAAGGGGCAGCTCTCCGGCGACGTGGACCCGGTGGTGGCGATCGCCAACGGCGTAGGCCTGTTGTTCTTCATCCTGCCCGGCGTCATCGCCTATGCGGTGGACTTCTCCAACGGCACCATTTACCTACCGAGTCACACCAGCGCTGCGATCGATACCTTTAAGCTCGACGACTCCCATGACGTCGCCACCCTCGAGAAGCTGCTCTCGGACAAGGCGGGCCAGCCCGTCGACCTGCACGACGAGCTGATGATCATGGAGCCGGTCGAGAGCCTCGACGAGGCGCTGGCGATGGTACGCATGTCCGGCGTGCTCGACGACGAGCGCCTGGGCCTGCTCTGACACCTGGCGCCGCGGCTAGCCGCGGCGCGTCAGGCGCAGGGTGATCAACCCCGCTACCAACCCCCAGAAGGCACTGCCGATACCTAAAAGCGTGACGTTGGTCCCGGTCAGCAAGAAGGTGACGATCGCCGCGTCGCGCTCGCGCGGGTCGGCAAAAGCGCCGGCAAGCCCGCCTGCGAGCGTGCCGAGCAGCGCGATGCCCGCCAGCGCCGTGACCAGCACGCCCGGCAGCGCGTTGAACAGTCCCGTTACCGACGCCCCGAAGATTCCCATCACGATATAGAACACGCCTGCAGCGACCCCGGCGGCGTAGCGCCTTTGCATGTCCGCGTGGGCGTCCGGCCCGACGCAGACCGCTGCGCTGATCGCGGCGGTGTTGAGCGCGAAGCCGCCAAAGGGGGCGAGCAGCCCCGTCGCCGCTCCGGTCCAGCCGATCAGCGCGGAGGTGGGCGGCTGGTAGCCCGCAGCACGCAGCACCGCCACGCCGGGCAGGTTCTGGGTCGCCATGGTGATGATGAACAGCGGAATGCCGATACCGATCAGCGTCGTGGGCACGAAAGCGGGCAGAGTGAACACCGGCAGTGCCGGCGCCAGCGGAATCTCATCAAAGGCGACCTGACCGAGCGCCAGGGCGACCGCCACGCCTGCCACCAGCACCCCGGGCACGGCCATGGTCGGCCATAGCCTGCGCCCGATGAGCCAGGCGCCAAGCATGACCAGTGGCAGCAGCCACTGGGTCTGCATCACCGCGAAGAGCTCGAGCCCGAAGCGCAGCAGAATGCCTGCCAGCAGCGCCTGGGCAATGGCACCGGGAATGAAGCGCATCAGGCGCTCGAAAAGCCCGGTGACCCCGCACAGCGTGATCAACAGCGCCGAGAAGATGAACGCTCCGATGGCCTCGGCCATCGGCACCCCGGGCAGGCTGGTGGCCAGAAAGGCCGCGCCGGGGGTAGACCAGGCGGTGAGCAGCGGCATACGGTAGTAGAGCGAAAGAATTAATGAGGTCAGCCCCATGCCGATGCCCAGCGCCCAGAGCCAGGAGCTGATCTGGGCGGCGCTGGCGCCCGCCGCTGCGGCGGCCTGGAAGATGATCGCCGCCGAGCTGGTGTAGCCGATGGTGACGGCGACGAGCCCGGCAGTGATGGTCGAAAACGAGGTGTCCTGCCAGAGTGATCGGCGACGGGAGGCGGTGGGTGTGCTCATGAATACCTTCTGCGGCGTTCTTTATGTGCGTTATAGCGCACATGAACGCTAACATCGTACGTTAAAACGCACAATGGTCTAGAGTTCGTCATCTGGGTTGCAGGCAAATCCGTTTCCTCGCTCTCTTTTTATCACTGCAAGGAGTCTTCATGGCAAGCGATTCGACGCCCATCGCGGTTCACGTCGCGCGAACCGTCAAGCGCCTGCGCCAGGTGCGCGAGTGGAGCCTGGCCCACGCGGCGCTGGAGACCGGGGTGAGCAAGGCGATGCTGGGCCAGATCGAGCGCGGCGAGTCGAGCCCGACGGTGGCCACACTATGGAAGATCGCCAGCGGCTTCAGGGTCTCGTTCTCGACGCTGTTCGACGAGGGCAAGCCGCTGTCGGACGAACCGCGCCGCGACGAGGTGACATCGGTCTGGGGCGAGGACAGCGCCGGCATGCAGGCACGCCTTCTTTTTCCCTTCGATCCGCTTCTGGGGTTCGAGATGTTCATGATCGAGCTCGCCCCCGGGGCGCTGAGCGAATCAGCGCCCCACGCAAGCGGCGTGGTCGAGCATATCGTGGTGGTGGAAGGGGTGCTGGAGCTGCGGATCGACGAGCGCTGGCAGCGACTCGAGAGCGGCGAGGGGCTGCGCTTTCTCGCCGACCGGCCCCACGCCATGCGCAACCCCGGCACGGGCCGGCTACGCTTTCACGATGTGATCCATTATCTGGCCGGGGCGGCCTCGGACGCTTGAGCGCGCAGCCAGCGAATTTCCTCCGGCCAGTTCTCCGGTTCGACGGTTTCCAGTATCAGCGGAATGTCGTCGGTGCGGGCATCCTGCATCAGGGCGGTGAACGCCTCGAGGCCGATGTTACCCTTGCCGAGGCCGTGGTGGCGATCCACGCGGCTGCCGAAGTCGCTCTTGGCATCGTTCAAGTGCATGCCGCGCAGGTACTCGATGCCCACCACTCGGTCGAGCTCATCGAGCATCGCCTGGGCGGCCTTTGCGCTTCTCAGTTCGTAACCTGCGGCGAAGGCGTGGCAGGTATCGATACATACGCCGACGCGCCGCTTGTCCTCGACGTGCTCGATGATGGTGGCGAGGTGATCGAAGTGCCAGCCCAGGTTGGTGCCCTGGCCGGCGGTATTCTCGATCACCGCCGTGACGCCGGCCGTCTTCTCGAGCGCCAGGTTGACCGACTCGGCGATGCGCAGGAGGCAGTCGCGTTCGCTGATCTTTCTCAGGAAGCTGCCCGGGTGGAAGTTCAGAAGCGAAAGCCCCAGCTGCTCGCAGCGCTGCATCTCGTCGAGAAAGGCCGCGCGGGATTTCTCGAGTCCTTCGCTCTCCGGATGACCCAGGTTGATCAGGTAGCTGTCGTGGGGAAGGATCTGGGCCGAGCCGAAGCCGTGCTCCCGGCACGCTGCTTTGAACGCCGCGATGGCTTCGCTTGTCAGCGGCTTGCCCTGCCACTGGCGCTGGTTCTTGGTGAACAGGGCGAAGGCGTTGGCGTCGATCTCGACGGCGCGATGAACGGCCTGGTCCGGCCCGCCGGCGGCGCTGACGTGCGCACCGATGTACTTCATGGCAACTTCTCGATGTCGTTGGGTTCCCCGCTATTATGCGCGGTCACGGTGATCGAGAAAACGCTTGAACGCCACCGGTTCGTCGGTGATCGCACAGTTCACCCCCCAGTGCCAGCGGGGCTCGAAGGCAGCCGGATCGTTCGGGGTGTAGCACAGCACCTGGTAGCCCGCCGCGACCATCGCCTCGGCCTGCGGGCGCTTGAGCCGTGCCCAGTCCGGATGCACGCTGTAGGCATCGACACCCTCGCACATGGCCTGCCACTGCCCGGGCACCGCGCCGAACAGCACGCCGAGGGCAAGGGTCTGTGAGCCGGCGAACTCGCGGCAGCGGCGTAGCGCCTCGAGATCGAAGGAAGAGACGATCAGCCGGTCCGCCGGCATTTTCTCCATCAGCAGGGGAAGTACCGTATCGACCAGGGCGATCGCATCGCGCCCCTTGTTCACCTTGATCTCCAGGTTGACGCCCATGCGCAGCTCGTCGAGCAGCGTGAGCATCTCGTCGAGTGTGGCCATGCGCTCGCCGGCGAACTCGTCGCCGAACCAGGCGCCGACGTCGAGGCGCTTGGCGGACTCGAGATCCAGCGACTTGAGCTCACCGCGGCCATCGGAGCAGCGGGCGACGTCAGCGTCGTGCCAGATGACCGGCGTGGCATCGCCCAGAAGCTGTACATCGAGCTCCACCCAGGTGGCGCCGGCTTCGAAAGCGGCGCGCACGGCAGCCAGGGTGTTTTCCGGGGCGGCGGCGGAATAACCGCGATGGGCGACGAGCGCCGGAAGAAGAATGCCGGTATGGGTCATGGTGCGTCCGTTCATCGGGTTCGGGAAATGGGTCAGTCTAGCACGCCTGCGTGACAGCACCGTGGCAGCCGGGGGATGACTTGATTTATCCCCGACGACGCGGTTGGATATGAGCCCGAATGTCCCTGGATCGACAACACAACAAGGAGTATGCGTCATGGCCAAGCGAATCGAGTTTGCCACCCCCGGTGGTTCCGAGGTGCTCGAGCTCAAGGAGATCACGCCGGCGGCGCCTGGTAAGGGTGAAGTACGCATTGCCAACAAGGCCGTGGGGCTCAACTTCATCGATATCTACGTGCGCACCGGCCTTTACCCCGCGCCTTCGATGCCCTCGGGGCTCGGCACCGAGGGGGCGGGCGTCGTCGAGGCGGTGGGCGAGGGGGTGACCCATTTGAAGGAGGGCGATCGTGTCGCCTATGCCCAAGGGCCGCTCGGTGCCTACGCCGAGATGCACACTCTGCCGGCAGCCAAGGTAGTGAAGCTTCCCGATACCATCGACTTCGATACCGCTGCGGCCAGCCTGCTCAAGGGGCTCACGGTACAGTACCTGCTGCGCCAGACCCATGAGCTCAAGGGCGGCGAGACGATCCTGTTCCACGCTGCTGCCGGCGGGGTAGGGTCAATCGCCTGCCAGTGGGCGAAGGCGCTCGGCGTGAAGCTGATCGGCACGGTCAGCTCGAAAGAGAAGGCCGAGCTCGCCAAGGCCAACGGTGCCTGGGCGACGATCGACTACACGAAGGAGAACGTCGTCGAGCGAGTGCGCGAGCTGACCGGCGGCGAAATGTGCGACGTGGTCTACGACTCCGTGGGCAAGGACACCTGGGAAATGTCGCTGGACTGTCTGAAGCCCCGGGCTCTGATGGTCAGCTTCGGCAATGCCTCGGGCCCGGTGGACGGCGTCAATCTCGGCATCCTCAACCAGAAGGGGTCGCTGTTCGCCACCCGGCCGAGCCTCAACGGCTATGCCGATACCCGGGAGCGTCTCGAGCGTATGTGCGAGGAGTTCTTTGCCATGATCGAAAGCGGCAAGATCACCATCGACGTGGCCAACCGCTACCCGCTCGCCGAGGCGGGCAAGGCCCAGAACGCCGTGCAGAGCCGCCGCACCACCGGATCGACGATTCTGATTCCCTGAGCCTTCTCGCTCGACTGTCCAGAAGCCGCCTTCGGGCGGCTTTCGCATTTCTAACGCTGGTCGAAGGTACAAATATCGTATAGCTTGTGATGGTATCGTTGTTAACCCATGTTGTGATTCACCCTTTCGTGTTATTTCCCGGACCGGTTCGCGCAAGCGAGCTGCGTCACCCTTCGCGCGACATTCCTCGCGCGATATGAAGGAGAGTGCTAAATGACGATGGAGGCTATCGGACTGGCCCCGAGTACGCTGATTTTCATCATCCTGGGACTGACGCTGGTCGCCTTCATCTGGGGACGGTTTCGTTTCGATCTGGTGGCGATGACGGCACTCCTGGCGTCGGTGGTGCTGGGCCTGGTGCCGGCGGACGAGGCGTTTCGCGGCTTCGGTCATCCGGCGGTGATCACCGTGGCGGCGGTGCTGGTATTGAGTCGAGGCTTCGAGCGCTCCGGCGTGGTCGACATCATCTCTCACCAGGTACTCAAGGTCGGCGACCGGCTGATGCTGCAGCTTCTGGTGCTGGTGGGCACCGTGGTGGTGCTGTCGGGCATCATGAACAACGTCGGGGCGCTGGCGCTGCTGTTGCCCGTGGCCATGCGCCTGGCCCGCGAAAACGATACTTCACCCTCGCTTCTGCTGATGCCGCTGGCCTTCGGTTCGCTGCTCGGGGGCTTAACCACCTTGATCGGCACGCCGCCCAACATCATCGTCGCGACCTACCGGGGGGAGCTTACCGGCGAGAACTTCAGCATGTTCAGCTTCTCGCCGGTGGGCATCGCGGTCGCACTCGCAGGCCTTGCCTTCATCGTGCTGGTCGGCTGGCGCTTCACGCCACGGCGCAACAGCCAGGCGGGCAATGGCGACATGTTCGATACCGCCAACTATCTGGTGGAACTCAAGGTTTCCGAAGAGTCGCGGGCCAATGGGCTGACGCTTCAACAGCTGCGCGACGAACTCGACGAGACCATCCCGGTACTGGCCGTGGTGCGCGATGATGACCGCCGTGCCGGCTACTCGTTTCACGGCGTCCTCAAGCAGGGCGATATTTTGCTGCTCGAGGCGGGGCCCGACGAGCTCCAACTGCTCGAGGACAAGGTGGGGCTCAGCGCTGTGGCGGAGCCCGAGTCCAAGCATGAAGAGGGCGAGGGGCACGCAAAAGAGGCCATGGAGGAGCGTGAGCCGGTCGACACCGAAGGATTGCAACTGGTAGAGGCCGTCGTGCGCGGCGACTCGATGATGATCAATCGCAGCGTGCGTCAGCTGCGCTTGAACCACCAGTTCGGCCTGCATCTGGTGGCGGTAGCACGCGATGGCGGACGCCTCAAGCAGCGCCTGCGCGACATTCGCTTCCAGACCGGCGATGTGCTGCTTCTGCAAGGCAGCGAGAAGGAGATCAACGAGAGTCTGTCGAGCCTGGGCTGCCTGCCGCTGGCCAGCCGCGAGCTCCATCTGGGCCAGCCGCGCAAGCTGGCGCTGTCGCTGGGCATCTTCGCACTGGCGATCGTGGCGATGCTGCTGGATCTGCTGCCGGCGGCGGTGGCGATGAGCAGCGCAGCGCTGGTGTCCCTTCTGATCGGCGTGCTTCCGCTTCGAGAAGGCTACCATGCCATCGATGGTCCGGTGATCGTACTGCTGGCGGCCATGCTGCCGGTCGGCGAGGCCCTGGAAACCAGCGGCGGGGCGGACATCATCGCCAATTCGCTGCTGCATTTCGGCGCCGACTGGCCGGTGGTGGTGTCGCTTTGCGGCCTGTTCACGCTGTGCATGCTGCTGTCGAACATCGTCAACAACGCCGCGGCGGCGCTTCTGATGGCGCCTATCGCGGCGAGTCTGGCAAGTGGCTTCGGTGTAGCCCTGGAGCCGTTTCTGATGGCGGTGGCGGTGAGTGCATCCTGCGCCTTCCTGACCCCCATCGGCCACCAGTCGAATACCCTGGTACTGGGGCCCGGTGGCTATCGGTTCAGCGATTACTGGAAACTGGGCCTGCCGCTTTCAGTGGTGGTGATGGCGACGGCGATCCCGATAATCCTTCTCGTGTGGCCTTTATCCGGCTAACATCCGGTTTTCAAACCCTTTCGATTTTCAAACTCTTAGCCAGGCGAGCAGGCGCGGCTCGCCGCTCAGAACAATAGGCTTTGCCCATGAACCAGCACCATCGCCAGGATGCCATCGTCGAGCTGGTCCGCCAGCACGGCTACGTGAGCATCGAGCAGCTCACCGACCACTTCTCGGTGACGCCGCAAACCATTCGCCGCGACCTGAACACGCTCTCCGACGAAGGGCGCATACGGCGCGTGCACGGTGGCGCGGGCGTCGAGTCCAGCACGGTGAACACCGCCTACAGCACGCGCAAGACCCTGCACCTCGAGGAGAAGGAGCGCATCGCCCGCTGCGTGGCCGCGCAGATTCCCGATCACGCATCGCTGTTCATCAACATCGGCACCAGCAACGAGATGATCGCCCAGGCGCTTCTGGAACATCAGGGGCTCGAGATCATCACCAACAACCTCAACGTCGCCGCAATCCTGCAGCGCAAGGAGGATTTCACGGTGATCATCGCAGGCGGCCAGGTGCGCTCCCGCGACGGCGGCATCATCGGCGAGGCGACCATCGATTTCATCAACCAGTTTAAGGTGGACGTCGGCATCATCGGCATCAGCGGCATCGACGAGGATGGCTCGCTTCTGGAGTTCGACTACCAGGAGGTACGCGTCGCCCAGGCGATCATCGCCAATTCCCGCCGGGTCTACCTGGCGGCGGACTACTCGAAGTTTCACCGCAACCCGGTGGTACGCCAGGGCAATCTGGCCCAGCTCGATGCGCTGTTCACCGATCGTCAGCCGCCGGAGGCGATTCGTCGGCTGCTGATCGAACACGATGTGACGCTCCACGTGGCGTGATGGATGTCGATGCGTTACGAGGCCGCCTTCCGGCGGCTTTTTTTGTCGCTGGCTTTCAGGTAAAAGCGCTTCTCTGCAAGTGGCCGACAAGAATAGACGCTGAAAGCCTTTTCTGTCGTCGAGCTACAACCATTACCACTGCCAATGATCAATGGTGAGCGATGCTGCCATGCACCATAGTTTCTATATGGCTTCATGCAGAAACCCAGGAAGCCCGACAGGGACGCTCTATAAGCTAGAGCGTAACGCAGGACATCGCCGAGCCCATCGCCAGGCGGTCGTCCGCGCCTCACCCCCGGCGCGCAGCCACTAGAACGTCAAGATCGTGAACAACGCACGAGGTGGTTTATGAACTGCATAGAACTGAACCAGCAGGCCGACCGGATCGCCAACGCCTTCAGCAAGCAGGATCTTGCCCGGCTGGTGCTGGCGCTCAAGAGTCAGCAGTCGCTCCAGCAGGCCGTCGAGGTGATCGACACTATCGACCACCGGGTCGGCTACTCCATCGAGCAGGCCTGGGAGGAGGTGCTCGCCGGCAACGCCCAGACCGCCCGCGAGGAGGAAGAGTAAGCTTGAAGCCCCCGTTCGGGGGCTTTTTTCATACCTGCTCCGGGGCGGGCGATGGCGTCGTGGTGTCCGGGTTCTGCGCGAAGTAGGCCGCTCGACGCTCTTCAGCCTTGTCGTCGAACAGCACGTCGCAGGCCTTCTTGAGACCCACGGAGCGTTCGAGCTCATCGCGGTGAACCACCATCGAAATCTTGGCGCGCCGGCGAAGGAAATCCTCGAGCTCGGTGATCATCTCGTGCTCGCGAGCGTACTCGATCTCGCAGCGCAGGTACTCGGTGCCTTCGATGAGCACCTCGGCCTGGGTGGCGTCTTCGGCGATCCGGTCGAGCAGGGCGAAGGCATCGTTGCCGTAGCGGCGCCACAGACGAGATGAAAGCGCCTCCGTCGAGGTCGCCGGTGTCAGCGCGTCGAGCCCCATCGCCTTGGCCTTTTCATCGAACCTCGTTTTCACCTCTGCGCCCGGCTCGCCATACCACAGGGTTTGCGAGGCATCGAGCGTCACCCCCAGGGACTCGATCTCGTCGGCGATCTCTTCGCCCACGTTCAAGCAGTCGGTGAGCTTGCCCCCGAAGATGCTGATATGCGCGGTCTCGCGGTGGGTATCGATCACGTGCTTGCGCGAAAGCTGCAGGAAATCGCGCTTCTCGCCCTTGTCGGCCTTCACTGCCAGCGGGCGCACGCCGCAGCGCGTCGAGATGATGTCGTCCTCGGTGAGTGGCGTTTCCAGGGTCAGACGCTTGTTGATGTTTTCGAGAACGAACTGGACGTCTTCCTGGGTGACCTCGGCGTTTGGGTGCTCCATATGGGTATCGGTGGTGCCGATGCAGGTACGGTTGCCCATCGGAATCACGAAGAAGAGCCGCCCGTCGTCGGCGAAGAAGGCCAGTACGCGCTTCTCTTTAGTGAGCTGCGGCACGATCAGGTGAATGCCCTTGGAGTAGATGTGCTGGTGTGACGTGCTCTGGTGGGTGAGGGTATTGTGCGCATCCACCCAAGGGCCGGCAGCGTTGATCAGCACTTTGGAGCGAATCTCGAAGGTGCTGCCATCCATCACGTTGCGCGCGCGGGTCACCCAGTGTTCGCCCTGGCGCTCGGCGCCCACGGATTCCACGTAGTTGGCAGCCACCGCGCCGAAATTCATCGCCTGACGGACGAAGTTGAACACGAACCGGGCATCATTATCGTAAAGGTAGGCATCCGAGTACTCGAAGCCGCCTACGGCGCCATCGGTTCTGATGATCGGTTCTTCGTGCTTGATGTTTTTCGGTGACAACAGTTTCGGGCGCTTCGTGAAGCCGTTCCCCATCAGCCAGTAGAGCCAGGTGCCCGCCCACAAGTACCAGGGCGAGTGGCGAAAGCCCTTGGCGATAGTGGTCAGAAAGCGAATCTCCTTGACCGTGGAGGGGTAGCTTTCGATCAGGTGATTGCGGCTCTTGCAGAGCTTTCTCACCAGAGCAAAGTCGTTGCTCTCCATGTACTTGATGCCGCCCCACACCAGGTTCGAGGAGTGCATGCTGGTACTGCCGGCGAAATCGCCACGATCGATCAGCGCGACCTTCGCGCCCTTGCCGGAAAGCGCAGCGGCGGCGGCGGCGCCATTGATGCCGCCGCCGATGATCAGCGCGTCGTACTCTTCATGGGGGAGTCTTTCGAGATTGCGGGTTCGAAGCGTCATGGCCGGGTCCGTCAGGTCGGGCGTCGCAAGCGTTGCGCGCTGTATTTTCAATAACGAAACTATAGATGATCGTTTTCGAACATTCAACGCGTAAGCATTACCGTTCGACAACGCCATGCCGAGCACTGAAAGGGGTCGAGGCTATCCACCTCTCGAGATATTTTCATGCCAGGCACAAAAAAGCCGGCCCTCAGGCCGGCTGGTGAGGAAGGGCGGCTTACTTAATGCTCTCGTCAAAGTTGATCGGCGCAGCCTTGGGCGCCGGATTGTGGTCGATCAGCGTCGACTTGTCGGTGGCGAAAGTGTCATAGGCGAAGTCATCGACGGTGAGCATCTCGAGCACCTCCTTCTCGAAGGTGCGCATGAACGTGGCGTCTTCCTCGCTGACGATACCTGTGGCAAGGCCCGCCTCGATGCGCGCTTCCGGGTGCAGTGCGGTTTGCACAAGCTCTCCCTTGGCGTAGGCCTTGTTCACGGTGCGGTAGATCTTCTCGGCGCGCTCGTACTCTAGGAGCAGGGCGTTGTAGCGTGCCAGCGGATTGCGCTGCTCGCCGTCGTCCTGATCCCAGGTGTTGTGCAGAAGCTTGGTGCGCAGCGCACTGTGAGTGGAGACCCGGTGAGCGATATCGCGGGCGAGATCGTCGTGGGGCTTGTTCCAGCGGCGGCCCGTGGGCATCACCACGGCGTTCAACACGCGACCCAGCGCCCGATTGGGCAGATTGTCGAAGATTTCGACGAAGGCCTGCTCCGCACGGTGCAGCAGGAAGCGGCAGCTGTAGTGAAGAAGGGCCTCTTCGCCTTCGACCTTGTCGCCGGCCTGCCACTGCTTGAGCACCATGGAGGCAAGATACAGGTTGGAGAGCACATCGCCCAGGCGCGCCGAGAGCATCTCGCGCTTCTTGAGCGCCGAACCGAGGCTCGCCATGGCCGCATCCGCGCAGAGGCCAAATCCGGCGGAGAGCCGCGCGATGTCCTGAGCGTAGGCCGCGGCCGGTGCATCAAAAGGAACCGACGGCTTGCCGATGCCGATCCCCAGCGTCAGTGCACGGGCGGCATTGCCGAAGATCAGCCCGGCGTGCTTGAAGAACGCCGTGTCGAAGGCCTTCTCGTCGTTCGCATCCTTGGCGGCGAGCTCCTCGAGCACGTAAGGATGGCAGCGAATCGCCCCTTGGCCGAAGATCATCAGGTTGCGCGTCATGATGTTGGCGCCTTCCACGGTGATCGCCACGGGGTTGGCGCTGTAGCCGATCCCCAGGTAGTTGCGCGGGCCAAGCGTTACCGCCTTGCCGCCGTGCACGTCCATGGCGTGGCTCAGAATCTCGCGCTGGAACTCGGTGAGCTGGCTTTTCAGGATTGCCGAAGGCACGGCGGGCTTTTCGCCGTGGTCGATCAGGTTGGCGGTCTGGTAGACCGTGGCCTGGGCGATGTAGCCGAGTGCGGCCATCTTCGCCAGCGGCTCCTGCACGCCTTCCATCTCGGCGACCGGCACGTTGAACTGACGGCGCACGCGGGTAAAGCCGCCGCTCCAGCCAAGCGCGTAGCGGGCGGTGCCGGTGGCCCCGGAAGGCAGAGTGATGCAGCGCCCGATGGAGAGGCACTCGACCAGCATGCGCCAGCCCTGACCGATCATCTGCTCGCCGCCGATGATGGTATCCAGCGGTACGAAGACGTCCACGCCCTTGATCGGGCCGTTCATGAAGGGGCTGCCGATCGGATGGTGGCGCCGGCCGATCTCCATGCCGTCGGTATCGCGAGGAATCAGCGCCAGCGTGATACCGCGATCCTCTTCATCGCCCAGCAGTTTTTCCGGGTCGAACAGGCGAAATGCCAGGCCCACAACGGTGGCGATCGGCGCCAGCGTGATCCAGCGCTTCTCGAACGTCAGCTTGATGCCGAGCACTTCCTTGCCGTCGACGGTCTGCTTGCAGACCACGCCGGTATCCGGAAGCGACGTGGCATCGGAGCCGGCGCGCGGGCCGGTCAGGCCGAAGCAGGGGATTTCACGGCCATCCGCCAGCCGCGGCAGGTAGTGGTTCTTCTGCTCTTCGGTGCCGTACTTGAGCAGAAGCTCCCCCGGGCCGAGGGAGTTGGGCACGCCTACGGTGACCATCAGGGTCTCGTTGGCGGAGAGCTTCTGCAGCACCATCGACTGCGCCTTGGCGGAGAAGCCCAGGCCCCCGTACTCCTTCGGAATGATCATGCCGAAGAAACCTTCCTTCTTGAGGAAGTCCCAGAGCTGCTGGGGAAGGTCGGCGCGCTCGATGGTGATGTCCCAGGCGTTGCACATGCCGGCCGCCTTGGCGCACTGGTTGTCCAGAAACGCCTGTTCGTCCTCGCGCAGGCCGTCGTCCTTGTAGGCGAGCAGGGCATTCCAGTCGGGCTTGCCGGAGAAGAGCTGGCCGTCCCAGGAGACGCTGCCGGCCTCGAGCGCGGTGCGCTCGGTGGCCGATACCTTGGGTGCGACCTTCTTGAAGATGGCGAAGATGCGTGGCGTGAGCCACAGCCGGCGCAGCGCCGGCAGACCCGCCGCCGCTACCGCGAGTGCTGCCAGCAGCAGGATGAAACCAATGACCGGGGCCTCAAAAACGAGCCCCAGCAGGCCAAGTGCGGCCAGTACCCCGATGGCCGGGGCAGCACCGGCCTCGCGGCGCATGACCACCAGCAGGCCGGCGATCGCCAGCACGATGAGCAGTAGCGTGAGCATAGAACCTCTCCATGTCGTTATTGGGATATTGTCAGAGCATCAGAATGCACGTATTTAAACGAATGTTTGAATAGTGGCAGACTCGCGTCGTCATGCCAAGCCCGCGCCACCCGTCGTTTTCTCTTTGTTCAATGTCGTTTGTTCAATATCTTCTGTTCAATGTAGTGCATGGCATGCACGAGGCATGAAAAAACGCCGCGACGAAGGCGGCGTTTCAACAACAGGCGCGAGTGGGGCTAGCGAGCGCTCGGGTGGCGCTTGGCCGGGGTATCGCCGGCCACGAAGTAGTCGACCTCTTCGCGCGGCAGCGGCTCGCGACCGCGAATGCGGTCGGCGATCTTCTCCGCCAGCATGAGGGTCGGCGCGTTGAGGTTGCCCGTGGGGATGATCGGGAAGAGCGACGCGTCCACCACGCGAAGCCCTTTTAGTCCGTGCACGCGGCCCTGGCCGTCGGTTACCGCGTCCTCGCCTTCGCCCATGCGGCAGCTTCCGCAGGGGTGGTAGGCGGTTTCGGCGTGCTTTTTGACGAAGGCGTCGAGCTCGGCGTCGCTCTGCACGTCCGGGCCCGGGGCGACTTCACGGCCGCGGTAGTCGTCGAAGGCGGGCTGATTGATGATTTCGCGGGTCAGGCGAATGGCGTCGCGAAACTCTTCCCAGTCCTTCTCCTTCGACATGTAGTTGAACAGGATGCGAGGCGCGGCGTGCGGGTCCTTCGAGGTCAGCCGGACACGCCCGCGGCTCTCGGAGCGCATCGAGCCGACGTGGGCCTGGAAGCCGTGGGCCTCGACCGCGCTCTTGCCGTTGTAGCTGATGGCGATGGGCAAAAAGTGGTACTGCAGGTTCGGCCACTGCTCACTGTCACGAGAGCGAATGAAGCCGCAAGCCTCGAACTGATTGCTGGCGCCGATGCCGGTGCCCTTGAACAGCCAATCGAAACCGATCTTCGGCTGGTTGTACCATTTCAGCGCCGGGTAGAGCGAGATCGGCTTTGTGCATTCGTATTGGATGTACATCTCCAGGTGATCCTGCAGGTTCTCGCCGACGCCGGGCAGGGCGTGCACGGGGTCGATGCCGAGTTCCTTGAGGTGCGCGGGGTTACCCACGCCGGAGCGCTGCAGAATCTGCGGCGAGGCGATCGCGCCGCCGCACAGCAGCACCTCGCGCCGGGCGCGCACCTGCTGCATCTTCCCCTTGCGCTCATAGCGCACGCCGACGGCGCGCTTGCCCTCGAACTCGATCACATCGGTGACCGCACGGGTCTCGATGGTCAGGTTGTCGCGCTTTCTGGCGATGTCCAGATAGCCCCGAGCGGTGGAGGCGCGCCGGCCCTTGGGCGTGACGAAACGATCCATCGGGCCGAAGCCCTCCTGCTGATAGCCGTTGACGTCCTCGGTTTCCGGGTAGCCCGCCTCTTTCGCCGCCTCGATGAATACGCGGTAGAGCGGGTTGTTGCCTTTCTTCGGCGTGGTCACGCTGACCGGGCCGCCGTCGCCGTGGTAGGCGTTGGCGCCGGTGTCGCGGGTCTCGCACTTCTTGAAGTAGGGCAGGCAGCTCTGGTAGTCCCAGTCCTCAAGGCCCGGCAGCGTCGCCCACTGGTCATAGTCCAGGGCGTTGCCGCGGATGTAGCACATGCCGTTGATCAGCGACGAGCCGCCCAGGCCCTTGCCGCGGCCGCACTCCATGCGCCGGTCGTCCATGTAAGGTTCCGGGTCGGTCTCGAAGGCCCAGTTGTAGCGCTTGCCCTGCAGCGGAAAGGCCAGCGCCGCCGGCATCTGGGTGCGAAAGTCGAGCCGGTAGTCCGGCCCGCCGGCCTCGAGCAGCAAAACGCTGACGCTCTGGTCTTCGGTCAGACGCGTGGCAAGCACGTTGCCCGCCGATCCCGCGCCGATGATGATGTAGTCGAATTCACGCCGTCTTGACATGGGTAGCCTCCTGAGTCGGTTCATGGGGTTCTGGCGCGCAGGGCGTCAGAAGACCGACTCGAACGGTCCCATCTCGATCTGGATGGATTTGGTCTGGGTGTAATGGGCCAGCGTCTCGACGCCGTTCTCGCGGCCGATGCCGGACTGCTTGTAGCCGCCCACCGGCATCTCGGAGGGCGATTCCCCCCAGGTGTTGATCCAGCAGATGCCGGCTTCGAGGCGGTGAATCACCCGGTGCGCACGATTGAGCGACTCGGTGAACACGCCGGCGGCGAGCCCGTAGTGGGTGTCGTTGGCGCGCTGGATCACCTCGGCCTCGTCATCGAAGGCGAGAATCGACATCACCGGCCCGAAGATCTCCTCACGCACGATGCGCATCTCATCGCGGCAATCGGTGAAGATCGTAGGCGCCGCCCAGGCGCCCTTGGCAAATACACCTTTGCTCCAGCGCTCGCCGCCGACCAGCACGCGCGCACCTTCCTGCTTGCCCAGCGCGATGTAGGAGAGCACTTTCTTCTGGTGCTCGAAGCTCACCAGCGGGCCGAAGTTGGTGTCGGCGTCGAGCGGATCGCCCGCCCTGATGCGCTCGACGCGCTCGACAAGCTTCGCTTCAAACGCTTCCTTGACGCTCGCCTCGACGAACACCCGCGTGCCGTGGGTGCAGACCTGGCCGCTGGAGTAGAAGTTGGCCATCATCGCGGCGTCTGCGGCGCGGTCGAGATCCGCGTCGGCGAACACGATCAGGGGCGACTTGCCACCCAGCTCCATGGTCACTTCCTTGAGCGACGAGCTTGCCGCGGCGGCCATCACCTTCTTGCCGGTGCCCACCTCGCCGGTGAACGACACCTTGGCGATGCCCGGGTGCTCGCTCAGCATCGCGCCCACGCGCCCGTCGCCCTGTACCACGTTGAACACGCCCGCCGGCAGGCCCGCTTCGGTGAATATCTCGGCAAGTTTCAGCGCAGTGAGCGGGGTGACTTCGCTCGGCTTGAAGACCACCGCGTTGCCGGCGGCGAGGGCAGGCGCCGCTTTCCAGCAGGCGATCTGAAGCGGGTAGTTCCAGGCGCCGATGGCGCCGATCACCCCGAGAGGCTCGCGCCGGGTATAGACGAAGGAATCCTCGCGCAGCGGAATCTGGCTGCCCTCGATCATCGGCGCCAGGCCCGCGTAGTACTCGAGCGCGTCGGCGCCGGTGAGGATATCGACGCTTCCGGTTTCACTCAGCGGCTTGCCGGTGTTCCGGGACTCGAGGCGGGCGAGCTCGTCGTTGCGCTCGCGCAGTAGCGCCACGGCTTTCAAGAGCACCCGCGAGCGCTGCATGCCGGTCATGGCCGCCCACTCCCGCTGGCCGCGCTGGGCCGCTTCCACGGCGCTATTCACGTCCTTGGCGCTTGCCTGACCGACCACGGCAAGCTCGCTGCCATCAAAAGGATTGATGACGCTGAAGGTCTCGCCGGAGGTGGCTTGTATCGGGGCGCCGTTGATGAAAAGGGGTTGAGCGTCATGTGGACTCATCGAAAGCTCCTGAAAACGTGACGGTGATGAATTCAGCGCGCAGCATCGAGCAGTTGGTCGCGATAGGCGAGCGCCAGGCGGCGCGCCGCGTCGGCGTCGAGCCCTTGAGGGGCAAGCGCGCCGCGAAGCCACAGCCCGTCGATCATCGCTGCCAGGGTACTGGCGGCCTCTTGGGCCTGCTCGCGCGGCAGCACGCGGCGAAACTGTTGGCACAGGTTGGAGTAGAGCCGCCGGTCGTTGATGGTCTGCAGCCGAGCCAGGGCCGGGTGGTGCATGCTGCTGGCCCAGAATGCGAGCCAGGTCTTGGCGGCAGGGCCGGAGACCTGGGTGCGGTCGAAGTTGCCTTCGATGATCGCGCCGATATGGGCCTTGGGCGAATCGTCGCCCAGCGCGCGCCGGCGCTCGGCCACCGCTTGACTCAGATCGGTCAGGATCTGGCGCATGGTGGCCTCGAGAAGACCGTCCTTGCCGCCGAAGTAGTGGCTGATGATGCCCGCTGAGACACCGGCATGGCGGGCGATACGCATCACTGTCGCTTCGGCGAGACCGACGTCGTTGATGGCGGCCATGGTGGCCTTGATCAGCTGCTCACGGCGTATTGGCTGCATTCCCACTTTAGGCATGGCACTCTCCTTTCGGGTTGGCATCGCTTTGGTGCCGGTCGGTCTCGATGGTCTATCTTAATGTGGCTTAAGTTGTTGTGACTTAAGTTAGTATCGGCTGCTCGATCGCGCCGCATTGAAATTCGCCATGGGGCATGATTACCTGACTATGCTTACATTTCTTTATTGAACGTTCAATCAATATAAGGTTCCAGCGGGAACGAAAGCGTTCGCCGACGTGCTGGAACGCTGTGCAAACTGGGAGACAACGATGAGCCATTCAAAGACAACGACGCTGGGTGCCTTGGCACTGTTCGCCGCACTACCTAGTGCTGCGCTGGCCAATGAGTGCACCACCGTGCGCTTCGCCGAAGTAGGCTGGACCGATATCACCGCGACCACGGCACTTGCCAGCGAAGTGCTCGAGGCATTGGGCTACTCGCCGCGTGTCGATACGGTGTCAGTGCCGATCGCCTACGCCGGCATGCGCAACAACGATTTCGACGTGTTCCTGGGCAACTGGATGCCATCGATGGCGTCCATCAGCGATCCTTACGTCGAAGATGGCGATGTCGAACGGCGCGTGGCCAACCTCGAAGGTGCCAAGTACACCCTGGCCGTTCCGCAGTACGTTCATGATGCTGGCGTGACCTCGGTCACCGATCTGGCTGAACACGCCGACCAATTCGACTCCCGGATTCATGGCATCGAGGCGGGCAACGACGGCAACGAGCTGATCGAACAGATGATCGCGGACGACGCCTACGGCCTTGGTGGCTGGCAGGTGGTCGACTCCAGCGAAGCGGGCATGCTTTCGGAGCTCACCACCCGCGTACCCAATGAGGAGTGGATGGTGTTTCTCGGCTGGGAACCGCACCCGATGAACACCAACTTCGACATGGCCTATCTCTCCGGTGCCGACGACTACTTCGGCCCGGACCTGGGGGGGGCGACGGTCTACACCAATACCCGCGCCGGCTTCGTCGACGAGTGCCCAAACGTCGGCCAGCTGCTCGACAACATGACCTTCACCCTCGAGATGGAGAACGAGCTGATGGCCTCGATCATGGATGACGGCGTTGCCGCCCGCGAGGCCGCCAACGCCTACTTGAAAGAGCACGACGAGGTGCTCGAGGCGTGGCTCGACGGCGTGACCACCCGCGACGGCGACGAGGGCCTTGCCGCTGTACGCGAGGCACTCTGACGTGCGGCGTACCGAAGTTTCATACGTTTTAGATATTTAGCGACAAGGGCAGGCCATTTTGGCTTGCCTTTTTTATCCGGGATAGGCATACTCTGCACCCGCTGATGTCGGAAAGGCTACGTAGCTCAGCTGGTTAGAGCACATCACTCATAATGATGGGGTCCCCTGTTCGAATCAGGGCGTAGCCACCACATCACGCATAGGCATTCGAGAAACCTCATCTTTCGAATGCTGCTATGGTGGCCCCTTAGGTCCTCCCGCAACGCGAAACTGCAAACCCCGCCAGGCCCGGAAGGGAGCAACGGTAGTGGTGGATGCGTGTGCCGGGATGTGGCTTTCGGGGCCGCCTCCATTTCTGCTCCCCATTCATTTTTGCCCCCCTTCATTTCTCATGTCTGCTGATCGCATCGTTGAGACGTGGTGTTCGCTGATTCGTTAAGGTGGTTCGGCCTGCCTTGATCGGACCCTCTCTCATGAAGACACTGCTGCTTTGGCTTTCAAGCGTTCTCTTTCTGTTGATGCTGCTGCTGGCCGGCCCCGTCTGGCTCCTGCTTTCCCAGCAGGTCGACTTTCGAGGAAACTGGTCCACCGCTAGCCGCGACTCTGCAGAACTCGCGCCGCAGCCCGAGGCTTACGCGCCGGCGGTGGTGCAGGTGTACGCCGCCCGTGCCTTCAGCTGGCGCGGAGCGTTCGGCGTGCATATCTGGATTGCCACCAAGGCGCCGGGCGCCGAGGCCTACCGGCTGCACCAAGTACTGAGCTGGCGTCGGCCGACGGTGGTATCGGCGAGCGACACGCCGGATCGCGCCTGGTTCGGCAATGCGCCCGCGCTTCTGGCCGACTATCGGGGCGAGGCCGCCGCACGGTTGATTCCCCAAGTCGACGAGGCCGCCCGACGCTACCCGCAGGCAGATCACTACCGCCTCTGGCCGGGGCCAAACAGCAATAGCTTCATCGCTTGGATGGTGCGCGAGATAGATGGCCTGGATGTGGCGCTTCCAGTCACTGCGGTGGGCAAGGACTATCTGTTCGGTGACTACTGGGCGCCAGTGCCCAGCGGTACCGGCGTCCAGTTCTCGCTGGGCGGCGTGTTCGGCGTGATGGCCGCTCTCGAAGAGGGGATCGAACTGAACCTTCTGGGGTTGAGCGTGGGTATCGATGTATTACGTCCCGCACTCAAACTGCCCGGTATTGGGCGTGTCGGTATGGCGCGACCGGTAATCGTTCGAGAATAGTCTTCTTGTCTGACTTATTTGCAGATACTTTTCAAGTGAATTAGTATTTACAGGTAGGCTACAGGAGTAGGTCGATGCAAACGGCCAATGAGTTGGTAACCGATAAAAGCGCCGCTGCCGTCGGCTTGAAGGCGGCAGTACGCATTTTGGACAAGTGGCAGGCCAAGGGAGAGCAGGGCGAGGCGATCCTGCGCGTGTCGCACACCACCTATGCGCGCGCGCGCCGGGGCGATCTGGCCGAGATCAAGCTCGATGCCGACCAGCTCGCGCGCATCAGCTATCTACTCAACATTCATGCCGCGCTGCGCACCTTGTTCGAGAATCCCGAGAACGTCTACGGCTTCGTCACCATGGCGAACCACAATCCCTACTTCAACGGCCGCACGCCGCTCGAGGTGATCGGTGGCGGCGACTTCGCCGCGCTCTATGAAACCTTCAAGCGCATCGACAGCCTGCGAGGCGCGCAGTGGTAGCGCCGGACAATCTGATCGCGCTGGCGCCTCGTCGGGTCGAGGGTTATCGGTTGATCAACAGCAAATTTCCACCCATTGCGCTGTTCGACGACGTGGCGGATGCCGAAGAGTTCGAGGCACTCTATCAGTTGCAGGCGCTGACCAACCCGCGACTCAGAAACGAGCTCGGCGATCTGGCGCTGCTGCCGTATGATGAGATTCCCTTTCGCATTCGCGGCTGCTCCTACGCCGCCGCGGCTTTTACCCACGTCAACCCGGATGGCTCTCGCTTCAGCGACGGCAGTTTCGGCGTGCTCTACATCGCCGATACCCTCGCCACGGCCATCGCCGAGGTGAGTCATCATCAAAGGCTCTATTGGGAAAAGGTGAAAGGGCTTCGTTTTGAGCGCTTCGTCTTTCGCGGGCTGCGCTGCACGTTCGACGAGCGCGGATGCCGCGATGCGCTTGCGCTCGAACGTGATCATCCGATCTTCGCCGCTGACAGTTACACTGCCTCGCGTGCGCTGGGTCACGCGCTACGTGGCGCCCGAGCGCCCGGGCTTCGTTACCGCTCGGTGCGACGCGAAGGCGCGACCTGCTGGGCGCTGATGACGCCACGCCACGTGCAAGAGGTGGTGCAGACCGCGCATATCGAGATGGTGTGGAATCAGGGGCTGACCCAGGTGAATCGACTCGCTACGCTGACCCCGCGCTGAACGTCAGGCGTCCTTCTCGTCGGTGAAGCGCTGCATGATGGCCAGCGTCTCGTCACTGACGTGGTGTTCCATGCCTTCGGCATCGATGCGCGCGGTACTGTCCGGCACGCCAAGTGCGCGCAGGAAATGCAGCACGATGTCATGGCGCCCGCGGGAGGTCTGAGCCATCTTGCGGCCTTCGTCGGTCAGAAACAGGGAGCGATAGGGCTGGCTGGTGACCAGACCGAGCTCGTTGAGTCGGCGAATCATCTTCGATACGGTGGCCTGGCTCACCGCCATGCGATTGGCGATGTCCGCCGCGCGTGCCTCACCCCGGTGATCCAGCAGGTCGCCGATCAGTTCGACGTAATCCTCGATCAGCTCGGTTTCATGAGCATTGCGTACCGTTTCGTACTGACGGGCGTGCTGTGCCACCGGCGGCAGGGCGTCGTGGCTGGGGCCGTCTCGAAACGGGCGCTGCGGCGTTGAATCATCACTCATGGGCTGGGCTTACTAGCAGTCGTGGAAACGTTCTCATCTAGCTAGCGTATCGCAAGCCGCATTGTTAGCCAAGGCTAAATTGGTTGACCGCACTCGCGCGCGATCAAGCGGGAAGGATCGCCTGGAAACTGTTAAGCCGCTTTCCCGAGGTGTTCACGCTGCTGGACACGGCAATGGGCATCGACGCTGCGCAAGCAAGGAGGTTTCTGCTAAGATTCGCTCGCCTCATATCCAACGACTATCTAAAAAAGCGCTAGGTAATTCAATGAATGCAGTGATTATTGCGGTGCTCGTCATGGTGGCGCTGTCGCTTCTGCGCGTCTCGGTGGTGTTCGCGCTGGTGCTGGGCGCCATCGTAGGCGGGCTGGTGGGCGGGCTGTCCCTTGAGGATACGCTGGGTGCCTTCAACGACGGCGTCGGTGGTGGTGCCCAGGTGGCGCTGGCCTACGCCACGCTTGGTGCTTTCGCCGTGGCCCTGTCGCGCTCCGGGCTACCCGATTTGCTCGCCGCGCGCCTGATCCGGCTGCTCGGCCAGGAGTCGAGCGCGGCGCATCAGGCGCGGGTCAAGTACCTCCTGCTCGGCGCCATCCTGCTGATGGCGATTTTTTCCCAGAACGCCATCCCCGTGCATATCGCCTTCATCCCGATCCTGATCTCGCCGCTGCTGGCCTTGATGAACCAGCTTCAACTCGATCGGCGGGCGGTGGCCTGCGCGCTCACCTTCGGCCTGACCGCGCCGTACATGCTGTTGCCGGTGGGCTTCGGGGCAATCTTTCTCAACGATATCCTGCTGGCCAACCTCAATAGCGCCGGGGAGGCGCTGGGACTCGACATCACCCGCTCGATGGTGCCGGCGGCCATGGCGATCCCGGTCGGCGGCATGGCGCTGGGGCTCCTGGTGGCACTGTTCTTCAGCTATCGCGGACGGCGCGGCTATGCCGACAAGGAGGTGGCGGCGAGCAGCATCGCTGCCGGCCACACCAGCGCCACGCCGCACAGGCTTGGCCTGTTGATGTCCGGGGTGGCCATCGTGGCGGCCCTCGGCCTGCAGCTCTACACCGGGTCGATGATCCTGGGCGGGCTGGTCGGGATCGGACTCCTCTCGATGGGGGGCATCTTCAAGTGGCGCGAGGCGGACGACCTGTTCACCAGCGGCATGCGCATGATGGCGCTGATCGGCTTCATCATGATCTCGGCGGCGGGTTTCGCCGAGGTGATGAAGGCCACTGGCGACATCGACGCGCTGGTGAGCGGTGCCTTCGAGCTGTTCGGCGACAACCGGGGGCTGGCCGCGCTCACCATGCTGCTGGTCGGTTTGTTCATCACCCTCGGGATCGGCTCGTCGTTTTCGACCATTCCTATCATCGCGGCGATCTTCGTGCCGCTGGCGGTGCAGTTCGGCTTCTCGCCCATGGCCACTGTCGTGCTGGTAGGTACCGCTGCCGCGCTTGGGGATGCGGGGTCACCCGCCTCGGACTCGACCCTCGGGCCGACCGCAGGGCTCAACGTGGATGGCCAGCATGACCATATCTGGGACAGCGTGGTGCCCACCTTCATCCACTACAACCTGCCGCTGATCGCTTTCGGCTGGCTGGGAGCGATGTGGCTCTAAGCGAAACGTAACGTGCTTGAACGCAATAGGCAGCCTTCGGGCTGCCTATTTTTATGCAGGATCACTTCTCGTCAGGGGGCAGATAGGTCTCGAAGGCGCTCAACAGCCCGCGCAGTAGCGAAAGCTCCTTGCGGCTGGGCTCGGCCCGGGCGAACAGCGCCTGAAGCTGCTCCTCGGTCCTGGCGTGGGGCTGGGTGAGAAAACCGCTCTGGTGCATCAGGCGGCCCAGATGCGCCTGAAAATGCGCGAACTGCTCCCGGCTCGGCGGAGTGGCCTCGACCGGTCGCTGGTAGGCAAAGGCGCTCTCGGGGCGCTTTCGCCAGGCCCGGTGAACCTCATAGGCCAGAATCTGCACCGCCTGGGAGAGGTTCAGGATGCCGTACTCGGGGTTGGCGGGGATGCTCACCTGGTGAGTGCAGGCGCGAATCTCATCGTTGGTGAGCCCCGAGCGTTCACGGCCGAACACCAGGGCCACCGGCGCGTGATCGGCGTTCTGCACCACTGCCTGGGCCATCTCGTCGGGTTCATCGAACTGGGGTAGCGGCAGGCTGCGAAGGCGGGCGCTGGCGCCGACCACCTGCACGCAGTCAAGGATCGCTTCGTCGAGGTGACTCACCACCCGGGCGTTTTCCAGCACGTCCGTGGCGCCGGCAGCAAGCCGCGTGGCGTCGATGCTTGGAAACTCGCGCGGGTTGACCAGCACGAGCTCGGACAGTCCCATGGTTTTCATCGCCCGGGCGGCGGCCCCGATGTTGCCGGGATGAAAGGTTTGAACGAGCACGATACGAATTCGGGAGAGCACGGCAATGACCTGAGCGTCTGAAAAGCGCGCATGGTAGCACGCTTCGCTCGCCACACGCAGCGTGGCCCCAAACGAAAGAACCCCGCACCAGGCGGGGTTCTCGTGACGTTGAACGTCGAGGGGGGAAGGGCTTACATCATGCCGCCCATGCCACCCATTCCGCCCATGCCACCCATATCCGGCGCGGCTTCCTTCTCTTCCGGATCGTCGGCGATCATGCACTCGGTGGTGATCATGAGACCGGCGACGGAGCCTGCAGACTGAAGCGCGGTGCGGGTCACTTTCGCCGGATCGAGAACACCCATCTCGAAGAGATCGCCGTATTCGCTGGTCTGAGCGTTGTAACCGAAGTTACCTTCACCATCCTTCACGCGATTGATGACCACGGCGGCTTCTTCACCGGCATTGGTGACGATCTGACGCAGCGGAGACTGCATGGCACGCAGCGCCATGTTGATGCCGTGGTTCTGGTCTTCGTTATCGCCAGTGAGGCCCTGTACCTTGGCCATGACACGTACGAGCGCAGTACCGCCACCAGGCACGACGCCTTCTTCGACTGCTGCGCGGGTAGAATGAAGCGCGTCTTCGACGCGGGCCTTCTTCTCTTTCATCTCCACTTCGGTAGCCGCACCGACGCGGATGACCGCAACGCCGCCCGCCAGCTTCGCGACGCGCTCCTGGAGCTTCTCCTTGTCGTAATCGGAAGAAGTCTCTTCGATCTGCGCGCGGATCTGGTTGACGCGGGCTTCGATGTCGTTCTCGGCGCCGGCGCCATCGATGATGGTTGTGTTTTCCTTGGACATGGTCATGCGCTTGGCAGTACCCAGGTGGTCCAGGTTGGCCTGCTCGAGGGTCAGACCCACTTCCTCGGAAATCACGGTGCCGTTGGTCAGGATCGCGATGTCCTGCAGCATGGACTTGCGGCGATCACCGAAGCCCGGCGCCTTGGCAGCAGCGACCTTGACGATACCGCGCATGTTGTTGACGACCAGTGTCGCCAGCGCTTCGCCTTCGATGTCTTCAGCAATGATGGCCAGCGGCTTGCCCTGCTTGGCCACGGCTTCGAGTACCGGCAGAAGCTCGCGGATGTTGGAGACTTTCTTGTCGACCAGCAGGATGTAGGGATCTTCGAGCTCGACCGCCATGGTGTCCTGGTTGGTGACGAAGTAGGGCGAGAGGTAGCCGCGGTCGAACTGCATACCTTCAACGACTTCCAGCTCGTCTTCGAAACCACGACCTTCGTCGACGGTGATGACGCCTTCCTTGCCGACTTTTTCCATCGCTTCGGCGATGATCTCACCGATACGCTTGTCGCCGTTGGCGGAGATGGTGCCGACCTGGGCGATGGACTTGGTGTCGGTGCAGGGCACGGCCATCGCCTGGATCTCTTTCACCGCAGCGGTCACGGCTTGGTCGATGCCGCGCTTCAGATCCATCGGGTTCATGCCGGCGGTTACGCCTTTCAGGCCTTCGGCAACGATTGCCTGGGCCAGTACGGTGGCGGTGGTAGTACCGTCACCGGCAGCGTCAGAGGTCTTGGAAGCCACTTCCTTGACCATCTGCGCGCCCATGTTTTCGAACTTGTCTTTCAGTTCGATTTCCTTGGCTACAGACACACCGTCCTTGGTCACGGTCGGTGCGCCGAAGGACTTGTCCAGCACCACGTTGCGGCCTTTCGGGCCCAGGGTGACTTTTACGGCGTTGGCCAGTACATCTACACCGCGCGCCATGCGCTTGCGGGCATCATCGGAAAACTTGACTTGCTTAGCTGCCATGTTCGTTACTTCCTATATCGAAAAAAGTAAATGTGAAAGCAAGGGGTCGCGGCAATGAAATCAGCCTTCGACGACCGCCAGGATGTCGGCTTCGCTCATGATCAGGACTTCTTCGCCGTTGATCTTCTGTTTCTCGACGCCGAAGCCATCCTTGAAGATCACGGTGTCGCCTACCTTGACGTCCAGCGCACGCACTTCACCGTTGTCGAGAATACGACCGTTGCCCACGGCCAGTACTTCGCCACGGGTAGGTTTTTCCTGGGCGTTGCCCGGAAGCACGATGCCGCCAGCGGTTTTCTGTTCTTCTTCCGTGCGACGAATAACGACGCGATCGTGCAAGGGACGGATATTCATGCTCTCGTTCTCCTGAGGTTCGTCAAAGCCCCAATGGGCAGTCTTTAAAAGGATTCTCGTGGTCGTGCCCCGAGAAGCGAAGGCGTCGCGCCTTCATGTTTATGGTATCCGCGGATACCGAATCTTCGCTGACTCCAGAAGTGGGGGCTCGCGTTCACCTTTCAAGGGCGGCAAGGCAAAAAAATCACCTATGACATACCTACTTAAGTCGCAGCCCTAGCGCCGGTGACGCGGATCGTCACGGCTGATGAACTCGCCTTCGATGGTGGTGGGCTCGCCAGCGTCATGCGAGGCGGACTGTTCGGGCCGATCGGGACGGGAATGGGGGTGATAGGCGCTCGCCTGCGAGGCGACGGTGGCCTTGAGACCGAGCCAGCTCAAGCCGCCGAGCAACAGCCTGCGGGCGCTTGGCAGCAGACAGGCAAGGCCGAGTGCATCGGACAGAAATCCCGGCGCCATGAGCAGGGCGCCGCCGAAGATCAGCGCAGCCCCCGTGAACAGCTCCGACGAGGGAAGCTCGCCTGCCTGCAGCCGAGCCCGTGCGCGCGCCAGCGCCGAAACGCCTTCGCGACGGATGAGGTGCAGCCCGACGAAGCCCGTCAGCAGCACAAGCAGCAGCGTGGTCAGAAGGCCGATATGGCTGCCCACCGAGAAGAGTACGACGAAATCGAGTAGGGTGAACACCGAGATGAACAGTAAGATGGGCATGTCTGCCTCCAGCACTAGCGTAAACACTCTTTATGGTGACAGAAAACACGATTACAAGCAGCCGCCGAGCGTAGGCCTCTTCAACGACTGCGCGCGGCTCATCGAACAAGGAACGCAGGAATGCACGTGGATAACAAGATCATCGCGATCACCGGCGGCGCTCGGGGGCTCGGCTTCGCCATGGCCCGTCATCTGGGCGCGCAGGGTGCTCGGCTCGCGCTGCTGGATACCCGCCAGGACGCGCTTGACGCCGCGGTGGCTCGCCTGGCCGAACAAGGCTTCGCGGCCAGCGGTTTCGTGGTCGATGTGAGCAACGAGGCCTCGGTCGTGGCGGGGTTCGCCGCCATCGCTGGCGAGCTCGGCCCGGTTTCGGGCTGCATCAACAATGCCGGCATCACTGACGATGCCATGCTCGTCAAGGTAAAGGAGGGGCGGGTGGAGAAGCGCATGTCGCTTACGGCGTGGCAGCGCGTGCTGGACGTCAACCTGACCGGCGCCTTCCTGTGTGGGCGCGAGGCCGCGACGCACATGATCGAGGCGGGAGAAGGGGGCGTCATCGTCAACATCTCGAGTATCTCGAAAGCCGGCAACATGGGCCAGAGTAACTACGCCGCCGCCAAGGCGGGCATTCACGCGCTGACGGTCACCTGGGCGAAGGAACTGGCTCGCTACGCCATCCGTACTGCGACCGTCGCGCCGGGGTTCGTGGCCACGGAAATGACCGCGGCGATGCGCCCGGACATGCTCGAGCGTATCGCGCAGAGCGTACCGCTGAATCGGTTGGGCGAGCCCGATCATATCGCCCAGAGCGTGGCTTTCGCGTTCGACAACGACTACTTTACCGGGCGCATCATCGAGTGCGACGGCGGCCTGCGGCTTTGAGCACCGGTTCTGCGTGTGCGGTCAAAAGCAAATAGTCGGCCATGAGGTCACGCTCATGCCTTGTGGTTTTCGATGCTCTTGGCCCACTCCAGCACCTGCTTGCGCTCACGCCGGCTCGACATCCGCTGGGTATCGATCTTGATGGGAATCAACTGGCGGTTCGGCTCGGCATCCAGGCTCAGCTTGAAGACCCGTGAGGCGCCGACCGGCATATCCTCGGGGCCATAGATCGCGACAACGCGAATTTCAAGATGAAGCTCCTCGCGGGAGAGTGCCTGTTCGTCGATCTCCCAGTAAGCCTTGAGCTCATCGACGATCTTGGCGAAGGACTGAAGATGGATATAGTCGCCGGAGCCCAGCGGGCCTTGGTGCGTGCGAAAGGTGTCGTCGTCTTCCTCTTCGCTCTCCTTCTGGTGCTCCACCACGTCGAGCTCGTAGGTTCGTTCCTCGGTATGCAGGACCGCGATGACGTGCTGCACGTAGATCGCTTCGCTGCTCATGTTGCTGACCAGACAGAGTGCCTGGGTACCGGTTCCCTTGCCCCGGTTGACGATGATGCGTGGCTGGCGCTGGCGGGCGAAGTTGTAGTAGAGCAGTTGCGCGTAGAACAACCACACGAACAGGGTGCAGATATTGGCGATCGCGGTGATTACCTGCGAGTGTTCCTCGAGCCATTCCATGGCATCGTGCCTCTTGTGTTGAAGGGTGCCGTGACAATGTAGCGACATCGTGACCGCGTGTCGTTAATCTAGGTGTCGTTAATCTGGATAAGGTAGTGCGAATTGGCCAGATGCTTCGATGATGAGCAGGCCGTGCGAGGATGCAAAGAAAGAAGAGGCTGTAACGAAGGGAAGCTTGTCTGTGATTGGTGCGGATGGGGAGACTCGAACTCCCACACCTTACGGCACTAGAACCTAAATCTAGCGTGTCTACCAATTCCACCACATCCGCAGAAGACGAGGCGTATGGTATCAATTTATCGTGCTAAGTCAAGATGGCGGCTCGGGAAATCCCGCTGAGAAGGGAACAGTATGATGCTCACGACGTGGCTCAGGAGGGTGGAGGAACGGCTTCGGCAAGCATTGCCCGGCTACTGCGCCTTCTGCCTGTCGAACCAGGCGAGCGAAAAGGGCTGGTGCGACGAGTGCCAGGCGCTGCTGCCGCGTAACTCAGATGCCTGCCTGATGTGTGCCGAGCCGAGATCGCAAAGCCCGGCCGACTCTGCCGAACGTCTTTGCGGGCATTGTCTGATCGAGCCACCGGCCATGGCCCGAACCACCGCCGATTATCTCTATACCGAACCGGTCAAGACGCTGGTGCGCGACTTCAAGTACCACGCCTCGACCCGCGCCGGGGTGCTACTGGTGGAGCTGATGCTGACAAGCCCGCCGGATACCGCCAAGGCGGCGCTGATGGGCGTACCGATGCACCCCGCCAAGGCGCGCGAGCGCGGCTTCAATCAGGCCGACTGGCTCGCCCGGCAGTTGGCCAAAAGGCTTGGGCTGGCAAGCTTCGAGGGTCAGTGCGTCAAGCACCTGCCGGCCCAGCATACCCTCAATCGCCGGGCGCGCCTGGAGAATCTTCGCGGGGCGTTCGTTCTGCCGCAGAGCCTTCCCGAGCGCCTGATCATCGTCGATGACGTAGTGACGACCGGCGCGACCGGCCAGGAGCTCGCCCGCCAGGCGCTCGGGGCAGGCGTGCGGTGCGTGGAACTCTGGGCGCCGGCACGGACACCGCCCGGGCGAGACTGGTAGAATGGCGTCTTTTTTCAGGAGGGGCGTCATGGCCCATGCATTCAGTGCGCTTTCCCCCGAAACGGTGATCTCCGCCGTCGAGTCCGTTGGGCTCTATCCTGCCGACGAGCCCTTCGCGCTCAACAGCTACGAAAACCGCGTGCTGATGTTCCAGGACGACGACCGTACCCGCTGGGTGGTGAAGTTCTACCGCCCGGAGCGTCTGAGCGATGCCGCCATCGATGAGGAGCACGCGTTTCTTCTGGAGCTCGCCGACGCCGAAGTGCCGGTGGGCGCGCCCTGGCGTGATCAGCGAGGTCAGGCGCTGCATCGCTTTGAAGGGTTTCGCTTCACGCTCTTTCCGCACTGCTTGGGCCGTGCCCCGGAGCTCGACAATCCGGCCCACCTGTTCGCCTTGGGCGAAGTGCTGGGCCGGCTTCACGCGCAGTCGTCGCGCAAGGCGTTCGTGCACCGTCGAACGCTCGACCTGAGCGGCGATATCGAACGTGCGCGCAGCCAGGTGATGGGGAGCCCGTGGCTCGACGCCCAGCAGCGCCGCGTCTATCCGCAGATCATCGACAGGCTGCTTACCTCACTCGAGCGGCATTCGCTGTCGAGCGCGAACTTCATTCGTACCCACGGCGATTGTCATCTAGGTAACATTCTCGGCGTTGATGATGCCTTTACGCTGGTGGACTTCGACGACTGCCTGATGGCGCCGGCGATCCAGGACGTCTGGATGCTGCTGCCCGAGGATGCCCAGGAGTGGCGAGCGGCCCTGAGCGAAGTACGTGAAGGCTACGAAGAGAGTCGCCCCTTTCCCGACGACGAGCTCGACCTGATCGAGCCGCTGCGTGCCTACCGCCTTGTTCGCCATGCCGCCTGGCTGGTGTCGCGCTGGGAGGACCCGGCGTTTCCGCGTGCCTTCCCGTGGCTTGCCGAGCGCGGCCACTGGGACCAGCACCTGCGCCAGCTCGAGCAGCAGCTCATGCAGCTCGAACAGCCTCGCTGGCTGGCATGACCGGCCAAGTGGCTCATTGTTCAGGGTAAAACGCGCATTGGCCGCGCTTTACCCTGCCACCTGGCGGCTGGGTAAGGTAAAATAAGCGGTTCTCATAATTACCCGCTATTCGGCTTTACAGGTTGAACGAGGCTCATCATGACCGACGACATCGCCCAGCACTATCGTGCCATCATTACCGCGCTCGGGGAGGACCCGGATCGTGAAGGGCTGCGCGATACGCCGACGCGAGCCGCCAAGGCCATGCAGTTTCTCAATGCGGGCTATGCAACGTCGCTCGAAGAGATCATTAACGGCGCGGTGTTCGATTCCCAGACCGATGAAATGGTACTGGTCAAGGACATCGAGCTCTACTCGATGTGCGAGCATCACCTTCTGCCCTTCATCGGCAAGTGCCACATTGCCTACCTCCCGACGGGCAAGGTGCTGGGGCTTTCCAAGTTCGCGCGCATCGTGGACATGTACGCTCGACGCATGCAGATCCAGGAGAACCTGACGCGCGAGATCGCCGAGGCGGTCCAACAGGTTACCCAGGCCAAGGGCGTGGCGGTGGTGATCGAGGCGCGCCATCTGTGCATGATGATGCGTGGCGTCGAGAAGCAGAACTCCAGCATGACGTCCTCGGTGATGCTCGGACTGTTTCGCAGCAATCAGGCGACCCGTCAGGAATTTCTCACGCTCATCAACTAGGCGCCTCGGCGGCGCCCGGGCAAACATTTGGTCAAACGCGCTTTTTCGTCTTAGCATGAAGGGATCACGGAACCAAGAGATGACCTTTCGGTTGGGAGACTGTCATGGAAGCGCTCAACGAGACACAGCTGTACTGCCCCTTCGCCTATATCGACGGCAGCTGGGTGGCCGCCGACAGCGGCGAGCAGATCAAGGTAATCAACCCGGCCACCGGTGAGCCCATGGGCGACATGCCGCGCCTGGGGCGTGCCGAGACCGAGCGCGCGATCGATGCCGCCGATCGAGCACTGCCCGCCTGGCGCGCGCTGACCGCCCAAGAGCGCTCGGACCTGCTGTTCAAGTGGTATGACCTGATGATGGAGCACCAGCACGACCTGGCCGTGCTGATGACTCATGAGCAGGGCAAGCCGGTCAAGGAGGCCGAAGGCGAGATCGCCTATGCCGCAAGCTTCATCCGCTGGTTCGCCGAAGAGGCGCGGCGCATCTACGGCGAAACGATTCCCGCTGCCAAGGCGAGCCAGCGTATCCTGGTCACCAAGCAGCCGGTCGGTGTGGTCGGGGCGATCACGCCCTGGAACTTCCCCGCCGCGATGATCACCCGCAAGGCGGGAGCGGCGCTGGCCGCCGGCTGCACCATCGTCATCAAGCCGGCCAGCCAGACCCCGTTTTCAGCGACGGCGCTGGCGCTTCTGGCCGAGCGGGCAGGCATTCCGCGCGGCGTCTTCAACGTGGTGCCGGGCAGTGCCGCCGAGATCGCCAAGGCGTTGACCGACTCCCCCAAGGTACGCAAGATCACCTTCACGGGCTCCACCGAAGTGGGGCGCGAGCTGATGGCCAATGCCGCCCAGCATGTCCAGAAGATCTCCCTTGAGCTTGGCGGCAACGCCCCGTTCATCGTCTTCGAGGATGCGGATCTCGATGCGGCCGTCGAAGGCGCCATGGCGGCCAAGTTCCGCAACGCCGGCCAGACCTGCATCTGCACCAACCGTTTCCTGGTCCAGTCGAGCGTCATCAACGCCTTCTGCGAAAAGCTCGCGGCGGCGATGAACAGCGAACTCACCGTGGGCGATGGCACGAAGACCGGCGTCAACGTCGGCCCGCTGATCGACGAGAATGGCGTGAAGAAGGTCACCGAGCACGTTCAGGATGCCATCGACCACGGCGCCGAGCTGCTATTGGGGGGGCATCCGCACCCGCTGGGTGGCAATTTCTTCACGCCGACGCTGATCAGCTTCGCCAACGACCGGATGAAGGTCGCCAAGGAAGAGACCTTCGGTCCGCTGGCCGCGGTGTTCCCCTTCGACGACGAACAGAGCGCCATCGAGATGGCCAACGATACCCAGTACGGGCTTGCCTCCTACTTCTACTCGAAGGATCTGGCGCGGGTATGGCGGGTCGCCGAGGCGCTGGAATACGGCATGGTGGGTATCAATACCGGTTTGATCTCCAACGCCATGGCGCCCTTCGGCGGGGTAAAGGCCTCGGGGCTCGGTCGCGAGGGCGGCCATCAGGGCATCGAGGAGTACCTGGAAACCAAGTACCTGTGCCTCGACCTGGGTAGTTGATCGTCCCCTATACTGAAAGAAGACCTATACTGAAACAAGAAAGGCCCAGGCAGATGTCTGGGCCTTTTCTTTTGCATGCGCTTTTACACGCGCGTCACGCCATTAATGGCGGAAGTGGCGCATGCCGGTGAACACCATGGCGATGCCGGCCTCGTCGGCGGCGTCGATCACTTCCTGGTCGCGCATGGAGCCACCGGGCTGGATGACCGCCGTGATGCCCGCTTTCGCCGCCGCGTCGATGCCGTCGCGGAAGGGGAAGAAGGCATCAGACGCCATCACGGACCCGGGCACCGTCAGGCCTTCGTCCTCGGCCTTGATGCCGGCGATTCTGGCGGAGTAGACGCGGCTCATTTGCCCTGCGCCCACGCCGATGGTCTGGCCCGCCTTGGCGTAGACGATGGCGTTGGACTTGACGAACTTGGCCACTTTCCAGGCGAACAGCAGATCGTTGAGCTCCTGTTCGCTCGGCGCGCGCTTGCTCACCACGGTAAGAGCATCACGAGTGACCATGCCCTGATCCTGCTCCTGGACCAGCAAGCCGCCGTTGACGCGCTTGAAGTCGAGCGCGGTAGCCGCGGGCGTGCCGGAAAGCGCCGGTGTTTCCAGCAGTCGCACGTTCTTCTTCTCGGCCACGATGGCGGCGGCCGCATCATCAATGCCCGGGGCGATGATCACTTCGACGAACTGGCGATCGACGATGGCGCGTGCGGTATCGGCGTCGAGCGCCACGTTGAAGGCGATGATGCCGCCGAAGGCGCTGGTCGGGTCGGTGGCGAAGGCCTTGTCGTAGGCCTCGAGGGCCGTTGCGCCTACCGCCACGCCGCAGGGGTTGGCGTGCTTGACGATCACGCAGGCGGTCTCGGTGAATGCCTTGACGGTCTCGAAGGCGGCGTCGGTATCGGCAACGTTGTTGAACGAGAGCGGCTTGCCCTGGCGAATTACGGCGGTTGCGACACTTGCCTCTTGAGCGTCGGGCTCGACGTAGAAGGCCGCTTGCTGGTGCGGGTTCTCGCCGTAGCGCATGTCCTGCTTCTTCTCGAGCTGCAGGTTGAAGGTACGCGCAAAGCGGGCGTCGCTGTCGCTGACCTTGCGACCCAGGTAGTTGGCGATGGCACCGTCGTAGGCAGCAGTATGCTCGAAGGCCTTCACGGCGAGATCGAAGCGCGTGGCCTGACTCACCGCGCCTTCCTGAGATGCCATCTCGCCCAGCACCCGGGCGTAGTCGTCGGTATTGACGACGATGGTGGTGTAGGCGTGGTTCTTGGCGCAGGCACGCACCATGGTCGGGCCGCCGATGTCGATGTTCTCGATGGCATCCGAAAGAGTGCAGTCATCCTTGGCGACGGTCGCCTCGAAGGGGTAGAGATTCACCACCACCATGTCGATTGGCGCAATGTCGTTTTCGGCCATCACCGCATCGTCCTGACCGCGACGGGCGAGGATGCCACCGTGAATCTTGGGATGCAGGGTCTTGACGCGGCCATCCATGATCTCCGGAAAGCCCGTGTGCTCCGAAACTTCCTGTACCTCGACTGAATGCTCCTTCAAGAGCCGGAAGGTGCCGCCGGTGGAGAGCAACTCGACCCCCTGCTCGCGAAGGCCTTTGGCGAAGTCGACGATGCCGGTCTTGTCGGAGACGCTCAGCAGTGCGCGGCGAACGGGGGTGTGGGGGGTGTCTGCCATATAATGCTCATGAAACTCAAGGGGTGAAAACGACGACGCCCCACTCAAGGGGCGTCACTGATAAGTCCGTACTGCTTCAATTTCTTGCGCAAAGTGCCGCGGTTCAGCCCCAGCACGTCCGCGGCCCGGGTCTGGTTGCCGTCGGTGTGATCCATGACGCAGGTCAGAAGCGGCGCCTCCACTTCGGCCATCACCATGGCGTACAGGTCGCTGGCCTGGCTGCCATCGAGATGCTCGAAGTAGCGGCGCATCGCGGCTTCGACGGCTTCCCTGAGCGGCTGGGGCGGCTCGTGAGCGGACGAGGAGGCCGCATCGAGCACCGGGGCGCTTTCCATCGTAAAACGTTCGTTCATGCGGCATGGCTTCCTTTGTCTAGCAGTCGCGCAGCGGCGTCAGGCGTCATCGCATTGTCGATCCATTCAAGCTGTGCCTGGGGCGTGCTCAACGCATTGAATTGTTGTTTTAATGCCTTGCGACCATGCGGCGCGAAGCGTGCATCCTCGTCGAGGTACCAGCCCAGGTGCTTGCGCGCGATGCGCACGCCCATCACCTCGCCGTAGAACGCGTGAAGGGCTTGGAGGTGCTCCTCGAGAACCCGGTGGCGCGTCTCGAGCGACGGCGGCGCGAGATGCTCGCCGTGGGCCAGGTAGTGGGTGATCTGCTCGAAGATCCAAGGGTTGCCCTGGGCACCGCGACCTACCATCAGCGCATCGGCGCCGGTATAGCGCAGCACGAAGGCGGCCTTTTCCGGCGACGTGATATCGCCGTTGGCGATCACCGGAATCGACAGGCGCGACTTGACCTCGGCGATGGTGTCGTACTCGGCACATCCAGTATAGCGCTGTTGGCGGTGTCTACCATGGATCGCCAGCGCATGGATGCCGGCGTCTTCGGCCAGCCGCGCCACGTTCAACGCGTTGTTGGAGCTTGCGCACCAGCCGGTACGAATCTTGAGCGTCACGGGGATATCGACGGCACCGACCACAGCCTCGAGAATCTCGGCCACCAGCGATTCATCGCGCATCAACGCCGAGCCTGCGGCCTTGTTGCACACTTTCTTGGCGGGGCAGCCCATGTTGATATCGATCACCTGGGCGCCGAGCTCGGCGTTGAGTCGGGCGGCGGTGGCGAGCATCTCTGCGTCACCGCCGGCGATCTGCACCACCCGCGGCGAGGGCTCGCCGGCATGATCCATGCGCAGCCGGGACTTGCGCGTGTGCCAAAGAGACGGGTCCGAGGTGACCATTTCGCCCACCACCCAGCCCGCGCCCAGCCGCCGGCACAGCCGTCGAAAGGGGCGGTCGGTGACGCCGGCCATCGGCGCCAGCATCACCGGGCTCTGAAGTCGATAAGGCCCGATGGTCGCAAGCTCAAGGGTCGATAATGTCATGGCAGATCAGTTGTCGAACGGGGGTGGGGTCGCAAGGGGGCGTATGATACGCCTACTTGCAAGTAGGGTGAAGCCCGATGGCCGGATTAACCCGGACGCCGGGCGGTCAGCCGTACCCAACCTTCGCGCAGGACCGGCTCGTCGACGATCAGGCCTTGTGCTTCGTAAGCCTTCATCACTTCGGCGGCCTGGTTGGCCAGAATGCCCGACAGCGCAATCAGGCCCTTCGGTGCCACGTAGCCGGCAATGGTGGGCGCGAGCTCGACCAGCGGGCCTGCCAGGATGTTGGCGGTGACCACAGGGTAGCCATTGCCGGGTGCGAGCTGCTCCGGGTAGAAGAGCGATAGCCGGTCGGCTGTGACCTGGTTGCGCTCGGCGTTGTCACGACTCGCCTGCAGCGCCTGGGGGTCGATGTCGGTGGCGTCGGCCCGCACGGCACCCAGTCTCAGCGCGGCGATGGCGAGAATGCCCGAGCCGCAGCCGACGTCCAGCACCGTCTGCCCATCGAGCTCGCCTTCGACGGCCAGGCTGTCGAGCCATTCGAGGCACAGCGCGGTGGTCGCGTGGGTGCCGGTGCCGAAGGCCAGGCCCGGGTCGAGAATGAGGTTGACCGCGTTCGCCTCCGGCGGCTCGATCCAGCTGGGCACGATCCAGAGCTTCTGGCCCATCTTGAGCGGAGCGAAGTCGTCCATCCACTCGCGTTCCCAGTCGCGGTCGGCGAGCAGCTCGTACTCGATGGTGGGGCAGGGCTCGCCGGGAACCTGCTCGGCCCAGGCGCCCTCGATGCGCGACAGCATCGCATCGATACCTTCCAGGTCGTCATAGAGCCCGGTAAGGATGGTCTCCTGCCAGAGCGGGGTGGTGCCACGGTCGGGCTCGAACACCGGGTCGTCCTCGGCGTCCTGCAGGCCGATGGCGGTAGCGCCTTCTTCGAGCAGAAGCTCTTCGAGCAGTTCCGCCTGTTCCGGCGCGACGTGGGCGCGAAGCTGTAGCCAGGGCATGGCACTCTCCGAAATGAGGGTGAAAACGCCGATGGGGTGGCCAGGCCACCCCGTCGAGGTCATGATCGCGAAAGAATCAGCTGGCGAGCTTCTTCTCGAGGTAGTGAATGTTGACACCGCCCTGACGGAAGTAGCTATCCCGCACCAGATCCTTCTGCAGGTCGATATTGGTCTTGATGCCTTCGACCAGCAGCTCGTCGAGTGCATTGCGCATGCGCGTCAGCGCGATGTCGCGGCTGGCGCCCCAGGTGATCAGCTTGCCGATCAGCGAGTCGTAGTGCGGCGGTACGCTGTAGCCGGTATACATGTGCGAATCCATGCGCACGCCAAGCCCCCCGGGGGCATGAAACAGCGTGACCTTGCCCGGCGAGGGCATGAAGGTACGCGCATCCTCGGCGTTGATGCGACACTCGAAGGCATGGCCGTCGAGCTTGACGTCTTCCTGGCGGATCGACAGCGGAAGCCCGGCGGCAATGCGCAACTGCTCCTTGACGATGTCCACGCCGGTGACCATTTCGGTGACCGGGTGCTCGACCTGCACGCGGGTGTTCATCTCGATGAAGAAGAACTCGCCGTCCTCGTAGAGGAACTCGAAGGTGCCGGCGCCGCGATAATTGATCTCGATGCACGCCTCGCGACAGGCTTCGAGCACCTTGGCGCGGGCCTCGGGGTCGAGACCCGGCGCCGGCGCTTCTTCCAGCACCTTCTGGTGACGACGCTGCAGCGAGCAGTCGCGGTCATAGAGGTGGATGGCGTTGCCCTGACCATCGGCCAGCACCTGGACTTCCACGTGGCGCGGCTTCTCGAGGAACTTCTCCATGTACACGGTGCCATCGCCGAAGGCGGCGTGGGCCTCGGTGCGGGTCACGGTGATCGCCGACAGCAGATGCCCTTCGGTGTGCACAACGCGCATGCCGCGACCGCCGCCGCCGGCGGCGGCCTTGATGATCACCGGGTAGCCGATGCGATTGGCGGTGGCCAGGTTGGTGGCATCGTCGTCGCCTAGCGGGCCGTCGGAACCGGGTACGGTGGGCACGCCCGCCGCTTTCATCGCCTCGATCGCGCTGACCTTGTCGCCCATCAGGCGAATGGTCTCGGCGCGCGGGCCGATGAAGGTGAAGCCCGAGCGTTCCACCTGCTCGGCGAAGTTGGCGTTCTCGGACAAGAAGCCGTAGCCGGGGTGTATGGCGCTCGAGTCGGTGACTTCCGCGGCGCTGATCAGCGCGGGAATATTGAGGTAGGACTGGGCCGACGGTGCCGGCCCTATGCAGACTGCCTCATCGGCCAGACGCACGTGCATCAGGTCGCGGTCGGCCTTGGAATGCACCGCGACGGTCTTGATCCCTAGCTCTTTACAGGCGCGTAGAATGCGCAGGGCAATCTCGCCGCGGTTCGCGATAAGTACCTTGTCCAGCATGGGAGAATCCACCCGTATTGAAATGAAAGAGTTAAGCGATGACGACCATGGGCTGGTCAAACTCCACCGGCTCGCCGTCTTCCACCAGGATGGCCTCTACCACGCCGTCGCGATCCGCCTCGATCTGGTTCATCATTTTCATGGCTTCGACGATACAGACGGTATCGCCACGCTTCACGGTATCGCCCACTTCGACAAAGGACTTCGCACCCGGCGCCGGGCTGCGGTAGAAGGTGCCGACCATCGGCGAGTTCACCGCTTCACCGCGGAAGCTGGCGGCCGGGGCTTCGGGGGCTACATCTACGCTTGCCGCAGGAGCGGCGTGTGCCGGTGCGGGCTGTGCAGGCGCGCCGTAGCCGTAGTGCGGCATGGGCTGGGGCTGCCAGGTCGACCCATCGGGATGACGGCTAATACGCACCGACTCCTCGCCTTCCTGAATCTCGATTTCACTGATGTTGGATTCTTCGAGCAGCTCGATGAGTTTTTTGACCTTGCGAATATCCATGGAGAGGGCCCCGGTAATGGTGAATGGCTCAAAGGGAGTCGCATCGCGTCTGAAACGAACGTTCAAGAGCGCAGTAAACCGTGCGGTAAAATTGACAGAAAGCTGCACGTTGACGAACGTTGAGCGCTTGGCGACCGTAAAAGCGTCTGTTTGCACTATGGAGGCGGAGTTTGCCGAAAAACCCGCGTGTTGTCCAGCATCGGCCGCCCTCGAGCGCCGAGGGCTGAGCAAGAGACTCAGGCGTCATGTTCATCGCGAACGTAGCGCTTGAGCGAATCGAGGTGTGCCGCGAGCGCTTCGGCATCCACCTCGCCCTGGATGCGCGCAGCGCGCACCTCGCGCTCGCCCTCGAAGAACAGCAGGCTTGGCGGGCCGAAGAGATCGAAAGCCTGCAGCGCCGCGCGGCTTTGCGCCGTGGTGTCGGTCACGTCGACGGCGATGAGCGTCACATCGTCGAGTGCCTCGACGACGCGCGGATCCGGATAGACATCGCGCTCCATCAGCTTGCAGGAGATGCACCACTGCGCGGTGAAGTGGACGAAGGCAAGCCCCCCGTCGGTGCGCGAAAGCGCTTGCTCGAGCCCCTCGAGACCGTCGACGGTCTCGAAGTCCAGCGTAGGGACCGCCTCGACTGCAGAGGTGGCAGGCCCCTGCAAGGGGCGCAGTGGATCACTGCCGCCCTGGGCGGCACCGAAGACCAGTGCCACGCCCCAGACGAGCAGCATCACGCCCAGCGTCTGACGCGCCCGTGCGGCATTCGATGACGTCTTGGAGGTGAGCGCCCCGAGGGCCAGAGCGGTCTTGATGGCCAGCGCCGCCCAGAGCAGCAGCGCCACCGGCGGCGCGACCAGACGCTCGATCATCCAGATCGCCACGCCGAACAGCAGCAGGGCGAAAGCGACCTTCACGCCGTTCATCCAGGCGCCGGAGCGCGGCAGCAAGGTGGTGCCGAAAGTGCCGGCGAGCAGCAGCGGCAGCCCCATGCCAAGACCCAGTGCCAGCAGCGCCGCGCCGCCGGCCAAGGCGTCGCCGGTACTCGAGATGAACACCAGCGCCCCCGCCAGGGGCGCGGTGACGCAGGGAGACACCACCAGTACCGACAATGCCCCCGCCACGGCGAGCCCGAGCGGGCCGCTGCGCTGGGCGCGGGCCTGCCAGCGCTCAACGGTCGTGGCGAGCCGCGGCGAAAGACGCAGGTCGAAGGCCCCCAGCATGGCGAACGCGAACAGCGTAAAGAGCACCGCGAAGCCGATCAGCACCGGCGGCGACTGGAGCCGCGCCTGCAGATTGAGACCGGCTCCGAACAACCCCATCAGCACCCCCACGACGGCGTAGGTCGCCGCCATGCCCAGCACGTAGCTCGACGAGAGCACGAAGGCGCGAGGGCGGCTGGGGTTCTGGCCGACGATGATCGCGGCCAGGATCGGCAGCATCGGCAGCACGCACGGAGTGAAGGTCAGCCCCAGGCCGGCCAGGAAGAAGAGGCCGAGCATCAGCGGCAGGCTCGCCTGACCGATCAGGGCGCTGAACCGGCCATCCTCGCTTTGCGGCGCGGTGAAGGCCTCGGCGTTACCTTCGCTCGGGGCGGCGGCGTTCGCTTCGCTTTCCCAGCCGGCGAAGGCGGCGGGTGCCGTGGTCTGTGCTGCATCGAGGGTGACGGTTTCCGGCGGATAGCAAAGCCCCGCATCGGCGCAACCTTGAAAGCGAAAGTCGAGACTGAGCGGGCCATCCTGCGGGGCGTCGAAGGGGGCTTCAAAAACCAGCTGGTGGCGAAAGACGTAGGCATCACCGACGAACTCGTCGGTGATGTGCTCACCTTCCGGGATGCTCAAGGCGCCGAGCTGCGCGTCTGCCGCTCGCTCGCTGCTTGGGTTCAAGTCGAGCTGATGGCGGTAGAGGTAGTAGCCATCGTGGATCGTGACGCCGACGTAGACCCGCTCGCCGTCATGCCAGGCCTGACTTTGAAAGGCTTCGTTGACGGGCAGGAAGTCGGAGGATTGGCTCTGGGAGAACCACTGGGCCTGAGCAAGCAAGGGAAGCCCGAGCAGCAGGCACAGCAACATCAAGCGCTTGGTCGATAACACGGTAAATCCTTGGCGATCGTATCCTCGCCATCTTAACGCAGGCACCTTCGCTCGCGTAGCGGCTGCGGTGACGTGCCGCGCCGGCAGGCGGGCGTAACGCAAGAAGGCCGCTCGTGGCGGCCTTCTTGCACAGCATCAGGTGTTACGCCTTCTGGTAGGCGGCAGCGGACTTCTCGATGGCCTTGCGCGCGGCGTCCACGCCTTCCCAGGACTCGACCTTCACCCACTTGCCTTTTTCGAGATCCTTGTAGTTCTCGAAGAAGTGCGCGATCTGCTGACGCAGAAGCTCGGGCAGGTCGGTCACTTCCTGAACGTCGTCGTAGAGTGTGCTGAGTTTCGGGTGCGGCACGCACACGAGCTTGGCGTCTTCGCCGGCTTCGTCGGTCATGTTGAGAATGCCGACCGGGCGCGCACGAATGATGCTGCCCGGCGCCACCGGATGCGGGGTGACGACCAGCGCGTCGAGCGGGTCGCCATCGTCGGCCAGGGTGTGCGGGATGAAGCCGTAGTTCGCCGGGTAGAACATCGGGGTCGCCATGAAGCGGTCGACCAGCAGGGCACCCATGTCCTTGTCGATCTCGTACTTGATGGGCGCGTGGTTGGCCGGAATCTCGATCGCAACAAAGATGTCGTTGGGCAGATCCTTACCAGCGGGGATGTGGTCGAAATTCATTTGAAGTCCTTAACTTGGCGTTTTGTGTGCGTGGTCTAAGCGGTTGATGTACTGCGCAATTGCGAGGAATTATACGAACAAGCCCGCTGGATTACCAATTCGGCGTCTTGCGCAGGCGCTTTTTTTGGCATTGCGGGGCGATGAAGAAGCTTCGCGACGCCACCGACTTTCGGCGGGGCATCGCAAGGCCAGTACAACGTGTATCATGGCACCCATCGCAAGGGCCGTCCGACACGGCCACTACCCGCCAGGGCCAAGGAGGACGAGTTGGCGCACGCACAGTTACTGATCAGCTACGGTCAGGCGTTTGTCGCCCCGGACCGGCGCACGCATAGAAGCTCGATGTCGGTGCGCGTACCGGAGTCGCCGCTGCTGTCGACCAAGGGCGCCTGCGCGGTGATCAGCGACTCCATTTCGCGCAATACCATGGCCAAGCAGGCCGGCGATCTGAGCGTGCGCGGCTTTCTGGCCGATTACTTCTCGACGCCGGAGCACTGGGACGTCAAGACCTCGGCGACCCGGGTGATGCTGGCGCTCAACAGTTGGTGCTACAGCCAGAGCCAGCACGTCAAGGAGGGGAGCTTCGTCTCCTCGATGTCCGCCATGGTGTTTCGCGGGCGCGACTCCTTCCTGTTCCACATGGGCGACACCTTGGTGTTTCGCCTGCGCGGCGCGGAGTTCGAACAGTTGACCCGGGACCACGTCACCGATGTGGGCGGCTACCGCTACCCCTCCCGGGCGCTGGGCATGGATGGCAGCCTCGACATCGACTACACCCCCTTGCCGCTCAAGCAGGGCGACTTCTTCGTCTTCACCACCCAAGGCGTGCGCGGCACCCTGATGCCTTCGGACTACGTGCGCCTGATTCGCGCGAACGCGAGCGATCTCGACGCCGCCTGCGAGCGCCTGGCGGCGGAAGCCAAGCAGCGCGCCCAGGAGCGCGGCTATGGCGGCGACCAGTTCTGCTTCCAGATCCTGCGTATCGACGAGCTTCCCGAGGAGGTCGAAAGCGACCCGGCCCTGATCTACGGCGACCTGCCGATCCCCCCGGAGCTCTCGCCGGGCCAGCGTCTCGACGGCATGGAAGTCGAACAGGTGCTGTCGCGCAATGCCCAGTCGAGGGTCTACAAGGTGCGCGACAGCCATACCGGGCGCACCATGATGATGAAGGCGCCAAGCCCCGAACTTTCACTGAGAAACGCCTATCTGGAGCATTTCCTGCTCCAGCAGTGGGTGGTGGAGCGGGTCAATTCGCCCTTCGTGATCAAGGTGATCACGCCGTCGCGGCCGCGACGCTATCTCTACTACCTGATGGCGTACGTCGAGAGCGAGACCCTCAAGCAGTGGGCCGACCGCCATCCCCAGGCGAGCCTCAAGCAGCGCCTGGACATCGCCAATCAGCTCGGCAAGGCCATCCAGGCGCTCCATCACCGCGACATCATCCACCAGTTGGTCACGCCGGACAACGTGTTGATCGATCAGCACGGTCAGGTGGTGCTGGCCGACTTCAGCGCCTGTCACATGCGCGACATGGAGGGGCACAAAAACTCCGGCGAGCTGTTGCGCCAGGTGGGCTTCACCGAGCACACCGCACCGGAGTACGCCTTGGGCGATCGTATCGGGCGGCGCAGCGACCAGTATTCGCTGGCGTCCACGGTCTACTGGCTGCTCACCGGGGCGTTACCCTATAGCCTCACGCCGGATCGCCTGCGCAGCCACACCGACCTCGAGTCGCTGACCTACAAGAGCGCGCGCAGCGTCAACCCGGAAATATCCCAAGCGCTGGACGATGCACTGCGCCGGGCATTAGACCCGCAGCGGGCGCTGCGCTTTCGGCGCATGTCGGAGCTTCTGCACGCCTTTCGCGTCCCTCTGGGGCGGGCGCCAGCACCAGAAGAGCCTAATCGCGAACCGCGCCGCTTCTGGCAGGGGGTGGCGGGAATCCTGCTCTTGCTGCTCGTGCTCTCCTGGCTCTTGCGCTAGGCCAGAACGGAAAACGGGGCGATGACATCGCCCCGTTTTCCGTTCAAGCAGCGCCGCGTCGGCGTTTGCCTAGAGCGAGAACGCCGGCAGTTTCTTCTCCACCTTGGCGAGCGTGAGCTTGGCGACCTTGGGCAGGCCGTTCTCGAAGGGAGGGAAGTCCTCACCCTGGATGAGCGGCGAGAGGTAGTCGCGGCACGCCTGGGTGATCGCCAGGCCATCCTCGGAAATGAAATCACGAGGCATGAACTTCTCCTGGTTGGCAATCTGGGCAAGCGGTGCCGAGATCACGTCCCACTGGTAAGGCGCCTGACTTACGCGACGAATCGCCGGCATCATCGAATTCTTGCCCGCCAGCGCCAAGCTGACCGCTTCGCGGCCCACGGCGTAGGCCTGCTCGACGTCGGTCTTGGATGCCAGGTGGCGCGCGGCGCGCTGCAGATAATCCGCCACTGCCCAGTGATACTTATAGCCCAGGTCCTGCTTGACCATGCCGGCGAGCGTCGGCGCCACGCCGCCGAGCTGGCGGTGGCCGAAGGCGTCGGTGTTACCGGCGTCGGCCAGGAAGGTACCGTCCTCGTAGCGTGCCCCTTCGGAGACGACGATCACGCAGTAGCCGTACTTCTTGACGCTCTCGTCGACCCGCGCCATTACCGCGCGGCGATCGAAGGCCACTTCCGGGAAGATGATCAGGTGCGGCGGTTCGCCTTCGCCTTCACCGGCGAGCCCGCCGGCGGCGGCGATCCAGCCGGCGTGGCGGCCCATCACTTCGAGCACGAACACCTTGGTGGAGGTGGCGCACATCGACGCGATGTCGAGCGACGCCTCGCGGGTGGAGGTGGCGATGTACTTGGCCACGCTGCCGAAGCCGGGGCTGTTGTCAGTGATCGGCAAGTCGTTGTCCACGGTCTTGGGCACGTGGATGGCGGTCAGCGGGTAGCCGAGCTTCTCGGAGAGCTGCGATACCTTCAGGCAGGTGTCGGCGCTGTCGCCGCCGCCGTTGTAGAAGAAGTAGCGGATGTCGTGCGCCTTGAACACCTCGATCAGCCGCTCGTACTGGGCGCGGTGGGTCTCGATGTCCTTGAGCTTGTAGCGGCACGACCCAAACGCGCCGCCGGGCGTATGTCTGAGCGCGGCGATCGCCTGGTCGCTCTCCTGGGTCACATCGATCAGATCCTCAGTCAGCGCGCCGATGATGCCGTTGTGCCCGGCGTACACCTTGCCGATCTGGTCGGGCGCCTGACGGCAGGCTTCGATAACGCCGCAGGCGCTTGCGTTGATGACGGCGGTGACGCCACCGGACTGGGCGTAGAAGGCGTTATGCTGGGCCATGGAAACGTCTTGACTCCTGATTCGATTGGTTGGAGCGCCGCACAGTGAGGGTCGCTTCAGCGGACGCCATAAATGGCGCGAAGTTTAGCCTAAAGGCGCGTCGGGCACCACGGGGTCACTCCGGGGTGTCGAGCTCCTGTTCCTGCTGGGCCAGCCGCCAGCCGCCCAGATCCTTGTAGCGGTTGACCATGGCACAGAAGAGCTCGGCGGTCCGTTCGGTGTCGTAGCGTGCCGAGTGCGCCGCCTTGTTGTCGAACTCGATGCCCGCCGCGCGGCAGGCGCGGGCCAGCACGGTCTGGCCGTAGACGAAGCCGGCGAGCGTGGCGGTATCGAAGCTCGAAAACGGGTGAAAGGGGCTGCGCTTGACGTTGCAGCGGTTGGACGCGGCGTTGAGAAAGCCGTGATCAAAAGCCGCATTATGGCCGACCAGGATCGCCCGCGAGCAGTTGTGAGCCTTGACCGACTTGCGGATAGGACGAAAGATCTCGGCTAGCGCGTCGGCCTCCGACAATGCCACCTGCTTGCGCAGCGGGTCGTCCAGGTTGATACCGGTGAAGTCGAGCGCCGACTGCTCGACGTTTGCGCCTTCAAAAGGCGTGACGTGGAAGGCGTAGGTCTCGTCAGGCAGCAGGTTGCCGTCGGAATCCATCGTCAGCGTCACCGCGGCGATCTCGAGAAGCGCATCGCGCTGGGCATCGAACCCTCCCGTTTCCAGATCGATGACGACCGGTAGATAACTGCGAAAACGCTGGGCCATCATTTCACGGGCTATTGCCTCGCTCATGCAGCTCTCCTTGGTAAAGCGAGTAGTCGGTAAGGTAAGAGTAACGGCATGCCACCGCTAACAGTCGCGTGATTCTAGCAGCTTTGCGCGGGCTTCGCCCTCGGCGGTGTTCGCCGGACAGCGAGGGCGCTATACTCGTGCGGTAAATCATGCGTTGACGCCTGCAGGCCGCCTGCAGGCGTCGTTGACCCAGAGGAGTGAAGAATGTCCGATGTCAAGAAGGTTGTGCTGGCCTATTCCGGTGGCCTGGACACATCCGTGATCGTCAAATGGCTGCAAGAGACCTACCAGTGTGAAGTCGTGACCTTCACAGCCGACATCGGCCAAGGGGAAGAAGTCGAGCCTGCCCGTGCCAAGGCGCAGGCCCTCGGCGTCAAGGAGATCTACATCGAGGATCTTCGCGAGGAGTTCGTGCGCGACTACGTCTACCCGATGTTCCGTGCCAACACCATCTACGAAGGCGAGTACCTGCTGGGCACCTCCATCGCGCGCCCCCTGATCGCCAAGCGCCTGATCGAGATCGCCAACGAGACCGGCGCCGACGCGATCTCTCACGGCGCCACCGGCAAGGGCAACGATCAGGTTCGCTTCGAGCTCGGCGGCTATGCGCTCAAGCCCGGCGTCAAGGTCATCGCCCCCTGGCGCGAATGGGACCTGACCTCCCGCGAGAAGCTGATGGCCTATTGCGAAGAGCACAGCATTCCCGTCGACTTCGCCAACAAGAAGAAGAAATCGCCGTACTCCATGGATGCCAATCTGCTGCACATCTCCTACGAGGGCGGCATCCTGGAAGATCCCTGGGCAGAAGCCGAAGAGGACATGTGGCGCTGGAGTGTTTCGCCGGAAGCGGCACCCGAGACGCCGACCTACGTCGAGCTGACCTTCGAGAAGGGTGACATCGTCGCCATCGATGGTGAAGCGCTCAAGCCTCACGAAGTGCTCGAGAAGCTCAACAAGCTCGGCGGCGACAACGGTATCGGTCGTCTCGATATCGTCGAGAACCGCTACGTGGGCATGAAGTCCCGCGGCTGCTATGAAACCCCCGGCGGTACCATCATGCTGCGCGCCCACCGCGCCATCGAGTCGCTGACCCTCGACCGTGAAGAGGCGCACCTGAAAGACCAGCTGATGCCCAAGTACGCCGAAGTGATCTACAACGGCTACTGGTGGAGTCCGGAGCGGCGCATGCTGCAGGCCGCCATCGACGAGACCCAGGGCAACGTTTCGGGCGTCGTGCGCATGAAGCTCTACAAGGGCAATGCCACCGTGGTGGGCCGCAAGTCCGAGCAGTCGCTGTTCGACGAATCGATCGCTACCTTCGAAGACGATGCCGGCGCCTACAACCAGAAGGATGCCGAGGGCTTCATCAAGCTCAACGCGCTGCGCCTGCGCATCGCGGCAGGCAAGGGTCGCAAGCAAAGCTGATCCCGAGCGGCCAGCACGGCTGGCCGCTTTTTTTACGCTTGCACGTAACAAGATGTCAGGAAATGGTCATGTTCAAGAAACTGTTTTCAGGCCTGATGAGCGGTGGCGACAAGCCGACCACCGGCGTAAGGCCCACCGACCCCGTTCACTACCGGGATTTCACGATTGTCTCCCGACCGGATTCGCAAGGCGGTCAGTTCCGGGTGAGTGGCACGATCACCAAGGTCGACCCCGATGGGCGCGTTCTCGAGCACCGCTTCGAGCGCTCGGACATGCTGCCCGGTCGCGAGGCCTGCGACGAGATGATGGTGGTCAAGGCCAAGCGTTACATCGATGAGGTGGGCGAGGCGATGTTCGAGGCGGATCCTCGTGAGGCATCAACGCCGCAGGGGGCGACCGACGCCTAGAATTGCGTCTTTTCCATCCAGCGCTGCGCCTCGATTTCTGCCTTTTCAAGTAGCGTATCGGGTAGCGCGTCGACATGCTCGCCAAGCTCGGCGGACTCCACGTCACTCAACAAGGCGCCCAGTCTGCCAGCGCGTTGAGTCAAGGCCTTGGCCTGGTCCGAGGTCAAAGGCAGTTGCTGAATCAATGTCTCGAGCTCCACATCCAGAATCATCGGCATGTGCGAGAAAAGCCCCAGCATGAACCCCTCCTCTTCGCCCACGCTACGCTCGAACGCCGCCTGCTGGCAGGCCAGCGCCCGAGTAAGCCCTTTGATGATCTCGAGCTTGCTGGCAGGGCCGTGACTTGCCAGTAGCATGATGGTGACCAGCATTCTGAGCTCGATCACCCCCAGACGTTCTATCGATGCCCGCAGCGTGTCAGAAGTGCGGGAGTCGGCATGAGTCACTGCTTTTGCCCGTTTCAACACCGCCTCGGTCAAGTAGGCATCCTTGGCGATCAAACGAGATAAATCGCCGAGATCGATCTCGCTGCGATAGAGCTTGGTGATCAAGAGCAGGTGAGTGAGACTTGATGAGTCTCGGTGCGTGCCACGAGAGCGTTGGATGCGAGGGCGCTCGTAGAAGTAGCCCTGAAAGAGCGAGAAGCCGAGCGCCTTGCAGCGGTCGAAGGCTTCATGAGTTTCCACGCGTTCGGCGAGCAGGGTGAAACCCTGTGCTCTCAACGACTCGATCTGGGCGAGCGGCAGGTCGCGAGAGACATCGAACTTGACGATATGGCAATGATCGAGCAAGGAATCGTGATCCTGGTCGGTCTGAAAATCATCGAGTGCCAGGGTATAGCCCATGCTCTTGAGGTTGGCCATGGCATCGCGAACCGCTGCGGTGGGGGGCGTCGACTCGAGCACTTCCAGTACGATGCGATCAGTGGGCAGGCGACACAGCTCTGAATTGAGCAGCCACTGTTCGGAAACGTTGATGAACAAGGTGCGTTGCTCGCAAAGCGTCTCCAGTCCGATCTCGTAGATCGCCACCGCGCAGGCGCGCGCGGTCGCCTGTACATCGTCGTCGATGGTCGCGGTTCTCTCACGGTGATGATGACGGTAGAGCAGCTCATCGGCGACATGGTTGAGATCGGCATCGACGATAGGTTGCAACGCGATGGTGTAACCCAGAGACGCTGATTTCGGTACGCTCCTTGTCATCGACTCCATGGCCCCCGGGCTCTCGTCATATAGTATGAGGCTCTACCTTGATGGCACTAGAAAAGTAGTTCCAACGCATTAAAGTATAGAAAATGCGGGAACTTGCTCTTAACCCACGTTATCCAGTTTACAGCGATTATTCAAAAATTCGTAATGGAATCGGCGGTTTTCAGCGGCTGCCATCGTTCTTGGCATAAGCGCTTTTCTGTAGTTCTAGAAGCTGAGCCAGAGTGGAAACATTGCGCGTTTTAAGACGGGGAAGCAACGCAAGCCAGAGCTTTGCAGCCAGGCGCGCATCCCCGAGCGCGGTATGTCGGTCAAGCGGCGGGCAATCAAGATCGTAGCGTGCGGCCAGCGCGTCCAGGTCGTGCTCATCAAGCGCCTTGTCGAGCGCCTTCGAGATCAGGAGCGTATCGATCACTGGGTTGGTAAGCGACACGCCGGCGGGACGCAGCGCCAAGAGGTCGAATGAGGCGTTGTGAGCGAGAAGGATCGCCTCCCCGGTGAAGACCTGAAACTGCGCGAAAACTGCTGGCAAGGAGGGGGCGTACTCGACATCCCGATCGCTCAGGCCATGAATGGCGGTACTCGCGGCGGGAATCGGACGGCGCGGGTTCACCAACGCCTCGAAGGTGTCGTCCATCTGCAGTCGGGCATTGACGATGCGACACGCCCCTAGGCTCACGATACGGTCGTTGCCGCGTAGATCGAGCCCGGTGGTCTCGGTATCGAAGGCGACGATCTCGAGCTGCTCGATAGGGCGTTCATCCAGCGGGGTACCGGGCGATACGTGGTAGGCAATATCGAAGTCGTGGAATTCGGGGCGCGGCGCGCGTTGCGCCGGCGGTGCCTGGCGTGGGCCCGGGTGTGGGAGCGATACGCACAGTCGTGCGCGGCCTGCGCTTGCATTCGCATCGCTCCACAGCTCGCTTCCATGCAGGTTCAGCACGTCCTCGACGCTTGGCGCTAGGGGGAGCGATTCGAGTCGCACCACTCGCCAACCCTGCAGCGTGTCGGTATCGACGGGTTCGCCCGGCCAGCTCAAGGCGAGCCAGCGACGTTCGCCGTCGCGCCTGATCTCTCCTTCGAATTCACAGTACGGGAGCTCGCCGTGCAGCCTTTTGATCAAGGTATCGAACAGCGCCACGAGCGACGGCGCATGGCCTGTGAAACCATCCGGCGCGCCGATAGGCGTGATCAGCTTGTGGGCCGGGTCGAGCTGCTCGTCCAGAACGTCCCAGAAGGTATCCGACCAGATCGAGCGCCACTGCTCGCTCTGCAAACTCAGCGAAGCCATCATGTTCCCCAGTGCCAGCGTTTCAGGCTTTGCATCGAGAGCATCGAGAGCCTGCTGAATTCGAGTTCGCGTTTCCAGCTGAGTTTGCCAGGTGTGAGTGACGTCACGCAGCGTGATCAGCACTTCGGCGGGGTTAGCGTGGAGCCGCGTGAGATTGATCGACAGCGTACGCTCGGCAAACCTTGCAAGCATCTCGCGGGGAAGCGGCGCCTTGGCCGGGTCGCTATCGATCAGCGCCTGAAAGCGCACGACCAGAGCGGGGTCGGTGAACAGAGTGTCCAGGCGCTTGCCGAGCCCAAGCGTGCCGGGGGCAGGAAAGAACGCCTCGGCGGCCGGGTTGAACAGCAGAATGCGTCGATGCCCGTCGCATACCACGATGGGGGTGTCGAGATGCTGAAGCAGCGTCTCGAGAGCCTGGCGAACGCGCCGAGTATCAAGCGCTCCCTCATGGCGCGCCTGCTCGCGGCTGTCGTGTTGGTCCTTCAGGCGAGAAGTGATATGGATGAGTTCCGGTGCCAGGCCAGCCAGCCAGCCATCGGGTGGCGTGAACGTGGCGTTCGGGGTGGCAAGAAGCCTTGCCAACTGCGCGTGCAACGTGCGAAGCGGTCGAAACAGCCGCTGCTCCAGCAGAAAACCCACTGCCAGCAGCGTGAGGCCGCCGGACAGCGAGCCCAGCCAGAGTGCTACTCGTGACGCGCCGGAAAGCGCCAGGCGGCTGTCGAGCCAGGTCGCGAAAAAGGCGCCGCCTACCAGGCCGAGACCGCCGAGCAGGAGCCATCCGCCCACCAGCGCCTGCCGCCTCGGTAGTCCTTCAGCCATGTCGGGTGCTCACTCGGGTAGGGTGGCGCTGGCGATCATCGATGATGACGATCATGAGGGCATTCTCCTGCACGAAGCGAAATATCTTCAAGCTTAATGACAGCCCACCAAGGCGCCTAGGCGACCTTGGGTGAAAGTCTTGGCCAATCACGGATGGCCAGGGCTTGTTATACTCGAGCCTCTTGCCAAGGCGCTGGGATGACAAGGTTTCTTTGATGCGGGTACTGCTACTCTCGGCTTACGAGGCGGTTAGCCACCGCTACTGGGCGGACCAGCTGACGGCACGCCTCGAGGATATCGAGTGGACGCGGCTGAGCCTTGCCCCGCGCCACTTCGCCTGGCGCATTCGCGGCAATCCCTTGAACTGGTGGCTCAAGGAGCACGCTAGCTTGAGCCAGCCCTTCGATGTGGTGCTCGCCACCTCGATGGTCGATCTGGCCACGCTCATCGGGCTTTTCCCGCACCTCGCCCGGGCGCGCAAGATCGTCTACTTTCACGAGAACCAGTTCGCCTATCCGAGCTCGAGCGATCAAGCGCCGCCGGTAGAGGCGATGATGGTGAATCTCTATGCGGCCCTGGCCGCCGATGACATCGTTTTCAACACTGCCTACAACCGCGACTCCTTCATCGACGGCGCTCGGGCATTCTTGAAGAAGATGCCGGACAACCTGGCCGCCGCCCGCCCGCTGGAAGCGCTGCGAGCACGCGCGCGCATAATGCCTGTGCCCATCGAGGCGCGCAGGAAAGCCGGAGCCGATCTCAACGCATCAAGGCGTATCCTGTGGAACCACCGCTGGGAGTACGACAAGAATCCTGAAGACTTCTTCGCGGTGCTGTACCGGCTCAGCGAAGAAGGTGTGGCTTTTGAACTCGCCGTGGTGGGGCAGCGCTTTCGCGGTGAGCCGGCGGTGTTCGAGCAGGCACGCGCCCGCCTTGCCGATCACATCGTCTGCTGGGGTCCGCAGGAGGTAGGGGAGTATCGTCGCTTGCTGGCGGGTGGGGGTATCGTGGTCTCGACCACCTGGCACGAGTTTCAAGGTCTGGCCCTGATGGAGGCGGCCCAGTGCGGCGCCCGGCCGCTGGTGCCCGAGCGGCTCTGCTTTCCCGAACTCTATCCCGAGGCTTACCGCTATGACGGCACGGTCGAAGGGCTCTATCAGCGGCTCGCGGCGTGGCTCCTCGAGCCCTCGTGCCAGCCGTCAAGGCTTGATACCCGCGCCTGGGAGTGGCCGAACTGGGAGGGGGCCTACAGGGCGCTGCTCACAGCTCCACCTTCTCCTTGAACTCGCATAGATCCTCGATGATGCAGCTGCCGCAGCGCGGCTTGCGGGCGATGCAAGTGTAGCGGCCGTGCAGGATCAGCCAGTGGTGGGCGTCCTGCTTGAACTCGCGGGGGACGTGGCGCTCGAGCTTGCGCTCGACCTCCACCACGTCCTTGCCCTTGGCAAGGCCAGTGCGGTTGGAAACCCGAAATATGTGGGTATCCACCGCGATGGTAGGCACGCCGAAGGCGGTGTTGAGAATCACGTTGGCGGTCTTGCGCCCCACGCCGGGCAGCGCCTCCAGCGCCTCGCGGGTGTGCGGCACCTCGCCGCCGTGGCGCTCGACCAGAAGCTGGCAGGTCTTCATCAGGTTCTGCGCCTTGGTATTGAAGAGCCCGATGGTCTTGATATGCTCTTTCAGGCCGTCGAGGCCGAGCTCGAGAATCGCCTCCGGCGTATTGGCGACGGGAAAGAGCTTCGCCATCGCCTTGTTGACGCCGACATCGGTCGCCTGGGCGGAGAGCAGCACGGCGGTGAGAAGCTCGAAGGGCGTGCTCCAGTTGAGCTCGGTGGTAGGATGGGGATTCTCGGCGCGCAGGCGCGAGAATATCTCGAAACGCTTTTGCTGATTCATGAACTCGTTTCCGATTCGAGCGCGGCCCGAGCGTTATCGACGACCTGCTGGGCTTTCTGCAGCTGCTGTTCCACCCGGGCGATCTCGTCGGCGCCCTGCTGGCGCCTGGCATGAGCGAGCTGCTGGCGAACGTGGCGAAGCGACTGCTCGGCGGCTTTCAAGGCCAGGCGTTTCTGATGACGTCGGGCGGCGCTGGTGTCGTCGCCGGGCGATGCCCCTTGTTTGCCCAAAGCGAGGTCGATCTTCTCGATCTCGCGGCGCTGCTGCTCGATCTGCTCGGAAAGCGCCTGGCGCTCGGGGCTCTCGCTGAGGGCATCCCGCTTGCGCTTAAGGCGCTTCAAGGCGGCCGCCTGGCGCGCCCTGCTGGCGCGCAGCGCGCTCGGCGATACGGCCGGGGACGGTTGGCTTTGAGTGCGCTCGGGCGGTACTGACCGAGCCACCCGCGCCGCCCGTCGCGCGCGCTTGGCATCCTGTTCCTGCGCCAGACGGCGGTTACGGGCGATGAAGCGCTCGCGCCCCTTGATGGCGCGCCGCTCCAAATAATCCTGGCGCATCGCTTCGGAATTCGCCGTTTGCCACTGTGGGTGGGGCACCAGGTCGATGCAGTCCACCGGGCAGGGCGCCACGCAGAGTTCGCAGCCGGTGCATTCGTCCTCGATCACCGTGTGCATCTGCTTGGCCGCACCCAGGATCGCATCCACCGGGCAGGCCTGAATGCATTTGGTGCAGCCGATGCACTCGGCCTCACGAATCACCGCAAGCGTGGGCGCCTGGGGCGGCTCGGCCAAAGCGATGACCGGCCGTCCGGTCAGCTCGGCTAGCCGTTTTAGCGTCTGGTCGCCACCGGGCGGGCAACGGTTGATCGCCTCGCCCCGGGCGATCGCCTCGGCATAAGGCCGGCAACCCTCGAAGCCACACTTGGTACACTGGGTCTGGGGAAGCTCGGCATCAATGGCGTCGATCAACTGCTCGGCGACCACGTTACATTACCCGCTGGCCCGGCTTGGCGCCGCTGTCCGGCGACATCAGGTAGATACCTTCGTCGTCGCCGGCGGCCAGCACCATGCCCTCGGAGAGGCCGAAGCGCATCTTGCGCGGTGCCAGGTTCGCCACCATCACCGTCAGGCGCCCCTCGAGCGCTTCCGGCGAGTAAGCGCTGCGAATGCCGGAGAAAACGTTACGCGTCTCGCCGCCGAGATCCAGCGTCAATTGCAGCAGCTTGTCGGCGCCCTCGACGTACTGCGCCTTGGCGATCCGCGCGATGCGAAGGTCCACCTTGGCGAAGTCGTCGAAGCCGATTTCCGCCGCGATCGGCTCGTCGGCCAGCGGCCCCTTGGGGGTTTCCTTGAGCTTCTGCTCTTCCACCAGATCCTCCTTTGACGCCTCGATCATGGCGTTGACCCTGTCGCGCTCGATGCGCGTCATCAGCGGCTTGAACTTCTCGATCTCGTGGTCGGTCAGCACCGTGACGCGGCTCGCCCAGTCGAGCGTATCGAGCTTGAGAAAGCGCTGCGCCTCAAAAGCCATGGCCGGCACCACCGGGGCAAGATAGACCATCAGCTGGCGGAACAGGTTGATGCCCACGGAGCAGATCTCCAGCACCTGCTGCTCGCGGCCTTCTTCCTTGGCCAGCGCCCAGGGCGCCTGGTCGGCGATGTAGGTGTTAGCGTCGTCGGCAAGCTCCATGATCTTGCGCATGGCGCGGCCGAACTCGCGGGCCTCGAAGTCCCGGGCGATGTCGTCGCCGGCCTGGATGAACCGCTCAACGAGCTCGGGCTCAGCGCAGCGCGCGGAAAGCCTGCAGCCGCCGAGCTTCTTGATGAAGCCCGCGCAACGGCTGGCGATGTTGACCACCTTGCCGACCAGGTCCGCGTTGACCCGGGCGGCGAAATCCTCGAGGTTCAAGTCGAGATCGTCGACGCCTGCGCTCAACTTGGCGGCGAAGTAGTAGCGAAGATACTCCGGGTTCAGATGCTCGGCGTAGGTGGCGGCCTTGATGAAGGTGCCCCGTGACTTCGACATCTTGGCGCCGTCGACGGTCAAGAAGCCGTGACAGTTGACCGCCGTCGGCGTGCGCATCCCGGCGCCGTGGAGCATCGCCGGCCAGAACAGGGCGTGGAAGTAGACGATGTCCTTGCCGATGAAGTGGTACACCTCGGCGCTCGACTCCTTCTCCCAGAAGCTGTCGAAGTCGATGCCTTCGCGCTCGCACAGGTTCTTGAAGCTCGCAAGATAACCGATCGGCGCGTCGAGCCAGACGTAGAAGTACTTGCCCGGGGCGTCAGGGATCTCGAAGCCGAAGTAGGGCGCGTCACGAGAGATGTCCCACTCATTGAAGCCGGACTCGAACCACTCCATCAGCTTGTTGCGGATCTGCGGCTGGACGTGACCGTCGTTGATCCACGCCTCCAGGAACGCGCTGAACTCCGGCAGCTTGAAGAAGTAGTGGGTCGAGCTCCTGACTTCCGGCGTAGCTCCCGAGATCGCCGAGACCGGGTCGATCAGCTCTGCCGGAGTGTAGGTGGCGCCGCACTTCTCGCAGTTGTCGCCGTACTGATCATCGGAATGGCACTTCGGGCAGGTGCCCTTGATGAAGCGATCCGCCAGAAACAGCCCCTTGACCGGATCGAACATCTGCTCGATATCGCGGGTGGCGATGTGGCCTTGATCGCGCAGGCGCGTGTAGATCAGCTCGCTGAAGTAGCGGTTTTCGTCGGAGTGGGTGGAGTGGTAGTTGTCGAAGCCCACGCCGAAGGTGGCGAAGTCCACTTGGTGAGCGTTCGAGACCCGCTCGATCAGCGCTTCCGGCGTGATGCCTTCCTGTTCGGCACGCAGCATGATGGCGGTACCGTGGGCGTCGTCGGCGCACACGTAGTAGCAGTGGTGGCCGCGGCTTTTCTGAAAGCGTACCCAGATATCCGTCTGGATGTACTCGAGAAGATGGCCCAGGTGAATGTCACCGTTGGCGTAGGGCAGGGCGCTGGTCACCAGTATGTTGCGCGGGGCGGAATTTGACATGATCGGGAGTGCTTCCGGTTGGGCAGTAACGAAAAAAAGTCGGCGAAGGAGGCGCTTCGCCGATCACGGTGTTCGCCGGGACAAGGGGCGGTCGGGCGTGGCGCGATTCAGTAGAGCGCCTGCTCCTCCTGCACCACTTCCTTGAGAAGCTCCAGAAAGAGCTTGTCCGCCTCGGAGTGCTCTGCGGGGTCCTCGGGAATGTGCACGCTGGTGGTGTCGGAAATTTCGTTGGCGATGCGCGCCATCACCGCAGGGCCGGAGCCTCCGGCAAGCTCTTCGCGGGCAATGGAAAGCGACTGGCGCAGAATCTCCGGGTCCTGCAGCAGTTTGCGAATGAAGCCGCGCAACTCGTTGATGACGCGGGTTTTCTGAATTTCGGATGCAGACATGGAGCGCTCCTCGTCGGCCCGCCCGCAGGCAGGCCCAAAACCTTGTGATGAATGCCTTGACCATAGCACTTTTTGCCTGGTGCAACATGAACCGGTGGGCGGCTCGCGCTTCAGCGGCCCAGCCGGCCCGCCTTGTGCTTGACCGGGTTGGCGTACTGGGCGAGCCAGAACGGCTTGAGCGCCTCGGGGACGCCCGCCAGGCGCTCGTTGAAGCGGGCGCGATCCTCCCGGGTGATCGCCTTGCGGGCGATCAGCTCCGGTGCCTCGCCGAGTGCCTCGAGCGCCAGGTAGTGGCTGGGGAAGAGTCGGTAGCCACCGATCACCTGGCGGTCGATTTCGGCGGCCACCTCGTCGGGGGTCGCCATGTCCGCGTTCACCGGCTGACCGAAACGTAGCTGGACGCGCCCCTTGCTGCCGGTGATGCCGGCCACGATCGAGCGGATGTCCTCGAATTCGCTCTTGGCGTAGCTGCCCTTGGTCGCCACGTCATGAAGCTCCTGCGCCTTCTGGAGATCGCAGGGGTCGTACTCGTAGCTGATCGATACCGGCACCAGCTTGAGCTCCGCCACTGCTTCGCCGAAGACGAAATCGCCCGGATCGCCGCGCTTGGCCATGGTCAGCATCTTGATGATCGCAGGGTCGGTGCGGTCGATGCCGTTCTTGGCACGCCCCTCGCGCTGGGCCATCCAGATCGAATGGTTGTCCGCGGTGATCGAGTGGCGAATGTAGCCGGACAGCTGCTGGTAGGCGGCGAGCATGGCGCGCTTGCCGCGGGCGCTTCTGGGCACGATGAAGCTCTTGTTGAGCCGCATCAGGTCGGTGACGTAGGGCTTCTTGAGAAGGTTGTCGCCGATGGCGATGCGCACCGTATCGCGCCCGGACTGGTAGAGCGCGTAGTTGACGAAGGCCGGGTCCAGCGAGATGTCGCGATGATTGCCGATGAAAAGATAAGCGCTTTGCGGGTCGAGCTTGTCCAGTCCCGATACCTCGAAGGCGTCGGTGGTGGTGCGAATCATGCGTTCCATGTAGCTTGCGATGCGCATCTGGAAGTCGCGCACCGAGGTCACGCTTGCAATCTCGCGGCGCACCGCGCGAGCGGCGATCAGGCGCGCGAGCGCCGGTGCCCATCTGGCGAGCCGGGGCAGACGAAACCGGGTCAGCGCATCGAGCAGCTCGCTGTCGTGGCTGAGCCGGGTGAGCACCTCCTGAACCTCGTGATCCATGTAGGGGCGGATGTCGCCCCAGGGGTCGTCGGCGGTGGCGGCAGTAGGGGCGAGAAGTGGGTCAGTCATGCGATCCGTCATGAGAGTCAGCCAGGTCGAGGATGTCCAAGCGTCGGTTTAGCTTGCGCCTTGCAGCGCGCTCGGTTCTTTCTGCGCTTCGCCGCCGAGCCACTCGAGCAGCCGGGTGATGTCCTGGGACAGCGACTGCGCCATCAGGATGAAGTCGGTCTCCAGACGCGCCAGGGCGTCGTCGCCATCGTCGGCGTGATCTGCCTCTTCGATCAAGGCATCGCCAAAGCGTAGCGACTTGAGCGCCAGGTCGTCGTGCAGCACCAGGCTCAAGCGGCCTTCGAGCCCGAGGGCCAGCTTGCTCGCCTGACGACCGCTCTCCAGCAGCTGCTGGATCTCGTCGCTGTCGAGGTCGACCTGGCGGGCGCGCAGCACGCCGTCATCCCCCTTGGCCTTGAGCTCGACCTGGTCGCCGAGCTGCATGTCCGCCGGGCGGCTCGCGGCGTCGCCAAGCCAGGTGGTCATGGCGCGGATCGGCAGCGTCTGGGAGGTGACCGGCGTGACCTTGAGCGAGCCCAGGGTCTCGCGCAGCAGATCGAGAATCTCCTCGCAGCGGCTTCTTGAGCTTGCGTTGATACCGATCAGGTTGGCACGCGTATCCCACCAGAGATCCACCTTCTGGCTGCGCACGAAGGCGCGCGGCATCAGCTCCTCGGTAATCTGCTCCTTGAGGGTGGTCTTCTCCTTGCGGGTGACCTTGCGCCCCTCCTGTGCCTCGATATCCGCCACCCGCTCATCGAGCTCCTCCTTTACCACGGAGGCCGGAAGCAGGCGCTCCTGGCGCAGGGCGGACAGCAGCCGGTGCCCTTGGATCTCGTGAAGAAGCTGACCACCGCCCAAGCGTCCTGCCGGTGCCGTCCAGCCCAATCGGCGCGCATCCGCACCGCCCAGAGGCCTTGCCGCCTGGGGTTCGAGGGCGCCTTCCAGCGCCGCTGCGTCGAGCGCGAACTCGCCGTGCAGACGATATAAGTGCAGGTGCTTGAACCACATATCACCGATCCTGTGCAAAAGGGGGCACATTATGTCGAAACCGACCCGCTCCTGCCAGCCTATTGCGCGAACACCGCTTCATTGCATACGTTTGAAACCTGCGTTTGATAAAACCCCGCGCCCGTCGAGCTAATGGGCGCACTCACCATGACCCCACAGGAGTCTTTCATGTCATCTTCCATTACTCGTGTCGATCTGCGCGTGCGCGGCTACCACCTTGACGGGTATGGCCACGTCAACAACGCCCGTTATCTCGAATTCATGGAGGAGGGGCGCTGGGCCTTCTTCGATGATCACGCCGAGCTGATCCGCGAACTCCACAAGGCGGGGCGCGCCTTCGTGGTGGTCAACCTGAACATCGACTACAAGCGCGCGGCGGTGCAGAACGACGACCTGCACGTGCTGACCGGTATTCTCGACATCGGCGAGCGCAGCGCGCGTTGCCATCATCGCATTCTGTCCAGCGACGGCAAGGTGGTAGCCCAGGCGGATCTCACCTTCGTGCTGCTCGACGTGAAAGCCAACGAGGCGTGCCCGATCGAGGAAGCGGTGCGTGAGGTACTGGAGAAACTCTGTGTCGAGCGCGAGGCGTTCACGCTCGACACAGAGTGACGTGCAAGGCGGCGCTTGCCGCGAAGTCGAGACCTTTCGCTGACTGCCCTTGATGCGCTTGCAGTGGTATGATGTGTGCGTATGTGCGCTCGCCGCTGGGTTCGCTATCAGGGCGAAATAAAAGCGCTTTCAACTCTCGCAGTGCCAATGCAGTGCAAAGGATCTGACTTTCATGGGTGACATCGCCAGAGAAATCTTGCCCGTCAATATCGAAGACGAGCTGAAGCAGTCGTACCTCGACTATGCGATGAGCGTCATCATCGGCCGCGCGCTGCCGGACGTTCGCGATGGCTTGAAGCCGGTGCATCGCCGCGTGCTGTTCGCCATGCACGAACTGAGCAACGACTGGAACAAACCGTACAAGAAGTCGGCGCGTGTCGTCGGCGATGTCATCGGTAAGTATCACCCCCACGGCGACAGTGCGGTGTACGACACCATCGTGCGCATGGCGCAGCATTTTTCCATGCGCCATGTGCTAGTCGACGGCCAAGGCAACTTCGGCTCGATCGACGGCGACAACGCGGCCGCCATGCGTTACACCGAGGTGCGCATGGCGCGCCTGGCCCACGAGCTTCTGGCGGATCTTGAGAAGGACACCGTCGACTGGGTCGACAACTACGACGGCACCGAGCGTATTCCGGAAGTGCTGCCGACCAAGGTGCCGAACCTTCTGATCAACGGCTCCTCGGGCATCGCCGTGGGCATGGCGACCAACATCCCGCCGCACAACATGCGCGAAGTCATCGACGGCTGCCTGGCGCTGATCGACGACTATACGTTGACCATCGACGATTTGATGCAGTACATCCCGGGCCCCGATTTCCCCACGGCGGGCATCATCAATGGCCGCGCGGGCATCCTCGATGCCTACCGTACCGGGCGTGGACGCATCTACGTGCGCGCTGCTCACACCATCGAGCACCACGACAAGACCGGGCGCGACCACATCATCATCACCGAGCTTCCCTATCAGGTGAACAAGGCGCGGCTGATCGAGAAGATCGCCGAGCTGGTAAAGGAGAAGCGCATCGAGGGCATCGCGGAGCTTCGCGACGAGTCCGACAAGGATGGGCTTCGCGTGGTCATCGAGATCAAGCGCGGTGAATCAGGCGAGGTGGTGGTCAACAACCTGTTCGCCCAGACTCAGCTCCAGAACGTCTTCGGCATCAACATGGTGGCGCTGGAGAACGGCCAGCCGCGCACCTTGAACCTCAAGGAGATGCTCGAAGCGTTCATTCGCCATCGCCGCGAAGTCGTCACTCGTCGTACGCTGTTCGAGCTCAGAAAGGCGCGCGAGCGTGGTCACATCCTCGAAGGCCTGACCGTCGCGATCTCCAACATCGACGAAGTGATCGAGCTGATCAAGGCTTCTCCCAACGCCGCCGAAGCGAAGGAGAAGCTGCTGGAGAAAGTGTGGCAGCCCGGCCAGGTGACCGGCATGCTCGAGCGCGCCGGCGCGACCTCCTGCAAGCCCGACGATCTCGACGAAGGGTTCGGTCTCAACACCCTGGCCACCGAGTACCGGCTGTCGCCGGCCCAGGCCCAGGCGATTCTGGAGCTGCGCCTGCATCGCCTGACCGGGCTCGAGACCGAGAAGCTGCTCGACGAGTACCTGGCGATCCTGCAGCGCATCGCCGAGCTGACCGAGATTCTCGCCTCTGCCGAGCGCCTGATGGAAGTGATTCGCGAGGAGCTTCATGCGGTGCGCGATCAGTACGGCGACGACCGCCGCACCGAGATCCAGGCGAGCCACCTAGATCTCTCCATCGAGGACCTCATCGCCGAGGAGGACATGGTGGTCACGGTGTCGCGCTCCGGCTACGCCAAGACTCAGCCGCTTTCCGACTACCAGGCCCAGCGCCGTGGCGGTCGCGGCAAGTCCGCCACCTCGATGAAGGACGAAGACGTCATCGAGCATCTGCTCGTCGCCTCGACCCACGACACGGTGCTGCTGTTCTCCAACCGCGGCAAGGTGTACTGGCTCAAGGTCTACGAGATGCCCAACGCCAGCCGCGGCTCGCGGGGCAAGCCCTTGGTCAACATGCTGCCGCTGGAGGAGGGCGAGTCGATCAATGCCATCCTGCCGGTGCGCGACTACGACCCGAACCACTACATCTTCTTCGCCACCGCCAAGGGCACGGTCAAGCGCACCAGCCTCGAGCAGTTCTCGCGGCCCCGTTCGGTCGGCCTGATCGCGATCGACCTCGAAGAGGACGACCGCCTGGTCGGCGCGGCGATCACCTCCGGGTCCGATCACGCCATGCTGCTCTCCTCGAACGGCAAGGCGATTCGCTTCGAGGAGAGCAACGTGCGCGCCATGGGCCGTACCGCCCGCGGAGTGCGTGGCATGCGTCTGCTCGATGATGCGGAAGTGATCAGCCTGATCATTCCCAAAAGCCAGCAGATCGATGCCGAAGCCGATGGCGAAGAGGGCGAAGCGACCGCGCAGGACGTGCAGCCCCAAGCCGAAGGTCAGATCTACATCCTCACCGCCAGCGAGAACGGCTACGGCAAGCGTACCCGTCTCGAGGAGTTTCCGCTGCGCGGACGCGGCGGCCAGGGCGTGATCGCGATGCAGACCAGCGAGCGTAACGGCGCGCTGGTCGCGGCGATGCAGGTCTACGACAGCGACGAGATGATGCTGATCACCGACCGGGGCACGCTGGTGCGTACCCGGGTCGAGGAGGTTTCCACTACCTCGCGCAATACCCAGGGCGTGATGCTGATCCGCCTGGGCAAGGAAGAGAAACTGGTGAAGACCGTTCGGGTCGACGAGCCCGTCGACGCTCCCCAGGAAGAGGAGGAGACCGACCTCGACGGTGCACCGCAAACGGCGACGAACGGCGTTGAAGAGGACCAAGGCCAAGATGACACGTCACTATAACTTCTGCGCGGGGCCGGCGGCCCTGCCCGACGCGGTGCTGGCGCGCGCCCAGCGCGAGATGCTCGATTTCGAAGGGCGTGGCCTTTCGGTCATGGAAATGAGTCATCGCAGCGACGAGTTCGCCGGTATCGCTCACCAGGCCGAGGCCTGCCTGCGTCGGCTGATGGGCATACCGGAGCAGTACCGGGTGCTGTTTCTGCAGGGCGGGGCGAGCATGCAGTTCGCCATGCTGCCGATGAACCTTCTGGGCCGCGGCGGGCGCGCCAACTTCATCCAGACCGGTATCTGGGGCAAGAAGGCGCTGGCCGAAGCCCGCCACCTTGGCTTCGACTGCCACGTGGCAGGCGAAAGCGAGTCCAACGGCCATATTGAGGTGCCATCGCGCGAAAGCCTTCAGGTGAGCGATGACGCCGCCTACCTGCACTACACCGCCAACGAGACCATCGGCGGACTCGAGTTCGACTACGTGCCGACGCTCGCCCGTGCCGATGGCGCGGACGTGCCGCTGGTATGCGACATGTCCTCGAGCATTCTGTCCGGGCCCATCGACGTGACCGATTTCGGCGTCATCTACGCAGGCGCCCAGAAGAACATCGGGCCCGCCGGGCTTACGCTGGTCATCGTGCGCGAGGATTTGATCGGGCATGCACTCGCCCGCACCCCGACGCTGTTCGACTACCAGGCGCTCGCCGAAGCGGAGTCGATGGTCAACACGCCGCCGACCTACGCCTGGTATCTCTCCGGGCTGGTCTTCGACTGGCTGGAGAACGAGATGGGCGGGCTGGCGGCCATCGATGCGCTGAACCAGCGCAAGGCCGACAAGCTCTACCGCGCCATCGATGACAGCGACTTCTACTCGAACCCGATCGCGAGGCACAACCGCTCGCGCATGAACGTGCCCTTCGTGCTCGCCGATAGTGCGCTCGATAAAGCGTTTTTGAGCGAGGCGGAGGCAGCGGGGCTCTTGAACCTGAAAGGCCATCGCAGCGTTGGCGGGATGCGGGCGAGTCTCTACAACGCCGTCCCGGAAGCCGCCGTGGACGCGCTGATCGCCTTCATGCACGATTTCGAACAACGAAAGGGCTAGGATCCATGTCAGATACGCCGATCAACCTCGAGGCGCTGCGTCAGCGCATCGACCAGCTCGATGGTGACATCGTGCGCCTGATCAGCGAGCGTGCCAGCTGCGCCCAGCAGGTGGCACACGTCAAGCTCGCCGAGGACGAGAACGCCATCTTCTACCGCCCCGAGCGCGAGGCCCAGGTACTGCGCCGGATCATGGCGCTCAACGAAGGGCCGCTCGACGCCGAAGAGATGGCGCGGCTGTTTCGCGAGATCATGTCGGCGTGTCTGGCGCTGGAGAAGCCCATCAAGGTGGCCTACCTCGGCCCCGAGGGCACCTTCACCCAGCAGGCGGCGCTCAAGCATTTCGGCGACAGCGCCGTCAGCCTGCCCATGGCAGCGATCGACGAGGTGTTTCGCGAGGTCGAGGCCGGCGCGGTCAACTACGGCGTGGTCCCGGTCGAGAACTCCACCGAAGGCGTGGTCAACCATACCCTCGACACCTTCATCGACTCCTCGATCCGGATCTGTGGCGAGGTCGTGCTGCGCATTCACCACCACCTGCTAGTGAGCGAGAATACCCGGCGCGACAAGATCACCCGCATCTATTCGCATCCGCAGTCCTTCGGTCAGTGTCGCAAGTGGCTCGACGCGCACTTTCCTCACGCCGAGCGCGTGCCGGTCTCCTCCAACGCCGAGGCGGCTAAGCTGGTCAAGACCGAATGGCACAGCGCGGCGATTGCCGGTGACATGGCGGCCAAGCTTTACGGGCTGGCCCACATCGCCGAAAAGATCGAGGATCGGCCGGACAACTCGACCCGTTTTTTGATCATCGGCAGCGACGACGTGCCGATGTGCGGCGAGGACAAGACCTCGGTAGTGGTAGCGATGCGCAATCAGCCAGGAACGCTTCATGATCTGCTCGAACCCTTCCATCGCCACGGCATCGACCTGACCCGCATCGAGACGCGTCCCTCGCGCACCGGCGTCTGGAACTACGTCTTCTTCATCGACTTCAAGGGCCATCGTGACGAGCCTGGCGTGGCCGCCATGCTCGAGGAAGTGAGTCAGCAGGCGCTGGAGCTTCGCGTACTGGGTTCCTACCCCCAGGGCGTGCTGTGACCGAGCGTGTGGCCTTTGTACCGGGCGGCGGGTGCCGCGAGCCGGCACTTCTGATCGTCGGGCTCGGCTTGATGGGCGGCTCACTCGCCGCTGCCCTCAAGGCGCGAGGCTTTTACGGACGTATCGTGGCTTGTGATCCGAGCGAGAGCGAAATCGCCCTCGGTATCGAGAAGGGGTTGATCGAGGCCGGCGGCTGCGAGCTCGCGCCGCTTCTCGACGGCGTGTCGATGATCGTGCTCGCTGTACCGGTGCTGGCCATGGAGTCGGTGCTCGAAAGCGTGGCCGCGAACATCGGCCGCGCCGCGCCGGACGTGGTCATCACCGATGTCGGCAGCACCAAAGGCACGATTCGCGAAAGCGTGGTGCGCGTTTTCGACCGCATGCCCGCAAGTGTCGTGCTGGGCCACCCTATCGCGGGCTCCGAGAAGAGCGGCGTGGACGCCGCCAATCCCGAGCTCTACGTCGATCACAAGGTGATCCTGACCCCGGAACCCGATACCCGAACGCGCGCGCTCGAACGGGTGCGCGCGCTGTGGCAGGCGTGTGGTGCCGAGGTGCTCGAGATGAGCGTCGAGCGCCACGATCAGGTACTGGCGCGCACCAGCCATCTGCCGCATCTGCTGGCGTTCTCGCTGGTCGATACGCTGGCCCGCCAGGACGAGCGGCTCGACATCTTTCGTTACGCCGCCGGCGGCTTTCGCGACTTCACCCGCATTGCTGGCAGCGACCCGGTCATGTGGCGCGATATCTTTATCGCCAACCGTGACGCGGTACTTTCGTCGCTCGACGATTTCGAGGCGGGGCTCAAGACGCTGCGCGCGGCGATCGCCTCCGGCGACAGCGATGCGCTGATCGCCACCTTCGACCGGGCGAGCCATGCGCGGCGCTACTTTGGAACCCTACTCAGTAAAACCAGTTACCAGGCGGAGTACCATATGCATTCTCAGCAGCGCGTCACTTACCGTGTCCAACCCGGCGGTCAGGCCCAGGGCCGGCTGCGGGTACCCGGCGACAAGTCCATGTCCCACCGCTCCATCATGCTGGGGGCGCTGGCCGATGGCGTCACCGAAGTGAAAGGATTTCTTGAAGGCGAGGACAGCCTGGCCACGCTTCAGGCATTTCGTGAAATGGGCGTGGCCATCGAAGGCCCCCACCAGGGGCGCGTGACCATTCACGGCGTTGGCCTGCATGGCTTGAAGGCGCCGGCGGGGCCGCTTTACGTCGGCAACTCCGGGACCGCCATGCGGCTGTTCGCGGGCCTTCTGGCCGGACAAGCCTTCGATAGCGAACTGACCGGCGACGAGTCGCTCACCAAGCGCCCCATGGGACGCGTGGCGGACCCCTTGAGAGCGATGGGCGCCACCATCGAGACCGCCGAGGGCGGCCGGCCGCCGCTTGCCATCAAAGGCGGTGCATCGCTCAAGGGCATTCGTTACGACATGCCGATGGCCAGCGCCCAGGTGAAATCCTGCCTGCTGCTCGCCGGGCTCTACGCCGAGGGCGAGACTCGCGTGCGCGAGCCGGCCCCTACCCGCGATCACACCGAGCGCATGCTCAACGGCTTCGGCTATCCGGTGTCTCGCGAAGGCGACACCTGCTGGCTCGAGGGCGGCCATACGCTCACGGCAGGCCCGATCGACGTGCCTTCAGACATCTCCTCGGCGACGTTCTTTCTGGTCGCCGCGGCGATCACCCCAGGCTCGGACATTACCCTTGAGCACGTCGGCATGAACCCCACGCGCATCGGTGTGATCAACATCCTGTCGCTGATGGGCGCGAATCTCGCCTTCGAGAACGAGCGCGAGGTCGGCGGTGAGCCGGTGGCGGACATTCGCATTCGCTACGCGCCGCTGTCCGGTATCGACATCCCCGTCGAGCAGGTGCCGCTGGCGATCGACGAGTTCCCGGCACTGTTCATCGCTGCCGCCAATGCCGAGGGCACCACGCGCCTGCGCGGCGCCGAGGAACTGCGGGTCAAGGAGTCCGACCGTCTCCAGGCGATGGCCGACGGACTCGCGGTGCTGGGCGTCGAGCATACCCTGGTCGAGGATGGTATCGATATCGTCGGGCGCACCGCGGGCGCTGGCGAATCGCCCAGCTACGCCGGTGGCACCGTCGACAGTCTTGGCGATCACCGCATCGCTATGGCCTTTGCCGTCGCCGCGCTCAGGGCCTCCAGCGAGATCGTGATCGAGGATTGCGCCAACGTAGCGACCTCTTTCCCCGGCTTTCTGGGCCTTCTAGAACGCATCGGCATGACGGCCGAGGAGGCGCGGGCGTAATGGTGTCGATTCCTGTACTCACCATCGATGGCCCGGGCGGCGCCGGCAAGGGAACCATCAGCGGCCTGATCGCCGAGCGGTTGGGCTGGCACCTGCTGGATAGCGGCGCGCTTTATCGGCTGACCGCCCAGGCGGCGGTCAAGCACGGCGTCGCGCTCGATGACGAAGCCGCGCTCGAGGCGCTGGCGGCGCGCCTGGATATCGCCTTTCCCGTCGAGCAGGGCGCCGCGCGCACGCTGCTCGAAGGTGAGGACGTGACTCGCCTGATCCGCACCGAACAGGCCGGCGAGCGGGCCTCCAGGGTGGCGTCGCTTCCTGGGGTGCGCCAGAGTCTGCTCGACCGCCAGCGCGACTTCTGCAAGGCGCCGGGACTGGTGGCCGATGGTCGCGACATGGGCACCGTGGTGTTCCCCGAGGCACCCCTGAAGATATTCTTGACGGCCAGCGCCGAAGAGCGTGCCCGACGGCGGTACCAGCAGTTGCAGGCCGCCGGTGTAGATGCTAGTCTTTCGAGTCTTTTGAAGGAGATTCAGGCACGCGATGCACGCGACACGCAGCGCAGCGTGGCCCCGCTCAAGCCGGCAGATGATGCCATCACGCTTGATACCACGCGCCTGAGTATACCGGAAGTGGTTGATCGGTTGATCCAGCTGCTGGCCCAGAAAGGGCTTGCGGACGGGCGCTGACTCTCCCTTGCGGCGTTTTTGGGAAGGTGTCACGACATGGCAGGGCGGCAGTTCATATGATCCTTCATATCGGAGAGCCCGGTCAGGTCCAACCAGCGCTAACACCCCCGAGAGCTGAGTTACATAGGCCCGTACTCGCTGGTGGTACGGAGAAGGCGTCATGCCTCAACAACGTTGATCACGTAGGAAAACCATGAGCGAAAGCTTTGCTGAACTGTTTGAACAGTCTCTTAACGACATCAACATGGAGCCGGGCGCCATCGTCGCGGCCCAAGTTGTCGACATCGATGGTGACTGGGTTACCGTCAATGCTGGTCTGAAATCCGAAGGCCAAATCCCTGCGGCCCAGTTCCGCGATGAAAACGGCGAACTCAACATCGCGATCGGCGACGACGTCCACGTGGCGCTCGAAGCCGTCGAAGATGGCTTCGGCGAAACCCGTCTGTCGCGCGAAAAAGCCAAGCGTGCTGAAGCTTGGAAGATTCTGGAAGCGGCCTTCGAGAAAGACGAGATCGTCAAGGGCGTGATCAACGGTAAGGTCAAGGGCGGCTTCACCGTCGACGTCGACTCCATCCGTGCCTTCCTGCCGGGTTCTCTGGTCGACGTTCGTCCGGTTCGCGACACTGCGCACCTGGAGAACAAAGAGCTCGACTTCAAGGTCATCAAGCTCGACCCGAAACGCAACAACGTCGTCGTCTCACGCCGCGCCGTACTCGAAGCCGAGAACAGCGCCGAGCGTGAAGCGCTGCTCGCCACTCTTCAGGAAGGCCAGCAGATCAAGGGTATCGTCAAGAACCTGACCGACTACGGCGCCTTCGTTGACCTCGGCGGCGTCGATGGCCTGCTGCACATCACCGATATGGCCTGGAAGCGCATCAAGCATCCGTCCGAGATCGTGGCCGTGGGCGACGAGATCAACGTCAAGGTGCTGAAGTTCGACCGCGAGCGCAACCGCGTATCGCTGGGCCTCAAGCAGCTGGGCGAAGATCCGTGGGTCAACATCAAGGCACGCTACCCGGAAGGCACCAAGGTGCAGGCCGTGGTGACCAATCTGACCGACTACGGCTGCTTCGCGGAGCTGGAAGAGGGTGTCGAGGGTCTGGTTCACGTTTCCGAAATGGACTGGACCAACAAGAACATCCACCCGTCCAAGGTCGTGCAGGTCGGTGACGACGTCGAAGTCATGGTTCTGGACATTGACGAAGAGCGTCGTCGTATTTCCCTGGGTATCAAGCAGTGCACCGCCAACCCGTGGGAAACCTTCAACGCCGAGTACAACAAGGGCGACCGCGTTTCCGGTACTATCAAGTCGATCACCGACTTCGGTATCTTCATCGGCCTGGAAGGCGGCATCGACGGTCTGGTTCACCTGTCCGACATCTCCTGGACGGAAACTGGCGAAGAAGCGGTTCGCCACTTCAAGAAGGGCGACGAAGCCGAAGCCGTCATCCTGTCGATCGACCCGGAACGCGAGCGCATCTCGCTGGGTATCAAGCAGATGGATTCCGATCCTGTCGCTGAATACCTCTCTGTCAACGACAAGGGCAGCATCGTGACTGGCCGCGTCGTCGAAGTCGACGCCAAGGAAGCTCACGTTGAACTGGCAACCGACGTCATCGCCGTGCTGAAAGCGTCTGAAATCAGCGCCGACCGTGTCGAAGATGCGCGTAACGTGCTCAGCGAAGGCGACAGCGTTGAAGCACGCATCGTCAACGTCGATCGCAAGAGCCGTCAGATCAATCTGTCGATCAAGGCGAAAGAGCAGGACGACACGCGTCAGAACATGAAGAAACTGCGCGAGCAGGATTCAGAAACCGGTGGTGCTACCACGATCGGTGACCTGATCAAGCAGCAGATGGGTCAAGACTAAACGTCACGACTCCATGCTAAAGGACGCCACCTTCGGGTGGCGTTTTTTTGTATCGATGAAACCTATCGGTAGTGAAAGGTTTCAGCCAACAGTAAAGTTTAGATATTAAACTCTAGATATAAAAAAAACGATTAGTAAATAGCTCGAGATCAACTAGACTATTGTCAATTTGAGTAAATAAAGTAATAATGGTAGCACCTCAAGGCGACTTGAAGACCGATACAATAATGCAGTGTCTCTGGTTCGTTTCATCTCTATTCTGAAGGAATCCCCATGTCACTTCTTAACGAATATATTCAAAAAGAGCAGCAGTTAAAGCAGCTTCAGGAAGATCTTCAGCGTCTCGAAGGAGATCAGCGGTTGAAGAGTGAGCTGGAATTCAAGTCCAAGCTCGAAGCGCTGATGAACGAGTTCGGCAAGCGCCCTGCCGATGTCGTGGCACTCCTCGAACCCTCCAGCGAACAGCGTAGCGCAGCTCCGAAAGCCGCCGCATCCTCCAGCCGTCGCAAGCGCCGCTTGAAAGTCTACAAGAACCCGCATAACGGTGAGGTCATCGAAACCCGTGGTGGCAATCATAAAGGCCTGCGTAGCTGGAAGGACGAGTACGGTGAAGAAACCGTCGAGTCCTGGCTGCAGCAGGATAGTTAAGGATAGTGCCGGTAGCCTGAACAGGGCACCGGCATTTTTATATTCAAGATGCCTTTTCCTGAAGCGATTCGCGCCTTCGATTTTATGTAAACGTTTTCATCCAATGCGCATCACTTCATCGATGTTCAATGAGTAGGGCACGGTCAGGCTTGCATTCGATTAAAGATCGGTTAATTACGGGCTTCATTTATTCGAATGCAGCAAGACGACGATCACCGCCGTCGTACTGTTCTTCGCATAGCGTCTATACTCATTATTGTCAGGTCAGCGCTTTCTCTGGGTGCCAGCAGCCATCTCTGATTTCACCGGCGGTTCACTCTCTCTGACACCTGGCTATGAGAAGCCTGACTATGGGAAGGGTCTGGTTCTGGTTAAGGCTTTTCTCGCTTGGTAATTCGATGTTAGTACACCGCTGGCGCGTACCTATAGCACTATGCTTAACGTGTGAAGTCACTCCTTGCTCAAGCATGTATTCGAATGGACCAGCGCCGTTCGTTGGTGGGGAGTGTACCGCTACCTATCCTTGGCTCTCTTCTTAAGTAAGGTGTAAATGTAAGGTCGATGAAATATCAAAAGGCACACAAACAGCTGGACGAGCGCGACAAGCTGCGCAAGTTTCGTGAACTGGACGACGCTTTTGCTCAGGCGCTGAAGCAGCTCGAAGAGCCCGGCAATCATTTCGATATCCCTACTGGCCCCCCCGTGCGTTCGCTCGCGGATCTGGAAGAGCAGGAGAAGGAGAGCCGGGCACAGGAACACGAGCGGCTCTTTGGTGAGCGCCTAACAGCGCTTTGCAAGGAGTATGGCTACAGTGCAAAGGTCGTGAAGGAGCTGGTCGAACTGCTCGTACATCATGGGCGCTGGGATCTCGAAACCACGCCGATAGTGACTCGCGGTGATAGTGACTCTCAACGGTAGCGGTAGATCCGTAGGCTAGGCAGGAAAGGTTCCGACTCGAGTTTTTCATCACGTCGCTTGGCGCGTGTGCGCGTTGCGGGCGCCTGCATGGAAGGCGCCTTGATATGCGGCAAGCGCGTCTCCTGCGCAGGCACCACCAGCGGCATGGCAATATTCATGGCCTGGCGGGTATGGCCGTCGAGCAGCGGTTCGACGAAGAACAGGTTGGCGCGCATCAGCGGTGCCTGGGCCTGTACCTGTGCCAGGGTTTCGTCACTTGGAAGGCCCGCGAGCTTTTTCAATTGAATGCGAACATGGGCGGCGTCAGTATCGAGTGCCAGCAGCTTGGCTTCAGCCTGCTGAACACTCAGCTTCTTGATCGAGCGCCCGCTCGTGTACCAAGCCAGGCGTACACGGGCCACCGGTGCCGGTGCGGTGGGCAGGTGGCGCCAGCACTGCTTGAGATGAAGTCTCGCCATGGCGGTCTTGCGCAGCACGTCCCCTACGCGGGGATGACGCGCCGGCAAGCGCGCCTTGGCTTCGCTCAAGGCGCTGGGTGAAAGTGCCTTGATATGTCCCAGCAGCTCACTGATGGCACTCTTGGCCACATTGACCTCCGCCACTGCCTCGAGCAGCGCTTCATCGGCGGCGATCACACCGATGTAGTTGCGCGTCTCGCGCCCATCCTGCCCCTCTTTGTGCCACATATCGAGCAGCGCCTCGCGAAACCAGCCGATGTCATCGAGGGCATCCAGCCGCCAGGTCGGCGGTCGAATGGCTTCGTAGAGGGTCGAGGCTTGATCAATGGCCTCGAGCAGTGCATCGAAGCGTGCGTCGAGCTCGTGGTAAAGGCGATAAGCGGTGGGTTCGGAGCGGGTCATGAAAGGCTCAGCTCAGTGGGGCATCCTTGTCGGCCTGGGCAAGCAGCGTCTCGATATCGGCCTCATCCATGGCCGATTCGCCGCCGATGCGATGTGTTTCGTCAGCCCAGGCGCCCAGATCCAGCAGCTGGCAACGTTTGCTGCAGAAAGGGCGGTAGGCGCTGTCCGGTATCCATGAAACTAGTTTAGTGCACTGCGGGCAGGATACTTCGAGCGGTGAATCGTTGGCCGGTGACATAACACTCCTAGGCGGTGGAACTCAGGTAACGGTAGCGCTGGTCGAGAAGGTCGACCTTGGAAGCGAGCAAGGCCGGATCGGCCTCGTTGTCGATCACGTCGTCGGCACGTGCCAGTCGCTCTTCCCGAGAGAGCTGGGCGGCCAAGATGGCATCGACCTGTGCTTCGCTGACCCGGTCGCGGCGCAGCGTGCGCTCGCGCTGTGTCTGCATACTAACATCTACCACCAGCGTGCGCGCGACAAGTGCATCCTGACCCGACTCGAACAGCAGTGGCGACACCAGCAGTACGTAAGGCGCACGTGTGCAGAGCTCTGCCAACTGCTCTTCAAGGCGCTGGCGAATCCGGGGGTGGGTGACGGACTCGAGCCAGCGCCGCTCGTCGGGTGCGTCAAAAATCCGAGCACGCAGCGCTGCGCGATCCAGCGTGCCATCTTCGAGGCGCACGCCGTCACCGAAATGGGCAAGGATCTCGTCGAGCGCCGGCTCGCCGGGCATGACCACTTCACGAGCGACATCGTCGGCATCCACGTAGGGTATCCCGAGTGCTGCGAAGGCAACCGCGACGGTGGATTTTCCCGAGCCGATACCGCCTGTCAAGCCAACGATCATCAGTGTGATTCCAGTAGTCAGTGGTTTCGATCAGGCGCCGAGGCGCATGTACAGGGCGAAGAGCTCGTCACCGGCCAGTAGGCATGTCCAGCCAGCCAGCGCCAGAAAAGGGCCGAAGGGCAGCGGCTTGCCGCGCAGAGCGGGCGAAGACGCCTGGGCGGCAAGTCCGACGGTGGCGCCTAGCCCTGCCGAAAGCACCAGCAGAAGCGGCAAAAAGGTCCAGCCAAGCCAAGCGCCCAGCGCGGCCAGGAGCTTGAAGTCGCCATAGCCCATGCCTTCCTTGCCGGTGACCAGCTTGAACAGCCAGTAGAAACTCCACAGGCTCAGATAGCCCGCCATGGCGCCGATCACCGCATCACCTAGCATGTAGGGCTGAAACAGGAGCTGATAGACAAGGCCGAGCCATAAGAGTGGTAGCGTCAACGCATCCGGCAGCAGGTAAGTACGAAAGTCGATCACTGAAAGAGCCAGCAGCACCAGGCACGCCGAATAGATGAACAGCGTCTGCGGCACCATACCAAAGAGCGCCAGTACCGCGACCGCAAGCAGGCCGCCGGCGAGCTCCACCAATGGATACTGCATGCTGATGGGCTGATCGCACTGCGCGCAGCGCCCGCGCCGCTTGAGCCAGCCCAGAAGCGGCAGGTTGTCGTGCCAGGCAATGGGGGCTTCGCAGTGCGGGCAGAGCGAGGCGGGTGTGGCAAGATTGAAAGGAGCGGCAGACTCGGCGGGCATCTCGAGGGCTTCGAGTGCCTCGCTTCGCCAGCGGCGCATCAGCATCACCGGAAGGCGGGTGATCACCACGTTGAGGAAGCTGCCAAGGCAAAGTCCGACGACGAAAACGAAAGCATAAAGAATGACTGGCGGTAAACCCATGGTGCTCCAAAGGCGTGGGGAAAAATTAGAGGGCCGTACCGATCTCGAAGATGGGCAGGTACATGGAGACCACCACGCCCCCGACCAGCAGACCCAGGACCACGATTATAACCGGTTCCATCAACGAGGTGAGGGTGTCGACCTTGTTTTCGACCTCTTCCTCGTAATAGTCCGCGACCCGGTTGAGCATGGCGTCGAGGGACCCGGCCTCTTCTCCGATGTTCACCATCTGTACCGCCAGCGGCGGGAAGCGGTTGGTGAGGCGCATGGCGAAGTGCAGCTGCTGGCCGGTGGTCACGTCCTGGCGCACCTCGTCGATCGCCTTCATGTACACGCGGTTATCTGCAGCACCAGAGGCCGTCTCGAGCCCTTCAAGCAGGGGGACGCCGGAGCTGAAGGTGGTGGCGAGCGTACGGGTGAAGCGCGACACGGCGGACTTGTGCAGGATATCGCCCAGCACTGGCAGGCGCAGCATGAACTGGTCGATGCTGAAGGCCACGCTCTCAGAACGCCGAGCGGCGGCCTTGAGCAGCACGATGGCGCCCACGATCAACGCGAGTGCCGGCAGCCAGAAAGCCTGGGCGAGCTCGGAGAAGCGCACGGTCAGTTGGGTCAACATGGGAAGCTCGGCGCCGAAGCCCTGGAACATGCTCTCGAACTCGGGCACCACTACCACGAGCAGCACCATCGTCACCCCGACGCCGATGGTCATGACCGCCCCCGGGTACCACAATGCCTTCTTCACCCGTGCCTTGAGAGACGCGACCTTCTCCTTGTAGGTGGCGACCCGTTCGAGCATCTCGTCCAGGGCACCGGCCTGTTCACCGGCGGCGACCAGGTTAACGAAGAGACGGTCGAACTGGCGCGGGTGCTTGGCCATCGCCTGAGAGAGACTGTCACCGGAGGAGACGTCGCGCATGATCTGCTGGGTGAGCTCCACCATGGCGGGTTTCTTGACGCTTTCCGAGATCGCTTGCAGCGCCTGGAGTATCGGGATGCCGGCGCGCATCGTGGTGGCCATCTGGCGGGCGAACAGCGTGATGTCGACGCTCTTGACCTTGCCGCGTCCATTGAGGCTACTGCGTTTCTGGATGCGCATCGCGCTGATGCGCTGCTTGGCAAGCTGCTCGACCACCTCCTCCCGGGTGCGGCCGATCAGCTCACCCTTCATCACCCGCTCCTGGGGGCCCTTGCCCTGCCATTTCCAGCGGTGCAGAGGGGCGAGTTTGGTGCGCGTTTTCGCTTTGGCCATCACCGCGGTTACTCCTTGCTGATCCGGTTGACTTCCTCGAGGCTGGTGCTGCCGTCCAGCACCCGGTTGAGGCAGCTCTGATAGAGACTCGAATGGCCTTCACGGCGGGCGAGCTGGTCGATCTCGATGGCGTTGCCGTCACGCATGATCAGGTTGCGCATGGCGTCGCTGATCGGCAGCACCTCGTAGATGCCCACGCGCCCCTTGTAGCCTTGAGTGCACTGCTTGCAGCCCACGGCCCGGTAAAGAGTGGCGTCCTCGAGCTGCTCGGCGGTGAAGCCGGCTTTCTTGAGCGCCGCCATGGGGATGTCTGCCGGGGTCTTGCAGTGCGCGCACAGCCGCCGCGCCAGTCGCTGGGCGATGATCAGGGTCACCGAGCTTGCGATGTTGTAGGTGGCAACACCCATGTTGGCCAGGCGCGTCAGCGTCTGGGCCGCAGAGTTGGTATGCACGGTGGAGAGCACCATGTGGCCGGTCTGTGCGGCCTTGACGGCGATCTCGGCGGTTTCCAGGTCACGAATCTCGCCGACCATCACCACGTCCGGGTCCTGACGCAGGAACGCCCGCAGGGCGCTGGCGAAGTTGAGCCCGATCTTGGGCAGCACGTTGACCTGGTTGATGCCAGACACCTTGATCTCCACCGGATCCTCGGCGGTGCAGATATTGCGCTCGATCTCGTTGAGCATGTTGATGCCGGTATAGAGCGTCACCGTCTTGCCACTACCGGTGGGGCCGGTCACCAGGATCATGCCTTGAGGGCGCGTCAGCGCGGTTTCGTACTCTCGTTGCTGCTCGGGGCTGAAGCCGAGCTGCTCGATCCCCAGGCGTACCGAGGAGGGGTCGAGTATTCGCAGTACCAGCTTCTCGCCGTACACCGTGGGCAGCGAGTTGACACGAAAGTCGATCGATCGGGTGCGCGAGAGTTGCAGCTTGATCGCGCCATCCTGGGGCAGCCGGCGCTCGGAGATATCCAGCCGCGACATGATCTTCAGGCGCGCCGCGATCCGGTCGCGCATCGCGAATGGGGGCTTGGCGATCTCGATCAGCATGCCGTCGATACGAAAGCGCACTCGATACTGAGACTCATAAGGCTCGAAGTGAATGTCCGAGGCGCCCCGGCTGATGGCGTCGAGCAGTACCTTGTTGACGAACTTGACCACCGGGGCGTCGTCCTTGCTGCCGGCGCTGCTCTCCAGGTCGATCTCTTCGTCTTCCTCGGTCACGATGTTGAGCTCGGCCACGGCGTCATCCACGCCGTCCAGCTCGTCGAGCAAGCTGCGCTCGTTCTGCGTCACGTAGTGGGCCAGATTGCTGCGAATCTGGTCGATCGGCGCCAGCACGCCCTCGACGCTCAAGTTTGTGGCGAACTGCAGCTCGTCGAGCTGCGTAAGGGTGGCAGGATAAGGTACCGCCACGGTCAGGCGGTGACCGTGGCGCGCCAGCGGCAGCACGTTGAGCTTGGTGAGCAGCTTGACCGGGTAGTCGCTGGCCGGTGGCAGCGCCTTGAGCCTGACCGCCTCCAGGTCGACCACCGGCAGGCCGTACTCCCAGGCGGCGGCGAGCACGGCGTCTTTCGAGGCCACCAGGCCACTCTCCACCGCATGCTCGAGAAACGAGAGCTCGAGCCCGGCGGCGCTGTCATCGGCGACTTCTGCCTGTGCCTCGGTCAGCGCGCCGTGATCGACCAGGCGTCTGGCAACGCCGGTCAGCTCGCGGTCGTAATGCGGCTCGTCGAAAGGGGTAGGGCTCATAAACTTCGCCTGGTAGTCGGGGCGGCAACGAGGGGCAGTTGCCATCAAAACTACTATAGTGCATGTTCCGGCGTCATCAAAAAGCCTGAATAGCGCTGAAAAACGGCTGATAAACCCCAGTTGTCAAGGAATGAGAGCTGGTCTAATGTGAATTCATAACGGGCTAAGCCCCTTTAGATCACCCCCACGACTCCACGCAAGGGAACCCATCATGCAAACACCGACCACCTCGCAAGTGCGCCGCTACTATCAGGCTGGCTTTACGCTGATCGAGCTTCTGATCGTGATCGCGATCATCGGTATACTGGCGGCGATTGCTGTACCGCAGTATGGGAATTATTTGGATCGTTCAGAGCGTAGTGCTTGCCTTTCAGAACTTAGTTCCTATAGGTCTTTAGCAATGTCTACGACAGCTGTAGGCGCTAGTGAGGCTGAGAATCCTGAATTTGAATTTCAATCTTGTGATGTAGGAGAGTCAGATTTTACATCTCTTAACGATAGGTTTAGAGGAACAAATGAGCCTACTGGTGCAACCCCTGTTACTACACAAAATCGCAATCAAACTGTATATGTAAGCGCTACTGGTCAAATTTCTGCTGATAATCCTGCTTCTACCCAAGAATAAATTGTTTTTAGCAGTTATTCGATAGGCTAAAAAGCTGTTATACGGCTTTTTAGCCTAATTTTATATCTATTACAGATACAAGCTTAATTTATAAAATTTAAAAAAGGGGGTGGTCTCATCCCCCCGCATCATATAATTCAATTATACTTAATCGAATCTCTATTTAGTTGATGTCATGACACCGCCATCTTCTGCGCTTACCATGAACCGTTTAATCTTGAACGCGGGAGAGCATATGGCGATTACCTTGAAGGCGCGCCTTGATGAAGCGGTGCGCATCGCCGGAGAGGCGGGGCGGATAATCACTCAGGCTCGAGCGGAGCAGCGTTTCGACCGGCGCATGAAGCAGGGCATCGAGCTGGTCACGGATGTCGACGTGGCGGTGGATACGTTCATCAGCGAGGAGCTTGCGCGCTGTTTCCCCGGCGAGGCGCGCCTGAGCGAGGAGCTGAGCCCGGAGCAGGCCACGGGGCTGGAAGAGGCCCTATGGGTGGTCGATCCGATCGATGGCACCGTGAACTTTGCCCAAGGGCTTCGCCACGTGGCGGTCTCGATTGCCTGGCTTGAGCGCGGCGTGGGCAAGGTCGGCGTAGTGCACGCGCCGTTTCTTGACGAGACCTTCACCGCGGTGGAGGGTGGTGGCGCCTTCTGCAACGGTTGCGCCATTGCGCCGAGCGGCGCCGACGCGCTGGCCACGACACTCGTGGGCACCGGTTTCCCCTATGATCGCAGCGCGCGCAAGACACTCATGCCTCGCTTGGAAGCCATTCTCACTCACTGCCAGGACATCCGCCGCAACGGCGCGGCGGCGCTGGATATCTGCGATATTGCCTGCGGGCGCCTCGATGCTTATGTCGAAACCGTCTCGCCCTGGGACTTTGCTGCCGGGTGGGTCATCGCCCGCGAAGCGGGGGCGACGGTAGGGAGGCTGGTAGACGTGCCGCCGGGATTTTCCGAAGACCTGTACCCGCAGCAGCTACTGATCACCGCGCCCGGTGTTTTCGATGAGATGAAGGCGCTGCTCGTGAGCGTGTAATAATGCGATTGCCAAGCATTTGATAAGAAAGCCTAAAAAGGTCTTTTCATTTGCACCGTTTAACGCTAGTATACGCTCCGTTCTGAGGCGATAAGCCAACGGGCATCGGAGTGTGGCGCAGCTTGGTAGCGCGTTGCAATGGGGTTGCAAAGGTCGCAGGTTCGAATCCTGTCACTCCGACCAAAAGAATCATAACGAAAACCGCCGCTTACGGATCATGCCGAGCGGCGGTTTTCGTTGGTGTCGTAAAACTTTCTGAATATATTGGTAAAACGTTGCACCGGGCCGTAAAAATCATGCCTTTTGCTTCATTGCCTTGAGCAGCGTCTCCATGTTGAACGGGTTGCCTTGGGCGAGCTGCCAGCGTGTGTCGTGCTTGTCCAGATATACCTGGGTGGTGCTCACATCTGAGTGCCCCATCAATACCTGAATCTCCTCCTCACTGACCCCTTTCAGCTCGAGTAATCGAGATCCCAAAGCGCGTATCTCGTGATATGTGGGTCGCTGTTCTTCTGGCATCGAGCGGATGGTGGGAACGCCCTGGGCGAGCTCATTGAACGTTCGCGACAGGTAGTCAGGTGTCACTTGCGACCAATGCCGCCCTGGCCTGCGTTTGGGCATACGGCTTGGCCTGCGATGCACGATATGAGGCGACACCGGTTCGATCTGGCGTGACCGCTTGATGATGTCTTCCATGGTGTCGGTCATGCCGATGGCAACGTAGGCCGTCTTACTGCGCTCTTTGGTCTTCTGGCGGATGTAGTGCAGTCGCCCATCGTGGGCATCATCGTATTTTGCAGCCACTACCTCCGCGCGACCGAGCAGGCATACGAGCGAGAGTTCCATCGCGATTTGGAACCAGGGTGGTGCGGCTGCATGGATAGCGCGAAATTGCTCGACGGTGAGCCGCTGGCGCTGCTTCTCGTAGAAGTTGTCCTTTCGTGTAGGCGTTACAGGGTCCACGGTTGCCCAGCCTTTCGTCTGCGCAAACTGGAATATCTGGGAGAGCACCGCGCGGTATTGAACGTACGCCGTGTTGTGGTGGTTCTCGTCGAGGTATTCGGCACACCAGCGAGTCGTAACATGCTCGAGCAGCACGTTCCCGGCATCAGCGATGATGCGGTTTCCACGCCCGCGCTTTGCCTTCTTCGTCCACTCACCCAACTTGCTTGGCTCGACCCATTCCGCCAGCCAGGCATGCACCGCGTCTTTTAGCGTTACTCCGCTTTCGCCCATCACCTCGGCGACCAGGTCCCCACCTACTCCAAGCCTCGCATTGAGCACCCGGGCGGCATCCTGCGCCTTTGCACGGTCTCTTCCCATGCCATGCCGCGTACCCGTATCGGGCCGCCGGTAGGTGTAATACCCGCGGTTCTCGTACAAGTTGGGCTCGAGGCCCTTATTTTTTCGCTTGCGCGGGCGTGGTGCCATGTCAGGCTCCTAGTACACTGTCGGCGAGTTCGTTGCCGGTCTGGCGCCGTTCGGCGTCCAGGTCGATAAACCAGGTCCCGCCGATTTTCTTAGCGGGTACATGGCCTTCCCGGCACCACCGCCGCACCGTAGTGGGTGAGGGCGGCCGCCCTTCGAATCGAGCGCGACTCCACTGCTCCAGCTCCATCAGTTTTCCAGTTTTCATCCTCAGTCTCCCGTATATCTCTGGCCGCCATGGCTGTGACCCTTTCCGCCGCGCCATTCCTGCTCCTGCAGCGTGATACTCGCGTCGATGCGCTGCTGGCGCTCACGTTCTACCAGCTCCCGCACGCCCGGGTAGTCGGCGATCGCGCGCAGCTGCTCGAGCTCGACGCGCTGGCGCTGGATGATGCCGGTGGCGATGTCAGCAACACCCCATAGGTCGCTGAGGGGCTTGCCGTCGGCGCGGACTTTCCCCAGCCCGTAGCAGTGGCCACAGGGTTTGCTCTTATCACCCTTTATCGGGTCGGTGCCAGCGCCCAGGCACAACGGGCAGTCGTCGCGCTCGAGTGGGCGCCACTGCTGGCGCCAGTCGTCTTGGGTTGTGGCGCTCTGGACGCCCTTATCGAGATCCTCGTAGACCACTAGCCACTGGCCCTCTAAAGCGCCGGCGCCCTGGTACTGGGCGATCTCGGCGTATTTGCCGCCGTGATCGCGGTGGGTGTGGGTGGGCTGTGTCATTGATCCCCCGGGGCAGGCAGTAACGGCGGCATATCGCCGGTCTCATACGCGCTTTTGACTTGCGGCAGCATCCAGCCGCCGACGGTGCCGCCGTGGGGCAGCACGATATGGGCCAGGAATTCTTCCTCGAACTCAGTGATACCGGACTCGACGGCCTCGAGCTTCGCCTTGATGACGAGGGCGAGGGCGCGCCACCGTTGGCGGCACGCCTGTTCCCACGCCTTGGCCGCTTGGGCTGGCGCCCGATCGCGCCCGGTTTCGGTTTGCGTGAACTCGCGACTGGCGCGGTCGGGCATCGCCAGATCGAAGCGCACGCGGCGCCCGTGCATCTGGAACGCCATCACCGCGGTGGCACCGTCCCAGCCGTACATGAAGCCGCTGGCGCCGTAGCGGGAGACGGTCTGCTCGATCTCGGCGCGGCTGCGCTCGCTCGAGACGCTGGTGTTTTCTGCGTAGCGGCTCATGCTGCCCCCATTGCCAGTGCTGCTGGCAGTTGGTGATCATTGGCCCGAGCCAGTGCCGCCATCGGCAATGGGCTTACCGAGTTTCCGCACATGCGAGTCTGGGCGGTGATCGTGAATCGGCGCCCGTCGTGGCCGTGATCGATGATGTAGGTTTCAGGGAATCCCTGAGCGCGGTAGAGTTCGCGCGGCTTGAGCATGCGCAGGCAAATATCGACGATGACGTAGGGCGTGCCCTTGATGTAGACGGTGACCAGGGCCAGGCGGTCCTTGGTAGTGATCGTCGTCATCGGATCATTGAGGTCTGCCCATTGGCCGCCGGTGCTGTGGTAGCGCATCAGGAACGCGGCGACGCGTAGTGCGCCTTCTTCTACCTGGGGCGATAGGGTGCAGTTCACCAGCCCGTGATGGTTCGCGCCGGCGGTGATCGTTTGCAGCGGCTCTGCGATCGAGGCGCCGTGCTGGTTGCGCCGCTGCACCATCAGGTGGGCGGTGACGATTTGCTGCTGGGTGCCGCGCCCGGTAATCGTGCTGAGCGGCTCATCGATGGCGCGGCCAGCGCCTTCATAGAATCCGCCATTCATTTGGGCCATGAACGCGGTGGCCACTGCCATGCCGCCGCTGCCTGTGACGGTGTTCATGGGCTCTTCAATATCGCGACTGCCAATGCCCCAGCGCTGAACGCCGCCCGGCTTTCCCTGGCCGTGGGCGAGCTGAACGAGGCAGGGCGAGCCAACGGCGAGCTCACCGCGATGAGCGGCTGTTACGGTACGAAGCGGCTCTTGAATCGAATGCACGCGCCCAGGGCCGCCTTGGTGGGTCACGGGCACGATGAACGGCTCGGCCGCATTGAGCACGAACTTGTCGATACCCTTGGCGATCCGCTTCAGCGTGTTCTCGGCCAGTGGGCGGGGGCGCTCGAAAATGCTCTTGCCGAGATCCGACCAGTCGATGCAGCTCGCCGCCGGCGCGTAGCGCTGTTGCCCCTTGGCAGGCTTGCGGGCGTGGGTGGCTTGTGGCCATACGATTGGGAGATCATCGCGCCGGGCGTAAAGGTAGAGGCGGTCGCGTGTAGTCGGGGCGCCGAAGTCGCAGGCGGCCAGGGTTTGCCACTCGACGGCGTAACCCATGGCGCGTAGCCCCTTGATGAAGTGCCTCCAGTTCTGGCTGCGGCGCTTCTTGCACGGCACCAGAAACTGTTCGTTGACCGGCGTTCGTTCACCAGGTGCGGCGACGGTGCCGTCCAACTTTATGACACGGCCGGTGGCTTTGCAGCGCTTGGCAACGAGTGGGCCCCACTGCATCATCTGCTTGACGTTCTCGAGCGAGAGGACGCGCGGGCGCGTCTTGCCCGCCCACTTGTGCCCGACCCAGGCGAGTGAGCGGATGGCGCGCTTGCGAGGCTGGCCGCCAGCGGCTTGGCTGTGATGGGTGCAGTCGGGGCTCATGTGCAAATGACCCACCGGGCGGCCGCGCGTAGCGGTGAGCGGATCAACTTCGAAAACGTCGCACTGGTAGTGCTCTGCGCCCGGGTGGTTGGCCATGTGCATGCTAATCGCGTCGGCGTCGTGGTTGATAGCGATGTGCACCGGGCGTTTCAGGCCCATTTCAAGGCCAGTGCTGGCCCCGCCGCCGCCGGCGAACAGATCGACGTTGATCTCACCGTCGTAATCGAGTGCGTACTGGGTACGCCAGTGAGGAGCATTGCTCATTGCGCGCCCTCCCCACGGTTCAACACATCACCCAGGCGCGACATCGGACACGCCAGTCCCCAAGTGTTCGTCCAGAAAATGCGCTCGCGCTTTTCCGCCTCGGCGCGCTGCCGCGCCAGGTGCTCTTCGAAAAGCTGGGCTGGGTTGTAGGGCTCGATCAGCGCCGCGCCCCGCACGCCGGCGTGATAGCGTTTGGTGACCATGTAGGGGCTGACGCCGTGCCTTTTTGCCATGGCGCTGAGCGACGTTTTCACACCCGTAACAGGATCGTCGATGTAGATGCCGTTGTGGCGGTAGGCTGGTTTACGCATCGCTACTGCCCTCCGGGTTGCCCTGCTGGCGCTGAGCCTCACCACCCAGCCACTCGACAACCCGCTCGACACTGGCGCGCAAGCACCCGGCCATCAGCACGAAGTCGGTCTCGAGCCGTGCAAGGGCGTCGTCCCCATCATCGGCGAAATCGGCTTCCTCGATCAGCGCATCGCCGAAGCGCAGCGACTTGATTGCCAGATCGTCGTGGAGCACGAACGAGAGCTGGCCCTCGATGCCCAGGGCGAGCTGGGTGGCTTGCCGTCCGTGCTCGAGGTGCTGCTGCACCTCGTCACTGTCGAGGTCGAGCTGGCGCCCGCGCACCACGCCGTCGTCACCCTTGGTCTTGAGCTCCACCTGGTCACCCAGCTGCATGTCGGCGGGGCGGGTGGCCGCGTCGCCAAGCCAGGTGGTCATGGCACGCACCGGTAGCGTTTGCGTGGTCAACGGCGTGACTTTCAACGAGCCCAGGGTTTCGCGCAGCAGATCGAGCGTTTCCTCGGCGCGGGCGCGGCTCGACGTGTTGACGCCGATCAGCTGGCGCTTGGTGTCCCACCACAGGTCTATTTTCTGGCTGCGCACGAAGGCGCGGAGCAGTAGCTCTTCGATTACCTGTTCTTTGAGCGCGCTCTTTTCCTTGCACGTGACCTTGCGGCCTTCGGTTACTTCGATCTCGGCAACGCGCTCTTCCACTTCCTCCTTGATAACCGAGGCGGGCAGCAGACGCTCCTGACGTAGGGCGCTGATAAGGCGGTGCCCATCGTTTTGCAGGGTGTGCAGCAACTGGCCACCGCCCAGGCGGCTAGCGGGGGGCGTCCAGCCCATGCGGCGGGCGTCGGCATTGCCCAATGGCTTGGCGGCGTGCTCAGCCATTGCCAGGGCGGTTTGCTCGGGGCTGAGTAGCTGCATGCCGTGCAGGCGGTAGAGTTGTAGGTGTTTGAACCACATGATGGGCCGCCTTAGTAGTTGTGTGGGTAGCAGAAGTCGTCTGCATCGCAGTCGATGACCAGCTTTGCGCCGCCGTAGTAGAGAGCGACCATTTGCTTTTGCCAGTCATTGCGCCAAACACCCATCTTTTTGCCCATGATGCTGCCGTCGATTTGGGCGGCGTAGACCTCGCCGGTGTCATGGTCATCGTGCTTATCGATTCCACGCGCTCTAACGGCCAGCATGTTGTCTAGGCGGTAAACACTTCGCGTGCTGTAGCTGGGTTCGGAGGGGTCTTTATCAAAGTAAATGTGGTAGTGACCGTCTAAGCTGTCGGACTCCTCAATTTCAATTCGCGGTGCATCCCACTGGTTTTCCATGGCCTGTTCGGCATGCTCCTCAACGAACGATGCCAGCAATTTTCTCAGGCTCACAAACTCGGGCACTTCCAATTCGCTGACGGCTTCGTCAATGGCCTCATGGGCACGGCGCACCATGTCGCTGGCCACGCCTGACTGCTCCCACTTCTCTTTCATAGCGTTGGCAATGAGGCTGTTGTAGCGAGTCAGCTCTACCATGCTGCTGACGTTGCCAGGCATGGCCGCTTGAATGGCTTCTTTCACGGCTTTGCCCATGTCGCCATAGCTGCGAAAGGCATCTTCGATCACGCTGGCGAACATCTTTTCCACGTGCTGGTCGATGATCTCTTTCGGGCGCTCGCTGGCAGTGAACTCAGAGATACGGGCGTGAAGTAGCTGCTCCAGGGTTTGGTTGCTCATTTGGTCTCACCTTTCTGGTTATCGCCCTGGGCGGGCGTGGGCTGTTTGAAGATTCGGTCGAAAGCGGCTTCGTCGATCACTGCGTGTACTCCAGCCATACGGTCTTCTTTGCAGGCTTGCCGCGCTTCACGACGTCGATCTCCTGCGGGTACTTGATCATCAGGTTGCGATGACGCCCTGAGCGGCGCGCCATATCGATGAACTGCCTGGCGAACTGCGGCGCGTCGAACGATGCGCTCACCGGAACCACGCGCTTCCCTTCCATAAGTGCGTCGAATTTCTGGCAAACGCGCTCCTCGTAGACCTTGAGGTCCTCTTGCGGGCGGGGGGGGGTAGCCCTTGCCAGTTGGCGGGCTTTGCTCTCGGTCATGCCGAATACGCGGAAAGTCATGGCGATCACCTCAGAACTGAACGAGTTGGAAAGGCGCGCCGGCGGTATCCGGCATCGCAATCCGCGCCGGCGCCTGCCGATCGGCATCGAGCGCGGGCCCGGCGGGGCGCATACCGGGGCAGGACTCGGCGGCGATGCCCCGGTAGTCCGGCGCGCCGGTGCGCTGGTTGAGCGGCACGCCGCGGCGCTCCTCGGCTTGCCATACGGCGGCATCGGTGCAGTACGCCACCAGCCAGTCGTGCTGGCGCTCGGCGTCGTGCTGGGTGATCTGGCCCAGGGCCAGCAGGGCGGCCAGGGCGGTGCCGCCCAGCAGGGTGCGTCGTTTTTTCGGGGTCATGGCTGAACTCCCAGAGTGAGATGGATTCCCAGGGCGGCGGGCGTTGTGCCGATGAAATCGGCGGCGTCGGTGATCAGCGCCTCCAGCTCGTTGAGCGTGTCGCGATCAGAGCCGGCAATGAATGCGTGCAGCACCATGCGGCGTCGCCCCCGGTCTATCTCGAGCTGGAGCTCAGTGGACTGAATGCGCAGATCCATTCGCGCCAACGCGCCGGTGTTCGTCTCGGCAACCATGCGCGTGATGTCGCCCAAGCGGTTGCCGGCGAGCTGGCTGATGGTCTTGTCGACGGCGCTCATGCGGACGCGCTCCCCGCGCCCCGGCTGCTGGAAACCAGGCGGGTGAGGCTGTGCGGTGTGCGGGTGCGCATCGGCTGACGGTGGCGCAGGGCCGGCGCGTCCGGGGTGATGGCGGTGATCATCAGCGCCAGCAGTAGCGGGGCGATCCAGCCGCGGCGCATGGCCTCGGCGACGGCGGCCGCCGCCCGGTGAGCGTTCAGGTAGTAGAGCAGTGCGGACGCGGTGGCGCTGACGGTGCGCGGTGAGCAACCGCGCAGCTTGGCGATCTCTTTATGCGTGAGCCCGGCGGCGATACAGGCGATCACCTGCGCTTGTACGCGGCTCGGCCATTGGCTATTGCGAGGCCCGAAGCGGCAAGTGAAGCCCTGGCATTCGAATTCTTGGGGTTCGATGGTGTGCATGATGCTTATCCCTGTTTGCTTTATGCCAAGTAAAGCAATGCTTTCATTTTGAGTCAAGCTCAGCTTTACAAAAAATAAAGCAGAGATAAAGCGTGCAAGAAAAAACCCGCACAGTGGCGGGCTTTATGCGGGAGTGGCGATCAGCAGCGTTAGCGGTGGCGCATCCGCATGTCGGCAATGACCACGCCTATGATGTTGCAACTGCCATTGATCTCGAGGTAGGGGTTTTTCCAAGCAGGGTTCAAGGCCTTGAGCATGCGCGGGCTACCTGGCTCTTCGATGAGCCTTTTAAACGTGGCTTCGTTGGTCTCCGTCATGACGGCGATCACATCGTCATTGCTGGCAGCGATTTTTTCCGGGTCAACGAAGATGAATCGACCGGGCGGGTAGTCGGGCAGCATGCTCTCGCCTACGACCTTCAAGACGAACGTTTGCGGGCTGGCGCCCGGGGGCCGGGGAAACCAGTTTGTTGTTTCGGGATCATGATTGATGTCGCATACCTCCGCCCAATGCCCTGCCTGCACCCAGCTGATCTCTGGGCAAAGGCCCGTGATGGCGGGCGCGGGGCCGATTTCTTTGCCATGCGCTTCCTGTGGCGCCACGGCTTCGCGTGAAAAACTCTCGTTGTAAAACCACTCGATGGGCGTTTTCGATAGCCGCGCCAGGACTGCCAGATTGTCATTGGTGATCTTGCCGCTTCGTGGCCATTGCCCGACCGCCTGAGGCGTCACGCCGGCTTCCTCGCCTATCGCCGCCTGGGTGTGGCCCTCCTTCTTGGCGAGCATGATCGCCTGTCGTATCCGATCCTTGAACAATTCGATGTCCATACCACGCCCTTTATAAGTTAAGCACTGCTTTAATTTTGACAGGGGTAGGCAATGCGCTTAAAGCAAGCTATGCTTGATCAATTAGTAAAGCTACGCTTTAGGTTCTCTTATGATCGAAAAAGCCATCGAACACTTTGGAGGGTCTCGCGCCACGCTGTGTGATGCGATCGGTATGACTCCTCAGTTTCTTTCTCAGGTCTGCCGGGGCAAACGGCCTTTGCCGCCACGCTTTGCTGTTCTCATCGAGCAAAAGACGTTCGGTCGCGTTAAGGCTGCCGATCTGCTGCCAGGCGTGTTCTCGCCGTCCGATCACAAACAGTCTACCGCTACCGGCGCGGCTGATTCATCGGTACCGCAACCGTGATTTTGTATACAGGTATTTGTGAGGTGAGGGTATGAGCAAGCTGCCTCCCGTTCTGCGCTACCACGGCGGCAAGTGGAAAATGGCTGACTGGCTGCTGGCGCACTTTCCCAACGCCTCATCCTACGACACGTACGTCGAGCCCTTCGGTGGCAGCGCCAGTGTATTGATGCGCAAGCCTCGCAGCCCGTACGAGGTCTACAACGACATGGATGGGGAGATCGTCAACGTCTTCCGCGTACTGCAAGACGATGTGAAGCGCGAGCGACTGGCTTCTCTGCTGGCGCTTACCCCGTATGCCCGTGCCGAGTTCGAGCTTTCCTATCAAACGTCGGATGACCCCGTTGAGCAGGCACGTCGCACGGTGTTCAGAGCCTTCTCGGGCTTTGGTAGCGGGGCCGCCACGAAGGGGCGCACCGGCTTCCGAGGCTTTTCTGGCTCTAGTGGACGCGGCGTCAACCCCGCCAATTACTGGGCTCGCTTCCCTGACAATCTGGCAGCGTTCGGTGAGCGTTTGTCTGGAGTGGTGATCGAGAACAGGCCCGCCGTGGATGTGATGCGGGATCGCGATGGTGCCCGGGTCATGCATTACGTGGATCCGCCCTACGTCCATGGCACCCGAGCTCTGGGAGCGGATGGCGGTTGCTACCGGCATGAAATGAGTGACGCCGATCACGAGATGTTTCTCGAGGCAATCAAGCGGCTGCGCGGCTTCGTCATCGTGAGTGGATATGACTGCGATCTGTACCGCGATCACCTGTGTAACTGGACCCAGGTCTGTAGTGAAGTTCCAGCGTCCGGACGAGGTAGAACCGTGTTTCGCACCGAGTCGATCTGGCTATCATCGCGAGTTGCGGCTGAGTGCCAGCAGGCGGATATGTTCGCCGGGGGCGCTTGATGCAATACCTCGTCACCATCAACCAATCCAAGGCACTCGCCTGGGGCCTGAATGCCCAGCAGGCCATGCTGTTCGCGTTCCTGTACCAGGTGCCCTCGTGGGCCGATTCCCGCCAGATCGACGGGGCGGTGTGGTTCAACATAGGCAAAGGCAAAATCATTCAGGAGTTGCCGCTTTTGACCGACAAGCCCGATACGGCTTACCGGCTCATGAAGCAGCTGCGCGACGCCGGTTTGATCGACATGACCAGCACCGACAACAAGACCTACATGCGCCTGACAAGCAAGGCGAAGAGCTGGAACAAGGCGCAAGGGTCGGAAAAAAATCCGACCCCACAACCGGGCGCCGAAGGGTCGGAAAAAAATCCGACCCAGCACGGAAAAATATCCGAGGGTCGGAAAAATATCCGCGAAGGGTCGGAAAAATCTCCGACGAATCAAGATACCAAGATCACAACCCCCTCTCTCTCTGACGCGAGCGCGCCGGAAGCGTCCAGCGTGTTCGAACGCGCCGCCGCCCAGGCCGACGACGGCGAACCCGTTGCCGACCCCATCGACTCGCCACGCAAAACCGCGATGACGTTCAATTGGGAGCCTGATCAGGAAACCTACTGGATTGCATGCTACCAGCGCGGGCTGGCCCCGGACGCCAACGTGTACGACGCCTTAACCGACTTCCGCGAGCATTTCACCGCCCAGCCCGCCCGCACGATGACCCATGCCGATTGGACCCGCCGCTTTGCGCGCTGGGTCGCCGAAAATGCCAAGCGCCAGCAAGCCCAGCAGCATACCACCCCGACTACCACCGGAGGCAACGCTCATGAAAACCGCCGCGACCGTACTCCCAAACGCCGTCTCACAGCTCAGGAAGCCCGGGCACGCGCCGAAGGCCGAGCGCCAGAACCCGGCACAGGCCAAACGCTCGACGGCGAATACCGCGCCCACGGTGGCGGCTGGTGACATCGACGAGCTGTTCAACGTGATGGGCGAGCTGTTCGGTGCCCGGTTTACCAGCGACTGGGGCCCGTATGACCAGACCGGCGCTTGGTGGGCCGAGCTCCAGGCGCTGGCGCCGGCACAGCTGGCCGTCGGCCTGCGGAGGGTGCGCCAGCGGGTACAGGACGCCGCCCGCCAGGGTGATACCGCATGGCCGCCGATGCCCGCCGAGTTCGCAGCCCTGTGCCAGCCCCGCGCCGAGGACATGGGCTTGCTGCCCGAGGCAGAGGCCTGGCGCGAGGTGTGCGCTCACGCCCACCAGCCCGGCCAGCACCAGTGGTCGCACGAAGCGGTGCGCATGGCCGGCGCGGCAGTGGGCTGGTGGGAGCTGACCCACGGCGGCGGCGAGACCCGCGCTGGGCGCCTCGAGCGCCAGTTCCGCCGCGAGTACGCCGCCTTGGTCAACCGCGTCATGGCCGGCGAGCAGCTGAGCGCCCGGGGCCTGATCGGTCATGACAGCACCATGACCCGCGCCGAGCGAGCCGAGCGCGCCAGCCGTGAAGCTGCCGCGCGCGCCGCGGCCGATGCCGGCATGCCCGATCGCATGAATTCAACACAGGGGCTGCGCATGATACGCGCCGCCCTGGGGAGCCGATAAAAATGGCCTTTCAAAACGTGATCAGCATCAGCGGCGGCAAGGACTCCACTGCCATGCTACTGCTGGCGCTGGAGCGCGGCACGCCCAACCTCGTGCCGGTATTAGCCGACACGGGGCACGAGCACCCGAAAACGTATGAGTACATCGCCTACCTCGAGCAGGCCCTGGGCTTGGAGATCCAGCGGGTTCAGGCCGACTTTACTGCCGACTTTGCTCGCAAGCGCCAGTACATCGCCGATCACTGGCCGGACGATCTGAAAGAACGCGGCATGGCGGCGCTACAGCACACCACCGGCATTCCGTTTCTCGACCTGGCCATGCTCAAGGGGCGCTTTCCCAGTACCAAAGCGAAATTCTGTACGGGCGAGCTCAAGAGCCTGCCCATCCAGCAGCAGGTTGAAATGCCACTGCTGCGCGCCGGCCACCGCGTCATCAGTTGGCAAGGCGTTCGCAAGGAGGAGTCGCCCGCCCGCCAACGCCTGCCGCATTCCGAGCTGCTCGACCTGGGCATCATTGCCTACCGGCCCATTCTCGAGTGGAGCGTCGCCGAGGTGTTTGCCATGCACCACAAGCACCGCATCGAGCCCAACGCGCTGTACAGCCAGGGCATGAGCCGCGTGGGCTGCATGCCGTGCATCAATGCTCGCAAGGGGGAGTTCGCCGAGATCGCCAGCCGCTACCCGGAGGTCATTGAGCGCGTCGCCGAGTGGGAGCGGATCGTAAGCGCGGCGAGCAAACGGGGCGTAGCTACATTCTGGCCGGCTCGTGGCGCCACCGACGTGTCGCTCAAGCGTCATGGCATCCATTCCGTTGTCGACTGGTCACGTACCAGTCGTGGCGGACGTCAATTTGATCTGATCGCGTCGTCGGAGGGGCCTGCGTGCTCATCCGTGTACGGTCTGTGTGAGTAAGGAGGCCTCAAGCCATGAACACCGCATTCCAACCCAGCGGCAACGAAGTGAAACAGGCCGCGTTCAGTGAGCACAGACGTAGCGGGCGCTTGAACGCCAGCCGCACGATCGTAATGACCAACCTCGAGGCGGATGGCCCGGGAACGCGCCAGCAGCTTGAGGCGCGTACCGTTCTGCCGCTGGCGAGCATCTGCGGACGCTGCCGCGAGTTGATCGACCTGGGTTACATCGAGGTAGTCGGCATGAGCGCCGACCGCCCGGCACGTCAGGTGCTGGCGCTTACTAAGCAGGGGCGGGCTGCCATTGAGCGGGCGGTAGGAGGTGCCGCATGACGCATCAATCCTATCTGCGCGCCCGGTGCTCGCAGTGCCAGTACCGCAAACCCGCCGCCGAGTATCGCGAGCCCGGTACCGGGCTGCCGCTGCCGGCATGCAAATCGTGTCTCCGGAAAGCGCAACGCGGGAGGGCTCGGGCATGACCGATCAGCCAAAGGGTGGCCCCCAGGCGCGCCGCGCCGCCATGCTGTGCCAGAACCCGCGATTCTGGCTCTACCTCGACCACCGCTGGCGCGCGAAAAACGCGCTCGAGTACCGCGAGTTTCCGGATGGCACCCACAAGGCCGCCGGCGCCACCCGCGCGCTGCGCCGGGCGTGCGGTATCGAGAGCCGTGCCGAGCTGGATCACAACGATGAGGCGCGGGCGATGCTCGACAGGATCGTGTCGGACTACCAGCGCTGGGAGCGGCAACAGCGGATGAATGAACGGGTGGCAGGGGGAAGGGCATGACGACAACACGCAAGCCCCGCCGCGTACTGGGCCCGGCTGGCGCCGGCACTGCGCCTCGGAAGCGCCCGGTCGATTGGGAGGGGCAAGAGCAGGCCGTGCTGATCCGCTGGTTACTCGGCGAGCGCCAGCGCGGCACCGCAGTGGGCCAGCTGTACGACGTCACCTATCACGTGCCCAACGGTGGACAGCGCTCTAAAGCCACGGGAGCCGCGATGAAGCGCCAGGGCGTGAAGAGCGGTGTGATCGATCTAGTGGTGATGGAGGCCCGGGGCTGCTGGTTTGGCCTCTATCTGGAATTCAAAGCCTCGCCGCCCCACACCGCGCCGCTGGCGCCGAGCCAACGTGATTGGCTGACGCTGGCCGAGAACCGCGGCTACTGCGCGGCGCTGGCGGTGGGACTGGAGGAGGCCAAGGCCGTGCTGAGAGAGTACGCCGAGTGGGAGCCAACGGATGTTGAGTTTTGCGACGATCCGGTGCGAACAATGCAGAGCGGCACCGAGTGGAGAAAGGGCGAATGAGCGCGGCACTACAACTGAACACAGGGGGCGCAATGCGCGATTACCGGAACATGGGCATTCAGCGGCTGCGCGAGCTGGCGCGCGCGACACACCCCGACCACGACCCGGAGGCTACCCGCGCCTTTGTCGACAGGGTGCTGGATATGGAGGCCGAGCGGGTCACGTGGCACATGCACGAGAACGAGGGTTTCCAGCCATTCAGCCCTACGGCCACTCTGGGGCAGCAGCCAGGGGGCGGCACCGCGGCGGCCGAGCCGCTGGCGATCGCGTATGAGCGGGGTAGCAGGGTGAGCGCTGCGCACGAGTTCGCAAGGGCGTGGCTCGAGTCGGCTCGCCTGCGCCCGCGCGCCCGGCTGGCGGTGCTGATCCGCGCGGCGAAGCTCCACCCGATGCCAACCCAGCAAGCGGCGCCCTGGGCGAAAGGGTACGATTTCATCGCCCGGCACCTGCCCATGTACTCGCGCATGCTGCAAATGGGATCGCTCTCGGTGATGGGGGATATAGTGCCCGCGGTAGTGGAGACCGATAAGCAAGGGGTGAAGCATCTGGTGCCGAACAAGCAGCGGGCCGATGCGATCTTCAAGAACGGAATGGCGGTTAAAGACGCGGCTCGGTTTGCGCGCGCCGAGCTTTTGGCGTTGGCGCAGGTTTAGGTGTCACTGGAAGCCCTGCCCGCCGCAGAGCTTTCGCTGGCTAATTGCTCAAGCATGACTTGCATTCCATAGCTCATCTTTTTGTCGGCGCGCAGGATGGCGTTAATGTACTGGCGGGTCATGCCAAGACGCCGCGCCAGCTCAGGTTTTGTCTTGCAAACTTCCAGGGCTTTATTGATCAGCTCTGCAGCTTGCTCGGGTCTGTAAAACTTTTCGGCGTCGATCATGCTTTCACCAGCTCTGATTCGCGACCCATCATACTGACCATGAAGGCTGCACCCTGCTCGTCTTCAACTTCGACAGCACGGAAGCCAAGGATTTGAGCGGCGCGAGCGGTGAATACCTGAACGTCCCAGCTGGCATCGGCCATGTCTTCCGGCTCGATGTCGAGATCCATGTCGTAGATGCTCTTGCTTTCATCGATCAGAGCTTCGGCATCGCCTTCATCAATGCACAGCTTTTCAGCCAGTTCGGTTACCAGACCTGCCAGCTTCTCAGCATCGTCGTGATAGAACAGCTGGCCAGCTTCGATGACGGCATCATCGTCAATTTCAATGCTGTAGGTCAGATGGTTGCCAGCAGTCATTACATAAGCTTCATCAGCGAAGAAGAGAAACTCGCCAAAACGGCCATCGGTGGTGATTTCGGTGATTTCGATTGGGCTGGTGTGAAGTAGTTTCATGGCTGATCTCCTCGGCTAATGTATGTATTATATGGAAACATAGTTTCCATTGCAAGGTTTTTAGATGCCATGCTTACTCGGGCATGTTGTATCTACTCCACGACCAGTCTATGATGTTTCTAGGCTGGCGCTCACTATAGCTAGCCGCCACACACCACGAAGCCCTGCCGGTCACCCGGCGGGGCTTCTTGCTTTCCGCTGTTCCTTGCGTGCCGCCTGGTGCGCCTTGCCTCGTCGTGCCGGGGCTTTTCTATCTCATGGTGCCCCATGCCCGTTATTTCTCCCGCCCACGCCGGCGGCGTCAACGTGTGCGCGTTTCTCGACATGATCGCGTTCGCCGAGCTGCACACGCCGATGCTGAACGACCCGCGAACGGATAACGGCTACCGCATCATCGTCGGGTCGCTGCCGAGCCGACTGATTCTGATGGACAGCTACGACGATCACCCGCGCCAGCTCGTGCAGATCCGGAAGGGGCTGAGCAGCACGGCGGCGGGGCGCTACCAGATTCTGTCACGCTTCTGGGATCACTACCGTAAAACGCTGGCACTGCCCGATTTCGGGCCGCTGAGCCAAGACCGGTACGCGATCCAGCAGCTGCGCGAACAACGGGCGCTGCCGCTGATCCAGGAAGGTCGCATCAAAGAGGCGATCGCACGCTGCGCGAACATCTGGGCCTCTATGCCGGGTGCTGGGTACGGGCAGCACGAACACACTGTTGAGCGTCTGCTGAAAGAGTACCAGCGCGCCCGGGGCGTGCTGTGTGATGACGACCGCACCTGGTATGAGCGGGCGTTGCTCAAGCGCCGCACCGCCTAAGCACTTTCCGGCCGCCGAGGTGGCCACACCATGCACAGACCTGGCGAGCCGAACGCGATGCCGAACAAAGACCCGAACAACTGGCACGCGCTGATGGACTTCGTCCTGAGCGTGTGGCCGCAGATTTACGCCGCTGGGCTCGCAATGCTGATTGCCCTGGTGCGCGCCATCCATGCAGGAGGGCGACCCATGAAAAGCTTTCTGGAAGCCGTGCTGTGCGGCTTTCTCACTCTTTCGTTGATGCCGTTGATCGAGTATTTCGGGTTCTCGCAGAACATGGCCGTCGCCGCGGGGGCGGCGATCGCTTTTCTGGGGGTCGAATGGGTGCGTGAACGCCTGGACGCACTGTACGAGAAGATCATCGGTCGGTGGCTCAAATGATCAGTCGCCTCTTGAGTGGCGCGATGCCATGGCTGTTGGCCGGCCTGATCGGCCTGCTGGTATTCCAGTTCCAGTATGCGCAGCGACTGGATGCCGAGCGGCAACTGGCCGAGGCCAGAGAGGAGCACGAGCGCACCCGAGCCGACATTCTGCTGGCGAACCAGCGCGAGCGGCGCCGACAGAACGAAATCCTGAATCGTTCGCTGGCTGAGCGCGACAGGCTACTGGGCGAGATCGCCGACGACATGAGCGCCAGCCGCACCGCGCTCGAGCAACTGGGAGAGACCGATGCGGAATCACGCGAGTGGATGGATAGCCCTGTGCCTGCTGGTATTGCTGACTGGGTGCGCCAGCTCCAGACCGGCGCCGCTCGTGACGATGAACCAGTGCCCGATCGTGCCCGACCACCTTACCAGTGAGGTGCCCGCGCCCCAGCTCATCCTTCAGGGCAACCAGGGGCTGCTGGAGTTGCTGGCCCGGTATGAAGCGCTGCGCCGACGGGTGAATGCTGACCGTGCGGCAACGGTTGAGATACTGGCAAACGATGCGAGTGATGAGTGATGCCGAGCTCTCCACCAAGACCATGCCGCTCCCCCATGTGCAGCGGCAAAACCACTCAAGCTCACGGCTACTGCGATAAGCACGTCGATCAGGCCGATACATGGAAGAAGTCGCCCCGGCGAAAGCAGGATCGCGGCGGCAGGCCATGGCGCCGCACGCGCCAGCGCATATTCCAGCGCGATAAAGGACTGTGTCAGCCCTGCATAAAGCAGGGTTTTTTTACGCCTGCCGTGGAGATCGATCACATCGTCAATATCGCTTCAGGCGGCACCGACAGCGACGACAACCTCCAGGCGATATGCGGGCCGTGCCACCGGGCGAAGACGCAGAGCGAGGCCCGACGGGGCCGTGGCGGCGAGGCCTGATGGGGAGGGGGGATTCAATCTCTACAGGCTGGCGCAAGCGGACACCGCACCCTCAATTCAATTTTTACACCCGCGAAATTGAAAAATCAGGTCGGCGCGAGGAATTACCAAATGACAAGAGGTCGCAAGCCCAAGCCGAGCCACCTTAAAGCGGTGCAAGGCAACGCTGGCAAGCGTGCGGTGAACCATGACGAACCCCAGGGCGAAGAGCTCGACGACGTGCCTCTGCCGCCGGAGTGGCTGTCGCCGATCGGCATTGAAATGTGGGAGCGCGTCGCCCCCTGGTTGATTGGTAGCAAGATCCTCACCGGTTCGGATCTGCATAACCTCGAGGCGTTCTGCGCCGCCTACTCGCGCTGGCGTCTCGCCGAACAGGACATTGCCAAGAACGGCATCGTGGTGCCAGGGCTGAACTCGGACGTGAAGAACCCCGCGTGCACAGAAGCAAACGCCGCGCTAAAGCAAATGGCGCTGTACGGCAGCGCGCTGGGGCTCGACCCCTCCAGCCGTTCGCGGCTGGCGGTACCGGGCGCCAAGGATGCCAGCAACCCCTTCAAAGACCTTCTAGGTAAAAAGCGATGAAGCACTATGGCCACGTATCCCCACGTCAACGCAGCGAACAAGTACGCTCGGGAGGTCGTGGCCAAGAGGATTCCCGCGTGCAAGGAGGTCCGGCAGGCTTGCCAGCGCCATCTGGACGATCTCAAGGCGTCGAAATCCCGGTCGTATCCATACCGCTTCGATAAGGACAAGGCCGAGCGTGTCTGCGCGCTCATCCATCTGCTGCCGCACACGAAGGGCAAGTGGGCACGCGAGCGGCGATTGATCACTTTGGAGCCCTGGCAGCTCTTCATCGTCGCCAGCATTTTCGGCTGGCTGAAGAAGAAATCCGGGCTTCGCCGCTTCAACGAGGCCTATATCGAGGTCGAGCGGAAGAACGGCAAGTCGGTGCTGGCGGCGGCGATCGCTAACATTATGCTCTGCGCGGACGGTGAATACGGTGCCGAGGTCTACTGTGGCGCCACGACCGAGAAACAGGCCTGGGAGGTGTTCCGCCCAGCGCGCTTGATGCTGCTGAAATCGCCGGCACTGGTCAGCGCCGCGGGCATCGAGATCATGGCGAAGAACATCTCGATCCCCGAAGACGGCAGTCGCCTCGAGCCGCTGATTGGCAACCCTGGCGATGGCAGCTCACCGTCCTGCGCAGTGGTCGACGAGTTCCACGAGCACCAGACGCCAGACCTGTACGAAACCATGCTGACCGGCATGGGCGCCCGCGATCAGGCACTAATGTTCATCATCACCACGGCGGGCTTCAATCTCGCCGGGCCCTGTTACGACAAGCGCCGGCAGGCGCAACAGATGCTCGACGGGGCGCTGCCCAACGATGAGTTGTTCGCCATCATCTACACGATCGACGATGGTGACGACTGGAAAGACCCGGCGGTGCTGCGCAAGGCGAACCCGAACTTCGGCGTCTCGGTCAGCGAGGAGTTTCTGCTCAAGGCGCAGCGAGATGCCATCCGCTACCCCAGTCGCCAGAACTCGTTCCTCACGAAGCACCTGAACGTCTGGGTGAGTGCCCGCACGGCCTGGCTCAATATGGCCAGTTGGAACGCAATGGGCGATTCCGAGCTCAAGCTCGAGGATTTCGATGGCCAGCCGTGCTGGCTGGGTGTTGACCTCGCCAGCAAGACCGACATCGCCAGCATCGCGCTGTTGTTCCGAGACGAAGTGGCTGATGACAAAGGCCGGCTGAAAACGCGCTGGACGGTGTTTGCTCGCAACTATCTGCCGGAAGGGGCCGTTGAGCGCGCGAGTACGAACAAGGCGGCCTATGAAACCTGGAAGAACAGCGGTCACTTGGTGATCACAGATGGGGACGAGATCGACTTCGACGTGATTCGAGAAGAGATCAGGGATCTGGCGAGCCAGTTCGAGATTACCGAGATCTCCTACGACTCTTGGCGCGCCACCCATCTCGCACACCAGTTGATGTCCGATGGGGCGAGCATCGTCGAGTACCGCAACACTGTTCAGAACATGAGCCCCGCGATGCGCGAGCTCGAGGCGGCAATCGCGGGTGGACGTTTCCGGCACGCCAACTGCCCGGTGCTCACCTGGATGGCCAGCAACGTGGTGGCTAAGGTCGACGCCAAAGACAACATCTTTCCGCGCAAAGAGAGGCCGGAGAACAAGATTGACGGCATCCTCGCCATTCTAATGGCGCTGGGCCGCGCCGCGCTCACAGAGTTCGACGAGCCCGAAGAATCCATCTACGACACCTCGGACGTGACATGCTGATCAACCTCATCATCTTTACCGTGGGCCTGTTGGGTGTCGCGCTGGTGGCCTTTGGCGCGTGGCTGGTACTGCCCGCCGTCGGCTACATGGTCGCTGGCGCCTTCTGCCTTCTCTGGTCGTGGCTCGCCTCCCGGGCGGCTGCCCAGAACGTACCGCCCGCGCCCATGGCCGAAGACGAAGGAGATCGCTGATGTTCATGCCGAGCTTCTTCAAATCATCCGGCACGGCGCATGGCAGCAAGCGCAGCGGGCAGGACTGGACCGGCAACTGGGTCAGCGCCCGGCGTGGGCGACAGAGTGCCGCCGGCACCATGGTGACGACCGAGAACGCCCTGGGCGTCAGTGCCCTGCGTGCCTGCGTCACCCTGCTGGCCGAGTCGGTGGCGCAGCTGCCCTGCGAGCTTTACCGGCGGGACAGCGACGGCGGCCGCGAGCGCGCCACCGATCACCCGCTCTATGACGTGATCCACAACCAGCCCAACAAGAAGGACACCTCGTTCGAGTACTACGAGCAGGGTATGGGCAGTCTCACGCTCGAGGGCAACGAGTTCTCGCTGATCGAGCGGGATGGCGCCGGCTACCCGACCGAGCTGATTCCTGTGCACCCGAAGAAGATGCGCGTGCTGAAAGGCCCGGACGGGCTGCCGTATTACCAGCTCATCGACTACAGCGACCAGATTCTGCCGATGCGCTCGGTGCACCACGTCAAAGGCTTCTCGCTCGACGGTTACCTGGGTGTCTCACCGATCGCCACCAACGCCGACACCATCGGTTTGGCTATGGCGACCGAGCAGCACGCCTCGGCGGTGTTCCAGCGCGGCGCCACGATGGCCGGGGTGATCGAACGCCCGCGCGAAGCGCCGGCCATTGCCGATCAAGCCAAGGTAGACCGGCTGCTCGAAAAGTTTACGGAGCGCCACGGTGGCGGCCTTCGCAACGCCTTCTCGGTCGCGCTGCTTCAGGAGGGCATGCAGTACAAGCAGTTGGCAATGGACAACGAGAAGGCGCAGTTGCTCGAGTCTCGCAACTTCGGCGTGGTCGAGGTCTGCCGGTTGTACCGGGTCGCGCCCAACATGATCCAGCACCTGGACAAGGCCACGTTCAACAACATCGAGCACCTGGGGCTTCAGTTCGTCATCTACACCCTGATGCCATGGATCAAGCGTAAAGAGGCCGCCATGATGCGCGACCTCCTGCTGCCCGAAGAGCGCAAGAACCTCTACATCGAATTCAACGTTTCGGGTCTCTTGCGTGGTGATCAGAAGAGCCGCTTCGAGGCCTACGCAATCGCACGCCAGTGGGGCTGGCTCAGCGTCAACGACATCCGGCGACTCGAGAACATGCCGCCGATCGCCGGCGGCGACCGATACCTGACACCCATGAACATGGTCGACTCCCAGAAGATGGGGCAGTCGCTCAACGCCACGCCCCAACAAATGAAAGAGATCGAGGGAATACTCGCATGCACGCAATGATCAACTACCCGCACATCGCGTCGATGGTGTTCAACACCCCCCTGTTCGCCACCCCCACGCTGGTGCAGGCCGTGCGTAGCGTGCTCGAGCCCCGGCTACTTGGCAGGGCCCACGATATGCCTCAGGCCCTGGGTATGGACACTGGTCACGATGGCGAACGAGAACTGCAGCGCCTCAACGTCTCTGGGCGCATTGCCATCATCCCGGTGCAGGGCGTGCTGGTAGCGCGCCGCGGGCAGATCAACGCCGCCTGCGAAGAGATGGTTTCCTACGAGAAGCTGCGCAGCCAGATCAACGCAGCTCTCAAGCACGAGCTCGTCGAAGAGATCTTCCTCGACTTTCACACCGGTGGTGGCCAGGCCATGGGCTGCAAGGAGCTCGCTGACTTCATCCGCGCGTGCACCTCCATCAAGCCCATCACCGCACTGGTCAACTTCGCCGCCTACTCGGCGGGCTACTACCTGGCGGCGGCTTGTTCTCGCATCATCGCCAGCCCCACGGCGGGAGTGGGCTCCATCGGCGTAATTATCGAAACCTACGAAGTAAGCCGCATGGAAAGCGAGATGGGCATCACCTTCAACACCTACTACCGCGGCGACCACAAGAACAACATGTCGCCCCACGAGCCCATTACCGACCAGGCCGTTCAGGAGATCAACGCCATGCTCGATGGCAGCTACGCCGAGTTCACAGAGTCGGTGGCCAGCTATCGCGGCCTCGAGGTCGGCGCCGTGGTCGACACACAAGCTCGGCTTTACCGTCCGCGCGAGGCGCTCGCCGCCAATCTTATCGATGAGGTGGCTACGGCTCAGGACGCGATCAACGCCGCGGCCGAGCGCTACACCACCAACACCGGCATCACGACCCGAAACACCCGCAGCATTCGCGCCCAGGCGCGGGCGCTGGATACCAGCAGTCAGCTCTAGCCACGCGGCGGAGCAACACCATGGCGGCCACGAGCCGCCTTTTTTGTACCTAAACGAAGAGGAATACCCCCATGGGCATTGAAGAACTCCGCCGCAAGCGTGCCGAGATCAACGCGCAAGTGCAGGCCCTGGCCGAGATCGAAGCCGAAGCCGGTGAACTCAACGAAGAGCAGCTGGCTGAATTCGACAAGCTCGCCGCCGAGTTTGACCAGGTCTCCACCAAGCTGGCGCGGGCCGAGAACATCGAGCGGATGAACGCCGCGGCATCCCAGCCGGTGACGACTTTCGGTGGCGGCCGCGCCCCGGTGGTACACACCAAGCCGGAACTCAAGCAGTACACCGGCGCCAAGGTGGCGCGCATGGCGATGGCCGTCGCCGCCGGCAAGGGCGATATGCAGCTGGCGTCCAAGTTCGCCAGCGGCGAGATCGGCGACGCCGACGTCGCCATGGCGATCGACACCAGTGCCAATTCCGGTGGTTCACTGGTTCCGGAGAACCTGCACGACGAGGTGATCGAACTGCTGCGCCCGAAGACCATCGTGCGCAGCCTGGGTGCCCGCTCCATGCCGCTGCCCAACGGCAACCTGAGTATCCCGCGCATGGCGTCCGGCGCCACGTCCGGCTACGTAGGCGAGGGCGCCGATGTGCTCGCGTCCGAGGCCAGCACTGACGACGTCAAGCTGACTGCCAAGACCATGATCACACTGGTGCCGATGAGCAACCAGTTGATTGGACGCGCGGGCTTCCAGGTCGAGCAGATCTTCCTGAACGACATGCTCGCCAGCATGGCGGTGCGCGAGGACAAAGGGTTTCTGCGCGACGACGGCACCAACGACACGCCTACCGGTTTCCGGGCGGTGTGTCAGCGCGAAGGCCGTGTCGTGCCGTGGGAAGGTACCGCCGATCTGCAGACCATCGACACCTACCTCGACGGCCTGATGCTCAAGCTGATGGAGAGCGACAGTCTGCTGATCACCCCGGGCTGGGGCCTGTCGCCGCGCACCTACATGAAACTCTTCGGCCTTCGTGATGGCAACGGCAACAAGGTCTACCCGGAAATGGCTCAGGGCCAGCTCAAGGGTTACCCGATTCGCCACACCACCACGATCCCGGTCAACCTGGACACCTCCGAGGCCGGCAACAACAACGAGTCGGAGATCTACTTTGCCGACTTCAACGATGTGGTGATCGGCGACAGCGACACCATGACCATCGACTTCAGCCGCGAGGCTACCTACAAGGACGCCCAGGGCAACCTGGTATCCGCGTTCGCGCGCAACCAGTCGCTGCTGCGGGTGGTCAGCGAGCACGACATCGCTTTCCGTCACCCCGAAGGCCTGGTGCTGGGCACCGGCGTTACCTGGTAACCCGGCGCGTTCAAGCCTTGCCACGCCGCCCGCGCCGCGCGGGCGGTCGTTCTGACCCCATAATCTCGAGGTGCCACCCATGGCCATCGTCAACAAATCAGCGCCTCAGCTGACCACCGTGCTTTTCCTCAAACCCTATGGCCGTTACGCCAAGGGCGACCGCGCCGGCTTCCCGGCGGACAAGGCCGCGCAGATGAAAGAGCGCAAGATCGCCGTGCCGGTGCAAGAGGCTGCCATGGCGGCCAAGGCCGAGGCCGGTAAACCTGCCGCGGCCAAGCCGGTCAAGGGTACCGAAGGCGCAGACAAGGTCTAGCCTGTCTGGCGCTCACTCAACGCTGCCGCCTTCGGGCGGCAGTCTCGTTTCAAACACTCGAGAGTCCCTGAATGCTCACGCTGACCCGCGCCAAGCTGCACCTCCGACTGGCGATCACCGAAGAGGAGGCCGAGGCGTACACCGATGAAGACGTGCTCATTCAAGGGCTGATCGACGCCGCCTATCAGTACGCCGAACACGCGACTCAGACCACACTGGCGACACGCATCAAAACGCTGGTGCTCGATGCGTTCCCACCGGGCGCTGGCAAGATCGAACTTCCCTGGACGCCGGTCGTGGCCGTCGAGTCGCTCGACTACATCGGTCCGGGCGGTGACGAGCACTCGCTCGAGGCAGAGGCCTTGCGTCTGGACACCCGCAGCATCTACCCCACGTTGGCACCGCAGTGGGGTAGCCAGTGGCCTCGCACCACTGATGAGCCGGAGTGCATCACCATCACCGCCACGGCTGGCGCGGACGAAACCCCGTCAGATGTTCAAGTGGCACTTCTGCTGCTAGTTGGCCACTGGTACGAAAACCGCGAGAGCGTGGTGATCGGATCATCCTCTAGCACGGTTCCCATGGGCGTTGACATGCTATTAGCGCCGTACCGAATTCACTCTGTCGGCTGAATTGAATAAGTCGATTGTAAAAAAAGGGGGGCGTATGAGAGCCGGACGCCTGAGAGACCGCCTGACCCTGCAGGCCTATGTCGAGACCCGCGACGCCATCGGCGGCGTGGTTCAGGAGTGGCAGGACGTGCGCAAGATTTGGGCCGAAGTACGGGGTGTCAGTGGTCGCGCCTTCCTGTCGGCCAGCGCCGAGCAGGCGGAGGTGACGGCGGAGATCCTCATGCGGTACCGCCCGGGCATCGAGGCGGGTATGCGCTTGGTGCGCGGGGCCGACGTCTACACCATTGTCGCGCCGCTGCCCGATGCGCGGCGAACCGAGCTGCGGTGCATGTGCACCCGGGGGGTGAAGCAGTGATCGACACGCGCCTGGATTTCTCCGGCCTTCAGAACCTGGAGAACGAGCTGAAGCTGCTGACCCGCGCAGAGAACGACCGGGTTCGCCGGCAGGGCGCCCGGGCAGGGGCCGGGGTCGTGCGCGATGAAGCGCGCCGGCGCGCCCCGAAGCGCTCGGGCAAGCTGGCCCGGAATATTGTCGCTGTGACCGCTCGCGTCAGCGAGCAAAGCCGCGCGACGGCCGGCGTGCGGGTGCGTGAGCGGGGCAAGGGCGACGACAGCAGCAACGCGTTCTACTGGCGCTTCGTGGAGCTGGGTACTTCCAAGATGCCCCCCGCACCTTTCATTCGCCCGGCGTTCGATGCCACCGAGCAGCAGGCCGGCGATGCCGCGATCGCCAAGATCCTCGAGGCGCTCGACAAGGTGCTGATGAAATGATCCAGGCGCAGATTTACCAGGCGCTCGCCGCACTCGCCAGCGGGCAGGTATATGCGCTCGTGGCGCCGCAGGGGACCGCTGCTCCGTACCTGGTGCATTCCCTGCCGAGTCGCTCGAGTGATGATGTGATCGAGGGCGCAGGCGCGACCCGGGCCAGCGTGCAGGTGGATGCCTACGCCCGCACTGCTCTGGCCGCCGAAGAGCTCATCGCTCAAGCCATCGACGCGCTGGCGCCATTGCTCTCCGGCGAGCTCATGCAACTGCAGGACTACGAGAGCGACACCGGGCTCTACCGAGCCACGGTGGAACTCACTCTCTGGTATTGACTACTCCCCGCCGCTGGCGGGTTTTTTACGCCCAGGAGGCGAACACCATGGCACGTAAAGCGAAGTATGTACTGACTGCTGGCACAGTCGTATGGGTCAGCGCCGCGGCGGTCGATTCTATCGAGGACACTGTTCCATCGACTGATCAGAAACGTATCTCCACCACTGCGAAGGAGATCAGCTACACGGGTGGGCAAAAGTCTGATCTCGATATGACGGTGCTGGAAAGCGATGAGCAGGAAATGGAGAACGGCCTGCGGGCGATGGGCGAGTTGACCATCAGCGGCAACTGGAAGCCCGACGATGAAGGGCAAGATAGCTTGCGCGCGGCGGATGCAGACGATTCGTTGCGCTTGATGAATATCAAGTTCAAGTCGGGCTCGTCCGTCAAATTGCTGGTACAGGTTCGACAGGATAGCTGGCAGATTGCCCAGAACGGTGTGGCTAGCGGCACCTTCAACCTGCGCGTGGTAGGCAAGCCGACATACGCTGCGGCACCGGTGGGCGGGGGTGGTGAATAATGGCGGGCCGCAAGAAGCCCACTGCCCCTGATGCCCGCCAGGCGCTGCTACAGCCCTTGGCGGGCTACCGCCACAAGACCATGGACGTGCCCACCAGCAGCGCTCAGGTCATCGTGCGCGAGCCCAGCGGCGATGACTGGCTGATGTGGCAAGCCCGGCTCCAGGCGGTGGCGGGGGAAGAGGTGAGCGAGGAAAACGCCGAGGCGGTCGCGGAGCGCATCGAGTGCCACGATGACCACACGCCCGAGGCGGCGATGCTGGTGCGGGTGCTGATCGACCCCAAAACCTACGACCGCCTTTTCAGCGATGACGACGTCGATCTGGTGGCGGCGAACTGGGGCCCGGTCTACGGCCGCTACCTGAACGCTGCGTTCGAGCTCGCCGGCATTACCGGTGCCGCGCCTGTGGCAGACGCAAAAAAAAACTGACCGACCAGCCGGGGCTCATGTTCCAGATGACCCTGGCTCTGCGCCTGGGCAAGACCCTGGCCGAGCTGGCCGGGCATCAGGCGCCGATGACCGCGCGCGAGCTGATCTTCTGGATGGCCTTCGACCAGCTCTCGCCGATCAGTGACCGGCGCAGCGACGTGCACGCCGCGCAGATCGCGACGGCGGTGTACCAGTCCCAGGGTGCGAAAGTCGCGTTCGATGATGTGCTAATCGACTGGAGCGGTGAAGAAGAGGGGGTCGCCGAGGATGACGACGCGCTGGAGACGCTGTTTGCAGCGCTGTCGCAAAGCTAGTCGGCTGATATTGAAGGTTTTTAAATGTTTTTATGAAGGGTCTTTGAAAGAAGATTATTTAAAAATAAGTAGAAAAAGACGGTGGATGGATACGTTACGATGCGGTATGCTTGCCACCTCGCAGAGGTTAGCGTTATGCAATTAAAAAGAAATGAACTATAAATTGTGCTAGGGGTCTCAAGTGATAGTAAATCACGACGATAGGATGGTTCAGAGAATTTACGGAACAGTCCTCGGCGGAGCTAACAAGGTTCTCAGAAATTGTAAAAAATTTCCGATTGAAGTACTGCAGCTTGAAGACCCTACGTATACGCAAATGGCGCAACACTTGAGAGAGCTTTGCGCCATGCTTGAGGCACTTGATGATGACAGCAACTTGCTGGTTACAAAGGCCCATGAATACGCAAACCATGTTAGAGCAATTGCTGCAGCCATAGAAATGGGTGATCAGTCGTTGCTCGACCGCATGGTCGAGGAGCTCGACAAGCGGTCATTCCTGTAGATCCACAGTGGAGGAGTGCTATGACTCGTACTCAGATGCTCGAAAAAGCTTTGTATCATGCAGAGGAAATCTGCAAGCTTCTGGATCAGGCCTATGAAGCCCATCTAGTGGCTACGTCGCAGCGCCAAGCTGCTTGACGTGATCGAAGAATACAGAAACCCCGCTCTGAGCGGGGTTTTTTTTGCCTTGCTTAAGAGCTGTAAATCCAAACAGGCCCATCGACAGGATTGGGAAGCGCCCGGCGCGCCCCCATAATAGCGGGACCGCTTGACGCCTGCGCCGAGTTGGGCCAACATTCACAAGCCGCTGCAAAATCAGTGGCGCGGGTGTGAGAGCCCAACCAAGCAAAAGGCGCACAGCGCCCCAAGGCGCTTTTTTGTGCCCGCTATGGCGGGCCGTGCGTGGGACACCTTCGGGTGTGCCGGGTTTCCTTTTGCTCCGGTCTCTCACCCCGCGTACGGTCCGCCCCCATTTGTGAGAGATTGATGGCGGACCCTTTGCCAAGCAAAAGGAGCTCCACCATGACAGCCCTTACCGCTACACCCGTTTCAATCGATTTCCATGGCGCCCGCATACCGACCTTCAATGTTGAGGGCGTTATTCGCGTGGCTATGAAGCCCATTTGTGATGCGATCGGCTTGCAATGGGAGGCTCAATTCAAGCGCATCAAACGCCATCCCGTACTCAGCACCTGCATGTCCATGATGGACATTCAGCTCCCGGGCCAGCAGCAGCGCCGGCGTTTCATCACCTTGCCGCTCAACAAGTTGAACGGGTGGCTTTTCGGTATCGATACTTCCCGGGTAAAGCCCGCAGCTCGCGAAAGGCTCGTTGAGTATCAAGCCGAGTGCTTCGAGGTGCTCAATGACTACTGGCAGCACGGCGGCGCCGAGAACCCGCGCTTCACCACCATCGACGACCGCAAGCCGCTGAATCGCGCCGTCCGCACCCTGGCCAATCTGCGAAGCGCCCAGGGTGAGAGCGCCGACTACGCCGGCATGTGGAAACTGGTCAACGGCTATCTTGGGCTGGCGCATATCGAGGACGCCACCCCGGCGCAGGTCGACCGTGCCATGGTGTTCGTGCAAGAGAGCATCGAGCGCGAAACCCAGAAGATCATCGAGGGCGACTACCTCGCCCGGCAGGCGCTACCGGTGGAGCCGCAGCCCCCGGCGCAGCCCGCCATTCACTACCCAATGTCGGCCTGGCCGGAGATCAATCAGCAGCTCGCCCATGACTGGGCCAATGACCTACCCACGGCGTACCCGAACCGCCACTGGGTCAAAGCCCGGCATCTGCACGGCGAAAGCGCCCCATCGCCCACGCTGCGCCTGCTCGGCCAACTCAAGAACGCGGGGTTCGACGTGAGCTGCTGCGAAGCCGAAGTACTTGCGATGCGCCACCACATCGGCCAGGCCGATTCGACGCGACAGGAGGTAGAGCGACTGATGGCACGGACGCACAGCCTGCCGGTAACAGCCTAGTAAGGCCTAGCAAAACTTAGAAATTTGCGGTACGTTCCCTGTTGGGGTGACTCAACGGGGATCTTGCCGTGGCTGAATACTGCCGGAACTGCGCCGTGAAGCTAGAAGGCGAGGAGATCGCACGAAAATACTATCGTGGAGTTTGCAAGCCGGGTGAGACGTATTGGGAACTGTGCGAAGGCTGCGGCGACTTTGTTGAGCTAGATCATGCTGGATGGCGATTAGGGACAAGGGAAAGTGATAATGAAAAAATTAAAAAAAATTCTTTGGCTGGCATTATTGCTGCCATCAAGCGCTTTTTCCGATCATGGTCATGATCACGTTTCTTCGGCTGAGCAGCGTCTCTACACAGAAGACGAAGTGTTAGAATTCAACAATATATCGAAGCAACTTGCTGTTTTGGCTATGAAAGATCAGCTATTTAAATGTCATTTGCAAAGTATGTTTTATATTCGATTAGGCGACATACAAGATTCGGAATCGATAAGTTTTGAAGACCTTTTGAGTAGATTTGAAGGAGACGAAGAGTCTTTAAATATTATTCGTGAGGTTTATTCGTCTAATTTAGAGCCCTTTGATCTTGCATCTAATAGTTATCCAGAATGTGCGAACGAAGTCGTTGGAAGAATGATGCGATAAGTTTAAAAAATCTTACCCGAACCCGCTACGGCGGGTTTTTTTGTGCCCGGAGAAAAGTATGGCCTCGTCCCTACGTGAGTTGATCGTACGCATCAGCGCGGATTCCAGCGTGTACCAGCGCGAGATGGCTCGCGCCTCGCGCATGGGCAGCGACTACTATAAAACCATGGAAGGCGGCGCCCGCCGGCAGGATGCGGCCATCCAACGCAATCAAACCAACCTGCGAGCGATGAACGCCCAGATGTTGGAGATTCGGCAAAGCGCGCTGCGTATGACGGGCGTGCTGGCCAGCGCCTTTGCCGTAGGCCGTAGCATTCATATTGCCGATGAATACGGCCAGATGGCGAGCCGTATTCGCATGGTGACGGAAGGCACCGAAGAGTATCGCCAGGTGCAGCAAGCGCTGATGGAAACCAGCGACCGCACCTACAAGCCGCTGCAGGAGCAGCAGGAGCTGTTCGTGCAGTCCGCCAGCAGCATGAAAGAGCTCGGCTTCGAGACGCGCCATACCCTGGGGTTCATCGACTCGTTCTCATCGTCGCTTACGATCAATGCGGCCACCGTGATGGGGGGCGAGCGCGCCATTCGGGCGCTTTCCAAAGCGATGGTCAACAACCGGGTCTCGGGTGATGAGTGGCAAACCATGCTGGAAGTGGTGCCCACAATAGTAGGCGATATTGCCCGCTACCTGAGCGAGATGGCGGGCGGGGCGACCGTCACCGAGCAGCAAGTGAAGCAGATGGCGGCACAAGGCAAGATCTCGATGGAGCTGTTCGCCAATGCGGCCCTGGCGGCCCAGCAGCGTAACGCCGACTTGGCCGAAAGCATGCCCACTACCGTGGCGGACGCGATACAGAAGCTCTCTAACCACTGGTCGAAGTACCTCGGCGACATGAATGAGGGTACAGGCACTACGGAAGCACTGGCGGCTGCCATCGACTTTGTTACCGACAACCTCAATGCTTTCGTCACCGCCGGTGCTGCCGTTGTCTCGCTGGCACTGACCAAGCGTATGGCGGATTTCAGCGTCACCATGGCCAAGGCGGGTGTCGAGACGCTGAACAATGCTCGGTCGCATGTCGCGTTGGCCGTGGCTCAGGAGCAAGCGGCCGTCGCCACTGCGCGTCAGGCGCGAGGAGCGCTACACGCTGCTAGGCAAGAACTGTCTCGAGCTCAAGCCGTAGAGGGAGCCGCGCGCGGGACAGATCGGCATACGGCGGCGTTGGCACGTTTGAACGCGGCGCGTGTGGCGGAAGTGCACGCTTCGACTCAAAGCCAAGTCGCCACCAACGCGGAAGCCGTTGCCCAGAACCGGCTGGCAAACGCTACCAGCTTGGCGAGCCGAGCCAAGGCTACTGCCCTAGCTTTATTGCCTGGGCCAGCCGGAATCATCACTTTGGCCGCTGGAGCGGCAGCCAGTTTATGGCTTTTCCGCGACAGCGCCGACGATGTCGCTTCATCGCTATCGGACATGAGCCAGCCGATCGACCAGGTCATCGAGGATTTTCGAAAGTTGTCCGGTATCGAGCGGGATCTGGAGCTGACGCGTCTATCTGAAAAAATCGATGAGGAGCGAGAAAGCGCTGTGGCTGCCGCGCAAAAAATGCGCGAAGAGATTGCCCAGGCGCTATATGGTGGCGGTATGAATCGCACCACCTCGCCCGAATTGGGCGAGATGTTTGCGGACATCAATCGAGCTTCAGCAGCTGCCGCCCAGGGTATCGACGTTGATTGGCAGTCGGTCATGCAGCGAATTACGGAGACCGAGGGTGTCTCAGATAGCTTACGGCGTAGCATGCTGGACGCCATGGCCAGTATTGCTCGCAGTCACCGTGAGGTCGGCGAGCTAAGCGCCCGCTTCGATACCTTGACCCCAATTGCCCGTGAAGCGGCATCTGCTGTTGAGTCAGCCGGTAATGCGGCGAACGATAGCGCCCCCTCAGAGAAGACGCTGCAGGCGTGGCAGCGCTACAACGACCAACTGCGTGACCAGATCGCCAACCTGCGCGACCCGTCGGCGCTTGGCCAGGCCAGCCGCTGGCTGGATGCTCAAGGGGTAGAAAGCCCGATCATGCGCGGCTACACCTTGGCACTCGTGGCCCAGGCTGAGCAGGAACAGGCCAATGCCGACGCGCGCAAGAAAGCCGCCGACGCTGCACGGTCAGCGGCCCGCGAGGCCACCAGCAGCGCGTCACGCATCGCGCAGGCCTACCAACAGCAGGCCGACTCGCTGAAACGACAGATCGCTTTGCACGACGATGCCAGCCGCGCCGCCGCGCTGGCCTACGACCTGGAGCACGGTGGCCTTCGCGAGATCAGCCAGGCCCACGCCCAGCACCTGCAGCAGCTCGAGCAGGAGCTGACCGCCCGCGAGCAGATCGCCAAGCAAGCCCAGGAGGCGCTGGACCTGCGGCGCTTCGAGATGGCCGAACGTGCGCGCCTCGCTGCCCGACAGCAGGACATGGAGATCGACATCATCGCCGTGGGTCGCGGCGACCAAGCCGTGCAGGTCATGCGCGAGATCGCCGGGGTTCGCCAGCGCTATGCCGATGAAATGCGGGAACTACACCAGAGGCAGGAGGATGAGTCGACGCGTATCAGCGAAGGCGCTTATGAGGAAAGGCGCGCGCTGTTGATGCGGTTGATGGAAGAGGAAGTCGGACTGGTTGAGTCAGCGGCGGCGCGTAAGCGGGCTGCCGAACAGGACTGGGGCAACGGCACACGTCGTGGACTCGAGCAGTACATGGAGCAGGCGCGCAATGCCGCGACGCAGTCTGAACAGGCGCTCACCAATGCCCTACAGCGCAGCGAAGATGCTCTGGCGCAGTTCGCCAAGACGGGCAAGCTCAGCTTTCGCGACCTGGCCGACAGCGTCATCAATGACCTGATCCGCATTGCCATACGGCAGCAGGCACTCGGGCTGTTCTCGATGTTCGGGGGTGGTGCTATCGCCGCCGGCAGCCCGGGCGCCTACAGCGGAAGCGCCGGCGACTTCATCGGCTCGATCGGCTTTTCGGGTGGCGGGTACACCGGTCCGGGCGGCAAATACGAGCCGGCGGGTGTCGTGCACCGCGGGGAAGTGGTGTGGAGCCAGGAGGATGTGGCGCGGGCAGGCGGACTAAGCGTGGTAGAGGCGCTGCGCAAGGGGTTCAGTGGGTATGCCTCGGGCGGCGTGGTGGGTATGCGCTCGCCGGGCGCTGCCTCACTGGGCGGCGCCGGTGGAGGTGTCAATTTCAATGTCGATCTTACCGTTCAGGCGCAGCCGGGTATGACTCAGACAGATGCCCATGCTCAGGGACAGGCCATCGCCAAGGGCTTTGTCGAGCAAGTCACGACGTCAGAAATTCAGCGACAGTTGCGCCATGGTGGGGTGCTGTACGAAGCCATTCGAGGTGGTCGATAACATGCAGCGATTGCCAGAAGTAGGGCGCTATCCGGGCATTGCCTACGGCCTGGAAGAAACTCCCTCGTATGCGCGTAGCGTCGTCAAATTCGGTGACGGGTATGAGCAGCGCTCCCGGCGGGGGATCAACCCCTTGCTCAAATCATGGTCGATGCGTTGGCCTCACCTCAAGCACGCTGAGGTGAAGATCCTAGTTGGTTTCATCAACGCGGCCGGGGGCGTCGACGCGTTCCTCTGGACGCACCCTATCACCAAGGCCGAGCACAAGGTGGTATGTGACGACGGCGCCAAAATCGTTTACGACGCCAAGGGGCGAGCGACAGTCACGGCAACGCTAAGAGAGGTGGTGGCATGAGCAACATCATCGCCCGCGAGGCCCAGGGCCTGACCCAGGACGCCATCGTGACGCTGTTCGAGCTCGACTGCCGCCGCTACGGCGAGGGGTTTCTGCGGTTCACCCTGGAGCCGGTGGCGGGCGGCGCGGCCATGTTCAACGGCTACGCCTACCAGCCCATGCAGATAAAGGCCGAGGGGTTCGCGTGGAACGGCCAGGGCGCCGCCGCCCGGCCGATGCTGACGGTCACGGCGATGGATCTCGCGTTTTTGAGTCTCGTCATCGGCGCCGATGACCTGGTCGGCGTGCCGGTGGTCCGCCGGCGCACGTACCGCAAGCATCTCGACGACGGCAGCGACCCCGACCCGGAAGCGCTCTTTCCCGAGGATCACTACGTGATCGAGCGTAAACAGGCCCACAACCGCATGACGATCACGTTCGAGCTGTCGGTGGAGGCCGACCAGGAAGGGCGCAAGATCCCGGCGCGGCAGGTGCTGCGCACCTGTACCCACCGCTACCGCTGGTGGGACGGTTCGCGGTACCGGTACGAAGAAGCGACGTGTCCCTACGCCGGCGACGGCGAATGGGACGCCAGCGGCCACCCCACCGAGCGAGGGGGTGATCGTTGCGGCAAACAGCTCGGCGACTGTCGCCTGCGGTTCGGTCAGCACAGTGTGCTACCGACGCGGGCATTTCCTGGCGTAGGCAAAGTGTGAGGCGCAACGATGTTTGATCAATACGCCGAGGAGATCCGCGCCGCCGCGCTCGAGGCGTACCCGCTGGAGGCGGTCTGGCTGATCACTGCCGACGGGTGCCGGCAGGTGCCCAACGTGGCCGACGACCCCGCCGCCACGTTCCGGGTGGCGTCACGGGACATGGCGGCGGCTCAGGCGGCGGGGCTGCTCGCGGTGGTGCATAGCCACCCGGATTACCCGGACTGCCCGAGCGAAGCGGACATGCGCGGGCAGCAGACCAGCGGGATGCCCTGGGGGATCGTGGCCACCGACGGCGAGCAGACCACGCCCATACGCTGGTGGGGCGTAGAGGGTGCCGAGCGCGCGCCGCTGGTGGGGCGCGGCTTCGTTCACGGCATCCATGACTGCTATGGCCTGATTCGCGATTACTACGCCGAGGAACTCGACGTGGTGCTGCCGGACGTGCCCCGTTCCTGGGAGTGGTGGCTGGCCGGCCAGGATCTCTACCAGGACGGGTTCGCCGCCGCCGGGTTCCGGCGCATCTCAGCCGAGGAGGCGCGCCCAGGCGATATGTGGCTGGCGCAGCTGCGAAGCCCGGTACCCAGCCACGGCGGCGTGCTGCTCGAGCACGGCCTGGCACTTCACCACCCCTGTGGCCGTTTCGCGGTCGACCCGTCGCGCCTGTCCGTGCGCGAGCCCCTGGGCCGCTGGCTGCCCTATATCACCCACTGGATGCGACACACGTCACAGGACCCCTGACCCATGCACGAGATTCACCTGCACGGCTCCCTGGCTCGCTTCGGCGGGCCTTTTTCGTTGTCGGTGCGCGATGGCGCCGAGGCCATTCGCGCGCTGAGTACCCAGCTCGAGGGCTTTCGCGAGACGCTCGCCGCTGGCGATTGGCAGATCGTGCGGGGGCACCCGGCCACCGGGGCCGCGTTGGGAGAGCAGGAGTTGACCCTGGCCCTGGGCGGCGCCCGGGAGCTGCACATTCTGCCAGCGCTGCAGGGCGCGGGCGGCAGTGGCGGGGTGGGCAAGGTGCTGGCCGGGGCGGCAGTGATCGGAGCGAGCTTCCTGGTGCCCGGGGCGGGGGTGTTCGGGGCGGGCATTCTCACAAAGGGCGGGCTCGCGGCGTTCGGTAGCGCGATGGCCCTGGGCGGCGTCTCGATGATGCTGGCGCCGACCCCCAGCAGCCAGTACAGCGAGCGGGAAACCCCCGATCAGCGGCCGTCATTTCTGTTCAACGGGCCGGTCAATTCATCCACCCAGGGCCTGCCGGTGCCGCTGATCTACGGACGGGTGCGGGTGGGCAGCGTGGTGGTCAGTGCGGGGATGTCCGCCGAGGAGATGGAATAGATGGGCGCATTCGAACACCTGCAGGGCGCCGGCGGTGGCGGCAAGGGCGGCGGTGGCGGCGGCAGCCAGCGCACGCCCCAGGAAGCCCCGAACACGCTGCGTGCGACGTCCAAGGCGCGCCTGGTGGACCTACTCGGCGAGGGGCCGATCGTTGGCCTGGCCAATGGCATGCAATCCGTGTTTTTCGACGAGACCCCGCTGCAGGCGGCCAACGGCGAGTGGAACTTCCAAGGCGTCACGGTGCATACCCGCAACGGTGAGCCCGATCAGGCGCATATCCCGGGGTTCCCGGCGGTGGAGTCCACCACCGAGGTCTCGGCCCAGGTAAAGCACGGCGCGCCGATCACCCGCACGATCGGCACGCTGGACGCCGACGCGGTACGCGTGACCGTGCAGCTGCCGGCCCTGAGTCACCAGAACGTCGAGAATGGCGACCTGGTGGGCGCGGCGGTGGAGATCGCCATCGACGTACGCCGGGGCGGGGGTGGCTGGCAAGAGCGCCGCCGCGACACGATCCAGGGCAAGACGACGAGCCCTTACCAGCGCAGCTACCGCGTCGAGCTCGAAGGTGCCGGGCCGTGGGATGTGCGCGTGCGCCGCCTGAGCGCCGACGACGACACCGCGACGACCCAGAACGACACCTACTGGGCCTACACCACCACCATCATCGACGCGAAGCTGAACTACCCGGATAGCGCTCTGATGGGTATCGAGGTCGACGCCGCCCAGTTCGGCAACGCGATACCGGCCCGGGCCTATGACGTGAAGGGCCTGATCGTCCAGGTGCCGGACAACTACGACCCGGAAACCCGCACCTATTCGGGGTTCTGGTCGGGCAATTTCAAACTGGCGTGGACCGACAACCCGGCATGGTGCTACCACGACCTGGCCCGCAAGATGCGCTACGGCGCCGGGCTGCGCAACATCGACAAATGGGAGTTGTACCGCATCGCGCAGTATTGCGACGAGCTCGTACCGGACGGGTTCGGCGGCGAGGAGCCACGGTTCACGTTCAACACCGTCATGGCCGACGAGGTCGATGCCCTGCGGGCGCTGCACACCGTCGCCAGCGCCTTCCGGGGGATGACCTACTGGGGCACCAACACCGTCATGCCGGTGGCGGACATGCCCCGCGACCCGGTCAAGCTGGTGACGCCGGCGAACGTCATTGACGGCGAGTTCGTCTACGAGGGCACGGCGCTGAAAGCCCGGCACTCCGTGGCCCACGTCAGCTACAACGACCCCAACGATGGCTACCGCAAGAGCGTCGAGGTAGTCGAGAACGCGGCGGCGCTGGAGAAGTTCGGCTACCGCAAGATCGACATCGAGGCCATCGCCTGCACGTCCCGGGCACAGGCCCGCCGCCTGGGCGAGTGGATTCTGGCCAGCGAAGAAGCCGAGACCGAAACCGTCTCCTACCGCTGCAGCGTCGATCATGCCGATCTGCGCCCCGGGGACATCGTCAAAGTATCGGACCCGGCCACCGCCGGCGCGCGCCTGGGGGGCCGGGTCACGGTCAGCGGTACCCAGGCCCTGACCTTGGACCAAGTGCCCGACGCCGTGCATGGCCAGCGCTGGTTTCTTGACGTGATGCTGCCCAACGGGCGGCCCGAGCGCCGGGCGGTGGCGGCGTTCGACGGCGACCAGGTGCGTCTGGACCAGCCCCTGTCGGCGACGCCGGTAACAGGGGCGATGTGGATCTTGTCGAGCCAATCCATCGAGCCCCGCCAGTTCCGGGTGCTGGCGGTCAGCGAGAGCACTGGCGAGGGCGGCGGGCTCGAATACCACGTCACCGCGCTCGAACACGACCCGACCAAATACGCCCGTATCGAGCTCGGCATCGAGCTCGAGCCGCCCAACTACACGCTGCTGCCCAGCGGGCCGGTGTCGCCGCCCTACGCGATCACCGCCCAGGCGTTCACGTACCTGGCCGGCGGCACCGAGCACCAGGGCATGACGATCAGCTGGACGCCGAGCGATGACCCGCGCGTACAGCGCTACATCCTCGAGGTTCAAGGCCCGGCGGACATGCAGTGGCGCACCGTCTACACCGAGACGGGAACCAGCGTGGATCTGCGCGACGTCGACCCGGGGCAGTGGATGATTCGTGTGCGCGGCGTCACGGCCCTGGGCACCGGGTCGCCCTGGGTGACGTTGATCACCAACGTGGCGGGCCTGCTGCTGCCGGTACCGCCGGATAGCGTCGACATCGAGGTGGGCACGTTCTCGGTCACGCTGCGCCCGCGCGGCCTGTACCCGGGCGCGATGTGGGAGTTCTGGCGGTCGGGGGTCGCGCTCGAGGCGCACTTGATCGAGAGCAACGCGGTCAATCTGGGCGTGGCCACCGTGCTGACCGATACCGACCGGCGCTCGGCGACGACCTATTTCTACTACGTGCGGGGCATCAACGCCTACGGGGTCAGCACCTGGTACCCGGTGCAGGCCACCACCCTCGAGCAGTTCGACGACATCATTGAGGCCATCGACAAGAACATCTACCGAGAAGGCGGCGTCGTCGAGCAGTGGAACGAGCGACTCGATCACACCCGCGAGGCGCTGGAGCAGGCCGATGCCGCGATGCAGGAGGCAATCGACAATGCGGATGCCAAGATCGCCGGCGCGACCGAATCGGTGGAGCAGGCCCGGGAGGAGCTGCAGACCCGGCTCGATGCGGCCGACGGACGGCTGAGCTCGGCCTCGGAGCAGCTCGAGCAGGCGCGAGAACAGATCGAGGACGTCGACGAGCGGGTGTCGGGGTTCGATCAGCGCATCGGCGACAACGCGGCGTCGATCGAGCGCGTGGAGCGCGCCGGCGCCGACGGCCGCCAGGCCCTGGCCGAGGATGTGGGCCGGGTCGCGGCGGAGACGAACGCGGCGCTGGCCGACAATCGCGAACGCGTCTCGGCACTGGCGACGGACCAGGTCGCGTTGACCGAGCGGGTCTCTGACTCCGAGGCATCGCTCGACGGGTTCCGCTCGTCGACGAATATCAGCCTGCAGGCGCTGGCCGAGGCTGGCGCGGCGATGACCCAGCAGATCGACGCCGCCCAGTCCGCGATCGACGACAACCAGGCCGACATCGAGGAGGTCAGTAAAACCCTGGCGAGCAACGACGCCGCCGACGTGTTTCGCCGCTTGGCGATGCAGGCTCAGGCGCTCGGGAACGCCGCCCAGCAGGACATCGACCGCACCGTGTCCGTGGACGAGCGCCGGGCGCTGTCCGAGCGTCTCGAGGCGTTGTCAGCGGAATTCGGCGGCAATCTGGCGACGGTGCGCGACCGTATCACGGCGCTGACCGACGCCGATAGCGCGCTGGCGCAGTCGTTCCTCGAGCTCGATGCGGCCTTCGAAGCCAGTCGCTCGGCGCTATCCACCGAGCTCACCGCGCTGTCGACCGCACAACGGGCGCTGACGCGGCGCGTCGAAACCGCCGAGAGCACGCTGGGGGATAACACCGGCAGCATCGAAACGATCGAGCAGACGCTCGCCGGCGAGGAGGCGGTGAACGTGTTTCGTCGGCTAGCCCTTCAGGCTCAGGCCCTGGGCAACGCCGCGCAACATGATGTGACCGTGGTGGTGGAGGCGACCGAGCGGCAGGCCCTGGCCGCCGAGCAGAATCGGCTCAGCGCCAAAGTAGGCGAGAACGAGGCGCTCAACGAGAGCCGCTACTCGGCGCTGTCGACCGAGAACAGCGCGACGTCGGCCCGCGTGGAACAGGTGCGCGCCGAGGCGAATGGGAAATTCGCGAACGTCGAGCAGGAGTTGATGGCGATCGTGGACCCCAAGGGGGGCGTCGTCGCGCGCTACCTGGTCACGACCGAGGTGAACGGCAAGAAGGCCATGATCGGTATGCAGGCGGATGGGACGACCGCCGAGATCATGCTGATTGCAGATCAGACGGCGATCATCAACCCGGTCAACGGCCAGCTCGTGACGGCGTTCGTCGTGAGCGATGGCCGGGTGGTCATTCGCGATGCCCTGATCGCGTCCCTGGGTGTCGAAAAGCTGCGTGCGCTCGACGGCTCGCTGGCGTTCGAGAACGGCCGGCTGCGCGCCGATCTGATCGACGCCCAGCGGCTGCGGCTCCGATTCGGCCAGATTGACGACGTCTGGATTCAGAACGCACAGATCGCCAACGGGGCAATCGACTCAGCCAAAATCCGAAACCTCTCGGTAGGTACGCTGCAGATCGGGGAGGACGCGGTGTCTGTATCGTCGTCGTTCGAGTCAACCGCGCAGTGGGATGCGCCGCAGGCCGCTTGGCAGGATGCTGGCTCGCTGTGGCATGACGCCCAGGGCGGCGCCACGGTGGTGTGGTTGACCGTCGACGCCAGTGTTGCGTCCAGTCTGCCGAGCGGTGCCCCGGTTACTGCCGGGTTCGCTGTGCGCGTTCTACTCAACGGCACGACAGTTCGAAACTTCGGCTTCGTGCGCTCAATACGCGGTAACGGGCTGATCGAGCTCACTGAATCGTGGTCGAGCGCTGCCACCCTGCCTAGTTATAGCGGGTGGCGGGAAATCGTCGTCCAAGTGCAATTCAACGGCAACATACAACGCCGCGTGCGCGGCTGCTCCGCTATCACGATCTCGAGGAAACGCTGATGCATCGAAAAATTCAGTACAACGACGAGGGCCGGATCCTCGGCGTCGTCACATCCTCCGAGCGGTATATTGATGTCGCCCCGGAGTTCGATGTGGCGGGGCACTATGTCGATACATCCCAGGCCCCGCCGCGCCTGGCAGAACAGACCGACTACCCGTTCGAGTACAGCATTGAGGGACTCACAGTGACCGTCACCGGCGTGCCCCTGGGGCTCGTTATCGATCTCGACGGTGAGCAGAAAGCGTCTGATGGCACTGAGCCCGTGGTGTTCGAGGCCCGGTCGCCAGGGCTCTCGAGCCTGAGCGTGTCCAGCCCGGTGAGCTACGTCAGCAAATACGAGCAGATCATCATTTCCGGAGAATTATAATGGTCACACCAGCTAATCAAGACCAGTACAACGCGAAAAACGCCGAGCTCATCGCCGCGTTCGAGGATCTCATCAAGAGCGCCAAGAACTTAGTGCGTCTGAACGGTCAGCGAGTAGGGGCGGCTGCCGGCGCAGATACGTTGAGCCAGATAGCCATCGGGGACGTGGGCGCCCTCCAGCGCGCTTTGAACATCGTTGCCGTTGCGGGCCGAGACACGGTTGGGATAGGTGCGCGGTTACTCAGAGAGGGAGCAGGAGGCATTGAAGGGACGTGCCAGTATTTGCCGAGCGATCAGCCAGTGGGCGCTCAGAGAAATGGCCTGTGGGCAATCAGCAGCAGTAACTACCCGCCGGACTTCACTAAGTTCTCGGACGCATGGAGTAGTGTTTTCCTGAATAAGCGTACGGATGAAACGGGGTCTGGATTCGTTCACACCATTGGAAATCAGATCAAGTTCTTCCGTATTTCCAACGGCTTGATTGGCAGTGCTGTGGAAGCTTACACCACGGGGAACGTCACCCGAGATTCCAATGGCGTTTTGCGTGCGGCCTCGCCGATTTTTCGGGTGGCCACGGTCGCAGAGTGCGCCCAGGGTGACGGATTCAAAGATGCCGGCGCCGGCATGGCGAACGCCGAGGCCCAGGGTGTCACGTCGGAGCGCCTGGATACCGGCGTCTACGCGATCACGGGCTCCCTCGGGTTCGCGACCGACAACGTCTGGCCTAACGGGTTCGTGATTCCCCAGGACGCCAACGGCAACAACCTGGTGTTCGCCGAGGCCGAGCAGGACGACGAAGGCACGATCACGCTGCGCACGTTCGAGCCGAAATTCGACTGGCAAAGTGGGCGGCATATCGCCGGCGAGCCGCTCGATATTCCCCGGGGGCGCTGGGTCGACATGCGTCTAAGTATGCCTAAAACTGAAATCGAGGGGGGGGGGGGTAACAGCTCTAGTCCAGAGAGTCAAACACCTAGCTGATTATTTTCACTGGGCCGGGCACCGATGGCGGGGTGAGCGCGATCACCTGATCGCATCACTGACGCCATCCATTCATCGTTTTGCGGGGTGCCCCCAATGAGTAATCAGGACCAGTACAACAGCAAAAACGCCGAGCTCATCGCGGCGTTCGAGGACCTCATCAAGAGCGCCAAGAACCTGGTGCGTCTGAATAATCAGCGAGTGGGCGCGGCCGCCGGTGCCGATACGCTGTCACAGATCGCCGTGGGCGACCTGGCCGCTTTGCAGAAAATCCTGGGGATCGAGAATGTGGCAGGGCGTGACGTAGTAGGTCCGGGCTCGCGTCTGATGCGTGAGGGCGCCTTTGGTCTGGGTACGTCGGAACCCAACAGCGTCACCGATTTGAAAACATCTCTAGTCGCTGGTTTTTACAACGGCGGCGGAGCTAATGCTGTCAGTTTCCATTAGGGTTGCTTTCAAACAACATTGTGTACAGGCCCTTTCTGAGCATGTCGAGAGGCACTTCTCAATACACACTGCACCTGGACTCTATCAGCCCTGCTGTTTCAATAAACTACCCAAATGATCCCGATCGTCGCCCTACAGGTAACACATTCTACACGACGGGCAATGCCACGCGTGATTCAAACGGGATTTTGCGCACTGCCTCGCCCATCTTCCGCCTCGCCCGTGACAGTGACACCGCGATGGCTGATGAGGAAGGGCAGCAATACGAGCCCGGCGGCGCCGGGGCATCCAATAGCCAGGCACTGGGCGTCATGGCGAGCCGTGAGAGCGAGGGCGTGTACCGCGTGACTGGCTCGCTGGGCTGGCGCGCCGATGGTTGGCAGTTCGCGAACATTCACGATGGCAACAACCTGCCGCTGCTGTGGATCGACATCGAGGAGGAGGACGGCGGGGATCTGCTGGTGCGCACCTACCACCGGACCCACCCCGGCGCGCCGCCGTTCGCGCGCAACGAGATCCAAGGGTACGCCGACGGCGACCCGATCGATATTCCCGAGGGGCGTTTCATCTCGCTGCGGCTCGCCATGCCGGAGTTTGAGACGCCCGAACATACCGATGAACCTGACCAGGAGGACACCTGATGTCCGAATTTCCCCAGCTCGACAAACTGCATAAAGCCTCGGCGAACGCCCGGGAGAAGGCCGAGAAGGCGCTGCGTGACACCCTCGCCCCGGGCACGACCGTGGCGATCAAGAGCGGCCCGGAGTTCGTCGGGCGCTATGAGGTGCAGCCATACCCCGACTTCAGCTATGGCCAGCTCGATGTGAAAAACGTCGAGAGTGGTGTGGTGCGGCGGGTGGTGTGGCAGCAAGTGAAACTAATTGAGTAGATCGCCTGGATGACCTGGTGCAAGCGGCCGCCTCGAGGCGGTTTTTTTGTGCATGAAAAAAGCCCCGGCGGGGAGGCCGGGGCAAAAGTGCGATGCCTGTTTGGGGTAGACATACAGCCGTTCAATACTATCATTAACTGTATGCATAAACAGGTAAATAATGTCTAAACCATTGATTCCGTGGATGGGCGGCAAGCGCCGACTGGCTAAGCAGATCATTCCGCTGTTCGAGCCGCACACCACCTACGTCGAGCCGTTTTGCGGCGGCGCGGCGATTTTCTTTCTCAAGGAGCCCAGCAAGGTCGAGGTGATCAACGACCGGCATAGCGAGCTGGTGACGCTCTACCGCTGCGTCAAGCACCACCTCGAGGAGCTGGTACGGCAGTTCAAGTGGGCGCTGGTGAGCCGAGAGGATTTCCTCATGCAGCGCGACGTCGACCCCCGGCATTTGACCGACATTCAGCGCGCCGCGCGCTTTTTCTATCTGCAGAAAATGGCGTTCGGCGCCCGGGTGTCGAGCCCGACGTTCGGTGTCTCGGTGGGAGCACCGCCGGCGCTCAATCTGATGCGCGTCGAGGAGGATCTCAGCGCGGCCCACCTGCGGCTGGCGCGAACGTACATCGAGCACCTCGACTGGAAAGAGTGCATGCGGCGCTATGATCGCCCAGGGACGCTTTTCTACCTCGATCCGCCCTACTGGGGCACCGCTGGGTACGGGAACGCGTTTGAGCTCGAGGAGTACGCCGCCATGGCCGAGATCGCGAAGAACGCCCAGGGCCAGGTCGTGATCAGCGTCAACGACATTCCCGAAATGCGCGAGGCGTTCGCCGGGCTCAACATCCGCACCGCCCAGACGCGTTACACCGTCGGTGGGGGTGGCGGGGAGCCAGCCAAGGAGCTGATTATCACAAATCGTTAAAACGGCGCATCCCGCACATTGTGCCCATGCGGGCCGTCAGGGCGTCGAGCCAGCCGCCAGACGCCGGCGGTCATGAGATCCCGGCGCTTGACGACGAACGCCGGGCACCCGGGCTGGCTGGTTGAGAAAAAACCGGGGAGCAAGCCAAATGTAAGCGTGCGCCTACATCATATTGATCGATGGCTTACATACAAAGCAAACTGAGTTGGCTAATTTTAAATAATGATGCCAGGAGCGCCGCTACTCAGCATGCCGAATGCATCATGCAGGAGCATCACGTAGGGAAACGCCCCATGCCAAGGAGGGCATGGCTACAATGATACTTCCTTCAGCTCATCCCAGCGCGTCGTGTACCGCGGCGTTCGATGTTCACAGCGCAGTTCCCATGCATTCACTTTTCGATGCATTCCCAGCCGCACGGTGCCCTTGCCGTGCTCGCGGTTGAGCTGGTCGAGCGTGGCCATGAGCCGTTCGTTCCGCTGCCGCGTCTCGTCGTTCTCCGCCTCACCCAGTAGCCCCAGCTGTTCGTTCTCGTGATTGCACAGATCCATCAGCATGATGCCGCACTTCTGATACCAGATTCCCTGCTTGAATATCTGCTCGAGCCCGGCGCCGGCGGCGCGAATCAGCGCGCGGCTATCGCACGTCGCGCCGGGCAAAGGGACGACTACGCTTTTGCTGTAGCTTGGCAGATCGCTCCGGAACCGGTTCGTGCGCACGAACACCATGATCGCCTGGGCAAGGCCGCTCTGTTTCCGGAGCTTCTCGCCGGCACGCGCGGCGTGCACCCGTACCGCCTCCTGCAGATCGGTTTTGTTCTGTGTCAGGCGTCCGAAAGAGCGCGAGACCATGATCTGTTTTTTCGGCTCAGTCATGTCGTCGAGCTCGATGCAATTGACACCGCGGAGCTCGTAGACGATGCGCTCCATCACGACCGAGAAATGCTTGCGCAGGTGCTTGGGCGATGCCTCGCGCAGTTGCCAAGCGGTCTCTATACCGAGCGTGTGCAACCGGACGGCGCTACGGTGCGCCACGCCCCACACCTCACTCACCGGCAGCTGCTCGAGGTATGCCCGGGTATCGTCGCTGCCTGGATCCATGATGGCCACGCCACCAAAGTGGGGCTCTTTCTTGGCGCGATGGTTGGCCAGCTTAGCCAAGGTCTTGCTGGTGCTGAGCCCAACGCTGACCGGGATGCCGGTATCCCGCCGCACTTGGGTGCGCATCGCCTGGCAGCGCCCGATAAGCGACTCCGGAGCAAATCCCTCGAACGAGAGAAACGACTCGTCGATGCTGTAGACCTCAACGTGGGGCGTGTGCTGCCCCAGTACGTCGGTAACGCGGCGGCTCATGTCGCCGTAGAGAGCATAGTTCGAGCTCAAGAGCGTGCACTGCTTGCGAACGTGAGGCTCGATTTTATGGGCCGGCATGCCCATGGCCACGCCCAGGTCTTTGATCTCTTGCGAGCGAGCGACGACGCAGCCGTCGTTGTTCGACAGCACGCCCACTGGCTGCCCCTCCAGGCGCGGCTGAAATACGCGCTCGCAGCTCACGTAGAAGTTGTTGCAGTCGACTAGGGCGATCATACCGAGAACCCAGGGGCCAGCGAGTGGATGTTGTGCGTCACCACGCCCCATACCTGGCACTCCCTGCCGAATAGCGGTATGGGGCGGAACTCGGGGTTGGCGGCCACCAGGTAGGGCCGGTTGCCGATCGTGCTCAGCTTTTTGCATGTGAGCTCGCCGTCGACGCTCATGATGACGATGTGCCCGGGCCGTGGCTCGACTGAGCGATCAACAATCAGCAGGTCGCCGTCATAGATGCCCACACCCTCCATCGAGGTGCCCTTGGCGCGAAGAAAATAGGTCGCACTCGGATGCTGGATCAGGTGATCGACCAGGTCGAGCTCGCCCTCGAGGTAGTCATCCGCCGGCGAGGGAAACCCGGTTCTAACAAATCCGGCGACCAGCGGTATCGAGAGGGCTGGGGCGAATTGATCAACGCGACCCAGATTCGTCAGATGCATGCTCATGACATCGACTCCTCGGGGTTCCAGCGGATGCGGACATGCTCGCCGGTCTCATCGAGGGGGATCATCGTCACGTTCTCGACGGTGCCCAAGTCTTTGAGCATGCGCGCCCAGTCATCGGCGCTGTCGTCAGGCTGGCGCTGGAGCTCAGTGCAGTTGTCCGCCTGGGCGCGGGGGCTGCCAATCGTGCGTTTCACACGGTCGACGAGCTGCTGGTAGGTACTAGACATAGTGGGTCCTCCCTGTTGCTGTGTATTTATACAGTACATTCGGGCGGAGTATAGCCACGCCCCAGCGGGGCCGTCTAGGTCGGGTTGGTCGCAGTTTGGTCGCAGATTGGGTGCGACCACTGTGAACATAGGAGGGTGTGGAAAGCGTAACAGGCTGAATTTTCAGCCGAGGCCCGGTGCAAGCGCGGCCGTTGAAAGGGCGACAGCGGATTCAAAATCCGCTGTGGCTACAGACCTCTATAAGTTGATGTGGACTCAGGCATCGGGACAATTCACGATGCTATGGGTAGTCTTGCGAGGTAAGGGTTTACTCTCTAGAAATTCGGTCCCATTGATGCGCGTGGTAGCCTTTGTCACTTTCACAGCTCTCGCAAAGCAAAAACTCAGAATCTTCACTTCTGAGGTATGCTTCTAAAAGCTCCTCACCTTTTAGTCCTTTAGAACAACCGTTGTGGTGCCCCCCTGGATCAGTGACGCCTGAGCAATGATTCGAAAGGTAAGGATCTAACACCGATCTTTGTCTCGGCGATAGTGTGCTGATCCCCTCATCTATTGCTTTTCTAGCAATGCCTTCTGTCCCATGGAATTGAGCATTGTCAAAAATTCCATGATCCAGCTGGTGTTTCAATATGTTTTCATCGGTTCCCATGACTCTTCTCCATGAACACCCTTTTATCAATTATAAGCTGGGGTGTAGTCGCGGTTTGGTTGCTGACTACCAATAACCAATATAGTCAATGTAAGCATAGGAAGGGCCGAGAAAGTGGATAGTGGCGGTGATCCGCATGGCAGGCGCGACCGTGTTTGATGCTGCTGTGCACTCATAATCTCGTGCGCACCATTCACATGGCGCCCTCAGCTCTCAGGCGATACAATCCAGCAGGTATCAAATTTCAAGCAAACGCTATTCTGGGTAACAGGCTGGGTAACTAAGATAATGTCGATCATTAATACCAATGTTTTTCAGTCGTTTGGCGGCATTAGAGTGTTGATGATAGATAACAACCAATATCCACGATCAGGGAATAAAAAATGAAACTTACCTTTTTCCTAGGCTTTTCAGTAGCAATTTTGATGACGCCTTTATCTGCAAGCGCTCATCCAGGCGGCCTTGATGCAAATGGATGCCATGGTGGAAGCAGGCCTTATCATTGCCACCGCTCGTCTTCAGAAATGGTGAGAACCCAAAGCGGACATAACAGGTTGAGATGCGACTTGGGTAGCCGTTCAGCAGAGTGTGGTGGATCGTCTCATCGTGCAGCATCCTCCACATCGACCAGTTCCAGCTCGTACAGCAATGAAACTTTTCAGATGCAAACCAAGCTGCAAAGCCACTGCTCTGGGTTGAGCTCTAGCTTCGCTGATGGTCGATTCGGCCCCTCTACTGAGCGAGCCTTAAAGCGTTTTCAAGCAGCCTATGGCCTGGAGCCTGATGGTGTCTATGGGCCAAATACAGCCCACGCGCTTAACGAGCCTGTAAGCGGTGCTTGTACTGTAAACTAGCCCTTAAAGAATAGATTAACGACAGATCGCCTCACAAGGCACACCGTCATTGTCGCCATCTAGGCGGCCATTCCCGCACTGCAGGAGGTGGTAGTAAGCTTCCTCACAAGAGCTCATCTGGCCGCAGGTTTTCCGAGTCTCGCAGCTGAATCCAGTTAGGGCGCTGGGAGCTGAAGGTAGATTCTCCAGCACCGACGAAGGGGTCACCAGTTCTGGTGCTGGAGGCAGTTCTTCATCGGAGACGTGAGGATTACCGTTACCCTGGATGGCTGCGATCCGCCGGTTACGCTCGAGCTCCCAACTATCGACTGGATCCTGCGCCGCCCATGCGGTGAAGAGCTGCTGCTGCTGCCGACTGATTTGGATGCCATACGTGTCGCGCATGTACCAGTAGGTGCGAGCGATGTCGCCGCGGCGATTCGCTGGCGGCTGAAAAGCGCGCTCTTCGAACGACACTGCCGCATCGCAGGCCCCGTATTCATGAGCTGGTGAATTGACCATAGCGAACCTCATGTTGCTCCGGTCACCATTCACCTCACCGATCGCCGGGACCAGGTTATGTAGGTCGGCCTCCATCATCTGGAAAACCGGGTCTGTCCGCCTGCAGTTGTCACGCCCGCCCTGCTGCCAGCATTGCCGCTGTCGCCCGAAATCGTAGGCGGGCATAACGTGCTCCCATTCAATCCTGTTCGCGCGTGCGGGCTGCTTGCGAACCTCGTACCCGCAGCTATCCAGGTCGGGGCCGTGTTCAAAATCGAAGGTGCAGCCACAGTAAAACGTCTCGCTCTGGTCGTGGTAAATCTCGCGCTCAGCTATGCGTTTGGCAGCATTGAACGAAGAGGGCGGCGCCGCCTCGATTACCGAGGAGAGGGCCAGCGTAAGGCCTATGGATAGAGCTACTAAACACTTGATCATAGACTGAAAACTACCTTGTAACTATCTGATATTTATAGAGCGAATTGGCCGTATTGGTTGCCGCTAAAATGCAGCCATATCATTTTATAATCAATAGTTTATTGGTCTAAAGGCAGGGTAATGGGGTTGCAAAGGTCGCAGGTTCGAATCCTGTCACTCCGACCATTAAGAAAAAACCGCCGCTAACGGGTCATGCCGAGCGGCGGTTTTTCGTTTGCGTGTTAAAAGCCTTGTGTCGCCTCTGGCGAGGGCGGGCCTCACTCGTGGGGTTCGATCAGCGCGCGGTACTGCGCCGCGGGCAGGGCCTGCAGGTTCATGTAGGAAACGTGTACCGCCATTTCCGGCAGCGTGAAACGTGCGAGTTCATGGATCAGCGATAGTGCCAGGTCCTGGGTCGAGAGACTAGCCGAGACGCCCGGTGTCCAGCCATGCACGGTAACCGCGCGGGCGATGAGCACCTCCCGGTCCGATGTCAGATCGAATGCCGCGGACGCGTAGACGTGACGCCAGTGATCGCAGTAGGCGGCGATCAAGAATTCCCGAAAGGTATGGGTCAGCATGCGGTGAAGGGCTGTCGCGTCCTCGACGCCGGATTCCGGCAGATTGCTCTGTTCGCGCTGGCGCTGCTCGAGCGCGTCCCAACGTGCGTGGTAGGTGACCTTATCCAACGGTGAAGCCTTCTCGTCGAGAGTGGGGAGGCTCACTATAGCGAGAGGAGAGCCCTCCCCACAATGTTCTCGATACCGGCAACTATCAGAAGTGATCGCGAGAGTCGTCCGGACGGCGGCCAGTGCCTGGGCCAGGCGTACTCGAGGCCTGCCCCGGTCGCCGCTGCGCATTACCGCGATACTTGTCCCAGGCATTCTTGGCTTTCTGGCGGTTGGCGGGCTTGCGCAGCCAGTTGAACAGCGCCAGTAGAATCCACTTTCTCATGACAATCTCCTCGTTGTGCGGGTGAGAGAGCAAGGACATTGTGGTTCGATACACGCGCCTGAGCCGCGAGAGCGGTTCAGGCGGGTGGGCTCTACACCTGACTGGAGCGATGATCGGCAAGCGCGGTGGTCACCGCCTCTTCCCATTCGCCCGCGGTGATACCCCAATGCTCCATCTCCGCCTCGTCTGGCGCGCCTTCGGCGGCTTTCTCGAGCTCCTCCGGTGAGTAGGCCTCGAAGCAGTGCTTGGCGAAAGCCTTGGTCGGACCTTCGTGAAGTTGATCGATCATTTCCATGTGAACGTTTCTCCTTGGCTGTGGCAACCGCCTGGTGGCGGTCCACGTCAGTATAGCGGCTAAGCGAATGCCTCGCCTGCCGCTAGAAAACCTCGGTAATGATCTTCACGGCGATGCCCGCCAGCAGCAGCATGATGAGGTTGTCGAACCACACGTAAGGCAGGCGTTTGCCGAGTGCGGCGCCTAGCGGCATCGCCAGGGCGATCACCACGAACGCTGCCATGCTGTAGGCGGCAAGCTCCAGGGTGAGAATATTCGTCACCAGCAGCGCCGGAGCCTGTACCACGGTGACGGCGCCAAAGAACACCGAGATCGAGCCGATGTACACCCGCCGCTCGAGCCGCATGGCGTTCAGGAAGGTGATGGAGGCCGGCGCCGACATGCCCGCCGCCCCCTGCAGGATACCGGCGACGAACCCTACCGGCAGCACAAGACGCCGGGCCACGTCCATCGGCATCGCCATCTTGCGCTTAAGCAGCTTGATGACCAGATAGAGCACGATGGCGCCGGCCACGCCCAAAGATAAAAGATCGTGGGAAAGCGCCACCAGCCCCCAGGTACCGACCAGGATGCCCGCGCACCCTGCCAGCGAGAACGCCGCCAGAAAACGCAGTGGCAGCAGGTGGCGACGGTTCTGCCAGACCTGGATCAGATTGCTGAACAGATTCGATGCCAGCAGGACCGCAATCGCCGTCTGGACGTTGTAGAGCATGGTAAACACTGGTACCACGATGACCGGCACGCCGGAGCCGATCGCCCCCTTGACGATCCCCGCGATCAGCAGAGTGATAATGGCAATGAACACGCGTTGGTTCCCATGATGGTCCGCGAGAGTGAGCCCGGCACGCGGCCGGGCTGGTGAAGGTCAGTGCTCGAGAACGTAGCAGGGCGTGTAGGGTTGGCCGTCGAGCTTCATGCGCCCCTGGGCGACGAAGGAATCGAGCAACGCATCCAGGCGTGTCATCAGCTCGGGCTCTGCCGAGAGCACGAAGGGACCATGTGCCTTGATCGCGCGGATGCCCGGCTCCTTGACGTTGCCGGCCACGATCCCCGAGAACGCGCGGCGCAGGTTGGCGGCAAGCTCATGGGTGGGCTGGTTGCGGTGAAGCGCCAGGCTTTTCATGGCCGCATGGGTAGGCTCGAAGGGCGCCTGGAACTCGCGGTCGATATTGAGTCGCCAGTTGTAGTAGAAGGCGTCCTGATGCTCGCGGCGGAAGTGCGCGACCTCGTCGATGCCTTCGCGCATGCGTCGGGCGACAGCCACTGGATCGCCGGTGATAATGGTATAGAAGCGGCGCACCTCTTCGCCCAGGGTATAGACCAGGAACTCGTCGATCTTCTCGAAGTAAGCAGCGGAATCGGCAGGGCCGGTGAAAATCAGCGGAAAGGGCGTGGCGGCGTTCTTCGGGTGAAGCAGGATGCCCAGCAGGTAGAGGATCTCTTCGGCGGTGCCCACGCCGCCGGGAAACACGATGATGCCGTGGCCCAGGCGCACGAAGGCTTCCAGACGCTTCTCGATGTCCGGCATCACCACCAGCTCGTTGACGATGGGGTTGGGTGCTTCCGCGGCGATGATGCCGGGCTCGGAGATGCCCAGATAACGCCCGCCCTTGCGCCGCTGCTTGGCGTGGGCCACGTTGGCCCCCTTCATCGGGCCCTTCATCGCCCCCGGCCCGCAGCCAGTGCAAATGTCGAGATCGCGCAGGCCCAGGTGATAGCCCACGTCCTTGGAGTAGTCGTACTCCTGGCGGGAGATCGAATGGCCGCCCCAGCACACTACCAGGCTAGGATCGAGACCGGGCTTGAGCGTGCCCGCCTTGCGCAGGATGTGAAACACCGCGTTGGTGGTGCCTTCACCGGTGGTCAGGTCGAAGCGGTTATGGTGCTGGATCTCGTTGTAGATGTAGACGATATCGCGCAGGATCGACGACAGGTGCTCGCGGATACCGCGAATCATGTGCCCATCGACGAACGCCTCCGCCGGCGCGTTGGTCAGTTTCAGGCGGATACCGCGATCCTGCTGGAGCACCTCGATATCGAAGTCCTTGTAGGCTTCGAGGATCGCCAGGCTGTCATCAGAAGGATTGCCGCAGTTGAGCACCGCCAGAGCGCAGCGGCGCAGAAGATCGTGCAGGCCGGTCTGGGAGGTACTCTGCAGGCGGTTGACCTCCTGCTGGGAAAGCACCTCGAGGCTGCCTTCCGGGGAGATGATGCTGGACATCGTGGGGCGCGGGGCCTGCGGTTGATTCATGCGTGGGGCTATCCCTTTGGCTGGTGAGCGAGCAATGATTCCAGGCGTGACAAGCGTTTGCCTGCTGTCTCCTGCCTACTATCCCTTACCCTCGGCGCTTCGCGCAAGGCCACGGCGCCTGGCGGTTATGCTAATCTAGACCTCCGGGTGACCTCGCAAGCGGCGCCCGATGTTACTCTTGCCAGGCGCCTACCATGTTCAATGCTCACTACTTTCGAACCTTCATCACGCTGGTGGAAACCGGCAGTTTCACGCGCACCGCGCGCCGGCTGGAGATGACTCAGCCCGGTGTCAGTCAGCACGTTCGAAAGCTCGAAGGCTACCTGGACAAGACCTTGATCGAGCGCAAGGGCAAGAGCTTCAGCCTGACGGAGTCCGGCCGGCGCGCCTACGACTACGCCCTGAAGCTCTTCGCCGAGCACGAGCAGTTTCGCCACGCCCTGGACGACGATTCCATCGACAGCGGCGAGTGTCGCCTGGCTTCGCCGGGAAGCGTGGGGCTGATGCTCTATCCGTTCATTCTCGGCCAGCAGCAGATGCATCCCAACCTGACGGTCAGCTACAGCTTCGCCTTCAACCACGAGATCGTCGGCGACCTCCTCGACGGGCGCTACGACGTGGGTATCGTCACCGAAGCGGTGAAGCACCCCGATCTCGAGTGCAGCGTCTGGCATCAGGAACCGCTTTGCCTGGTCGTCCCGGCGGATTTCACCGGCAACACCCTGGCGGAGCTGATGGGATTGGGTTTCATCAATTACTACGATGGCATCAACCACGCCAATCATCTGCTGCGCGCCAATTTTCCGGACGAGTTCCGCTCGATGAGCCATTTTCGCCACCAGGGGTTCACTAACGAGGTGAGCATGGTGCTGGACGCCGTGGCGCGCGGGCTCGGTTTCACCGTGGTATCGCGTCTGGTGCTGGAAACCTCACCCTGGCAGCGCCAGGTGCGGGCGCTGGCGCTGCCGACCACGGTCGACGAGGTGCTTTATGTGCTGCGCCGGCGTGACGCCACGCTGCCCAAGCGCTACGAGAAGCTCTTGAACGGCTTCAAGGCACAGCGCCTGCAGGAAACCATGCTCTAGTTCGTTCAAGATGCCTGACCCACGAAAAAGCCCCCGCGACTCGGTCGCGGGGGCTTTGTTGTCACGGGAGACGGCGTCTTGTCAGGCCCGGTACTCGTCGATGCTCGGACAGGAGCAGATCAACTGGCGATCGCCCAGCACGTTGTCGACCCGGTTGACCGATGGCCAGTACTTGGCCGCCAGCACCGCGTCGCTCGGGAACGCCGCCAGCATGCGATCATAGGGGTGTTTCCACTCGGCGTCGGCCAGGTCGCGCTGGGTGTGCGGAGCGTTGACCAACGGATTGTCGTCCAGTGGCCACTCGCCGTTCTCGACCCGCTCGATCTCCTCGCGAATGGCGATCATCGCCTCGCAGAAACGGTCGATTTCATACAGCGATTCCGACTCTGTGGGCTCGATCATCAGCGTGCCGGGCACCGGGAAGGACATGGTCGGCGCGTGGAAACCGTAGTCCATCAGGCGCTTGGCGATGTCCTCCTCGGAAATACCCGAGCTCTGCTTGAGCGGGCGGATGTCGATGATGCACTCGTGGGCCACGGTGCCGTTCTCGCCGCGATAGAGGATCGGGTAGCTCGTCTCGAGCCGCTTGGCGATATAGTTCGCGTTGAGAATGGCCAACTGCGTTGCCTCGCGCAGCCCGCGGGCGCCCATCATCTTGATGTAGGCCCAGGAGATCGGCAGGATCGCGGCGCTGCCGAAGGCCGCCGCCGACACCGCGCCGCCCTCGGTCTTGACGCCCTTGATCGGCGTGACCACGTGGTTGGCAACGTAGGGTGCCAGGTGCGCCTTCACGCCGATCGGCCCCATGCCCGGGCCGCCACCGCCGTGGGGAATGCAGAACGTCTTGTGCAGGTTCAGGTGCGAGACGTCGCCGCCGAAGTCACCCGGGCGGGTCAAGCCGACCTGGGCGTTCATGTTGGCGCCGTCCACGTAGACCTGGCCACCATTGGCGTGGACTACCTCGCACACCTGGCGCACGTGGGATTCGAACACGCCGTGAGTGGAGGGGTAGGTAATCATGATCGCCGAAAGGCGCTCGCGATACTGCTCGGCCTTCTTCGTCAGGTCCTCGAGATCGACGTTGCCCAGGCGGTCGCACTCGACCACCACGACTTCCATGCTTAGCATGGCCGCCGATGCCGGGTTGGTGCCATGGGCGGAGCTCGGGATCAGGCAGACGTCACGATGACCCTCGCCGCTGGCGGCCTGGTAGCGGCGAATGGCCAGAAGCCCCGCGTACTCGCCCTGGGCGCCGGAGTTGGGCTGCATCGAGACGTGGTCGTAGCCGGTGATCTCGACCAGAAACGCCGCCAGTTCGTCGATCATCTGGTGGTAGCCCGCCACCTGCTCGCGCGGGGCAAAGGGGTGGAGCTTGGCGAACGCCGGCCAGGTGATCGGGATCATCTCGCTGGTGGCGTTGAGTTTCATGGTGCACGAGCCCAACGGGATCATGGCGTGCGCCAGCGACAGGTCCTTGTTCTCCAGGCGCTTCAAGTAGCGCAGCATCTCGGTTTCGCTGCGGTAGCGCTGGAAGGTGGGGTGGGTCAGGAAATCGCTCTCCCGACGGTAGGCGGCAGGAATGCCGCTGCGCTGGTCGGAAAGCGCCTTCTCTTCCAGCGTCGGCAGCGAAAGACCATGTTCGTCGCCGAGCAGCACGTCGAACAGGGCGGCCAGGTCGTGGGCGGTGGTGGTCTCGTCCAGGCTGACACCGATGTCGCCGCCCTCGAAATAGTGAAGGTTGATCTCCTGGGTCATCGCCCGGCCATGGATCTTGCCGGCGTCCACGCCGGTCAGGCGCAGGGTGTCGAACCAGCTGTCATTGGCCAGCGTCACGCCCGCCTGCTCGAGGCCCAGCGCCAGCAGCGTGGTCAGGCGATGGACGCGCGCGGCGATCTTCTTGAGCCCTTCGGCGCCGTGGTAGGTGGCGTAGAAGCCGGCGATGTTGGCAAGCAGCGCCTGGGCGGTACAGATGTTCGAGGTCGCCTTCTCGCGGCGGATATGCTGCTCGCGGGTCTGCATCGCCATGCGCAGCGCCGTGTTGCCACGGCTGTCCTTGGAGACACCGATGATGCGCCCGGGGATGGAGCGCTTGAGCTTATCAGAAGTGGCGAAGAACGCCGCGTGGGGGCCGCCGAAGCCCATCGGCACGCCGAAGCGCTGAGAGTTGCCCACCACGATGTCCGCGCCCATCGCACCCGGCTCCTTCAAAAGCACCAGGCTCAACAGGTCCGTCGCCACGCAGGTCATCACGCCGCGTTCCTTGGCCGTCTCGATCAGCGGTGCGAGATCGGTCACGGCGCCGCCGGCGCCCGGGTACTGCAGCAGCGCCCCGAACACGTCATGCTCGGTCAGGGTTTCGGCGGGGCCGGTCACCAGCTCGAACCCGAAACACTCCGCCCGGGTCTTGACCACGTCGACGGTCTGCGGAAAGACGTTGTCGGCCACGAAGAAGGCGTTGGACGTGCTCTTCTTGTTGGCGCGTTTGCAAAGCGCCATTGCCTCGGCCGCCGCCGTGGCTTCGTCGAGCAGCGATGCGTTGGCAAGCTCCATGCCGGTCAGATCCATCACCACCTGCTGGAAGTTCAGAAGCCCCTCCAGGCGGCCCTGGGAGATTTCCGGCTGGTAGGGGGTATAGGCGGTGTACCAGCCCGGGTTCTCCAGCACGTTGCGCTGGATGACCGCCGGCAGGTGGGTGTCGTAGTAGCCCTGGCCGATATAGCTCTTGGCCACCCGGTTCTGGCGCGCCAGCTGAGCAAGGTAGGTGAGCGCTTCGGCCTCACCCTGGGGCTCATCGAGGGCGAGCTCGCGGCCCAGGCGAATGTCGCCGGGCACGGTGCGCTCGATCAGCTCGTCGATGCGCCCAAGGCCGAGGGCATCGAGCATGGTGGCGACGTCACTGTCGCTCGGGCCGTTATGGCGTTGGATGAAAGCGTCGTGGTCGGCCAGTTCGGCCAGGCGGCGGGTTTCGAAGGGCATGGGAAGCTTCCGGACGTGATGGGACATACATGCAGAACGTAAAGGAAAGCGCCTGCCGATGAGGCAGGCGCTGAAGGATCAGTCGTCGGCGAGAGTGGCCTGATAACCATCGGCGTCGAGAAGATCGCCGGCGTCGTCGATGCTGGCGCGCACCTTCATGATCCAGCCGCCTTCATAAGGCGCTTCGTTGACGGTTTCCGGAGCGTCCTCGAGTGCTTCGTTGACCTCGACGACTTCACCATCGACCGGCGAGTAGAGATCCGAGGCGGCCTTGACCGATTCGATCACCCCGAACTCGCTCCCCTTGCTGACCGTCTGGCCGACCTCGGGAAGCTCGACGAACACCACGTCGCCCAGCGCCTGCTGGGCATGGTCGGTGATGCCGATGGTCACGGTGCCATCGGCGTTGTCCAGCACCCATTCGTGGCTCTTGGCGTAACGCAGGTTGGAAGGCAAGTTGCTCATGATATGTCCCCTAAACGATTATCTGGAACGGATGATACTAGCGCTTGTAAAGCCCGCTGGCGACTTCCGGACGGCGTGAATAATGGGCGCTATGGTACCGTGTTTCTCATAGGAAACAAATTTCTAGTTTGGCGTGATGGGTGGGGCTATCGTCGCTTGCGTTCACTCTTCACCGTTACATGGAACGCGCTGCTAGCGTTGGGCCCAAGGCCTTGCACGTGTGCGGGCAGAGAGGAAAAAAGCGCTCAGCCATGGCGAGCCAGCAAGCAAATGGTGTAAAACAGGGCAGTCGAGCGTGGCAGCACCACCCCGCGCTCGGGTTCTTATAAAAACGGCGAAAGAAGCGACCCTTCTGTCGCGGTAGAACAAGTCGGTACTCATCCAAGGTACCCATTGCCAAGAAAAGGGAAAGGAGAAGAGCGTGGAAACTGCGACGAATGTATTGGGAGCGATCAACGGGGTGGTGTGGGGCCCGTTGATGCTCATCTTGCTGCTGGGAGTGGGCATCTACCTCCAGGCGGGCCTGAAGCTCATGCCGATCCGCAAGCTCGGCATGGGCTTCAAGTTGATGTGGCAAGGCCGCGACGCCAAGCCTGGAAAGGCAAGCGTCCAGAAGGGCGACGATGGTGAGATATCACCTTTCAACGCGCTGATGACGGCGCTCTCGGCGACCATCGGCACCGGCAACATCGCCGGGGTCGCCACGGCGATCGCCCTCGGCGGGCCCGGTGCGGTGTTCTGGATGTGGATCACCGCGCTGGTGGGTATGGCGACCAAGTTCTCCGAGGCGGTCCTGGCGGTGCGCTATCGTGAAACCGACAGCACCGGCTACCACGTCGGCGGGCCGATGTTCTACATCAAGAACGGACTGGGCAAGAAGTGGATGTGGCTCGGGGCACTGTTCGCGTTCTTCGGCGCGGTGGCGGCCTTCGGCATCGGCAATACCGTCCAGTCCAACTCGGTGGCGGACGCCATGGATGCTACCTTCGGTGTACCGCACTGGCTCACCGGCGTGGTGATCATGGTGCTGGCCGGTGCGGTCATTCTCGGCGGCATCAAGCGGATCGCCAAGGTGGCGGGCAAGCTCGTGCCGATCATGGGCATCGCCTACGTGCTGGCCGGACTTATCGTACTGATCGTCAATGCCGGTCAGATCGGCGAGGCGTTCGGGCTGATCTTCTACTACGCCTTCAACCCCATCGCGGCGGCGGGCGGCTTCGCCGGTGCGGCGGTGATGGCGGCGATTCGCTTCGGCGTGGCGCGCGGCATCTTCTCCAACGAAGCGGGCCTGGGTAGCGCCCCCATCGCCCACGCAGCGGCGCAGACCAAGAACCCGGTGCGCCAGGGCTTGATTGCCATGCTGGGCACCTTCATCGATACCATCATCGTGTGTACCATCACCGCACTGGTGATCCTGACCTCCACGGTATGGCAGACCGGCGAGCAGGGCGCCTCGCTCACCGCGCTCTCCTTCGATGCGGCGCTGCCGGGCTTCGGTAACCAGATCGTCGCAGTGGCGCTGGCGATCTTCGCCTTCACCACGATCCTCGGCTGGTCGTTCTACGGCGAGAAGTGCTTCCAGTTTCTGTTCGGGACCCGCTCGATCATGCTCTACCGCGTGCTGTTCGTCCTGGCGATCCCGCTCGGTGCGATCGCTCAGCTCGGTTTTATCTGGCTGATGGCGGACACCTTCAACGCCATGATGGCGATCCCCAACCTGATCGCGCTGGCGCTGCTTTCGCCGGTGGTCTTCAAGCTGACCAGAGATTACTTTGCAGGCAGGGACGTTTTGCCCGGCGAAGCCCTGGACCACGATCAGTAAGCCCAGACGACATCCTCGGGCCGGGAAGCCGCATGCTTCCCGGCCCGTCTATTAACGGCGAGGATTGGATATGACGGAACTCAGGAAAACGCCGCTTCACGCGCTTCACCAGGCGCTGGGTGCCAAGATGGTGCCCTTTGCCGGCTATGACATGCCGGTGCAGTACCCGCTGGGCGTCAAGAAGGAGCACGAGCATACTCGCGCCCGCTGCGGGCTGTTCGACGTATCCCACATGGGGCAGATCACGGTGGCCGGGGCCGACATCGCCGCAGCACTCGAGACGCTGATTCCGGCGGATCTCGAGGGGCTCGCGCCGGGGCGTCAGCGCTATGGCCTGTTCATCCATACCGACGGCGGCATCATCGATGACCTGATGCTGGTCAACGCGGGAGATCACTTCTACCTGGTGGTCAACGCCGCCTGCAAGGATCAGGACATTTCGCATCTGCGCACCAACCTCGGCGCCACCCACCAGATCGAGGTGCTCGACCGTGGCTTGCTCGCCCTTCAGGGCCCCCAGGCGGTGGACGTGATGCAAAGGCTCTGCCCGGCGGCCTGCGAGCTGGTCTTCATGCAGCATGGCCGATTCGATATCGCGGGTCACGAGGTGTGGGTCAGTCGCAGCGGCTACACCGGCGAGGATGGCTTCGAGATCTCGGTGGCGGCAGGCGAGTGCGAAGCCTTCGCCAAGACGCTGCTCGACGAGCCGGAAGTAGAGATGATCGGCCTCGGTGCGCGGGATTCGCTGCGCCTGGAAGCGGGGCTGTGCCTCTACGGTCACGACATGGACATGCAGACCACGCCGGTGGAGGCGGGGCTGATCTGGGCGATCGGCAAGCCGCGCCGCCATGGCGGCGAGCGCGCCGGCGGCTTTCCCGGTGCCGATGTGGTGCTGCACCAGATCGACGCCAAGGACCACACACGCAAGCGGGTGGGGCTGGTGGCGGACGGGCGCGCGCCGGTTCGCGAAGGCGCGAGATTGGTCGACGAGCAGGGCGAGGAGGTGGGCGTGGTGACCTCCGGCGGGTTCGGGCCGAGCCTGGGCAAGCCGGTGGCGATGGGCTACGTCAGCCGCGAGTTCGAGACGCCGCAGAGCGTGGTCTACGCCGAAGTGCGCGGCAAGCGCTTGCCCATGACGGTGACCAAGACCCCCTTCGTGACGCCGGGCTACTACCGCGGCACCTAGTCAACCGCTTACGTACTCCCCATGCACCAAGGCCCCGGCGATGACCGGGGCCTTTGCGTTGGAGCGTTTACCGCCTGCGGTTAGCGCAGCACCTGGCGTGGATCGATCGGCTTGCCGGCCTGGCGCAGGTCGAACAGCAGGTCATGGCGGTTGGTGGCGCTGCTCTGGCCGACCTCGCACAGCGGCTCGCCGGCCTTGACGCTCTGGCCCACGCTGACCAGGATGCGCTCGCAGAAGGCATACACGCTTTGCAGGTTGTCGGCATGGTGGATGATGACCACCTGGCCGAGCTGGCGCATGCCGTCGGCAAAGCGCACCTCGCCCGGGGCGACGGACTGCGCTCGGGCGCCGGCCTGGGTCGCCAGCAGCATCGGTTGCAGCGTGCCTCGGCTGTCGGTGCCGAAGCGGCGAACGATACGATAATCCTCGAGCGGCCAGGGCCAGTTGCGCGCCGAGGCGGGTACGCTGGCGCTCGGCGTGGGGGCTGGAGCGGGCTTGGCAGAAGCTGGAGCGGACGCGCTGGAGCGGGCACCGGAAGAGGACGAGGAGCCGCCGCTCAACGGAACGCTGATCACCTGCCCCACGCGCAGCGCGGTGGGCGAGGTGCTCGGGTTGGCGCTCTGGATACGCCCAGACGTGGTACCGAAGTGACGCGCGACGCCGGAGAAGGTGTCGCCGGCGCGAATCTGGTAGCGGTAGGGCCCGCCGGAAGGCGCGCGCTCCTGCTGGGTGGGGATCAGCAGGCGCTGGCCTACCGCGAGGCGTTGGGCGTTGATACCGGGATTGAAGCGCTCGAGACGCTCGACGGGAACGTTCGCGCTGGCGGCGAGCTTGCCCAGGGTGTCGCCGCGCTTGACCTCGACCCACTGCCCGTTGACGGTGCCGACGCTTGCGCTCGCCGGGGCGCGCTGGGTCGAGGAGGGCGAGGAGCCGGCGCAGCCGGCGAGCACCGTCGCCAGTAGACAAAGGCAAAGCCCGGCGGCTAGTCGTGATCGGCCAGGTTTTCCAGCAGAGCGTCTTTTTCCTGCCAGAGTGAATTGATCCATGCGTGGAAGCGTTCCTTGTGCTGCGGTTGTTGATGGTAGTCGGCGGTATGCATCCACTCGGGGATCTCGATCAAACGGACGATGAGCGTGACCGGTGCTTCCTGCCCGCACAGAAAGGCCCAGAAGCTCGGCGACGGGCGGCTGTAGCAGAGGGTGGCGTCCAGGATACCGTCAAGCTGGCTGCCCAGAAGACCCAGTACCTGGGCGACACCGCCGGCCTTTGGCCTCAAGAGGTGCTTGAACGGGCTTTGCTGCGCGTCGCGCTTGGCGACGCTGAACCGGGTGCCCTCGACGAAGTTGTAGATCGAGATGGGCGCGTGGCGCGCCTGGCGGCACATGCGCTCGGTCGAATCCCTATCAATAGTAGCGAGCTTAGGATTTTTGGCAATCTGTTCGCGGCTGAAACGGCGCATGAAGGGAAATTCGAGCGCCCAGAACGCCAGCCCCACGATGGGAATCCAGATCAGCTGATGCTTGAGAAAGAAGCGTGGCATGGGCGTGCGCCGGTGCAGTGCCATGAACAGCAGAAAAATGTCGGTCCAGCTGCGATGATTGGCAATCACCAGCCACCACTGCTCCGGGGTGATGCCGTCGGGCACATCGATGGTGACCCTGGGCTTTAGCAGGCGCTTCATCCACCACAGGTTCAGACCGATCCAGTTCAGCGCCACCGCGCAGAGCCCGTCGAGCAGGCGCTGCTTGGCCCGCCGTCCGGGCACAACGACCTTCAACAGTGTCAGCAGTATCAGCGGCACGCCCCAGAAAAGGGTGCTCAGCGTGAGCAGCAAGATGCTCATGACACCTTTCAAGACCGGCATACCTTCTCTCCTCGTGATGGATGAAACCGTCGGCGGGCACTGGCCGTTTCGAGCCGAATGCTAAAGGATCGAGGCGTTCGTTCCCAGTAAATCCCGCTTGACGGTCCGGCCAGCGCTTTAATAAGTTGAGAAAAAAATTGATAACGGCGTTCAAGTTACCAACTATAAAGTTAGCAACTACAAAGTTATCAACTATATCAACTGACACGAAAGGCAAGCTTGCCGCTCACCCTTTGACTGTGCTCGATGCAGCGTAGTCAGCGATAACAAAGCGAGGCGACACATGGCAGGATTCGACAAGCGAGTCTCTTCCTACGAGGAAGCGATGGAAGGCATCGAGGACGGCATGACCGTTCTCGCCGGCGGGTTCGGGCTTTGCGGCATTCCCGAGAACCTGATCGGCGAGATCAAGCGCCGCGGCGTCAAGGACCTCACGGTGGTTTCCAACAACTGCGGGGTGGACGGGTTCGGCCTGGGTCTGTTGCTCGAGAAGCGCCAGGTCAGCCGCATCTACGCATCCTATGTCGGCGAGAACGCCCTGTTCGAGCAGCAGATGCTCGACGAGGAGATCGAGGTGGTGCTTACCCCGCAGGGGACGCTGGCCGAGAAGATGCGCGCCGGCGGCGCGGGCATCCCCGCTTTCTATACCGCCACCGGCTACGGCACGCCGATCGGCGAAGGCAAGGAAGTGCGCGAGTTCAACGGGCGCCACTATATCCTGGAGGAAGCGATCACCGGGGACTTCGCCATCGTCAAGGGGTGGAAGGCGGATCGCTACGGCAACGTCATGTATCGCCATACCGCGCAGAACTTCAACCCGCTGGCGGCTACCGCCGGGCGCATCACCGTGGTCGAAGTGGAGGAGATCGTCGAACCCGGCGAAATGGACCCGAGCCAGATCCATACGCCGGGGATCTACGTCGATCGCATCATCCAGGGCGATTTCGAGAAGCGTATCGAGAAGCGCACGGTGCGAAGCTGAGCTCACTCCACTGACTAAGAGGTAGTTACCATGGCGTTAACTCGTGAACAGATGGCGCAGCGCGTCGCCCGCGAACTCGAAGACGGCTTCTACGTGAACCTGGGCATCGGCATTCCCACTCTGGTGGCCAATTACATTCCCGACGGCATCGATGTGATGTTGCAGTCAGAGAACGGGCTGCTCGGCATGGGGCGCTTCCCCACCGAGGAGGAGCTCGACCCGGACATGATCAACGCCGGCAAGCAGACCGTCACTGCTCGGCCGGGCGCGGCGATCTTCTCCTCGGCGGAGTCCTTCGCCATGATCCGCGGCGGCCACGTGGATCTTACCGTGCTCGGCGCTTTCGAGGTGGACCAGCACGGCAACATCGCTTCCTGGATGATTCCCGGCAAGCTGATCAAGGGCATGGGCGGGGCGATGGATCTCGTCGCCGGTGCCGAGAACATCATCTGCACCATGACCCACGCCTCCAAGCACGGCGAATCCAAGCTGCTCGAGAAGTGTGAGCTGCCGCTGACCGGTGCGGGCTGCATCAACCGGGTGCTCACCGACCTGGCCTACCTAGAGATCAAGGATGGCGCGTTCATCCTCAAGGAGCGCGCGCCCGGTGTCAGCGTCGAGGAGATCAAGGAAAAGACCGCCGGCAAGCTGATCGTGCCGGATCATGTCCCGGAAATGCGCTTCGACTGAATCGATAGCCGTGAAGCTGCGAGGTAGCGTGATGCGTCACGCCATCTCGCAGCGGGCGTGGGCCGGCAGCAGCTCGTCGCAAAGCGGCACCGTCGACGCCGCTCCTCCCGGCTCCGCCAACGCCAGTCCGCCCAGGCAGAGTCGATGCTGATCGCCGTGACAGAAGGCCACTCTCTGCGGCATCGCCGGGTAGAAGCGGTGCTCTAGTGCCTTCGAGACCGAAAAGATGCCGTTGTAACGGTGCTGGTGTCCCGGCATCCCCGCGCCCGCGAGTGCCTGATCCAGAACGCCGATGGGCTCGCCGAGGGTGCGGCAATCAAAGCCTGCGTGGTGCACGCGCGGGCCCATCACCGAGAGCCACGCGGCCAGCGGATGCTCTTGCTCGAGCGTACAGTAGAGTGACCAGGAAGGCATCGGCCAGGGGCGACCCCGGCACAGCAGGTTGTGCCCCTTGCAATCCTGGGGGTGACACCGGTCGACGAGGGCTTCGAGCGCCTCGCGCGGGGCGCGACACAGCGTACCGAGCTTGAGCTCGACCAGCACTAGTGTACTGCTGTCTTCGGCGCGCAGAAGATGGATCATCAGGCCCTTGTCCGCCAGCGCGTACTGGGCCGAGGGGCTGTAGCCCATGCGGTGGAGCTTGCGCGTGAGCTCAACGGCGCTGAACGGGCCGATGTCGAGCGTCACCAGGGTGAGATAGTCCGCCCGCGTGCCGTGCCAGAGGGCGAGCCCGCCAAGCTCGGGGTGGGTATGGATGTAGTCAAGCCAGAGCTGCTGCTCGAATTCTTCGCGCTGCATCGCCAGTGTCCTTGCCGCCTGAAGCGGTCTTGTTGGGAAAATACCCTGTCAGTATAGGCAGCAAGGCGACACCGGGGTTCAATGGTGGATTAAACGCAGATGCTAGGCGAGCAAGCCGTGCTGGCGCACGTAGTGATCGAACTCGGTAAAGCCGCCGATGTGCGACTGATCGATGAATACCTGGGGCACGGTATGTATCGGCTTGCCGGCGGTCTTGGCGATGTCCTCCTTGGTCACGCCTTCCGAGGGCATGTCCACGTAGCGATAGCCTTTGATCTTGTGCGCGTTTTCGAGCTGTTCGGCCAGCATCTTGGCGCGTACGCAGAAGGGGCAGCTCAAACGACCGTAGATGACGACAAACATGATGACTCCTTGAAAGGCTGACGTGAAGGACGCGTGATCATGCATTGTCGCTCAGACAGCCAGCGTTGAACAATGATCCCGGACGAAGACCTGCCCAGGCGCAGGCGTTCTATACTGGGCATGTGCGATGAAGTCGTGAACCGCTTTTCTCTTCCCAAGAGGTCGATGATGGCAACGAAGACGGATACCACCCCGAAGGTAGCGCTGGTCACCGGGGCCGGTAGCGGCATAGGCGCGAGCGTGGTCGAGCATTTCTGCAGCCGCAGTATTCAGGTGCTGGCGGTGGATTTCAACGAGGCGGCACAAGAGGTAGCGAGCGAGCGGGGCGCTGCGTTCTTCAAGGCCGACCTGACCGACGGGGAGGCCTGCAAGGCAGCCGTGAATGATGCGATCCGGCGCTTCGGCCGGGTCGATATCCTGGTCAACAACGCCGGTATCCAGCACGTCAGTGCCATCGAATCCTTCCCTGAAGCCAAGTGGCGCTCGATCATGGATCTGATGCTGACCGCCCCGTTTCTGCTCACTCAGGCGGCGTGGCCGTCGATGCGTGAAAACGGCTGGGGTCGTATCGTCAACATCGCCTCCATTCACGCTCAGGTGGCTTCGCCCGGCAAGGCGGCCTACGTCACCGCCAAGCACGGCCTGATCGGGCTGACCAAGACCGCCGCGCTCGAAGGTGGCGAGCAGGGCATCACCGCCAACGCGATCTGTCCGGCCTATGTGAAGACCCCGCTGGTGGATAATCAGATTGCCGATCAGGCGAAGCTGCATAACATGGACGAGCAGGAAGTGATCGAGAAGATCATGCTCAAGGATGCGGCGATCAAGCGGCTGATCGAGCCCGCCGAAGTGGCCGAACTCGTGGGCTACCTGGCTTCCGACGCGGCAGCTTCGGTGACTGGTTCGAGCTTCAATATGGATCTGGGCTGGACAGCGCACTGAGGCGCTAGCGGCGCACCGGGCGTTTTTGCAGCTTGCGTTGCAGGGTGCGGCGATGCATGCCCAGCGCCCGGGCGGTCGCCGAGATATTGCCGTCGTGCTCCTGCAGCACTTTCTGGATGTGCTCCCAGGTAATGCGGTTGATCGACGGCGGGTTGTCCGCGAGCTCGATATCGGGGTCACCACCATCGTGGTCGAAAGCAGCAATCACGTCGTCGGCGTCCACCGGCTTGCACAGGTAGTGCACCGCGCCCAGCTTGATTGCCTCGACCGCCGTGGCGATGCTCGAGTAACCGGTCAAGACCACTACCCGGCAGTTGGGCACGATCTTGAGCAGATCCGGCAACAGCTTGAGCCCCGAGCTCTGCTCGAGCTTGAGATCGAGGGTGGCCATGGTAGGTGCGAAGGTGGCCGCCAGTTGCAGGGCCTGTTCGGCATCGTGGGCGACCTGCACGTCGAAGCCTCGCCGGGTCAAGGCGCGGCTCAATACGTGGCAGAAAACATCGTCATCGTCGACGATCAATAGGCGCTGGTCTTGAGTCTGCATGCTGTTCTCGCTGTAACGGATCGTTCGGTCAGGGGTCACTGTCTTTCTGGCGCGGCGCTTCTCGGCAGCGTCACTTCGGTCAGCGTTCCGCCCTCGGGATGATTGTAGAGGCTCACCCCGCCACCGAATCGATTGATCGTGGCATGGGTCAAGAATAGTCCGATTCCCATGCCCTTGCTCTTGGTGGAAACGAAGGTGTCGCCGAGCTGGTCGGCGATCGACAGGGCGATGCCGGGGCCGTGGTCGCGAATGTCGATGATCACGCTCTCCTCCTGCCAGTCCAGGCGAATGGCGACCTGCTCCGGGTGGGCATCGGCGGCGTTGTTGAGAAGATTGGTCAGGGCCTGGTCGAGGGTCGCGTCCACCAGCAGCCACGGTCGCCCGCGCCGGCTTGCGACGTCGAGCGAGTGGGTCACGTCCGGGCGAATCACCAGCCAGCGCTGGATGACGCTTGCCAGCCACTGCTCACCATCCTGCACCTCGGGCTCGGCCATTCGTCGACGGTCGGCGTTGGTGACCAGGTGCTGCAGGCGCGACTTGCAGACATCCACCTGCTGGCGCAGCAGTGCAATGTCGTCCTGCAGTGTCGAGTCCTCCGGTGCTTCGGCCTGCATCTCCTTGAGCAGTACGGCCATGGTCGATAGTGGCGTACCGAGCTCGTGGGCGGTGCCCGCCGCCTGGGTCGCTACGGCCAGCACTTGCTCGTTGCGAAGCGCCGCCTCGCGGGTACGCGACAGCGCCTTGTCGCGACTGCGCAGGGCGTGGGCCATCTTGTAGATGAAGAACGTCACCAGCCCCGCCGACAGGCCGAAGTTCAGCCACATGCCCAGCACGTGCAGGTTCAACAGGCTGTCGCTGTCGATATGACTCAACTGGGCGATGGGGTGGTAGTCGAACATCAGGAAGCTGTAGCCGCCCATCGCGCAGGCGGCGATGATCCAGGCGTGGCGCCAGGGCAGGGTGGCGGCGGCGATAGTCACCGGCACCAGGTAGTAGGTGATGAACGGGTTGGTCGAGCCGCCGGTGAAGTAGAATAACAGGGTCAGACCCGTGATGTCGGCCAGCAGGTGCAGCAGGTATTCGAGGTGGCTGACCGCTCGCGGGCGCCCCAGTCGCCACCAGGTGAGGATGTTGAGCGCGCCCATGGCGATGACCACGCTCACCACCGCCGTGACCTCGAGCTCGAAGGCGAGGATTTCCACGCCGACGATGATGGCCAGCAGAAAGCCGGTCCAGGTGATGCCACGCACGATGGTCAGGCGTACCAGATTGCGATTAGGCGTGGAGAGCGGCAGGGGCAGCTCGGGCTGGGCGGGGCTCATCGGGCGGAGGTCTTGACGCTGTGAATGACGAACTTGATGAACAGCGTCATCACGAAAGTGAGCCAGCCGGCGGTAGCCAGCAAATTGAAGACCAGTATCTTGGGCGGCAGCCACCGGCCCAGCAGCGCCTCGAGCAGGATGTGCGCCGCCATGGCGAGCAGCAGTGGCAGCGCCAGGGTATGGATCCACATGTCGGTGCGCCGCTTGCGCACGTGATAGCGGCGCAGCAGATAGCGCAAGGGCTTGTGCGCCCAGCTGAACAGCAGGACGGCGCCGACCACGAACAGCACGGCCAGGGTGGGTTCGGTGCTGCCCTTGTGCATCGAGACGCTGATCGACCAGGCCAGCGCCAGCCACATCAATCCTTCGATGCTGGTGAGAATGTCTGCGTAGCGCCTGACGTTTTGCATGGGCGACGGAAATCCTTCAACGGGTGACAGGGCGCCATGATACGACACTTGGAAAGCGCTGTGGACGACGGGGGCGGGATTTAGTGGCTCGATTCCTCCCGTGCAGCGTTTAGGTATACTAGCCGCCGTTGCTTACGAGCGCTTTCATTCCCGCTGACACAGGATCGACCGTGGACTCCATTACCTTGACCCGCCCCGACGACTGGCATCTTCACCTGCGCGACGACGACGTGCTCGGGGCCGTGGTGAACCACACCGCCGCCCAGATGGGCCGTGCGATCATCATGCCCAACCTCAAGCCGCCGGTGACCACCACCGAGCAGGCACTCGCCTACCGCGAACGCATTCTCGAGGCGGCCGACCCGGCTCACCGCTTCGAACCCTTGATGACGCTCTACCTCACCGATACCACGACCGCAGAAGAGATCGAGAAGGCGGTGGCCAGTGGCATGGTCAAGGCGGTCAAGCTCTACCCGGCCGGCGCGACCACCAATTCGGCCTCCGGTGTGACCGACATCGCGCATTGCGATGCGGCCATCGCGATGATGGCCAAGCTCGGTATGCCGCTGCTCATTCACGGCGAGGTGACTGACGGCGAGATCGACATCTTCGATCGCGAGGCGGCGTTCATCGAGCGTGTCCTCAAGCCACTACTGGCGCGCCATCCGTCGCTCAAGGTGGTGTGCGAGCACATCACCACTCAGCAGGCAGCGGAGTTCGTCGCCGCAGGGCCCGACAACCTCGCCGCGACTATCACTGCGCACCACCTGCTGTTCAATCGCAACAAGATGCTGGCTGGCGGTATTCGCCCGCACTACTACTGCCTGCCGATCCTCAAACGCGAGCAGCATCGCCAGGCGCTGTTGAAGGCCGCAACCAGCGGCAGCCCCAAGTTCTTTCTGGGCACCGACAGCGCGCCGCACGAAAAGGGCGACAAGGAGTCGAGCTGCGGCTGTGCCGGTGCCTACACCGCGCCGGTAGCGATCGAACTCTACGCTACTGCCTTCGAGCAGATGGGGGCGCTCGACAAGCTCGAAGCCTTCGCCAGCCTGAACGGCCCGCGCTTCTACGGCCTCGAGCCCAACGCCGACACCATCACCCTGGAGCGACGCGAGCAGACGCTGCCGGCGCAGTATGGCTACGGCAACGGGCTTTCCATCGTGCCGCTGATGGCCGGCGAGTGCCTGGCGTGGACAATGAAGCGCTAGAAGCGGGAAAGGAAGCAAGAGGCGTTCGCGCAGCGAGCGCCCTTGGGAAGTAAATGCTTGAGTATCGAGCGCGGCTTCGGCCGCGCTCGATGCGTTTCAGGCGCGAGCGCCGAGCTCGATCAGCATCTGATCGACCATGCGCGAAGAGTGCTCGGCCGCGATCTCGAGAAACTGCTCGAAGGAGAGGTGGTTGTCGCCGGCGCCGGGAATGTCGGAAAGCGCTCGGGTGACCACGAAGGGGCAGCCGTAGAGGTGGCAGGTCTGCGCGATGGCCGCCGCTTCCATATCCACGGCGAGCATGGCAGGGAACTGCGCCCGAGTGGCCGCGACCCGTTCGGGGTCCGCCATGAAGGCATCGCCCGTGGCGATGAGGCCTTCGCGCACTTTCACCTCGCCGAGCGTGGCGATCGCGCGCTTGGCGACATCACGCAGGCCAGCATCGCCAACGTAGGCTGCCGGCATGCCGGGCACCTGGCCGGGTTCGTAGCCGAACACCACTGCGTCGACGTCGTGGTGGCGCACTTCGCTGGAGATCACGATATCACCGATGTCGAGGTCCTCGGCGAACCCGCCTGCCGAACCGGTATTGATCACCGCCTCCGGGTGATGGCGCTCGAGCAGGAGGGCGGTGCCCACGGCGGCGTTGACCTTGCCGATGCCCGACTGCAGCACAATCACCTCGAGCCCGTGGCGGGTGCCGACATGAAAGATGAAGCCGGCATGTTCGATACGTTGAGCGTTTTCCAGCTGGCCTGCGAGAATGGCAACTTCCTGGGCCATCGCGCCGATGATTCCGATGCGTTGCACTCGGCATTACTCCTTGAAAAGCGTTGAAATGAGGTGGGCGTGGACCGGGTTGCTCAAGCGTCGTGGGCTTCGGCGGCTTCCAGAGTGTTTTCGAGCAGCGTGGCCACGGTCATCGGGCCGACGCCGCCGGGCACCGGGGTAATGAAGCTCGCCCGTTCCGCGGCGGCGTCGAAATCCACGTCGCCGACCAGGGTGCCGTCTTCGCAGCGGTTAATGCCCACGTCGATCACGATCGCCCCGGGCTTGATCCATTCTCCCTTGACGAGCCCGGGCTTGCCGACGGCGACCACCACCAGGTCGGCGCGACGCACGTGCTCTTCCAGGTTGCGGGTAAAGCGGTGGCAGACCGTGGTGGTGCAGCCGGCCAGCATCAGTTCCAGCGCCATGGGGCGCCCCACGATGTTGGAGGCTCCCACTACCGTGGCGTCGAGCCCGCGTACCTCGAGGCCGCTCTCGTCGAGCAGCGTCATGATGCCCTTGGGCGTACAGGGGCGCAGGGCCGGCAGGCGCTGGGCAAGACGACCGAGATTGTAGGGATGAAAGCCATCGACATCCTTGCCGGGAACGATGCGTTCGAGAATGGGGCCGGCATCCAGGTGTTCGGGCAGCGGCAGTTGAACCAGGATGCCGTCGACCTGGGCGTCTTCGTTCAGGCGATCCACCAGGGCTTCGAGTTCGTGCTGGGAGGTGTCGTGAGGGAGCTGGTGCTGGAACGACAGGATGCCTGCCTGATCGCAGGCGCGGTGCTTGTTGTTGACATACACATGAGACGCGGGGTCGTCGCCCACCACCACAACGGCTAGTCCGGGAGCGCGGATGCCGGCCTGCTGACGGGCGGCGGTCTTCTCGGCAACGCGGTGACGGACGTTAGCGGCGATGGTCTTGCCATCGATGAGTCGGGCGTTCATGTAGTGAGTCCTATGGAGTTTGGAAGCGAATCGATCCGGCGCTGCGCGGCTGCGGCACTGACCGATGTGCAATTTTCGCATGTTGGGCCTGACAGGCAAAGCCACGATGCCCGCACGGGCTTTAAGTGTTGACTTTAAAATTAAAATCAGTAGTATGTGCCTCGCTTGAGACGGGCCAGGCGGTAGCGTCCAAGGCGAGTAATCGGGATGTAGCGCAGTCTGGTAGCGCGCCTGCTTTGGGAGCAGGATGTCGGGGGTTCGAATCCCTCCATCCCGACCATCTGCCTTTCGCGAAGGGCGACGGTCAGCTTTTCCCGACGTCAGCTGTGGTCAAGTGCTCATCGGTGTTCGGCGGCAGGAATGCTTCATGTGCGCCCATAGCTCAACCGGATAGAGCAACGGCCTTCTAAGCCGTAGGTTGCGGGTTCAAGTCCTGCTGGGCGTGCCACTCATCGTGGCCGCTGATGAACGCAAGTGGCAGGTGTGGTACCTTGGTTGTCATCGTTGGTGGATGTAGCTCAGTGGTAGAGCCCCGGATTGTGGCTCCGGTGGTCGTGGGTTCGATCCCCATCATCCACCCCATCGATGAACACAACAGGATGCTTCACTCAGGTAGTGCCGGTCGTGGTGGATGTAGCTCAGTGGTAGAGCCCCGGATTGTGGCTCCGGTGGTCGTGGGTTCGATCCCCATCATCCACCCCATGACCTTCTCTCTTTTCTCCTCGTAAAATCCCTTCTTTTCTTTCTCGTTCCAATACTCTTTCTGCTTTCTGCTTTCTGCTTTCTGCTTTCTGCTTTCTGCTTTCTGCTTTCTGCTTTCTGCTTTCTGCTTTCTGCTTTCTGCTTTCTGCTTTCTGCTTTCTGCTTTTCATGTAGCTATTCTAGGTCTGTTACTTAGTGCTTCAATGATGAAGGATTCTCGACGCTGATGTATAGGCGAATTTACTGTGCCTCCCTTTTTGGCGGTAAAATCGACTGATGGATCTCGAAATCGAGAAAAAATAACCGTTCGACGGCCTCAATATAGTGGAAACTGCTGTGCAAATGCGTGCGGGTTGGTGATATTTTTCACTCTCTTTCAAAGGGTTATATCAACACATCACGAGGGGGAGAATCGGCATGGCGCAGCGTAACGTAGTGGTGCTGGGGGCGGGCATGGTTGGGGTGAGCATCGCTTGGCACCTGCAGAAGCGGGGTTGCCAGGTCACGCTGGTCGACCGGCGCCAGCCAGGGCGTGAAACCTCCTACGGCAATGCCGGCATCATCCAGCGCGAGGCCGTTCGTCCCTACGCCTTCCCGCGCGACATGAAGACCATTCTGAGCGTGCTGCCCAACAAGCGGGTGGACATTCGCTATCGTCCCGGCGGCATGCTCAACGCCTTTTCACCACTTCTCAGCTACTGGCACAACTCCTCGTCCCGGCTCTACAAGAAGATCGTTCCGGAGTACGCCTCCCTGATCAAGCTCTGCCTGGAGGCCCATGGCCCGATGATCGAGGCGTCCGGTGCCGATCACCTGGTGCGCCGCGAAGGCTGGCTCGAGATCTACCGTACCCAGGAGCGGCTCGACAAGCGGATCACGCAAGCCCAGGAGGCGCTTGCGCTCTACGATGTGCACTTCGAGGTGCTCGACCGGGCCGCGCTCGAAGCGAAGGAGCCCGATATCGGTGCTGACATCATCGGTGCGATCCACTGGCTCGACCCCTGGACCGTCGCCGACCCCGGCGCGCTGGTCGCCGCCTACGCCGATGCCTTCACGCAGATGGGCGGGCGTATCTGCCAGGCGGATATCCAGCGCATCGCGCCCCGGGGCGAAGGGTTCGAAGTGCAAACAGACCAAGAGACCTTTACCCCGGACGACGTTGTCATGGCGCTGGGCCCCTGGTCCGGGCAGTGGGCACAGGAGCTCGGCTATTCGCTGCCTACCTTCGTCAAGCGCGGCTATCACATGCACTACGCCACGCAACCTGGCGCAAAGCTTCATTACTGGCTGATGGATGCGGAAGTCGGCTACCTGCTGGCGCCGATGAACGCGGGCGTACGCTTGACCACCGGCGCCGAGCTCGACCGGCTGGAATCACCTGCCGACGAAGAGCAGCTCGAGGCGGCAGAGAAGGTCGCGCGCGATATGTTTCCGCTCGGCGAGCGTCGTGAGCAGACAGCGTGGAAGGGGGCTCGCCCTTGTTTGCCCGACATGAAGCCGATCATTGGGCCGGCGCCGCGCCACAAGGGGCTATGGTTCGCCTTCGGTCACGGCCATCAGGGTTTTACCCTCGGCCCGGCCACCGGTGAGCTGCTGGCGAGCATGATGTTCGAGGAGCCCACCGCCATCGACATGGCACCATTCCGCGCGGACCGTTTCTAGACTCGGGCGCTGGTGCCGGCACGGATGCTTTGCTAACCTTTGCTGCATACCCTTTCAAATGATCAAGGATTTCACTTCGCGAGGTGGGATGATGGATGTCACGGCGAGCAATGCGGTCAGCCAGGCCCTCTACATGAATCAGGCGCAGACTGCCGAACAGGCGCAGATGCAGCTCTTTCGTCAGGCGCTGGATATACAGGCCCAGCAGGTGACTGAAGTGCTGGCCGGTGCCGATCTCCAGGCCCAGCCGGATCTGGCCCATGAAGGTACGCTGGGTACGCAGATCAATACCTACGCCTGAGCCTTTGCGTCAGTGATCGAGGAGCCGCCATGGGCGGCTCTTTTTATGCCCGCTTCGTGCTCGTGACGGTACGAGCGTGGCACGCTTGCTGATGGAGCGTTACAATCCCGCCCACTTTCGAACGACGTATTTCGAACTATCTTTTCGAGCTATTTTTTCGAACCATTTTCCGACTGCTTGGCCGGCGCCGCCTGTGCGACGTTGCACGGCTGGGTACACATCTCGATTGAGGCAAGATGAAAGAGACGCAATTGGCCCAGGAGGCGGGGCTTCGAAGGACCTTCGCCATCATTTCGCACCCGGATGCGGGCAAGACCACCATCACCGAGAAGATGCTGCTGTTCGGCAACGCCATCCAGATGGCGGGCTCGGTCAAGAGCAAACGCAACGACCGCCACGCTACCTCCGACTGGATGAAGATGGAGCAGGAGCGCGGTATTTCGGTGACTACCTCGGTGATGCAGTTCCCCTACGGCGGACGCATCGTCAACCTGCTCGATACCCCTGGCCACGAGGACTTCTCGGAAGACACCTACCGCACGCTGACCGCCGTGGACTCTGCCTTGATGGTGATCGACGGCGCGAAAGGCGTCGAGGATCGTACCATCAAGCTGATGGAGGTGTGCCGGCTGCGTACCACGCCGATTCTGACCTTCGTCAACAAGATGGACCGTGACATCCGCGACCCCATCGAAGTGATGGACGAGGTCGAGACAGTGCTCAATATCCAGTGCGCACCGATGACCTGGCCGATCGGCATGGGGCGTCATTTCAAGGGGGTGTACCACCTTTACAACGACGAGATCCATCTCTATACCCAGGGTCAGGGCAGTCGGATTCCCGACGACAAGCGCATCAAGGGATTAGATAGCCCCGAGGTGGATGCGCTGCTCGGTGAGGACGAGGCCGAGGAGCTGCGCATGGAGATCGAGCTGGTGCGCGGCGCCTCCCACGCCTTCGATCTGGACGCCTACCGCCGCGGCGAGCTGACGCCGGTCTACTTCGGTACCGCCATGGGCAACTTCGGCGTGCGCGAGATGCTCGACGGCTTCGTCGAACACGCCCCGGCGCCCCAGCCGCGCGAAACCGATACCCGCGAAGTCACCGCGAGTGACGAGCGCTTCACCGGCTTCGTATTCAAGATCCAGGCCAACATGGACCCGAACCACCGTGACCGCATCGCCTTTTTGCGAGTCTGTTCCGGCAAGTACGAGAAGAACATGAAGATGCGCCATGTGCGTATCAAGAAGGACGTCAAGATCGCCGACGCCCTGACCTTCATGGCCTCGGACCGCTCACAGGTCGAGGAAGCCTGGCCCGGCGACATCATCGGGCTGCATAACCACGGCACGGTGCAGATCGGCGATACCTTTACCGTGGGCGAAGACATGCGCTTCACCGGCATCCCGCACTTTGCTCCAGAACTGTTCAAGCGCGTGCGCCTGAAGGATCCTCTCAAGATGAAGGCGCTGCAGAAAGGCTTGCAGCAGCTCTCGGAAGAGGGGGCCACCCAAGTGTTCATGCCGATGGACAATAACGACCTGATCCTTGGCGCGGTAGGCACGCTGCAGTTCGACGTGGTCGCTCACCGGCTGAAGGAGGAGTACAAGGTTGACTGCATTTACGAAGGGGTGAACGTGCAGACCGCGCGCTGGGTCTACTGCGACGACGCCAAGATGCTCGAGGAGTTCAAGCGCAAGGCGAGCGGCAACCTCGCCATCGACGGCGGCGGCTACCTGACCTACATCGCGCCTACTCGGGTCAACCTTCAGATGACCCAGGAGCGCTGGCCGGACGTTCGCTTCCAGCCCACCCGGGAACACTGAGCCCACCAAGTGCCGGGTGGCCGGCCCCGCATGGGCAGGGCGGCCACTCGGGTACCAGTGGCGCTACGAGACGTCACGCAGCTCGAGGGCGAGCTTCTCCGGGTCGAGGCGTTCGATCGGGTAGGGGAGCGATTCGAGGGTCACCAGCCGCTCGCCGAGATGTAGCGGCTGGGGCGTCTCGAGCACCTTGGTGGCCATTACGGCGAGAAGCTCCACTTGCCCCTCGGCGGCGAAGGCGCTGCTGACCACCTCACCCAGGTTCTTGCCTTGATCGTCGGTCAAGGTCTCACCGATGTCCGGCAGGTCATCGCTTGTCATCACTGCCCGCGCCAGGCGTTTTTTCACCTGACCGCGAAAGTGGGCTCTGGCCACCACTTCCTGGCCGGTGTAGCAGCCTTTCTTGAAGCTGATGCCGCCCAGCGCCTCCCAGTTGATCATCTGGGGCAGGAAGTGATCCTGCTGCGCGTCGGTGAGCCAGACGAGACCGGCACGAATGTCCGCCAGTTGCCATGCGTTGTCGAGTGCGGGATCGCTCGTTGCGTCGGCCTCGCGTTCACAGAACAGGTAGCGCTCGTCGCCCGGCAGGCGGAGTACGACATTGCCGTTGGCATCGCTTGCGTGCAGGTAAGGGTTGGGGGGCAGCGCGAGCCCGAGTGCCTCGGCGCGCGCTTTGGCAGCAGTAGGGCTGGCGCCGATCACCGCACCCTCCATTACGTCCAGCTCGACGCGGTAGAAGGCGGCGAACTTGCCGAGGTGCGCGGCGAGGCCTTCGACGAGCGTGGCGCTCAACAGCAGCCGGTAATGGTCGTCGGCCACTTTGATCAGCTGACCGTTGGCGATGATGCGCCCCTTGGGCGTGCAGAAGCAGGTCAGCGGTGCGAAGCGTCCATCGGCCAGATTGACCTGGGCGCTGGTCTGACCCTGCAGGAACTTGTCGGCGCCCGTACCCTTTATGTCCAGCGCGCTCAGAAGATCGAGACGGGTTTCGCCGCTCGGCAGGGGGGTAACGTCGGTTGCCATGAAAGCTCCACTATTCGGTAGAAAGGCGTTCGCCTAGCGTAACACTGATGTAAGAAGGTGCGGGTGTCGGGCCGTGATTGCAAGGTATCGGCGCCGTGCTAGACTGGATTTTCTGTATCACTTTTGCACAGGTTCGGGGCCTTCGTCCCGAGCATGGCTTCGTTGGAAGAAGGATGTGTCATGGCTTATCAATCCCTCGCGTTCAAGGGCGTGGAAAACGCCGATCAGGTCAACCGGATCACTACCGCGCTGATGATGCTCGACGGCGTCGAAAGCGCTGAAGTGGGCCGACACGGGGCCGAAGTGGAAGGGCGCGCTAGCCATCAGGCGCTGGTCAAGGCGGTGAAGGATCTAAAGCTGGGTATCGAGGTCTCATGATGCGCACGCCTATCGTCGTCGAAAGCCAGCGCAACCGGGCGTTTCGCCAGCGTATCGAGGTGGCCGACGTAGAGGCGCTGTACAGCGATGCGCCTGCCGTGCTCGGTGGCGACGGGCAGGACCCGGACCCCCACGACTATTTCGATATGGCGCTGGGCAGTTGCAAGGCGATCACCGTGCAAATGTACGCCAAGCGAAAGGGGTGGCCGCTTGAAGGCCTTCGAGTGATCGTCGCCCGAGACGATAGTCAGGAGCGTGAGGGTGTCTACCGCCTCGATGTGCAGCTCGAATTCGAGGGGGAGCTCGACGATGCCATGCGCCAGCGCCTGCTCGAGATCAGCGAACGCTGTCCCATCCAGCGGTTGATCACTCAGGCCGATGTCACCATCGAGACTCATCTGAGTACCTAGACACTGCAAGACCACCGATTTACCCGACCAGGAGTCACGATGAGCAAAGAGTTTCGGCTAACGTCCAAGTTTCAGCCCGCTGGTGACCAGCCGACCGCCATCAAGGGCCTGGTCGACGGGCTCGAGTCGGGGCTCGCCCACCAGACGCTACTGGGCGTGACCGGCTCGGGCAAGACCTTCACTATGGCCAATATCGTGCAGAAGCTGCAGCGACCGACCATCGTGATGGCCCCCAACAAAACGCTCGCCGCCCAGCTCTACGGCGAGTTCAAGGCGTTCTTTCCCGATAACGCCGTCGAGTACTTCGTCTCCTACTACGACTACTACCAGCCCGAGGCCTACGTACCCTCCTCGGACACCTTCATCGAGAAGGACGCCTCGATCAACGACCACATCGAGCAGATGCGCTTGTCAGCCACCAAGGCGCTGCTGGAACGTCGCGACGCGCTGATCGTGGTATCGGTGTCAGCGATCTACGGTCTGGGCGACCCGGATCAGTACCTGAAGATGCGCCTGCACTTCACCCGCGGCGAGCTGATCGACCAGCGCAAGTTCCTGCGCCGGCTGGCGGAGCTTCAGTACACCCGTAACGACATGGATTTTCGCCGGGGTACCTATCGTGTGCGTGGCGATGTGATCGACATCTTCCCGGCGGACTCCGACGAGGAGGCGGTGCGGGTGGAGCTGTTCGACGACGAGATCGACTCCATTCGCCTGTTCGATCCGCTCACCGGCGACGTGCGTGGCGAGGTGCCGCGCATGACCATCTACCCGAAATCCCACTATGTCACGCCGCGGGAGACGATTCTGGAAGCGATCGAGTCGATCAAGGGCGAGCTCAAGGAGCGCCTGGAGTGGCTTCGAAAGCACGAGCGGCTGGTAGAGGCCCAGCGCCTCGAGCAGCGCACGCTCTATGACATTGAGATGATGCTGGAACTCGGTTACTGCAACGGCATCGAGAACTACTCGCGCTATCTCTCCGGGCGCGATCCCGGTCAGGCGCCGCCCACTTTCTTCGACTACCTACCGGACGATGCGCTGTTGTTCATCGACGAGTCCCACGTCAGCGTTCCGCAGGTGGGCGGCATGTACAAGGGCGACCGCTCGCGCAAGGAGACGCTGGTGGAGTACGGCTTCCGCCTGCCCTCGGCGCTTGATAACCGCCCCATGAAGTTTGAGGAGTGGGAATCGATCTCTCCCCAGACCATTTTCGTATCTGCGACGCCGGGCAACTACGAGGCCGAGCATGCGGGGCAAGTGGTGGAGCAGGTGGTGCGCCCCACGGGCTTGCTCGACCCGGAAATCGAGGTGCGCCCGGCAAGTACTCAAGTCGACGACCTGCTATCGGAGGTCAATAAGCGTACCGCCGTCGGCGAACGGGTGCTAGTCACCACGCTGACCAAGCGCATGGCGGAGGATCTCACCGAGTACCTGGACGACCACGACGTGCGCGTGCGCTACCTGCACTCGGATATTGATACTGTCGAGCGCGTCGAGATCATTCGTGATCTGCGTCTGGGCAAGTTCGACGTGCTGGTGGGGATCAACCTGCTGCGTGAGGGCCTCGATATTCCCGAAGTCTCGCTGGTGGCGATTCTCGATGCGGACAAGGAAGGGTTCCTTCGCGCCGAGCGCTCGTTGATCCAGACCATCGGCCGTGCCGCACGTAACGCCCACGGCAAGGCGATCCTGTACGGCGATCGGGTGACGGACTCCATGCGCCGGGCGATCGACGAGACCGAGCGACGTCGCGCCAAGCAGATGGCGCACAACGAAGAGCACGGCATCACGCCGACCACGGTAACGCGCTCGGTGGCGGACATCCTCGAGGCCGCCCAGGCACCCGGCGCCAAGAAGACCAACGGCCGGCGCGGCAACGATCGCAAGAAGCGCGCCGAGACGGAATACGATATCGCCAACATGGGGCAAGAAGAGCTGGCGCGGGCGATCGGCAAACTCGAGGATGCCATGTTCGAGGCGGCCCAAAATCTGGAGTTCGAGGAAGCGGCGCGCCTGCGTGATCAGCTCAACCAGATGAAAGAGAAGCAGCTGGTGCTGGGGTAGACATGCCGGAAGGACCCGAAATCCGTCGCGCGGCGGATCGTATAGAAAAACAGCTGAAAGGGCGCGTGGTCGAGCACGCCTGGTTCGCCTTCGAGGCGCTTCAGGCCGAGGCCGATTCGCTGATCGACCTGCGTATCGACGCCGTGGAGACCCGAGGCAAGGCGATGCTGATTCGCTTCTCGAGCGGCCGCGTACTCTACTCGCATAATCAGCTCTACGGTGTCTGGAAACTGCACCCGGCCCACGAGGAGCCGAAAACCAACCGGTCGCTGCGCGTGCGCATGGTCGCCGAGAGCAGGGCAGCGAGTCTTTACAGCGCCTCGGACATTGCACTGCTCGACGCCGACGCCCTCGACGAGCACCCGTTTCTGGCACGGTTGGGGCCGGATCTTCTCAGCCAGCACGTCAGTGCCGAGCAGATACAAGAGCGCCTGGACGATCCGCGCTTTCGCCGCCGAAGCCTGGGGGCACTGCTGCTCGATCAATCCCTGGTGGCAGGGTTGGGCAACTACCTGCGCTCGGAAATCCTGTTTCTTGCCAGGCTCAATCCTAGACATCGCCCGGCGGACCTTTCCGATGAAAAGCGCAAGGCGCTGGCGCAGATCATTCTCGAGACGACCTGGCAGGCCTATCGCCAGGCCGGGGTGACCAATCGCGAAGCTTGGATCGCTCAGGCCAAAGCGGCTGGCGAGACGCGTCGCCAGTGGCGCTTTTGCGTCTTCGAGCGTGCCGGGCTCTCTTGTCATCGCTGTAACGACGTCATCGAACGCCAGATGGTCGGTTCCCGGCGGCTTTACTGGTGCCCGCGGTGCCAGCCAGTCAACTAGCCTTTATACCGTTATCTTCTACGTTAACTACTTACTAAGCACACATCCGGTCAGCACAACAGGCGAGTGCCGCGCGACGCGTGTTCGGGTATAATCGCGCCACACCTAGACGGCTAACGATACTCGAAATCGCTTCACGAATAGCCGCTTGTCTCGATCCACCAGGAGCCTGTTGTCCATGACCGTGATTCGCCAGGACGATGTCATCCAGAGCGTCGCCGATGCCCTGCAGTACATTTCCTACTACCATCCCAAAGACTTCATCGATGCCATGGCCGCCGCGTATGATCGCGAAGAAAACCCGGCCGCGAAGGATGCCATCGCCCAGATCCTGATCAATTCGCGCATGTGCGCCACGGGCCACCGCCCGATCTGCCAGGATACCGGCATCGTGACCGTCTTCGTCCATGTCGGCATGAACGTGACCTGGGAAGCGGACATGAGCCTCGACGACATGGTCAACGAAGGGGTGCGCCGCGCCTACCTGCTGCCGGACAACGTGCTGCGCGCTTCCGTGCTGGCGGATCCGGACGGCAAGCGCCAGAATACCAAGGACAACACGCCCGCCATCATTCATCACAAGCTCGTGCCCGGCGACAAGGTCGATATCCACGTGGCGGCGAAGGGCGGTGGCAGCGAGGCGAAATCCAAGTTCGCCATGCTCAACCCTTCTGATAGCGTGGTCGACTGGGTACTCGAGCAATTGCCGAAGATGGGCGCCGGCTGGTGCCCGCCGGGCATGCTGGGCATCGGCATTGGCGGTACTGCCGAAAAGGCGATGGAGATCGCCAAGGAAGCGCTGCTCGACCCGATCGACATCCAGGAATTGCAGGCCCGCGGGGCGAGCAATCGCGCCGAGGAGCTGCGTTTGGAGCTGTTCGACAAGGTCAACAAGTCCGGCATCGGTGCCCAGGGCCTCGGCGGCTTGACCACGGTGCTCGACATCAAGGTCAAGGATTACCCGACCCACGCGGCGAACAAGCCGGTGGCGATCATCCCCAACTGCGCCGCCACCCGCCACGCGCACTTCACCCTCGACGGTTCAGGCCCCGTGGCGCTGCCCGCGCCAAAGCTCGAGGATTGGCCGGAGATCACCCGCGAGGTAGGCGGCAATGTCAAGCGCGTCGATCTCGACAGCGTCACCCCGGAAGAGGTGAAGACCTGGCAGCCCGGTGACACCCTGCTCCTCAACGGCAAGCTTCTGACCGGACGTGACGCCGCCCACAAGCGCATGACCGACATGATCGCGAAAGGCGAGCCGCTTCCGGTGGACATGAAAGGGCGCTTCATCTATTACGTCGGCCCGGTTGACCCGGTGGGTGACGAAGTGGTCGGCCCGGCCGGCCCGACGACCGCCACGCGCATGGACAAGTTCACCCGCACGATGCTCGAGCAGACCGGGCTTCTCGGCATGGTCGGCAAGGCCGAGCGCGGCCAGGAAGCCATTGACGCCATTCGTGACAACCAGGCGGTCTACCTGATGGCGGTGGGCGGCTCGGCCTATCTGGTCGCCCAAGCGATCAAGAAGTCCCGCGTAGTGGGCTTCGAGGATCTGGGCATGGAAGCGATCTACGAGTTCGAGGTCGAGGACATGCCGGTCACCGTGGCCGTGGATACCCAGGGTACCTCGGTGCACCGCACGGGGCCCGCCAAATGGAAGGCAATCATCGCCGAAACCGCGTAGACTTGACGCCAAGCGTCGAACACAAAGCCCCGTCTTGCGGGGCTTTTGCGCATATAGCAGGGTAACAGGGAGCAGGCGTATGGAGGGCGGGGTTCAATGACCTCATGGTTGATCGGAACGAGCATCATGCTCATTCACCTCATGGGCATCGTTTCCGCCATCATGGCGCTGATGTCGAGCCGTACCTCCCAGGGCGCAGTGGCCTGGATCGTATCGCTGATGACCTTTCCCTACATCGCGCTGCCTGCCTACTGGTTCTTCGGCCGCCCGCGCTTCTACGGCTACGTCACTGCGCGCGGGGCGAAGGACAACGTGTTGCGCCGCGTGCTGCGCCGCTATCGCAACAACATGAAACCGCACATTTCGCTGCCTGCGACCCCGGATGTCCAAGCCGTCGAGCAGCTGGCCATGATGCCCCTGACCAAGGGCAACCACGCCGAACTCCTCATCGATGGTCAGGCGACCTTCGCGAGCCTCTTCGCCGGCATCGACGAAGCCAAGGACTACCTGCTGCTGCAATTCTTCATCGTGCGCGACGACCGTCTTGGCCGCGAGCTCGAGGCGCACCTGTTGCGCGCCGCCGAGCGCGGCGTGCGCATCTATTTTCTCTACGACGAGCTTGGCAGTCGCAAGCTGCGCGACAATTACTTCAAGGAGCTGGCCGGGGCAGGGGCGGCGATCAGCCCGTTCGGGTCATCGCGAGGATTCAAGCACCGCTTTCAGCTCAATTTTCGTAATCATCGCAAGATCATGGTGATCGATGGCAAGAAAGGTTGGGTAGGGGGACTCAACGTTGGCGTGGAGTACCTGGGCGAGCATCCCCGTCACGGGCCCTGGCGCGATACCCACCTGAAGCTCCAAGGGCCGGGCGTGCTGGGCTTGCAGGAAGCTTTCTGGGAGGATTGGCACTGGGCGACCGGCGAGGTGATCACCCTCAACTGGCACGCCGAGAACCATGCCCAGGAGGATCATCAAGTCGTTATCGTGCCTTCGGGCCCGGCGGATAAGCACGACACTGCAAGCCTGCTCGTTCAGCAGCTGATCCACAGCGCCGTGGACCGGCTATGGGTGACGAGCCCCTATTTCGTGCCCGACCAGGGCGTTCAGGATGCGCTGCGCCTCGCTGCCATGCGCGGGGTCGACGTACGTGTAATGATCCCCGAGCGGCCGGACCACCTGCTGGTGTTCTTGTCGGCGTTTTCGTTTTTACCCGACATGTTGCGCGCAGGAGTAAAAATATACCGTTATCTTCCTGGATTTCTTCACCAGAAAGTCATGCTGATCGATAGCGACGCAGCGACCGTCGGGACGGTTAATCTCGACAACCGGTCATTTCGACTCAATTTCGAGGTCACCGCGTACATTCCGTCACAGGATTTCGCCGACAGCGTCGCCTGCATGCTGGAGAAGGACTTTGCGCACTGTCGGCGGGTAACGATCGATGAAATCAATAGCCGCCCGCTCTGGAAGAAGGTCGTTTCCCGGGCCGCTTACCTGACCGCCCCCATTCAGTAGCCTGCAAGCCTCGTCGCCGGTATAAGGAGTTCCGGGTGAATCTAGAAACCAAATGGCTCGAAGATTTCGTGGCCCTCGCCAATACGCGCAGCTTTTCAGCGTCGGCTCGCCAGCGTCACGTCACCCAGCCGGCTTTCAGCCGGCGCATCCGCGCGCTCGAGCAGGCACTGGACACTACGCTGGTGGATCGTTCGACTACGCCGATCGGGCTGACGGCGGAAGGGCAGCTCTTTCTTGTCACCGCGCGCAACCTCGTCGATCAGTTGAACGAATCGATGAGTCACCTGCGCGGGCTCTCCATCGCCAATGAGGCGCTCGATATCGTGGCGGCCCACTCGCTGGCCCTGAGCTTCTATCCGCCTTGGATTTCGCGACTGCAAAAAGGGCTGGGGGAGCTTCCCACCCGGCTGGTGGCAATGAACGTGGGCGAGGCAATCCATGTGCTGCGCGAGGGTAACTGCGATCTGATGCTCGCCTACTATGACCCGTTCGCCACCATGCAGCTCGATACCAAGGTCTTCCCGTCGTTTTCCATCGGCAACGTCAAGATGCTGCCGGTATCGCTTGCCGATGCCGACGGCAAGCCGCTGTTCAGCCTGGACCAGCCGGACCCCGTACCGTATCTCACCTATAGCCAGGGGGCCTTTCTGGGGCGCAGCGTGCACATGGTGCTCAAGAACGATCCGCTGCGCCTCAAACTGCGCACGGTCTACGAGACCGCCATGGCGGAAGGGCTCAAGGGCATGGTGATGCAGGGCGTCGGCATGGCCTGGATTCCCGATTTCTGCATTCGCGAAGAACTCAAGAGCAAGCGCCTTGTTCGCGCCGGCGACGAGCGTCTGGACATTCCGCTCGAGATTCGCCTCTACCGTTGCTCACTGGTTCACAAGCCCGGCGTCGAGCGCCTTTGGAAGCAGATGATGAAGTTGCCTCGGGACTTTCTACAGGCGTGAGCTAGCCGGTGCCGAAATGAGCCGGCAGCCCCAGGAAGTTCTGGACGATGAAGAAGTGATCCTCGAACAGGCTTTCCGGCTCGAGTTCGGCAAGCGCTACCCAGCGGGCGTGGTCGCCTCCCTTGACGGGCTACCGCCAGATGCCCCAGGTGGATGGGCTGAAAACGGCTGATGAAGATCAGGCAGTCGAAATCCCTGTTCGGCGTGGCGGCGTTCCTGGTGCATCCTGTCGATGAGAAGAGGTAGCCCCATTATGTGCACTGCTCCCAGGGCACCCAACGACGAACGCTGCACCCCACGCTATAGTTAGGTATGCTACCGCCCACACTTGGCGCCATGATCGAACTCGCGTCCTAAAAAAGTATTTTGCAAGGGAATCAATATGCTGAAACGTAGGCTGATGTTCTGGTGGAAAGTGGTGCAGGACGCCATCTCGCTGTGGCTCGAACGCAACGCCTTCAGCTACGCAGGCTCTCTGGCTTTCTATACGCTCTTCTCGCTGGCCCCCACCATCATCATCGCGGTCACCGTCATCGGCATCGTGCTCGGTGAAGATGCCGCTCAGGGACAGATCGTCGCCCAGCTTCAGGGTACCTTGGGGATGGACGCCGCCCAGGCGATCGAGCAGGCGGTGGCCCAGTCCCGCATCCAGGAGTCAGGTCTGTTGCCGACGCTGCTGGGCTTCGGAGCTCTGCTGATCGGGGCTACCACGGTTTTCGGTCAGATGCAGTTCTCGCTCAATACCCTCTGGGATGTGACGGCCAAGCCCACTTCCAACAGCGTGTTCATCTTCATCAAGACCCGTCTTCTATCGCTCACCGTGGTGCTGGCGATCGGTTTTATCCTGCTGGTCTCGCTGGTTCTTGGGATCGTTCTGCGCGGCATGCTCCAGGCGGCCAACTATGTGGTTCCCTATATCAGTTTCTTTACCACCACGCTCGAGTCGCTGGTGTCGCTCGGGATGGTGACGCTCTTGTTCGCCACCATCTTCAAGGTGCTGCCGGATGTCGTGCTGCGCTGGCGGGACGTGCTGATCGGGGGCCTGGTCACGGCGGTGCTGTTCACCATTGGACGTAATCTCATTGCCATCTACCTCACTTATACCGCCACGGCCTCGACTTACGGGGCGGCAGGCTCGGTGGTGATGGTGCTGCTCTGGGTCTACTACAGCTCGTTGATCTTGCTGTTCGGCGCGGCCTTCACCCGCTCGCTGCTGGTTCGACGCGGCAGGGCGATCGTTCCGCGCAACAGTGCCGTACGCGTCAAGCACGAGTTCATCAAGGAGTTCAAGGAGGCGGACATGACCACCAAAAGCGTACGAGCGCTGGTGAGCGGCAAGGTTCAGGGCGTGAACTTTCGCAGTGCCACCCGTGAGAAAGCGCTCGCCTCTAGCGTCAGTGGCTATGCCAAGAATCTGGCTGATGGTCGAGTCGAAGTGCTGATGTGCGGCGAGGAAGCGGCCGTCAAGACCCTCTGCGATTGGCTTCACGAGGGCCCGCAGAATGCGCGCGTCACGGACGTGAACCTCGAGGAGATCATCGAGGCTCACGTGCCGGAAAGTTTCACCACGGCGTGAGAGCGATACCCCGCTACGTTTAAGGGCGTCGTCAGGTCGTCAGGTGGGGGCGGCGAAGGAGGCGATGTTCTCGGCAGTCAGTCGCACAATGTTCTGGCGCGCCTCCGGCGTGATCCAGGCGTTGTGCGGGGTGACGACGAGATTGAGCGCCTCGTTCGCCGCCAGCGCATCCAGCAGCGCATGACCCTCACGGGGCGGCTCTTCGGGAAGCACATCCACTGCCAGCCCGCCGATGCGGCCCTCGCGCAGCGCGGTGAGAGCGGCATGCTCGTCGATGATGCCACCTCGCGCGCAGTTGACCATCAGCAGTGACGACTTGGCCCGAGCGAGGCGCTTTTCGTCGATCAAGTGGCGAGTCGCGTCGTTGAGTGGGCAGTGCAGGCTGATCACGTCGGCGCTTGGCAGCAGATCGTCGAGGCTCGGACGATCGTCACTCTGCTCGGCGCCGGGGCGGGCGGCGAAGACGACGTTCATGCCGAAGGCTTCTGCCAGGCGCGCCACTTCCGACCCCAGCTCTCCTTGACCGACCATGACCAGCGTCTTGCCGGCGAGTTGCAGGGTAGGGTACTGCTGCAGACAGAAGAAAGCGCTCTTCTGCCAGGCGCCGGCGGCGACCTCCTGCTGATATCGCGGCAGGCGCGCGGCAAGCGTCAGAATCAACATAACGGTGTGCTGCGATACGCTCGCGGTGCCGTAGGCGGTCACGTTCTTCACCGTGATCCCCTTGGCCCTGGCGGCGTCGAGATCGATGTTGTTCAGGCCCGTGGCCATCACGCAGATCAGTCGCAGCTTGGGTAAAGCGTCCAATAGCTCGCGATTCAACACCACCTTGTTGACCAGTGCCACCTCGGCATCCTTGAGCCGCTCGAAAGCCTGTTCTGGCGTAGTGTTATCGTGAACTGCAAGAGACGAGACGCACGCGCGAATCGGAGTGAAATCGATATCCGGACCCATGCTCTGGGCGTCGAGCATCACGGCGTTTGGCATTGAACGTTCTCCATCAGCGGCTATGGCCGCTTGGCCTTGCCCGTCAGGGGGCACAAAAGGGTATAATGCGTTGCTTTGTCGACCGCAGTCTTGGAATTTATTTCGGCAGGCCACATATTCTCACGGCCCAACGCCGTTGGGATGTTCACTGTCCTGTTGGAGTCGAGCTTTTCAGGAGCCATCAACATGCCCATCTATGAGTACGAGTGCAAGGCCTGCGGACATCGCATGGAAAAATTGCAGAAGATCAGCGCCGACCCTTTGAAGGAGTGTCCCGCCTGTCGCAAGGAGGACCTCGAGCGTCTGGTCTCGGCGGCAGGCTTTCGCCTGGCGGGCGGCGGCTGGTACGAAACCGATTTCAAGACCGGGGGCAAGAAGAATCTGGCGGCGGACAGCGCCCCCTCGGCCCCGACCGGCGGCACCTCGAAGGACGGCAGTGCCGCGCCGACAAGTAGCTCTTCACCGAATAAAGGGGCCGCGGCCTGACCGCGACGCCTTTATCGTCACGTAACAAAACAGGATGAGACATGCGCAGTCATTATTGCGGCCAGCTTAACGAAACCTTGGTGGATCAAACGGTCACCGTCTGCGGGTGGGTACACCGTCGGCGCGACCACGGTGGCGTCATTTTCCTCGACATGCGCGACCGCGACGGTATCGCCCAGTTCGTGGTCGACCCGGACACCGCCGATGCCTTCGCCACCGCCGACCGCGCGCGCAGCGAGTACGTTCTGCGCATCACCGGCCGCGTTCGTCTGCGCCCGGAAGGTACCCAGAATCCCAACATGCCCACCGGCATGATCGAGATTCTGGCCAAGGACGTCGAGGTCCTCAACACCGCCGCCACGCCGCCGTTCCAGCTCGACGAGCACGGCAAGGTGGGCGAGGAAGTGCGCCTCAAGCACCGCTACATCGACCTGCGCCGCCCGGACATGATCGAGAAGCTGCGCCTGCGCTCGCGCATCTCTCACAGCGTTCGCGCGTTTCTGGAAAACGAAGGCTTCCTCGATATCGAGACACCGGTCCTCACCCGGGCAACGCCGGAAGGCGCCCGCGACTACCTGGTGCCGAGCCGTACCCACGCCGGCGAGTTCTTCGCGCTGCCGCAGTCGCCGCAGCTGTTCAAGCAGCTTTTGATGGTCGCCGGCTTCGATCGCTACTACCAGATCGCCAAGTGCTTCCGCGACGAGGACCTGCGCGCCGATCGTCAGCCGGAGTTCACCCAGATCGATATCGAGGCTTCCTTCGTCGAGGAGAGCGATATCATGGGCATCGCCGAGTCGATGATCCAGAAGCTCTTCAAGGAAGTGCTCGACGTCGAGCTTCCCGACTTCCCGCGCATGACCTGGCAGGAAGCCATGGATCGCTTCGGCTCCGACAAGCCGGACCTGCGTATCCCGCTCGAACTAACCGACATCGACGACTTGATGAAGCAGGTCGACTTCAAGGTCTTCTCCGGCCCGGCCAATGCCGAAGACGGTCGTGTCGCCGCCCTCAAGGTGAGGGGCGGCGCCAGCCTCTCGCGCAAGGAGATCGACGAGTACACCAAGTTCGTCGGTATCTACGGCGCCAAGGGTCTGGCCTGGATCAAGGTCAACGAGCGCGCCAAGGGTCTCGAAGGCCTGCAGTCGCCGATCGTCAAGTTCATGGAGAACGTGGTCGAGGAGCTTCTCGATCGTGTCGGTGCCGAGGATGGTGACATCATCTTCTTCGGCGCGGACAAGACCCAGATCGTCAACGAAGCGATCGGCGCGCTGCGCGTCAAGCTGGGCGCCGATCTCGAACTCTACACCCAGGCCTGGGCGCCGCTGTGGGTGGTCGATTTCCCGATGTTCGAAACCGATGGCAGCGGCCGCCTGAGCCCGCTTCATCACCCGTTCACAGCACCGTCCTGCTCGCCGGAAGAGCTCAAGGCCGATCCGGCCAAGGCGCTCTCGCGTGCTTATGACATGGTGCTCAACGGCACCGAGCTGGGTGGCGGCTCGATCCGTATCCACGATCAGACCATGCAGCGCAGCGTGTTCGAGATCCTCGGCATCGGCGAAGAAGATGCCCAGGAGAAATTTGGCTTCCTGCTCGACGCGCTCCAGTATGGCGCGCCGCCCCACGGCGGCCTGGCCTTCGGTCTCGACCGCCTGGTGATGCTGATGGCCGGCGCCAAGACCATTCGTGAAGTGATCGCCTTCCCGAAGACCCAGAGTGCTGCGTGTCTCATGACCGACGCCCCGGGCGAAGTCAGCGCGGAGCAGCTCAAGGAGCTCAACATTCGCCTGCGCCAGAAGGCCAAGGCCGACACCGCCGGCGAGTGATCGCCGGGCGGTTCTTCGAAACGGCTCTTCGAAACTGTTCTTCGAAACACCGACGCTCGCGTCGGTGTTTTTGTTTGAGACGTTTTTGTTTGAGACGATATGCTCGTTGGAAGAGGAGTCCTCATGGAGGAAAGACAAGGCGTCTTGCCCCGGCGCATCCTGGGCATCGACCCGGGATCGCGCATCACCGGCTACGGCGTCATCGAGCTCTGCGGGACTCAGCCCGCCTATGTGGCCAGCGGCTGCATTCGCGCAAGCGATACTGCCCTCGAGCAGCGCCTGGCTCAGATCTACGCCGGGCTTGCCGAGGTCATCGGTCTGCACCGCCCCACTGAAGTCTCCGTCGAGCGGGTGTTCATGGCCAAGAATGCGGATTCCGCCTTGAAGCTCGGCCAGGCGCGTGGTGCGGCCCTGGTGTGCGTTGCCAACCACGGGCTGGTCATCGCCGAGTACGCCGCCCGCCAGATCAAGCAGGCGGTGACGGGAAAGGGCGGGGCGGACAAGACCCAGGTCCAGCACATGGTGACCGCTATCCTCAAGCTGTCGGCCACTCCCCAGGCGGACGCTGCCGACGCCCTGGCGATCGCCCTGACTCACGCCTATGCGGGCCAAGGGTTCGATACCTCGGCCACCCGCACTGCGCGTCGACGCACGAGCGGACGCTGGCGGCTTTGAGCCGTCCCGATCACTGGTCATGTGTACAGAGTCATCTTATAGTAGCCCTCTGTCTGGCTCTGTACGCGCCAGCTAACCCTTTGTTTCATCGTTAATGGGGCATTCTATGATTGGTCGTTTGAGCGGCGCGCTGCTGGAAAAACACCCCCCTTGGGTGATCATCGACGTGCACGGGGTCGGCTACGAGCTGGAAGCCTCCATGAACACCCTCGTCGCGCTTCCCGCTCCGGGGGAAAAGGTATCGCTCTATACCCATCTGACGATTCGCGACGACGCGCACCTGCTCTACGGCTTCGCCCGCGAGCACGAGCGCGCGCTTTTTCGCGCCTTGATCAAGGTCAACGGGGTGGGGCCCAAGCTCGCCCTGGCGATCCTCTCCGGCATGGACGAGGACGCCTTCATGCGCTGCGTGCGCGACGACGACAGCAAGGCGTTGACGAAACTCCCCGGCGTCGGCAAGAAGACCGCCGAGCGGTTGATCATCGAGATGCGCGACCGTTTCCCCGAATGGGACGCCGCTCACGCACCGCTCGCCCTGGAAGCCGCCAACGGCCAACCCGCTCCGCGTGACAGCCTGGCGGATGCCGAAGCGGCGCTGGTGAGCCTGGGCTACAAGCTCACCGAGGCTTCCAGGATGCTGGCCGATATCGATCCGCGCCAGAGCACCGAGGCGCTGATCAAGGCCGCCCTCACCAAGCGCATGGGAGGCTGAATGCAGCGTCTTCCGGCTTTCTCTCTCCACGCGCCTGCACGTCCCCATTCTGCGAGTTCCCATGCTAGAACATGACCGGCTCATCGCCGCCGCCCCGGAGCAGGGCGAGGTACGCATCGACCACGCCATCCGTCCCAAGAAGCTCGCCGACTACATCGGCCAGCCGCGGGTGCGCGAGCAGCTCGAGATCTTCATCGGCGCGGCGCGCCTGCGCGAGGAGAGCCTGGATCATACCCTGGTGTTCGGCCCGCCGGGGCTCGGCAAGACCACGCTTGCCAACATCATTGCCACCGAAATGGGCGTGGGGCTCAAATCCACTTCCGGCCCGGTGCTCGAGCGCGCCGGTGATCTGGCCGCCATGCTCACCAACCTCGAGCCCGGTGACGTGCTGTTCATCGACGAGATCCACCGGCTGTCGCCGGTGGTCGAGGAGGTGCTCTATCCGGCGATGGAGGACTTCCAGCTCGACATCATGATCGGCGAGGGCCCGGCGGCGCGCTCGATCAAGCTGGACCTTCCACGCTTCACGCTGGTCGGCGCCACCACCCGGGCGGGGCTTCTGACATCGCCGCTGCGCGATCGCTTCGGTATCGTCCAGCGCTTGGAGTTCTACAACCTCGAGGAGCTCACCGAGATCGTCGCTCGCTCGGCACGGCTGCTCAAGGTCGAGACTGACCGTGACGGTGCCATCGAGGTGGCCAGGCGCTCGCGGGGCACGCCACGCATCGCCAACCGGCTGTTGCGCCGGGTACGCGATTACGCCGAGATCAAGGGCAACGGCGTCGTTAACGCCGCGTTGGCGGACGCCGCGCTCAATATGCTAAACGTGGATCATCACGGGCTTGATCACATGGACCGCCGCTTGCTGCTGGCCATGATCGACAAGTTCGATGGCGGCCCGGTCGGGGTGGATTCCCTCTCAGCGGCGATCGGCGAGGAGCGTGACACCATAGAAGACGTGATCGAGCCCTACCTGATCCAGCAGGGGCTGATGATGCGCACCCCGCGCGGGCGCATGGTGACGCGCCAGGCGTGGCTGCACTTCGATCGCGTGCCCCACGAGCAGAGCGTTGACATGGAAGGGGAGCGGCGTTCATGAGCGCGACGTTCCAGATGCCCATCCGGGTCTACATCGAGGACACCGATGCCGGAGGGATCGTCTACTATGTCAACTACCTGAAATTCATGGAGCGCGCCCGCAGCGAGTGGCTCAGGGAAAGTGGCTTCGACCAGCAAACGCTGCTGGACGAGGGGACGCAGCTAGTGGTATACCGCTTGGCTTGTCATTACAGCAGGCCGGCCCGCCTGGATGACCAGCTCACGGTGGACGCCACGGTGGACAGTATCGGCCGCTGTCGTATGGTGTTCGAGCAGCGCGTGTGGCGCGAAGCGGAACTCCTGTGCCGCGCTACAGTCGAGATAGCCTGCTTGAACGGCCAGACGCTGCGTCCCAAGCCGTGGCCTTTCGACCTTGAGCGCTTGAACGGCGAGCGAGCCGTGCCATGAACCCGAGCGGCCACCACGCGACCGACACGATCAACCCATTTGACCAATGCGCCTGGCGCCAACCGACCGATGAGGGCAACTGTGAACGATAACACCATGTCCATCCCCCACCTGATAATGAGTGCCAGCACCGTCGTGCAGCTGGTCATGCTACTGCTCGTGGTGGGGTCGATCCTCTCATGGGTGGTGATATTCCAGCGCAGCATCGCCGTGCGTCGCGCCAAACGCGAATACAGCCAGTTCGAGGAGTCCTTCTGGTCCGGGGTGGACCTCAACGAGCTCTACCGCGAAATCCCCGCCGATGACCCGCGCCACGGCGCCGAGCATATCTTCCAGTCGGGCTTTCGCGAGTTCAACCGCCTGATGCCGAAGACCCGCAATGCCGATACCATCCTCGAAGGCGTGCAGCGCAGCATGCGCGTGGCCTGGTCGCGGGAAGAGGACCGCCTGACCCAGCATCTCACGTTCCTGGCCACCGTCGCCTCGGCGAGTCCCTACATCGGCCTGTTCGGTACGGTCTGGGGCATCATGGGCTCGTTCCAGTCGCTCTCCATGTCTCAGCAGGCCACGCTCGCCACGGTCGCGCCCTGGATCGCGGAAGCGCTGATCGCCACCGCCATGGGCCTGTTCGCCGCGATTCCCGCGGTCATCTTCTACAACCGCCTCTCCAATGACGTCGGCCGCCTTCTGGGTAAATACGAGGACTTCGCCGAGGAGTTCCACGCCATCCTGCATCGCAATCTCCAGGGTCGCGACAGCAGCAAGAGCGCCGGCTAAGGGAGTTCGTCATGCACGGTCCATTTCACCGCGGCGGCGGCAAGAAACCGATGGGGGAGATCAACGTCGTTCCCTTTATCGACGTCATGCTGGTCTTGCTGGTGATCTTCATGATCACTGCCCCCATGCTGACCCAGGGCGTCCAGGTCGACCTTCCGCAGGTCAGCTCGGAGCCCTTGGACAACGATAACGACAACGACCCGATCATCATCTCCGTCGACAGCGAAGGCAGCTACTACGTCACCCTCGGCGAAGACACCACGGCGGTCAGTCTCGATGAGATGTCCGAGCGGGTGGTGGCGATTCTCGGTCGCCAGCCCAATACACCGGTCATGGTACGGGGCGATCGCAACGTCCAGTATGGCCAGATCGTGGTACTGATGAGCACGCTGCAACGCTCCGGCGTCGCCAATGTCGGGCTTCTTTCCGAGCCGCCGCAGGATGGGTAAAGGGAATCTTTCTATGCCCCAGGACTCTTCCCGCGACCCGCAGGATGTTGGCTACGGCTGGCCGACGATCCTGGCCATCGGTGTGCATGTGCTGATCGTGGTTTTCAGCCTGATCAGTCTGCCGACCCGTACCGAGGAGCCAGATACCACCTCGATCGTGCAGGCGACCTTCGTCAGTACCGAAACCTTTACCGATCAGGCCCAGCAGGCAAGCGAACAGCAAGCGGCCCTGCAGGCCGGCGCCCAGGCCGAAGAGCCGCCGCCGGAGCCCACGCCGGAGCCTCCTGCCTCGCAGGAGAATACCCAGGCGCAAGCCGAGGCGGCAGCGCGTGCCGAGGCCGAAGCTCAGGCCGCTCAGGAGCGCGAGCGCGCGCTCGAAGAAGCCCAGGCCGAGGCTCAACGCCGCGAGCAGGAGGCCGAGCGTCAAGCCGAAGAGGAGGCCGCCCAGGCCCGCGCTCGTGAAGAAGAGGCGCAGCGGCTCGCCGAAGAGCGGGCCGCCGAGGAACAGGCGCGGGTCGAAGCCGAAGCGGAGCAGCAACGCCTGCGCGAAGAGCAGGCCCGCCAGGAGCAGGAGGCGGAGGCCGAGCGTCAGCGCGAGGAAGAGGCACGCCGCCAAGCCGAAGCCGAACGTCAGCGTGAAGCCGAAGAACAGGCCGAGCGTGAACGTGAGGAGCAGGCGCGTCGCGAGCGTGAAGCCGAAGCCGAGCGCCAGCGCGAGGAAGAAGCACGCCGCGAACGCGAAGCCGAGGAGCAGCGCCAGCGGGAAGCGGAAGCCGCCCGTCAGCGCGAGGCCGAAGCCGCCATGCAGCGTCAGCTCGAAGGCGAGGCGGCGGCCGCCGCGGCAAACGCCCAGCAGGCGCAGCAGGCCGCCAACAACTTCAGCAACATCGTCCAGCGCGCCGTGGAGCAGGCGTGGATCATTCCTGGTGGATCCGGCGACAGCATGCGCGCGGTAATAAGTGTGCGCCTGGGTCCCTCGGGAGAGGTTTTGTTAGCTAATATAGTAACTTCGAGCGGTAACAGCGCGTTCGACCAGTCCGCCGTGCAGGCGGTCGAACAGGCCGCGCCGTTTCGCGAGCTGCTGCAACTGACACCGGAGCAGCAGCGCTACATCAGACAGAATCCGATGACCTTCAACTTCTCGCCAGGAGGGGTACGTTGATGCAAACCTTGAGCAAAGTATGGTTGTTTTGCGCGTTGCTGCTGATCAGCAGTGTCGCCAGTGCCAACCTGACCATCGAAATCACCCGAGGGAGCGATCAGGCCTTGCCGATCGGTGTGGTGCCCTTCGACGGCGGCGAGGGCCTGCCGGAGGACATCGCCCAGATCGTCCAGGACGACCTGGAACGCAGCGGCATGTTCGCGCCCCTGGCTCGTAACGCCATGTTCGAACGTCCGAGCCAGGCAAGCGACGTGCAGTTCGGCACCTGGCGCTCGCTCGACGTGCGCTACCTGGTGGTCGGCCGCGCCCAGCAGACCGGCAATGGCTATGAACTCCAGTTCGAGTTGATGGACATCAGCGGTCAATCGCGCATGATCGGCGAAACCGTGACCGTCAGCGGCAACGACCTGCGCGGGGCAGCTCACTACATCAGCGACCAGGTCTTCGAGGCGATCACTGACATTCGCGGCGCCTTTTCGACCAAGATCGCCTATGTGACCGCCCAGGGCGTAGGTGACAACATGCAGTTCGGACTGTACGTGGCCGACGCCGATGGCCAGCGCAGCCAGCAGGTGCTGACCTCGGACCAGCCGATCATGTCGCCGGCCTGGTCGCCGGACGGTCGCAAGCTGGCCTATGTTTCCTTTGAAACCGAGCGCCCGGCGATCTATATTCAGGATGTCTCCACCGGCCAGCGCGTCCAGGCGACCTCGTTCGAGGGCATCAACGGGGCACCGGCCTGGTCACCGGATGGCCGCAAGCTTGCCATGTCGCTCTCGAAGGATGGTCAGCCCGACATCTACGTGCTCGATATCGGCAGCCGCTCGCTGGATCGCGTTACCCAGAGCAACAGCATCGATACCGAACCCACCTGGTCACCGGACGGTCGCAGCCTGATCTTTACCTCGGATCGCAGCGGCGGCCCGCAGATCTATCGCACCCCGGTCGGCGGTGGCAGTGCTGATCGCCTGACCTACACGGGCAACTACAATGCCCGTGCGCGCTTCTCGCCGGAGGGTGACGAGCTGTTCTTGATCCACCAGTCCGGGCGTGGTTATCAGGTTGCGCGTCAGGAGCTCGACGGCGGTCGTCTTGTGGTCATCAGCGAAACCACAAGAGATGAATCTCCTAGTGTTGCGCCGAACGGGACCATGGTAATCTTCGCTACCCAACAGGGTGGTAGTGGCTTTTTGAGTGCCGTTTCCGCGGATGGCCGCTCGTCATTCAGACTGCCGGCAGCACAGGGCGAAGTACGCGATCCCGCGTGGTCTCCCTTCTTAAACTAAGATCGAGCGGTTGCGATTCACGCCCGCCGATCACATAAAAGTTGAACGACAGAAATTCTGTTTTCAGGCAAGGAGTCTGATTATGCAACTTAAGCCATTGGTTCGCTCACTCGCGGTCGCGCTCTCCGTTCTGGCCGTCGCTGGCTGTTCCAGCACCGGTGGTACTCAAGACGGCGATGCCTACGGTAGCCAGAGCGGCAGCACCGCCGGCACCGGCACCGGTTCCGGCGTTGGTACCAGCGGCACTGGTCAGTACGGTTCCACCTCGGGCGGCGGCGCCGGCCAGCAGGCCGATTCACGCATCCCCGAAGTGCGCACCATCTACTTCGATTACGACCGTGACAGCATCAAGGGCGAGTACGAGTCCGTGGTGATGGCCCACGCCCGTTACCTGCAGTCCAACCCGAACGCCCGTGTGACCCTGCAAGGCCACACCGACGAGCGCGGCACCCGTGAATACAACATGGCACTCGGTGAGCGTCGTGCCCGCGCCGTGCAGCGTTTTCTGAACATCCAGGGCGTATCCCCGTCCCAGATGAGCGTGGTGAGCTACGGTGAAGAGCGCCCGGCGGTCAACGGTCAGGGCGAGAGCGCCTACTCGCAGAACCGTCGCGTGGTCTTCAGCTACTAAGTAGCCGACCAGCGATACTAGAAACGGCGTATTGGCGCGCAGCGCGCGCCAATACTCTAGGAGTGAACATGAATCGCAGTCTCAAACGTTTTATTGGGAGGCTGTGCGGTGCGGGAGCCTTTGCGCTCCCGCTGTCCGTATTGCCTCTGGCGGCGCTCGCTCAGCAGCCCCTGGTTCAAGACCTTTCCTCGGGCTCCAGCGGCTTCTACCAGCAGACTCAGCGCCAGGAAGCCTCGGGTGGAAATCTCGTGCTGTTCAACCAGGTGGAAGAGCACACTCAGGAAATCCAGCAATTGCGCGGCCAGATCGAGGAGCTTCGCCACCAGCTCGAGCAGCTCAAGCGTCAGTCGCAGCAGCAGTACATCGACATCGAGGATCGATTGATGAACCTCGATAGCGGCCCTACCCAGATCCAGCAGTCCACCCCGCAGGTCGAACCCGAAGCCGCGGAGGAGGTGGTCAATGCCCCCTCCGCGCGCAACGTGAGCGAGGACGCCCAGGCCGACTACCAGGCGGCCTTCGCCCACGTCCAGGCGCGTCGCTTCGGTGATGCGATCGACGCCTTCAAGGGCTTCGTCACCGCCCACCCCGACAGCAGCCTGGCCGCCAACGGCTACTACTGGCTCGGCGAGCTCTACGCCGCCGAGAACGAGCTGGATGCCTCCGACGAGGCCTTCAGCCGGGTGATCAACGATTTCAACGCCAGCAGCAAGGTGCCGGACGCTCTCTACAAGCTGGGCCTGGTCAAGGCGCGCCAGGGGGAGCCCGAGCGCAGCCGCGAACTGCTCGAGCAGGTGCGCGACGACTATCCGCAAAGCAGCGCCGCCGGGCTCGCCAACGACTTCCTGCGCCAGTCCGCCGGATAATCTTTTCCGAGGTTATGCATGACCTGCAAGATCGACTATCGGCCCGCGCCTGATCTGTTGAAGCATCGGGTGATCCTGGTGACCGGCGCCGGCGACGGTATCGGCCGCTGTGCAGCGCTGAGCTACGCCCGGGCCGGGGCCACCGTCATTCTGCTCGGACGCACCCTCGAGAAGCTCGAGCGCGTCTACGATGAGATCGAGGCTGCCGGTGGCCCGCAGCCCGCCATCTTCCCGATGAACATCGAAGGTGCCACGCTCGACGATTTCGACGACATGGCAAGGCGCCTGAACAAGGAGTTTGGCCGTCTCGACGGCGTGCTGCACAATGCCGGCCTGCTCGGCGAGATCATGCGCTTCGAGGAGTACGAGCCTGAGCTCTGGGATCAAGTGATGCAGGTCAACGTCAACGGACCGATCTGGATGACTCAGTCGTTGCTGCCGCTGCTCGAGCACTCCGAGGACGCCTCGCTGATCTTTACCTCATCGAGCGTCGGACGCAGGGGGCGGGCGCAGTGGGGGGCCTACAGCGTCTCGAAATTTGCCACCGAAGGCTTCATGGAAGTGCTCGCCGACGAGTTCAAGGAGCAGGTGAACCTGCGCATCAACACGCTGAACCCGGGAGCCACCCGTACCGACATGCGCGCCGGTGCCTATCCCGAGGAAGATCCGCTGACGCTGCGCACCCCGGAGCAGATCATGCCGACCTATCTCTGGCTGATGGGGCCGGACAGCCGCGGCGTGAGCGGCCAGAAGATCGACGCCCAGCCGCCCAAGGGCTGATCCCGAACCTACGAGCGGCTGGGAGCCCTAGAACGAGGCCAGGCGCTCGACGAGTTCCTCGCAGGTATCGAACCAGATATCCGCGGGCCAGTCGCGATGGTTGTCCTGCTCGCTGATATAGCCGTAACCCACCGCGATCGCCGTCATACCCGCCGCCTTGGCGGCTTCGATATCGCGGCGGTGATCCCCCACGTACCAGCACGCCCCGGCCTCGATTCCCAGCCGCCGCGCTGCCTCCCAGAGAGGCTCGGGCGCGGGCTTCTTGACGCTCAGATCATCGGCACACAGAAGCGCGCCGGGTGACAGTGCCAGCGCCTCGAGCAGCGGCAGGGTATAGCGCCGCGGCTTGTTGGTGACGATGCCCCAGTGACGATTGTCGGCATGCCAGCGGCGCAGCCAGTCGTCCAGCGGCGTGAAGACCTTGCTGTGCACCGCCACCGCGCGCTCGTAGGCGTCCAGCAGGAACTGGCGTGCCTCGCCATGAGCCGGCGCGTCTGCCTGAAGGCCCGTGGCCAGCGTCACCAGGGCGCTGCCACCGTTGGACACTTCGCGACGGATCTGCTCGAAGGGCAAGGGCGCCAGACCGTGATGCTCGCGCAGTATGTTGGTGGCGTTGGCCAGATCCGGCGCGGTGTCCACCAGCGTGCCGTCCAGGTCGAAAAGGATTGCCTGGGGGGGCAGCATGTCTGCCAGGGGATCGGTGGCTGCGTGGCCGCTGGTCTCGAGCATCGCCATCTACTCGCCCACTCGACGGCAGTACATCATGTAGTTGACCGACACGTCGTGGGCGACCAGTTTGTAGCGGCGGGTGAGCGGGTTGTAGGTCAGTCCGGTCTGCTCGCGCACCTCGAGGCCGGTGCCGCGTGCCCACGCCGCCATTTCCGAGGGACGAATGAACTTCGAGTAGTCGTGGGTACCGCGCGGCAGAAGCCCCAGCACGTATTCGGCGCCGACGATGGCAAAGGCGTAGGATTTCGGCGTGCGGTTGAGCGTCGAGAAGAACACGTAGCCTCCCGGGCGTACCAGCGTGCAGCAGGCGCGAATCACCGACGCCGGGTCCGGCACGTGCTCGAGCATCTCCATGCAGGTCACCACGTCGAAGGCACCCGGCATCTCGTCGGCGAGCTTCTCGACGCTTATGTTGCGGTACTCGAGCGTCACGTCGTGCGTCTCGGCATGAAGGCGGGCAACGCCAAGCGGCGCTTCGCCGAGATCGATGCCGGTCACTTGGGCGCCGCGACGCGCCATGGATTCGCTCAGGATGCCCCCGCCGCAGCCTACGTCCAGCACGCGCTTGCCGGCGAGCCCGGCGCGGGCATCGATGAAGTCCAGGCGCAGCGGGTTGATGTCGTGCAGCGGTTTGAACTCACTCTTGTCGTCCCACCATTGATCGGCAAGTGCTTCAAACTTGGCTACTTCCGCCTGGTCGACATTGTCTTTATAGCGATCTGCAGTGCTATCCTGAGATGTCGCTTGCATGGTGTCACTCCCTTTCATGAACGGCACGAGATGTCCGGGGACAGGCGAGCTGTATGAATCGACTCGGTTACATCAAGCTACAAGGTGGCATCCACGCCCCGGTTTTGTATTATTGCATTCTAACCACTCCTTGAGCCAAGCGCATGAAAAGGAACGCAGGATGATTCGAAAAGCCCTGAAAATCCGGCCGTTGCACCGGGAGCGTCCTTGATGCGCGTACTTCTCTACGGCAGTGAACTGAGCACCGCCACCGCCGCCGCCGCACTCGCTTTCGTCGGCCACCAGGTCGACTGGCTCCTGCACGAAGAGACGCCCTGGGCGGTGCTCTCTACACTTGACTGGCTGCGCCGCGAGCCGGAACTCTTTCAGCACCTCGAGCAGGGCATGAGTCAGAAGACCCTGCGCCTGATCGACCGGCTTGATCAGGCGGCCCCGATGGACGTGGTGTGGCTTGCGCTGTCACCGAGCCAGCGCCCGGCGGCAAAAACGCTGCTCGGCCATGCGCTGTTCAAGACCCACCGGGTGGTGCTGGTCAACAACTCGACCTTTCCCGTGGGCGATACCGAGCGGCTGCACGCCTTGATGGGCGAGCAGCACAGCAGCGTTGCGCTGCCGGACACCCTCGAGGAAGGCCGTGCCTGGGAGGCCTTCACCCGTCCGACCCGCTGGCTGATGGGCTGCGACGACGCCCAGGGCGAGCAGGTGCTGCGTGAGCTGTTGCGCGCCTTCAACCGCCGCCAGGATGTCTTCCAGTCGATGCCGCGCCGCGCCGCGGAGCTCACCAAGCTCGCCATCAACGGCATGCTCGCCACGCGCATCAGCTACATGAACGAGATCGCAGGCCTGGCGGATACCCTGGGGGTCGATGTAGAGCACGTGCGCCAGGGCATGGGGGCGGACACGCGCATCGGCTTCGAGTACCTCTACCCGGGCTGCGGCTTCGGAGGCCCCAACTTCTCGCGCGATCTGATGCGACTGGCCGATGTGCAGTCGCAAAGCGGTCGCGCGTCGGCGCTGCTCGAGCAGGTGATGGACATCAACGAGCAGAAGAAGGAGACGCTGTTTCGCAAGCTCTGGACCTTCTTCGAGGGTGAACTCGTCGGACGTACGGTGGCGATCTGGGGTGCGGCGTTCAAGCCCGGTACCACCCGCATCGACCATGCCCCGGTACTCACGCTGCTCGAGGCGCTGTGGGCCCAGGGCGTGGCGGTGCGCCTCCACGATCCCGCCGCGACCCAGGCCCTGAAGGCGGTTGTCGGCGAACGCGACGATCTCGTGCTCTTCACCGATGATCCTTACCAGGCCTGCGAAGGCGCCGATGCGCTGATGCTGGTCACCGAGTGGAAGACCTACTGGAACCCGGACTGGCACCGCCTGGCGGGGCTGCTCGGCTCCCGGCTGATTCTCGATGGACGCAACATCTTCGACCCTGCCTTTGTGGCAAGCTGTGGCCTACGCTATAGAGGGATCGGTCGTCGCGCCGACCCCACGACTTATTGAGGAACTTTCATGTCTGACGCCGCCTCGTCCCAGCGTATCGTGCCCGACGTGGACCAAAGTCTGGGTGCCCAGCACCTGCGCCATCGACGCGCACCGAGCCTCTGGCCGCTTTGGCTGATGGTGCTGTTGCTCATCGCGCTGCTGGGGGCGCTTGTCGCTGGGCTTTGGTACGAGCGCGAACGGCTGCTGGACGAGTTCCATCGGGTGAGCGGCGAGGTCTCGAACCTGCATGCACGGCTCGACGCCGGTGATACCGACGTTGCCGACTCGGTCACCTACCTCCAGGCCCAGATGACCACGCTCTTCCAGGAGCAGGAGCAGCTCGCCGTCCAGCTCACCAATACCCGCGAGGAGTTCTACGCCGTGTTGACCGGCGACGACGAGTTCGCCTCTAACGAGGCGTTGGACGAGATCCGCCAGGATCTCGATGCACTCAACGCCGCCGCCACGCTCAACGACCGCCAGCTCGAGGCGCTGCGCACCTCGCTCGGCGCGCTCGAGCGCGCGGGTACGTCCGGACGCCAGAACCTGATGCAGGAAGTCGATTATCTCGAACAGAACGCCAGCGAGCGCATCGCGGCGCTCGAGGAGCGGCTCACGCGCGAGCGAGAAGACGTCGAGGCGCGTCTGGCCGAATGGGGTGACACCCTCGATGGCCAGATCGCCGCCCTGACCGAGAACACCGATGACCGCGAGGCCGTTGACCAGCAGGCGCTCGACACCCTGTCCGAGCGCCTGCTCGCGCGTATCACCGCCCTCGAAAGCGATCTACGTCAGGTTCGCCAGGCGCAGCTGGCCTTCAGTGCCCAAATGGAAATGCTGCGATAATTCGTACATGAAGAACGCGTGCCGCCACGCGCCCCATCGCCGCTCAGACTAGGGAAGGACACACATGCAACGACACGGTCAACGGTCATCGGCGACCCGCCTGGCACTTCTATTGACCACACCGCTTCTCGTGTTCAGCCAGCCGCTGCTGGCATTGGAAGCGGTCATCAGCGGCGTCGACGGTCCGGTGGAAGAGAACATCGATGCCTACCTTCAGAACATCGATGAAGAACGCTACACCGATACCCGTCTCGAAGGCGAGATTCGCCAGCGCACTCAGGAGGCGATGCGCGTCTTCGGCTACTACGAGCCCGACATTCAGGTCGATGTTGCTCGAACGCCGGTCACGGTGCGCATCCAGCCCGGCGAGCAGGTGCGTATCGAGGTGCTCTCGATCGACATTCGCGGCGACGCCGAACGCGACCCGCCTTTCGAGGAGGCCGTTGACGACTTTCCGCTGAAGGAGGGCGATCCGCTGCGTCACGCGCCTTGGGATCGGCTGAGCTCACAGCTCTCGGGGCTGGCCATCGAGCGCGGCTACTTCGACTGGGGTTTCAACGACCGGCGCATGGAAGTGCGCCCTTACCAGCAGAGCGCGCGACTCTACATGGATTTCGATAGCGGGCCGCGCTACCAGTTCGGTAACACCGTCGTCGTCGGCAGCCACATCGACCCGGAGCGACTCAAGAACATGCAGGGGTTCGAGGCGGGCGACCCGTACCTGGCGGAATCCATCGCCCGCTACAGTCAGCGCCTGGGCGAGACCCGCTGGTTCAGTTCGGTCACTGTGCGCCCGCGCCTGCAGACCGCCCAGGAGCTGGTCATCGCACCGCCCGGCGGTGGGGCGGCGTGGTACGACTCCGCCACGGCCTCGCAACCCCAGCGGCCAAGACTCTCAAGCGCCGCTTTCGCCAGTGCCTTGAGCATCGGTCGCCCCCCCACCAACCAATTGCCCATCGACGTCACCGTCGAGCCTTCCGCTCGTCACCAGTTCGAGACCGGTATCGGCTTTGCCACCGATGTGGGCCCGCGCCTGCGCTTCGGCTGGCAGCAGCCCTGGATCAACAGCCTCGGCCATAGCCTCAATCACGACCTTTACGTCTCGGCACCGGAGCAGCGCTTCACCGGGGTCTACAACATCCCGCTGGACGACCCGCTGCGCGACAGCTATCGCCTCCAGTACGGTATCCGCAACCTTGACGACAGCGACACACGCTCCCTCGAGGGCACCGTCGAGATCGCCCGGCGCTGGCAGTTCGACAATGATTGGGTACAGACGCTCTACTTCAGAACCACCTACGAGGACTTCACCCAAGGGGGGCTCTCGGACCAGGTATGGCTCTTCTATCCCGGCATCCAGTGGTCGCGCACCCGGGCCGAACCCCAACGCTTTCCACTGTGGGGTGACCGCCAGCAGCTGTCGCTCGAGTACTCGGACACGGTGTGGGGGTCGGACGCCCGCTTTGCCCGCGTTACCGGCGATACCGAATGGATTCGCACGCTGGGCGCGAACAACCGCTTCGTCGGGCGTATCAGCGTCGGCGCCATCGAAACCGACAACTTCGACAAGATTCCACCGTCGCTGCGCTTTTTCGCCGGCGGCGATCGCAGCGTGCGCGGCTACTCCTACGAGAGCCTGTCACCGCGCAATGACGACGGGCGCCTTCGCGGTGGCCAGCAGATGCTGACCTCGACGCTCGAGTACCAGCGCCGGGTACGCGGCGACTGGTGGGGCGCCGCGTTCGTCGATACCGGCGATGCCTTCGATGACTGGGGCCCGGAAGACCTGAAGACCGGCGCCGGCCTCGGCGTGCGTTGGATCTCGCCGGTCGGGCCCATTCGCTTCGACGTGGCGCACCCTTTCGACGACGATGACAACGACTACCGTCTACATTTTTCCATCGGCCCCGAGTTCTAGGAGAGCCTCTTGAACGACGTTGCAACCCAGTCACCGCGCACGCGCAAGCGGCTCTCCTCCAAACGGCGTACCTGGCTCGGCGTATGGAGCGTGATACGGCTGTTAATCCTGATTCCACTGTGGCTGTTCGGTCTCATCGCGCTCGTACTGGGCGTCGCGCTCTCGCCTTGGGGCACGGCGCAGCTCTTCTCCCAGGCGGAAAAGCGTGGCTATCTAAGCTATGAGGCCCAGTCTGGGGGGCTGCTGGAAGCCTTCACCCTGCAGGGCTTTCGCCTGGAGCTCGGTGGCACGCGAATCGCCATCGACGATCTGGAGCTTCGCTGGGCGGAAAACTGCCTGCTGTCGGGAAGGCTTTGCCTCGACACGCTGCGCGTCGACGGGGCGGACGTTCGCCTGGCCCCCGGCGCCGATGAAGAGCCCCCCCAGGAAGAGACGTCACCGCTGCGGATCACCTTCCCGTTTCCGCTCGAAGTCCGCGAACTCGTTCTGAACGACGTCGCCCTGCGCCTGGGCAACGGCACGCTGATCGAATGGACAGAGCTTGCCACGGCGGCAACCGCCGAAGGCCAGCACGTCGCGCTTGCGCCGAGCCGCATCGAGAATCCTCGCGTATACCTGCCGCCCTCACCAGGCGTGCGCTTGACCGAGGGCCTCGACACGCCTCTCGATGCCGCGGGCATCGACGGGGCCATTGCCGCCCGTGAGCCGGTCATCGAAGAGACTTCCGAGCGAATCCCGCTGGCCGAGCGAGACCGTGTCCAGCTTCCCGAGATCACGCTGCCGGTGGATCTCACCGTCGAAGAGCTCACCATCGAGGCCTTCGAGCTCTACGGTGCCATCGACTATTGTGTCGAACGCTTTGCGTTGTCCGGTGCCTTCATCGAGCATGACCTCACCCTCGATTCGCTCTATGTACTGACCCCGGACGCAGAGGCAACGCTTGCAGGGCAGGTGCGCCTGGCCGATAGCTACCCGCTGGACGTGTCCCTCGACACCACCCTCTATCTCCCCGAGCGCTTTCCGGAGCTCAGCGGTGAAACGCTGAGCCTTTCGCTCTCCGGTTCGCTGGAAGACTTGAGCGGTGCCATCGAAGCCGACGGCGTGGTCGCCGCAACCCTGGATATGGATGCGGACGTGCTCGACCCGCGCCTGCCGTTTCGCCTGCATCTGCAAGGGCAGCGCTTCCAGTGGCCGCTGAGCGCGCCGGAAAGCGAGGCCACTCCCACGGGGCTCGACAACGTCGATCTGCGCGCCGAGGGAAATCTCGAGGCATTCACCGCTACCCTGAACGGCGAAGGGATCGTCAACACCCGGCTCGAGGTACGCACCGACATCTACGACCCGGCGCTGCCGTTCACCGCGCGGCTGCAAAGCGAGCGCCTGCAGTGGCCGCTGGTCGTGCTCGATGACGCTACCGAGCCTTACGTCATCGAGGGGCTGGATCTGCGCGCCAACGGCGATCTGGATGCCTTCGACGTGGCACTCGACGTCGACGTCCAGGGGCCCCAGGTGCCGGCCACCTCGCTGAGCCTCGAAGGCGACGGCACCACGAGCTTCTTCAACTGGTCGTCGCTGGTGGTGCGTCTCGACGAGAGTGTTATTTCGAGCCAGGGGCGGGTGAGCTGGGCCAACGCCATCGCTCTTGACGCGCGCCTGCGCCTGGATGACGTCGACCCGTCGCACTTCGTCGAAGGGCTCGACGGCTCGCTCGACGGCGACATCGACCTGGGCGTGCTCCAGCAGGGTGAGCGCTGGCTGATCGACGTGCCGGCACTCGCCATTGATGGCGAGCTGCGCGACTATCCGCTGACCCTGAACGCCGCGCTGCGCGCCAACACCGACCTGGAGGTGGACATCGACGAGCTGCGCTTCACCCAGGGACAGAATCGCCTGACCGCCCAAGGCCAGGCGAGCCAGGCAGCGCTGTCGCTGGATGCCAGCATCGCGTTGACGGACCTGGCAACCCTTCACCCCGAGCTTGCCGGGCGGCTGACCGGCGACATCACCGCGCGAGGTAGCCTCGAGCAGCCGCGCCTGGACGCCACGCTCGAAGGCCAAGGGCTGCGCTTTGCCGATAACCTGGTGGAGCGCCTGACTCTCGATGCCGACATCGCCGGCATCGATGACCCGCGCCTGGACGTGAACCTGCGCCTTGGTCGGGTGATTGCCGGCGGGCAGGATCTCGAAAGCGTCGCCCTGGCCCTGCAGGGGCGGCTATCACAGCATCGTTTGACACTCGACGCCCAAGGCAGTGATGGCAATGCCTTCAGCCGTGCCGCGTTGGCCCTCGACGGACGCTTCGACCAGCCGGGGCAACTCTACCAGGCGCGAATCACGCCCCTGGAAGTGGATGCCGAGGCTGGCGACATTCGCCTGGAAGCACCGCTCGACCTGCGCTACAACCTCGCCAGTGGCCAGGCGCGGCTGTCGCCGTTCTGCCTGCGGCGAGTGCAGGGCGGCCTGGTCTGCTCCACCCAGCCTATCGATGCCTCGGCAGAGCAGGGGCGGGCGGTGCTGACCCTGCGCGAGGTCCCGATGGAGATGCTCGAGCCCTTCCTGCCCGAGCAGTGGAGCTTCGACGGCGACACCACCGCGGACCTGAATCTGGCCTGGAGCCAGGGTGGAGCGCGCTTCCAGGCGGACCTGGGGCTCGAAAGCCGGCTCGCCATCACCGCGATCAACGACTACGGCCAGCCGGTTCGGCTGCCGGTGGTCGACCTGAACGCCCGGCTCGAGGCCAACCAGGCCCAGGCCAATGCCAACGTGGTGCTGTCGCTTTCAGACGCCGGCGAGATGACCCTTGATCTGAGCATCGTCGAGCCCATCGGGCGGGGAGCGCTCAGCGGCGAGCTGCGGGCGAGCAATCTGTCGCTGTCACCCTATCGTCCGCTGGTGTCCCAGCTCGACGAACTGCAGGGCGAGTTGAACGGTGTCGTCCAGATCGGCGGCACCACCGCCCAGCCGGATCTTCAAGGCCAGCTCGCGCTGCGCGGCGTGCGCGCCCAGGGCCCGGACATTCCCGTGCTGGTCAGCGACGGCGAGCTGGTGCTGCGCTTCAACGGCGAGCGTGGCGACATCAACGGCTTTCTCGCCGCCGAGCGCGGTCGCTTGAACATCACCGGCGACGCCTTCTGGCCCGCCGACGAGCCCTGGCGCATGGGTATCGACCTGAACGCCGTTCAGGAGCCGCTGCTGGTGGTGCTGCCCCAGTTCGGCCGCCTGGAAGCCGCGCCGGACATTCGCATTCGCATCAACCCGGACATGCTCCAGATCCGCGGCAACGTCGACATTCCCTGGGCCCGGCTCGAGGTAGGGCGGCTGCCGCCCTCGGCGATCAAGCCAAGCGGCGACGAGATCATCATCACCGAGCGCGAGGATCGTGAAGCCGAACGTCAGGCCCAGCTGCGCGCCGCCAGTGGCGAAGGCCCGAGCACCTCAGAAGAGCTCGCCCAGAGCGGCATCGATCTTGATCTGCTGATCACCGTGACGCTCGGCAGCGACATGCACTTCGCCGCCTACGGGCTGGAGTCGGGTCTTGCCGGCAGCCTCGAGATTCGCCAGGACAGCGGCGTGCTGCAGCTGTTCGGCGAGGTGAACCTGGTCGACGGTCGCTTCCAGGCCTTCGGCCAGGACCTGCTGATTCGCCGGGGCCAACTGATCTTCAGTGGCCCGCCGGGACTGCCGGTGCTGGACTTCGAGGCGATCCGCAACCCGGACATCACCGAGGACGACGTCATCGCCGGGCTGCGTGTCACCGGTACCGCCGAGGAACCCAACGTGGCAATCTTCTCGGAGCCGGCCATGCCCGAATCCAGCGCGCTTTCCTACGTGCTGCGCGGACGCGCCCCGGACGCCTCCGGTGGTGGGATCGACAGTGCCCTGACCACCGCGTTGATCGGCATGTCGCTGGGACGCACCGGCGGAGCGGTCGGTTCCATCGGCCAGGCCTTCGGCATCGACGACTTGACCCTCGACACCACCGGCGCCGGCGACGATAGCCAAGTGGCGCTGAGCGGCCAGCTGACCGATGACCTGCGTATCAGCTACGGCGTGGGAATCTTCTCGCCGATCGCGGAACTAACCCTACGCTACACGCTGTGGCGCAATCTCTACCTTCAAGCGGTGACCGGCACGAGTCAGGCGGTGGATCTGATCTACACCTTCTCGCGGCCCGGTTCGCCAACCATCTTTCCACGGCAGTAAGAGGGCGTTATGACACTATTTTCGAAGACATCGGCATCACTGCCCGGCCGTGATACGCCGATCGCGACCAGCGAAAACCATGCCGTCAACGGTAACCCGCTGAAGCCACCGTTCCCGGAAGGCCTGCAGGAGATCGTGCTCGGCATGGGCTGCTTCTGGGGCGTCGAGCGGCTCTTCTGGCAGACCCCGGGGGTTTTCGTTACCGCCGCGGGCTACGCCGGCGGCGAAACGCCCAACCCGACCTATGACGAGACCTGCACCGGGCGTACCGGCCACACCGAAGTGGTGCGCGTGATCTACGACCCGAGCCAGGTGTCGCTTGCCACGCTGTTACAGATCTTCTGGGAGCAGCACGACCCGACCCAAGGCAACCGCCAGGGCAACGACATCGGCAGCCAGTATCGTTCTGCGATCTACACCACCGATGATGCCCAGCAGCATGAGGCGCAAGAGAGTGCCAAGGCTTTCCAGGCGGCGCTGGACGCGGCAGGGCGCGGACGCATCACAACCGAGATTCGCCCGCTCGAGACGTTCTACTACGCCGAGGGGTACCATCAGCAGTACCTGGACAAGAACCCGAATGGCTATTGCGGGCTGAAGGGCACCGGCGTCACCTGCCCGATCGGCTAGGCGGGATGCGATCAAACAGTCAAGCGGCAAACAGTCAAGCGGCAAACAGTTAAGCGGCAAGGAGTCCTTATGTCAGCGCAAGCTGAATTCGATTACGATCTACTGATCATCGGTGCCGGCTCCGGCGGCGTGCGCGCAGCGCGCATGGCCGCAGCCCGCGGCGTGCGCGTGGCCATCGCGGAAGACCGCTACCTCGGGGGTACCTGCGTCAACGTGGGCTGCGTGCCGAAGAAGCTCTACGCCTACGCCGCTCACTTTCGCGACGACTTCGACGACGCGGCGGGCTACGGCTGGCAGCTGCCGGGGGCCGCGAGCTTCGACTGGGCGACGCTCAGAGACAACAAGGTCAGCGAGATCAAGCGCCTCAACGGTATCTACCAGCGTCTGCTCGAAGACGCCGGCGTGACGCTCTACAACGCCCGCGCCACGGTGGTGGACGAACACACCGTATCGCTCGCCTCGGCCAAGGGCGACAGCACGGTCAGCGCCGAGAAGATCCTGCTGGCCACCGGCGGCTGGCCCTTTGTGCCGGACTTTCCAGGAAGCGAGCACGCCGTGACCTCCAACGAGGTGTTCGACCTGGAAACCTTTCCCAAGCGTTTTCTGGTGCTGGGCGGCGGCTACATCGCCGCCGAGTTCGCCAGCATCTTCAACGGGCTCGGCAGCGACACTCATCTGATCTACCGAAAGGAACTCTTTCTGCGCGGCTTCGATGACGAAGTGCGCGCGTTCACCCGTGACGAGATGCGCAAGAAGGGCGTCAACCTGCACTTCTCGGCCAATATCGAGCGCATCGACAAAGGCGAGGAGGGTCTTGCCGTCACCCTGACCACCGGGGAGACGCTCACGGTGGATACGGTGCTGGTCGCCACCGGGCGCAAGGCACATATCGACGGCCTGGGCCTGGACAACCTCGGCATCGCACTTGACGACCAGGGCAAGCTCGCGGTCAACGAGCGCTTCGAGACCCGCGTGCCTTCCGTGCTCGCTCTGGGTGACCTGATCGAGGGGCCGGAGCTGACCCCGGCGGCGCTGGCCGAGGCCATGCAACTGGTGGAGCATCACTATGGTGATACCACGCCGGCGCCGCTGGATTACGAGCGCGTGCCCACGGCGGTCTTTTGCCAGCCCAACATCGGCACCGTCGGGTTGACCGAGGAGGCAGCCCGCGAGCGGTGTTCGGGCATTCGCGTCTACCGCACCGACTTTCGACCGATGAAGCACACGCTATCCGGCAGCGACGAGCGCATGCTGATGAAATTGATAGTCGATGATGAAAGCGACGTGGTGGTCGGTGCGCACATCGTGGGCGAGGAGGCCGGTGAGATCATCCAGAACGTGGGCATCGCCGTGCGCGCCGGGCTTACCAAGGCGGATTTCGACCGCACCCTGGGCGTTCACCCGACCGGCTCCGAGGAGCTCGTCACCATGCGGTCTGCCTCACGACGCTAAGCACGGCTTTCGACCGGGTTATACCTGCTACGCGCTGTCATCATGTCCATTTCATCTTTAGGCGAACATAAGCTCGCCTTTTTTATTCCCGCTTTCCAAGGAGTTGGACTAGACTTTTTTTCATGCGGCGTAGCTGCTCGCAGCGGTACAGCTTTTTCAACCACGATATAATCTTAAATTATAGAAAATTGAGATTAATATAATAGGGAATTTGAGATGCTAATAATCGACTGTTATAATGGCTACCAAATTCGCTACAGCGAAGCATAACCATGAGCATGCCCCAAACACCGTTCACCCCCTCGTTCGACCTTGCGCGACCCACCGTCGCCGACGCGGTCGTCGGTAGCAACCAGGCGTCGCTGTTCATCCGCAAACCCAATGCCGACGATGGCTGGGGAATCTACGAACTGGTCAAGGCGTGCCCGCCGTTGGACGTCAATTCGGCCTACGCTTACCTCTTGTTGGCCACCCAGTTCCGCGATACCTGTGCGGTGGCCACCAACGAGGAGGGTGAAATCGTTGGCTTTGTGTCCGGCTACGTGAAAGACAATGCGCCCGATACCTTTTTCCTGTGGCAGGTGGCAGTAGGCGAGAAAGCCCGCGGCACTGGCCTCGCGCGTCGCCTCGTCGAAGCGGTGATGTCTCGCGACGAACTCGACGACGTGCACCATCTTGAAACCACCATCACGCCGGACAACCTGGCGTCCTGGGGGCTCTTCAGGCGCCTTGCCGCACGCTGGCAGGCACCTCTCAACAGTCGTGAATACTTCTCCACCGAACAGCTCGGTGGCGAGCACGACCCGGAAAACCTGGTGCGCATCGGGCCTTTTCAGACGGACCGCATCGTCTGAGCTCGGGCGCTGAAGTGACAGGCTCCCCCTTGCAAAAGCATTAACAGGCCCTCGTCGCGAGGGCAGTCGAAGTCATCGAAAAGGAGGTCAAGATGCAGACCCAGACGTTTGAACGCATGGAATCCAACGTTCGCACCTACTCGCGTTCGTTCCCGGTGGTATTCACCAAGGCGCAGAACGCTCGGCTGACCGATGAGAACGGCCGCGAGTACATCGACTTTCTCGCCGGTGCGGGCACGCTCAATTACGGGCACAACAACGCGCACCTCAAGCAGGCGATGATCGACTACCTGTCGACTGATGGCGTGGTTCACGGCCTCGATATGTGGACTGCTGCCAAACGCGACTACCTGGATACGCTCGAAGAGCTGATCTTCAAGCCGCGCGGGCTCGACTACAAGGTGCACCTGCCGGGCCCTACCGGTACCAACGCCGTCGAGGCGGCCATTCGCCTGGCACGTGTTGCTAAAGGTCGCTACAACATCGTGACCTTCACCAACGGGTTTCACGGCGTCACCATGGGGGCGCTGGCCACCACGGGCAACCGCAAGTTCCGCGAGGCCACCGGCGGCATTCCTACCCAAGGCGCGAGCTTTCTGCCTTTCGATGGATACTTGGGCGATCATGCCGATACGCTCGACTACTTCGAGAAGCTCTTGGGCGACAAGTCCGGCGGCCTGGACGTGCCGGCGGCGGTGATCGTCGAGACGGTGCAGGGCGAGGGCGGTATCAACGTTGCGGGGCTCGATTGGCTCAAGCGTCTGGAAAGCATCTGCCGCGCTCACGACATTCTGTTGATCATCGATGACATCCAGGCAGGCTGTGGGCGTACCGGCAAGTTCTTCAGCTTCGAGCACGCCGGCATCAAGCCCGACATGGTCACCAACTCCAAGTCGCTTTCAGGCTTCGGACTGCCGTTCGCCCACGTACTGATGCGCCCGGAGCTCGACCAGTGGAAGCCGGGCCAGTACAACGGCACCTTCCGCGGCTTCAACTTGGCCATGGTGACCGCTACCGCAGCACTTAAGAAGTACTGGTCCAACGATACCTTCGAGCGCGATGTCCAGCGCAAGGCGCGTATCGTCGAGGAGCGCTTCCAGAAGCTCGCCAAGCTGCTGAGCGACAACGGCATGCCCGCCACCGAACGCGGCCGCGGCCTGATGCGCGGCATCGACGTGGTCGATGGCGCGATCGCCGACAAGATCACCGGGATGGCCTTCGAACACGGCCTGATCATCGAGACCAGCGGCCAGGATGGAGAGGTGGTCAAGTGCCTGTGTCCGCTGACCATCACCGACGAGGACCTGATCGAGGGCCTGGACATCCTCGAGAAGTGCGTCGAGGCCGTTGCCCGTCAGAAGTGACGTTCACACCCTGACACGATATTCAACCCACGGTGGCCTCCTGAGCCACCTTGCAAGGAGCACAGCGATGATTGTTCGCAACTTGGAAGAAGCCCGCAAGACGGATCGCCTGGTCACCGCCGAGAATGGTAACTGGGACAGCACGCGCCTGGTGCTCGCCGAGGACAAGGCAGGCTTCTCGTTTCACATCACCCGGATCTTTCCGGGGACCGAAACCCACATTCACTACAAGAACCACTACGAAGCCGTGTTCTGCTACGAAGGTGAAGGCGAAGTGGAGACCATCGCCGATGGCAAGATCTGGCCGATCAAGGCTGGCGACATCTACCTGCTGGATCAGCACGACGAGCATCTGCTGCGGGGTAAGGAAAAAGGCATGACCGTGGCCTGTGTGTTCACGCCGCCGCTCACCGGTAAGGAAGTGCACCGCGAAGACGGCTCCTACGCGCCGGCCGACGAGTAAAACCCGGTAAAAGATGAAGAGGCAGCCCATGGGCTGCCTTTTTGATGGAACGACGATGGGAATCAAGCGTAACGGCTGGGCAGTGAGCGAGCACATCATCCTCCCGTCCTATGGTTCGCATAATATATATTATGTTAAATAAGCGACGTATCGATCTAAAACACGGCGTCGCATTGGACAAGCAAGCGCACTTCTTCATATCATTCGTGCTCTCGATTGTTAAGGAATCTCCTCGTTATGCGTCCACGTATTGGTTGGCTGATGGCAGGTATGCCGCTTCTGTTGGCAGGTTGCGCGATGAATCAGCCGGAGTCGAACGAACCCCCGCCCCTCAGCGAGGCCACGTTCGACGCGCGTATTGCGGAGCTTCAGGCATCGCTCACCCAGCAGTGCGACGTCTCGAACCTGGAGAGCCGCCAGCTCGATCACCACCAGATACTCTTGTCCAACGTGCACGAAGTGGGCAGCCTGCTGCGAGCACTGCGCAGCGACATGGCAGAAATCGAGGCGCGAAACGAAGAGCCGGTCATCATTCGCGAAGAGTGCGAGGTCGCCCAGGTGATGGATGACAAGACACTGCTTGGGCGCAGCGAGTGGGTCGGCTTTCCCGCCATTGGCACCTACCTGAAGGCGCGTATCGACTCTGGCGCCAATACCTCGTCATTATCCGCCACCGACGTCACACGCTTCGAGCGTGATGGCGAGAACTGGGTACGCTTCAAGCTGGCGCTGAACGACGATGATGTGGTGGTCGATCGCGTGCGCGATGAGTGGATCGAGGCGCCCATTCAGCGCCGGGTGCGCATCGTGCAGGCTTCCGGAGAGGAGTCGCGCCCGGTGATTTCACTTCTGATGACGCTGGGGTCGATCCGCGAGAACGTCGAGTTCACCTTGAATGATCGCACGCACCTGGACTTTCCGGTACTGCTGGGCCGGCGTTTCATGATGGATATCGCCACCATCGACGTGGCGCAGACCTATCTACACGAGCGGCCCGAATTTCCCGGCGGCGAGCCCGCCGACCAGGCGGCGGACGATGAAGTCGCCGATGATCAGGACGACAAGGAAGAGTAAGTGCCCTCCTCCTTGGACCTATGCTGAAAGGAATCTCAATGTCACGCTTGCCCTTCTACTTGATCGTCGGCTTTTTGCTGCTTGCGGGAATCGCCACCAGCATTCATCGTCATATTCAGTTCGAGATCCCCTGGGTACCCGGTGAGCAGCGCCAGGTATGGGAAATCGAAGCGGTCATCACCTTTAATGCCCAAAACGGCCCGGTCCAGGTGGATCTGGCGCTGCCTGCCAATCAGGCCGGCTACCGCGTGCTGACCGAAAATACCGCCTCGTCGGGTTACGGCCTCTCCTATAGCGCCGATGAGCTTGGCCGCCAGGCACAGTGGACGATTCGCGAGGCGGCCGGCAGCCAGCAGCTCTACTATTCGGTGCAGATGCTGGTCGCGCCGGATGCCCGCGCGCCAAACCAGCCGCCGCCGGGGCTCGCTACCCCCACACCTTGGGAAAGCCCTTACGAAACCGCCGCCGACCAGCTCATCGAGCGCGCTTGGGCGCGCAGCGCCAACAACGCTACCTTCGCGCGCGAACTGATCCTGGACATCAACGGCGAGCGTCAGGGCGAGAACGCGCGTCTTCTGCTCACCCAGGAAAATCCTTCTGCGCTGATCGTGCGCCTGCTCAACCAGGCCGGCGTCCAAGCCCGTGAAGTGAGCGGCCTGATGCTCGAGGATGCTCGCCGTCGCCAGTCGCTGTCGAGCTGGATCCAGGTGTTCGACGAGCCCGGCGAGCAGTGGGCAATCTTCAACCCGACGACCGGCGAACGCGGGCGCCCGGAAAACCTGCTGCTGTGGGAAACCGGCGGTCGCGCGGTGCTCGAGGTGGAGGGTGGTACCAACTCCCAAGTCAGCTTCTCGATGCTCACCCACAATCAGCCCGCCTCGGCCGCGGTGCGCAATCACCGCTCACAGGATACGCTGTTGAACTTCTCGATCCACAGCTTGCCGCTGGAGGAGCAGGCGCTGTTCCAGACCATCTTACTGATTCCGATCGGCGCGCTGGTCGTGGTGCTGCTGCGGGTGTTCATCGGGGTGAAGACCTCCGGTACCTTCATGCCGGTGCTCATCGCGCTGGCCTTCATCCAGACCACGCTCCTGACCGGCCTGATCGGCTTTCTCTTGATCGTCGCGGTAGGCCTGGTCATTCGCAACTATCTGTCGTACTTGAATCTGCTGCTGGTGGCCAGGGTGTCGGCGGTAATCATCACGGTGATCGCAATCATCGCTGCCTTCACCGTGCTGGCCTATCGCATGGGGCTCTCCGCCGGCCTCACGGTCACTTTCTTCCCGATGATCATTCTCGCCTGGACCATCGAGCGGATGTCGATCCTGTGGGAGGAAGAAGGCCCCAAGGAAGTGTTGATCCAAGGCGGCGGCAGCCTGCTCACGGCGGTGCTGGCGTACCTGGCCATGAACAACCCGTGGATTCGCCACATCACCTTCAACTTCCTCGGCGTGCAGCTGATTCTGATGGCGTTCATCCTGCTGCTGGGCAATTACACCGGCTACCGGCTCCTGGAGCTTCGTCGCTTCAAGCCGATCACTGAAGACGAGAAGCCCTCATGAGTTGGCTTTCGAACTGGACCTGGCCAACTCGCCTGCAGGACAAGGGCATCATCGGGATGAACCGGCGCAACATTCGCTACATCGGCCGTTACAACTCTCGCAAGCTCTACCCGCTGGTCGACGACAAGCTCAAGACCAAGCTACTGGCCGAGAAGTACGCCATCACCACGCCCAAGCTGATCGGCACCGTCTCGACCCAGTTCGGGGTGAAGCACATCAGCGCGATGCTCGCCGGCCACAACGGCTTCGTGATCAAGCCTGCCAAGGGCAGCGGCGGCAAGGGGATTCTGGTGATCGAGAAGGTCATCGACAACGAGTTCGTCAAGCCCAGCGGTGCGCACCTGACGATCACCGATGTCGAGCGTCACGTGTCCAATATTCTCTCCGGGCTCTATTCGCTCGGTGGTTCGCCGGACGTTGCGCTGATCGAGACGCTGATCAACTTCGACGAAAGCCTGATGGAGTACACCTACGAAGGCGTACCGGACATTCGTGTCATCGTTTTCAAGGGCTACCCGGTGATGGCGATGATGCGCCTGTCCACTGCCGCTTCCGATGGCAAGGCCAACCTCCATCAGGGTGCGGTGGGCGTGGGGCTCAACATCGCCACGGGGGCAGCGCTCAGAGGCGTGCAGTTCGACCGCCCCTGCTACAGTCATCCGGACACCGGCCATGACCTGGCAAGCCTGCGCGTACCCCAGTGGGACACCCTATTGAACCTGGCCGCAGGTTGTTATGAGATGACCGGGCTCGGATACCTGGGTACCGATATGGTGCTCGACCGAGTACACGGCCCCATGCTCCTTGAGCTCAACGCCCGTCCGGGACTCGCCATCCAGATGACCAACGGCGAGGGCCTTCGCCGCCGGCTGGACTTGATCGAACGCCAGCCCGACGGCGTGAGCGCCCAAGAGCGCGTGGCCTTTGCCCGGCACCACTTCGCTCGCCAGAGTGAGCTGGGTGCCTCGCCTGACACGACGGCAGCGAACGCGTAAACTAGATGTCTATCGTTCAGGGCGAGTCGTCATCATCATGAATACCAGCGCGTTACTCCAGCAGGCAGAATCCCAGTGCATCACGCGAGGCGTTCGCTTCACACCGATTCGCCGTCGGGTACTGGAGCTGATCGTCGACAACGGCGGCGGCCTCAAGGCCTACGACCTGCTCGATCAGCTCTCGAGCGAACACGCTTCTGCCCGGCCACCCACGGTGTACCGCGCCCTCGATTTTCTGATCGCCGAGGGCTTCGTGCACCGTATCGAGTCGCAGAACGCCTATATCGCCTGCGCCTGTCCCGAGCATGCCCACGGCTTTCAACTGCTCATCTGCCGGCGCTGCGGTCATGTCGAGGAACTTCATCTCGACGCCATCAGCGAAGAGCTTGGAAGTCTCGCCAAGGAGCGAGGCTTTCATATCGAACGCCAGACCATCGAGCTTCAGGGCCTGTGCGCCGAGTGCCGCGCGAACGGCGGCAAGTAGCGCCCTGCTCTCCACCCTTGCCATTCGAGTACGCTGTCATGTCCCGCTTCGACCCGCTTCCCCCTACGACTCTTTTCAAGGCGCTGGAGTCCGCCACCTGCGATGAGCCGCTACCGGCCACGAAGGCCCTTCTCGATGCCGCCAAATTCAACGCCGATGGGCTGCTGCCGGCCATCGCCCAGCAGCATGATAGCGGCGAAGTGCTGATGATGGCATGGATGAACCGTGAAGCGCTTGAGGAGACGCTCTCGACTCGGCGCGTGTGCTACTACTCGCGCTCGCGTGGCAAGCTCTGGCGCAAGGGTGAAACCTCGGGCCAGCAGCAGGCGCTGGTGAGTGCCGCTCTCGATTGTGATGGCGACACGGTGCTGGTGAAAGTCGACCAGACCGGACCTGCCTGCCATACCGGGCGCCGCAGCTGCTTCTATATCACCCTCGATAGCGAAAAGGCCGCCATCGACAGCGAGCCGCTGATCGACCCCGCAACGCTGTACAAGAAGAGCTGAATGAATATCTTGCAGGCGATCGGTAAGAGGCTCGGCAAAGCGCTGGGTGCCGTGCTGATTGCCTTGGTGAAGGTGTACCAGTATACCTTAAGCCCCCTGCTCGGCCCGCGCTGTCGCTTCTGGCCGAGCTGCTCGAGCTATACCGTCGAGGCCATCCAGGTCCACGGCCCGCTGAAGGGGGGCTGGATGGCGCTCAAACGCATCATCAAATGCCATCCGGGCAGCGCCGGAGGGATGGACCCGGTACCCGGCGGTCGCAGCGAAGCGCTGTGTCGCGAAGATGAGAGCAGTGCCGCGCAAGCCCCTTGCGGCCGCCCTGCCCGCCGGAAAAAATCCTAGGCGCTGCGCGCCACCTGATAGATACGCTCGAGCATGGCGTGCAGGCCGTTGCTGCGCGTAGGCGACAAGTGCTTGTCGAGACCCAGATCCTGCAGGAAGTGCGGCTCGGTGGCACGAATTTCTTCGGCGGTGCGCTCGCTGTAGATGCGCAGCAGCACGCCGATCAGGCCCGAGACGATCGCGGCATCGGACGTCGCCTTGAACACCAGTTTGTCCCCGTCGGTCTCACAGTTCATCCAGACGTTGGACTGACACCCCTGAATCTTGTACTCCTCAGTCTGCCACTCGACAGGAAACGCGGGCAACTGCTTGCCCAGGTCGATGATGTACTGGTAGCGATCCATCCAGTTGTCGAACATCTCGAATTCGTCGATCAGTTCCTGCTGGGCAAGCTCGGGGCCGGGCGTGCTCATGGTCTCTCCTTGAAGCTCAAACGTTGAATTGGTCGCCATTATAACGCTCAAGGCCGCTCTTTTGTGAGCAAGCCGCCAAGGCGGTGGCGCTGCTGCTCGGCGTGCCACTCATCAGCTTCGGTATGCAGATAGCGGCTGGTGGTCTCGAGCCGCGCGTGGCGCGCGCTCTCGGCCAGATAGCGCAGGCTCACGCCGGCCTGGGCCTGATGGGTGATCGAGGTGTGGCGCAGCCAGTGCGGGGTTGCGCACCTCAAGGCCTCGACATGTTCGCCAGCGCCCTGCTCTACTTCCAGTGTCAGCGCAGCCTCCGAAAACGACCTCTTGATCAGCCGATAGAGCTGGTTGTCGCTGATGCCGCGAACGCCGTCGAGGGCACGAAGAAGTGGCGTGGTCTCGTCGAAGTCGGGCGTCGACGAAAGCCCGAGTGCCTGACGCCAGTCGGCAAGCGCTTGGCGCATGTCCTCGGGCAGCGGAATGCGCGCGCGCTTGTCGCCCTTGCCCGTGACCTCCCACCACCAGCGCCCTTCCCGGCGAACGAAATCGCTCATCCTGGCCGCGGCCATCTCGCTGATGCGCGGGGCCAGTAGATAGGCGAAGCTGAAGATGAACCGTCGCCGCGACCATTCGAAGCGCTGCCGGGCGCTGGCACCCTCCTCCAGCTCTCGATTCAGCCATCCCCAGAGCCACTGCCACAGATCCTGCTCCAGGTAACGCTCCACGCCGGCAGTCTGGTTGTCGAGCCGGCGCGACTTGTCGCGCATCAGCTTGAAGGGGTTGTGTGCCACCCACCCCGCCTCGACCAGCCAGCCGTAAAGCCCCTGCAGAATCATCAGGCTCTGGCGTCGGCTTGCCGGCGAAAGCCCCGCCCGGAACGGACGCCACGCAAGGCTCGTTCGCGGCGCCCCCGACCCTACCCAGCGTGTCGCCGGCTGCGGGTCCTCCAGAAACGCCTCGAAGGCACGCAGCGCTTCGCGGTCCAGCTCGTCGAGGCGCCGGCCGATGCTGGCAAGCCATAACAGCAGCCGCTCTGCCTCCCGTCGGTACGCCTTGAAGGTTTGCGGGCTCGCTTGGTATTCGGCTAGCCACTGCGCCACCGCTTCGGCATCACTCCCCGCGTCAATACGCACCGGGCTTCGTGAAGCATTACTCTCCAAAGTTCTCGGTATTTCATTTGCGTGAACAACATTCCCCGCACTATCGTCCATTTGCTCGCCTCATTCACCACTCACGCAAAGTCTGCCTCTTCACGTCAATCAACTCAAGATAATACGTGTAATCTTGAATTTATAACCAATAAAATAAATATTATTACGTTTTATGTAATACGTAATTATTGTGATTTTACCTTTCCTAGCGCAAAATGGCGCTTTCATTCGGTGACAGGCAGACAACATGGCACGCAGCGGCATCCAATACGCAGACGTGCAGCAGGCGATCGATACCCTGCTGACCCAAGGCGATACGCCGAGCGTTCAACGCATTCGTGAAGTACTCGGTACCGGCAGTTTCACGACCATCAGCGAGCACTTTCGCCAGTGGCGCAGCGAACGCGAGCAGAATCGCGACGTTCCGCCACCCAAGGGCGTACCGGAAGTCGTCGTGACTGCGGCCAGCGCGCTCTGGAATCAGGCGCAGGAAGCCGCCAATCAAGCGCTCGCCCACTACCGGGAGGATGCCAACCGCCAGGTGCTCGAAGCGCGCGAGGCTGCCGAGCGCGCCGAGCAGCATGCCCTTGACGCCGAGCAGCGCGAGAAGGCGCTGACAGAACACCTGCGCCATACCGAGGCGCGCCTGGAAACATTGAGCCGTGAGCTCGCCACCGCCGAAGCTGCCCAGGCACAACTCGCCGAAGATGCCCGGCGCGGCGAACGCCAGGCCGCCGAGGCAAAAGAGTCGGAGCGTGACCTGAAGCAGCGCTATCACGCACTTCAGGACAGTGCCGTGAAGGAGCGCCAGGCATTGCAGGAGAGCTGGGAGCAGCGCCTCAAGCAAGAGGAGGAGCGCAACGAAGCCGCCGAGGGCAAGCTGATGGCCGCACTCGACACGCTGCGCCAGGAGCGCGCCCAGGAAGAGAAAGGCCAGCAGAAGCGCCTGCGCCAGTGGGAAGAGAAGTACGCCACGCTCGAGAAGGCGCTCGCCGCCGAGCGTGATCACTTGACGTCAGCTCAAGCGGCCAAGCAGCAGTTGCAAGAGCGATTGATGGCCAGAGAGCGAGAGAACGCGGCGCTGGTGGATGATTTCGACAGCGCCCAGCGCGCCTTAACCAAGATGGAAGAGCGCCTCGAGCAGGAGCGTCAACAGCGAGAGCGTGAAAGCACCTGGCAACGCCAGCTGGATGAGCAGATCGAAGCGCTGCATCGCCAGCTCAGCGAACTACCCACGTCACTGCTGGCCAAAGAGGCGCCAAAAGACGCAGAGAAATGAGAAAAGCCTTTATGCCGTCATGAAAAAAACCGCCTCTCGAGAGGCGGTTTTGCGTTGATGATCAGCTCAGAGGCTTGGGCGGCTCACTCCCCGACTCGTCGGGAAGCTCCCAGGTACCGTCCTCGCTCCAGGGGTCGTTTTCCGGAAACTCCTCGATGTTGATCTCAGGCTCCGAGTAGTCCGGCTGGTAGCGCAGATCGTACTTGGCCGCGCGCACCATCGACATCATCAGAAGTACCGCGATCAGTAGTAGCGGTACGCCGCTGACAATGCTCGCGGTCTGCAGCGTCTCGAGCCCACCTAGAAACAGCAGCGACATGGGCAGAAGCGATAACGTGAATGCCCAGAACAGGCGGTGGAATTTCCCGGGCTCTTCCTCGAGGTTCTTCTCCGCCGCCGAGGAGAGAATGTAGGCGATGGAGTCGAAGGTGGTCGCGGTGAAGATCGACAGCAGCACGACTACGGCAAGAGTCACCAGCCAGGTCAGCGGCAGCTCGCCCAGCACCGCGTAGAAGGCGGCGTTGGCGGAGCTTTCGTTCATGATGGCGATGACGTCGAGGGCGCCGCTGAGCTGAAGATACAGCCCGTAGTTGCCCAGGATGATGAAGAAGAGCGCGCAGCCGAGCGAGCCGAAGAACATCGCCCCGGCCACCATGGTCTTGATCCGCCGCCCCTTGGAGATACGCGCGATGAAAAGCCCTACCGTCGGCGCGAATACCAGCCACCAGGCCCAGTAGAAGATCGTCCAGGACTCGGTGAAACCGGTATCCCGGAAATCGCCCAGGGAGCCAAAGGGCTCGGTCCAGGTCGCCATGCGGACAAGGTTGCTCAGCATCAGGCCGATAGAGTTAAGGCCCGTATCCAGAATGAAGACCGTCGGCCCCATTACCAGGATGAACGCCAGCACCGCCAACCCGAGCCACATGTTGATATCGGAGAGAACCTCGATTCCGCCCTTGAGTCCTCGCCAGGCGCTGATCGCGAACAGCGCCGTGGTGCCGCCGAGCACCGCGAGCTGACTGGCGGTATTGGGGGTGAAGCCGAACAGGTTGCCCAACCCCTCGTTGATCAGCGGCACCAGGATGCCGAGAGACGTTGCCCCGCCACCCAGCATGCCGAAGATGAACAAGACATTGATGATGTCGCCCAGCCAACTCCTGGCGAGCTTCTCGCCCAGCACCGGGCGGATCGCCTCGCTGATGCGCAACACGCGATGTTTGCGTACGTGCAGAAAGTAAGCCATCGGCAGTGCCGGCACCAGGTAGATCGACCAGGCGATCGGCCCCCAGTGGAACATGCCGTAGGTCGCCGCCCAGGCGGTGGCCTCTTCGGAAAACGGCTCGAGATGGAACGGCGGATCCTGCAGGTAGTACATCCACTCGACCATGCCCCAGAACACCACTGCGCCACCGATCCCGGCGGCGAACAGCATTGCTCCCCAGGAAAGCAGTGAAAACTCCGGTTCGCTATCCACGTCGCCGAGCTTGATCTGACCGATATCGCTGAACACGATGTAGATCATGAAGCCGAGCGAGGCGACGCCCATACCCAGATACAGCATGCCGAAGTTCTGCGACACGAACCCTTGGGCCGCCATGACCCAGACGCGTCCCATGTCAGGAAACAAGATCAGCGGAAGGGTAACCAGTAGCAGAAGCCCGAGCGAACCGAAGAAGATCGGTTTGTGAATATTGGAAAACATCGAAGGCTTATTGATGGTCGTGGCTCCCTTGTCTTGATACGACTCAGTTTTAGTATGATTCAGCGTTGGTAGGACCCATGGAAACGACGGCCTTTGCTGCATCGCCCCAAGCAATGAATATGAAATAGAGCATAAACCCTTTTTTGACAATTGTTGTACAAATGTAAAGCGTTGAGATCGGGTTTAAACGTTTTCATTGCCAACGTCGGAGCAAAAGCTGAACCAAAAAAAGCGCCCTGCCGGAGCAGAGCGCTTTTCGAAAGTAGAACGTGCGGGATCAACGATAATAGGCGTTGGTAGTATCGGTATGGTCGGTAACGTCGCGAATGCCGGCAAGCTCCGGAATACGCTCGATCAACGTCTTCTCGACGCCATCCTTGAGCGTGAGATCGACCGCCGCGCACCCCTGGCAACCGCCGCCGAAGGCCAGGATCGCCACTTTCTGCTCGGTCAGCTCGACGAGCTTGATCTCGCCCCCGTGAGCCGCCAGGCCCGGGTTGATCTCGCTGTAGAGAATGTAGTTGATGCGATCTTCCAGAGGGCTATCCGCATTCACCTTGGGCATCTTGGCATTGGGCGCCTTGATGGTGAGCTGCCCCCCCATGCGATCGGCGTTGAAGTCGACGACCGCTTCCTCTAGAAACGCCAGGCTGTTCTTGTCCAGGTAGACGTTGATCTTGTCGAGCTCGAGCAGCACGTCCGTGGGCTCTTCTTCGCCCGGGCGGCAGTAGGCCAGGCAAGTTTCCGCGTAGGGGGTGCCGGGCTGGGTAATGAAGATGCGCACCGCGATACCTTCAACGTTCTGCTTTTCCAGAAGCTCCGCGAGATAGCCTTGGGCGCTGTCGGTGATGTCGATGCCGGGCGCTTCGATAGTCGTGGTCATGAGCGGTCTACTCCTTCTGTGGTAGCGGCACGGCCGCCTCACATGTCATTTGCGGCTTATGGTAAGCAAAACCGCGGGCCGACACAATCCCGACCATTTTAGTAAACTATTCGTTCCAGGCCTGGCGCGCATCTAAGTAAAGTCCAAACGGGCATGATGTCGGGCGCTTGCGATGCTGCCCCGCCACGCGCCCTTTGATATGCTGTGCGCCGCTTGCGTGGATCGTCGCGCAGACATATCCGACTGTGTTGCTGGAGCTCCCCCTCGCCATGGCTTTACGTGAAACGACTGCATCGCTTACCCACCGCCTCACGCGGCAGATCCTGATTCTGGATGGCGGCATGGGCACCATGCTGCAAGAAGCCGGGCTGGGCGAGGAGGAGTTCCGTGGCGAGCGCTTTCACGACTGGCCGTCGGATTTGAAAGGCAACAACGACCTGCTGGCGCTGACCTGCCCGGAACTCGTGGCCCGCATCCACCGCGACTACCTGATGGCCGGCGCGGACATCATCGAGACCAATACCTTCAACAGCACCCGCCTCTCCCAGGCCGACTACGGCATGGAGGCGCTGGTCGTCGAGCTCAACCGAGAATCCGCACGCTTGGCTCGCCGGGTGTGCGACGAAGTGGCCAAAGAGACCGGCGTGCCGCGCTTCGTAGCAGGCGTGCTTGGCCCGACCTCGCGCACCGCCTCGCTCTCGCCGGACGTCAACGACCCGGCCAAGCGCAACGTTACCTTCGATGCGCTGTATGAAAACTATTACGAGGCCGCCGCCGCGCTGATCGAGGGCGGCAGCGACCTGATCATGATCGAGACGATCTTCGACACGCTCAACGCCAAGGCGGCGATCTACGCACTCGAAGTGCTGTTCGAGGATCTCGGAGCGCGTCTGCCGGTGATGATCTCCGGCACCATCACCGACGCCTCGGGCCGCACGCTCTCGGGCCAGACCACCGAGGCGTTCTGGAACTCGGTGCGCCACGCCAAGCCCTTGTCCGTCGGCCTCAACTGCGCCCTCGGCGCCGAGGAGCTGCGCCCCTACCTCGAGGAGCTCTCGAGCAAAGCGGACACCTTCGTCTCCGCCCACCCCAACGCAGGCCTGCCCAACGAGTTCGGCGAGTACGACCAGACCCCGGAAGAGATGGCGGCGATCGTCGGCGAGTTCGCCAGTAGCGGGCTGGTCAACATTATCGGCGGCTGCTGTGGCTCGACGCCGGAACACATTCGCGCCATTGCGGAAAAGGTGCGCCATGTCGCGCCGCGCATCATCCCCGAACGCTCCAAGGCGTGCCGACTTTCCGGGCTCGAGCCGTTCAACATCGAGGCGGACTCGCTGTTCGTCAACGTCGGCGAGCGTACCAACGTCACGGGCTCGGCGCGCTTCAAGCGCCTGATCGTCGAGGAGGACTTCACCACCGCGCTCGAGGTGGCGCTGGAGCAGGTGGAAAACGGCGCCCAGGTGATCGACATCAACATGGACGAGGGAATGCTCGAGTCCCGCGAGGCCATGGAGCGCTTTCTGAACCTGATCGCCGGCGAGCCGGACATCGCCCGGGTGCCGATCATGATCGACTCCTCCAAGTGGGAGATCATCGAGACCGGGCTCAAGTGCGTGCAGGGCAAGGCGGTGGTCAACTCGATCTCGCTCAAGGAGGGTGAAGCCATCTTCCGCGAGCAGGCGACCAAGTGCATGCGCTATGGCGCCGCCATCGTGGTCATGGCCTTCGACGAGGAGGGTCAGGCGGACACCTTCGCTCGCAAGAGCGAGATCTGCGAGCGGGCCTACCGCCTGCTGGTCGACGAGATCGGCTTTCCTGCCGAGGACATCATCTTCGACCCCAACATCTTCGCCATCGCCACCGGCATCGAGGAGCACAACAACTACGCGGTCGACTTCATCGAGGCGTGCCGTTTCATTCGCGAGAACCTGCCTCACGCCATGATCTCCGGCGGCGTCTCCAACGTATCGTTCTCGTTTCGCGGCAACAACCCGGTGCGCGAGGCGATCCACTCGGTCTTTCTCTATCATGCGATCAAGAATGGCCTCTCCATGGGCATCGTCAACGCCGGCCAGCTTGCCGTCTACGACGATCTGCCGGCCAAGCTTCGCGACGCCGTCGAGGACGTGGTGCTCAACCGCCGTGCGGATGCCACCGAGCGCCTTCTGGACATCGCCGACGAGTACAAGGGCGATGGCAGCAGCGGCCCGAAGAAGGAGGACCTGAAGTGGCGCAGCCTGCCGGTGAACAAGCGCATCGAGCACGCGCTGGTCAAGGGCATCACCGCCCACATCGAGGCGGACACTGAAGAGGCCCGTGCCCGGGCCGAGCGCCCCATCGAGGTGATCGAAGGCCCGCTCATGGACGGCATGAACGTGGTGGGCGATCTGTTCGGCGCCGGCAAGATGTTCCTGCCCCAGGTGGTCAAATCCGCTCGGGTGATGAAGCAGGCGGTGGCGTATCTGATCCCCTACATCGAGGCGGAAAAGAGCGAAGACACCCAGGCCAAGGGCAAGATCGTCATGGCCACGGTGAAGGGCGATGTCCACGACATCGGCAAGAACATCGTCGGCGTGGTGCTTCAGTGCAACAACTACGAGGTGATCGACCTGGGCGTGATGGTGCCCGCCGAGAAGATCCTCAAGGCCGCCGAAGAGCATAATGCCGATATCATTGGCCTTTCCGGATTGATTACACCGTCGCTCGACGAAATGGTTCACGTGGCCAAGGAGATGCAGCGCCGTGGCATGGACCTGCCGCTGCTGATCGGCGGGGCCACCACCTCGAAGGCGCACACCGCGGTGAAGATCGAGCCACAGTACGAACACCCGGTAATCTACGTCACCGATGCCTCCCGCGCGGTGGGCGTGGCCGGCAAGCTTCTCACCCCGAGTCTTAAGGCCGAGTACGTCCAGGGCATTCGCGAGGAGTACGAGGTGGTACGCGAGCGCAACGCCAAACGCCGGCCGAAAGCGGCGGATCTCGACTATACCCAGGCGCGCAAGCGCCGCTTCAAGACCGACTGGAACGAGGTCACGCCCGTCGCCCCCTTGCAGCCCGGCATCACCGTATTCGAGAACTACGATCTGCGCGAGCTTGTCGAGCGCATCGACTGGACGCCGTTCTTCATGAGCTGGCAGCTCGCCGGCAAGTACCCGAAGATTCTCGACGATGAGGTCGTCGGCGAGGCCGCGCGCAACTTGTTCGACGACGCCCAGGTGATGCTCGAGAAGCTCCTTGCCGAGAGCCATATCCATGCCCGAGGCGTGATCGGGCTGTGGCCGGCCAACACCGTCGACGATGACGTGATCGAGGTCTACAGGGATGAAAGCCGCACCGAGGTCGTCGAACGGCTCCACCATATTCGCCAGCAGACCACCAAGGGCCGCGACGGGCTCTGTTACAGCCTTGCGGACTTCATCGCCCCCAAGGAGACCGGCAAAGCCGACTGGATCGGCGGCTTCGCGGTCACCACCGGCCACGGTGTGGACGAGCTTTCCAAAGCATACGAGAAAGCCGGTGACGACTACAGCGCGATCATGGTGCAGGCGCTCACCGACCGCCTGGCCGAAGCCTTCGCCGAGCGCATCCACGAGCGGGTGCGCAAGGAGTTCTGGGGCTACGCCGCGGACGAGACGCTCGACAACGACGCGCTGATCGCCGAGAAGTACCAGGGCATCCGCCCGGCGCCGGGCTACCCCGCCTGCCCGGACCACACCGAGAAGGCCACACTCTTCAGGCTCTTGAACGCCCCGGACAACACCGGTCTGGAGCTGACCGAGAACTTCGCCATGTGGCCGGCGGCGGCGGTATCCGGCTGGTATTTCGCTCATCCGCAGTCGAAGTACTTCTCGACCGGCAAGATTACCCGCGACCAGGTCGAGGCGCTGGCGACGCGTAAAGGAATGCACCTCGAGGAAATGGAGCGCTGGCTCTCGCCGGTGCTCTCCTACGAGCCCGGCCAGAACCAGGATCGAGCCGCCGGATGACAGGATGACGCCGTCCAGACCGCCGGCGCCCAAAACCGTCAAATAGCTTTTAACGATAAAAAGATAATTATATATTCTTTCATAGAATATGCAGATATGCGTTAAGGTGACGGCAAATTACCGTCCGTCTCGACGTGACCATTTCGCTATGCAGGACCGTGCACATGTACCGTTATGATATTCACGACCAAACGCTCGTCGACGAGCGGGTAGCTCAGTTCCGCGATCAGATGGAACGTTACCAGGCCGGCAAGCTCGGTGAAGAGGAGTTTCGCCCGCTGCGCCTGCAAAACGGCCTGTATATCCAGCGTCATGCGCCGATGCTTCGTATCGCCATCCCCTACGGCATGCTGGCCGGCCATCAGCTGAAGGCCTTGGCCGAGATCACGCGCCGCTATGATCGCGGCTATAGTCACTTCACCACGCGCCAGAACCTGCAGCTCAACTGGCCGGCGCTCGAGGACGTGCCGGACATCCTCGCTGAGCTCGCCAAGGTGCAGATGCACGCCATCCAGACCAGCGGTAACTGCATCCGCAATACCACCAGCGACCAGTTCGCCGGCATCGCCAACGACGAAGTGGAAGACCCGCGCCCCTGGTGCGAGCTGATTCGACAGTGGTCCACCCTGCACCCGGAATTCGCCTACCTGCCGCGCAAGTTCAAGATCGCGGTGAGCGGCGCGGCTCACGACCGCGCGGCGATCCAGGTCCATGATATTGGCCTGCGCCTGTGGCGCAACGACGAAGGCGAGCTGCGCGTGAAAGTACTCGCCGGCGGTGGCCTGGGTCGTACGCCGATGATCGCCGAAACCGTGCGCGAGGACTTGCCCTGGCAGCACCTGCTCACTTACCTCGAGGCCTGCGTTCGGGTCTACAACCAGTTCGGCCGCCGGGACAACAAGTTCAAGGCGCGCATCAAGATTCTGGTCAAGGCGCTGGGCGTCGAGGAGTATCGCCGTCGCGTCGACGAGGAGTGGGCGCACCTGAAGGATGGCCCGCAGACCTTGACCCAAGCCGCGGTGGATGACGCCAAACGTCATTTCCCCGAGCCCGAACGTCGACCGGTCGCCGATGGCGCGATCGACGCGTTCGAGGCGCTGCGCCAGGAGAACCGGGCGTTCGCGCGCTTCGTCACCAACAACGTCACCGATCACAAGGTACCGGGCTACAAGGCGGTGACACTGTCGCTCAAGCGTCGCGAGCACGCCCCGGGCGACGTCACCGCCGACCAGATGGACGCGGTGGCGGATCTCGCTGACCGCTACGGGTTCGGTGAAATCCGCGTCACCCACGAGCAGAACCTGGTGCTGTCCGACGTGCCGGTCGACGAGATCGAAGCGCTCTGGCAGAAGCTCGAGGCGCTCGGCATGGCCAACCCCACCGTGGGCACGCTCAACGACATCATCTGCTGCCCCGGCGGCGACTACTGCAGCCTCGCCAACGCGGTGTCGATCCCGATCGCCCAGTCACTGCAGGAGCGCTTCGAGGATCTCGACTTCCTGTACGACCTGGGGCCGATCGATCTCAACATCTCCGGCTGCATGAATGCCTGCGGCCACCACCATGTCGGCCACATCGGTATTCTCGGCGTCGACAAGAAGGGCGAGGAGTACTACCAGATCTCGATCGGTGGCAACGCCACCGACGACACCTCGCTTGGCAAGATCCTCGGCCCGTCGTTCTTCCGCGAGGACGTGCCCGGCGTGGTCGAGAAGGTACTAGAGGTCTATGTCGCCGAGCGCCACGAGGACGAGCGTTTTCTCGACACCTATCGCCGCATCGGCCTGAAACCCTTCAAGGAGCGCGTCTATGCCCACTGAAGTCCAAGAGAGCGCGCCTGCGCCGGTTCACGTCGATCACCTGATCGTCGATGGCGAACTCGCCATGGAAAACGCCTGGTGCGTCTCTTTCGACGAGAGCGCCCTGCCCGAACAGCTGCCGGCCTTCGTGCCGCTGGCGCTGTGGCGCGAGCACGCCGATGACGACGAGCTCGCCCCGCTTCTGACCAGCGACACCGAGCTCACTGCCGCACTTGGCGAAGAGCTTGCGCGGGCCAAGGCGGTCGCCATCGATTTCCCCGCCTTCACCGACGGGCGTGGCTACAGCCTGGCGCGACTTCTGCGCGAGCGCTATGGCTATAAGGGCGAACTTCGCGCCGTGGGCGACGTGCTGGTCGACCAGCTCGACTACATGCGTCGCTGCGGCTTCGACGCCATGGCCCTGCGCGACGATCAGGACCCGGCGGATGCCCTGCGCGCCTTGAGCGCCTTCAGCGTGAGCTACCAGAGTGACGTCCACCAGCGCTCGGCGCTGTTCGAGCGGCGCCTGGTACAGACGCACTGAAACGCAATCGAATCAGCGCTCATGCAAAGGGCGGCCTTCGGGCCGCCCTTTTGCGTCGATCTTCCGTGACGGCGTTCAAAGTAAATCAGCCGCGACGCTTTTGCTGGCGCTCGCGGTTGTTAGTCTTGGCGCGTTCGCTCTTTCTGAGCATCACCCAGGTGGCGCTCATGCCGCCTTCCGAGGGCTGCGCCGACACGTAGGCCTGCACCTCGTCGAACTGGGCGAGCCACTTGGCCAAGTAAGAGCGCAGGACGTTGGCCGGGCTCTCGAGTTCGCGCCCCCGCCCGTGGACGATCATCACCGAGCGCAGATCGTGCGCGTAGGCCTCCTGAATGAAGGGAAACAGCATGCGCCGACACTCGTCGAGCGGGCGGCGCAGAAGGTGCAGCTGGGCCTGCACGCTGTAGCCGCCGTGACGCAGCTTGTCGACCACCCCTTGCTGAATGCCCTCGCGCCGGTACTCGATGGGATCGAGCGGGGCCAGCAGGTCGACGAAATCGTCGGAAAGAAAGTTGCTGGCGCCGAGCACCTCCTGAGCATGCTCGCGGCGTGCCAGCTGCGCCTCCGTCGGGCGCGCATGCCCTGTCCTGGTTTCCGCCCGATTACGCTTTGCCAGTGGTTTCACATCACCGACAAACGCGCGAAAATCCATGTCATCGCGAAGTGGCTGGTTCATAGCGGGCTCCTTCGATGGGGTGCGTTATGTATCCTAGCAAACCCGGGCGCCCGGCTTAAGACTTCCTGGCGCCGGCCGGCTTTCTTTTACAAGGATAGAACATGATCGTGGTGAAACGGACGTTGCTCGCCCTTGCCCTGTTGCTTGGAGCGGCAGCCGCATGGCTCTGGCTGACCATGCTCAGCCCCTGGTTCTACGAGCGCCCGGCGCATCTTGAGCCCATCGAGCAGCGCTCCCATCAGGTCTTCGTCTACGGGACGCTGACCGTCGCGCCGGTGCGCTGGGTGGTGATGCGGGCCGGCGGCGACCCCGAGACGGCGTCGCTGGCCGGCTTTCGCCGCGAAGGGCTTGACCTGACCCGGGACGAAGCTGCCACGGTATCGGGACTTGTGCTGCAGGTGACCCCGCAGGAGCTTGCCCGGCTCGACCGTTACGAGCGTTTGGGCGTGCGTTACCGGCGCGAAGAGTTGACTCTTGCAGACGGCGAGCAGGCCTGGGTCTATCGGCGTCTGGCCGAGCCGCATACCCACACCGCGACTGCGCCGAGCCGCCAAGCTCTGATAGGATACTCACAGCTGGCCGCCGACACGGCGCGCCCCATCGTTGCAAGCCCCGTTTCGAGGATACGCCATGAGTCATGACACGCCCTACATTCTGGTTCTCTACTATTCGCGCTCCGGGGCGACGCGGGAGATGGCACGCCAGGTGGCGGCGGGGGTCGAGCGCGTGGCGGGCATCGAGGCCCGGCTGCGCACCGTACCGGCGGTGTCGCCCACCTGCGAGGCGGTGGAGAGCGAGATTCCCGAGGAAGGTGCGATCTACGCCGACCACGACGATCTACGCCACTGTGCGGGCCTGGCGCTGGGCAGCCCCACGCGTTTCGGCAACATCGCCGCACCTCTCAAGTACTTTCTCGACACCACCAGCGGGCTCTGGATGAACGGCGCGCTGATCGACAAGCCCGCCACCTGCTTCACCTCGTCGTCGAGCCTGCACGGCGGCCAGGAGAGCACGCTTCTGACCATGCTGGTGCCGCTCTTACACCACGGCATGGTCTACGCGGGCATTCCCTACAGCGAAACCGAGCTGATCGAGACCCGCTCCGGTGGCACCCCCTATGGAGCCAGCCACGTGGCCGGGGCCCGCGCCGACCGCTCGGTGGACGAGCACGAGCGCGCCCTGTGCGTGGCCCAGGGCCAGCGCCTGGCCCGGCTTTCGCTCGCGCTTCACGCGATGCGCGCCGAGAAGCGTACATGAGGTGGCTCGACGACTTCGAGCGTCGCCATGGCGTCGATGCCCTGACGCACACGACGCGCCGGCTGGTACTGGCAAGCTTCGTGGTGCTGCTGGCGCTGGTGATGTTTCGCGGCTTCATGGTCCAGGGCGACGAGTATCAGTGGCGTCCGGTACTCGCTTTCGTTCTGCCGTTGATTTTGTTTTTGCCGTCGATCATCGCCCAGCGTCCTCGTGGTCACGCCTGGCTCGCCTTCGTGAGCCTTCTGTACGTGGCCCAGGGCGTGATGTTCGCCTCTGCCACGGGTCAGATGCTGCGCGGCGCGCTCGAAGTGCTGGCCGCCCTGGGGCTGTTCGCAGGCTCGCTTGGCTACGCGCGGTTTCGCGCCCGGCAAATCCGCGGCACCGCATGAGTGATGTACACTAACGTCAACAACACAAGGGAGCAGGCACCATGACCCGTAACATTGCCGACGTTCGGCGTGACTACGAAGGCCGCCACCTGGAAGAGGCCACCACCCCGACCGATCCGCTGGCGTTCTTCGGCGAGTGGCTGGACCTTGCGCTTCAAAGCGATGGCCAGGACGCCAATGCCATGACGCTCGCCACCGTGGACAGCCAAGGGCGACCCCACGCCCGGGTGGTACTGCTGAAAGGTTTCGACGATCAGGGGCTGACCTTCTACACCAACTACCATAGCCACAAGGGCAGTGAGCTCAGCAACGTCCCCTTCGCCGCCGCGACCTTCTGGTGGCCCGGCCTGTCGCGCCAGGTACGTGTCGAAGGCCCGGTCGAGCAGGTGGCAGCCGAAGAGTCGGATGCCTACTTCGCCAGCCGCCCGCGTGGCAGCCAGCTGGGCGCCTGGATCGCCACCCAGAGCGTGGTGATTCCCGATCGCAACTGGATCGAGGAGCGTCAGACCCGTTTCGAGCACGCCTACGCCGACCAGCAGATCCCGCGCCCGATCCACTGGGGCGGCTATCGCATCAAGCCCGACATGATCGAGTTCTGGCAGGGCCAGCCCAGCAGGCTTCACGATCGCCTGCGCTTCGAACGCCAGGGTGACGGCCCCTGGAGTCGCTTCCGTCTCGCCCCGTGAGTTCGCCAACGAGCCGGGCGGCTAGTCCGCCAGGCTCTCGAGGCGGTGGCGCTGCCATTCGCTGTCCGGCTCGTTGAGGCGCAGCACCGCGTCGATCACCTGCTCGTCCATGTTGTAGCGGCTCTTGAAGCCGAGCTTTTTCATCAGTGCACGCATGGGGTGATTGTCCATCATGATCTTGCCGATCATCTCGATGGTGCCGATCCCCTTGCAGTAGGCGATCATCTTCTCCATCAGCAGCCGCCCGATCCCCAACCCTTGCAGATCATCGCGCACGATGATCGAGAACTCGGTGCGAATGTTGTCGGCATCATTGTAGACCCGTACCACGCCGAGCATCTCCTTGCTGCCGTCGTCGTGTTGGTGCTCGGCGATGAAGGCCATCTGGCGGTCGTAGTTGATGTGCGAAAGCATCGACAGGTCGCGCTGGGTAAGGCTTGCCTTGTTGTGGAAGTAGCGAAAGCGGATGCTCTCCTCGGAAAGCCGGGTATGAAAGCGGGTGATCAAGGGCGCATCCTCGGCGCGAATCGGGCGAATTTCGACCCGCCAGCCGTTGTTCAGCGTCACCCATTCACGCAGCTCCTCCGGATAGGGCATGATCGCGAACCGCGCCGGCGCCCCCAGGTCCATGGCGAAATCCACCGCCAGCATGCCGTCACGGTTCAAAAGCAGCGGGTTGAGTTCGAGCCCGCGAAGCTCGGTGAGATCCGACGCCATCTGGGATAGCTTCACCAGCAGCTGGCAAAGCCGCTCCAGATCGCGCTCCACGTCCGCCGAGTGCTCGCGAATCAGCGAAGCGGCGTGGGTGCGCCGGACCACGTCGGCGGCCAGGCTCATGTTGAGCGGCGGCAGTGCCACCTGGCGATCCGCCAGCACGTTCACCTTGTAGCCGCCGATACCGAACACGATCAGGGGCCCAAACACCGGGTCGCGCGTGATGCCGGCGCAGATCTGCATCGAGTGCTTGCCGCGCTGCATGGGCTGCAGGCAGAACTCCTTGATGGCGTACTCGGGAAACTTCTCCTGCACCTTGGCGCCCAGGCGCTGCATGCCCTCCTCCACCTGCTCGGCGGTTTCCAGGTCCTGCAGAAGCCCGGCGGAGAGCTTGTGCGGATGGCGGCGGTAGCGGTAGGGCCGGCAGTTGCCCTCGTGGACCACCTTGACCGCCTTGGGACCGTCGAAATGGCCGCCGTTTTCGTGCGCCTCGTGCGGGTGCTGCAGGTAGACGCTCGGCGCGGTGGGAATGCCGTAGGCCTCGAGCACCTTGGCGGTTTCCGAATGGTTCAACGTCTGACGGCCGGCGGCGCGTGCGCGCTCGATCAGCGCGCGGCACTCGGCGCGATCCTCGGCGCGGGTGGTGAAGGTCAAGCTTGGCGGAATTTCCTGGAGCAGCGCCTGCACTCGCTGATAGTCGACCATGTGCATGAAGGCCTTGACCGCCTTCTCCGGCGAGATATAGGTCGGGATGCCCGCTGCGCTGCACAGGCCGCGCGCATTCAAGGCCTCCTTCAACCCCATCCAGCTGGTCAGCAGGTTGCGCTTGAAGCGCTTGCGCTGATCGATCAGCGCCTGTGCGGTCTCAACCGAGGGCGCGAGCCGCGTGGGCGCGTGCACCACCAGCACCGCATCGACGCCGGGGTCGGCGGTGACGATCTCCAGCGCATCGACAAAGCGGGCGGGCGTGGCGTTGCCGCCCACGTCCACCGGGTTCTCGCCGGGCTTGCTCATGTCCACCCGGCGCGTTGTGAGCGCAGCACGCGTCTCATCACTGAAGGTGGCGAGCGTACCGCCGGCGCTGACCAGCTTGTCGATGGCCAGCATCGCCGGGCCCAGCCCGTTGGAGACCACCGCAAGCCGGTCGCCGCGCAGCGGGCGCATGCGCGAGAGCGTCTCCAGCGCATCGAACAGCTCGTCGGAGTCGTCGACCCGCACCACTCCGGCCCGGGCGAAGGCGGCATCGAACACCACGTCGCGATTGATGATGCCGGGCGTCGGCGGCATGCCGGAAAGATCCGAAGCCGGCGTACGGCCGCTCTTGATCGCCAGCACCAGGCGGTTGCGCGAAGCGTCGCGCACCGAGGTCATGAAGTGCTGGGCGTCCATCACCCGCTCGAGGTGAAGAAGGATCGCCTGGGCCGGCGAGAACTGGTTCACGTAATCGATCAGATCCGGCAGCAATACATCGACGCTGTCGCCCACGGTGATCAGGTGGGAAAAGCCCGCCTCGCGCCCGGCGGCCCAGTCGATCATGGCGTTGGCGAGCATGCCGGACTGACCGAGGTACGCCACTCGCCCGGGCCTGACCGGCTGGCTGGCGTAGGAGGCGTTGAGCTTTCTGCCCGGCACGATCAAGCCCATGCACTCCGGCCCGAGCACGCGCATGCCCGAGGCGCGGGCGGCGTGGAGCATCTGCTCGCGAATCGAGCCCTCGTCGCCCTGCTCTTGATCGAGATACGCCCCGCCGGAGAGTACCAGCGCTGCCTTGACGCCCTTTCTGCCCAATTTGCCGATCAGCCGCGGTGCGCCTTCCACCCGGGTACAGATCACCGCCAGATCCGGCGTACCTGGCAGATCGCTTGCGCTCTTGAAGCAGGCGGTGCCGAACACGTCGCGGTACCCCTTGGGGTTCACCGCCCAGAGCGTGCCGGTAAAACCGCCTTCCTGCAGGTTACGCAGCACCAGGCCGCCCAGGGACTCAGGCTTTTCGGAAGCACCGAACACGGCCACGCTATGTGGTTCGAAGAAGTGGTGCAAAAAACGTGTGCTCACGAACGCCTCTCCCGAAAATGTGCCACTCTCTGTGTACGACCGAGCTATGTGTTTACGACCTATGACCAGTGTCGCGCAAGCCCACATGACGTTTAAGGTAGCCTGACGATAAACGGAGCGAGCGCATGATCACCGCCTACCTTACCCATCCCCACTGCATCTTGCACCACATGGGGCCGGAGCACCCGGAAAGCCCGGCGCGGCTCGAGGCGATACGCGCGCGCCTGTCGCTTTGCGGACTCTTGCAGCAGACCATGCAGGGCGAAGCGAAGGAGGCATCCTTCGAGGCGCTCGAGCGCGTTCACCCCGCGCGTCACCTCCGGGCGCTGGAGAAGTGCCTACCCAGCAAGGGCCTGGCGGCGATCGACAGTGATACCCTGATGAATGCCGACTCGCTCAAGGCTGCGCGGGTCGCGGCCGGCGCGGTGATCAAGGGGGTGGACCAGGTCTTTCGACGCCAGGCAGACAACGTCTTCTGCGCGGTGCGCCCGCCGGGACATCACGCCGAGGCCACCGAGGCCATGGGATTCTGCTTCTACAACAACGTGGCCGTGGGCGCTGCCCACGCCCGGGCCAGGCATGGTGCACGCCGCGTGGCGATCCTCGATTTCGATGTTCATCAGTGCAACGGCACCATCGACATCTTCAAGAACGATCCGAACGTGCTGATCTGCACGAGTTTTCAATACCCCTTCTATCCCTGGCGCTACCTGAGAAGCGAATGGCACAACGTGGTCAATACGCCGCTTGAGTCGGGTTGCGACGGTGCGGCGTTCCGAGCGTCGATCGAGCGCCACTGGCTACCCGCCCTGCACGCCTTCAAGCCCGATCTGGTATTGCTCTCCACCGGCTTTGACGCCCACCGCGACGATCCCATGGGCGACCTCTGCCTCGATGACGAGGACTACCACTGGGTCACGCAGTTGGCGATTGAAATCGCCGCGCTCTATGCCGAGAACCGGTTGGTATCGGTGCTGGAGGGTGGCTACAACCCGGTGTCGCTGGCCAGCGGCTGCGAGGCCCATGTCAAGGCCTTGCTTGGCCTGCCTTTCGCAACGCCGGCGGCCTGAGCCGCCGACAAGCTGTGGTACCATGGCGCTCCCCAGGCATTCGACAACGGGCAGAGAGCATGACGGAGAGCTATGACGAGCAGGCGGCGCTGCGCATCGCGTCAGGACGCAAACCCTTCGTGGAGCCGCTGCGTCTGGGCCTGCGCCTCAAGGAGATTCGCCTGGCCAACCAGTGGACCCTCGAGGACGTCAGTCAGCGCACCGGCCTTGCCCGCTCGACGCTCTCCAAGATCGAGAACGATCAGGTCTCACCGACGTTCAGCGTCGTCCAGAAGCTGATCGCCGGGCTCGATATCGACCTGCCCCAGCTATTCACCCCGCCCAAGCGCGAGCAGTACACCATGGGCCGGCGCGACCTGACCCGCAAGGGTAAGGGTGAGCTTCACCCGACCCCCACCTACGAGCACGAGCTTCTGGGTCATCAGCTCGCCCAGAAGCGCATGATTCCTTTCAAGACCATCGTCCGCGCCCGGGATTTCGCCGAGTACCATCAGTGGGTGCGCCACGATGGCGAGGAGTTTCTGATGATCCTCGAAGGCGAGATACTGCTCTACACCGAGTTCTACGCCCCGCTTGCGCTTGGCCAGGGCGACAGCATCTACTTCGACAGCGACATGGGGCACGCGCTGGTTTCGACCAGCGCCCAGGACGCCGTGGTGCTGTCGGTCTGCACCCGGGGCGACCTGGTCTAGCGTCATAGGCAGTTGGTGGGCTTGGGCAGCCCTGCGAGGCGAGCCACGCGGCGGGCGGGACTTTCGGGGAAAAGCCCCATCAGGTAGATCGAACTGCCCTTTTCGTCGCCCAGCGCCAGCCGGGTCGCCTTGACCAGCGCCCGCATCGCTGGCGCCATCTCGAAGCGTACGTAGAAATCCCGCGCCACGTGCAGAATTTCCCAGTGAGCCTCGGTGAGCGCAAGGCCCTCTTCTTGCGCCAGACGTTCGGCAATGTCTGGCGACCAGTCCGCTCTATTGACCAAATATCCTTCAGGGTCTAATTCGATGGTTTCTTTCATATCAAGATAACGGTATAAAATTTTATCGCTCATGTCAGTACCACGTCACGCTCCGAGTATGTCGCTCGCTCAAGGCCACGAACCCTTCAACATCGATGGTGGAAAATGCGCCGCGCCTGGCCATTTCAAGAAGCCCACGGGATGCCAGGTCCTCCTCCAAGAGGTAGAGGCGGCCCCGGCAGCGCTCGAAGCCTGGCCAGTGCGGTACGAGGCACGCCTGCACGGCCTGCTCGATCAACACCACCTCGTCTGTCTCGCTTACCACGGCGAGCATGTCGTCGGCCCGGTCGCTTGCCGGCGCCTTATTGAGAATATGCAGCATGCTCCGCCCTCAAAAATGCAGAATGTCGCGCCCGGCGCGATACAGCGCGGCCAATTCAGCGTTCGAGATTACCCGTGCAGCGGGTATCAGCTGCTCGACCGCAAGCCCGAGCCTTTGAAGGCTCTCCTCTGCCACCAACAACTCGTCGATATCGTACATCGCGAGCATCGCAAGGGTCGGGTGCACGGCTTTCTGTCCCGGCGCCCCCGCCGCCTGGTCCTTGACCAGCGCCAGCACCCCCTGCCCTTGGAAAAGTAGCGTGACCGGCTCGCCGAAGGCCGCCGCGACCAAGGCAACGTCGAGACCTTCACGCAGGGCGTTGGAGTCGTAAGGCGCTCGGCTGAGCGTGATCAGGCGGGAAACGTCATTGGCCATGGCATCCTCTCAGGCAAAGGTCAGGAAACGGTCGCAGCGGCGCTGCAACTCGAGCAGTTGGCCCAGCCCGGTCAGCTCGAAGGGGGCGTCGAAACTTGCATTCTCGAGACCATGCCGTCTCGCTTCGGCATCATCCAGCACGCCTCGCCGCAGCGCGGCGGCAATACAGACATCCAGGGTAGTCCCGTGTGCCTCGTGCAGCGCAACCCAGGCATCTCGCAGATTGAGCTCATCCTGGGGCGGGCACATCAGCGAAGAGGCATTCATCACCCCTTCCTGGTAAAAGAAGACACCCGCCAGCTCATGACCTTTCGCTATCAGCGCCTGAGCGAATCGCAGGGCCGAATGGGGCGCCGGGCTTGTATAGGGCGCCCCCGTGACCAGTAGCCCGTACTTCATGCACGCTTTCTCTCGAATAAAAAAAAGACCCTACCGAAGTAGGGCCTGTTTGGGTAGCGCAAATTGTATCGATCAGTCGTTGCTCATGATGCCCAGGATAGACAGCAGGCTGATGAACAGGTTGTAGATCGACACGTAAAGAGAGATCGTCGCGAGGATGTAGTTGGTCTCGCCGGCACGGTGAACGATCTCACTGGTCTGGTACAGTATCGCCGCGGAGGCGAACAGCACGAAACCGGCAGACACCATCAGCGACAGCGCCGGAATCTGGAAGATCAGCCCCGCCACCATGGCCAGTACCAGCACGATGGCGCCGGCCAGCAGGAAGTTGCCCAGGAAGCTGAAGTCCTTCTTGGTCATCAGCGCGACGGCGGAAAGACCGATGAAGGTCAGGCCCGTCATCGCCAGCGCGTTCATGATCAGCGCGCCGCCGTTGGGCAGTGTCAGGTAGGCCGAGATGATCGGACCGAGCGTGAAGCCCATGAAACCAGTGAAAGCGAAAGTGGCGAGTAGCCCCATCGCGGAATTGGCGGTCTTGTGGACCAGGAACATCAGCCCGTAAGCACCGATGAAAAACACGAAGATGTTCATCTGCTGAATGCCCAGTGCGATGGCTGCACCTGCAGTCACGGCAGAGAACAGCAGCGTCATGGCCAGCAGCGCATAGGTGTTGCGCAATACCTTGTTGGCTCTAGCACCGCTGACCGCCTGTTCGTTATGCGGTCGTACGGTATGCGAATCGTTGAACGCCATGGTCTAAGCTCCCTAGTGGTCGTACTAACAACGGACAAGCATGCCGTCCCGTAGTTCCAGACGCAAGCCCTTGAAGTTCAAAAAGACCCGTGCTTTGGACGGTGATTCAACGCCACGTGTCCTCGGCCATATCATTACCTATACCACTTGGAGCAACAAATGCGAGCACAATTTCAACATCAGGTACGGGTCGGTCATAGCGCCGTACAGCCCATCGCGTCTTGCAAACGCCCTGCCATTTACCCGTTCATCAAATACGTCGTTGCCTGTACGACTATGGCGGTAAGTGTCCAGGCGCTCGGCTATTCGCCAAGTGGTGAAGATATCGACTACCAGGTCGACAACGAGGCTTTCGAAGGCTATTTCGTCAAGGCCCAAGGGACATCAAGAGGCAGCGTTCTGCTCGTGCACGATTGGGATGGTATCGACGATTACGAGCGCGAGCGCGCCGATATGCTGGCCGAACAAGGCTTCGACACCTTCGCGGTCGATCTTTTCGGTGAAGGCCATCGCCCTCAGGCGACGGAGGAGAAACAAGCAGCGACTCAGGCGCTCTATGATGATCGCCAGCGAATGCGCGAACTCACCCAGGCGGGACTAGAATAGGCGCACACACTGGGGGCGGCAACCGGCACCATCGTGCTTGGCTACTGCTTTGGAGGCGCCGTCGCGCTTGAAATGGCGCGTGAAGGCAATACCGATGACATCGCTGCCTACGCAAGCTTTCATGGCGGACTGGAAACACCGGAAGGACAAGGCTACCCAAGCGATACGGCGCCGATCTTCATCGCCCACGGCGGCGCCGATGAATCGGTAAGCCTTCAGGACGTGGCAACCTTTGCCGACGAGCTCGAACAGGCCGGCCTGAATTATGAAATCGGCATCTACTCTGGTGCGCCTCACGCTTTCAGCGTCTTCGGAAGCGACCGTTATGATCAGCAAGCGGACGAGCGCTCCTGGCACACCTTTCTGGCATGGCTCGACGAGACGCTGTGAGCATGCCCTTCTCCATTACGTGAAGATGCACTACGTTTAGAGTTCGCTCATACAAGGAGAAGGATCACCATGACCCGATTTGCCGTCTATCGCGCAGTAAAGGAAGATGCCGCCATCGACGCGGAACCCGAATGGTGGGTCGTCGATACCCGTGCAGATGTTCCACTGGTGCATCAACGCGTGGCGACCAAGCCAGAGGCGGACGAGGTGGTCGCCCGCCTCAACGACGAAAGCAATCAATAAGCGCCCGGTGCGACGACGCTTCTTTCAACTTTCCACTTCGCGCAGGTCGTCGACGCTGACCCCTTCGGGCAGCTCATCGGCCTTGGCGGGAAGCCATACGGGATTGAAGTCGCTGTCTTCGCGACCATCGTCGAACGTGTGACCGGGGATACGGTAGACCACGCATTCTCGCTTTACGTCCCAGGCATAGACTCTTTCCATAACATCACCTCGCTGTCTCGAACACACCGGGCGATGCGCTTCTCGCGTCATCGCTGGTATCATCAAAAGGTGTCACTCACGCAACCGTCTTGGAGACATCAATGAAACATCTTCTGACTCTCGCCCTAATCGGCGTCATGCTGGCCAGTGCTGGCTGCGCCTCCGGACCCTCCTCGTCGCGCAGCGCCGAATGCCGCAAACAGGCTGAGGAGATGGGCGACACGAAGCACTACGGTGACTGCCTGCGCGGCGCCCGAACCCAGAGTGGCTTCTGATTCGCCCCGCGAGCGAAAAAGGCCCGGTCAGTGACCGGGCCTTTGAGTATCTAGTCGCGATCGGCCTTGTGCGAGGCCTCTCTCAACGTCTTTTCCAGGGAGTGATGATCGCCATCGGCATCATCGACGAGAAATTCCGAATGCGGGTGGTGGTGCTTGGGTTGAACATCGGCACCGCACTCATCGCATTTCTGAGGATCTTCTGGCGGACCTTTCTTCGCTGAAGGGTCATACTCCTTGCCACACTTGTCGCATTTCTCGATATGCTGCATGTCGTCTCTCCTGACCTAGCCACTTCTCCTATTGAACACTACGTGTCGCAATAGGTTCCTTGATCCACGTTGCCAAAAACCTTTTCCGGCGAAGGCTACGTGGCACGAAACGCGCACCTGTTATTGTCGGCGCTTCATCTTCCAGTATAGGTGGATCTGATAAACTATCCTTGGAATTCAATTTTTTATAGGTACAGGATGTCGCAGCCTTTCAACGCTAGCCGTCCTTTGTGGCGGGTACGGCGCTTTCTGGAGCGCTTCTCGAGTACGGGGCTCATCACGGCCACGCTCCTGTTCGCCCTTTCGCTCACGCCGAGCCTGGTGCCGCGCCCGCTGTTTGCCCAAGGCATCGTCTCGGGGCTTTGCATCAGTGCCGGTTACGCGATCGGCGTGCTGCTTCACGAAGCATGGCGCTATCTGCGACTTCCCGAGCCCCGCGCGCGCACTCGCCGGCTGGTCTCCCGCGTGGCCTGGCTTGCCGGCGCCCTCGTCGCCGCCCTGTTTCTCTGGCAGGCCTCCAACTGGCAAAACGGCATCCGGCTGCTGATGGGCATGGAGCCCGACAGCGGTACTCGCGGGGTGAGCATCGCCGCCATTGCCCTGCTGATCTTTTTCGGTTTCTACCTTGTCGGGCTGGCGTTTAAACGCACTTATCGGCTGATGTCCCGACGGGTGTTCTTCTTCTTGCCACGCCGCCTTGCCTACCTGCTCGGCAGCCTGGCGGCACTGGCGCTTTTCTGGCTGCTCATCGAAGGGGTACTGTTCTCGCACGCGTTGCGTTTTGCGGATCGCTTCTATCAGCAGCTCGACGATGTCATGCAGGACGACCTGGCCGCCCCCCTCGACCCATTGCGCCCGGGAAGCGACGCCTCGCTCATCAGTTGGGAGGCGCTGGGTAGCCGCGGCCGGCGCTTCACTACCGAAGGCCCTGACGGAGACGAGATCGGTGACTTCCTGAACGCCCCGGCGTTGGACCCGATCCGGGTCTACGTGGGGCTCAATGCTCGAGAAACCGCCGAGGAGCGCGCCGAGCTTGCCCTGGCGGAGCTCGTGCGCATCGGCGGCTTCGAGCGTTCGATGCTGGTTCTAGCCACCCCCACCGGGCGCGGCTGGGTAGACCCCGGCGCCCAGGACACCATCGAGTACCTGACGCGCGGTGACATCGCCACGGTCACCGCGCAGTACTCCTACCTGCCCAGTCACCTGTCACTGATCGCCGAGGGCGACTATGGGGTGGAGAGCGCTCGCGCCCTGTTCATCGCCATTTACCGCTACTGGAGCGAGCTGCCGGAAAACCAGCGCCCGGCGCTCTACCTGTTCGGACTGAGCCTCGGGGCGCTCAACTCCGACCGCTCTTTTGACTTCTACGACATTATCGAGGACCCGTTCGACGGGGCACTGTGGGCCGGCCCGCCGTTTCGAAGCGACACGTGGCGCAGCGTCACCGCCGACCGCGACGCCGGCTCCCCCGAGTGGCTTCCGGTGTTTCGCGGCGGTCGCGGCGTACGCTTCATGAACCAGACCCTTGGCTACGACGGCTACGCCGAACCCTGGGGAGACTTCCGCATTGCCTACCTTCAGTACGCAAGCGACCCGATCGTCTTCTTCGACCCCGCCGCCTTCTGGCGCGAGCCGGACTGGATGCGCGCGCCCCGCGGCCCGGACGTCTCACCGGCGCTGCGCTGGTACCCGGTGGTCACCATGTTCCAGCTGCTGGTGGATCTGGCCACCGGCGGTGCACCGCCGGGGTACGGACATGAAGTGGCCGCCGAGCACTATCTCAAAGCCTGGAATGCGCTGGTCGAGCCCGAAGGGTGGAGCGAGAGCGACCTGGAAAGGCTGGCGGCGCACGTCATGGCCGCGCACCAGGGGAGCGAGTAGGCACACTTTCAATGCGCCTTGGATGGCGTATAATGCGCGCCCCAACGGCGCAAGCGCCGCCCAGGAGGGTTCCCTAACCCCTCGCGCACTCAAAAAGGCTCATGCATGTTCGCACTTACCGATACCCAGCACCGTCGCTGCCTGACGGTCATGGTTCTCTTTCATATCGCCGTCATCGCCGCCAGCAACTACCTGGTACAGCTTCCCTTCACCCTGTTCGGCCTGCACACCACCTGGGGCGCCTTCAGCTTTCCGTTCATTTTCCTGGCCACCGACCTGACCGTGCGCCTGTTCGGCAAGGGGCCAGCGCGTTCGATCATCCTGCGCGTCATGTTTCCTGCGCTGGTGATCTCCTACGTCGTCTCGGTGATCTTCCCCCAGGGGGCCTTCGCCGGCATCGAGGCGCTGGGCGAATGGAACCTGTTCGTGGCGCGCATTGCGCTGGCGAGCTTTCTGGCCTATTTCCTGGGTCAGTTGCTGGATGTCCAGGTGTTCGACCGGCTGCGCCGGCTTGCCTGGTGGGTGGCGCCGGTCTGCTCGACGATTCTGGGCAACCTGGCGGACACCTTCGCCTTCTTCTTCACCGCCTTTCATAATAGCCCCGATGCGTTCATGGCCGCCCACTGGGTAGAGATCGCCATGGTGGATTACGCCATCAAGCTCTTGATCAGCCTTCTGTTCTTCTTGCCGCTGTACGGGCTATTGCTGGCCTGGCTGACGCGCCGACTGATGGTCTGGACCGGCCAGCGCGATAGCACACCGCGCACGGCCTGATAAGCGCCTTCACTCCAAGGAGTTTCCATGAACACTACCCCTTCGCTCGATCTTCACTTCATCGATGCCGCCGCCCCGGAGGCGGACGCCACGAAAGCGCCGCTGGTGGTACTCCATGGGCTTCTGGGTAGCGCGGACAACTGGCGCTCGCATCTCAAGGTATGGCAGCAAAAGCGCCGGGTGATCGCCGTGGATCTTCGCAACCACGGCCGCTCGCCCCACGCCGAAGGCATGACCTACGCCGAGCTGAGCCGTGACGTGATCGAACTGCTCGCGCGCGAGGGAATCAAGCGGGCGCACATCCTGGGCCACTCCATGGGCGGCAAGGTGGCGATCAGCCTGGCGCGCACGGCACCCGAAATCACCGCCACGCTGATCGTGGGCGATATTGCCCCGGTGCGTTACCAGCACGGTCATGACGACGTGTTTGCCGCACTGGACGCGGTTCGCCAGACGCGCCCGGCGACGCGACGCGACGCCGATGCGCTGATGGCCGAACACGTCGATGCCCGCCCGACGCGACTGTTTCTGGCCACCAACCTGGTCAAGGACGCAGACGGCGCAATGGCGCTGCGCGTCGGACTCGAGGAGATCAGAAACGGCTACGAGGACGTGATCGACGAGCCTGCCGGCGAGCGAGCGTTCGAGGGGCCGACGCTGGTGCTGCGCGGCGCCGACTCCCATTACGTCACCGACGACATGCTTCCCACCCTGCGCAAGGTGCTGCCCAAGGCGCGCCTGGTGACACTCAAGGCAGCCGGCCACTGGCTGCACGCCGACCAGCCCGAGGCGTTCCAGCAGGCGGTCGAGGCCTTCATTGACGCCTACGACGAACAGCGCGCGTAGCCAAAAAGGGGGATTAGAGCGCGGTGATGGTCAGCCGGTGCGCCTCGGCGTCGCGCAAGAAGCGGTTCAGGATACGGTAGGTGTCGACATCGAATTGCGGCGCCGCTCCCTTGATCCGTTTCGCCTTCGCCAGCGTCTCGGCACTGCCGAGATAGCACCAGTGATCGACCGCGTGGTAGGCCGAGCGGCGCGTCCGGGCACTGCGCTCGCGTATCACGATTCGCCCGGGCCATGGCCAGGCATCGACCTTGAGCCGTTCGAGCGCCATTTGCGCCCGGGCGGTATGCGCCTCGAGCGACTCCTTCTGGCAGCACGCACCGAGACACTTGCCTAGCTGCTGCTTGAAGCAGCGCCCTTTCCCCTTGTCCAGCCCCAGCACCTGGGCGCAGAGCTTGTGCTCGTCGCACAGGGTACGCAGCGCCTGCTTGGCTTCGGCTGCATTGCGAAACAGCCCGAAGCACTGGCCCGGTTCCGCATTGGCCAGCACGGCGCTGCCGGCGAGTGTCGGCGCGTGCTCGCCCTCCCCCCAATACCAGGTCTTGAGCCGCCCTTGGCGGCGCAGCTGGCGATTCATGATCGGCATCAGCTCCTTGATCAGCTGCGCCTCGCGAAGCTGAGCCCCCAGGTCCCCCGCCGTCTCCTCCCACTCGACGTGCTGGATCTGCTGGAGCATGCGCATCGCCTTGTCGTCCTGGTGATCGCGCTGAAAGTGGCCTTTTACCCGATTACGCAGGTTGATGCTCTTGCCGACGTAGAGCGGCAATCGGTTGTGCCCGTAGAAAAGATACACCCCCGGTGCCGACGGCAGGTCCGCGATGATGTCGCTATCCAGGTTCGCGGGAAGGTTCTTGTGCTGGTGCTCCTGGGCGAGTGCCGCCTGCCAGGTCTCGCCGTCGAAACGCTGCTGCCAGACTTGCCACAGCTGCCAAAGCGCGTCGGCGTCATCCTCGGCGCGATGAGAACGCCTGGAGTCGATCGCGAAACGCGAAAGCAGCGCCTTCAGATTGTGCTGACGCTGCTGCGGCTCGAGGCGCCGGGAGATGCGCAGCGTGCACAGCACCTCGGGGCGATAGTCGAGGCCGGCGCGCTTGAAAGCATTGCGCAGAAAGCCTGCATCGAAGCGGGCATTGTGGGCGACCAGACGGCCGTCACTTAGCCACTCCCGGAGTGCCGGCGCGACCTGCGCAAAGCTCGGGGCACCGGCGACCATCTCGTCGTGAATGCCGGTCAGCCGGGAGATGAACGGCGGGATGGCGACGCCGGGATCGATGAGACTCACCCAGCGTTCGGTGATCTGCCCCTCGACGACCTTGAGAGCAGCGATTTCGGTGATCCGGTCCCGAGTGGCGCGGGTACCGGTGGTTTCCAGGTCGATGAAGATCAGCGCTTGCTGGCTCATGGCACTCCATTGAAAGAGGGATTTACTCCTGTAACGCGTGCGGGTCAATGGCCAGCCGCGAGACCGGCAACACCGTCTCGATGATGCCCCGAGAAAGAAGATAGGCTTCGAACGCCTGGTAGCGGCGAGTGTTCACCGCCGCCGGACTCAGCGACATGCGCCTAAGGAGTGCCTCCCAGCCGGCTTGGTTCACTTCGTTGTCCAGAATGGGGTGACGTTCAGTCACCAGTGCCCAGGCCGCCTCGGGATTATCGATCATCCAGTGGCTCGCCTGCTCCACGGCGGTCATGAAACGTGCGATGCTCTGGACGGTGTGGGCAAGCGTAGTCGCATTCGCCACCACGACCAGGCCGTCGTGACGCGGAATGTCGATCTCTTCGTAGTGAATGACGCGACTGTCGATGCCTTCCGGGGCGAGCTGGTCCGGCAGCGTGGCGTAGTAGCCGTCGGCGATCACGTCGACCCGGCCATCGACCACGGCGGCGGCGGCATCGAAGTGCACGTTGACCGGTTCGACGAAATCATCGGTCTGACGAATCGACTGCGGAACGAGGCGCTCGGCCACCACGCTCTCGCCCTCCCGAGTGGAGAAGCCGTAGCGCAGCCCGGCAAGTGAAGCCGGTTCGTCGACGCTCGCCGTCGACCGGGTGACGATCACCGCGTTGAGCGGCGTCTCCACTAGCGTGCCCACCCTCACCAAAGGCTCACCGGCATGCGCCTGCAGATGCAGGATGGGTTCGCGGGTCAGCGCCAGCTCGACTTCGCCGGCGGCCAGCAGCTTGAGCGGCAAGGTCGGGTCCGCCGGGCTCAAAAGCTCGACATCGAGCCCTTGGTCCTCGAAGAGTTCACGCTCCTTAGCGATCACCAGCGCGGCGTGCTGTGGACTCAGGTACCAGTCCAGCATCACCGCGAACGCCTTGAGCGGTGGCGGGTCGAGCGGTGGCGGCAGCGCCAGAGTCGCCGATGGCGCGGGATCGCTGCTCGACGCCTCTTCCCTGGGGATCTCGTCGAGCCCCGGCTCAGGGGTGACGAGCAGCGGCTCACGCGGCGTCTCCCAGAGCCCATCGGGAACGACGACATCGGTATCGAGGGTCAAACGCGCCCCGTCGGCATCGTTGACGACCGTTTCATCGCTTGCATAAAGACTTGAATTTAAAAACAATAAAAAGGCGATCAGCGCCGGTGTTCCATACCGTCGCCAAGGCAAAACCAGGTGCGCCATCACTCCACACTCCAAAGTCGTGAAGGCGGAGTGTAGCGGCAGGTCGGCGAGGATGACCAGTCCTCGATGACAGGATGCACCGGTGATCACGATAAATTATTCGGTGACATGCAATAATAGAGCGGCATTGATGTAGAGACGGAGAAACATGGACACACTGTATACCTTTTTCCTGGTGGGCGGCGCCTTGATGGCGCTGAGCATTCTGGCCAGCCGGCTTTCATCGATGTTCGGCGTTCCGCTATTGCTGATTTTTCTGGGGCTTGGAATGCTGGCAGGCGAAGAGGGGCTGCTGGGCCTGGCTTTCGACGACTACTCGATGGCCTTCACCATCGGCCACCTGGCCCTGGCGATGATCCTGCTCGATGGCGGGCTGCGCACCCGTCTGAAAACCTTCAGGGTGGGTTTCAAACCGGCACTATCGCTGGCCACCGCCGGGGTCTTCGTTACCAGTGCCCTGGTCGGACTGATCGCCATGTGGGTGTTCGACCTGTCCTTGGTTCAGGGGCTGCTGGTCGGGGCGATCGTTGGTTCCACCGATGCGGCTGCGGTGTTCTCGATGCTCAGCGGTCGAGGAGTGAATCTCAACGAGCGGGTGAGCGCCACGCTCGAGATCGAGTCCGGCACCAACGATCCGATGGCGATCTTTTTGACCTTGATGCTGATTGAGCTTTTGACCGGCGACATCGGCGGGTTCGGCGATACGGCGATCTTCTTCATCGCCCAGTTCGGTATCGGCCTGATCGTCGGTATTGGCGGCGGCTGGCTCAGCGCCAAGCTCTTGCGCTGGCTCGATCTTGCCCCCGGCCTCTACGCCATGCTTGCCCTGGCACTGGGTTTCAGCGTCTTCGGGCTCACCAGCGTGCTGGGTGGTAGTGGCTTTCTCGCCATCTACCTGGCGGGGCTGATGATCGGTAACCAGCCCGGGCGTCACCTCAACTTCATCCTGCCTGTTCACGACGGGCTGGCCTGGCTAAGCCAGATCGGCCTCTTTCTGGTGCTGGGGCTTCTGGTCACCCCGAGTCAGCTGTGGGAGGTCATCCTGCCAGCGGGCCTGGTGGCGCTGGCGCTGATCTTCGTCGCCCGCCCGCTGGCGGTGCTCATCACCATCAAGCCATTCTTCAAGTTCCGCTGGCGCGAAACGTTCTTCATCGCCTGGGTGGGTCTGCGCGGTGCCGTGCCGATCGTGCTGGCGATCTTCCCGGTCATCGGCGGGGTCGAGAACGCTTCGCTCTACTTCAATGTCGCCTTTGCAGTGGTGCTGATGTCGCTGCTGATCCAGGGCGGCTCGCTGGGTCTGATGGCGCGCTGGCTCAAGGTCCAGGTTCCCAAGGGCATTACTCCGGATCGGCGCGGGCCGCTGGGCATACTGCCCGACAACGATTTCGAGATGTTCGTCTACGTGGTCGAGAACGAGGATCTCGACGACGTGCCGATTCGGCTGCTGCGCTTTCCATCAGGAGCATTGATCTCGGCGCTGTTTCGCAACCGTGTCATGCTGCACCCCAAGGGCAACACCCGGCTCAAGATCGGCGACGTGATCTGCGTGATCGGCCGCACCGAGGATCTCGCCGCCCTAAATCGGTTGTTCAACGGCGATGCCAAGCTGAAGCAGGAGCGCGCTTTCTTCGGCACCTTCACGCTGGACGGCAGCGCCCAGATGCTCGACGTCGCCCAGGCCTACGGGCTCACCCTGAGCCCCGGCGAGCGGGAAATGAGCCTGGCCGACTTCATTGCGCTGCGCGTTGGCGGCCATCCGGTCGTGGGTGACGACATCGACTGGCACGGCATTCACTGGGTCGTCAGCGAGATGGAAGGTTCCACGATCACGCGTATCGGCCTGCGTCTTTACTGATCCATCCAAAGGCGTTGACTTCCAAGGAAAAGGTGGTATTATACGCACCCATAAGCCGGAGGGATGGCAGAGCGGTTGAATGCACCGGTCTTGAAAACCGGCATAGGTTAATAGCCTATCCAGGGTTCGAATCCCTGTCCCTCCGCCACCTTATCGAAAAGGCCTCGACATCGTCGGGGCCTTTTTCGTATGGGTTATGCTCTATTCGGTCTGGACCGCTCGTCACTACTCTCGGGGCGCAGCCTGCCCGGCTTGGCCGATATCGCGTTCGCACAGGGCCGCGTGAATCTCTTCGAGGCTTGCCGGATCGTCGATGGTCGAAGGCACGGCATAGGCCTTGCCATCGGCCATGGTGCGCATGAGCTTGCGCAGGATCTTGCCGGAACGGGTCTTGGGCAGGCGGTCGACCACCAACACCTGCTTGAGCGCGGCGACCGGACCGATCACCTCGCGTACCCGCTTTACGAGCTCCGCTTCGAGTCTGGCCTCGTCGCCGTCGAAACCGTCCTTGGCAATGACGAACCCCAAGGGCAGTTGCCCCTTGAGATCGTCGTGGATGCCGATCACCGCGCACTCCGCCACAGCCGGATGCCCACCCAGCACCTCCTCCATCTCGCCGGTGGAGAGCCGATGCCCCGCCACGTTGATCACATCGTCGGTGCGCCCCATGATAAACAGGTAACCTTCGGCGTCGAAATGACCGCCGTCACCGGTCAGGTAGCTACCGGGAAACGCCGCCATGTAGGCGCTGTGAAAGCGCTGGGGGTCCTTCCAGATGCCGGTGAGGCAGCCCGGCGGCAGCGGCTGGCGAATGACCACGCTCCCCTCGCTAAGCGGCGCGGCGGGTGCGCCATCGCGTTCGAGGATCGCCACGTCGAACCCCGGCATCGGAAAGGTCGCCGATCCCGCCTTGGCCCGGGCGAGCTCGATACCCGCCGGGTTGGCGGCGATGGGCCAGCCTGTTTCGGTCTGCCACCAATGATCGATCACCGGCACGTCGAGCACGTCCTCCAGCCAGTGGAAAGTGGGCGGATCCAAGCGCTCACCGGCGACGAAGACGTACTCGAGACTCGTCAGGTCGTGGCGCGCCAGAAGTCGCGCGTCCGGGTCCTCCTTCTTGATGGCTCGAAAGGCGGTCGGCGCGGTGAAGAAGCTCTTGACCTTGTACTCGTCGATGATGCGCCAGAAGCTGGCCGCATCCGGCGTCTTCACTGGCTTGCCCTCGTACAGCACGCTCGTGCAGCCGCGCAATAGCGGTCCGTAGACGATGTAGGAGTGGCCCACCACCCAGCCGACGTCCGAGGCGGTGAAGCACACCTCTCCCGGCGCCAGGTCGTAGACGGCTTCCATCGAATAGGCGAGCGCCACGGCGTAGCCGCCGGTGTCGCGCACCACACCCTTGGGCTTGCCGGTGGTGCCGGAGGTGTAGAGGATATAAAGCGGGTGTGTGGCCTCCACCGCAACACACTCGGCGGCGGCGGCGGATTCAAGCTCCTGCCAATCATATTCGCCCTCGCCGAGCTCGGCGCGGTTAAGATCGCGCTGGAAGATGACCGTCGCCGAAGGCTTGAAACGGCTCTGAGCCAGAGCCTGATCGACGATCGGCTTATAGGGCAGCACGGTATTGATTTCGACACCGCAGGAGGCGGCGATGACCACCTTGGGCTCGGCATCCTCGATACGCAGGGCGAGCTCGTGGGGCGCGAAGCCGCCGAACACCACCGAGTGGATCGCCCCGAGCCGCGCACAGGCGTACATGGCGATCACCGCCTCGGGCACCATGGGCATGTAGATCACCACCCGATCACCTTTCGTCACCCCAAGCTGCGCGAGCCCGCCGGCGACACGTGCCACGCGATCGCGAAGAAGCCGATAGCTCAGGGTCTGCTTGGTGCCGGTAACTGGCGAATCCCAGTAGAGCGCCGCTTGCTCGCCGCGCCCCTGTTCGACATGATGATCGAGCGCAGCATGGCAGATATTGAGCGTACCGCCCTCGAACCAGCGTGCGTGCTGCTGATCGTCATAGCTGAGAATGGTGTCCGGGGCGCGAAACCAGGGAATGCGCCGGGACTGATCGGCCCAGAAGGTCTGCGGTGCGTCGAGCGCGGCGCGATAGATGGTGTGATAGCGGCTCATGGTCACCTTGTGTTTATTGTGTCGATGGCCGAAGAATCGGTGCTGTTGACACAATAAGCAGTTATCGCCGCCTCGACCTTCATACTATTGGCTAACGCTCGCGCTCATCGCGCCAGGCTGCTATGGCCATGGCAAAGATCGTCAGACCATCAATTTCCTGACCATTGATAAAGCGTTAAACGCCCACTTGGACAAACATCGCTAAATTAACGAGCATTGATCAACAATAATTCAACGTATGATCGCGCCGTAACTGCAATTTCGACGCTACTGGCGAACGCCATTTCCACCTATCCTGGTCGCGTCGGCAAGGAGATCTTCATGGCTACTTCCCCAAGCGCCGCCTCGCGCCTGCTCGAACACGATGGTCATGCCTTGGAGGCGGGCACGTTGCTCCTCAAGGCACTGGCCAACGAGAAACGTCTGCAGATTCTCTGCCTGCTCATGGAGCGCGAGCTATCGGTCACTCAGATCAACCAACAGCTCGCCCTCAGCCAGTCGGCTCTCTCGCAGCATTTAGCGATTCTGCGCCGCGATGACCTGGTACAGACCCGGCGGGAATCCCAGACGATCTACTACTCGCTGAGCAGTGAAAGCGCCAAGGCCGTACTGTCGGCCCTAGCACACCACTACGCGGCGTGATCAAGGCGCGAAAGGCGCCGCGTGAACCATACCTTCAACGGCGTTGCCAGCCAGACGCCTCGAGCATCCCCAGGGCCTTGGTCACCGCCTGCTCGACGCCCGCCGACACCGCCTTGCCGAAACGCCGGCCCAGCGTACGCGGCGGCTCCAGGCGCAGGGTGTAGACCTCCGCCTTCTTCATGCGCTCCACGAGATATGCCTCGCTCGTCCCCACGCTATCGATCAGACGCTGTTCGAGCGCTTCGCTGCCGTACCAGATCTCGCCAGTGGCGAGCTTGTCGATCTCCATGCCGGGCCGGTGGCGCCCCACGTACTCCTTGAAGAGCCGATGGGTATTCTCGAGATCGTCAATGAACTTGGCTCGCCCCTCTTCGGTGTTCTCGCCCAGCACCGTGAGCGTGCGCTTGTAGCGCCCCGCGGTGAGAAGCTCCACATCGATATCGTGACGCTTGAGGAGCCGGTGGATGTTGGGCACCTGGGCGACCACACCGATCGAACCGATCACCGCGAACGGCGCCGCTTTTATGTGATGGGCGGTGCAGGCCATCATGTAACCGCCGCTGGCCGCCACCTTGTCGATGCACACGGTGGTGACGAGCCCCGCCTCGCGCAGCCGGTCGAGCTCGGCGGCGGCCAGGCCGTAGGCGTGAACCAGCCCGCCTCCGGATTCGAGCCGTATGACGACTTCGTCGTCGGGGCGCGCCGCCTCGATGACCGCCGAGACTTCCTGGGCGAACTGCTCGGTCTGCGAGGCCTTGATATCGCCGTGAAAACTCAACACCCACACGCGCGGCGATGGGTTGCCGTGCTTTTGTGCCGCGTGCTTGCGCCGCGCCTTTTCCTCGCGGCGTAACGACTTGATCAGCTTCTTGCGCGCGCTCTCGGCAGTCCCGGCCACTCTCAGACGCCGGGTGCGCCCGCGGCGCTGCTCGTTGAGCGATTCCACGTGCAGCGTCGGCTGACGCTCGCCACTGCGCTTGCCGCGCAACAGCACCAGTCCCGCCAGTACTAGCAGTACCGTCAGAATGAGGCTCTGAATCAGGAAGGTGCCTATATGGACGATCCATTCACTCATCTGCACTCTCCTTTTGCAGTTGTCGGCATGTCGCGAAGGCTCTGCCTGTCGCGACGCTTGCCTAAGAAGAACGTTTTAAATAGTCTGCCAAGGCGTACGTTCGCTCTCATCTCACAGTGAGCAGGTACGCAATGCCTTCACACGAATACGCACAGGAAATGCACGATGTCCACGACCACCTTCGACAAGCTCAAGCGCCGCTTCGACCCCGAGGCCGCCAAGGGAATGGACGATGTGTTCCAGTTCCACTTCTCCGACGAGCAGAGCCACTACCTTCACGTCCAGGATGGCACCCTGGACATCCAGCAGGGCGAGCACGACGACCCCTCGGTCACACTCAGCACCAGCACCGAAACCCTGAAGGGCATAATGAACGGCGAGGTCAACGGCATGACCGCCTTCATGACCGGCAAGCTCAAGGCTACCGGCAACATCATGCTGGCCACCAAGCTCACCAGCCTCTTCCCCGGCGAATGATACCGATAACCGGCTAGCGAAAACCTCCTAGCGAACGCGCGCCAGGTGCGTCTCGATCAAATCTCGCGAAATCGAGTAGGTCGGCGGCAGCGACGGTAATGTGCGCGGCGAGAACCAGGCGGCGTCGCTGATCTCGACGCCGTCGATGACGATGCGCCGCGTCGTGGCCTCGGCGAAATACCCCAGCATCAGCGAATGGGGAAACGGCCACGCCTGGCTCTGGTGATAGCGCAGGTTGTCGACGTGAACCCCCACCTCCTCGAATACTTCACGATGCACCGCTTCCTCGGCGGACTCGCCAGGCTCGATGAAGCCGGCAAGCGTCGAGTAACGCCCCGGCGGAAAACGAGGGCTGCGGGCGAGAAGCATCGCGTCACCATGGGTCACCAGCGTTATGATGCACGGCGAAATGCGCGGGTAGTTGCGATGCCCGCAGGCGTGGCAGTGCATGGCGAACTCCGCGGACAAGCGCGTTGCCTGTGCGCCGCAGCGCCCGCAGAAGCGGTGATTCTCGAGCCAGGCTCCCACCTGCAACGCGGTCGAAAGCAGGCTGAACCAGGTGCTCGAGAGCTGATCGAGCCAGGCGCGCCCTTCAAGCCAGTGCTCCTCGAAGTCGGCTTCGATCGACAGCGCCACCGGCTCGTCCTGCCAGTAGCAAAGCGGCTCGAACGCAGCACTCCAGGCTTGATTCGGCTGCAGCGGAGTGAGCATGCCCTCCTCGGTCGCAAGCCCTGGCGCCAGCCGACCGCGGGCCAGTCGAATCACCCGCCCTTCACGCACGCCGCTGGGTATCTCGCGCCTAAGCATCGTTCGTCTCGCCTTCGTGCCAGCGCAGCTGGTGCGTCTGGCACTTGGCGCTGTGCGCTGCTTCTTCCGCGCTGTTCGGGCGGATGACACGAAGCTGCCCAGGCGTCAGCACCAGACGCCGAATCGCCATGCCTTCACTTGCCTGGGCGCTCTGTTCGCGCTCGGCCGAGGCTTCCGCATCGAGGCTCAGCGCCGTCTGTCCGCCGGTCATTGCCAGGTAGACGTCGGCGAGGATTTCGGCGTCGAGCAAGGCGCCGTGCAGCACGCGGTGGCCATTGTCGATGTCGTAGCGCTTGCACAGGGCATCGAGGCTGTTGCGCTGGCCTGGATGCATCTGCCGCGCCATGGTCAGTGTATCCAGCACGCGGCAGTGATCGCGCACCGGCCCCAGCACCGGGCCGTGGCGCTTCTTGTTGGCCAGGTTCAGCTCATGGTCGATGAACCCTACGTCGAACGGCGCGTTGTGGATGACCAGCTCCGCGCCTTCGATGAACGCCCAGAACTCGTCGGCGATCGCGGCGAACACCGGCTCGTTGGCCACCCGCGCATCGTCGATGCCGTGAACCGCCACCACCTCGGCATCGATGTGCCGCTCGGGATTGATGTATTGGTGATAGGTGCGTCCGGTAAAGCGGCGGTTGATCATCTCGACGGCCCCGATCTCCACCATGCGGTGACCGTCCTTGGGTTCGATGCCGGTCGTTTCCGTATCGAGGATTACTTGGCGCATGGCGTGCTCCTTTTCTGGTCGTCGATTGCTTCGTTGGCCAGCGTATCGGCCTTCTCGTTGCCGGGGTGGCCGCTATGCCCTTTCACCCAGTGCCACTCGACGCGGTGGCGGTGGGTCTGCTCATACAGCGCCTTCCAGAGCTCGGCGTTCTTGACCGGCTGCTTGGCGGCGGTCATCCAGCCCCGCTTTACCCAGTTGTGAATCCACTGGGTGATGCCCTGACGCACATACTGGGAGTCGGTCCAAAGCTCAACATGGCAAGATTTCGTGAGCGCGCGAAGCGCCATGATGGCGGCCATCAACTCCATGCGGTTGTTGGTGGTCTGCGGCTCAAACCCCTTGAGCTTCTTCTCGTGCGGGCCGCTCGACAGGACCACTCCCCAGCCTCCGGGCCCGGGATTTCCACGACAGGCGCCATCGGTATAGACCACGACATGGGGCTGATTGTCCTGCTTAGTCACGCTGATTTTCCTTCACTAGACGGGATGACGACTCGACGGATTTTACCGGCGCATGGCGACGCGTGGCGCCCAGCGACGAAGGGGAAACCTTGGCGGGCAGTCCGAAGCGGATGCGTTCGATCGGCGCCCCCCGCTCGCGGCGGCGTGCCTTGATCATGTAGCTCTGCCCTAGCGGCAAGTTATGGCGCCGTCCGAGGGCTTCCCAGTGCTCGCCACAGGGAGCATTCATGCGGCCGCGAAAACAGCAGTAGTCTACGCGCTCCACCTCGAAATCCACAAACGCCAGCCAGTCGCGCAGGCGGTTGACGCTCATCCAGCGCCCTGCGAAGGGAAACGTCGCGCCGGGCTTGCGCCAGCGCTTCACGAGCCCGCCCACGCTCAGCGGGTTGAAGCCGAACAGCACCAGCACGCCGTGATCGCTGGTGACCCGGGCGGCCTCCTGCAGCGTGAAGTGGGCATCCGGCAACTGTTCGAGCCAGTGATGGATCACCACGGTGTCGAGGCAACGGTCGGGCAGCGCGAAACGATCCGGCGGGCACACCAGCGTGGAGGCGGACTCCGCCAGCGCCTCGCTCGGCGCCCAGCGAATGCGGTGGGGAATGGCGGAGGGGCCGAGCAGCGAGCGCCCCATGCCCATCTCCAGGCCGTGCTGGCCACGGCGGTTTTCCACCACCGGGCCCAGGCAGGCACGTTGCACTTCCCACAGCGAACGCCCCGCCGGTGACTGCCAGTAAGCTTGGCTTTGGGTAATGCATCGGGCGAGCATCGCCGCCGTCGGGGAATTTGACATGAACTGCGCTTGCCTCCAAAGTAGCGACTTTTTTCGACCGCTGAGGGTCGTCCAAGACCCACGCAGCAGCGTTGTCTGAACGTTAAAGGATCTCGCCCATGATGAGCGTGACACCGATTCCCGCGCTGAGTGACAACTATATTTGGTTGCTGAGACAGGATACCAGCCAAAACGTTTGCGTGGTGGACCCCGGCGAGGCGGCACCGGTCATCGAGCTTCTCGAGCGCGAAGGCCTGACGCTCGCCACGATCCTGATCACCCACCACCACGGTGATCATACCGGCGGTATCGAGGAGCTCAAGAAGCGCTACGGGGCCCACGTGATCGGCCCGAACAACCCGACTATCGAAGGCCTCGACCAGACCGTCGATCAGGGCGACGAGATCCGCGTGATGGGGCGTCTGTTCGAGGTGATCGCCACCCCCGGCCATACCCTCGATCACGTCAGCTACTTCGCCGCCGGCATTCCGGCGCTGCTGTTCTGCGGAGATACTCTGTTCAGCGCCGGCTGCGGTCGCCTGTTCGAAGGCGAGCCCGCCCAGATGCTCGACTCTCTGAACACCCTGGCGCGCCTCCCCGAGGACACCCTGGTGTTCGCGGGACACGAATACACTCAGGCCAATCTGGCCTTCGCTCAGGCGGCAGACCCGGACAATGCCGCCCTCCCTCATGTCCGCAACGAATGCGACAAAGCGCGCGCGATGGATCGCCCCACGCTTCCCAGCACCATCGGGCGCGAACTCAAGATCAACCCTTACTTGCGCCTGGCCACCGACAGCGTGCGCCGCAGCGCAGGTACACAAGGCCCGAATGGTGACGACCTGGCGACGTTCACGACGTTGCGCGAATGGAAGAACCGTTTCTAACGCCTTTAGCCAAAAGACCGACTATGACCTATCGTACGATCCGCCAGCGCTTTCTGTTGAGCGCCGGCAGCACCGTGATCATGGGCCTCTTGATGGCCGCCGCCGCGAACTCCGAAGCCTCCCCCGGCACGCTCGGCAGTTTCAACGTCTCCTCCAACACCACGACACCCCTGCCCTCGCCGCGCGAAGAGCAAGCCCGGGCGCCGCGTCTCGACGCTTACCACGGTCACTTCTGGGACTCGTTGAGCCTCGAGCCCCAAGACGTCTGGAGCGTGATGCGCCAGAGCTTCCAGTGGCAGGAAATCACCCTGCCGCTGGAGGCACAGGCGCGGGTCGACGAATGGATCGAGCACTACCGCGCCCGTCCGCAGAACATCGTTGAGATCACCCGGCGGGCCACGCCCTGGCTTGCCTGGATCAGCGAGCAGGTCAGCGAGCGCGGCCTGCCCGGCGAGATCGCGCTGATCCCCTTCGTGGAAAGCTCCTTCGACCCCAGTGCCAAGAGCCATCGCGGCGCGGCGGGGCTTTGGCAGTTCATGCCCGGCACCGGTGACGCCCTGGGGCTGGTGCGCAACCAGAGCTACGATGGGCGCCTGGACGTTGTCACCTCGACCCAGGCGGCGCTCGACTACCTCGAGTCCCAGGCCGCCGAGTGGTACCAAGGCGACATCATGCTCTCATTGGCTGCCTACAACGCCGGCGCCGGTACCGTCAACAAGGCCCTGCGCAGCGCCCAGAGCCAGGGGCTCGACGGCAGCTACTGGGATCTGTCGCTGCCGTCGGAAACCATGCAGTACGTGCCCAAGCTCAAGGCGATCGCCACTATCATCCAGAATCCCGAGCGTTACGGGGTGGAGCTTCCGGACATCCAGGCCACGCCGGCCTTCGCCAAGATCCAGCTCGAGAACCCGCTGAGCCTGGCCGAGGCCTCGCAGCTTCTCGACGTCAGCCAGCAGACCCTGGCCGAGCTCAATCCCGGCCTGCTCGGCGCCCAGGCCGGGCCGCGCAATGGCCAAACGCTGCTGGTGCCAGAGTCCGCGGACAGCGAACTGATCGCCGAACTCTCGCAGAGCACCGATGCCGTGCTGGCCTCGACGGACACGCCGGCGGTCCACCGCGTCGAAAGCGGCGACAGCCTTTCCGCTATCGCCGCACGATATAACCTTGACCAGCGCGATCTTATTCGCTGGAATGCGCTAGACCGCCCCGGTGCACTCACCCCCGGGCAGCTTCTGGCGCTCACGGCGCGCTGAGGAGCATTCATCCTTTGGCCATCGCGCGGGTGTGATGGCCTCTTGGCAACGACAGGACATCCTTCATGAAAAGCGGTGTGGCGTTTGTGAATACCTTGCGTGCGCTGCTGCTGACCCTCGGCGCGCTCTCCCTGCCGGTGGCGGCAAGCGACGAGAGCGTCGTGCAATCGCTCATGGAGGAGCCCGCCAGCGGCCCGGTAGAGACCGTCCACGCCCTGTCGCTCTATGACAGCCCCGAGCTTCCCGACGGGTTCGCCTACTTTCCCCACGTCAACCCGCAGGCCCCCAAGGGGGGCAGCATGATCCAGACCGCCGTGGGATCGAGCTTCGACTCGACCAACCCGTTCATCATTCGCGGCACCCCCGCCACGGGCATCGGCCGGATCTACGACACGCTGATGGCGAGTAACCCCGGCGAGCCCTTCAGCCTCTACGGGCTGGTCGCCGAAGGCGTACGCCTGGACCCGGACCGTGAATGGATCGAGTTCGACCTGCGTCCGGAGGCGCGCTTCCAGGACGGCGAGCCGCTGACCGCCTACGACGTGGTGTTCTCCTTCGACCTCTTGCGCGAGCAGGGCAGTCCGTTCTACGCAAGCTACTATGCCGGGGTTTCCCAGGTGATCGCGCAGAGCGAGCATCAGGTGCGCTTCGAGTTCAGCGACACCACCTCCCGGGAGCTGCCGCTGATCGTCACCCAGCTGCCGATCCTGCCGCGCCACTACTGGGAGCCGCGAGACTTCGGCTCGCCCACCCTCGCCGCCCATCCGGGTTCTGGCCCCTACAAGATCGCCGAGGTGGACCCGGGCCGACGCATCGTCTACGCGCGCGACGAGAACTACTGGGGGAAGGATCTGCCGGTCAACGTCGGGCGCTTCAACATCGACCGCGTGATCTTCGATTACTACCGCGACCGGGACATCGCCTGGGAGGCCTTCAAGGCGGGACTCATCGACTTTCGTGAGGATGCTCGCGCCGCCACCTGGGCGATCGGCTACGACTTCCCTGCCTACCGGGAGGGGCTGATCGAGCGCATCACCGTGCCCGACGTGAACCCATCGCTGATGCAAGCCTTCGTCTTCAACCTGCAAAAGACGAAATTCCAGGACGCCCGGGTACGCGAGGCGCTCTCGCTCACCTTCGACTTCCCGTGGCTTAACACCAATATCTTCTACGGCGCCTACTCGCGCACCGAGAGCTATTTCCAGAACTCCGAGATGCAAGCCCGAGGAGTACCTTCCGAAGAGGAGCTGGCGCTGCTCGAGCCGCACCGCGAGGAGCTACTCGACGCCTTTCACTCGGAGCGGCTGTTCACCGATCCCCTGCCGATCGCCGAGCCCGAGAATCTGCGCGAGCGCCTGCGCCGCGCCTTGGCGCTTTTACACGACGCAGGCTACGAGATCGAGGAAGGCGAGTTGATCCATGCCGACACCGGCCGCCCGCTGCGCCTCGAGGTGTTGATGTACGACGCGGCGATGGAGCGGGTGGTGCAACCCATGCTCAGGAACATGGCACGGCTTGGCATCGATACGTCCATGCGCATCGTCAACATCAACCAGTACCTCAACCGAGTGCGTGACTATGACTACGACATCGTGATCAGCCACTACCCGCAGTCGAACAACCCCGGCAACGAGCAGCGCGACTACTGGACGAGCGCGGCGGCCGACACGCCTCAGAGCCGCAACCGCATGGCCCTGAAAAGCGCAGCGGTGGACGACCTGGTCGATCACATCATCCGCGCCGAGGACCGCGAGGCCCTGGACACCGCGACCCGAGCACTGGATCGGGTGTTGCGCTGGGGCTTCTACGCCATTCCCCACTACCACTCCGGCGAGACGCGCATTGCCGTGTGGGACAAGTTCGGGTACCCGGAACCCTTCCCCGCCTACGCCATGGATCTGGACGCCTGGTGGGTGGACGCCGAGCGCGAAGCCGAGCTCGAGCGGCGCCGTTGACCGGGCCTTCGCCCTACTGACTGGAGTTCACCGTGGCCCGCTATACCCTACGCCGACTGCTGTTGATGATCCCGACACTGCTGGGCATCATGCTGCTCAACTTCATGATCGTGCAGGCCGCCCCGGGCGGGCCGATCGACCAGATGCTGGCACGCTTCGAAGGCGCCGACGCCATGGCCAGCACGCGCCTGGACATGGGCGGCGCGGACATCCAGGTCAACGACGACTCGCGCGGGGCCCGCGGCATCGACCCGCGCTTCATCGCCCAGCTCGAGCAGCAGTTCGGCTTCGACAAGCCCGCCCACGAGCGCTTCCTGACCATGATGGGCGACTACCTGCGCCTGGATTTCGGCACCAGCTTCTTTCGCGACCGTCCGGTGATCGATTTGATGATCGAGCGGCTGCCGGTATCGATCTCGCTCGGGCTCTGGACAACGCTACTGGTCTATCTGATCTCGATTCCGCTGGGCATCCGCAAGGCGCTGCGCCACGGCTCGCGGTTCGACGTCTGGAGCTCGGGGCTGGTGATCGTCGGCTACGCCATTCCCGGCTTTCTGTTCGCCATCCTGCTGATCGTGCTGTTCGCCGGCGGAAGCTACCTGGACTGGTTTCCGCTTCGCGGGCTCACCTCGCCGGACTTCGCCGAGCTTTCGCTTCTCGGCAAGATCAAGGATTACTTCTGGCATATCACCCTGCCGGTCGCCGCGGCGGCCATCGGCAGCTTCGCCACGCTGACCATGCTGACCAAGAACAGCTTTCTGGACGAGATCCACAAGCAGTACGTGCTCACCGCTCGCGCCAAGGGCGCAAGCGAAAACCGCATCCTTTACGGGCACGTGTTCCGCAACGCCATGCTGATCATCATTGCCGGGCTACCGGCGGCGATGATCGGCATCTTCTTCACCGGGGCGCTGCTGATCGAAGTGATCTTTTCGCTGGACGGGCTCGGCCTTCTCGGCTTCGAGGCGGTGATGCAGCGCGACTACCCTGTGATCTTCGGCACGCTGTTTCTCTATACCGTGATCGGGCTGATCCTCAAGCTCGTCTCGGATCTCACCTACGTGTGGGTCGACCCCCGCATCGACTTTGCTACCCGGGAGTCGTGACATGGCCGCCCTTCGCCTTTCGCCGATCACCCGGCGCCGCCTGAACGCCTTCAAGGCCAACCGCCGCGCTCGGGTATCGCTGTGGCTGTTCGCCATGCTGTTTCTGGTAAGCCTTGCGGCGGAACTCGTCGCCAACGACAAGCCGCTCGTGCTGCACTACGACGGCCAGTGGTACGCACCGCTGCTGGTGGACTACCCGGAAACCGAGTTCGGCGGTTTCCTGCCTACCCGAACCGACTACCTGGACCCGTTCATCCAGGAGCAGATCGAGGAGAACGGCTGGGCACTTTGGCCACCGATCCGCTTCTCCTACCAGACGCTGGACATGCAGATGAGCCGCCCGTCACCCGCCCTGCCGGATACCCGCCATTGGCTTGGCACCGACGACCAGGGCCGCGACGTGCTGGCCCGGGTGATCTACGGCTTTCGCCTGTCGGTGGCCTTCGCTCTGGTATTGACCGCCGGCTCCATCGTCACCGGCGTGCTGGCCGGCGGCGTGCAGGGCTACTTCGGCGGCAAGGTGGACCTGATCGGCCAGCGCGTCACCGAGATCTGGTCGGGGCTTCCCGTGCTGTTTCTGCTGATCATCCTGGCGAGCTTCGTGCAGCCGGGGTTCTGGTGGCTTCTGGGCATCATGCTGCTGTTCTCCTGGCTGGGGCTCGTGGACATCGTGCGCGCCGAGTTTCTGCGCGCGCGCAACCTGGAGTACGTGCGCGCCGCCAGGGCCATGGGCCTGCCGTCACGGCTGATCATGTGGCGCCACGTGCTGCCCAACGCCATGGTGGCGACGCTGACCTTCATTCCGTTTCTGTTCACCGGGGCCATCGGCACGCTGACTGCGCTCGATTTTCTCGGCTTCGGCCTGCCGCCGGGCTCGCCGTCGCTGGGCGAGCTCGCCGCCCAGGGCAAGAACAATCTGCACGCGCCCTGGCTCGGCATCACCGCATTCATGACACTGGCGATCATGCTGTCGCTGCTGGTGTTCATCGGCGAAGGGCTGCGCGACGCTTTTGATCCGCGCCACGTGAATGCCGCCACCGCACCGACCCCGGGAGCCTCGCATGCCTGAGCCGCTTTTTCGCCTCGATGACTTTGGCGTCGCCTTCGACGGGCAGCCGGTGGTGACCTCGCTTTCGCTGAGCGTGGCACGCGGCGAGACCCTGGCGATCGTCGGCGAGTCGGGCTCCGGCAAGTCGGTTTCCGCCCTGGGAGCAATCGATCTGCTGCCAGGCAACGCCGAGGTGAGTGGCGGACGCTGGCTCGAGGGCACCTCGCTATCCAGCCTTGACAAGCGCGAGTGGAACGCGCTACGCGGCAATCGGGTCGGCTTCGTCTTCCAGGAGCCGATGACCTCGCTCAACCCGCTGCACCGAATCGGCAGGCAGATCGGCGAAACCCTGCGCCTGCACCAAGGGCTTCGCGGTCACGCCGCGCGCCGCCGCGCCCGCGAGCTGCTCGAACAGGTCAAGCTGCCGCGAGTCGACGAGCTCCTTGACGCCTGGCCGCACCAGCTCTCCGGCGGCCAGCGCCAGCGGGTGATGATCGCCATGGCGATCGCCAACAACCCGGCCTTTCTGATCGCCGACGAGCCGACCACCGCGCTCGACGTCACTGTTCAGCAGGAGATCTTGGCGCTGCTCCGTGAGCTTCGCGACACCCGCGGCATGGGAATGCTGTTCATCAGCCACGACCTGAACCTGGTGCGCCGCTTCGCCGAGCGGGTGTGCGTCATGCGGGCGGGCCGTATCGAAGAGATCGGCCCCGTCGAGCAGATCTTCGCGCACCCGCAAAGCGATTACACCAAGGCGCTGATCGCCGCCGAACCCGAGGGTCGGCCGGCGCCGGTCACGGATGCGCAACCGCTTCTAAGCGCGCAGCGGCTCGCAGTGAGCTTCCCGCGCCCCCGCAGCGGGCTGTTCAAACGCCCGCCGCCACCCATTGAGGCGGTGAAACCGATGGACCTGACCATCGCCCCGGGCGAGACGCTGGGTATCGTCGGCGAATCCGGCTCCGGCAAGACGACGCTGGCCTCGGCGATCATGCGCCTGGTGCCGAGCCAAGGCGGCATCACCCTGGGTCATACGCCGCTCGGCACGCTTTCCGGCAACGCGCTGCGCCGCCAGCGACACCGCTTCCAAATGGTGTTCCAGGACCCGTACGGGGCACTCTCGCCGCGCATGTCGGTGTTCGATATCGTCAGCGAAGGCCTGCGCTTTCACCACCCTGAGCTCGACGCCGCCGATGTGAGCACCCGGGTTCATCAGACGCTCATGGAGGTCGGCCTGCCTGTAAGCTGCGCGGCACGCTATCCGCACGAGTTCTCCGGCGGTCAGCGCCAGCGCATTGCCGTGGCCCGGGCGCTGATCCTGGAACCCGAGCTTCTGGTGCTCGATGAGCCGACCTCGGCGCTGGATCGCACCGTGCAAAAGCAGCTGATCGCCCTGCTGCGCGACGTACAGGCCAGGCGACGGCTGAGCTATCTGTTCATCAGCCACGACCTGGCGGTGGTACGCGCCATGGCTCACCGGGTCATGGTGCTCAAGGAGGGCGAGGTCGTCGAGCACGGCGACTGCCTCGAGGTCCTCTCCTCACCTCGCCATGCCTATACCCGCGCGCTGATCGACGCCGCCCACCTCACCTCTGTCGTCGCCTGATGACGTCAAGACGAAAAGCCCCTTCGAAATGAAGGGGCTTGAAAGCAAGATAACGGTATAAATCATGATCGTGGCAACTCGCTCGCTAGAAGCGGGCAATTTCCTCGGCGCTGAGCTCGCGCCACTCGCCCGGTGCCAGGGTGTCGGGCAGCGCAATGGAACCGATCGAATGGCGATGCAGCGCGACCACCCGGTTGCCGAGCGCGCCGAACATGCGCTTGACCTGATGGTAGCGCCCTTCGGTCAAGGTCAGCTTGGCTTGTGTGGGCGTGAGCAGTTCGAGGGTGGCCGGCGCGGTCGGCGTGTCGTCGTCCTCGAGCAGGATGCCCTCGCGCACCTGCGCCTCGGCGCGCTCGGCGGCCGCGCCTTCCAGCGGCTCGGCCAGCTCGGCGAGGTAAACCTTGTCGCAGCGATGGCGCGGCGAGGTCACCCGGTGCGACCACTGACCATCATCGGTCAACAACAAGAGCCCGGTGGTGTCGACATCGAGGCGCCCTACCGGCTGCAGGCGCTCGGCCTTGGGCAAATCGATCAAATCGATCGCCCGCGGATAAAGCCCGCGTCGCGCGGTGCACTCCACGTCGGCAGGCTTGTGCAGCATCACGTAGCGCAGCCCGACCAGAGCCAGGCGCTCGCCGTTGAACCGTACCTCATCCTCCATGACCACATGGGTCGCGGCCTGCTTGACCGCGACCCCGTTGACGGTGACCTTGCCGCCCTTCAAGGCACGCTTGGCGAGGCTTCGCGTGAGCGGCGTGGTTTCGCTCAGAAAACGGTCCAGGCGCATCAGTGGCCCACCCCCGGCACGAGGGTGAAGCGGTCCGCGTCCTGCCAGGCGGGAAACTTCTCGCGAAAGGCGTCGAGCTCGGCCTTGTCGAGCACGCCGGTGGCGATGAAGGCCTCGTTCGCGGGGCGATCGATCAAGGGCTCGCCCTTGAAATCGACCAGCAGCGAGTCGCCGCTGTAGCCAAGCCCCTTGGCGTCCTCGCCCACCCGGTTCACGCCGACCACGTAGGCCAGGTTCTCCACCGCGCGCGCCTGCAGAAGCGTTCGCCAGGGCTGGCGACGGGCGGCGGGCCAATTGGCTACGCACAGGATGGCGTCGTACTCGAAGTGCTCCCCCTCGGCGGGCTGCTGGCGCATCCAGACCGGGAAGCGCAGGTCGTAGCAGACGCTGAGCAGGATTCTGAACCCGTTGAGCTCAACGATGCGCCGCTCCTGGCCCATGCCGTAGCGCTCGTGCTCGCCGGCCATGCGAAACAGGTGGCGCTTGTCGTAGTGGATGACCTCGCCCTCGGGCGTCGCCCAGATCAGGCGATTGTAGTACTCGCACCCATCGACGATCGCCACGCTCCCGGTCATCACGCAGCCGCGCGCCTTCGCCTGCTCCAAGAGCCAGGCAACGCTTTCGCTCTGCGCCATGGGCTGGGCCATTTCGCGCGAGTTCATGGTGAAACCGGTGGCGAACATCTCCGGCAGCACGATGAGGTCGGTATCGCGCCCGTCGAGCTCGCCGAGCAGCGTTTCCAGGTGCGCGTGATTGGCCCGGGGGTCCTCCCAGCGCAGGTCGCACTGAATGAGGCTCGTCTTCAACTCGGCCATGCCGTGTCTCCTTTTCGCTCTACCGGTGTATGTTGACGTTGTGTGCTAGATTAGCATTTTTTGATAATGAGGCCGTCATGCTCTCGTTCCCGTCTCGCGATCCGGAAGTCGCCAAGGGCGTCACCTTCGGGCTGACCGCCTACCTGATGTGGGGCTGCTTTCCCCTCTACTTCGCGCTGTTCGACGGCGTGCCTGCCTTCGAGGTGCTGATCCACCGTATCCTCTGGTCCTGCGTCTTCCTCGTCGGCGTGATCACGCTGCTCAAGCGCTGGGCGCCGGTGACTAATGCCTTGAAAGCGCCGAAACGGCTCGGGCGGGTGCTGGTCTGTGCGGTGCTTATCGGGGTCAACTGGGGGCTCTATATCTACGCGGTGGAAAGCCGCCAGGTACTGCAAGCGAGCCTGGGCTACTTCCTGACGCCCTTGATCAACGTAGCGCTCGGGGTGCTGGTGCTGCGCGAGACGATGGCCAAGCCGCAGCTCGCCGCACTCGGGCTTGCAAGCGTGGCCATTCTGATCCAGCTTCTGACCCTCGGCGAGCTGCCCTGGATCAGCCTGCTGCTGGCGCTGAGCTTCGGCAGCTACGGGCTTTTTCGCAAGCAGGTCGCGTTGGATGGCTTGTCGGGACTCTTCGTGGAGACCTTGGTGCTGCTGCCGCTGGCGCTGCTGGCCCTTGGCTTTATCAGCGCCCAAGGCGCGTCGCACTTTCTGCAGGACCTGCCGACGAGCGTCCTGCTGGCGAGCTGCGGCGTCGCCACCGCTCTGCCGCTTCTGGCCTTCGCCGGCGCTGCTCGCAGGCTTCGCCTGTCGACTCTCGGGTTTCTCATGTACATCAACCCGACCTTGCAGTTCCTGATCGCGCTGGTGGTCTTCGGGGAGCCGCTGGGCAGCATTCAGCTCGTTACCTTCGTCATGATCTGGGCAGGCCTTGGCCTTTACTCCTGGTCCTCCTGGCGATCACGCCCGCGCCAGGCGGGCTAGCGCCGTGGTCTCGTCGGTTTCGATAGACACGTAGCGTGCCGACGACTGCAATGTCGTCTCGGGTCGATAGCCGATGCGAAAGCCGCCCCAGTGCTCGCCGCCGATGAAGATCGGCACCGACAAGTCGTGCATCACCTCGCCGGTATCGCGCTTGTAGGTCTGCAGCAGCAGCGCCTGGGTATGGGCGCCGCAGCGGCTGCCTGTCGCGTCATCGAAGATGCGCTTGCTGCGACAGTACGCGAGGTCGTGCTCGAGATCGCCGGTCGGTGTCCGGCTCACGGCCTGGTTATGGGTCGGCACGTAGCCATTGCGATCGCAGGCGATCGCGTAGGCGAGCGACAGCTTCTCGAGCAGGGGCTCCTGAAGCGCGGGGAAGTTTTGATCAGTGAACCTGTCGAAACCGGTACGATAAAGCGGCGGCTGGGTACCCGCGATGGGCAGATATTCGGGGTGAAACAGCGCCTGACGTGACAGCTCGCCCTCGCTGATGGCCTTCTCGAACAGCGCCTGGAGTCGATTCGCGGTTTCGCGCGCGGCCTTGTACACCACCTGGTGACGCCCTTCAAGGCGCTGCTGGGCGAGCTCCCCATCCGTACCTTCGGCCGCTTCCATCAGATCCCGCGCCCGAAAGGCGAGATCATGCATGCGGTGATGGCCCTCGTCCACGTCCTGCTCGAGACGAACGAGTATCGCGCTGACGGTCTGACTGTGAGCTCGCGTGCTGATCATGGCCTCGGCAACGCCGCCGATCTCGCGGTTCACCTCGTCGAACTCCTGGGTGATCGTCGAAAGCCCTTCGCCCACCGCGCGCATTCCGGTGGCGCGCTCGCCGATACGGGTCATCAGATCCGTCATAGTCGCCACGACCTCGTGAGCGCTTCTGTGCATGTCACCGACCAGCGTCTCCACGCTCGCCGTGGCCTGGGACGTCTTCTGCGCCAGGTTTCGCACCTCGCCTGCCACGACCGCAAAGCCGCGCCCGTACTCCCCGGCACGCGCCGCCTCGATCGAGGCGTTGAGCGATAGCAGGTGCGTCTGCTCGGCGATCTCATCGATCACCGAGGTGACGTTACGCACCCGGTCGATGCGCTCGTTGAGTGACGAAAGAAGTGCCAGCGCCTCGCCGGAGCGCTGGGTCACGCCGTTCATCTCCTCGACAATTTCAGCAAGGCTTGCATGGTTCTGGTGGCTGGAGCGCCCGGCCCGCTCGGCCAGTGCTGCAACCTGAGTGGCGCTGGCGCTGACCTGGCTGATCGCGGTGGCCACCTCGGCCATGCTGGCGGCGGCTTCCCGAGTGCTGCGCTTTTGATCTTGCAGGCGCCGATCCATGGCATCGGCGTGGTGCGATACCTCGGCGGAGGCGATCGCCGTACGGCTTGCCCGCCCCATCAAGCGATAGGCCATGGCCTTGAGCGAGGCGTAATCGGCGAGCGATTTGAACCCCGGACGCCACGAGCCCTCAACGCTCGCGCTCTCGTAGACCTCGCGGTAAAGCCAAGCGCAGGTCAGCCCCCCGGCCAGAAAGGCCAAGCCCAACGCCGAATACACCCAGCCACTCGCCAGCAGAGGGAGGCAAGCCCCCAACAGTGCCAAGGGCACCAGAATCGTCAATCGCCACATGGCGTGCACCTTTATTGTCGTGTCATTGGTGAAACGCGTATTGCAAGCGTGGGTAGCAAAGCCAGATTACCGCGTCGCGCGCGGCGAGCAAATTGCACTTTGGACGAAGGACGGGCGTTATTTTCAACCAGACACGCTAAGCCTTGCGTGAACGCGCTAGTATAGGGCGTGCGACTTCCGCTCGAACGCCGACGTCTGGACACCATGTTGAAGCACTACTTTCCCATCCTCACCTGGCTACCCCACTACCACCGTCGGCTGCTCGGCGCCGATGCGCTGGCCGGGCTGATCGTCACCATCATGGTGATTCCACAGTCGCTGGCCTACGCGCTGCTGGCGGGCCTGCCCGCCGTGGTGGGGCTTTACGCGAGCATCCTGCCCCAGCTTCTGTACACCTTGATGGGCACCAGCCAGACGCTGGCCGTGGGGCCGGTAGCGATCATCGCATTGATGACCGGCGCGGCGCTGAGTGCGGTAGCCGAGCCGGGCTCGGCGCTCTACCTGGAGGCGGCGCTGGTGCTGTCGTTGCTCTCCGGGCTGATGCTGGTCGGCATGGGACTTGCGCGGATGGGGTTCTTCAGCAATTTTCTGAGTCACCCGGTCATCTCCGGTTTCTTGACGGCGTCGGGCATCCTGATCGCGGCGAGCCAGCTCGGGAGCCTTCTGGGCATCGACAGCAGCGGTTTCACCCTGGTCGAGCGGGTCATGACGCTGGTGCCGAACCTGGCTTCAAGCAACGTCTATACCCTCGTGATCGGCGCGGGCACGCTGCTCTTTCTGGTCGGCATGCGCCGCTTCGGCAAGCGTTCGTTCATCCGCCTCGGCCTGCCAGACGGGGTGGCGGATCTTCTGACCAAGGCGGGACCCGTCTTCGCCGTCAGTGTGACGACGCTCGCGTGCTGGCACTTCCAGCTGACGAACCAGGGCGTGGCCGTAGTGGGTGATATTCCCGCCGGACTCCCCGCCTTGAGCTTGCCGTCTTTCGATGTCGCGCTCTGGAAGACGCTTCTGATACCCGCGCTACTGATCAGCCTGGTGGGCTTCGTCGAGTCGGTTTCCATGGGGCAGATGCTCGCTGCCAAGCGGCGCCAGCGCATTGCGCCGAACCAGGAGCTGGTGGGACTGGGTGCCGCCAACCTGGCGGCGGGCGTGACCAGCGGCATGCCGGTGACCGGCGGGCTTTCGCGCACGGTGATCAACTTCGATGCCGGCGCCCAGACGCCGGCGGCGGGCGCCTTCGCAGCACTCGGCATTGCGCTCGTCACGCTGACCTTCACCGGCTGGCTCCATTACCTGCCCATCGCCACCCTGGCGGCCACCATCACGGTGGCGATTCTCACCCTGGTCGACATCACCATGCTACGCCAGACCTGGCGCTACTCGCGCAGCGACTTCGCGGCCATGGCACTAACCATCGTGCTCACCTTGGTAGAGGGAGTCGAAGCAGGCATCATCGGTGGCGTGACGCTGTCGCTTGCGCTGTTTCTCTACCGCACCAGTCGCCCCCACAGCGCGCTGGTCGGTCGCGTGCCGGATACCGAACACTTTCGCAACGTCGAGCGTCACGATGTAGAGGCACCCAAGAACGCCGCGCTCCTGCGCATCGACGAAAGTCTCTACTTCGCCAATGCGCGCTATCTCGAGGACACCGTCTACAACCTGGTGGCGAGCCGCCCGGAGATCGAGCACGTGGTGCTGATCTGCTCGGCGGTGAACCTCATCGATGCCTCGGCGCTGGAAAGCCTGGATGCGATCAATGCGCGCCTCAAGGACTCCGAAGTCAAGCTCCATCTTTCCGAGGTGAAAGGCCCGGTAATGGACCGCCTCAAGCAGAGCGATTTCCTCGATGCGCTCACCGGGCGCGTCTTCCTTAGTACCTACGCCGCCTGGCGCGAATTTCAGTAGTTCTCCACACATATGAATGGAGCCAGCCGCGTGCTGGCTTCCGAGTGTCTGTACCTACCCTTCTCCTGCAATGACGCCGGCGTTGACATTGGTCTCGAAGCTTCTCTACTATCAATTGCATATTGCAAAACAACGTACCGCATAGCGGAACATTAAGTAATGAAGTGTAAATAAAACTATAACGCCAATCCTAGATGCACAACGCAGGAGCCCCCATGCGCTCATTCCATAAACGCCCGCTCGCCGCCGCCCTCACCCTCTCGTTGGCCGGTATCCTTTCCACTCAAGCAGACGAAGTCGATCTACCCGCTACCATGGCCTGGACGGCCTACGGCACCAACTCCAGCGGCTATGCCCAGGCGGTCGCCATCGGCAACATGCTGCAAAACGAATACGGTTCGTCAGTGCGCGTGCTGCCGGGTGAAAACGACGTATCCCGAATGACGCCACTCAAGCAGGGTCGCGTCGACCTCTGTGCCTGCGGCATCGCAAGCTACTACGGGGCCGAGGGCGTACTGATGTTCGCCGACCGCGATTGGGGGCCTCAGTCAATCCGCGTGATCACCACGTCCACCGCCTCGTTCGGATTATCGCTGGCGGTGGCGGGAGATCTGGATGTGAAGACCCCTGCAGACCTTGCCGGCAAGCGCATTGCCTACATTCGAGGTGACGACGCACTCAACAAGGGTACCGAGGCGTATCTGGCATTTGGAGGGCTTACCTGGGACGACGTGGAGCGGGTGGATTATCCCGGTTACGCGCGCTCCTTCGACGGCATCATCGCCGGTGACGTCGATGCGTCCTTCACGACCACCGTGACCCCGCCGGCCCAGCAACTAGCCAGCAGCCCGCGCGGCATCAGTTGGCCGATGCTCGACCCGAGCGATAAGGCGGGATGGCAGCGCATGGCCGCCGTCGCACCGTATTTTCGCCCACACGAAGTGACGGCAGGCGCCGGTAACATCGGCCCTGACACACCCTTGTCGAGCGCCAGCTACCCCTACCCCATCGTGGTAGCCAACCAGGACCTGGACGACAACATCGCCTATGGCCTGATCAAGGCGCTGCAGGACAACTACGACGACTACAAAGACAACGCCCCTGGTGCAAACGGCTATGCGCTGGAGTACCAAGATCTCGAGTGGGTCGTGCCGTTTCATGATGCGGTGGTCGAGTACTACGAAGAGACCGGCGCGTGGAGTGACGAGCTGCAGGCCCACCAAGAGCTGCTGATCGAACGCCAGAACGTGCTGATGCAAGCCTGGGAGCAGTTCATGCAGAACGCTCCCGCCGATGACGACGCTTTCACCAGCGAATGGATGAACGCGCGCGCCACTGCACTGCGCGATGCCGGTTTCGAACCGATCTTCGAGTGACTCGTTCGGGGCGATCGCTGCCCCGTCCACTGAAGGGGGGACCTCCCATGACCAACGAGACACCACCTGCTGCACGCAAGGCACAGCTCAAAGAGAAGATCAGTCAGATTCGCGAGTTGCCCGCATGCCTTCGCTGGATACCCGCCGCAGTGACGGTCATCCTCATGCTGCTGACGCTGGACTACCTGTTCAATACGGGGCTTTTGACCTTCGTTACCGGACTGGAAACTCAGTTCTACTACGCTGTGGTAGCGCTTTTGCTACCACTCGTATTTCTGCTTTGGCCCTTGCACGTGAGCCGTCTGGGTCAGCCCATACCGTGGTACGACTATGTGCTCAGCGCTGTCACGCTGATCGTGGGGGGCTACTTCGTCTACAACGCCGTACCCATTCTCGAGCGCGGCTGGGCCTTCTCGGCACCGCCCCTTGCGGTTTACGCAAGCTACGCCTACTGGGTACTGATCATCGAAGCGGCTCGCCGCGCCGGGGGCTTGCCGATTGCCATCATTGCCGGTCTCTTTTCGCTCTATCCGCTGGTGGCGGATAAAGTGCCCGGCCCGATTCAGGCATTTCCCTCGACGCTCGAACAGACGGCGATGTACCACACCATGAGTACCGAAAGCATCATGGGCGTGCCATTGCAGGCCTTCGCCGGGCTGGTCATCGGCTTTCTGGTCTTCGGAGTGGTGCTTCAGAAAAGCGGCGGCGGCAAGTTCTTCATCAATCTGGCCTTTGCTTTGCTGGGCCACGTTCGAGGTGGACCGGCCAAGGTCTCGATCTTCTCGAGCGGCCTGATGGGTTCGATGAGCGGTAGTGTCATCAGCAACGTGCTGACTACCGGGGTGTTGTCGATCCCGGCAATGCGGCGCATCGGCATGAGCCGTTCCTTTGCTGGCGGCGTGGAGGCCTGCGCCTCGACCGGCGGCGTACTGATGCCGCCGGTGATGGGTGCGACCGCCTTCGTGATGGCCATGTTCCTCGACATTCCTTATTCGGCGGTAGCACTGGCAGCGGTGATTCCCTCGATTCTTTATTTTCTGGGGCTCTTCATCCAGATCGATGCCTACGCCGCGCGCAACGAGATTCAAGGCCTGCCGGCGGCCGAACTACCTTCGCTCAAGCAGACCCTCAAGGAGGGCTGGTACTTCATCTTCGTGTTCGCCCTGCTGGTCTGGATGTTACTGGTGATGCAACGCGAAGCCGTCGCGCCTTTCTATGCCACCGCGCTTCTGCTGGTACTCAACCAACTATCGAAGCACAACCGCTGGGGCTGGTCGGATGTGGGAGATGCGCTCTCCTCGTCGGCCAAGCTCTTCGCCGAGTTGATCGCGATCCTGGCCGGCGTAGGCATGCTGGTAGGGGCGCTTTCGATGACTGGGCTCTCCGGCACCATCGCCAATGATTTCATCAACATTGCTGGAGGCAGCGTGCCGCTGTTGCTGATCATGGGCGCAGTCACCAGCTTCGTGCTGGGTATCGGCATGACAGTCACCGCCGCCTACATCTTCCTGGCCGTGGCGTTGGCACCGGCGTTGATTCAAGGCGGCGGACTGGACCCGATGGCAGTGCACATGTTCATCCTCTACTGGGGCATGCTGAGTTTCATCACCCCGCCAGTGGCGCTCGGCGCCTTCGCCGCCGCGACGGTAGCCGGCGCCCGCCCCATGGCCACTGGCCTGCAGGCCATGCGACTGGGCAGCGTCATCTACTTCATTCCCTTCCTGTTCGTGCTCAATCCGGCACTGATCATGCAAGGCGCGCCTCTGCTGATCGCGGCGGTCTTCATTCAGGCGCTCATCGGTATCGTGCTGTTCGCCTCTGCCATGCAGGGCTATCTGATCGGCGTTGGTCGACTGGGGTATGGCGTGGTACAGGAGAGCGTCATCCGCTCGCTGGTACTGCTGGCGGGGCTGCTCTTCGCGCTACCCGGCGGCGGCATGGTGCCGCTAAGTCAACTCGAGCTTGCAGGCCTCGCGTTCGCTGCCTTGGTGCCCGCTGTGCTGCTTGCGCGTCTTGGCCAGCGCAAGCAGCACACCGTCCAGCAGACCGTTTGAGTGCCATCAAACAATGACGATAAGAACGCTACCGCCACTATCCTGCAACCACCCGGATCGAACACATGTGTCATTCATTCAAGACGAGAGAACCATGACCGTTTCCTACCAACGCCACAATGCTATCGGCGTGATCGAGATCGACAATCCCCCTGTCAACGCACTGGGCCACTGCGTACGCAGTGGCCTGATAGAAGCACTCGAGGAGGGTATCGCCGATCCGCAAACCCAGGTACTGGTGCTTGTGGCCAACGGTCGCACATTTATCGCCGGTGCCGACATTCGTGAATTCGGCAAACCCTCGAAGCCACCCATACTTCCCGATGTCATCAGGGCGCTCGAAAACTGCCCCAAACCGCTGATCGTCGCCCTGCACGGCACTGCCCTCGGCGGAGGGCTCGAGGTGGCGCTGGCCTGCCACTACCGCGTAGCACTCGAGGGCACCCGGGTCGGGCTTCCCGAAGTCAAGCTGGGGCTTCTACCCGGCGCCGGCGGCACCCAACGCCTGCCGCGCTTGACCGGCGTCGAGCTTGCACTGGACATCATCACCAGCGGGCGTTTCGTGAATACCGATGAAGCGCTCGAAGCCAGCATCATCGATAGCGTAAGTGAGGCTAAAACCCCTCTGGACGCAGGGTTGAAGGCCGCCCGAGATATGCTGGCCGGGCGTATCACGCCACGTGTTACCGGTCAGTTGCCTGCGCCAGAGGCGAACCCGAAAGCCATTCTGGCGGCCCAGGAACACTTGCAGCGGGAAACGCCGGAGCTCTTCTCGCCCTTTCGCATCGTCGAGGCCATCGAAGCATCGTCCAGCGCAAGAACGCTCGATGAAGGGCTCAAGCGCGAACGCGAACTGTTCATGGCCTGCATGGACTCCCCCCAGCGCGCCGGCCTGATTCACCTCTTCTTTGCGGCGCGCAGCCCGCATCTGGTCACTGGTGTGAAAGACATCACTGCCTTTGAGCGTGTGGCGCTCGTCGGCGAGCATCCACTCTTCGAATCGCTCTCCAACGCCGCCTCTCGCGCCAATATGACGCTACTCGACGCGCCCGATGCGCATACCGAACTCTGTCTGATCGCCCCGAACGCCGGTACCGAGACCTGTCCGGTCGATGCCGTGCGCATCACCCTACAAGAAGCATCGGATGATATTCCCAACGTCGGCCTGAGCCTCGTTCTGGCCGATCGAGGTGTTTTTCATGAGCTGGTCGATCACGTCGACGACCCGCTGACCCACCAGCGCGCCGCGCTGACGCTCAAGGCACTGCGCGTCAACGTGGTCGCCAGCCGCCGTCACAGCATACTGGCCACGCTCGAGGCCGCTCTCGAGAATGCCTCGGACGATGCGGGTCGGACGGTGCTCGAAGCCGCAAGCCTGGGTATCGCCGAGCGGGGCGAGTGTTTCCGTCCGGCCGATATCGACCTGCTGGCCGTGGAGGTGCTCGGCTATCCGCGCGCGCTCGGCGGCCCGCACCGCCAAGCCACCCTGACCGTCCAGGAGTCGCCATGAACCTGACCTTTACCGCCGAGGAGCAGCGCTTTCGCACCGAGGTTCGTCAGTTTCTCGTCGACGCACTTCCGGGCGACATACAGGAGCGCGTGCGCCTTGGCCGTCACCTGCGCGCCGATGATCATCTGCGCTGGCAGAACCTTCTGAGCCGTCAGGGGTGGCTAGCGGCCCACTGGCCCGTCGAACACGGCGGCCCGGGCTGGGGCCCGGTGCAGCGCCATATCTTCGATGAAGAGTGCGCCGCCGCCCACGCCCCCACGGTCGTGCCCTTCGGCGTCACCATGGTGGCGCCGGTACTCATGAAGTTCGGTACCGCCGAGCAGCAAGCGCGCTACCTGCCGCGCATCCTCGACAACCGCGACTGGTGGTGCCAGGGCTACTCCGAACCCGGTGCCGGGTCGGATCTGGCGAGCCTCACTACTCGTGCGGTACGCGAGAACGATCACTACATCGTCAACGGCCAGAAGACCTGGACCACCTTGGGCCAGCACGCCAACATGCTGTTCTGTCTGGTGCGCACCGACCCCGCTGCCAAGAAACAGGCGGGTATCAGTTTCTTGCTGATCGACATGCAGACACCGGGCATCACGGTGCGCCCGATCATCACGCTCGACGGCGCCCATGAAGTCAACGAAGTGTTTCTCGACAACGTGCGCGTGCCGGTCGAGAACCGGGTGAGCGACGAGGGCCAGGGCTGGACCTGCGCCAAGTTTCTGCTCACCCACGAGCGCACCGGCATCGCCGGGCTTGGTCATGCCAAGCAGGCACTTCGCCACCTGAAATCTCTGGCAAAGCGTATCGAGCATCGCGGTAAGCCGCTGCTCGAGCAGCCGAGCTTTCGCCAGCGCGTGGTCAAGGCCGAACTCGAGCTGATGGCGCTGGAGGTGACCAATTTGCGCGTGATCGCTGCCGCCCGCGATGGCGGCGCGCCCGGCGCCGAGAGCTCGCTGTTGAAAGTGCGCGGATCGGAACTTCGCCAGGAGCTCAGCGAGCTGACGCGACGCGCGCTGGGCCCCGCCGCTGTGGCTTTCTTTCCCGAGTTTCTCTACGGCGACGAACCACTGGACGAAAGCTACGCCACCAGCGCGGCGGCCAGCGCCCAGTATTTCAACCGGCGCAAGCTTTCGATCTACGGCGGTGCCAATGAGATACAGAAAAGCATCGTCGCCAAGACCATTCTGGGCATGTAAGGGGAGCGCCATGGATTTTGCATTGACCGACGAGCAACGCATGCTCGACGAGACGCTGACTCGCCTGGTGGCCGATAAGGTCTCCTTCGAGCAGCGCCGCCACATGCGCAACGACTCTAAAGCAGGTGCCGATAACGCACTCTGGCAGACCTTCGCCGAGCTTGGCCTTCTGCACATGCCCTTCAGCGAGTCGGTGGGCGGGCTCAATGGTGACGGCACCGATCTGATGATCATCCTTCAGGCTCTGGGCCGCGGGCTGGTACCACAGCCCTACCTGTTCGGACTCGTGCTGCCAGGGCAGCTTTTGGCCCTGACGGCCAGCGCCGAGCAGCAGACCCGCTGGCTGGATCCTCTGCTTGGCGGCGAGCATCAGTTGGCGCTCGCCTGGCAAGAGGTCGCCGCCCGTAACGATGCCAAGGGAATCACCACCACGGCGCGCCGCGAGAACGACCATTGGCGCCTCACAGGCCAGAAGACGCTAGTGATGAACCTTGAGTCGGCCGCGGCGACACTGATCACGGCGAAACTCGATAGCGGCAAGCTGGGGCTGTTCGTTGTGCCCGCCGCTAGCGCCGGCGCCTCGGGCTTCGACTACCGCACGATGGACGAGCAGAGTGCCGGCGATTTGACACTACAGGACGTGGAGCTGAGCAATGACCACTGTCTGAGCGAGAACGTGGAAGGTGCACTGGACGAGGTACTTGCCATCGGCCGGGCCGGGCTTTGCGCCCAAGCGTTAGGCGCGATGGAGTCGGCCTGCGATCAGACGCTTTCCTATCTCAAGGAGCGCAAGCAGTTCGGCCAGACGCTAGCCTCTTTTCAAACGCTTTCGCACCGTATGGTCGATATGCACCTGCATCTGGAGCAGTCGCGTTCGATGACAATTCTGGCCGCCACTAGCCTTTCGCTCTCGTGTGAGGAGCGTGACTACAGGATCGCCGCCGCCAAAGCGTACTGCGGTGAATCAGCCCGTTTCATTGCCGAGCAGGCGATCCAGCTGCATGGTGCCATGGGCATGACCGACGAGTGCCCTATCGCAAGCGTTGCCCGGCATCTGGTGATGTTCGACCACTACCTGGGCGATACCGATTTCCACCTTGAAACCGTCAGCGACCGGCTCGACGCTGCCTAAGGATTCTTTTCATGTGGTCCTGCACCGATGAAGTGGTCACCATCAGCGCCGTGGAAGACGGCGTTATAGAGGTGGTGATTAATCGCCAGAGCGTGCGCAATGCCTTGAACGAAGCGACAGCACTGGCGCTCGGCGACGCCTTGAAAAGCGTGGCTGAACATCCTGATGTGCGCTGTGTGATCCTGCGTGGCGAAGGCAGCGCCTTCTGCGCCGGGGCGGATCTGGCGGAGTTCGAGAACACCAACGCACAGCCGGCCAGCGAGCGGCTGGCACGGCTTTTCCTGCCCGCACTGAAGAGCATGATGGCCATGGAGAAGCCCGTCATCGCCGCGGTCAGCGGAGCGGCGGCAGGCATCGGTGTCTCCTACGTACTGGCGAGCGACCTGGTGGTGATGGGGCGCTCGGCCTACCTGAAACTTGCATTCATCAACATCGGCCTGATTCCGGATGGCGGCGCCAACTGGCACCTGGTGCGCAAGCTGGGCCATGCGCAGGCTTTCGAAATGGCGGTGCTGGCCACCCCTATCGAGGCCGAGCGCTGCCGATCGCTAGGTCTTGCCAATCGCGTTGTCGATGACGATGCGGTGGTCGCCGAGGCGCACGCACTGGCGCGTCAACTGGTCACGCAGTCGCCCCAGGCGCTGGCAGCCACCAAGCGAGCGCTTCGAAGCGCCCAGGCGCTCTCGCTTGCCGAAACCATGACCCTAGAAGGCGAGCTTCAGGATCGGTGCAAGGCGTCGGGTGACTTCACGCAGCGCCTCGCGGCGTTTCGTCAAAGCCGGCGCAAGTGATCTAGCGCCAAGCGATAATCGCTTGAAAGCGTGGCTACTACATCGGCCACGCTTTCAAGCGAGTTGATCGACCCCACGCCCTGGCCCGCGCCCCAGATATCCCGCCAGGCCTTCGCCTTGCTGCTGCCGCCGGAGCCATAGCGCATCGCGCTCTTGTCGCCCTCGGGAAGCGCGTTCGGGTCAAGCCCCGCCGTCTCGATGCTCTGACGCAGATAGTTGCCGTGTACGCCGGTAAACAGGTTCGTATAGACGATATCTCCTGCCGCGGATTCCAGCAGCATTTGCTTATACGCCGCCTCGGCGTTGGCCTCTCGAGTGGCGATAAAGCGGGTGCCCATGTAGACCAGGTCGGCGCCCAAGGCGCGGGCCGCCGCGATCTGCTCGCCGCGCGTGATCGCGCCGGCCAGCACCAGCGGCCCATCGAAGAAAGCACGCACCTCCGCCACGAAGGCGAAGGGATTGAGCCGCCCGGCGTGGCCACCGGCGCCCTGACAAACCAGAATCAGGCCATCCACTCCGGCCTCGACGGCCTTTCTGGCGTGGCGCAGCGTGGTGACGTCGTGAAAGACTCGCCCGCCGTAGGCATGCACCTGTTCGACCACGCGGTTCGGCGCGTGCAGGCTGGTAATCACCAGCGGCACCCGGTACTCGGCACATAGCGCCATGTCGTTCTCGAGGCGATCGTTGGTCGGGTGCACGATCTGGTTCACCGCGAAAGGTGCCGCCGGTGTGTCCGGATGGTCGTCGTTGTACTGTTCAAGGCACCGGGTGATCTGCTCGAGCCAGTCGCGCAGCGCCTCGGCCGGGCGAGCGTTGAGCGCGGGAAAGGCACCGATGATACCGGCCTGGCACTGGGCAATGACGAGTTCAGGGCCAGACACGATGAACATGGGAGAGCCGATCACGGGCAGCGTCAGAGACTCAACAAGATCCTTCGGCATGGCATGCTCCCGGTCGAATCAGATGAACGTCACAGCTTGCTCTCGAGTGCCGGCAGGATCTCGAACAGATCCCCCACCAGCCCGTAATCTGCCACCTGGAAGATCGGCGCTTCCTCGTCCTTGTTGATCGCCACGATCACCTTCGAGTCCTTCATCCCCGCCAGGTGCTGGATCGCCCCCGAGATACCCACCGCGATGTACAGATCCGGCGCCACGATCTTGCCGGTTTGGCCCACCTGCATGTCGTTGGGCACGAACCCGGCGTCCACTGCCGCCCGCGAGGCGCCGACCGCCGCGCCGAGCTTGTCGGCGATGGCGTCGAGCAGCTTGAAGTTCTCGCCGTTGCCCATGCCGCGGCCGCCAGAGATCACCACCTTCGCCCCGCCCAGTTCCGGACGGTCCGAGGCCGCAAGCTCCTCACCGATAAACTGCGACTGGCCGTTCTCGACGACGGTGTCTACTGCCTCGATCGCGGCGCTGCCGCCCTGGCCGACGGCGTCGAAGGCCGTGGTACGCACGGTCATCACCTTGAGCGCATCGTCGCTTTTCACCGTGGCGATGGCGTTGCCGGCGTAGATCGGGCGCTTGAAGGTATCCGGGCCGTCGACCGCGACGATCTCGGAGAGCTGGCTGACGTCCTTGAGCGCGGCCACGCGCGGCAGCACGTTCTTGCCGGTGGTCGAGGCGCTGGCGAGCACGTGGGTGTAGTCGCCGGCGAGCT
>NZ_WHVL01000004.1 GCF_020622355.1 Vreelandella malpeensis | reverse complement strand
GCCGATGGCGCGGGCGGCGGCCACCACGTGGGCAGTGGCGTCAAGCAGGTGACCGTCGTGAACGTCGGCCAGAACCAGAATGCTCATGAGAAACTCCTTGAATACGGGTGAAAGAGGCGATCACTGGGCCGGGAAATCAAAGCACCTTGGCTTCGTTCTTCAACTTGTCGACCAGCTCGTCCACCGAAGCCACCTTCACGCCGCCCTTGCGCTCGGCGGGCGTCTCGACCTTGATCAGGCTGATACGTGATGCCACCTCGACGCCGTAGTCCGCCGGGGTCTTGACGTCCAGCGGCTTCTTCTTCGCCTTCATGATGTCCGGAAGCTTGGCATAGCGCGGCTCGTTGAGGCGCAGGTCCGTGGTGACGATCGCCGGCAGCGCGAGCGAGACGGTCTGCAGGCCGCCGTCGATCTCGCGGGTGACGTTGACGCGATCACCCTCGATCTCCACCTTCGAGGCGAAGGTGCCCTGGCCCATGTGGGTCAACGCGGCGAGCATCTGGCCGGTCTGGTTGTTGTCGGTATCGATCGCCTGCTTGCCGAGGATCACCAGCCCCGGCTGCTCTTCTTCCACCACCTTCGCCAGGAGCTTTGCCACGGCGAGCGACTCGACCCGCTCGTCGGTCTCGATCTGGATCGCGCGGTCGGCGCCGAGCGCGAGTGCGGTGCGCAGCTGTTCCTGGGCGGCCTTGGGCCCGATGGTCACGGCGATCACTTCCGTCGCCACGCCCTTCTCCTTCAAGCGTACTGCCTCTTCCACAGCGATTTCGCAGAAGGGGTTCATGGCCATCTTGACGTTGGTGAGATCCACGTCGGAGTGATCCGCCTTGACGCGAATCTTGACGTTGTAGTCGATGACGCGTTTCACCGCGACCAGTACTTTCATAGTTTCCTCACTTGGCTTTGAGAAGGAAGTCTCGATCCGAACGGGCATGATCCTGCGCCTGAACGTTCTTGTCGATACGACCGTCGTCCATGTGTTCGATGAGCACGAGCGACCTGACGCAACCCTCGCGTGAACCTCTCTACCCTAGCAAACCTGGTGCAGCTTACGAGTGAAAGGCGCCCGGCGGCGTCAACAAATATAGGGCAGGCCATCGTAGGGATGACCTCGTCAAGGTATTATGCCTATCATGGAGAACAACCAGAAGCAAACGACCGTTTTATATTAAGGCCGTGTTTTCATAAGACACGGCACTTATGAGAATAAGGAGAGACCCGGTGGAAAACGCTGAGCGCGATGTCATGGAGATGGATGTGGTCATCGTAGGCGCGGGGCCTTCGGGCCTGTCGGCCGCCTGCCGACTGATGCAGCAAGCTAACGAGGCGGGCCAGGAATTGACCGTCTGCGTCGTGGAGAAAGGCTCCGAGGTGGGGGCCCATATCCTGTCCGGTGCCGTACTCGAGCCGCGCGCACTCGATGAGCTCTTCCCCGACTGGAAAGAGCGCGGCGCCCCGCTGAACACCCCCGCCATCCGCGACGACCTGTACCTCTTGAAGGATGGCGAGAACGCGCGCAAGCTGCCCCACGCGCTGGTGCCGAAGAGCATGCACAACACCGGCGGCGATCAGACCCGCTATGTGATCAGTGCGGGCAACCTGTGTCGCTGGCTCGCCGAACAGGCAGAGGCCCTTGGCGTCGAGATATTCCCTGGTTTTGCCGCCCAGGACGTGATCGTCGAGGAAGGCGCGGTGCGCGGTATCCTGATCGGCGACATGGGGGTCGCCGCCGACGGCACGCCCAAGGATGGCTACATGCCGGGCATGGAGCTTCGTGCCAAGTACACCCTGTTCGCCGAAGGCTCCCGCGGGCACCTGGGCAAGCGCCTGATTCGCGAGTTCTCCCTCGACGAGGGCCGCGACCCGCAGCACTACGGCATCGGATTGAAGGAACTGTGGGACGTGCCCGCCGACAAGCACGAGCCAGGCCTGGTGGTTCACGGTTCCGGCTGGCCGCTTGACGGCGACACCCACGGCGGCTGGTTTCTCTACCACGCCGAGAACCAGCAAGTGGTGGTCGGGCTGATCATGGACCTTGGCTACAAGAACCCCTGGCTTTCGCCTTTCGACGAGTTCCAGCGCATGAAGCACCACCCGGTGCTGCGCCAGTATCTCGAAGGCGGCAAGCGCGTCGCCTATGGTGCCCGGGCCATCACCAAGGGCGGCTTCAACTGCCTGCCGAAGATGACCTTTCCCGGCGGGCTCTTGATCGGCTGCGACGCGGGAACGCTCAACTTCGCCAAGATCAAGGGCATTCACACCGCGATGAAGTCGGGCCTGGTGGCCGCCGAGAGCGTTTATGATGCGATCAAGGGCGGTGACGAAGGCGGCGCGGAGCTTTCCAGTTTCAACCAGAAGTGGGAGTCGAGCTGGGCGTATCGGGAGCTCGAGGAAAACGCGAGTTTCGGCCCGGCGATGCACAAGTACGGCAACGTCGGCGGTGGCGCTTTCAACTTCGTCAACCAGCTCATCGGCAACAAGCTGCCGACACTGCACGACACCACCACCGATCACGGCGCTTTGCAGCCGGCCGACAAGTTCAAGAAGATCGACTACCCCAAACCCGACGGCAAGCTCTCTTTCGACAAGTCCTCCTCGGTGTTTCTCTCCAACACCAACCACGAGGAGGATCAGCCTTGCCACCTGAAGCTCACCGACCCGTCGATCCCCATCGAGCACAACCTGCCCAAGTACGCCGAACCCGCCCAGCGCTACTGCCCGGCCGGGGTATACGAAGTAGTAGAAGACGATCAGGGCAAGCCGCGCTTTCAGATCAACTTCCAGAACTGCGTGCACTGCAAGACCTGCGACATTAAGGATCCGGCCCAGAACATCACCTGGGTGGCGCCGGAAGGCGGCGGTGGCCCCAACTACCCCAACATGTAGAAGGCATCGCGCCCGTCGTCAGGCGGGCTTGACCGAATCCAGCGACGTGATCGGCGCGCGGCTGGCGATCAGCCGGCGCCTTCCGGCCTGAACGAAGCGCACGTCGATCACCGGATCCGCCGGATTGCCCTCCACCGCCGCCACCTCACCTTCGCCGAAGACGTCGTGTATCAAGCGCTGCCCGGGGTAGAACGCGGCGCCCGTGGCGTACCCAGCGCGGGACTCGTTGACCGTCTCGGCGCGCAGGGCGATCTCCTCGCGCCCGAGCCGCCACAGATAGCGCTCGATCAGGGCGGGGCGCGTCACCGCAAGCGCTACTTGCGGCGCTGATGGCTCGGCCAGCGCCTTGGCAACGCGCACGCTATCGGCCCAGCCACTCTCGGCAATGAAGCGGCTGGGTCGATGGGCACCTGCGTCATGAAGCAACAATAGCCGCTCCTGCACACGGGTGATCGCCACGTAGAAAAGCCGTCGCTCCTCTTCCAGGCGCGCATCGGAGAGCGGATTGTCCCGGCTGTAGTGGGGAAAATCCTCCTCGTTGACGCCGGCCACCGCCACCAGCGGCCATTCGAGGCCCTTGGCGCCATGCACGGTACTGATCAACACGCCCTGGGCCTGATTCTCCACCGGCCGCTCGAGCAGCTCGATGAAGGCGTCCGGGTCTTGCGCCTCCTGCGCCTGCTCGATCAACACGTCGAGCAGGCGCACGTCCTCCTCGCCCTTGTCACGCCGGGCGGCGGCATGCTTGAGGGTCTTTTCCGCATCGATGGTGGTCACCACGTGCTGCAGAAGTTTCGCCGGTGGCCAGGCGGCGAGCCTGGGCAGCTCGCAGAGAAGCTCCCAGCGCTTTTTCAGAGTGCGCCGCTGTACCGGCTTGAGCGCGGCGACCAAGGGGTCGTCGCGCTCGGGAAAAGCCTGCGTGGTGGCCAGGTGACGCGCCAGCCGCACCAGGCGCTCGCGCGCGATGAACGGTGTCGGCTGAGCCAGCAGCAACAGCAGGTGATTCGGGTCGTGGAGAAGCTGGGGCTTTCGCGCAAGCTTCAAGTAGCCCGCCAGCGCCTGAACCAGCGGCAGCCGAAACACGAAGCGGTCCTCGCGGGCCAGCCGAAAGGGTATGCCCGCCTGCAGAAGCGCCAGCTGAAACGGCACCGACAGCGCCCAGCTGCGCACCAGGAGGCAGGTCTCATCGAAGGCGCGGCCACCGGCTGTCCACTCGGTGAGCGTCTCGAGCAAGAGCCGCGTGCCCTGGCCTGCATGAATGCACGTATCGACGTTGCCCGCCGCCGCCAGGCAGAGCTGGTCCGGGCGGCGACGATTGTTCATGATGGCGTGATTGGCGGCCAGCGCCAGCGCGTGGCCGTGACGAAAGGTGGTCGAGAGCGGATAGTCGGTGGCGGCCCCGAAGGTGGCGGTGAAATCCGCGAGCATGGTGTCCGGGCGGGCGCCGCGCCACTCGTAGATGCACTGGTTGGCATCGCCGACCGCCATGATGCTGGCACGGGTGCCGGCCAGCACCTTCAAAAGCCGCTGCTGGGCGGTATTGATATCCTGGTATTCGTCGATGATGACGTGATCGAGAAATCCCTCGACACGTTCTCGCAAGGCGCCATCCGCCTCCAGGGCACGCAGCGGGCGATAGAGAAGATCGGCGTAGGTCATCGCGCCCTCGCCTTCCAGCAGCCGCTCGGCCTCGTGAAACGCCGCCGGGAAGTAGTCGCTCTCGGCGTCGAGATCGAGCCGGTCGAAGAGGGATTCGGCGCTGCACATCTCGGCCTTCACGAGCCCGCAGAAATGAGCCAGGGTCTCCAGCCGGTCGCCATCGAGGGCGGCCTCGCGCCGCTCCTGCTGGTCAACCAGCACGTTCAAGCTCGCCTGGCGCAGCAGCCGCTCGAGCTGCCACTCCGCCGACAGCAGCTGGCGCGGGGCGAGCGCGCCCCAGCGGCACAGACTCTGAGTCAGGCGATGCCCCAAGGAGTGAAAGGTGCGCACGTCGGGAAGCGCCTGCCCGGCGGGCGCCATCGCCGCTAGCCGGCGCTGGAAGTCCTCGCGGGCGGAGCGGTTGAACATCAGTACCAGCATGCGTCTGGGCGCCACGCCCTGCTCAAGCAAGCGCAGCACGCGCGCCGCCATGGTGGTGGTCTTGCCGGCGCCGGCGACCGCCGCGACCCGGGCGTGGCCGCCGGGATGGTCGACGACGGCGCGCTGCTCATCGGTCAGCTTCACGGCGCCTCGCCGTCGAGCTCGCCAAGTACGAAGGTCTCGCCCGCGCTCTCCAGACACAGCCGCGTCGTCTCACCCGCTTCTTCGAGCACGGCGTGATCGACCAGTCGGTAGTAGACGTTGCGGTGAAGCCTGGCGCCGAGGCCGAAGCGGATGGCGATTTCCGGCCTCCGCTCGCCGTCGGGCGCTGCGCTGAGCGTCATCGGATGGCTCGCATCGAGGCGCAGAACGTCATCGAACTGGGTAGTCAACCACCAGGCGCCGTCACGACGATCGGCTTCGACGATGACGAACGGCAGATCCGCCACCGTCACGCGCCAGCGCTCGACCGGCGTGACCAAGCAGATCCCCTCGTCGAAGCGGCGCAGAAGGCGCGCCAGCTGATGCGGAATTTCCTGCCGCGCGAAGGGTTGCCCTTCGTGCCGCCAGGTACCGTCGACCTGGATGAGGATGTCGATATCGCCACAGAGCGCGGGATGCCAACGGTCCACGGGCGGGATCGTCGCCGCGCCGGGTGGGTGCTTGAGCAGTCGATCGATGTTCATGGCATCCTCGATGCGAGTCGAATCAATGAGAGTGGATCACACCAGCCCCGCCTGGGCGAGCGCCTGCTGCACGTGGTCCGGCGCGTCCGGTGCGGCCGCGCGGAAGAGGCGGTAGAAGTTGGCGGTGGTCTGCATGGCGAGCTCGTCGACGCTGATACCGCGCTCGGCGGCGATGCACTCGGCCACTTCCACCACCCAGGCAGGCTCGTTGGGCTTGCCGCGATGCGGCACCGGGGCGAGGTAGGGGCTGTCGGTCTCGATCAACAGGCGATCGAGCGGCAGCACCCGGGCAAGCTCTCTGAGCGAGGCGGCGCTGGCGAACGTCACGATGCCGGAAAGCGACACGTAGAAGCCGAGCCGAATGGCCTCGCGCGCCATATCGATGTCCTCGGTGAAGCAGTGCAGCACGCCGGCCACATCCGGATCGGTATGCTCGCGAAGTAGCGTCAGCGTATCTTCTCGAGCTTCCCGGGTATGCACCACTACGGGAAGACCGAGCTCGGTGGCGGCGATCAGGTGGCGCTTGAAGCGCTCGTGCTGCACCTCGCCGCTCACTCGGTCGCGGTAGTGATAATCGAGACCGGTTTCGCCGATGGCAACGGCCCCGTAGCGCTCGGCGGCCTCCTTGATCGCCTCGACGCTGGGCTCCTCCTCGACACTCGCCAGCGGATGCAGGCCGGCGGAGATCGCCACGTCGGCGTGGCGGCGCGACATCTCGGCCAGCCCCGGCAGGTCGTCGAGGGTGACCGCGATGGCCAGAAACTGGGTGACATGCGCGGCGCGCGCAGCGCTCAGGGCGGCGTCGAGATCGCCGCCGTGGGTATCGTTGGACAAACGGTCCAGGTGACAGTGCGAATCGACAAACATGGGTGCCTCGGTAGAAACGAAATGCGCGGCTAGAGGGTGAACGATGGCGGGGCGCTGTCGAGCTGTCCAGCCAGAAGCGTCTCGATCTTGTCACGCACCGGATAGTCCTGGTGGCTGAAATGCACGCCGATGCCCGGCACGCGGCGCCCGCCGATGCCGGTCGGCGATACCCAGACCACGTGACCGGTGATGCCGAGTCGCTCGCTCTCGCCGGGCAGCGCGATCAACAGGTTGACCACCTGCCCCAGGGTATAGAAACCCTCGGCGGGCACGAATAGCCCGCCCCGCTCGAGATAGGGCATGTAGGCCGAGAGCAGCGTGGGAATGTCCGGCACCGTGAGCGAGAGAGCTTTCTGGGCGTTCATGGTTACCTCGTCGTCAGGAGCGCAGCAGAGCCGACCAGCGCACCATCCATGCCTCGAGCACCAGCTGCGGGTTCGGGTTGGCCCCGGCGAAGAGCAGGCGGCGCTGCTCACGGGCGTAGTCGAGCAGCCTGAACCAGTCCTGGACCCGGCCGTTCTTCACCGCCTGACGGTAGAGCGGCTCGAGATCCGGATTGTGAAGGGCCGTCGTCTGCCCGGTCAGGCCCAGGCGGATCAGATCCTCAAGCCAGGCGATACCGTACCACAGTATGGCATCGATCGCCTGGCGGTCGAGTCGGGCGGCCTCGGCAACCGGCTCGGCCCCGCGCACCAGCTGCTCGAAGCTGTCGTGGATCTGGTGACGCAAGGCGCGCTCCTCGGGGGCGGCGAGTTCGACGGCGAGCAGCGGAAGGCCCCCGGATACCTGCCACCAGAACAGCGCCTCTTCGCTTCCCAGACGTTCGGTGAGCCACCCCTGGCACTGCTCGAAGGCCACGCTCGGTAGCGTCCACTGCTGGCAGCGCGAGCGTATGGTCGGCAGCACCCGGGAGGGAACGTCCGACAGCAGCACGAACAGGGTGCGCTCGCCGGGCTCCTCCAGGCTCTTGAGCAGGGCGTTGGCGGCGGCGACGTTCATTGCCTCCGCCGGGGCGATGACAATGACCCGATAGCCGCCCTGCTGGGCGGTCTGGCTGACGAATCGATTGACCTCGCGGATCGGGTCGATGCGAATCTGGCGCTTGCCCTCCTCGAGGGCAACGCGCATCAGATCTGGATGGTAGCCCGAGGCGAGCATGCTGCAGCTATGGCAATGACCACAGGCCATCTCGCTCGGGTCCGCACAGAGCGTACGCGCGACCAGCGCATCCGCAAGCTGCTGCTTGCCCACCCCGTGGGCGCCACTGAGCAGCAGCGCGTGGGGCAGGCGCTCATCGTCGGAAAGCCGCGTGAACTGCTCCCAAACGCTCCTGTGCCAGGGCAGAAGATCGCTCAGCGCCATGGCGTCACCCGCTCGGCCAGGACGGCTTCGAGCGCGCGCTGAACCACCTCGAGCGGTCCGGCGGCGTCGATCACCGCGAAGCGGCGGGGCTCGGCGTGGGCGCGGGCCAGATAAGCATCGCGCACGGCGGTGAAGAACATCGCCTGCTCGCGCTCAAAACGATCGAGCGTGGTGTTTTCGCTGCGCAGCCGCCCGGCCAGGCGCCGGGCCGAGTCCTCTGGCGACATGTCCAGCAGCAGCGTCAAATCCGGCGCGAGCCCTTTCTGGACGAAGTGCTCGAGGACCTCGATCCGCGCCGGGTCAATACCGCGCCCGCCGCCCTGGTAGGCGAAGGTGGCATCGGTGAACCGGTCGCACACCACCCAGGCACCGCGGGCCAGCGCCGGCTCGATCTTCTCGGCCAGATGCTGTGCGCGGGCGGCGAACATCAGCAGCAGCTCCGCGTCGACGTCGAGCGGCTCGGCATGGTCGGTGGACAGCAGCAGCGCGCGAATCGACTCGGCCAGCGGCGTGCCGCCGGGCTCGCGGGTACGCACCACGTCGATGCCGCGCGCCTCGAGCCAACCGGCCACAAAAGCGATGTTGGTGGACTTGCCCACCCCCTCGCCCCCTTCTAGGGTAATAAAGCGACCGCGCTGGGTCATTGAAACCTCATTCATGAATCGGACGACACCGGCAAGCCGGCGGCGCCCTTACTGGTTGCGTATGTAGCGATTGACGGCGTTATTGTGCTCTCTGAGCGTACGCGAGAAGTGATGCGTACCATCGCCCTTGGAGACGAAATAGAGGGTGTCGCCGGGCAGCGGGTTCACGGCCGCCGCGAGCGATGCCCGGCCGGGCATGGCGATCGGCGTCGGCGGCATGCCGTCGATGACGTAGGTGTTGTAGGGGGTGGCCTCGCGCAGGTCCGCGTAGGTGATGCGACCCGCATAACGCTCGCCCATGCCGTAGATGACGGTCGGGTCGGTCTGCAGGCGCATGCCCTGTTCCATGCGCCGCTTGAAGACACCGGCGATCTCGCGCCGCTCCTGTGGCGCGCCGGTCTCACGCTCGATCAAGGAGGCCATGATCAATGCCTCGTAGGGAGTCTCGACGGTGAGATCGTCGTCACGACTCTCCCACACCTCGGCGAGCATCTGCTCCATGCGCGCAAGCGACTGGCGCAGGATGTCGACATCGCTCATGCCCAGATGGTAGCGATAGGTATCCGGAAAGAACCAGCCTTCAGGGTAGACGTCCTCGCGATCGAGCAGCGCCATGACCTCCTCGTCGCTCATGCCGGCGGTGACGTGCTCGAGCTTGTCGGCACCGTCGAGCCGAGCGCGCATCTGGCGAAAGGTCCAGCCCTCGGGAATGGTCAGCGGGTAGGTCACCACGTTGTTGCTGCCCAGCAGCGTCAGGACGTCCATGGCGCTCATCTCCGGGGTAATCCGGTACTCGCCCACGCGCAGGCGAGGAATACGCTCCGGGTCGACCCGCGCGAGCAGCCGAAATGCCCAGGCGTCCTCGACGACGCCCTGCTCCTCGAGCTCGCGCATCGCTTGGTTGAACCCCGCCCCCGGCGGCACGTAGTAGAGCGTGGGCTCGCTCACCCCCACCGGCGCGTCGAGCCGGCTCTGCCAATAAACGTAACCACCCGCCACCGCCAGCGCGGCGAGCACCAGCAGGAGCAGGACCGTGATCAATAACCGTTTCACCATGTCACTCTGCCTCATTTCGAAAGGAGCCAGGATACCCCAGCAGGCGATGGCCTTGGCGTTGAAGCGTATCGTGACCCGTGCGCGCCCAAGTGGCCAATGTTCCGCCCCGGGGGTCCAGCAGGGTATGCACCGGCCATACGCCTTGAACGGAGTTGGCGACCCACAGTGCATCGACCTCGGCCAGCACCTCGAACGAAAGCTCGGCCTCAGCCACGACGCGTGCATCGAGCAGCGCCGCGCGCAGCGTTCCCGCTACCCCGCAGCGCGTGACGGGCGGCGTCCAGAGCTGCCCCTTCGCGCGCCAGAACACGTTCATGCTGGTAGCCTCGACAAGCTTACCGTCAGTGTCGACGAGAAGCCCCTCGGCGATACCGGGGTCATACCACTCCTGACGCGCCAGCACGTTCTCGAGCCGGTTGAGATGCTTGATGCCGGCCAGCCGTGGCTGGTGGCCCAGGCGCAGGTCGCAAAGCCGCACGCAGACACCCTCCTGCCAACGTACGATGGACGGCACGAAAGCACGCCTGCTTACCAACAGTCGGGGAGCCGGCGCATCCGGCACGCGGTAGCCCTGACCGCCGCTGCCTCGTGTCAACACCAGTTTCAGCACCTCGAGCGCCGCTGCGCCGGGTCTTGCAAGCTCAGCGTCGAGCGCGGCGGTGTCCGGCATGGGAAGCCCCAGGCGCCGACAGCCCTCGGCCAGCCGCGCCAGATGGTAGGACCATAAAAGCGGCTGGCCGGCGCGCATCAACACCGTTTCGAAGAGTCCATCGCCGTAGGCGAGCCCGCGATCGTCAGCGGGGACCGAGGCGTCCGGCATGTCCTACACTCGCGTGAACAGAAGCGAACCGTTGGTGCCGCCGAACCCGAAGGAGTTGGAAAGCGTGGCATCGATACGCATCTCGCGCGCGGTATGCGGCACGTAGTCGAGGTTGCAGCCAGGCTGGGGATTATCCAGGTTGATGGTCGGCGGCGCCACCTGGTCGCGAATGGCCAGGATACTGAAGACCGCCTCCACGGCGCCCGCTGCGCCCAGCAGGTGGCCGATCATAGACTTGGTGGAACTGACCGCGACATCTTTCGCGGCATCGCCCATCACTCGCTCGACCGCCCGGCTCTCGGCCAGATCCCCCGCAGCGGTGGAAGTGCCGTGGGCGTTGATGTAATGCACCTGGTCCGGATTGATGCCGGCATCCTTGATGGCATTGCTCATGGCCAGCGCCGCGCCGCGCCCATCCTCGGGGGGGGCTGTCATGTGGTAGGCATCATCGCTCATGCCGAAACCGGAAAGCTCGGCGTAGATGGTCGCCCCGCGCGCCTTGGCATGCTCGTACTCCTCGAGCACGAGCACACCTGCGCCGTCAGACAGCACGAAGCCGTCGCGGTCGACATCCCACGGGCGGCTGGCGGCTTGCGGATCGTCGTTGCGCGTGGAGAGCGCGCGGGCCGCGGAGAAGCCGCCAAGGCCCAGCGGCGTGGTGGCCATTTCGGCACCGCCGCAGATCATCACGTCGGCATCGCCGTAGGCGATGGTGCGCGCGCTGTAGCCGATATTGTGAGTACCGCTGGTGCAAGCGGTGGTGATGGCGATGTTCGGTCCCTTGAAGCCGTGCTGAATCGCCATGTTGCCTGAGATCATGTTGATGATCGACCCGGGCACGAAGAACGGCGACACGCGGCGCGCGCCGCCCTTGTTGAGCGCGTTATGGTTCTGCTCGATCATCGGAAGTCCCCCGATGCCCGAACCGATCGCCACCCCGATACGCTCGGCGTTCTCTTCCGTACACTCGATCCCCGCATCCTGAATGGCCTGGGCACCCGCCGCCATGCCGTACTGGATGAACAGGTCCATCTTGCGTGCATCCTTGGGATTGAGATACTGCCCGATATCGAAGTCCTTGACCGACCCGCCGAAGCGGGTGTTGAAACCGCTGGTATCAAAATGCTCGATCAGTGCGATACCGCTCTTGCCCGCCACGATGCTGGCCCACGACTGCTCGACGTCATTGCCCACCGGTGTCACTAGACCCAGTCCGGTTACCACTACTCTTCTGCGCGCCATCAGCTCTTCTCCCGGCATCCTTGGTACGAGACCCTAAGGCCATTCTCTAAATGCCGCCTAGTATAACGGAGATCGAGGGACGAATTCACTGCGCGACCCACACAAAAAAGCCGCCCTGAACCAGGGCGGCTTTTTTTGCACCGAGCGCGATCAGGCACTCGGCGTGATTCCGTCGACCAGGCCCTTACTGATGGGCGTTGACGTAGTCGATGGCTTCCTGAACCGTGGTGATCTTCTCGGCTTCCTCGTCGGGGATTTCGGTATCGAATTCCTCTTCGAGAGCCATGACCAGCTCGACGGTGTCAAGCGAGTCGGCACCCAGGTCTTCGGTGAAAGAAGAGCTATTCTGGATATCCTCTTCTTTGACGTTCAGGCGCTCAGCCACGACTTTCTTCACGCGCTCTTCAATGGTACTCATCAACGTACTCCAGTCATTCACATTAGCCGTTATTGATAACCAGCTATTTGGAAACCGCAAGCCAAAAGCTGCGGGGTAGTTTATAGACGCCCCAGGGTCGACGCAACCGCCAAACCCCGAGCCATCAACGCATATTCATGCCGCCGTTGACGTGCAACGTTTCACCGGTGATATAACCAGCGGCGTCGCTGGTCAGAAAGCCCACAGCGGCGGCGATCTCCTCGGGCCCACCTAGGCGCGCCAGCGGGATCTGCTTCAAGAGCATCTCGTGCTGGGCCTCGGGCAGGGCTTCGGTCATGTCGGTGGCGATGAACCCCGGCGCCACCGCGTTGACGGTGATCGCTCGGGAAGCGACCTCACGCGCCAGCGCGCGGCTGAAGCCCTCCATGCCCGCCTTGGCGGCAGCATAATTGGCCTGGCCCAGATTACCCATGGTGGCCACGACCGAGCTGATCGACACGATACGCCCAAAGCGTGCCTTCGTCATGCCACGAAGGCAAGCTTTACTTACACGATAGACGGATTTGAGATTGGTATCCATGACCGAATCCCACTCTTCCTCTTTCATGCGCATGAGCAGGTTGTCACGTGTGATACCGGCATTGTTGACCAGGATGGTCGGCGCACCGAAACGCTCGGTGATTTCCTTGAGCACGGTGTCGATGCTGGCCTGGTCAGTCACGTTCAGGCACAGGCCCGCCCCTTCGATGCCCTGCTCCTTCAGGTCGGCGTCGATCTTCTGGGCGCCGGACTCGCTCGTCGCGGTCCCGATCACGATACGTCCCTGGCGGCCAAGCTCATGGGAAATGGCGCGACCGATGCCGCGGCTCGCGCCGGTGACCAGCGCGACTCTACGTTCTTGTGTCATAAGGCGTTGCCTTCAACCGTTGAATGATCTGCTGAGTATAGTGCCTAGGCGTCGTCATCGACCAACGCTTCGCGGGCAAGCTCGAGGGCGGCATCGAGGCTGTCCGGATCATTGACCGCAAGACCCTTGCTGCCTCGCACGATGCGCTTGTTGAGACCGGTCAGCACCTTGCCGGGACCGCACTCGATGAACACGCGAGCGCCCTGCTCGGCCATGCGCTCGATGCAGCTCGCCCAGCGCACCGGCTGGTAGAGCTGCTCGATCAGGCGCGTGCGCAGCGTATCGACATCGGCGTGCGCCTGGGCATCGACGTTCTGGATGACGGTATAGCGAGGCGCGCGGAACTCGATGTTCTGCATGTACTCCTCGAGGCGCTCGGCGGCCGGGCGCATCAGCGCGCAGTGCGAGGGCACCGACACCGGCAGCGGCAGCGCACGTTTGGCGCCGGCATCCTGGCACGCCGCGATAGCGCGCTCGACCGCCGCCTTGTTACCGGCGATGACCACCTGGCCGGGCGAGTTGTAGTTGACGGCCGAAACCACTTCGCCTTGAGCCGCTCCTTCGCAGGCGGCCTCCACCACGTCGTCCTCGAGCCCCAGAATCGCCGCCATGGCACCCTCGCCTTCGGGCACCGCCTGCTGCATGGCTTCACCACGCAGTTGCACCAGGCGCACGCCCTCGGCGAACCCCATGACGCCAGCGCACACCATGGCGCTGTACTCGCCGAGGCTATGACCTGCCATCATCGCCGGGCGCGGCCCCTCGAGCTCCTGCCAGACGCGCCAGATCGCCACGCTCGAGGTCAGCAGCGCCGGCTGGGTGCACGCCGTCTTGTTGAGCGCCTCTTCCGGGCCGTCCTGAACGGTCTTCCATAGATCGAAGCCCAGGGCATCTGACGCTTCCTCGAATGTCGTTCCCACCACGCTGTAGCGCTCGGCCAGTTCGCGCAGCATTCCCAGCTGCTGCGAACCCTGGCCGGGAAACACGAGGGCAAGGGGTTGAGACATGTCGTTCACCTTTGCTCTAGTAGGCATTTGGTCGTCCGAGTATAGGCGCGCCGGCCACGCCTTGAGCGCAATGCCGGCCGTCCGCTAAAGAATCACCGTACTGCCATCCGGGGTGGTGCTGCCGCAAGGCCACGCTCTCTGAGCAGGGCGTCGACCCGGGCGGGCAGGTTTAGCGACGCCTCTCGCAGGGCGCGCTCGATGGCATGGTAGAAGCCATCGGCCTGGGTACTGCCGTGGCTTTTCACGATACTTCTCTTGAGCCCCAAAAGGCTCGCCCCGTTATAGCGCACCGGATTCAGCTCTTGCTTGAGCTGGCGCAATAAAGGCCTGACCAGTAGGCTCGCCAAGCGTCCGCACAAACGCGACTCGAACGTCGCCTGCACGCGCTCGACCAGCATACGGGTCAATCCTTCACTCGCCTTCAGCGTGATGTTACCCACGAAGCCATCGCAGACAACGACATCGAGTTCGCCCCGGTAGATTTCGCCACCCTCGACATAACCGCGATAATCAATACCGAACGCCTCGGCACGCTCACCGAGCATTCGATCCGCCTCACGAACGCAGGCACTGCCTTTCATGGCTTCGTGACCCACGTTGAGAAGCCCCACCGCCGGGCGCGCGATGCCATCGACACACTGCGCCATCGCCGCCCCCATCAGGGCGAAATCGACCAGCCTCACCGGGGGCGAATCGACGTTGGCACCCAGATCCAGCAGGTAGCAGCGCTGACCGCGACCGGCCGGCACCGAGGTGCTGATCGCTGGCCTCGAGAGGCCCTCGAGCATGCCCACTTCGCGGCGCGCCAAGGCCACCAGCGCGCCGGTATTGCCGGCGCTGACGCCGGCGGCGGCCTCGCCACTGGCCACGCAGCGCAGCATGGCAGTCATGCTGGTGTCGCCGCCGTTGCGCAGCGCCCAGGCGAGCGTGGAGTCCTGCTCGACGCTTTGCGGCGCATCGCGAAGCTCCAGACGCGACGTTGCCGCGGCCAGAGGCCGCGGCAAACGCGCTAGCTCAGCAACCAGGTGCTGACACGGACCAAACAGGACGAGCTCGAGCTCGGGTCGTTCGACCACGGCTCTGGCGGAACCTTCGACAATGGCGCGGGGACCTTGGTCGCTCCCCATCACATCGATCGCTAGACGCACGCGCCACTCGCTGCCTGGCCGCAGGCTGAAGGTGAGAGGCTTATACCTCGACGACCTTGCGACCGCGGTAGAAGCCGTCCGGAGCGACGTGGTGACGCAGGTGCGTGGTGCCGGTTTCCTTGTCCTGAGACAGGGTCGGCGCGCTCAGCGCATCGTGGCTGCGACGCATGCCGCGCTTGGAACGAGTCTTGCGATTCTGTTGAACTGCCATGGGTAGTTACTCCAAGATAGAGTGGGTCAGTGATACTTATTTCTGGCCTTCCGATGACCCTTTGCCCTTCAGGGCACCGAGCACCGCGAAAGGGTTCGGTCGAGACGCGTTCTCTTGCTCCGCGCCTTCGGTCCTGCTGACCAGCTGCTCTGCCGAAACAAAGCACTCGGCCTCATCGTGATAGACCACTTGCGGCAAGCTGAGGATGAGCTCATCCTCGATCACCGTCAGCAGATCCAGCTGTTCGTTCTCCACCAGCACCGGCTCGTGGCTGGCGGGCAACTCGGACGCCAGCGCCTCGTCGGAGATCATTCCCAGAAGAAAGTCGCTGGAGACGTCCTGCTCGAGCGGCACCAGACAGCGACGACAGGCTAGCGAAAGCGTCGCATGCAGATGTCCACGAATTTCACGACGACCCTGGGCATCGACACCGAACTCGAGCGTTGCGTAGCATTCGCCGGTCTGTTCGCCTGCCTCTTCGGTCAAGCGCGCCATCTTGTCAAGCGCCACCTGGCCTTCGAGTCGTTCGCGGCGGGTCGCGAGCTTGTAGGGCTCGACCCGACTGGGGAGTTGTGAGGTCAACATAGGCGCGCAATGATAGGCACTCCCCCCGCCGCTGTCAAAGCCACAGCATCAATTATTCGCGGTTTCACGAAAGAACTCTGGTCGTCCTTCGCCATGAAACTCGTTAAACCTGAAAGCAGACTTGTCAAAGAGCGCTCGACTCGTCGAAACGATTCGTTGCCGACACTGGCATGAAAAAGCTAAAGCGCTGTTTTCAAAATACTGTTTTTCAAAGCACTGTTTTCAAAGCACTGTTTCAAAGTAAAGTTCAAGCACTTGAACTAGTGTAATGAATGGGCCATGTCATTGGGTTCTGCGCTGAATACAACTTAGAGAAAGCGCAGCCATACGCCAGATAGACTGTAGGGCGAGATACAACGATACTTTTTTTCAAGACGTTTAATTTTTCGAGACGCGCAACGCGCAAGGAGAATACCGTGCCCGAGACTACCGACGCCCCCCTCGTGCTTGCCTCGAGCTCCCGCTTTCGCAAGGCGCTGCTGGATCGACTGGAGCTTCCCTATCAGTGCCGCTCGCCGGACATTGATGAAACCCCGCGTCCCGACGAGACTCCCGAGGCACTCGTGCGCCGACTGGCGCTGGGCAAGGCCAACGCCGTGGCAAAAGGGTTCCCGGCTCACCTGATCATCGGCTCGGACCAGATTGCCCTGTTCGACGGCGAGATTCTCGGCAAACCGCACACCGTCGAGCGCGCCTGCGCCAACCTGGCGCGCTTTTCCGGGCACCGAGTCACTTTCCTGACCGGCCTTGCGCTGCTCGATACACGAAGCGGCCAGCACCAGATCCATGTCGAACCCTTCCACGTGCGCTTCAGGCCCCTCGACAGCGCCGAGATCGAGCGCTACGTGGCGCGCGAGAAGCCGCTCGACAGCGCCGGCAGCTTTCGCATGGAAGGCCTCGGAATCACGCTGTTCGAGGCCCTCGAAGGGCGCGACCCCAACGCACTGATCGGCCTGCCCCTGATCGCGCTGTGCGATATGCTGCGCCAGGCGGGAATGGACCCGCTCGGCGAGCGCCAGGCTAGCGCGCCTCGAAGCGCAGCGGCGAGTGGCTGACCTCGATGCCGAGAAGCGCCGCCGCCGCACTGGTGAAGCGCCGCGTCAGACGATCGAAGGGATCAAGACTCGGCGTGTAATCCTCCCACACGGCCTTCCCCACGCGGGCTCGGGCCAACTGCTCGAGGCTGCCGAGCTCGTCGATTAAACCAAGCTCAATCGCCTGCTCGCCGCTCCAGACCAGCCCCGAGAAAAGCGTCTCGTCATCCGCCAGGCGATCTCCGCGCCCGGCCTGTACATCCTCGATGAACTGGCGATGCGTCTGGGCAAGCACCGTCTGCCAGAACGCTGCACTGCTCTCGTCGAGCGGCTGAAAGGGGTCCAGGAAGGCCTTGTTCTCGCCGGCGGTCATCACCCGGCGCTCCACCCCGAGGCGGTCGATCGCCTCCTGGAAGCCGAAGCCGGCGTAGATCACGCCGATCGAGCCGACCAGGCTCGCCGGCGATGCGACGATCTCGTCGGCGGCGGAGGCGATATAGTAGGCGCCGCTGGCGCCGATGTCCTCGATCACGGCGATGATCGGCTTGTCGCCCTGCTCACGCAGCCGCATGATCTCGGCGTAGACCCGCTGGGACTGCACGGGACTGCCGCCGGGGCTATCGATATGCAGCACGACCGCCGCCGCACTGTCCGCTTCCCAGGCGCGATTGAGTCCTTGAATGATGCGTTCGGCATTGGCCGGGGCATCGCTTGCGATCACACCGTGCACCTCTACCAGCGCCAGGTGCTCCTGGGCCGGCGCCGCGCCGCTGGGCTCGGCGAAGTAGACGCGGTGCACCACCAGCGAAACCAGCGCCACTACCACACTTAGCAACAGCAGGCGAAAGAAGAGCTTCCACCGTCGGGTACGGCGCTGCTCGGTGAGCACGCCCCCGATCCAACGGTCCATCATCTCGATCTGCGCCAGGCGCTGGCGCTCTCGGAGCGTCTCGTCGCTATCGCCCGGCCTACCGGCCAAGGCCTCGTGCTTCGCGCGCGGCGCCACTTCGGGGCCCTGCGTCCAGCGATCTGGCGTGTCGCCGCGTGCCGCGTCGTCCAGCCGACGACGCCGCGAGCGGTCGTTGTTTCCATCATCGTGGTTCATGGTGTGATTTCCCTTGCACGGTGGTGAGCCTGGCCCGAGCGATCATTCGCCTTCCAGCCAGTCGAACAGATCCGCGACGCTGTGCGCCACCCAGCGCGGCTCGCTGGCGGACAGGCGCGCCGGGGTATGCACGCCGTAGGTCACCCCGACCCGCGCCATGCCGATGGCGCGGGCCATCTCCAGGTCATACTCGGTGTCGCCCACCATCACGGCACGGTCGACGCCGACGTCAAGCTCGTCGAGCAGTTCCTCGAGCATCTGCGGATGCGGCTTCGAGCGCGTCTCATCGGCGGTCCGACTGGCATCGAAGAGTACGCCGCTGCCGGTCTCGCGAAAGATACGATCGAGCCCGCGACGACTCTTGCCGGTGGCCACCGCCAGGCGCTGACCGGGCCGCGCGCGCAGCCGGGCGAGGCGCCCCTCGACGCCGTCGAAGAACGGCATCGGCGTGGTGTTCTCGTGCACGAAGTGATGGGAGTATCGCTGCCGGAGCGTTTCGGCCTGGGCGGGCGCGATCCCCGGGCAGAGCGTGGCGATCGCCTCGGGCAGGCCGAGGCCGATGATGTCCTCGATGGCGCTCACCTCGAGCTCACCCCACTCGGCCTCACGGGCAGCAGCCTGCATGCAGGCGACGATCTTCGGCACCGAGTTCATCAGGGTACCGTCCCAGTCGAAGATGATCAGATCGAAACGCATGAGACTCCTTGATTAGCGACGGGCGCGGGCGAGCGCGCTTTCGAGCGCCTCGGGCAGCGGTGCCTTGACGGTGACCGGGCGACCGTTGCCGGGTTCGGGAAAGGTCAGCGCACGGGCGTGGAGGAACAGGCGCTCCACTCCCAGCTGCCGGGTCATCTGGGTACTTTCGCGGGTGGCGTACTTGTCGTCGCCGAGCAGGGCGTGACCGGCGTGGGCGGCGTGAACACGAATCTGATGGGTACGCCCGGTCACCGGCTCCGCCTCGATGAGAGTGGCCTTCTCGAAGGCCTCGAGCACCTGGAAGTGGGTGCGCGACACCTTGCCGTTGGGGTCGACCCGCACCCGACGTTCGCCGTTACCGGCATCGAACCGGTCGAGACGCGCGCTGACGTAGGTCTTGCGCGCCGGCCACCGCCCGCTGACCAGCGCCACGTAGCGCTTGTCCATGGCATGCTTCTTGAGCGACTCGTTGAGCGTCACCAAGGCCTCGCGGGACTTGGCCAGCAGCAGACAGCCCGAGGTGTCGCGATCGAGCCGGTGGACCAGCTCGAGAAAGTTCAGGTCGTCGCGCACCTGGCGTAGCGCCTCGATGAGGCCGATCTTCACGCCGCTGCCGCCATGTACCGCGAGCCCCGAAGGCTTGTTGAGCACCAGCCAGTCCGGCCCTTCCATGATCACGCTGCCGATCAGCAGGTCACGCAGGTTGTCACTGACCTCCTTCTGGGCCTCCTTCGGAGCCAGGCGCAGCGGCGGAACGCGCACCAGATCACCGGCGACGAGTCGGTAGTCCGCCTTGATGCGCTTCTTGTTCACGCGCACTTCGCCCTTGCGCACGATGCGGTAGATCAGAGCGCGAGGAGCCCCCTTGAGCCGGGTCATCAGGAAATTGTCGATCCGCTGACCCGCCTGTTCCGGGGCGATCTCCACCCACTGTACTTCACGCCCTTCGGCCATCGCCGCATGCTCCTGGTTCGATTGCTTCTTTTTTTCACGCCAACTTTTCACGTCGGGGCGCCATTCTAGCGCAGTGGCGAAGCCATTGCGTCAATTGCTGGCGGTTGTCTTTGCTGTTATATTCCAGTGAGCTCATCGGCATGGCGTGATCCGCTGTCGGAACGACCCGACGACCCCGTGATGATCACGCCGAAGGGGAACCCCGCACATCGTTGCCCGCCATGCCCAAGCGCCTGCACGACCGACACGCAGGCCCGAGCGAAGGTCCAATGGAATAGTGTACGCATTACCCATTACCGAAAGGTTCTAGAAGAACACTCCTTTTGCCCCGACGGGCGGAAGGATCCGTGACGTTGCCGACTCGGCCGCCACGAAAAAAAGATGACACGACATGCCTCGAGCCTGGTCCTGCGCGTCACGCAGGGCGTACGCTCGAGACACAAGATCAACGCGGTGCCGATACCGGCGCCGACGAATCGAAGAATGCCAGGTGTAGGCGGTGTCAGCAGGGCCGGATGGACGTGACAGCCACCGAAACATGTCCTGCCTCCGCCACGTACTCAACGCCCACCGACCGCGCGGGCCCTCATGCCCCCGGTTCAACGCGTCAGCATAGCCATGCGCCGAGCACAAGCACGCAGCAAAAGCGATTCGTCGACGCCCCGCCAGACGGTGAATCGGTGCACATGCTTTGCGAGACACCATGAAGAGAATGCTCATCAACGCGACCCAGCCCGAAGAGCTGCGGGTCGCGCTCGTCGACGGACAGCGCCTTTACGATCTGGACATCGAATCCGGCGCCCGGGAACAGAAGAAAGCCAATATCTACCGCGGCAAGATCACCCGCGTCGAGCCCTCGCTCGAGGCCGCCTTCGTCGATTTCGGCGCCGAGCGCCACGGCTTCTTGCCGCTCAAGGAGATCTCGCGGGAGTACTTCGTCAAGGACGTCTCCGGGCGGCCCAGCATCAAGGAAGTCCTGAAGGAAGGGCAGGAAGTCATCGTCCAGGTAGATAAAGAGGAGCGCGGCAACAAGGGCGCGGCGCTAACCACCTTCATCAGCCTGGCCGGGCGTTTCCTGGTCCTCATGCCCAACAATCCGCGTGCCGGGGGCATCTCGCGGCGCATCGAAGGTGACGATCGCAGCCAGCTCAAGGACGCGATGTCACAGATGACCGTGCCGGACAAGATGGGCCTGATCGTGCGTACCGCCGGCATCGGGCGTAGCGCCGAAGAGCTGCAGTGGGATCTGGACTACCTCGCCCAGGTGTGGGAGTCGATCACCGCCGAGGCCACCAAGCGCCCTGCCCCTTTCCTGGTCTACCGTGAATCCAACGTCATCATCCGCGCCATGCGCGACTACCTGCGCCAGGACATCGGCGAGGTGCTGATCGACAATCCCGAGATCCACGCCGAGGCACTGGGCTTCATCCGTCAGGTGATGCCATCGTACCAGCAGAAGATCAAGCTCTACACCGACGAAGTACCGCTGTTCTCGCGCTTCCAGATCGAATCCCAGATCGAGACCGCCTACCAGCGCGAAGTGAAGCTGCCCTCCGGCGGCTCGATCGTCATCGACCACACCGAGGCGCTGGTGTCGATCGACATCAACTCGGCGCGCGCCACCCGCGGCAGCGACATCGAGGAGACCGCGCTTCAGACCAACTCCGAAGCCGCCGACGAGATCGCGCGCCAGCTGCGCCTGCGTGATATCGGCGGCCTCGTGGTCATCGACTTCATCGACATGGGCCCAGCGCGCAACCAGCGCGAAGTCGAAAACCGCATGCGCGACGCGCTCAAGCTCGACCGCGCCCGCGTGCAGATCGGGCGCATCTCGCGCTTCGGCCTGATGGAGATGTCGCGCCAGCGCCTGCGGCCGTCGCTCGGTGAAACCAGCGGCGTGGTCTGCCCGCGCTGCAACGGTCAGGGCACCATTCGCGACGTGCGCTCGCTGTCGCTGTCGATCATGCGCCTGATCGAGGAAGAGGCGATGAAGGAGCGCAGCGCCCAGATCCGCGCGATCCTGCCGGTGCCCGTCGCCACCTACCTGCTCAACGAGAAGCGCAGCGTGCTCGCGGACATCGAATCGCGCCAGGACGTGCGCGTGGTGCTGCTGCCCAATCCGGACATGCACACTCCGCACTACGACGTGCAGCGCCTGCGTACCGACCATCTCGACGAGGACGAAAGCCACACGCTCTCGAGCTACGAGCTCTCCACCGAGACCGATATCGGCAAGGAGCCGGACCCGAGCTTCGCACCGCCCGCGCAGCGCGCCGAGGCAGCGGTGAAGACCGTCGCCCACAACGCCCCCGCGCCGGCTTCACTGCAGACCGAGACGCCGCCCCCGGCCAAGAGCGCCCCGGCGGAAGTCCCGGAAACCGGCGTTCTCGGGCGCTTGATTCGTGGCTTCAGCAAGCTGCTGGGAAGCGACGAGACCAGCGAAACCAGAAGCCAGCCCGCCACCACCGAAGGTCGCCGTGCCGAGAGCGCCCGCCCGGCGCGCGACACGCGTCGCGAGTCCGCGACGAGCCGTGGCGATGCGCCCTCCTCGCGCCCGGCAAAGAGCCAGGACGAGGGTGACAAGCGCAGCACCCCGAGCCGCACGCGCAATCGCCGTCGCAGCGGTGCCGCCAGCGACCAGAAAGCGACGGATAACGCCGCCAAGCCCACTCGCCAGAGCGAACGCCCGGCGCCCCAGGAGGCACCGGCGGACAACCGCCGCTCGGAAAGCCGGCGCGAAAAACCGCGCGACGCCAAGAAGAGCGATGCCAAAGGCGAGCAGAACCGCAGCGCGGCTCAGTCGCAGCCCGAGGCCAGACAGGAAGTCCGCCAGGAGCCCAAGCAGGAAGCTCGTCAAGAGCCGAAGCAGGAGACCCGCCAGGACACGCCGAAGGATGACGGCAAGCCCAAGCGCACTCGTAACAACCCGCGCAGCCGCTCGCGCAAGCAGGCCGTCAATCCCAAGGCCGAAGCCGAGCAGCTCGCCCTGCAGGCAGAAGCCGCCCAGGCTCCGGCACAAAGCAAGCCAGAAGCGCCGGTAAGCGACAAGGCCGATACTGCCTCATTGGCTGACAAGCCGCAGCCGTCGATCGAACCGGTGGAGCAAAGCGCGCCGCGCGAACCGTCGATCAACCAGGCCAGTACTCCCGTCACCGAACCCGTGCAGGAAAACGTCGCACAGGACGAGCAGCGCATCGCTGTGCCAGCGGACTCCAAACCGAGCGACGCCGCCAGCGCCCAGGAGCCGCCCAAGGCAGAGCGTCCCAAAGACTCGCCGGTAAAAGAAGAGCCGCAGAAAGACGAGCCGGTGCATGAAGAGCTGCCGCAAACGCCCAGCGATGCCGCGAAAGCGCCAGTGACTCCGGTCGAGAACGACACGACCGATCCGGTCGCTCAAAAGGCACAAGCACCGCAGGCCGAGCAGCCGATCGAACCGACCAATGTAGAGGAGCCATCCGCCCTGTCCAGCTCGGTGTTGGTCGAAGAGAGCGCACCGCGCGCCGACGCCGTCGAACCCGCAGCCGACGTCGAGAAAGCGCAGGATGACACCGCCGAACCCGCGCCGAAGCCCGAGATGGTCGCTGCCGAGGTAGACGAAACGCCCACGCCAGTGAAAACCACTGAGCAGCGCGTCGAGCCGGCTTCAGAAGCCGCCGCACCGGCAACGCCGGTAGAGCCCGAAGTGTCGGTCGCCGCCAAGCCTGGCCAAGCCGGACCCGAGAGCAGCATCGACGCTCAGGGTGACGTTGAGCCCAAGGCGCCGGTCGAAAGCGACGCACCGGCTCAAGAGGCGTTCAGCGCCGCGCCGGCCAAGCGTCGTCGCCGCCGGGCGCACAACGACCCGCGCGAGAAGCGCCGTCAGCAGGAGAGCGGTGGCCAGGAGTAAGCCACCCTCACGAAAAACCCCGCCTCGAGCGGGGTTTTTTTATGTCTGGATGACGCGCTAGAGCAGGCGCGGCTCCGGCTCGAGGGTCACGCCGAAGCGCTCCTCGACGGCCTCGATGATGTGCCGCGCAAAGGCCAGAAGCCCCTCGCGGGTTCCACCGCCAAAATGTACCAGCACCAACGCCTGGCGCTCGTGCACACCGAAGGCGCCCTGCCGTTCGCCTTTCAGGCCGCACTGGTCGATCAGCCAGCCGGCGGCCAGCTTGTCGCCTCCCTGAGATTGGGGAAAGCGCGGCATGCCGGGATAACGGGCGGCCAGCCGGTCGGCGAGCTCGCGGGCAACGATCGGGTTCTTGAAGAAGCTGCCGGCATTGGCGAGCGTGGCCGGGTCCGGCAGCTTCTCGCGGCGAATGGCGCACACCGCCCGAGCGACGTCGAGCGGCGTGGGGTCGGCCGACACTCGCGCCGCCAGATCACCGTAGCCAAGCCTTGGAGTCGCATGACGGGCAAGCCTCAGCGCCAGCTGCGTGATGACCACCCGCCCCGCCTGCGCGCGCTTGAACACGCTGTCGCGATAGCCGAAGGCGCACTCGGCGATATCCAGCCAGCGCACGCGCCCGGTATCCAAGGCCATCACCTGCACGCCTTCGATCACGTCAGAAAGCTCGACGCCGTAGGCGCCGATGTTCTGCACCGGGGCCGCGCCGCAGGCGCCGGGAATCAGCGCCAGGTTCTCGAGCCCCCACCAGCCGCGTTCGGCCAGCGTCATGACCAGCGATTGCCAGTTCACCCCGGCGCCGACGTAGGCCGTGGCACGCTCGCCGTCGCGCTCGATCCACCACTGCGTCAAGGCGGGCACCACCGCCGCGCCAGGCAGACGCTCCGGCAGCAGCACGTTGCTGCCGCCGCCGAGCAGCGTGATCGAAAGCCCGCGCGTGCGACATTCAGCGATCACCTCCCGCAGCGCTGAAAGCGTGGTGGGCCGTGCCGCGAAGTCGGCGATGCAGGGAAGCTTCAGGGTGTTGGCGCGGGAGAGATCCGCCTTGGCCATCAAGTCCGTCACATCGTTTCTCGCGCTGGATACTCAAGGCGTGCGATGAGCGAGCGCACCTTGGCCAGGTCTTCCGGCGTATCCACCCCGGCGGGGTTGGGCTCGCAGGCCAGCGCTACCTGGATGGCGTGGCCGTGCTGCAGCGCTCTGAGCTGCTCGAGCTGTTCGAGCTGCTCGAGCTGCGACGGTGCCATCTCTTGAAAGGCGTTCAGAAAGCTCGCCCGGTAGGCGTAGATGCCGATATGCCTGAGCCAGGCATCGGTCTCCAACAGCGTCGGGCGCCGGGCGAAGGCGTCGCGATCCCAGGGAATCGGTGCGCGGGAGAAGTAGAGCGCGCGTCCGGAGTGCGCTCGGGCCACCTTGACCGCATTGGGGTTGAAGAGCGTCTCGACGTCGACGATGGGCTCGGCGAGCGTGGCCATGGCGGCCCCCGGGTCCGCGGCAAGGCACGCGGCGACCTGGTCGATCAGCGCCGGCGGAATTAAGGGCTCGTCGCCCTGAACGTTGACCACTAGGGCGTCGTCGCCAAGCGCCAGGTGCGTGGCCACCTCGGCCAGGCGATCGGTGCCGGAGGGGTGCTCGGGGCGAGTCATCACCACCTCGGCGCCGTAGGGTGTCAGCGCCTCGCGGATACGGACGTCGTCGGTGGCGACCACCACGCGGCTGGCCCGCGAGAGCCCGGCGCGCCGCCAGACGTGAGCCACCATCGGCTCGCCGGCGATGTCGAGAAGCGGCTTGCCGGGCAGGCGCGAGGAGTTCATCCGCGCGGGGATGACGGCGACGAAATCGAGATTTTCCTCGGCGGCCATCACGCGTCTCCCGTGCGTCCCGGCGAGGGCTTGAGCTTCTCGTCGGCGCTCAGCACGCGCGCCTCTTCCGGCAGCATCACCGGTATCCCCTCCCGGATGGGAAACGCCAGGCCATCGTAGTGGCAGGCCAGTTCCCGGGCCTCTCTGTCGTACTCCAGCTGGCCGTTGCAGAGCGGGCAGACCAGCATTGCCAAGAGTTCCTTATCCATGAGCGCCTTCCTCGTCATTGTCAGCACGTGTGGGTGTATCGTTGATTATTTCCAGGGTCTTGAACAGCCAGGCCTCGAAGCCGGCAGGCAGCGCGGCTTCGATCTCCAGCGCCCAGCTGTCGGCGGGCGCGAGGTTCTTGCACTTGATCGCATCCTTGGCGGTCATCACCACCGGCCGGGGCGGCGTGAACGCAAGTGTGGTCGCATCGAAAACGTGATGGTCGGTGAGCGGGTGGCGCTCGCCCGTCACCCCGAGGGCCTCGAGGGTCTCGAAAAAGCGCGCCGGATGGCCGATACCCGCCACCGCGTGCACGGGCGGGGCAAAGGGAAGCGGCGCCAGCGGCGCGGCCTCGCCACTCGCCACCCGGCGCCAGCGTACCGGCACTAGCGTCATTGACTGGGTCGCGACCGGCAACGGCGTCGCCTGCACGCCGGTGACGATCACCGCATCCGCCTCGCTAAGCCTGCCGGCGGGCTCGCGCAGCGGCCCCGCCGGCAGGCAGCGTCGGTTGCCGAGCCCTCGGGCCCCATCCACCACCACAATTTCGATATCGCGGCCCAATGCCAGATGCTGCAGACCGTCGTCACTGACAATGATATCGCACCCTTGCTCCACGAGCGCCCGGGCGCCGCGCGGTCGATTCGGGTCGGCCACCACTGCGACACCGGTCTGGCGAAACAGCATCGCGGGCTCGTCGCCGCACTCGGCGGGGTCGGTATTCGCGCTCACCCGGAGCGGGTGGTTCTTCGCCCGGCCGCCGTAGCCCCTTGTCACGATGCCCGGGGTCCAGCCGTTGTCCACCAGCCGGCGCACCAGCCACGCCACTAGCGGCGACTTGCCGGTGCCGCCCAGGGTGATGTTGCCGACCACGATGACCGGCACCGGCAGGCGCGCGACCGCTTTTCGACCCGTGGCGTAGGCGCGCGCTCGTCGCGCCATCAGTATTCGGTAGAGCGCCCCCAGCGGGTAGAGCGGTACCAGCCAGAAGGCTCCGCCCGGGCGGTATACGGCGTCGAGCCAGCGGCTCGCCAGACTCACGCCGGCTCCTGGAACTGCATCTTGTGAAGCGCGGCATAGGCGCCGTCGCGTTCGAGCAGCGCCTGGTGAGTGCCGGACTCGACGATGCGCCCTTGCTCCATCACCAGGATGCGATCGGCGCGCTCGATGGTCGAGAGCCGGTGGGCGATCACCAGGGTCGTGCGCCCCTTGCAGACGTACTCGAGGGCCTTCTGGATATAGCGCTCGGATTCGGAGTCGAGCGCCGAGGTCGCTTCGTCGAAGATCAGGATCGGCGCCTGCTTGTAGATGGCCCGGGCGATCGCCAGGCGCTGGCGCTGGCCGCCGGAAAGCGTCAGACCGTTCTCCCCTACTAGCGTATCGAAGCCCTGGGCTAGCTTGTCGATGAACTCGCTGGCGTAAGCGGCATCGGCGGCCTCCTTGACCCGGGCCAGATCCGGGACCGAGTCGCCGTAGGCGATATTGGCGGCGATGGTGGTATTGAACAGCGTCACCTGTTGGGAAACGATGGCAATCTGCCGGCGCAGCGCGCCGAGTTCGTATTCGTCGCTATCGACGCCGTCGATCAGCAAGCGCCCTTCCGAGGGTCGATAGAAGCGCGGCAACAGCCCGACCAGCGTCGACTTGCCGGCGCCGGAGCGCCCGACGATGGCGATCATCTCGCCGGGGGCGACGTGCAGGTCGATACCGTGCAGCACGTTCGGATGCTCCTCGCCGTAGCGAAAGCCGATGTTCTCGAAGCGCACGTCGCCTTCGAGCGTCTCGGGCGCCAGGGTGCCCTCGTCCGTTTCACGTGGCAGGTCCACCACGGCGAAGAGTTCCGCGGCGGCGGCCAGGCCCTTCTGGATATCGCCGTTGATTTCGGTGAGCTGACGCACCGGCTTGATCATCAGCGCCGCGGCGGTGATGAAGGCGACGAATTCGCCCGGAGTCATGTTGGCCATGAAGGCCGGTGCCATGGCGAGCCATACCAGAAGCGCCATGGAGATCGCCACCAGCATCAGGATGACCGGCGAGCTGACCGCGCGCGTCATCGCCTGCTTCATGCTCTGGCGACGATTCTCTTCGCTGGCGCGCTCGAAGCGCTTCTTCTCGAAGCCTTCGGCGCCATGGGTGCGCACCACCCGGTAGCCGGTCAGCGCTTCAGAGGCAACGTGGGTCACATCACCCACGGAGTTCTGGATGCGCTTGGAGATCTTGCGAAAACGCTTGCTGACGTAGCTGACCACGACGGCGATCACCGGTGTGACGCCCAGAAACAGTAGCGTGAGCATCCAGTTGGTCCACAGCAGATAGAGGATCAGCCCGATCACGAACAGTCCCTCGCGCAGGATCACCGTCACGGCATTGGTGGCCGCCCCGGCCACCTGCTCGACGTGGTAGGTCACTCGTGACACCAGATGCCCGCTCGAGTGCTGGTCGAAAAAGCGCCCCGGCAGGTGCAGCATGTGGTCGAACACGTCGCAGCGCAGGGTATGGATCACGTAGCGGCCCACGTAAGCCATGTAGTAGGTGCTCAAGAAGGTGCCCACCCCGCGGGCGGCGAACATCAGCACCACGAACAGCGGCAGGAAGAAGCGAAACGCCGCGTCGGGGTTCTGGATACCGTCGATCAGCCGCTTCATCATCTCGGCCAGCGCCGTACTGGAGGCGGCATAGATCAGAAAACCGATGATCGCCAGCGCGAACATGCGCCAGTGCGGCTTGACGTAACTCAACAGACGTTTGTAGATCACCCAACTGGAATCGGTCACACGCGCTCCTGGACGTAGTGTGCAATGCGCCGGATTCTACCCTAAGGCGCGCCTTATCGACACCGCCTGCGCCCTCCTCCCGGCGCGCGTTGAGGTGAAACCTCGAGATCCTCGCCGGCGCGCAGCACGAAGGTCAGCGCGCCGTCGTGGGCGGTGTTCCACAGGCAGCTACCCACGGCGCGAAAACGGCGTACCACCGCGTCCGTCGGGTGGCCGAAAGCGTTGCCTCGCCCGGCGCTGAAGACCACGTGCCTGGGCTCGGTCGCGCGCACGAACTGGATACCGGAACTCGTGTTGCTGCCATGGTGCCCCGCGACCAGCACGTCGACCCTCCCCTCGAGCGCGCCGAGAAAGCGCCGCTCGCTGTCGCTGCCCGCGTCGCCGGTGATCAGCAGGCGATGCTCCCCGATACGTACCTCAAGCACGCAGGAGCGTTCGTTGGGCGACAGCGCGTTCAGCCCCGGCAGCGGCCAGAGCACGCGGTAATCGATACCATCCTCGCGCCACTCGACGCCTTGAGCGCAGTGGCGATGCTCCACCGCCAGCGTCTCGCCCCGCGGGGCCAGCCACTGCGCCACCTGGTGCTCTCGCCGCAGCGCCGCTACGCCGCCGGCGTGATCACTATCGGCGTGACTCACCAGCACCCGATCGAAGTGCCGACCCGGCGCCCAGAGCGACTCGAGCGGCATGAAGCCGCTTCTGAAACGCGGGCCGGTATCGTAGAGCATGCGCCGGCGGGCGCTTTCGAGCTCCACGAGCTGGCCCTGCCCGACGTCATGGACCGTGACGCGCAGCGCCGCGGGCGGCAGCGCTTCAGGAACGTGGGCGAACGGCAGAAACCCCGCCACCGCCAGGGAAATCGCTCGCAGCCAGCCGGGCACGAAGGCGAGCCCGAAGCAGAGCGCGACCAGAAGCCACGCCGCAGCCAGCGGGTAGCGCAGCGCCGCCGATGGCTGCCAGAGCGGCGCGAGCGCAAGCGTCGCATCGAGCAGCCACCGAAAGAGGCCGAGCGACTGCCCGAACCCCCACCAGAGGGCGTCGCCGACACCGGGCAGCGCCGCGCCCAGCCAACCCAGCAGCGCCAGCGGGACCATTACGAGGCTGACGAAGGGTACCGCCAGCAGGTTGACCAGCGGGGCACCAGGCGCGACGCGACCGAAGGCGATCAACACCGCTGCGGCCATCAGCGGTGCCAGCAGCAGTTGAGTACGCACCAGCGCGTACCCCCAGCCCTTGATACCGACAGGCCGCGTGCGCCCCTGCCAGATGACGATCAGCCAGGCCACCGCCACGAAGGAGAGCCACAGCCCAGGCCGCCAGGCGGCCAACGGGTCGAGTGCCACCACGATCACCAGCGCCAGCCACCACGCTTGCCAGGGCCCCGGCGCGTGGCGCCCGCCGAGCACCCATAGCCCGAGCAGCGTCATCACCATGGCGCGCAGTGCCGGTGGCCCCATGCCTGCCAGCAGCGCGTAGCCGATACACGCAGCGCCCGCCGCCCACCAGGGCCAGGCGCGCAGCCGCCAGCTCAAGGGAGTGACGAGCCGTGCGATGAGTCGGCAGGCCAGCAGCACGAAGGAGGCGACCAGCCCCACGTGAAGCCCGGAAATCACCACCAGGTGGGTGGTGCCGGTAGCGTTGAGCAGCGCCCAGTCCTCTTGCGTCAGCTGGCTGCTGTCGCCCAGCGACAGCGCCGCCAGCCAGCGCTTCGTGCGCGGCTCAAGCGGCGCACGATCGAGGCGCTCGAGCGCCAGTGTGCGCAGCGTAGGGCGCGCGGCCTCGAGTCGCCGGGGCGACGGCGTCGCACGCACGTAGCCGGTGGCGTGAATACCCTCGCGCCAGAGCCAGGCGGCGTAATCGAAACTCGACGGGTTGGCGAAGCCATGAGGAGCGCGCAGGCGAAGGGTCAACTGCCAGCGCTCACCCGCGGCGTAGGGGTGATCCTGGTAAGCGCTGACCCGCACCCGGCCAAGCGCGTCGCACCTTGGCAGGTTCGCGCCGGCCCGGCAGCGCTGGATAGCGAGCGTCAAACGAGTGATGTCAGCCTCGCGCTCGGCAGTGAGCACCCGCACCTGCACCTGCAGATCCTCGCCCGCCAGGCCTGCCGGAAGCTGGCGCTGCCACTGGTGGTGAACGGCGACGAACACCCAGCTACCGACGGCCAGCCAGACGATCGCCCGTGGCGAGCGGCTGACGATCAGCAGCATGATCAATGCCAGCGCGCCGACCCACGGGCCCAGCCGCCCTTCGTCTCCGCTTTGCCAGGCCAGCAGCGCCGCGCCCAAGGCGGCCAGGGCCGCTGGAATGACCATCCCTCGCTGCATCGTTCCTCCGCCTTCGCCGTTAAACGCTTGGCGTAGCCGAAGCGCTGCGCGATGTGGATAATAGGGCGCACTATTTTCAAGAGTACCCCACATGCCGCGTCGTTTCCTGCAGCGCTACATGCCCAGGCCCGACACCTTGAGGCGCCAGCGCTCGCTGCGCTTCATGGCGCCGCTGATCGCCGACCCCGGACTCTGGCTTCTGACGCGCAAAAGCGTGGCCAACGCCTTTAGCGTCGGGCTGTTCTGCGCGATGCTGCCGATTCCGCTGCAGATGATGGTGGCCGCCCTCGGCGCGCGGGTGTTTCGCTGCAACCTGGCGCTATCGGTGAGTCTTGTGTGGATTACCAACCCGCTGACCATGCCGGTGATCTTTTACTTCAACTATCGGGTGGGAACCTATCTGATGGGCGCGCCGGTGCGCGAGGCCCCGTCGCGGATCTCGACCCGCTGGCTGGCCGAGCAGATGCACGACATCGTGCCGCCACTGTTTCTAGGATCAGTGGTGGCAGCGATCATCGTCGCGGTGCTGGCCAATATCGCCATCCGCCTGATCTGGCGCTGGCATGTCTCTCACAACTGGAAACGCCGCCGGCAGAAGCGCCGGCAGCGGCGGGCACGCATCGAATCGGAATTCGACGACTAGCCGCTTAGGCGGGCGCCCTTTCCTGCTCGAGGAGCTTGCCGGCGTCGAGTCGCAACACGCGGTCCTGATGGGCGGCAAGGGCCGGGTCGTGGGTGACGATGACAAAGGCGCAGGCGCTTTCGCTGGCCAGCTCATCCATCAGGGTGAGGATGGTGCCGGCGGTGGCCTGGTCCAGGTTACCGGTGGGCTCATCCATCAGCACGAGACTCGGATCGGTGACCAAGGCGCGTGCGATCGCCACGCGTTGGCGCTCGCCGCCGGAAAGCTCGCCGGGCTTGTGGTCCGCGCGGGCCTTCATGCCGACCCGCTCCAGAATCCCCATGGCGCGCTTCTCGGCCTCCTTCTTGCGCTGGCCGCGAATGATCAACGGCAACGCCGCGTTCTCCAGCGCACTGAACTCGGCCAGCAGGTGGTGGAACTGGTAGACGAAGCCGATGTAGCGGTTGCGAAAATGGCCCAGCCGGGTTTCGTTGAGCCCAGCCAGAGACTCCCCGGCGATGACGACACTGCCATCGCTGGGACGGTCGAGCCCGCCGAGCAGGTTCAAGAGCGTCGTCTTGCCAGAGCCGGAGCTTCCAACGATGGCCACGCGTTCGCCTGCGCGCACCTCGAGGGTCAGCCGGTCGAGCACGGTGAGGTCCTGCGGGCCTTCGCTGTAGACGCGGGTGAGTCCCTGGCAGGAGAGCATCACCGGGGCATCGGAAATCGTCGAATTCATGAGCGCGTCCTTATTCATAGCGCAGTACGTCCGCTGGCTGAACCCGCGCGGCGCGCCAGGCGGGATAGAGCGTCGAGAGGAAGGTCAGGCCGAAGGCCGCCAGCACGATGTCGCGAATGTCGTCGAACAGCAGGCGCGACGGCAGGTGGCTGACGAAATAGACCCCGGCATCGAGGAACTGGATACCGAAGGTGGCCTCGAACCAGGCGACGAGATCCGAGATGGTCAACGCCAGCACCACTCCGGCGAGCACGCCAAGCGCGATACCGATCAAGCCGATGGTCAGGCCTTGGACGATGAAGATACCCATGATCGAGCGTGGCGTCGCGCCAATGGTGCGCAGGATGGCGATGTCCGCCCGCTTGTCGGTCACTACCATGACCAAGGTCGAGACGATGTTGAACGCCGCCACGGCGACGATCACCGTCAGCAGCAGCCCGATCATGCGCTTCTCCATCTGGATTGCCTGGAACAAGCTGCCCTGGGTGAAGGTCCAGTCGCGGCCGACGTAGCCCGGCCCCAGGTCGTTGACGATGGCCTGGGTTTCGCTGCCGGCGACGAACAGATCGTCGAGCTCGACGCGCAACCCGCCGATCGCATCGCCCAGGCGCGCCAGTGTCTGCATATCCTCGATGTTGGCGTAGGCAAGGCTGCCGTCGAGGTCGGCGCCAACGCTGAAGATGCCGCTCACCGTGAAGCGCTTGAGGCGCGGGAAGACCCCGGCCGGCGTGATCGAGGCCTCCGGCACCAGCAGCGTCACCCGATCGCCCACGCCGACCCGCAGGCGATTGGCGAGAATCGATCCCAGCACCACGTTCCACTCGCCCGGGGCGAGATCCTCGAGCGCGCCTTCACGCATATGCTGACCCACGATCGAAACCTGCTCTTCCCAGGCCGGATCAATCCCGGTCACCATCGCGCCCTGGTTCTGGCCGCCGGCGGAGAACATGCCCTGCTGCTCGACGTAAGGGGCCACGCCGATCACCCGGTCGCGCTCCATCAGCCGGTCGGCGAGTGTTTCCCACTCGATGAGGCCGGGTTGGTACTCGATCTTGGTGTGGGGCACCATGCCGAGAATGCGCGTGCGCAGCTCGTGGTCAAAGCCGTTCATCACCGACAGCACCAGGATCAGCACGGTGACGCCCAGCGTCAGACCCAGCATCGAAATCAGCGAGATGAACGAAATGAAGTGGTTGCGGCGCTTGGCGCGCACGTAGCGCAGCCCCACCAGAAATGGCAAACGGTCAAGCATGGCAGGATTCCTTGATGATGGGCGCCCATGGTACGGTTTTTTTGAGCCTGCTGCATGCGCAAACACGCATTGAGGATACGATCGGCCAGCCGGTGGTTCAGCACAGGGACAATGACTTGCAACTTGGCGGGCGAGCCCCTACATTGCGCGCGACATCGGCCTTCACGTCAGGCCGCCTTTCATGGGCAACGAGAGCATCCGATTTTGGCACACCCCTCTTACCGCTTGCTGCCGGAATGGCACCCCCAAGATGGCTTGCAGTTGACCTGGCCACGCCCGGACGGCGACTGGCAGCCGATTCTCGAATGTATCGAGGCGACCCTCGAGCGCATTGTCCTGGCCACCGCTGACACGCAACGCGTGCTGATCAGCGTACCGGACGCGGCCACCCGGAAGCGCCTCGCAACACGCTTTGCGACCCTGGGTGTTGCGCCCGGTCGCCTGCGCCTGATCGAGATTGACACCGACGACACCTGGGCCCGCGATCACGGCCCGCTCGGGGTGATGGGCGAGAACGGCGAGATGGCGCTTCTCGACTACACCTTCACCGGCTGGGGTGGCAAGTTTCCCGCACTGCGTGACGATGCGCTGACCCGTGCCCTCGAGCGCCAAGGTGTCTGGGCCTGCCCGGTGGTAACGAAGCCGCTGGTACTCGAGGGCGGCGGCATCGAGACCGACGGCGAAGGCACGCTGCTGGCCACCAAGGAGTGCCTGCTCAACCCCAACCGCAATCCGGATCACTCGCATGAGGAGATCGAGGCGGTCTTGAAGGCGGAGCTCGGCGTTTCGCGCATCCTGTGGCTCGAGAACGGCTACCTGGAGGGCGACGATACCGACAGCCACGTCGATACCCTGGCACGCTTCTGCAGCCCCGACACCATTGCCTACGTGCGCTGCGACGACGAAACGGATCCACACTACGCGGCCCTGAAGGCGATGGAAGCCGAGCTCATGGCCTTTCGCCGCCTCAACGGCTCGCCCTACCGGCTGGTCGCCCTGCCCTGGCCCCGGGCGGCGTTCGATCCCGACGACGGCCACCGGCTGCCCGCTACCTACGCCAACTTCCTGATCATCAATGAGGCGGTACTGGTACCCACCTACGCCGACCCGGCGGATCTTGGCGCCCTGAATGCCCTGGCCGGCGCCTTTCCCGGGCGCCGGGTGATTCCCGTCGAGTGCCACAGCGTGATTCGCCAGCACGGCAGCCTCCACTGCCTGACCATGCAGCTGCCACGCGGTACCCTCGACACTGCGCTTTTCGAGGAGGATGCATGACCCACGCATTGACCGTCGCCGTAATTCAGCAAAGCGCCTGGCCGGACAAGGCCCAGAGCCTCGCCGAGAGCGAGAAAGGCGTGCGCGCCGCCGCCGCCCGCGGCGCCAAGCTCGTGCTCCTCCAGGAGCTGCACGCCACGCACTACTTCTGCCAGTACGAGGACCCGGCGCTGTTCGAACTCGCCGAACCGCTCGACGGCCCTACCGGCCAGCGCCTGGCGTCACTCGCCCGGGAGCTCGACATCGTGCTGGTCGGCTCGATCTTCGAAAAGCGCGCCGCCGGGCTCTACCACAACACCGCCGTGGTCTTCGACGGCGCACGCGGGCGCGTGGGCCAGTACCGCAAGATGCATATTCCCGACGATCCGGGCTTCTATGAGAAGTTCTACTTCACCCCAGGCGACGCCGACGAGCAGCGCAACGAAGGCTTCACGCCCATCGACACCTCCGTCGGCAGGCTCGGGGTGCTGGTGTGCTGGGATCAGTGGTATCCAGAAGCGGCACGTCTCATGGCGCTGGCCGGCGCGGAGCTTCTGCTCTACCCCACCGCCATCGGCTGGGATCCGCAGGACGACGACGCCGAAAAGGGTCGCCAGAAAGAGGCCTGGACATTGATCCAGCGTGCCCACGGCGTAGCCAACGGCGTGCCGGTGCTGGTCGCCAACCGGGTCGGCTTCGAGGCGGATCACTCCGGCGTCGGCGCCGGCATCGACTTCTGGGGCGGAAGCTTTGTCTGCGGCCCCCAGGGTGAGCTTCTGGCCCATGCCGGCACCGAGGCCGAGCAGTTGGTGGTCACCCTCGACATGGCGAAGAGCGAGCACACCCGGCGTATCTGGCCCTACCTTCGCGACCGCCGCGTGGACGCCTACGGCGACCTGACCCGTCGCTACCGCGACTAGCCGCGCGCACAAAAAAACGCCGGAGCCCCAAGGCTCCGGCGTTTTCGTTTCCTGGTGCGGCTACTTCCAGAAATCGCGAATCGAGGCGATGCCCTGGGCGCCCACCGCCCGGGCGTGGTTGGCGTCGAAGCGGGTCATGCCGCCGAGGGCGAACACCGGCATGCCGGCGCGCTCGACCAGCTGCTGAAAATCGTGCCAGCCCATGGGCGCGACTTCCGGATGCGAGGGCGTGGTGCGCAGCGGCGACAGGGTGACGAAATCGCACCCCAGGCTCGCCGCCTTCTCGAGCTGCGCTTGATTATGGGTCGAGGCGGAGAGCCACTTGCCTTCGGCGATCGGCCGACGCTCCAGGTTCATCAGCCGCTCGCTGGTCAGGTGAATGCCATCGGCATCGACGCGCTCAAGAAGCTCAGGCTCGCCGTTGAGCAAAAGCTTCGCGCCGTAGTCGCGGCACAGGGCAAGTGAGCGCTCGGCGCGCGCAACGTAGGCGTCTGTCGAAAGCCCCTTGGCGCGTAGCTGGACCAGGCGCACGCCATCCTCTTTCAGAGCCCGTTCGAGCAGCCCCGCAAAGCGCTCGTCGTCGGCTTCCTCGCCGGTGATCAGGTATTCGGTCGGCAGCATCACCGCGCGCAGGATCGGCAGGTTGGCCGCCGGGAACGGATAGCTGACCAGCTCCTCCATCGGCACCCAGCGCACCGCCTGGCCTTCCCGGCCGAAGGGCTCGCCGGCGAATTCGTGCACCTGCCAGACGTCGAGCAGGATATGCTTGTCGCTGTACTCGTGGTGAACGCGGATCAAGGGTTGGGCACGACGGATCTCGATGCCCAGCTCCTCATGAAGCTCGCGCTTGAGCCCTTCGAGGCCGGTCTCGTAAGGGGCGAGCTTGCCGCCGGGAAACTCCCATAGCCCACCGTGATCCACATTGGAGGGGCGGCGCGCGATCAGCACCTGCTGCTTGTCGGCACTCACGATGGCCGCAGCGGCCACGTGAACCCGCCGTTTTACCTTTACATTCATTACGTCTTTTCCACATTGGAGCGCTGGCGTCGTCAGCGCTTGACTGCACAGGGACCGAACGTTCGACAACGCTGCGAGCCGAGCTCGACCGGCTCAGCTACGGTAGTCGGCGTTGATCGACACGTAGTCGTGAGAGAGATCCGAGGTCCATACGGTGGCCCGCGCCTCTCCCCGCCCCAGGTCTATACGAATGGTGATCTCTTCCTCACCCATCACCCGGCTACCCGCGGCCTCGGAGTAACCGGCGGCGCGTCCGCCGTTTTCCACCAGGCGAACATCGCCCAGGTCGATCACCACGCGACTGACGTCGAAACGCTCTATCGGCGCGCGGCCCACCGCAGCGAGAATGCGCCCCCAGTTGGCATCACTGGCGTAGAGCGCGGTCTTCACCAGTGGGGAGTGGGCCACGGTAAAGGCGACATCGAGCGCCTCACATCGGCTCTTGGCACCGACGACCTCCAAGGTCACGAACTTGGTCGCCCCCTCGCCGTCGCGAATGATCATCTGGGCAAGCGAGGTCATCACCTCCTGCAGGGCGGCCTTGAACGTGGCAACCTGCTCATCGGTCTCAATGCGCACGCCGGTGTTGGTCGCCGCCAGCATGCAGGCGTCGTTGGTCGAGGTGTCGCTGTCAACGGTGATGGCGTTGAACGAGAGATCCACGGTCTCGCGCAGAAGCCTTGCCAGCAGCGACTTCTCGATGGTGACGTCGCTCACCACGAACCCCAGCATGGTGGCCATGTTGGGCTTGATCATGCCCGAGCCCTTGGTGATGCCGTTGATGTGAAACGCCTGGCCGTCGATGATGCCGGTCGCAGTCGCGCCCTTGGCGCGGGTATCGGTGGTCAGGATGCCTTGGCCCGCCGCCTCCCAGGCCTGGCTCGAACCGTCGAGCGCCGCAAAAGCGTCTGGCAGCCCTGCGAGCAAGCGCTCCATCGGCAGTGGTTCGCCGATCACGCCGGTGGAGAACGGCAATACCGCTTTACTGACGACGCCGGCCTGTTCGGCCATCGCCTGACAGGTGCGGTAGGCATCCGTCAGTCCCGCCTCGCCGGTGCCCGCGTTGGCGTTGCCGGTATTGATCACCCAGTAGCGCGACGCGGTGCTTTCCAGATGCGTCTTGGCGGCAATCACCGGCGCCGCGCAGAAGGCGTTCTGGGTAAAGACGCCCACGGTCGTGGCGCCTTCGGGCAGCTCGATGACGACGAGATCACGGCGCTGGGGCTTCTTGATCCCGGCCATGGCACAGCCAAGTCGCACCCCTTCGAGGGGCGGCATTTGTGGAAACGGACAGTGACCCACCGCCATGTTCTTCTCCTCTCGCCTAGTTCATCCGACTAGAGCCGCTTGATGGATGCGATACAGTTACTGCAGCTTGCCGCAGCACTGCTTGTATTTCTTGCCCGAGCCGCAGATGCAAGGATCGTTGCGCCCGACCTTGGCCGCGTCACGACGCGGTACGCGCTCCTCGGCGTCGGCGGCGTTCTCACCGGCGTCTTCCGGGGCACGCTGGGTGTTCACGGCAGCGGCTTTCTCGCGGGCGGCCGCTTCGCGGCGCTTCTGCTCCAGCGCGTCCACTTCTTCTGGCTGGCGCACCTGCACGTGGCTCAGAATCCGCGTGACATCGGCCTTGATGTTGACCAGCAGATGCTGGAACAGCTCGAAGGCCTCGCGCTTGTACTCCTGCTTGGGATTCTTCTGGGCGTAGCCGCGCAGGTGAATGCCGCGACGCAGATGATCCATCGACTGAAGATGCTCCTTCCAGCGAGTGTCGAGCACCTGCAGCATCACCTGCTTCTCGAAGCGCTGGATGAGCGCCTGCCCGGCGGCGGCGATTTTAGCGTCATACGCCTCGCGATGCATGGCCTGAAGGCGCTCTTTGAGCTTCTCCTCGCTGAAGCGGTCGTCCTCTTCGGCCCACTGGACCACCGGCGCATCGAGGTTGAACTCGGTCTTCAAGTGCATCTCGAGTCCCGGCAGGTCCCACTGTTCCGCCAGGCTCTGGGGCGGCACGAAGTCACTGACGGTACTGTCCATCACCTCTTCACGAATGCCGAGTACCGCCTCGGAAACGTCGCTTGCGGCGAGGATGTCGTTGCGCTGCTCATAGATCACCCGACGCTGGTCATTGGCCACGTCGTCGTACTCGAGCAGTTGCTTGCGGATATCGAAGTTGCGCCCCTCGACCTTCTTCTGGGCGCGCTCGACGGCGTTGGACACCATCTTGTGCTCGATCGCCTCGCCGCGCTCGAGCCCCAGTGCCTGCATCAGGCGCTTGACCCGGTCGGAGCCGAACAGACGCATCAGGCCGTCTTCCAGCGACAGGAAGAAGCGCGTGGAGCCCGGGTCGCCCTGACGACCGGCACGGCCGCGCAGCTGGTTGTCGATACGCCGCGACTCGTGGCGCTCGGAGCCGATCACGTGAAGGCCCCCCGCCTCGAGCACCGCATCGTGGCGCTTCTTCCACTCCGCCTTGAGCTCGGCGATCTGCGCCTCGTCCGGATTGTGCAGTTTGGCGGCTTCCGCCTCCCAGTTGCCGCCGAGCATGATATCGGTACCCCGGCCGGCCATGTTGGTGGCGATGGTCACCGCGCCCGGGCGACCGGCCTGAGCGATGATTTCCGCCTCGCTCTGATGCTGCTTGGCGTTCAACACGTTGAACTGCATGCCGGCATCGCGCATCAGCTTGGCGAGATACTCGGAGGTCTCGATCGAAGCGGTACCCACCAGCACCGGACGGCCGGTTTCGGTGACCGCCTGGACATCCTTGATGATCGCCTCGTACTTCTCCTCGGCGCTCAGGTAGACCAGGTCGTTCAGGTCCTTGCGCGCCAGCGGCCGGTTGGTAGGAATGACCACCACATCGAGACCATAGATCTGGCGGAACTCGAAAGCTTCGGTATCGGCGGTACCGGTCATGCCGGCGAGCTTCTCGTAGAGGCGGAAGTAGTTCTGGAAAGTGGTCGAGGCGAGCGTCTGGCTCTCGCGCTGGACGGTCACGCCCTCCTTCGCCTCCACCGCCTGGTGCAGACCCTCGGACCAACGCCGGCCCGGCATGCTGCGCCCGGTGTGCTCGTCGACGATCACCACCTGGCCCTCGACGACGATATAGTCGACGTCGCGCTGGTAGAGATGGCGCGCGCGAAGCGCCGAGTGCATGTGCTGGAGAAGATTCAGGTTCTGAGCGGCGTAGAGTGAGTCGTGCTCGCCCAGAAGCCCCTGAGCGCGCATCATCTCCTCGACCTTGTTGTGACCCTGTTCGGTGAGCTCGACCTGCTTCTGCTTCTCGTCAAGCACGAAGTCACCGCTGACCGGCGCCTCGTCGTCCTCGCTCACTTCGCCACGCTCGAGGTTCTGGGCCAGGCCGTTGACCACGTTGTAGAGTTCGGTGTTCTCGTCCACCGCGCCGGAAATGATCAGCGGCGTGCGCGCCTCGTCGATCAGGATCGAGTCGACCTCGTCGACGATGGCGAAGTGCAGATCGCGCTGGACCTTGTCCTCGAGGGAGAACGCCATGTTGTCGCGCAGGTAGTCAAAGCCGAACTCGTTGTTGGTACCGTAGGTGATGTCGCACTGATAGGCGTGGCGCTTCTCCTCGTTGGTCTGCCCGGCGAAGATCACGCCGACCGAGAGTCCGAGGAATTCGTACAGCGGGCGCATCCATTCGGCGTCGCGACGCGCCAGGTAGTCGTTGACCGTTACCACGTGCACGCCCTTGGCAGGCAGCGCGTTGAGATAGACCGCAAGGGTCGCTACCAGCGTCTTGCCCTCGCCGGTCTTCATCTCGGCGATGCGCCCGCGATGCAGGGTCATGCCGCCGACCATCTGCACGTCGAAGTGGCGCATGCCCATCACCCGCTTGCTCGCCTCGCGCACCACCGCAAAGGCGTGGGGCAGCAGCCGGTCGAGTGTCTCGCCGGACTCGAGCTGTGCGCGAAGCTCCTGAGTCTGCGCCTGGAGCGCGGCATCGTCGAGCGCTTCGATCTCGGCTTCGAGCTTGTTGACGTCAAGGACGTTTTTCTGCATGCGCTTCACATCGCGATCGTTTTTCGAACCAATGGCCTTGCGCAGTAGTGTAGTGATCATGAACGTTCCAAATCTTTTCGGTCGCACCCGGTGGGCGCCCTATTGAATAAAGCGGCGAGGATATTTCAAGGGCAGTGGGCGGGGCGGGCCGCGTCGGGTGAAGACATCCCGCGCGGCGACCATCGGCTGGCCGGTGAACTGGGCAAGGAGAAGGCGCGACAGACAAGCGCCGAGTGCCTTCTTGCGTCCGGCCGCTCGACGCGAGCGCTGCTCGCTGGCAAGACGCCGTGACTGCGCACGCAGCATCGCCGGCACCCACAGACAGATGGCGACACTGCGCTCGCTTACGCGGCTGGCGTCGGCGGTCGCAAGGCTTGCCGGTAGCAGACAGCCGACCAGCAGTCCCGCCAGCCACCAACGCGCCAGGCCGCTGCGGCGCGCGCGCCGAGGGCAAGGCGGGGTAACGAGCGTGGGCGTCAACGACATGCTGTGTGGCGGCTCCCTGGCGTGTTAGGCTTTCGACATTACATCAAGCCGGTGCTTGCGTACTGAATCGGCACTCTGGAATTAAGCGTATGAGTATAAAGGTTAAGCGTTCTCGCGCACAGCCCATCAAGTCGGTGCTCGCAAGCTCTACCGAGGTGAGCAACCTTCTGCGCCAGTCGCGCTTGATCGACCAGGCCCAGTGTCATCTGCGCGCTCACCTGCCTGAAGAGATGCGCCCACACATTTACGTGGGCGGATTCAGCAATGCGCGCCTGACGGTGATCAGCGGACAGGCGACGTGGCTTGCCTGGCTGCGCTTCGAGCAGCGCCGACTGCTCGAACTCTTGCATCAACTGCCCGGCTTCGAGGCGGTGACCGGTTTTCACTTCAAGGTACGCCCGGTGCGTCCGGTCAAAGCCCCCGAACGCTACCACCGCTCGCTATCTGCCGATGCCGGCGAGACCATCGCTCAATGCGCCGACGACACCGACGATCCACGCCTGAAACGTGCGCTGGAACGCCTCGCCTCTCACGCCGACAAGAAAGGGCCGCCCCCAAACGCATGAAGCACCGCCAGGCGGTGCTTCATAGATGGGGCGTAAACAACTCATTTCAACCGCGGCCTTGCAAAATCACGTCTTTAGAACTCAGGCCATGGCCGGTGCAGCGTAGGAGATGGGCGCTACCGCCTTCTCGCCTTCGAAGGTCACGATCTCATACGCCTCGGGCTGGGCCAGAAGCTCGCGGCACAGCTGGTTGTTCAGGGCATGGCCGGACTTCACGCCACGGAATTCGCCGATCAGGCTGAACCCGAGCTGGTAGAGATCTCCGATCGCATCCAGCACTTTGTGCTTGACGAACTCGTCCTCGTAGCGAAGCCCGCCCTCGTTCACGATGCGGTAGTCGTCAACGACGATGGCATTGTCTAAGCTGCCGCCGAGCGCAAGATTGTTCGAGCGCAAAAACTCGAGATCGCGCATGAAGCCGAAGGTACGAGCTCGCGATACCTCCTTGACGAAGGACGTCGTCGAGAAGTCGATCAGCGCGTTCTGGTTCTGCTGTTCGAACACCGGGTGATCGAAATCGATGGAAAACGATACCTTGAAGCCTTGGTGAGGCAAGAAAACCGCCTCCTTGTCACCGTCGGTCACGGCGATTCGCTGCTTGATACGGATGAACTTCTTCGGTGCGTCCTGCTCGTGGATGCCCGCCGACTGAATCAGAAAGACGAAGGGACTGGCGCTGCCGTCCATGATCGGTACTTCTGCTGCGCTCACGTCGACATAGGCGTTGTCGATACCGAGCCCGGCAAAGGCGGACATCAAGTGTTCGACGGTCGCGACCTTGACCCCTTCGAAGGAGAGCGCGGTGCAAAGCTTGGTGTCTTCGACCAGCTCGGCCCGGGCAGGCACGTGTACCACGGGATCCAGATCGGTTCTGACAAACACTATCCCTGTGTCTGCGGGTGCCGGACGCAAAGCCAAATGGACTTTTTTACCGGAATGCAGACCCACTCCGGTAGCGCGAATGACATTTTGTAGTGTACGTTGTCTGATCATGGGCGTGGTGAAACTCTGGTAACGACGGTGCCGAAACAACCGGCCGCTGGCGTGAATAGAAAAAAGTTATCGAACAGTGTTTACTTTAACAGCAAACGAGCGTTTCAACAAAAAGAATCTGTCGAAACCCTCGTTTGCCGTTGAGTGAACCCGATATCGTCACGGAGACGAGGTTCAATCCGCCTGGCGGCGCAGGAAAGCAGGAATATCGAGATAGTCGTCCGCTTCGGCGGCGCGACGCTTCTCGGGACGCGGCTTGGGTGCGGCTTCCTGCGCTTCGGCGCGAGCGGCGGATTGCTGTCGCGTAATGGTCGGCTGCTGCATCTTGCGATAATCCGCAGGCTCGGCCGCTGAACGACGCGCTGGCTCGCGTACCGCCGCCTTGGGCTTGGTGCCGTCGAGGCCTGCAGCCACCACGGTCACGCGCAGCTCGTCGGACATCTCCATGTCGATGGAGGTTCCCACCACGATGGTCGCTTCCTGGGAGGCGAACTCCTGAACCGTCGCGCCCACATCATTGAACTCGCCGATGGAAAGATCCGGGCCGGCGGTGATGTTGACCAGGATGCCACGCGCACCGTGCAGATCGATATCCTCGAGCAGCGGGCTGCGAATGGCCTTTTCCGCCGCCTCACGGGCGCGGTTCTCGCCGGTGGCCCCGCCGGTGCCCATCATCGCCATGCCCATCTCGGACATCACGGTGCGCACGTCGGCGAAGTCGACGTTGATGATGCCGGGGCTGGTGATCAGCTCGGCAATGCCCTGTACCGCGCCCAGCAGCACGTCGTTGGCCGCGCTGAAGGCGGTCAAGAGCGTGGCGTTCTTGCCAAGCACCGAGAGGAGCTTCTCGTTGGGAATGGTGATCAGCGAGTCGACGTGCTCGGAGAGCTCCTTCATGCCCTCTTCGGCGGCGCGCATGCGCTTGGGACCCTCGAACGGGAACGGACGCGTCACCACGGCCACCGTCAGAATACCCAGCTCCTTGGCCACCTGGGCGACCACCGGCGCACCGCCGGTCCCGGTACCACCGCCCATGCCGGCGGTGATGAACACCATGTCGGCGCCGTCGAGAAGCTCGGCGATGCGATCGCGATCTTCCATGGCGGCCTGACGCCCGACTTCGGGATTGGCACCGGCCCCCAGGCCCTTGGTGATCTCACCGCCCAGCTGCAAGACCGTCTTGGCGGAGACGCGCTTGAGCGCCTGCGCATCGGTGTTGGCGCAGATGAACTCGACGCCCTCGATGTTGCTTTCCACCATGTGGTTGACGGCATTACCGCCGCCGCCGCCGACACCGACGACCTTGATGACCGCACTGCTCGAGGGTGCGTTATCTACCAATTCGAACATAAGCCCCGTCTCCTGAACCGCGCTTGCGGCCCTGTCAGAAATTTCCTTTGAACCAGCCCTTGATTCTTGCTAGTGCCGAATGATCGTCCCTGCTATTACGCTGGGCGAGCTCGCTGCGTCCCTTGTGGGGCGAGCTGACCCGACCATGGCTTTCTTGACCCTGTCCGTGGCGTGACTCCTGCAATGCGTAGTGCAGAAGACCGACGCCGGTCGCATAGATGGGGTTGCGGACCACGTCCGCCAGACCGCGCACGTTCTGCGGGCAGGCGATACGCACCGGCATGTGGAAGATTTCCTCCGCCAGCTCGCTGACCCCCTCCATACGCGAGGTGCCGCCGGTGAGCACCACCCCGGCGGCCACCATGTCCTCGTAGCCACTGCGGCGTAATTCATCGCGTACCAGCGTGAAGAGCTCCTCGTAACGCGGCTCGACCACTTCCGCCAACGCCTGGCGGGAGAGATCCCGCGACGGGCGATCGCCCACGCTGGGTACCTTGATCATTTCATCGCTTGCCGCGAGCTGGGTGAGCGCGCACGCGTACTTCACCTTGATCTCTTCGGCATGCTGAGTCGGGGTGCGTAGCGCCATGGCGATATCGTTGGTGACCTGGTCACCGGCAATGGGAATGACCGCCGTATGGCGAATCGCCCCCTCGCTGAAGATCGCCATGTCGGTGGTACCCCCGCCGATATCCACCATGCAGACACCGAGCTCGCGCTCGTCCTCGGTGAGGACCGCCATGCTGGAAGCGAGCTGCTCGAGAATGATGGCATCCACATCCAGCCCGCAACGACGCACGCACTTCTCGATGTTCTGCACCGCGTTCAGCGCCGCCGTGACCAGATGCACCTGGGCCTCGAGCCGCACCCCGGACATGCCGAGCGGCTCGCGAATGCCGCCTTGGGCGTCAATGGAGAACTCCTGAGGCAACACGTGAAGCACCCGCTGGCCTTCGGAGATGGCGCGTGCCCGCGCCGAATCGATGACCCGGTCGATGTCCGAGGGGGTAACTTCACGCTCCTTGATGGCGACGACCCCGTCGGAGTTCATCGAACTGATGTGACTTCCGGCGACGCCGACGTAGACAGAGTGGATGTCGCACCCCGCCATGAGTTCCGCTTCTTCCACGGCACGCTGAATCGACTGCACGGTCGATTCGATGTTGATCACGACGCCGCGCTTCATTCCCCGTGAAGGATGTGAGCCGATACCCGCAATCTCGATGCCACCGTCATCGGTGGGTTGACCGACTATCGCGACGACCTTGGACGTTCCGATGTCCAGCCCGACAACCATATTGGATGCATTGGGTGAGCCTGCCATGAGCCGGGTTATCTCCTTATAGTGATCTCAAGCGATAGGTTATTGATGGTCGGCACTGCCCTATCGATACATTTACCAACTACTAACTATTTATACATGCTTTTATATAAACAGCTGGCCAAGTCACCGAATTAAATAAAACTAGTCAACAAACAGGTTATTAACCATGCTTCATCGTTATCATTTAGTTTGGTTGGATAATCGCGAACCAGAACGTCCAGAACGATGGCAAACAGGGTCATCATATAGAAATGATGACCATTATACGACTAGTCCCGCACCACGATAATGGGCTTGACCAAGAATTTAAACCCCATTGGCGGGATTTCAGGTGTTGGCAATCGCTTACTTTTAAGTGTTCAACGCTGCTTGAACGTAAATACTAGGGCACCTGCTCCTAATCATCAGCGTCGAAATCGCTCTGGCCATGCCAGGCCACGGCCACACCATTGGGGTAGCGCAGGTCGATGTAACGAATCTGGTCGCCCTGGCGGCCCAGCTCGCGCTGCCAGGAAGCGGACAGTCGTGCCAGGCGAATGTCGTGCTGGCGTCGACCCAGCATTACCCAGGTGCCGTTGTCGAGCTGCAGCCGCCAGGCTCCGCGAGGCTCCAGACGCAGTTGGGAAAGGCCAAGGGCGAGCGTGGCGAAGTGCGTCGTCAGACGTCGGTAATAGATCAGCACTTCCTCGCTGCTCCCCACCGGCCCCCCCAGGTCGGGAAGCCCCTGCGGCACCTCGAGCGGCGCGAAGGCGAAGGGCTTGCCTTCGGTATTGAGCAAAAAGTCATCGTTCCAGCGCGCCACCGGCAGCTGCTCGACCAGCTCGAACACCAGGGCGTTGGGCCACTCCCTGGAAATACGCACCTCGTGCAGCCAGCCGATGGAGAGCGCGCGGTCGCGAATCTCGCCCAGATCCGCCGAGAGCCAGGTGGCGTTGTGCACCAATGGCGCCAGCTGGGTGCGCAGGTAGTCGGCGCTGACGTACTCCCACTCGCCGCGAATCGAGACGCGCTCGATGGGCCGGTCGAGCCATAGCCATAGCGCCCGCCCGCCGGCGCCCAGCAGCAGGGCCAGCAGGATCACTCCAAGCCATGCGTTACGCTTTTTCATGATCGCTCATTGCAAAGGGGGCTCATGCGGACACGGCGGTGTTCAGGATGCGCAGTACCAGCGCATCGAAATCGATACCGGCGTGGGCCGCCGCCTGGGGCACCAGGCTGTGATCGGTCATGCCCGGAACGGTATTGACCTCGATCAGCCAGAACATTCCGGCGCCGTCGCGCATCACGTCGATACGTCCCCAGCCCTGCCCGCCCATGGCGGAAAACGCCTGGCGGCACAACCTGGCAAGCGCACCTTCGGCCTCGGCGTCGAGCCCGCAGGGCAAATGGTACTGGGTAGTGTCGGAGAGATATTTCGCCTCATAGTCGTAGAAGCCGCCCGGCACCTCCACACGAATGGCCGGCAGCACCTCGTCACCGAGCAGCGCCACGGTATACTCCTCGCCCTGGACGAAGCGCTCCGCCATCACTCGGGCATCGAACCGGGCCGCCTCGCGGTAGGCCGCCTCGAGCTCCTCGCGACTCCTGACGATGCTGATGCCGAGCGTCGAGCCTTCATGGACGGGCTTGACGATCATCGGCAGGTCCAGCGCCGCGATGACGCCGTTCCAGTCGGCGTCGGCCGTCAAGGTGATGCTTTCCGGAGTCGGCAACCCTTGGGCGCGCCAAACCTGCTTGGTACGCTCCTTGTCCATGCCGAGCGCCGAGGCGAGCACGCCGCTGCCGGTATAGGGAATGCCGAGAAGCTCCAGCGCTCCCTGCAGGGTACCGTCCTCGCCGCCGCGGCCGTGAAGCGCAATGAACACCGCACTCGGCGCCAGCGCCTCGAGCCCGGCCAGGCCGCCCTCGCGGGGATCAAAGCCCAGCGCATCGACACCCTGACGCTTGAGCGCCTCGAGCACCGCCGCCCCGCTCTTGAGCGACACCTCACGCTCGCCGGAGGTGCCGCCATATACCACCACTACTCGGCCAAACGAGGCCGAGCGCGCACTGGCATCCATCATAGTGTCACCTCATCCAACTGGAGTCGTGCCTGGGCCAGGGCGAGCGCGATGCCGCCGACGTCCCCCGCCCCCTGTGTAATCAGGATATCTCCCGGGCGCAGCACCTTTTTCAGCAGTGGCGCAAGCTCCTGCTTATGCTCGACAAACAGCGGGTCCACCTCGCCGCGCTGGCGGATGGAGCCGGCCAGCGTGCGCCCTTCGGCACCGGGGATCACCGGCTCACCGGCGCTGTAGACGTCGAGCAGCACCAGCGTATCGACCTGGGAGAGCACGCGCACGAAGTCTTCGTACAGGTCTCGCGTACGGCTGTAGCGATGGGGCTGGTAGAGCATCACCAGGCGCCGCTCTGGCCAGCCGGCGCGCACCGCCTGAATGATCATGTCGACCTCGCGCGGGTGATGACCGTAGTCGTCCACCAGCATGATCTCGCCTTCCCGGTTCGGCGCCGGGAAGTGACCATGGACCTGGAAACGTCGCCCGACACCGGCGAAATTCGCAAGCCCCTTGAGGATCGCCGCATCGCTGACACCGGCATCCGTAGCCACGACGATCGCCGCCATGGCGTTCTGCGCGTTGTGGCGCCCGGGCATCGCCAGGCGTACCTCGAGAGGTGCCGCGCCGTCCGGCCGGCGCGCGGTGAAGGAGACCTCCCCCTCGTGCTGGCGAAAGTCCTCGATGCGGTAGTCGGCCTGCTCATTGAAGCCGTAGGTGACGAACTGGCGCTTGACCTGGTCGCACAGCCCCTTGACGTGCGGGTCGTCGGTACACAGCACCGCCAGACCATAGAACGGCAGGTTGTGCAGAAACTCGATGAAGGTGGTCTTCAGGCGCTCGAAGTCGCCGCCATAGGTGGCCATGTGGTCGGCATCGATATTGGTGACGATCGACACCATCGGCTGCAGGTGCAGAAACGACGCATCGGACTCGTCGGCTTCCGCCACCAGGTAGTCGCCTTCACCGAGCCGCGCGTTGGCACCGGCGCTGGTCAGCTTGCCGCCGATCACGAAGGTCGGGTCGAGCCCCCCTTCGGCCAGAAGCGTTGCGGTAAGGCTCGTGGTCGTGGTCTTGCCGTGGGTGCCGGCCACCGCGATGCCGTGGCGAAAGCGCATCAGCTCGGCGAGCATCTCGGCGCGGCGCACCACGGGCACGCGGTGCTCGTGGGCCCAGCGAATTTCCGGGTTGGTTTCGTCGATGGCGCTGGAGACCACCACGACATCTGCACCCGCGACATTCTCGGCGGCGTGACCGATGAACACCTCGACTCCGCAGCCACGCAGCCGCGCCACCACCGAGGAAACCTTCATGTCACTGCCGCTGACCGAGTAGCCCTGGTTGGCAAGGACCTCGGCGATGCCGCACATCCCCGCCCCGCCGATGCCCACGAAATGAAGGCGCTTGATGCGGCGCATGCCGGGCCCGGCGGGGGCGCGCTGCGCCGGCTTGTCGGTGATTGGATCGGTCACGCCATATCTCCTTGCTTGACTAACGAAAGGCATCCTGCCGCTAAACGCTCGGTGGCCTCGAGGTGCGCTGCCCGGCGCGCCCTGGACGCCATCTCCACCAGGGTGTCACGGTTCAAGAGCTCGTCGAGGTGGTGGATCAGGCGCGCTTCGGTCAGCTCCGCTTGCACCACGCAGCGCGCCGCTTCTGCCTTGACCAGGACCTCGGCATTGATCCGCTGATGATCATCCACGGCGTACGGAAACGGTACCAGAAGCGATGGTTTCGCTGCCGCGGCGAGCTCCGCCACGGTCAAGGCACCCGAACGGCACACCACCAGGTCCGCCCAGTCGTAGGCGCGGGCCATGTCGTCGATGAAGGGTGACACCGTCGCCTCGACCCCGGCGGCTGCGTAGTTCTGGCGAGTCGTCTCATCGCGCTCCTTGCCGGCCTGGTGCCATATCTCCGGGCACCGGTCGGCATCGAGCGCGGCAAGCGCAGTGGGCAAGCGTTCGTTGAGCGCCACCGCGCCAAGCGAGCCGCCCACCACCAGCAGCCGCAGCCGCCGGGAAGCGATCTCCTCCCGGGTGCGCGGATGCTCGCCGAGCGCGGCGATCTCCTCGCGCACCGGATTGCCGATCACTTCGGCACGCGGGCCGAAGGCCTCGTCGAAGGCGGCATAGGTGCGGGTTGCCAGACGCGACAGCACCCGATTGGTCAACCCGGCCACGGCATTCTGCTCGTGGATCACCAGCGGGATGCCAGCGAGTCTCGCCGCCAGTCCGCCGGGGCCGCTGGCGAAGCCACCAAGCCCCACCACCACGTCAGGCGCGAAGGTCTTGATCACACGCCGGGCCTCGCCTACCGCACGACTCAGGTTGACCGGCGCCTTGAACCAGCCAGCCAGCCCCTTGCCACGAAGACCCGCCACGGCGATGGTATGCAGCGGGATACCCGCCTCGACCACCAGGCGATTCTCGATGCCGCGCGGGCTGCCCAGCCACTCCACGTCGACGTCCCGGGCGGCGAGCGCGCGGGCCAGCGACAGCGCAGGAATGACGTGGCCACCGGTGCCGCCGGCCATGATCAGAATGCGTCGACGTCTATTCGTCGTCACCGAAAACTCCTTGTTGCTCTGGGTGCTACTCACGATAGATGGGGTTCGTAGCGCGCCTTGTAAGGTGTCGAGGCGCGCTTGGGCCGGTGGCGAGTCTCCGCATCGACGCGCAGCAACAGCCCGACCATCATGCCGGTCACCAAAAGGCTCGATCCGCCGTAGCTGACCAGCGGCAGCGTCAGCCCCTTGGTGGGCAGAAGCCCCGAACTCACCGCCATGTTGATGAACGCCTGGGCGGAGACGATGAAGCCGATGCCGTAGCTCACGTAGGCGCCGAACAGGTGGCCGGAAAGCTCCGCCCGCCGGCCGATCAGCATCGCCCGGGCGACGAACAGGGTGAACAGCAGCACCACGCAGACCGCGCCGATCATGCCGAGCTCTTCGGCGATCACCGCGAAGATGAAGTCGGTATGCGCCTCGGGCAGGTAGTGGAGCTTCTGCACGCTGTTGCCAAGGCCCATGCCGGTCACGTGGCCGCGGCCGAAGGCGATCAGGGCCTGGGTCAACTGGTAGCCGGTGGCGAACTGATCCGCCCAGGGGTCGAGAAAGCTCGTCCAGCGTGCCAGGCGGTAGGGCTCCATGATCACCATCATCACCGCCCCGAAGGTCAGCACCCCGCCGCTGCCGATCAGCAGCGTGAGCGACGCTCCGCTCATCATCAGCATGCCGATCACGCAGACGGTGTAGACCACCATGCCACCGAAGTCCGGCGCCAGGAACAGAAGTCCCGCGGGAATGGCGAGCACCGCGATCGGCCGCCACATGCTGAACGCCCGGTTGCGCAGTTCATAGGTGAAGCGCGACATGAACGCCGCCATGTAGAAGATCAATCCCACCTTGCCCAGCTCCGAGATCTGCAGGCTGGGCAGCGGCCCGGGCAGCGAGATCCAGCGCTTGCTGCCGTTGACCTCCTGGCCGACCAGCAGCACCATCACCAGCATGAAGATGCTCGCCATCAGGATGAGCGAGGCGTTCTGGCGCCACGCCTCGAGCGGCACGCAGAGCATGAACAGGCAGGCGAACCCCGCCACCAACAAGAAGATCGCGTGCTGGCGAGAATAGTAGTAGCTGTTTTCCAGAAGCCCTACCGAGGCGGAGCTGACCATCACCCAACCCAGGCCCGCCAGCGTGACCACCGCCACGATCAGCCAGATGTCGCAGGGCAGATGACGCGTGGCGACGGCGTTCAGAAAGCGCTGACGACGACTCATGAAGACACCTCACTGCGGTTTTGGGCCACCCAGCGACGAAACGCCTCGCCGCGCGCCTCGTAGTTGGCGAACTGGTCGAGACTGGCACAGGCTGGCGAAAGAAGCACGCAGTCGCCAGGCTCGGCGATCTCGCGGGCGGCGTTCAAGGCGTCAACGAGGGTCGCGACCCGGCGGACACGCACCGCGCCCTCGAGCGCCTGCTCGAGGCGCAGGGCATCGGCGCCGAACACCACGACCTCGCGGGCGTAGCGGCCAAGCGGTGCGGCGAGCGGCGAGAAGTCGGCGCCCTTGCCGACACCACCGGCCAACAGTACCAGGCGGCCGTCGACCCCCTCCCCGATGCCTTCGATCGCCGCCAGGGTCGCGCCGACATTGGTGCCCTTGGAGTCGTTGACATAGCGCACGCCGGCAAGCGTGTCGACCAGCTCGCTGCGATGGGGCAAGCCCTTGAACTGCACGAGCGCCTCGAGCATCTTCTCGCGACAAAGGCCCAAACGCTCACCGAGGGCGAGCGCGGCCAGCGCGTTGAGCTGGTTGTGACGCCCGGCAAGCGGAAGTGACTCGACGTCGATCAAACACTCATCGCCCTTGGCAAGCCAGGTTCGCCCGTCCACCGTCGCCAGACCCCAGCCACCCTCGAGATGGGCGCTGGCACCGAAATGGTCAAGCGGCACGCCCGGCGCATCCGGCCAGGTACGAGGGTCGTCGGCGTTGACCACGGCGCTCTCGGCGCCAAGAAAGATGCGCGCCTTCGCCGCGCGGTAGCCTTCCAGGTCGCCGTGGCGATCAAGATGATCGTCGCTGAGATTGAGAAACAGCGCTGCAGCAGCGCCGAGCCTGGGCGTGGTCTCGAGCTGGAAGCTCGAGAGCTCGAGAATGTAGAGCTCGGCCTCGGGATGGGTTTCCAGCAGCGTCAGCGCCGCCGTACCGAGATTGCCGCCCACGGCGGCGTCGACCCCGCAGCCCCTTGCCATGTCGCCCAGCAGCGTAGTGACGGTCGATTTGGCATTGGAGCCGGTGATCGCCGCGATCGGCGCCTTCACTGCGCGGCGAAACAGCGCGATCTCCCCCACCAGCAGAGGCTCGCCGGTGACCGGGCTTTGCCGCCCGGACAAGCCCTCGAGCCCCGGGGTCGTGGGATCGACCCCGGGGCTCAGCACCACTTCCCGGGCGCGGCTGAAATCCACTTTCGAAAGCGGGCCGCACCAGGTGGTCACCTCCGGATAAAGCGACTTGAAATCCGCAAGCCCCGGGGGTTCTGCCCGGGTATCAATCAGCACGAAGGGCGTACCCAGACGCTGCAGGTGGCGGCAGATCGCCCGGCCGGAGATACCCAGCCCGATGACCGCGGTGACTCCCTCTGGTACTTGCATGCGTCGGCTCCTTGCGCGGGGGCGATCGGCGGCGTTGATCAGCGAACCTTGAGCGTCGCCAGCCCCAGAAGCACCAGCACCACGGTGATGATCCAGAAGCGCACGATGACCCGCGGCTCCGGCCAGCCCTTCAACTCGTAGTGGTGATGCAGCGGCGCCATGCGAAAGATCCGGCGGCCGGTCAGCTTGAAGGACGCCACCTGAAGAATGACCGAAACGGTCTCGAGCACGAAGATGCCGCCCATGATGAACAGCACGATCTCCTGGCGCACGATGACCGCCACTACGCCGAGGGCCGCCCCCAGCGCAAGTGCGCCCACGTCGCCCATGAACACCTGGGCGGGATAGGTGTTGAACCACAGAAACCCGAGCCCGGCGCCGGCGATGGTGGCGCAGAAGACCGCCAGCTCGCCGGTACCGTGGATGAAGGGCATGTGCAGGTAGGTGGCGAAGACCGCGTTGCCGCTGGCATAGGCGAATACCGCAAGCCCCATGGCGACCAGCACCGTCGGCATGATGGCCAGGCCATCGAGTCCGTCGGTCAGGTTCACCGCGTTGGAGCTGCCCACGATCACGAAGTAGGTCAGCACGATGTAGAAGATGCCCAGCGGCAGCGCGAAATCCTTGAACAGCGGCAGCAGAAGACTCGTCTCCGCGGGCGTGGTGGCGGTGACGTAGAGTATGACCGCTGCTCCCAGGCCGACCACGGACTGCCAGAAGTACTTCCAGCGAGCGGGCAGCCCGCGCGGATTCTTCTCGACCACCTTGCGATAGTCGTCCACCCAACCGATGGCGCCGAAGCCCAGCGTCACGCCCAGCACCACCCAGACGTAGTAGTTGGTGAGATCCCCCCACACCAGAGTGCTGAGCGCGATCGATAGCAGGATCATCGCCCCACCCATGGTGGGCGTGCCGGCTTTGGAGAGGTGCGACTGCGGGCCGTCGTCGCGCACCGCCTGGCCGATCTGGCCTTCCACCAGGCGGCGGATGACCCACGGCCCCAGCCACAGACAGAGCATCAGCGCGGTGATCGCGGCGAGAATGATACGAAGCGTGAGGTAGTTGAAGACCTGAAAGGCGCTCTGGTACTGCGCCAGAAAATTCGCCAGATGAACTAACATGAACGGCGTTTACCCTGTTTCAACCGAGCAGTGCGGCAATGACGCTTTCCATGCCCGCACTGCGTGACCCCTTGACCAGCAACGTGGCACCGGGCGGCAGCGTATTGATGATATGACGCGCAAGCGTCTCGTGGTCGTCGAAATGCTGCCCGCGACCGTGGGCAGTGCTGATGGCGCGCGCGGCATCACCGCAGGTGAGCAACGTGTCGATGTCAAGCTCACGGGCAACACGGCCGACCTCGGCGTGCAGCGCCTCAGAGGCCTCACCAAGTTCTCCCATGGCCCCCAGCGCGCACCAGTGCGGCCCCGGGAACGCTTTCAGGGTCTCGAGAGCGGCCTTCATCGCACCCGGATTGGCATTGTACGTATCGTCGAGCAGCGTGGCGCCGCCTTTCGCCTTCAAGACGCTCAGGCGGCCCTTGAGCGGCACGAGCGAGCCAAGACCCGCCAGTACGCTCTCTGGTGCAACGCCGAGGGCCAGAGCCGCCGCTACCGCCGCCAGGGCGTTGCTGACGTTGTGCCTGCCCGGTAGCGGCAGGCGCACCTCGCCAAGCGGGACCCCGTTTTCGACGAGCGTGAAAGCATACCGCCCTTGCGGGTCGCAGGAAAGGCCCCAGGCGCTGACGCGCGCATCGCTCGAAAAGCCGTAGCTGACCACCCGGCGCGGATGCGAAAGCGCTGCCCAGGTGGCGAAGTAGCGATCATCGGCGTTGAGCACGGCGACGCCGTCGACGCCGAGCCCGGCGAGGATCTCGGCCTTGGCCTGGGCGATCTGGCCCATGCCGCCGAACTCGCCAACATGGGCGCCGGTCACGTTGGTGATGATCGCCACGTCCGGCGCCGCGAGCCGCGCCGTCCAGGCGATCTCGCCCAGGTGATTGGCGCCGAGCTCGACCACGCCGGCACGGTGCTCGTCGTTCAGGCGTAGAAGGGTCAGCGGTGCGCCGAAATCGTTGTTGAGATTGGCCTCGGTGGCCAGCACCGGCCCGAGCGGCGCCAGCAGGTGCGCGGTCATCTCCTTGACCGTGGTCTTGCCGCTGTTGCCGGTCACGGCGACGATGGGGTGCTTGAAGCGCGTGCGCCAGGCCCGCCCGAGCAGCCCGAGCGCCAGGCGCGTATCGGCGCAGAGCAACTGAGGGGCATCCACCGTCTGGGGTGTCTCGACCAGCACCGCCGCAGCGCCCTGCTCGCAGGCTTGGGCGACGAAATCATGGCCGTCGAAGCGCGGACCCTTGAGCGCCACGAACAGGCACCCCGGCACGATGCGTCGGGTATCGGTCACCACGGCAGAGAGCGCCACCCCGGACGCGACGTCGGCAAGCGGCAGTTCGAGCGCCTGGGCGACCTCTTCGAGTGTCCACTGCATCAACGTGCGCTCCGCGTTGCGAGAGCCTTCTCCACCTCGACGTCGTCGCGGTAGGGATGACGCACGCCGTCGATCTCCTGGTAGGGCTCGTGGCCCTTGCCGGCGACCAGGATCACGTCCTCGGCACCGGCCTGCTCGATGGCCTGAGCGATGGCCAGGCGACGATCGCCGATAGCGGTGACCGGGGCACTCTCGCCGAAACCGGCCAGGATCATCGCACGGATCGCCTCAGCGGACTCGCCGCGCGGGTTGTCGTCGGTCACCACGCACCGATCGGCAAGCCTTTCGGCGACCCGCGCCATCTCGGCCCGCTTGCCGGTATCTCGCTCGCCACCACAGCCGAACAGGCACCACAGCTTCCCGGCATCGCCCAGGTGATCGCGCAGCGCCTTGAGCGCGGAACCCAGCGCATCCGGCGTGTGGGCGTAGTCGATGACCACGCTCGGCGCATTCGGGGCAGTGACCAGCGCCATGCGCCCAGGCACCGGCGCCAGCCGCGCGGCGGCCTCGAAGAGCGCATCCAGCGACTCGCCGATGCCGAAAAGCGTGGCGATGGCAAGCAGCACGTTATCCAGGTTGAAGCGCCCCATCAGGCCAAGCTCCAGCGCCTTTTCACCTTCCGGCGTCGCGATCAGCGCCTGTTGGCCCTGACCGTGGGGCTGCCAGTGCAGCACGCGCAGCGTGCAGGCCTCGTCCTCGCCCACCGCCAGCACGCGCACACCCGGCGAAAGCCCTGCCAGCATCAGCCGCGCCAAGGGGTCCTGAGCGTTGACAACGGCAAGCGTAAGCTCCGGCCGACGAAAGAGCTTCGCCTTGGCCGCGGCGTAGGCTGCCATGCTGCCGTGGTAATCTAGGTGATCGCGGCTCAGGTTGGTGAACACGCCGACGCGAATATCGCAGGCATCCAGCCGATGCTGGTCGAGGGCGTGGGAGGAAGCCTCGAGCGCCACGCGCCGCGCGCCCTGCCCGGCGAGATTCGCCAGCGTGGCCTGGGTGAACAACGCACCGGGCGTGGTCAAGCCGCTATCGACCAGCGCCTCGAGGCGCCCAACGCCAAGAGTGCCGATCACCGCGGAGGGCGTATTCAGCGCTTCGCCGAGCGCGGCGATATAGTGCGATACCGAGCTCTTGCCGTTGGTGCCGGTCACCGCGACCAGCTCGAGCGTCGAGGGCACCGCGAACAGGCTGCGCCCGAACTCGCCCAGGCGCAGCGCCAGGTGCGGCAGGTAGAGCACGCGTTCGTCGAGCTCCACCTGTGCGGCTGTGCCGTGGGCCAGCACCAGCGCCGCGCCCTGCTCCAGAGCGCGGTCGATGAAATCACGCCCGTCGCGCTGGCTGCCAGGCACCGCCACGAAGACGTCGCCCGCACCGATATCGCGGGAGTCGGTGCTCACCTTGAAGGTCTCGGGGAGTTCGACACGCTCGTCGAAAAGCTCGCCCGGCGGCCACACTTCCCTGAGCGCGGCCCACAGTCGACTGGGATGGGACGTCATTGACACTCCTTCACGCTATTGCCTGTCACGCTACTCCACCTCGTAGTCCGGCGGCACGTCCAGCAGCCGCAGCGCGTTGCCGGTCACGCTGGAGAAGACCGGCGCGGCCACCGCGCCGCCGTAGAACTGTCCGGCACGCGGGTGATCGATCATCACCACGGTGACGATTCGCGGGTCCGAGATCGGTGCGATGCCGGCGAACACGCTGCGGTAGGCGTTCTCGGCGTAGCCCTGAAGCCCGGTCTTGCGCACCGTGCCGGTCTTGCCGCCCACTCGGTAACCCTCCACGCGAGCGCGGCGCCCGCCGGAGTTGGGACCGACGGAGGTTTCCAGAATATCCAGCAGGTCGTCCGCCACGCTCGGGTCGATCGCAGGGATCCCCTGGGGCGGCTCGGAGAGGCGCAACAGCGACGGCGGCATGCGCATCCCGCCGTTGGCAAGCGCCGTGTAGGCGCTGGCGAGCTGGATTGCCGAGACCGAGAGCCCGTAGCCGTAGGAGAGCGCGGCGCGCTCGCTGCGCGACCAGCGCACCGGCGCCGGAAGGCTTCCGGTCGATTCGCCAGGGAAGCCGGTGCCCGGGCTCTGGCCGAAGCCGAGCTGGTTGTACTTCTCCCACACCGTGGTGTCGTCGAGCTGCAAGGTGAGCTTGGACATGCCGATGTTGGAGGACTTCTCGAGAATGCCGGGCAGATCGAGTTCGCCGTAGTTGCGAATGTCTCGGATGGTGAATTGGTCGATGCGCATCCAGCCGGGCGAGGTATCCACCACCACGTCGCGATCGACCACGCCGCTTTCGAGGATCGCCGCCATGGCCAGCGGCTTCATGACCGAGCCAGGCTCGAACACGTCGACCAGCGCCTGATTGCGAAGCCCCCGCGGATCTAGCCCGGCGCGGTTGTTGGGGTTGTAGGATGGCAGGTTGGCCATCGCCAGCACCTCGCCGGTGCGCGCATCCATGGTGACCAGCACGCCGCCATCGGCCTCGTTCTCGGCAACCGCCGCGCGCAGCTCCCGGTAGGCCATGTACTGGATGCGCTGATCGATGGCGAGCGATAGCTCGCCGCCGGGCTGGGCATCGCTGATGATGCCCAGCTCGCGCACCAGTCGTCCGCGACGGTCCTTTAGCACCCGGCGCTGGCCCGGATGGCCGGCCAGAAACGGCTGGTAGGCGAGTTCGAGGCCCTCCTGGCCGATATCGTCGACGTTGGTGACGCCCAGGAGCTGGGCGGCGACTTCGCCGGCCGGGTAGTAGCGCTTGTACTCGCGCTGCTGGTAGACCCCGGGCGTGCGCAGATCGAGAATGCGCTGGGCCGCCTCAGGCGTCATCTGACGGCGCAGATACATGAACTCGCGGTTCTCGTAGCGCGCCACGCGCGACTCCAGGTCGTCCAGGCTCATGCCCAGCGCCTGAGCGAGCATCACCCGCTGGATGCCATCGGAAGGCAGCTCCTGAGGGTTGGCCCAAAGCGTCACCACGGGCGTGGAGATCGCCAACGGCTCGCCGTTGCGGTCGGTGATCATGCCACGATGGGAGGGGATCACCTCGTGGCGCAATGTTCGCGCATCGCCCTGGCTTTGCAGAAACGGCCGGTCGATGACCTGCAGCAGCGTGATGCGCCCGATCAGCACGATGGCCGCCAGCGCTACCAGGATCAGGATGAAGAGAAAGCGTCCGCCCCCGAGGGGCGGTGCGATCGGCAGCTGTCGGGAACTCCCTCCCCGTCGCCGTTGGTTCATGGCCTTATGACCTCGACATCGTTGACATCGGGAATGCGCATGTCGAGTCGGTCGGTAGCGATCTGCTCGATGCGCGCCGGCGTCGACCAGGCGCCCTCTTCAAGGAGCAGTTGCCCCCACTCGGTCTGCAGCTGACTCTTCTCCTGCTCGAGGCGCTGAAGATGAGCGTACTGGGTACGGGTCATGTGGGTGGTCGCCACCACCGCGAGCGCCGTGAGCAGGCAGGCCAGAAACAGCAGCGTGATGATCAGGGGCCACAGGCGGGGGCGCAGCTTGAAAGGCCATTCGGCGCGCAGCACCGACCACCAGTAGTCGAGTCGCTCGAGCATCACGCGTCTCGCTTTCTGGCCGCGCGCATCACGGCGCTGCGCGCCCGCGGGTTCTCGGCCACCTCGCTCTGTGAGGGTCGCTCGCCCTTGTTGATCGCCTCGAGACGACGCTCGAGCTGGTCGTCGCGAATCGGCACGCCCTTGGGCAGGTGGGTATCGCCACGCACGTGGTGGCGAATGAAGCGTTTGACCCGGCGATCCTCCAGCGAGTGAAAGCTGATCACTACCAGATGACCGCCGGGAGCCAGCGCCTCCAGCGCTGCATCGAGCGCCGCGTCGAGCTGCTCGAGCTCACCGTTGAGGTAGATGCGCAGCGCCTGGAACGCTTTGGTCGCCGGGTGCTTGCCCTTTTCCCAGGCCGGGTGCGCGGTCTTGAGTACCTCGGCCAGGTCCAGCGTATGGGTGAAGGGCTTCTCGGCGCGCCGCGTCACTACCGCTCGCGCCAGGCGCTTCGCGTAACGCTCCTCGCCGTAGGTCTTGAACACCTGGGCGATGTCGGCCTCGCTGGCGCGAGCAAGAAACTGTGCCGCGCTCTCGCCTTGGGTCGGGTCCATGCGCATGTCGAGCGGGCCGTTGCGCATGAAGCTGAAGCCGCGCTCCGGGTCGTCGAGCTGTGGCGACGAGACGCCGATGTCCAGAAGCACCCCGGCGAGCTTGCCGTGAAGACCGAGCTCTCTGGCGTACTCGCCCAGGCGGGCGAACTCACGCCGGGTGATCGAGAAGCGTGGATCATCGATCGCGGCGGAGGCCTCGATGGCCTGGGGATCGCGATCCATCGCCAGCAGCCGGCCCTCGTCGCTCAAGCGCGAGAGAATCAAGCGAGAGTGCCCGCCGCGCCCGAAGGTGCCGTCGAGATAGACACCGTCCGGCGCATGCACCAGCGCATCGACCGCACCGTCTAGCAAGACGCTCGTATGGCGAAAATCGGTAACGGGCTGGCTTGCAGAGGACATGGTACGCTCGCAGGATGTCGAAAGCCCCCGCGGGGGCCTTTATGGAAATGGGGAGTCGGCCGATAAGCCGGGTTCTGTCGTGGACAGTCATTCCTCTAGGCGCTTTGTCGCCAAAGCGCTCAAGCAACCTACCCGGACCCAGCGCGGGCCACGCCAACGGGTCCCTATTTGGTCTTGCTCCGAGTGGGGTTTACCATGCCACGCACTGTTACCAGGCGCGCGGTGCGCTCTTACCGCACCCTTTCACCCTTACCGGCCGCCAGACGAATCTCGCGGCTTAGGCGGTCTACTCTCTGCTGCACTGGCCGTCGGCTCTCGCCGCCCAGGCGTTACCTGGCACTCTGCCCTGTGGAGCCCGGACTTTCCTCCCCTGCGCACGCGCAGCGGCGACTGTCTGGCCAACTCCGGCGGCAAGCATACCAGCGCCCCGCTCGTGTCTCAATGCCCTGTTTTCAGTGCTAAGTTTGCAGTGCCTCGTCAAGTCGACGCTTTTCTAAGCTATGCCGTACTCACACCTCAGGCTTCATTGCCTGCAGCCGCGCGTACCACTCTTTCTTGCGCCCCCCTAGAAGGCTCGCGGCGATATTGGCGCCCTGCTTCACACCCACACCCTCATCGTGCAGAGCCTTGAGAAGGCGCTCGTCGTCGATGTCGCGAGCCTGGCGCTCGTCCATCGCCGGGGCGCCGGCGATCATCACCACGAACTCGCCCCGCCCCTGATTGGGGTCGTCGGCGAGAATCTCCAGAAGCTCCTGGGCGCTTCCCTGCAAGAAGGTCTCGAAGGTCTTGGTCAGCTCGCGAGCCAGCACGATGGCCCGCTCGGGCAACTGCTCGGCCAAGGCCTGCAGGGTGTGCTCGATGCGGTGAGGCGACTCGTAGAACACCAGGGTCTCCTCGCGCGTGGACCACTTCTCCAGCGACTGGCGCCGGGCACCGGGCTTGGCGGGCAGAAAGCCCCCGAAGGTGAAGCGGTCGGTGGGAAGGCCCGCGGCGCTGAGCGCGGTGACCAGCGCGCAGGCGCCGGGCAGTGGCACCACGTGGCGCTGCCGGGCACGCAGCTCGCGTACCAGCACGAAGCCCGGATCGCTGATCAAGGGGGTGCCGGCATCGCTGATCAAGGCGATGTCCTCACCGGCTTCCAGGTAGGCATCGAGGGTGTCGACCCGGCGCGCCTCGTTATGCTCGTGAAGCGAGATCAGCGGCTTGTTGATGCCCAGGTGCGCCAGCAGCCGTGCGCTATGGCGGGTATCCTCGGCAGCGATACGCGTAACGCTTTCGAGAACCCGGGCGGCACGCGGCGTCAGGTCTTGTAAATTCCCAATGGGCGTGGCGACCACGTACAATGTGCCCGGAGGCTGGTAGGTCATACTGACTCCCGATTTTTTGATAACTTGCACGGATGGTGCGCTATGCTTGTGCAAGGATTGAGGGAACCATCCTCGGCACAGCCTCTGCACCAACGCAAACCTAAGGAAGGATACATGAAACGTTCACTTCGTGGCCTGCTCGCCACCGCCGTCACGGCGCTATTGATCTCCGGGTGCGCCACCCAATCGCCCAGCGTGGTGGACCGCATGGCCGGCGAAGACGCCGGACGACTCCTGGATCAAGCGGAGCAGCAGGCTCCCGGCCAGGCCGCCCAGAGCCGCCTGGAGGCGGCGGACATCCTGGCCCAGCAGGGCCAGCGCGAAGCGGCCTTCGAGGCGGCGAGCGCCGTGGAGGAAGGCGAGCTGTCCGATCGTGACCGGGTACGCTGGGCACTGCTGTTCTCCGAGCTCGGTCGGGCGCTCGACGACCCCCGCGCGGTGCTGCGCGCCACCCAGGTCCTCGACGATGAGCTGCCCATGAGCGGCGACGCCCAGCAGACGCTGCGCGAACGCGCCCAGTGGGCGCGCGGCGCGATGGATCAGCCCGGCCGCTCCCAGGCGAGCCTGCCGGAGCTCGAGGGTCAGAGCATCACGCGCATCATGGTCGCACTGCCTCAGTCCGGCCCGCTCAGCAATATCGCCGACACCCTCAGCAACGCGATGCGTCAGCACGCCTCGATTCGCGACGGCGATGTCCAGCTGAGCTTCGTCGATGCCTCCCAACACTCGATGGACGAGCTCTACCGCCGCGCCGAGGAGATGAATGCCCAACTGATCATCGGCCCGCTCGACAAGGAGCAGGTGAGCCGCCTGGAGCAGCAGTCCGATGTGCCGGTGCCGACGCTGGCGCTCAACTACGGCAGCAATGCTCAGAATCAGGCGTCGCGCCTGTTCCAGTATGGCCTCTCTGCCGAGGACGAAGCGCGCCAGGCAGCGCGCCGTGCCTTTGAAGACGGTCGTCGTCAGATGTCGGTCATGGTGCCGGACAACGACTGGGGCCGCCGGGTTGGCGAAGCCTTCTGGAACGAGTTTCAGGGCCAGGGAGGCGAAGTGACCAATGCGGTGCGCTACAACCCGAGCAACCCCGTCTCCAACGCCGTTCAGACTGCGCTCAACGTCAGCGGCGATCGTGCCCAGCTGGGCAACATCGATGCTCTGTTCCTGCTCGCCCTGCCCGAGTACGCGCGCCAGGTGCCGCCGACCATGGACTACTACTACGCGCCGGACCTGCCGATCTACGCCACGTCGCACCTGAACGAGGGCTCCCGCGAGCGGCGCCTCGATCAGGATTTGAACGACGTCATGTTCGTCGATATCCCGTGGCAAATTCCCGATGCAGCCGTCGGCGGCCCGGAAGCCCTGCCCTTTTACCAGAGCTACGAGGCTCTGAGCGGGGAAGGCGATGCTTCGCTTTTCCGCCTGCAGGCAATGGGCGTCGATGCCTTCGAACTCGCCACGCGCCTGTCGGATCTCTCCTCGATTCAAGGCTTCAACGGCGCCACCGGGGAGCTGACCATCGCAGGCGATGGCCGCATCCATCGCGAGCTGCCCTGGGCACGTTTCCAGAACGGCCGGCCCGGCCCGATCCTGACCCCGGGACTACTGGGTGACTGATAGACCCCAGACCGCGCGCAAGCGCGGTCTAGCCATCGAGCGACTGGCCGCTCGATGGCTGATCGACCGCGGGCTCACGCTCGTCAGCGCCAACTACCAGGTAAAGGGCGGCGAGCTCGACTTGATCATGCAAGACGGCGATACCCTGGTCTTCGTCGAGGTGAAGCATCGCGCCACCCCCGCCTACGGCCACCCTCTGGAAACCATCACCCCTACCAAGCAGCGACGCCTGATTCGCGCCGCTTCGCTGTATATCGCGCGTTACGCTGTCTCAACCCCGTGCCGTTTTGATATTCTAGCCATCACCGGCCACTCCCCTTCTCTGGAATTCCACTGGGAGAAGGCGGCTTTCGACGCTTACTGACATGACATTAGGAAGCCCTCATGGACTTTCAATCCCGCATTCTCGACCACTTCAACGCCAGCATCGACACCAAGACCTATGCCAGCGAAGTGCTGCCACCATTCATCGAAGTGGCCAGCCAGATGATGGTGCAATGCCTGGTGAGCGAAGGCAAGATTCTGGCCTGCGGCAATGGCGGAAGCGCCGGCGACAGCCAGCACTTCTCCGCCGAGCTCTTGAACCGCTTCGAGCGTGAACGCCCGAGCCTGCCGGCACTGGCACTGACCACCGACACCTCTACGCTCACCTCAATCGCTAACGACTACAGCTACAACGAGGTGTTTTCCAAGCAGATCCGGGCGCTGGGTCAGCCAGGCGACATTCTGCTTGCGATCTCGACCAGCGGTAACTCCGCCAATATCGTCCAGGCGATTCAGGCCGCCCACGACCGTGACATGACGGTGGTGGCGCTCACCGGCCGCGACGGCGGCGACATGGCGTCGCTCCTGGGCCAGGACGACTGCGAGATCCGCGTGCCGGCCACCTCCACTGCCCGCATTCAGGAAGTGCATCTGCTGGTGATCCACTGCCTGTGCGATCTGATCGATGAGCAACTGTTCGGTGGCGCCGCCTGAGCCCGCCCTGGTCATCCCCATTCTTTAAGGAGTCGACAATGGTCCTTCGTAACGCGTTTCGTACCTTTTGCTTGATGGGCGTTTGCAGTGCAGTGCTGCTGGCAGGCTGCGCCAACAATTCAGCCTCCAACCCCTCCAACTACGGCCAGCGCAGCAACGACGTGCAGGCCGTGGACTCGACCATCGAGCGCCAGGTGGAGCGCGCCCTGGATAGCGCCGACGCACGCCTGGGCGACGCCCGCATTCGCGCCCACAGCTACAACGGCTCGGTGCTGCTGGTCGGCCAGGTGCCCAGCGAAGAGCTGCGCGACAAGGCAGGTCAGGTGGCCTCCAGCCTGCGCGGCGTCAATCAGGTGCACAACGAGCTGGCGATCGCCGCCAACCTGCCCGCCAGCCAGCGCCTGACCGATACCTGGCTCACCACCAATGTGATCAGCCACCTGGCGACCAACGACTCGATCGACTCTTCGAAACTCAAGGTCACCACCGAAAACGCCAGCGTCTACCTGATGGGCATGGTGACTCGCCAGGAAGCCGATCGCATCGTCAACGCCGCCTCGGCAGTGGGCGGTATCCAGCGCATCGTCAAGGTCTTCGACTACATCGACTGACCTTCGCCACTCTGCCATGAAAAAAGCCTCGCGAATGCGAGGCTTTTTTCGTGCCGGATCGGAAACGACTCGACGGCCAATTACTTGACGACGCGAAGGGTCGGCTTCTTCTTGGGCTTGCCGCCCTTGGGCGGCTCGTCGTCCGGCCCATCGGTGGACTCGGTGACGCTGAGCTGTGGCCCTGTGTCCTCGTCACGCGGTGCATCGTCCGCCTCACCTTCACCCTCCCCGGTCTCGAGCTCGGGCTCGTGGCCGAAGACCATGCCCGCGCCGTTCTCGCGAGCGTAGATCGCGATCAGGGCATCGGTGGGGATCAGCACGTTCATGGGCTGGCCGCCGAAGCGGGCGCTGAAACCGATCGCCTGGTTCTCCATGAACAAGTCGCGCACCGCAGTGGGGGCGACGTTGAGCACGATCTGGCCGTTCTGCACGAACTGGCGCGGCACCTCGACCCCGGGCAGCGTGGCGTCCACCACCAGGTGAGGCGTCAGGTCGTTGTCGAGAAGCCACTGGTACAGGGCCCGGGCAATATAGGGACGGCTCGATTTCATCAGACTTCCCTCTTTCAAAATCGGCAGGGCCTCGCCACCGGTGAGGCCCTGAAGGGTTATGTACGCATCTCTTTCTCGCGCTCGTTCAAGGACTCCTTGAACGCCTCGCGTTCGAAAACCCGCGTCATGTAGCTCAGAAGCGGTTTCACCTGCTTCTCGGGCAGCTCTATGTTGAGCTCCGGCAAGCGCCACAGGATCGGCGCCAGACAGCAGTCGACCAGTGTGAACTCGTCGCTCATGAAGTAAGGCATGTCCTCGAAGATCGGCGAGATGCCGATCAGGCTTTCACGCAGCTCCTTGCGCGCCTTGTCGGCCTCCTTCTTGCCGCCCGTGCGAATCTGGTCGAGCAAGGGGCACCATTCGCGCTCGATACGGTGCATCCAGAGCCGACTCTGGGCACGGGCGACCGGATAGACCGGCAGCAGCGGCGGGTGCGGGAAGCGTTCGTCCAGGTACTCCATCATCACTTTGGATTCGTAGAGCACCAGATCGCGGTCCAGCAGCGTGGGGACGCTGTTGTAGGGGTTGAGATCGGCTAACTCCTGCGGCGGCTGATCGTCATTGACATCGACGATGTCCACGGCGACCCCTTTCTCGGCCAGAACAATGCGCACACGATGGCTAAAATGATCGTCGTTTCCGGAGTAGAAGATCATAGAAGACCGCTTGGCCACAACACCCATGAAAGCATCCTCGTTATAGAACAGTAGTCAATAATACCATGCCGGGAGCCTCCGATGTTGGCGACTCCGCGCTCGCTTGCGGCGCTCGACGCACCTTAACATCCCTTACACGCTTTTGGGCGCTTGCTCTCAACGCACGGGGCCGACATGAAAACGCCCAGGCCATGGGCCTGGGCGTTTTCGCAGTACCAGCGCGGAAATTAACGCTTGGAGAACTGCGGACGGCGACGTGCTTTACGCAGGCCGACTTTCTTACGCTCGACCTGACGGGCGTCGCGGGTCACGTAACCGGCAGCGCGCAGCGCCGGGCGCAGCTCTTCGTTGTATTCCATCAGAGCGCGGGTGATGCCGTGACGAATGGCGCCGGCCTGGGAAGAACCGCCGCCGCCTTCAACGGTGACGTAGACGTCGAACTGGTTCAGGGTTTCGGTCAGCTCGAGGGGCTGACGAACCACCATGCGACCGGTCACGCGACCGAAGAACTCGTCGAGGGCGCGGTTGTTGACGGTGATCTTGCCGGAGCCCGGCTTGAGGAACACACGAGCGGTGGAAGTCTTGCGGCGCCCGGTACCGTAATATTGCTGTGACATGGCGAAGATTTCCTTAAATGTTCAGTTCAAGCGGCTGCTGAGCGGTATGGGGATGCTCGGCACCAGCGTACACTTTCAACTTGGAGTACATGGCGCGACCCAGCGGGCCCTTTGGCAGCATGCCCTTGACGGCGAACTCGATGATGCGCTCGGGCGCATGGTCGAGCATCTTGTCGAACGTCATGGAGCGCAGACCGCCCGGGTAACCGGTGTGGCGGTAGTAGGTCTTGGCCTTGGCCTTGTTGCCGGTAACCTGGACCTTCTCGGCGTTGATCACGACGATGTAGTCGCCGGTATCGACGTGAGGCGTGAATTCGGGCTTGTGCTTGCCACGCAGGCGGCGAGCGATTTCGGTGGCCAGACGACCGAGCGTTTTGTCCGTAGCATCGACAACATACCAGTCGCGCTGGACGGACTGCGGCTTAGCACTGAACGTCTTCATGGATGAATTTCACCAGTTTAAGTGTATTGGGTGACAAGGCATGACGCCTTTCACCATCCCTATTCTTTTTGGTTACCGACCCGCCGAGACGTGCGTCTCGAAAAGCCTGTAACGTACAGCGAGGCGGCATTCTACACGAGCGTTGCCGACAAGTTAAGCACCGCGCGGCTTTTTTTCACGGCTTGTGGGGAAGCGCCAGGTATTCGCGCGACTGCATCTCCTGCAGCCGCGAGAGCGTGCGCTTGAACTCGAAGGTCAGCTTGCCGTCGGTGTAGAGCGTCTCAACCGCCACCTCGGCGGACATCAGAAGCTTGACACCGCGATCGTAGAACTCGTCCACCATGTTGATGAAGCGCCGCGCCTGGTCGTCCTGTTTCGCGCCCATCTGGGGCACATTGGAGACCAGCACGGTGTGGAACTCGCGGGCGATCTCGATATAGTCGTTCTGGCTGCGCGGGCCGTCGCACAGCGCCTTGAAGTCGAACCAGACCACGCTGTCGCAGAGCCTGCGGGTCTTGAGCACGCGGTGATTCACCTCGAGCGGCGCCTCCGCTTCGCCGGCCTGGCCGGCGATCTCCTTGAAGCTGCGGGCAAGCTCGCGCTCGGCCGCCTCGTCGCAAGGGGCATGGAAGATTTCGGCGCGCTCGAGCGCGCGCAGGCGGTAGTCGACGCCGGAGTCGACGTTCACCACGTCGCAGTGGCGGTTGAGCAGCTCGATGGCGGGCAGAAAGCGTGTGCGCTGCAGGCCATCCTTGTAGAGCTCGTCGGGCACGATATTGGAAGTCGCCACCAGCACCACCCCGCGCTCGAACAGCGCCTCGAGCAGGTTGGCCAGGATCATCGCGTCGGTGATGTCCTTGACGAAGAACTCGTCGAAGCAGATCACCCGCGCCTCGGTAGCAAACTTGCCGGCGATCAGCTCGAGCGGGTTCTTCTCGCCCTTGTAGTGGTTGAGCTCGTTGTGCACCCGCTGCATGAAGCGGTGAAAGTGGGTGCGCATCTTGTCGGGAAATGGCAGCGCCTCGAAGAAGGTATCGACGAGATAGGTCTTGCCGCGCCCCACCCCACCCCAGAAGTAAAGCCCGCGCACCCGCGGCAGCGCCGGCTCGCCCTGCGGCTTCTTCTTGCCCATGAGCCCCGCCATGCGCGCTTTCAGGCCCTTGTGGGCCACCACGGTCTTGGGCGTGGTCGAGGGCGTGGCCAGCAGCTCGTCATAAAGGCGCTGCAGGTGTTCGACCGCGTTCTGCTGGGCGGCGTCGAACTGGAAGTCGTCGCGCTGAATGTCGCGTCGATAGCGCTGAAGGGGCGTGGGCGGATGGGCGGGACTTGCCGTTGCCGAGGCGACAGTCGATGACATTCAATACTCTCCCGGTCGATGGCGCGGCCAAGGCGGCCAGTGCATGAAGGCGGCTAATTATACGCGCGTTAAGCAATGAGCGCATCGGCGCATTGACCCGAGCCGCCGAGAGACGCCTATAATGCAGCAGGGTTCGCCAGCACGCTCAGCGATACGCCGGAACAGCGCCAATCACTTTCAGGGAGAAGACTGTGGAAGCAAACTCACCATTCATCTATGCACTCGTCGGCCTGGTCGTCGGTTTTCTCATTGGCCTTGCGTGCTACCGGCTATTGAGCCGGGGTGAGCGTCACCGGGCATCGCTCAAGCAGACGCTGCTCGAGCGCGAGCACCAGATCGCCGAACTCAAGAAGGCGATGGGCGGCCATTTCGGCAACGTGCGCGACTGCCTGGACGGCATCCGCCGCCAGGCCGACGAGCTCGAGAGGCAGATGCAAAGCGATGCCGGTCAGTGGCAGCTTGGCCATCGCCCGACACCCGCGCAGGACGACGCCCCTAAGGCCGCCGCGTCTCGCACCACGCCCGCCGCCAGCGACGCCCCGGCCATGCCGCGAGACTACGCCGATGGCAAGGGTGGCACGCTTTCCGAAGATTTCGGCCTCAAGAACAATGCCGCGAGCAAGAGCGACGTCGCCCAGCCACCGCGTTATTGAGCGAAGCGCTCGATATTGAGCGAAGAGCAGTGAACCCGGCGGCCTGAAGCCCCCCGGAGTCGACCGACGAAGCGAGGCCCGCCTCGCTTCGCGGCGTTCAGGCGGGGTTGTCGATATCCACGAAGCGATGGGCAACGCCATACTCGTCGGCAACCCACTCGCCCAACGCCTGCACCCCGTAGCGCTCGGTGGCGTGATGCCCGGCAGCGATGTAGTGAATACCCATCTCGCGCGCCAGGTGCGTGGTGCGCTCGGAAATCTCGCCGGAGACGAACACCTCGGCGCCGGCCTCGAAAGCCTGCGTGATCATATCCTGCCCACCGCCGGTACACCAGGCGATGCGCTCGATGCGGGCAATGCCCGGCGCCTCGATCACCGTGGGCGTGCGCTCGAGCACCGCACTCACCTGTTCGGCCAGTGCCTGGAGAGACTGCGCCTGGGGAATTCTTCCGGACCACAAGAGCCCCTCGCCCAGCTCGCCGTCCAGGCACCCCTCCACCTTCCAGCCCAGGCGCCGAGCGAGCTCGGCGTTGTTGCCGAGTTCGGCATGGGCGTCCAGCGGCAGATGGTAGGCCAGCAGGTTGATGTCGTGATCCATCAGCGTCTTGATGCGCCGATGCTTCATGCCGGTGATCGCCACCGGCTCGTTCTTCCAGAAATAGCCGTGATGCACCAGCACCAGGTCCGCCTGCCAGGCCACGGCCTCGTCGAGCAGCGCCTGATTAGCGGTCACCCCGGTCATCACGCGCGTGACACTGTCCCGCCCCTGTACCTGCAGACCGTTGATGGTGTAGTCCTTGAAGCGGGCGGAGCGAAGCTGGTGGTCGCACGCCTTTACGAGCTGGTCGCGATGAATCACGTGCCCTCCTTGTAACGGTTTGACGGCTGAGGAACTTATCGAAAAAGTGTTACCATAGCGCCTAGTGTAAAGCTCGCGCCGCGTCATAGCGAACCCGGCCGCCTCCGTAACTGCCTACGGCTGAGGATACCCTGCATGCACCGCTTCGTACTGCCTTATATATGGCCAATCGTTACCGGAATTCTGGTGGCGGCGCTGCTGCTGCTGGCCTTTCCCGACCTGCTCCCCAACCCGTTTCGCGACGATCCGCCGGCCGCCGTTTCTGCGCCGGGCACCTTGGTGACCACCGGAGATACCTCCGATCCCGCCATCAACCGCCCGCGCCCCGAGATTCGCCAGGCCGCCCCCCTGAATCGCGACCAAGGCCCGGCGAGCTACGCCGATGCGGTGAGCCAGGCGGCGCCGGCGGTGGTCAACATCTACTCGTCGCGCATCGTCGAGCGTGACCAGCATCCACTGATGTCGGATCCTTTCTTCCAGCAGTTCTTCAGCAGCGACGACGCCACTGCCCACCAGCGCATGCTCTCGAGCCTGGGGTCCGGGGTCATCGTCAGCCAGGACGGCTACGTGTTGACCAATCACCATGTGATCAACGATGCCGATCAGATTCAGGTGGCACTGCGCGACGGTCGCGAGACGCTGGCCGAGGTGGTCGGCACCGACCCGGAGAGCGACCTGGCCGTGCTGCGCATCGACCTAGACGACCTGCCGGTGATCGAGCTGACCGATTCACGCAACGTGGCGGTGGGTGACGTGGCGTTGGCCATCGGCAATCCGTTCGGTGTCGGCCAGACGGTGACCATGGGTATCATCAGCGCCACCGGACGCAGCCACCTGGGCCTCAACGCCTACGAGGACTTCATCCAGACCGATGCGGCGATCAATCCGGGCAACTCCGGCGGTGCGCTGGTCAACGCCGAAGGCGCGCTGGTCGGGATCAACACGGCGATCTTCTCGCGCTCCGGTGGCTCCCAGGGCATCGGCTTCGCGATTCCCGCCAACCTGGCACACAGCGTTCTGGACGAACTGGTCACCCGGGGCCGGGTGATTCGCGGCTGGCTGGGCATCGAGGCCCAGGCCCTGTCCCGCGAGCTTGCCGCCTCCTTCGGGCTACGCACCCCTCAGGGGGTGATCGTGGCCGGCGTGGTCAGCGAAGGTCCGGCGGAGCGTGCCGGGCTGCAGCCCGGCGACGTGCTGCTCTCCATCGACAACCAGGCGATTCTCGATGCCCGCTCGACCATGAGCGACATCGCCTCCATCGCACCCGGCACCGAACTCCCGCTGACCGTAGTGCGCAACGGCGAGCGCATCCAGATGACCCTGGAAGTGGGCGAGCGCCCCACCCCGACCGAAATGACCCTCGATCGACGCAGCGACTCCTGAAGAGGCACGCATCAATCGCGAATGCGGTATTCGGCAGAGCGGGCGTGGGCGGTGAGCGATTCGCCGCGGGCGAGGACCGAGGCGGTTCGACCCAGCGTCGAGGCGCCTTCGGCGGAGCAGTGAATGAGCGACGAGCGCTTCTGGAAGTCGTAGACGCCGAGCGGCGAGGAGAAGCGCGCGGTACCGGAGGTCGGCAGCACGTGATTCGGCCCGGCGCAGTAGTCGCCCAACGCCTCGGCGGTATAGCGGCCCATGAAGATGGCGCCGGCGTGCCGCACCTCGGACACCAGCCGTTCGGGCTCGGCTACCGAAAGCTCCAAGTGCTCGGGCGCGATGCGATTGATCAGCGCGAGCGCCTCATCCTCATCGGCACACTGGATCAATGCGCCGCGCCGGGAAAGCGATGCGCGCACGATCGCCTCGCGATCGAGCGTCGGCAGCAAACGCTCGATGGCCGCCTGCACCGCGTCCAGATGCTCGCCGTCCCAGCTCACCAGGATCGCCTGGGCGTCCTCGTCATGCTCGGCCTGGGAGAAGAGATCCATCGCCAGCCACTCCGGGTCGGTCTGGCCGTCGGAGACTACCAGGATTTCCGACGGTCCGGCGATCATGTCGATGCCGACCTGACCGAACACCGCCCGCTTGGCGGTCGCCACGTAGATATTGCCGGGACCCACGATCTTGTCGACCCGCGGCACGCTCTCGGTGCCGTACGCCAGCGCCGCCACCGCCTGGGCGCCGCCAATGGTGAAGACGTGATCGACCCCGGCTAGATGCGCGGCGGCCAGTACCAGCTCGTTGACTACGCCATCCGGCGTCGGCACCACCATGACGATCTCGCCGACTCCGGCCACCTGGGCGGGAATGGCGTTCATCAATACCGACGACGGGTAGGCCGCCTTGCCACCCGGCACGTAGATGCCGGCGCGATCCAGCGGCGTCACTTTCTGACCGAGCACCGTGCCGTCGAGCTCCTCGTACTGCCAGGAAGTCGGCTTCTGGCGCTCGTGGTAGCGGCGAATCCGCTCGGCGGCGTTTTCGAGCGCCGTGCGCTGCTCGTCGGGAAGCCCCTTGAAGGCAGCCTCGAGCCGATGCGGCGACAGGCAAAGCTCCTCCATGGCGCTCGCCTCGAGACGATCGAAGCGACGAGTCGCCTCGATCACCGCCGCGTCACCGCGATGCTTGACGTCCTCGAGAATGGCCGCGACCCGGGACTGCACGTCATCGTTCGAGACGCCCTCCCAGGCGAGCAGGTCGTCGAGGCGGCGCTCGAAGTCGGTATCGGCGGTGGATAGCCGATGGATCGTGACCGGGTTGTCGCTCATCATTGACCTCTCATCCCTTCGCAAGCTCGGCCTTGCGGTGTTTGACAGCGCTGTCGAGTCGCGCCAGCAGCGGCTTGATGCGCTCGTGCTTCATGGTCATGGCTGCCTTGTTGACCACCAGGCGCGTGCTGATCTCGGCGATCAGCTCGCGCGGCTCCATGCCGTTGGCGCGCAGGGTGTTACCGGTATCGACGATGTCTACGATCTCGTCGGCCAGATTCATCAAGGGGGCCAGTTCCATCGCCCCATAAAGCTTGATCACCTCGGCCTGGATGCCCTGCTCGGCGTAGTAGCGCCTTGCCACGTTGACGAACTTGGTGGCCACCCGGCGGCGCGCCTTGAGCGGGGCCTGGCCGGTGACACCGGCGGTCATCAGACGACAGCGGGCAATATCGAGATCGACCGGCTCGTAGAGCCCTTCAGCCCCGTGTTCGAGCAGCACGTCCTTGCCGGCGATGCCGAGATCCGCTGCGCCGAGCTGCACGTAGGTGGGCACGTCGGTGGCGCGAATCACCACCAGCTTCACGTCCGGCAAGTTGGTGTCGAACAAGAGCTTGCGGCTCTTGCCGAGATCCTCCGCCGGCGTGATGCCGGCGTCGGCCAGAAGCGGCAGCGTTTCCTCGAGAATGCGCCCCTTGGAGAGCGCCAGAATCAGTTGCTTGCTCATGGTTTGGGCCCATGGTTGTTCGCGTGGCTAGCCGGGAATACGACGAATCTTCGCCCCCAGCAACTGCATTTTTTCTTCGATGCACTCGTAGCCGCGGTCGATATGGTAGATGCGATCCACCAGCGTTTCCCCGTCGGCCATCATGGCGGCGATGACCAGCGACGCCGAAGCGCGAAGGTCGGTGGCCATGACCGGCGCGCCCGACAGGCGCTCAACGCCGGTGATCAGCGCGGCGTTGCCCTCGACGACGATATTCGCGCCCATGCGGTTGAGCTCCTGCACGTGCATGAAGCGGTTCTCGAAGATGGTCTCCACCACCCGCGAGTGCCCCTCTGCCACCGCGTTCATGGCCACGAACTGCGCCTGCATGTCGGTGGGAAACGCCGGATACGGGGCGGTGCGAATGTTGACCGCCTTGGGGCGCTTGCCGTGCATGTCGAGCGCGATCCAGTCCTCGCCACAGGTGATGTCGGCGCCGGCCTCCTCGAGCTTGGCGAGCACCGCCTCGAGAATGTCGGCGCGAGTGCGGGTCACCTTCACCCGGCCACCGGTCATCGCTGCCGCCACCAGAAAGGTGCCGGTCTCGATGCGATCCGGCATCACGTCGTGCTCGCAACCGTGCAGCGACTCGACGCCTTCGATGACGATGGTGTCGGTGCCGTGGCCTGTGATGTTCGCGCCCATCTTGATCAGGCACTCGGCAAGATCTACCACCTCGGGCTCGCGCGCGGCATTTTCGAGCACCGTCCTGCCCTCGGCGAGCGTTGCCGCCATCAGCAGGTTCTCGGTGCCGGTCACGGTCACGGTATCGAAGTAGATGGTCGCGCCCTTGAGCCGCCCGTCGACGCTTGCGCGAATGTAGCCGCCCTCGACGCGAATCGCAGCACCCATGGCCTCGAGCCCGCGAATGTGCAGGTCGACCGGGCGCGAGCCGATGGCGCAGCCACCGGGCAGCGACACGTCCGCCTTGCCGAAATGGGCAAGCAGAGGGCCGAGCACCAGAATCGAGGCGCGCATCTTCTTGACCAGCTCGTAAGGCGCGTGGCACCGGGTGACCTGGGAGCCATCGAGCTGGATGCTCAAGCGCTCGCCCATCACCGGCTCCACGCCCATCCGCCCGAGAAGTTCCAGAGTGGTGGTGATGTCCTGCAGATGGGGAAGGTTGCCGATGACCACCGGGCCATTGGAGAGAAGGCTGGCGCAGAGAATGGGCAGGGCCGCGTTCTTCGCTCCGCTCGCCCACACTTCGCCGTCCGCCGAGCCGTTGCCGGTAATCAGGAGTTTATCCATCACGCGCCCCTTACCGGGCGTTTTCCGGCGCGTCTTGCCACTGCGCCGGAGTGAAGGTTTTGATGCTGATCGCATGAAGCGCGCCGGAAGCGATCTCGTCGCTCAGCGCCTGATAGACCAGCTGCTGACGCTTGACCGGCGAGAGCCCGTCGAAGGCCTCCCCCACCGCGATGACTTGAAAGTTGCACCCCTCCCCCTGGATATGGAAGTCACATCCGTCGATGCGGGATTCAAGCAGCGCTTTTACCTCGTTGGGTTGCATGAGACGGCAAGCTCCTGTGGGGTCGTCCGTGAATGTAAGAAAAAAGGCAGGCGACATGATAAAGAAAAGCGCCCCGCTTGGCGATGCCGAGCTGGCGAGCGCCGCTCAATGGGGCAGAGCGTGGCGCGGGTCGAGGATCAGGGCCTCGAGTTCGGCGAACGCGGCGAGACGCATCAGGGGGGAAGAGAGCGCAATGCGCTCGACGGGAAGCGCCCGGCGCTCGCACCCGCGAAGCCATTCGAACAGCACGCTGAGCGCGGCACTGCTGGCACTCGTTACGCCGGTGAAGTCAAAGGTGACCGAGGGCGTCTGAGCCTTTTCGAGCCACTCGACGCCCGCAGCGGCCACCGGGGCCGCTGCGTGAATGCTCATGTCGCCCTCGACGAACAGCGTGTCGTCACGCTGGGAAAGCGACACGCCGGACGCATTGACCAGCTCGATCACGCATCGCCTCCGCGCTCGAGTTCCTCGACACCCACTTCCGGCGACCAGGTACGAATTACCGCATCGTAGTCACGGTTGTTCTGGCGCATGGCCTGGTCGAACTGATTGCGGAATGTCAGCCCCAGGTTGATGCCGTTGACGATCACGTTGACCACGCGCCACTCGCCGTTGGAGAGGCGCAGGCTGTAGCTCACCGGGTAGACCTGGCCGTTGGTGGCGACTACTTCCATGTCGACGCTCGCCTGATCCTCGTAGCGCTGACCGCGCTGGTTGTCGAGCACGCGCAGCGCGTCGTAGTCGAAGGTGACCAGCCCGCGGGTGTAGGTATCGATCAGGGTGCGACGAAAGACGTCGGCAAAGCGGCTGCGCTGCTCCGGGGTGGCGTTCTGGAAGTAGCTGCCCATCACGCTCGCGCCGATGTAGCGAAAGTCCGCCACGTCGTTGAGGCTCTCGTCGACGATCGCCTTCAGCTCGTCGATATTACTGGCGTAGTAATCCTCGCGGCCGTCGATACGCTCCATGAAACCGGTAACGTTCTCGCGGATCATCGCCTCCGGCGACTGGGTCTGGGCACTGGCACCGATCGGCAGCATCAAAAGCACGGTGGCATAGAGCGCCATCACCCAGTAGTTCAGCGGGTTGTTCAGCTTACGCATGGTATCCACCTCTTTACTCAACAGTTGAAGAAAGTCGCCGTGCAAGGCTTGGTACTTGGTAGTACAAGGCTTGGTACTTGGTAGTAGTAGTATAGGGCTGGGTCAGTTGTTAGCCATACTGGATACGAACTGCTGGATGAGTTCTTCGAGCACCAACGCCGACTGGGTATCGCGAATCGTATCGCCATCCGCGAGCATCTCCGGCGCACCACCCACGCTCAAGCCGATGTACTGCTCGCCTAGAAGCCCTGCAGTCAGGATCGCGGCAGTAGTGTCTTGGGAGAGCTCGCCCTCGAGGCCTGAGTCCAGGCTCATTACCACACGGGCATCGTACCAGTCGGTGTCGAGATCGATGGATTCCACGCGCCCCACCGTCACGCCAGCCATGGTGACCCGCGCGCGCGGCTTGAGGCCGCCGATATTGGCAAAGTTGGCCTCTAGCTGAAAGGTCTGGGTCGGCGTTGAAAGCGACAGACCGCTGACGCGAAGCCCAAGGAAGACGAGTCCGACAATACCCGCCAGCATGAACAGGCCGACGCCGAACTCCATGGTTTTACTACGTTTCATGAACGCGCTCCAGCTATCAAAGGCCGCCGAACATCACGGCGGTCAGTACGAAATCGAGCCCCAGCACCGCCAGGGACGAGTAGACCACGGTACGGGTCGTTGCGCGGGAAATACCTTCCGACGTGGGCACCAGGTCATACCCTTGGAAGACCGCGATCCAGGTGACCACCACGGCGAACACCAGGCTCTTGATCATGCCGTTGCCAACGTCGCTTGCGAACGCCACGCTCGCCTGCATATTGCTCCAGTAGGAGCCCTCGAAGACGCCGAGCCACTCGACGCCAACGAGATAGCCGCCCCAGATGCCCACCACGCTGAAACCTACGGTGAGAATCGGCAACGCCACGAAACCGGCCCAGAGCCTGGGAGCTACTACCCGTTTGAGCGGGTCGACTCCGATCATCTCCATGCTGGTGAGCTGCTCGGTGGCCTTCATCAGGCCGATCTCTGCAGTCAGGGCGGAACCCGCGCGTCCGGCGAACAGCAGCGCCGCCACCACCGGCGCGAGCTCGCGCAGAAGCGAAAGCGCCACCATCTGACCCAGCGCCTGCTCGGCGCCGAAATCGACCAGAATAGTATAGCCCTGCAGCGCCAGCACCATGCCGATGAAAAGCCCCGACACCAGCACGATGGCCAGCGACAGCACGCCGACGAAGTGCATCTGGCGAAGCCACAGAGAGAAGCCCTCTCGCGAGGGAACCCCGACGCTCGACTGGAGCAGAAACGCCCCGGCCCGGCCGAGCGACTCCACGGTATCGCACCCCTTGCGACCAAGCCTCGTCACCTGGGCGGTGCTTTTATTGAGTAATGACGGCATCATTTCGCCCCTTGTGGCCGCGCCGGGCCCAGCATGTCGCGGTAGAACTCGTCCGCCGGGTAGTGAAACGGCACCGGCCCGTCGGGCTCGCCGTGGATGAACTGGCTTACCCGCGGGTCCTGGTTGGCATCCAGCGTCTGGGGCGTGCCGTGGGCCACCACCTGGCCGTCGGCGATGAGATAGAGATAATCGGCAATGCTCAAGGTCTCCTTGATGTCGTGGGAGACCACCAGCGAGGTCAGCCGCAGCGCCTCGCTCAGGCGCTTGATGAGCTGGACGAGCACGCCCATGGAGATAGGGTCCTGACCCACGAAGGGCTCATCGAAAAGCACCAGCTCCGGGTCCAGCGCAATGGCGCGTGCCAGCGCCACGCGCCGGGCCATGCCGCCGGAGAGCTCGGCGGGGCTCAGCGCCCGCGCGCCGCGAAGGCCTACCGACTGCAATTTCAAGAGCACCAGGTCGCGAATCATCGCCTCGGGCAGGTCGGTGTGCACGCGAAGCGGAAACGCCACGTTCTCGAACACGTTCAGGTCCGAGAACAGCGCGCCGCTCTGAAACAGCATACCCATGCGTTTTCTCAGCGCGAACAGGGCCTTGCGCGAAAGTCGGTGCACGTCTTGCCCGTCGATAAGCACCCGCCCGCGATCGGGGGTAAGCTGGCCACCGATGAGCTTCAAGAGCGTCGTCTTGCCCGTGCCGCTCGGACCCATGATCGCGGTCACCTGACCGCGCGGGATACGCATGTCGATGCCGCGAAAGATGTCGTGCTCTCCGCGCGAAAAGTGCAGATCCTCGATTTCGATAAAGGGGGTGTCTGTCATGGGTGCATAACCCTCCTTGGGGCAGGCAGCGTGCATGCTGCCGACGCCTGGGCGGGCTTTTCAAGGCCGGCAATTGTGAAACAGTGTTTTCGAAATAGTAACGAACATCGTGCCCCAACGCCAGCCATCCCCCCGGCTGGTAACGCTAAAACCTTGCTTCGAAACTCTTTGTTCGATATCGCGCGGTCGGCAGACGGTAAAGATCCCGTACCTACTCGGGCGTGTGAAATGCTATTCTAGGCGCTCGACGACGTCATTTTCAGAGAGGCCCATCTATGCCAGCGTCCTCCGGCCTTACCAGCGCCCTGCGTGAAAGCGCGCTACGCACGCTGCACATCGAGCAGGCCGCCATCAATGACCTCAAGGAGAAGCTCGACGAAGGCTTCGACCGCGCCTGCTCTCTCATTCTAGCCTGCCAGGGCCGCGTGGTCGTGACCGGCATGGGCAAGTCCGGTCATATCGCCGGCAAGCTCGCCGCCACGCTCGCCAGTACCGGTACGCCCGCCTTCTTCGTCCATCCGGGTGAGGCAAGCCACGGCGATCTGGGCATGATCACGAGGACCGATGTGGTGCTGGCGCTGTCCAACTCCGGCGAGACCGCTGAAGTCACCGCCCTTCTGCCACTACTGAAGCGCCTGGGCGTGCCCTTGATCAGCATGACCGGTAGGCCGGGCTCTACGCTTGGCACCCACGCCGATGCTCATCTCGACAGCGGCGTGGCGCGTGAGGCCTGCCCGTTGGACCTGGCGCCGACCAGCTCGACCACGGCTGCCCTTGCGCTGGGTGACGCGCTGGCCGTGGCCCTTCTCGAGGCGCGCGGCTTCACCGCCGAGGACTTCGCCCTCTCCCACCCTGGCGGCAGTCTCGGCAAACGGCTCTTGCTGCGTGTGAAGGACCTGATGCACAGCGGCGAGCGCCTGCCCAAGGTGCCGCTGGGCAGCCCCTTGCGCGACGCGCTGCTCGAGATCACTCGCCAAGGGCTCGGTTTCACCTGCGTAGTGGACGACGACGGGCGCCTCGCCGGTGTCTACACCGACGGCGACCTGCGCCGCACTCTGGACGAGTACCACGACCTGCGCAGCGTCAGCGTCGATGCGGTGATGACCCGCCCGGGCAAGCGCATTCGCCCGGACGTGCTTGCCGCCGAAGCGGTCCGCCTCATGGAAGACAGCCGCATCACGGCCCTGGCCGTGGTCGACGAACACGAGCGCCCCATCGGCGCCCTGCACATGCACGACCTGCTTTCGAGCGGCGTGATCTGATCTACGCTGATAGACCGTTTTCAATGGAGTTACCATGGCCCTCCCCGATGCCCTGCACGACCGAATTCGCAACGTGCGCCTGCTGGCCGTCGATGTCGACGGCGTGATGACCGATGGACGCCTCTACTTCCAGGCCGACGGCGTCGAGATCAAGGCGTTCCATGTTCAGGACGGCCACGGCCTGAAGCTTTTGAAGCGCGCGGGCTTTCACGTGGCGGTGATCACCGGGCGCGACTCGCCCATGGTCAGCCAGCGGGCGGCGGCGCTGGGTATCACCCACGTCTTCCAGGGCGTCGAGGACAAGCTCGCCACGCTCAAGGGGCTCTGCCAGCGTCTCGACCTGTCCCTCGACCAGGTCGCCTACTGCGGCGATGACCTGCCGGATCTGGCGGTGATTCGCCGCGTCGGGGTCGGCATCACCGTGCCCAACGCACCGGATTACATGCACACCCACGCCGGCTGGATCACCGATGCCCTCGGTGGCCACGGCGCGGTTCGCGAGATCTGCGATACGCTCTTGATGACCCAGGGTCATTGGGATGCGGCCATGGACACGTACCTGTAGAGGTTCACGCCTATGTCGAGACGCTTGAAGAAACGCCTCTGGATGCCGGCGCTGGTCGTTGCACTCGGTGCCTTGCTTGTCTGGCTCGATCCGCGCGGCCCTGACTTCGACGACGTCGATCCCGAGGCTCAGGCGCAGGAGCCCGGGCACGTGCTGGAAAATGCCGAGCTCACGCTGTTCGGTGAATCCGGTGCGATCGACCAGTCGCTGGTCACCCCGCACCTGGTGCATACGCCCCAGCAAGCGCTGACCGAAGCCGACGACCCGCGTGCCACGCTGTTCGATTCCGAGCAGCGCCAGTGGCTGGCCCAGGCCGACCACGGCCTACTGCAGACCGATCGCCAGTCGCTCGTGCTCGAGGGCTCGGCCCGACTGCTGGCGCCGGACGAGGGCTGGCAGCTCGACACCGAGCGGCTACACTACGATGGCCTCGAGCGTCACGCCTACACTGAAACGCCGGCGCTGCTGCAGCAGCCGCCCCAGCGCATGAGCGCCGATCGCATGGACGTCTGGCTCGACGAGAGCCGGGTGCGCATGTCCGACAACGTGCGCGGTGAACACCCCCCCGTCAGCCCCACGCCCTAGGAGTCGTTATGCACCCATCGTTTCGCGCCCCCTTGCTTCACCACCCTCTGCTTCGCGCCGCCCTGCTGGCACTGGCCATGCCGCTGACCGCCGTTGCCCAGAACAACCAGGCGCCCGTCGAGGTCGAGGCCGACCAGCTCGATCTCGACCAACGCGCCGGCACCGCCGTCTATACCGGCAACGTCGACATTCGCCAGGGCGAGATGCAGATTCGCGGCAACCGCGTCGAGATCCAGCGCAACGATGCCGGCGAGCTTTCTCAGGCCATCGCCACCGGCGAGCGCGCCTACCTTCGCAACCAGCTCGAGAACGAAGATGGCCCCATGGAGGGCTGGGCACGGCGCATCGTCTATCACGTTGGCGAGCGCCGGGTAGAGTTGATCGATCAGGCGGAGCTGACCCAGCGCGGCGACCGCTTTCGCGGCGGCCGGCTCGAATACTTCATCGATCGCGAGGTCGTCCAGGCACGCTCGGAGGTGAGCGGCAGCGACAATCAGCGTATCCGCATGACCCTCCAGCCCGCCCAATAGGAGGCCGCCGTGTCGAATACCCCAAGCGCACCAGTCAAGACGCTGCACGCCCGGCACCTGGCCAAGAGCTACAAGCGCCGCCGGGTAGTCAAGGACATCAACCTGGAAATCGCTCAGGGCAGCGTGGTCGGCCTGCTCGGCCCCAACGGGGCAGGCAAGACCACCTCGTTCTACATGATCGTGGGACTGGTCAAGGCCGACGCCGGAACGGTGGGCATCGACGAGCTGGACCTGACCCGTGCGCCGATGCACGAGCGCGCCACCGCCGGCATCGGCTACTTGCCCCAGGAAGCATCGATCTTCCGAAAGCTCTCGGTGGCCGACAACATCCTGGCGATTCTTGAAACCCGCAAGGAGCTGGATCGCCACGCCCGCGAAGAGCGCCTCGAGCAGTTGCTTGAAGACTTCCACATCACTCACATTCGCGACAACCTGGGCATGAGCCTCTCCGGCGGCGAGCGGCGGCGCGTCGAGATCGCCCGGTCGTTGGCCACCGACCCGGCCTTCATCCTGCTCGACGAGCCCTTCGCCGGGGTCGACCCGATCTCGGTGGGCGAAATCAAGTCGATCATTCTGGCGCTCAAGTCCCGCCATATCGGCGTGCTGATTACTGACCACAACGTTCGCGAGACCTTGGATATCTGCGACATCGCCTACATCGTCGGCGACGGTCACATCATCGCCAGCGGCGACGCCGAGGCGATCCTCAACGACCAGAAGGTCCGCGAGGTCTATCTGGGCGCCGACTTCCGCCTCTAAGCCGATGCCACTCATGAAGTTCCACCCGATGGCATGTTTATTGCACTTGCGCCAAACACGAACTCGCACTAGGGTGGAGCTTTACGAGTAACGAGTGGTTCTGCGATGGTCATGAAAGCGTCTCTACAGCTGCGCATCGGTACGCAGTTGACCATGACACCCCAATTGCAGCAGGCGATCGCCCTGCTGCAACTTTCCACCCTGGACCTCCGTCAAGAAATTCAGCAGGCGCTCGACTCCAACCCGCTGCTGGAACAGGAAGACGAATTCGGCGAGCAGAGCGTGACCGAAACGCCGGAAAGCGACTGGGAGGAGAGCATTCCCAGCGAGCTCTCCATCGACAGCGAGTGGTCCGATACCTATCAGGACATGGCCGCCAGCAGCGGCGCCCCGGAAGGTCCGGATTTCGACCGTCAGGCGGCAGGCCAGAGCCTTCATGGACATCTGCTTTGGCAGTTGGCGATGACCGACGTCTCCGAGCGCGATCACGCCGTGGCCGAAAGCCTGATCGATGCACTCGATGCCAACGGCTACCTTACCCAGCCGCTGAACGACATTCGCGAAGGCCTCAGAGCCCAAGGCCTGGAAGGGTTGAGCCTGCGCGAGGTGGAGAACGTGCTGCTGCGCCTGCAGCAGTTCGAGCCCACCGGTGTCTTTGCTCGCGATCTGCGCGAGTGCTTGATGCTCCAGCTCGCCACGCTTCCGGACGACACTCCGCTGCTGGTACCTGCCAGACGTCTGGTGCGCCAGTTCCTCGAGGCGCTCGGCAAGCACGACAAGCGTCTGCTCAAGCGCCGGCTCGGTCTCGACGATGAACAGCTCGACGATGTCATCCGCCTGATTCGAAGCCTCGACCCGCGCCCGGGCAGCGCCTTCGGGGTCACCAACGACAGCTACATCACGCCGGATCTGGTGGTACGCCACGACCAGGAGGGCTGGCACCTGGAGCTCAACCCGGACGCCCTGCCGCGCCTGCGCGTGCAGCCCGACTACGCCAGCCTCATCAAGCGCGCCGACAAGAGCCAGGACAACCAGTTCCTCAAGGATCACCTGCAGGAGGCGCGCTGGCTGATCAAGAGCCTGTCGAGCCGCAACGACACCCTGCTGCGCGTCGGTCGCGAGATTATCGCTCGCCAGATCGGCTTTCTCGAGCACGGCGAGGAGGCGATGAAACCCCTGATCCTGGCGGACATCGCCGAAGCCGTCGAAATGCACGAGTCGACCATCTCGCGGGTCACCACTCAGAAGTACATCCATACCCCGCGCGGCGTGTTCGAGCTCAAGTACTTCTTCTCGAGTCAGGTAAGCGGTCAGGAGGGGGGCCACAGCCACTCGAGCACGGCGATTCGCGCGCGCCTGAAGAAGCTCATCCAGGAGGAGACACCGGGCAAGCCGCTCTCGGACAGCCGGCTGGTGTCGCTGCTCGAGGAAGGCGGCATCAACGTGGCACGGCGGACGGTGGCCAAATACCGCGAGGCGATGGGCATCCCCTCGTCGAGCGAGCGGCGCCGGCTGCGCTGAATCGAAACTTGCCGCCGGGGCTTTGCAACGGCGTAAAAAGGGTTACAATCGAAGTACAGCCCTCGATAAGGAGCACGTCGATGCAAGTAAACATCACCGGTCATCATCTGGAACTGACTGACGCCTTGCGTGACTACGTCAACGAGAAACTCGACCGTATTGAACGCCATTACGACAACATCACCACCGTTCAAGTGACCTTATCGATCGAAAAGGAGCGCCAGCAGGCTGCCTGCACGCTGCACGCCGCCGGTGCAGATCTCCACGCCGTCGCCGAGGACAGCGACATGTATGCTGCGATCGACGCCCTGGCCGACAAGCTCGACCGTCAACTGGTCAAACACAAGGAAAAAGCACAAGCTCGCGCCCAGGGCGCGGGCGTGCGTTAAATCGATGACGTTGGAAACCATACTCCCCCCGGAGCGCGTGCTGTTCGACGTGCCCGGGGGCAGCAAGAAGCGGGTGCTCGAGTTCTTCAGCACCTTCATCGCACAGAACACTCCCAGCCTGGACAGCCAGGAAGTCTTCAGCCGACTGATCGGGCGCGAGCGCCTGGGCAGTACCGGTATCGGCAATGGCGTAGCCATTCCCCACGCCCGAAGCCCGCACTGCAGCGCTCCCATCGCCGGTTTTCTGAAGCTCGCGGAACCCGTGGACTTCGATGCCATCGATGGAGACCCGGTGGACCTGGTGTTCGTGTTGCTGGTGCCCGAAGAGGCCGACGATACGCACCTGGCGCTGCTCGGTCAGGTCGCCACGATCATGAACGACGCCTCGACCCGCGCCCAGTTTCGCAAGTGCGAGAGCCAGCGCGAACTGCTTGAACTGGTCATTGCCCGGATTCGCGAGCAGGGAGACGGTTAGCGACCGCGACCCGGACTCGACCACCGAAGAGAGATGCCATGCAACTAGTCATCATCAGCGGCCGCTCCGGGTCGGGAAAATCCATCGCCCTGCAGGCGCTGGAAGATCTGGGCTACTATGCCATCGACAACCTGCCGGCGATGCTGCTGGGCTCGCTGGTGGAGGAGCTAGGCCAGCAGGGAGAGCGCACCCACCTGGCGGTGAGCATCGATGCCCGCAACCTTCCCGCGGCGCTCGAACGCTTTCCAACGCTTCTGCGCGACATCAAGGTCGGGAACATCCACGTACAGGTGATCTACCTGACCACCGATGCGCGCATCCTGCTCGAGCGCTACTCCGCCACCCGACGACGCCATCCGCTGACTCGCGACACAGACATGACGCTGGAGGAGGCGATCGACAAGGAGGAGCAGACGCTATTCGGCATACGCGAGCTCGCCGATCTGATGATCGATACCTCGCGACTGACGGTGCATGACCTGCGCCGGCGCATCACCGACGAGCTCGCCCACCAACGCCAGGACCAACTGACGCTGACCTTCGAATCCTTCGGCTACAAGCGTGGCGTACCATTGGATGCCGATATCGTCTTCGATATTCGCTGCCTGCCCAACCCCTACTGGGATCCGACACTGCGCCCTTTCACCGGCCGTGACACCGAGATCGCGACGTTTCTGGAAGGCTACCCCGTGGTCGAGCAGATGTGCCAGGACATTCAGTCATGGCTAGAGAAGTGGCTACCGGTCTATCAAGACAGTCAGCGAAGCTACATGACCGTCGCCATCGGCTGCACTGGCGGCCAACACCGCTCGGTGTACCTGGTCGAGCGCCTGGCCCAGCGGCTCGCCACTTCGCAGCGAAACGTCCAGGTTCGCCATCGCGAACTCGGGCTGCATTACAGCGCCGCGACGGCGTTGCCCACGTCATGAGTTGAAGGCGGCGCGCGATCACCGCCCCCACGACTTCACCAAGACACCGCTCGGAAAAGGAACCAGGGTGCCAGAAAGACGCTTGACACTGCTCAATCAACGCGGGCTCCATGCGCGCGCCGCCACCAAGCTGGTCACCTGCGCCCAGCGTTTCGAGTCGCAGGTGCACGTCTACAAGCACGGCCAGAAGGCCGATGCCGCCAACATCATGTCGCTTCTGATGCTCGCTGCCCCCTGCGGCACTACGCTGACCGTGGAGGCTCGAGGCAGCGATGCGGACGCGACGCTCGATGCGATACAGGCACTGTTCGAAGCACGCTTCGACGAAGACGCCTGACACAGTGCGCCTTGCCGCTTTTCTGGTGCACGACATTCCGAACCAGGCGGCTTTCGCCGCCCTTTCCGATAACGCTCCAGGCTAGACTCTGCTCCCGGCCACGGTCATCGCATCGATCAGCCAGCTGCCGGTGTGAATGCTGCCGCGCGTATCGATATCGCCGCCCAGCCCCTGCAGGCCTGCAAACATGGTCTTCAGGTTGCCGGCGATGGTGAACTCCTCGACCGGGTACTGGATCTCGCCGTTTTCGACCCAGAAACCCGCTGCGCCGCGCGAATAATCACCGGTCACGCCGTTCACGCCCTGGCCCATCAGCTCGGTGACCAGCACTCCGCGCCCCATCCTCTTCAGCAGCGCTTCCAGAGTCTCCAGCGGTGCCTCGAGGCGAATGTTACGCGCCCCGCCGGCGTTGCCGGTGGTGCTCATGCCGAGACGCCGCGCGCTGTAGGAGGAGAGCATGTAGCTGGCGATGCGCCCATCCTCGATGAAGCGGTTGTCGCGAGTCTGTACGCCTTCGCCATCGAAGGGCGAGCTTGCCTGGGCACCGACCTCCATCGGCCGCTCCCCAAGGCTGAACCATTCAGGAAACAGCGGCTGGCCGAGGCTGTCGCACAGAAACGACGCTTCGCGGTAGAGCGCCCCACCCGCCAGCGCCCCCATCAGGTGGCCGACGAGCCCGGAAGCCAAGGAAGGGTCGAAGAGTACCGGAAAGGTACCGGTGGGCGGGCGCTTGGCGCCGAGCCGGCGCAGGGTGCGCCGCGCGGCCTCGCGACCCACGCTCGCAGGGTCTCTGAGTGCATGCGGGTTGCGGGCGCTGGTGTAGTCATAGTCGCGCTGCATCCCACCCTCGTCCTGGGCGATCAGCATGCAGGAAAGCGAGTGGCTGCTGCCCTTCTGGGTACCTAAAAAGCCGTGGCTGTTGGCGTAGACGCGCACGCCCTCGCCGCTCGACAGCGACGCCCCTTCCGACTGGTGGATGCCCGTCACCTCGCGCCCGGCCTGCTCGCAGGCCAGCGCCAGCTCGATGGCCCGCTCAGTATCCAGCGCCCAAGGGTGATGCACCTTCAAATCGGGAAGGTCGGTGGCCATTTTTGATGCCTCGGCGAGCCCCGCCGCCGGGTCCTCGCCGGTGTAGCGAGCGATCGCCAGCGCTTTCTCCACCACCGCCTTGATCGAGGCGGAACTCGCGTCCGAAGAAGAGGCACTGCCCTTGCGCTTGCCGACGTAAAGCGTGACCGCGATCCCTTGGTCGCGGGAAAGCTCGACGGTCTCCACCTCGCCCAGGCGTACGCTCACGCCCAGGCCCTGATCGACGCTGGCGCCGACCTCCGCTTCGCTTGCGCCAAGCTTGCGCGCCAGCGCCAGAGCCTCCTGCGCACGTGCAGCCAGCTCTTTTTCCTGGGCGGTCGCGTCGAATGCCTGTGCCATCATCGTCTCCTTGTCGCCAATGTCGCCGGCGCATCAATGTGGTGGTCGCAGCTGGTATACTAGCCGGCGACACATCTATTTAGTGAGTGCCCGTATGCCTAGAAGACGCCCCGCCCCCGCCGAGCTCGAGGAGTTGCCGGAAGAGTCGATGCGCCCCAGCAAGTCCCAACTCAAACGCGAGATGCACGAGCTCCAGGCGCTCGGCGAAACGCTGATCGCCATGAAGCCCGAGGAGCGCGCCCGTTTTCCGCTTTCGGACGACATGCTCGCCGCCATAGACGAGACCTCGCGCATTCGCTCCCACGAAGGGCGCCGGCGTCACATGCAGTACGTCGGCAAGTTGATTCGTAAAGAGGACCTGGTCGCCATCCAGGCCGTCTTCGACACGATCGAGGCCGAGAAGACCCAGCGCGATCATGCCTTTCACCGTCTCGAAAAGTGGCGTGACCGGCTCGTCACCGAAGGCGACCCGGCGGTGGACGCCTTTCTGGCCGAACACCCAAGTGCCGATCGTCAGTTGATTCGCCAGCTGGTGCGCAATGCCCAGAAGGAGCGCGAGCAGCAAAAGCCGCCGGCTAGCGCCCGCAAGCTCTTCAAGCACTTGCGCGACACCCTTGAGCTCTGAACTCGGCTCATGACTGCGTGCCGCCCACGGTCAGCTCGTCGAGCTTGAGCGTGGGCTGGCCGACGCCGACCGGCACGCCCTGCCCCTCCTTGCCGCACACGCCGACCCCGGTATCCATCGCCAGGTCGTGTCCGATCATCGACACCCGCCCCATCGCTTCCGGCCCGTTGCCGATCAGCGTGGCGCCCTTGACCGGCGCGGTGATCCTGCCGTCCTCGATCAGGTAGGCCTCGCTTGCCGAAAACACGAACTTGCCCGAGGTGATGTCCACCTGGCCGCCGCCGAAACTGACCGCGTAGATCCCGCGCTTGACGCTCTTGATGATGTCCTCCGGCGCGTCCTGGCCCGCCAGCATCACGGTGTTGGTCATGCGCGGCATCGGCATGTGCGCGAAGGATTCGCGCCGGGCGTTACCGGTCGGCGCCATGTTCATCAGCCGCGCGTTGAGCTTGTCCTGCATGTAGCCGGTGAGGATGCCGTCCTCGATCAAGGGGGTGTACTGGCCCGGCGTGCCTTCGTCGTCGACGCTGAGCGAGCCGCGCCCGTCGCGAATGGTCGCATCGTCCACCACCGTGACCCCGGGGGCGGCCACGCGCTGGCCCATGCGCCCGGCGAAGGCGGAGCTGCCCTTGCGGTTGAAATCAGCTTCAAGGCCATGGCCCACCGCCTCGTGAAGCAGGATACCCGGCCAGCCTGCGCCGAGTACCACCGGCAGTTGCCCCGCCGGGGCGTCCACCGCGTCGAGGTTGACGAGCGCCTGGCGCACCGCCTCGCGAGCGTAGCGCGCAGGCGCCCCTTGCGCCTTGAGCTCGGCCATCGAATAGCGCCCGCCGCCGCCGGCCCCGCCGCGCTCGCGACGGCCGTTTCGAGAGGCGATGACGCTGACGTTGAAGCGCACCAGCGGGCGAATGTCGGCGGCGAGCGACCCGTCGCTTGCTCGCACCAGCACCACTTCATAGGTGCCCGAGAGCGAGGCGCTGACCTGGCTCACGCCCGGGTCCGCCGCCCGCGCAACACGGTCGGCCTCCTGCAGCATGGCAACCTTCTCTTCGGCGGTGAGCCCGGCGAGCGGGTCGATGCCGGCGTAGAAGCGCTCGGCGCCGACCATCTCGACTGCCTGACCCGACAGCGTCTTGCCGCTTCGCACGATGCCCGCGGCGGTGCGCCCGGTATCCATCAACGCGTTGGCGCTGATCTGGTTGGAGTAGGCGAAGCCGGTCTTCTCGCCGGCGAGCGAGCGCACGCCCACGCCGCCGTCGATGTTGTAGCTGGCCTCCTTGACGCGCCCATCCTCCAGCACCCAGCCCTCTTGCCAGGTACGCTGGAAGTAGAGATCCGCATAGTCGATACCCGCACCCAGGGCGTAGCCGAGCCCCTTGTCCAGCGCCGCGACGTCGAGGCCGCTGGGCGTCAGCAGAATGGAAACGGCGGTGTCTAAATCGCTTGTATGTGCGCTCATTAAGGACCTTCTAGAGTGACCCGCGGCGAGGTCCAGGGGCCTTGCACGCGAAAGTATAGAGTCGTTGCTCGATTGAGCGATTCACCGAACAGCTGGTCGGCGACCAGCAGCGCCCCACCGACGATGGGCGCGCCTACGGCGATGGCGGCGATCGGCAATGTCTGGCTGACGGGCAGTGTGACGCCCAGACGCTGGTCGAGTTCACGCTGTAACAGATTGACGCTTCCGGTCAAGGATAACGTGGCGGCCGGCGCCTCGATTTGCAAGGGCCCGCGCAGGGTCAATCGCCCGCCGGCCACGTCGGCACTGCCGTGCACGCGATCGAAAGCGGTGCCTCGGCCGGTCACATCGGAAAAATCCAGCCGCAGCCGACGAAGGATATTGTCGAAGTTCAGAAGCCCAACGAGGCGTGCCGACGTGGAGTTCATCGACAAGAAGCGCCCGTCGCGAAGATCGGTCTCGAGAAAGCCGGTTGCCTGGGCAAGGTCGAGCTGCCACGGGGCGCCGGGCCACTCCAGGCGTGCGTTGGCGCTGCTGGCACGGTTGTGAATCGCTACCGGCTGGCCCAGCTGCTCCAGCGCCGTGCCCAGGTCCCCGCCGCGCACGGAGACGTCCGCCCGGGTACGGTTGGCCTGCCAGGAAAGATCGCCGCGCAGCGAAAGCTGGCCCAGGGTCAGGCCCATCGGCGAGACCACGAAGCGGTCGCCACCGCTTTGCCAGTAGGCGGTCAATGGCCCGACCCGGCTCTCCTGCAGCGTCACCTGCGCCAGGCGCAGGCGTCCGTCCGGCACCTTGACAAGCCACGCCGGTGCCCGGGCGGGTTCGTAGCGAGCGGTCTCGACCGCCTCCATCCAGGAGGCCGGGGCCTCGCCGCGCGGTGCTTGCGCGTGGGACAAGAAACGGTCGAGATCAAGCGAGGCGATGGTCACGTCGAGCGGGCGCCGGACATCCGGGCGATAGCTCAGCCGGCCCGAGACGAGATCGCCACTGACCCGGGCATCGAGCGACTGCTCCTCCAGGCGCGCCGCAAGTCCCAGCTCGCCCAGGCACTGGCCATCGAGACTCAGACAGGGGGTATCAAACATCAGCGATACCGGTGCACCAAACCATGGAAGCGTCGTCGACACCTCGCCCGTCTCGTTGCCCAGCGGCGCCAGGGCGCGCTGCCACTCGCCGACATCCAGGCGCGCGACATCGGCCTCGATGCGCAGTCCGTCGCCGCTCGCGGCGCTCGAAAGCGTCGACCGTCCAACGGCGATGGCGCCTTCGAGCGCATCTCCGATCAGAAGGTCAGCCTCGATCACCTGCCCGAGCCGCGCCTGAAGCCGGCCGCGATCGATATCTGCTTCCAGGCGCAGCGGCCAGACTTCGCCCCGGGGCTTGGCGAACGGCGCAGGCAGATGGCTCTCTACCCCGACGAGATCGCTTTGCAGACGCAGCGACGCCGCCGGCTCGAGGCGCACGCGAGCGCTCCAGCCCGCGCGGCCGTCGATCAGCCTGGCGGCTTCATCGGCGTCCATGCCCGCAAGCTCGAAGAGCGCGGCGCTGTCGAGCACCCCGGAGAGCGCGATGCCCTCTCGCGGCACGTCGAACTCGGCAGCGATAGGGCCATCGAGCAGCCGGCCCCGGGCGCTGCCCAGCAGTGCGAACACCTCGCCGCGCTGCTGCCAGGCTAGATCGCCCTCGACGTCGCGCAGCGGCGCCTGGGCAAGGCCCGCATAGCTGACCCGCGAAAGCCGCGGCCGGGCGTTGAGCTCGACCTCGGCGTCTTCCGGGGCGTCGAGGTCTACCGCCACGGCGATGTCACCGTCGATGTGTCCGCTGGCGTGAACGTCATCAAGAAAACCGGTCTCGACATCAGGAATCGCACGGATGAAATCGATCAAGCCGTCGGCGTCGCTGGCGAGCTTGCCGCTGACGCCGAGTACCTCATCCTGCATGCGCACCTGCCCGTCGAAGGCCTCCACACCCCGGCTACGCGCACGGTCGACCTCGGCCTCGAGCACTTCGTTTTGCCAGGTCAGGCGACCCTCGACCTCCTCGATCAAGGGCCAGTCATCGGCGATGGGCAGATAGGCGCGTTCGATCTCGAGCGCCAGGTTGACGGTAGGCGGGTTCTGCTCGCGATCGCCGCCGATGGGCAACCCCAGGCGCAGCGAGCCGCGCGGCACGAAGCCGCCGACGTCGGTGGCCAGCCACTCGCGAACGCCCTCGTTCAAGGTCTTCATCGGCAGCCACTGTGTCAAGGGCGTGTCGATGGCGTCCACGTCGGCGAAGTCGAGATTGAGACCGAACTGGCCGCGCCGCTCGCCGGTCACCAGTCCAAACCCGCCCTCGATGCGGGCGCCGTCCCAGACGACATCCAGGTCGCGCCCGCTGACCATGGTGCGCGGGCCGTCGTAGACCCACTCGACCCGCCCTTGGGCGTGGCTCAACTGCATGGGTGCCTCGAACACTTCGGGAAAGTAGAGCTCGCTTGGCCCGGCGCTGCTGAAGCTCACCTGTCCGCGCGAATCCCGCGCCTGGACCCAGGCGTCGAGAGGGCCGCCGCCAGGCGCCTCCTCCCAGGGCTGCACCGCCAGGTTGGTCAACGCCGCGTCCACGCCCCAGCGGCCGTTGCGCTGGCCCAGGCGCAGACCCTGCACCTGACCGCTGGGCGCCAGGGTCTGCAGTACCCGAGTCACCGACTCCGGCAAAAAGGCGTACTCCCGCCAGGCGGTTAGCGAGGCGAGCTCGAAGGGGCTGGTACGCAGCTCCCACTGCCCCGGCTGGTGGGCGAAGTACCAGTGGCGCGGCAGCGCCGGGCCTTCACTCACATTGTCCGGCTGCGCCCACTCGACGCTTTTGGCGTTGGCGCTAAGCCACGCCTGCCCGCCAACGTCATCGCGCTCCCACTGGCCGTTGGCCTTGATATCGCGCAGTACCGCGTACTGCGACTGCTGACGCAAGATCAGTTGAGGAATACCCAGCCCCGCGCGCACCTCGCTCAGTTGCCCGTCGAGCCACTCGCCCCACAGGCGCACCGCCCCGCCCGCCTGTTCGATATGCGGCATGTGATCGGCGCGAAACACATCGCCCAGCGCCACCAGGTGATCGAGCTGGAGTTCGAGTTGCACCGTCGCGAAGAAATCGCCGGGGTCATCGCGGTCGGGCTGCATCTCCGCCTGGACGATCAGCGCGGGCTGGGCATTGGCCTGCTCCAGCGTGCTCGCCTCCCGGATGTTCACCGCCCCCTCGAAACGAGCGAGCTCATCGCTTCCACCTAGCAGAAGCCGGGGCGCGTTCAGGGTCAGGGACTCCTCGAGCCCGTGCAGGCTCAGGTTGGTATCGCGCACCCACAGGCGCTGCTTGAGCAGAATCTCGGTCCAGCGGTCGATTTGATCGAGATCAACCTCGGGCTCCGGTGCCATAAGCAGCGGAAGCATCGCGGGCTCGGGCCAGCCCCAGGTGGTCTCGTCTTTCTGATAGAGGTGAAAATCGATTCCCGACAGGCGGGCATCGCTGAAGATGGGCGCCCACGCCTTGAACGATGCCCAGGTATCCAGGCGCAGGTAGGCGCTGTCGAGAGAGACCAGCGGCGCCTGCCCTGATTCGGCGTGAAGCCCTTCGAGGCGCAGCACCAGATCATGGCGCTCGATGCCGAGCGACAGGTACTCGAGGCTCACCGGCGCGCCGATGCGTGACGCGAGCAAGTCCTCGATCTGGGGAACCCAGTGGCCGGCCTGGGCGAACAGCAGCCGGATCACCAGCGACAGCACGGCGATCAGGCCCAGAAGCGTGGCGCAGGCGACCAGCGTCCAGCGAAAGAGAAGAGCGGGTAGCGTCATTACATCAGCACGATGTCGTACTGCTCCTGGGAGTAGTTCTGCTCGACCTGAAAGCGAATGGTCTTGTTGATGAACGCCTCGAGATCCGCCACCGCCGCGGACTCCTCGTCGAGCAGCCGATCGACCACCGGCTGGGAGGCCAGTACCCGGTAGGTGTCGGCGCTATAGGCGCGCTCTTCACGCAGAATTTCGCGAAAGATCTCGTAGCAGATGGTTTCCGGGGTCTTGAGCGTACCGCGACCGTGGCAGGTCGAGCACGCCTCGCACAGGGTCTGCTCCAGGCTCTCGCGGGTGCGCTTGCGGGTCAGCTGGACCAGGCCAAGCTCGGTGACACCGGTGCACTTGGTCTTGGCGTGATCGCGCTCCAGCGCTTTTTCCAGCACCCGTAGGACCTGGCGCTGGTGCTCGACGTCGACCATGTCGATGAAGTCGATGATGATGATGCCGCCGAGGTTTCTCAGACGCAGCTGGCGGGCGATGGCGGTCGCCGCTTCCAGGTTGGTCTTGAAGATGGTCTCCTCGAGATTGCGGTGGCCGACGTAACCGCCGGTATTGACGTCGATGGTGGTCATCGCTTCGGTCGGGTCGATCACGAGATACCCACCGGACTTGAGCTGCACCTTGCGCGCCAGCGCCTTCTGGATCTCATCCTCGACGCTGTAGAGATCGAAGATCGGCCGCTCGCCGGGGTAGTACTCGATGCGATCCACCGCGTAAGGCATGAACTCTTCGGCGAACTCCACGAGCTTGACGAAGTTCTCGCGGGAATCGATGCGCACCTTCTCGATGTCGTCGCGCATCACGTCGCGCAGGGTGCGCATGAACAGCGGCAGGTCGTCGTAGATCACGCTCGGCGGCGCGGCGCTGATCTTGCGCTCACTCACCTTGCGCCAGATGCGCAGCAGGAAGTACATGTCGCTTGCAAACTCTTCCTCGCCCACGCCTTCGGCGGCGGTGCGCACGATGAAGCCGCCGCTCACCTCCAGGGTCTGGGCGGCGATGCTCTCGTCAAGAAGCTTTTTCAACCGCTCGCGCTCGGCCTCGTCCTCGATGCGCTGGGAAACACCGTGGTTTGAGGAGTCCGGCATGTAAACGAGGTAGCGCGAGGGAATCGACAGGTGCGTCGTGAGCCTGGCCCCCTTGGTGCCGATCGGATCCTTGGTGACCTGCACTACCAGCGACTGGCCCTCGTGCAGGAGCTGGCCGATGGTCTGCTGCTCGTCGCTCGGCGTATTGGCGGGCATCACCTCGTGGGCATGGATGAAGGCCGCACGCTCGAGGCCAATATCGACAAAGGCAGCCTGCATGCCAGGCAGCACCCGCACCACCTTGCCTTTGTAGATATTGCCCACGATGCCGCGCCGGCGCGAGCGCTCGATCAAGGCTTCCTGCAGCACCCCGTTCTCGACCAGCGCAACGCGCGTCTCCATGGGCGTCAGGTTGATAAGGACTTCACCGCTCATGCACTCTTCCTTCTGGGCTCGATTGCGTCAAAGACTCCGTATTGACGCTACTTTACAGGCGAGCCGACCAAACGGACACACCCTGCTTGGAAAGTAGCTGCGCCGTTTCGAACAGAGGCAACCCCACCACCGCCGAGTGGCTGCCGTGGATCTGTTCGACGAACACCGACGCCAGCCCTTGGATCGCGTAGCCGCCGGCCTTGTCCTGGGGTTCGCCGGTTCGCCAGTAGCTGCGGATCTCGTCGCCCTCGACCATCCGCATGTGGACCGTGGTGGTGACCACGCAGGCGCAGACGCCGCGCGGGCCGATCACGGCCACCCCGGTCAGCACCTCATGGCTACGCCCGGAGAGCGCCGCGAGCATCGCGTGAGCGTCGGCCTCGTCGACGGGCTTGCCGAGAATGCGCCCGTCGAGCACCACGGCAGTGTCCGAACCCAGCACCGGAAGCGCCGTGTGCCCAAGGGCGGCACTTGCCTTGGCGCGCGCCAGGCGCTCAACGTAGGCCGCGGCACACTCGCCGGGCAGCGGCGTTTCATCGACGTTCGTGGCGACGACCTCGACCGCCACGCCGATCGAATTCAGCAGCGCACGACGCCTTGGTGAGGCGGACGCCAGGCAGAGCACGGGAGAGGGTTGTCCGTTCGGACCTTGCTTTCGCATGCCGGCGTCATCCTTGGCGGCCATGGTCATCAGGTTCGCGCCGCGCGACGCTCGAGCGCCACCAGCATGGTGGCAAGCCAGGGCCACAGCAGCGCGCTGATCAGCGCAGGAATCAAAAACGACAGGTGAATGGAGAACACGCCAGTGAGCACGCGCAGCCACTGCTCGATGAGCTGGATCAACCCCAGCAGCACCAGCACCAGCACCGCCTGCTGAACCAGCGAGTAGGCGCGAAAACGGGGATAGACCAGCGCGCACAGAAAGGCCAGCAGCGAGAACACCAGCGCGTGCTGACCCAGTACGCTGCCGTCGATCAGGTCGATCAGAAGCCCGATCACGAAGCCGTGGAACACGCCGACCCGGTCGGGTACGCGCATGCACCAGTAGATCAGCATCAGGCCGATCCAGTCCGGGCGGTACATCTGCCAGCCATCGGCCAGCGGCATCACCTGCAGGCACAGCGCCAGCACCAGGCTCAGCCAGATGAACAGCAGTGGAATCACCGGCGCCTTGGGCATCAGGGCACCTCCTGAAGCGATGCCGGCGCTTCGTCGGCCAGGCGCTCGGCGGCATGGATCGCGGCGGCGGAAATCGACATGGCGTTGTTCCAGAGCGGCGTTCCCTGCGCTTCGATGGCGGGCGGGAAGAGCAGCAGGAAGTGGCGCGAGCGGGTGAGCTGCGCGGTGGGTTCGGCGCTGACGCGCGCGAAGGGCTGACCCGGATCGTGATAGACCTCAGTGACCCGCGCTACCGGGTAGCCCGGCGGGAACCGCCCGGCAAGGCCCGAGGTGGTCAGGAGATCGCCTTCACGAATGTCGGCGGTGTCCGGCACATGCAGCACACTCACGCTGTCGTAGCGCCCGGTACCCTGGACGATGAAGCGCAACCCGTTACGATTGATCTGCACCGGCAAGGCGTGGCTGGCATCCGCCATCAGCAGCACCCGGCTCGAATAGGCCGATACCGCCGTGACCTGGCCGACGAGGCCAAAGGCATCGATCACCGGCTGGCCGACGTAGGCTCCGTTGCGGTGCCCGCGATCCACCACCATCTGATGGCTGAACGGGTCGTTGTCGAGCGACAGTAACTCCGCGGACATGAAGGGAATGTCGTGGCGCTCGGCGGCATCGAGCAGCTCGCGCAGCTGGGCGTTCTCGGCGGTCAGGTTCGCCAGGCGCTGGCCACGGTGGGAGAGCGTCAGGATCTGTTCGCGCAGGCGGCGATTCTCGTCCACCAGGGCCTGCTGGTCCGAGAACACCAGCGCCCCCCAGTTGAGCAGATCGCTCGGCAGGCTGACGACCCACTGGATCGGCGCCACCACCATGGTCATATGGGCACGCACGTCTTCCATACGGGTAAAGCGCTGGTCGACGAACATCAAGGCACTCGCCACCAGCACGCAAAAGAAGAGTCGATAGCCCGGCAAGGGGCCATGCGAAAAGAGCGGTTTAATAGGCAATTCCCCCGCAGCAAACCGCCAGGATCAGTCGCTGGAAAGCAGCTCGAAGGTATGCTGGTCGATCATTTCGAGTGCCTTGCCGCCGCCGCGCGCCACACAGGTCAGCGGATCTTCCGCGACGATCACGGGAAGTCCGGTCTCCTCGGCGATCAGCTTGTCCAGATCGCGCAAGAGCGCCCCGCCGCCGGTCAGCACCAGGCCACGCTCGGCGATGTCCGAAGCAAGCTCCGGAGGTGACTGCTCGAGTGCGCTCTTGACCGCGGCAACGATCGAGCCGAGCGTCTCCTGGAGCGCTTCGAGGATCTCGTGGGAGTTGAGCGTGAAGCTTCGCGGGATGCCTTCTGCCAGGTTGCGCCCGCGCACGTCGATCTCTCTGAGTTCGCCACCGGGGTAGGCGCAGCCGATCTCTTCCTTGATGCGCTCAGCGGTGGCTTCACCAATGAGGCTTCCGTAGTGACGACGCACGTAGGCGGTGATCGCCTCGTCGAAGCGGTCGCCGCCAACGCGGATGGATTCGGAGTAGACCACGCCGTTGAGCGAGATGATGGCGATCTCGGTGGTGCCCCCGCCGATGTCGACGACCATCGACCCCTGAGCTTCCTCGACCGGCAGTCCCGCGCCGATCGCCGCCGCCATGGGCTCCTCGATCAGAAAGACTTCTCGCGCACCCGCCCCTTCGGCGGATTCACGAATGGCACGACGCTCGACCTGGGTAGACATGCAGGGTACGCACACCAGCACGCGCGGGCTGGGCGTCAGGAACGTGCTCTGGTGTACCTTGCGGATGAAGTGCTGGAGCATCTGCTCGGTGACGGTGAAGTCGGCGATGACGCCATCCTTCATCGGCCGGATCGCCGTGATGTTGCCGGGGGTGCGGCCGAGCATGCGCTTGGCATCGGCGCCGACCGAGGCGACGCTTCGCATGTTGCCGGACTGGCGAATGGCGACCACGGAAGGCTCGTCGAGAACGATACCGCGACCGCGAACATAAATCAGTGTGTTGGCCGTACCCAAGTCGATCGACAGATCGCTGGAAAACAGCCCCCTCAAGCGTTTGAACATGGATGTTGTTACCTAGTGCAGACCGGGAACCCTGTGCGGATGCAAACGGTATCACCGCAACCCGCCGGCAGCAAGCGCGAGTCGCTCCCCTGCCCGCGGCGGCCATTGTATGGTACCTTTTGCGGCTATTTTCCACGTCTGCCCCGTCAGACGAATTCAAGATGACCGTATGTATACCGCTCGTTACGACATACGTTCCCTTACGCTTGCGAGGATACCTTGATCATGGCGCTTGAAGAATCCCATGTGCGCCGGGCCGCCCACCTGGCCCGACTCGCCATCAGCGACGACCAGGCCAACCGTTTCGTGGACGACTTGAGCCGGATCCTGGAGATGGTCGACCAGCTTCAACAGGTCAATACCGATAACGTCGCTCCTCTGGCCCACCCGCTCGATGCCACCCAGCGCCTGCGTGCCGACGAGGTCACCGAAACCGACCGGCGCGAGCAGTACCAGCGCTGTGCGCCGGCCACCGAGGAGGGGCTCTACCTCGTGCCCCGCGTGGTCGAATAAGCGATGCGCGCACCGTCCTTCCTGGCTTTTTTACATTCGTCCCGAACGGAGCTTTTGGGTCATGCATGATCAAACCGTCACCCAGCTGGCCGCCGCCCTGAAAAGCGGCGAGCTCTCGAGCCGCGAGATCACCGCGCACTACCTGCAGCGCATCGAACGCCTCGATGACAAGCTCAACAGCTTCATCAGCGTGACCGCCGAGCGCGCGCTCAACGCCGCCGAGGCCGCCGACAAGGCTCGCGCTGATGGCCACGCCCACGCGCTCGCCGGCATCCCGCTGGCGCTCAAGGACATCTTCTGTACCCAGAGCGTTAAGACCAGCTGCGGCTCGAAGATGCTCGACAACTTCGTCGCCCCTTACGACGCCACCGTGGTGGAGAAGCTCGAGGCCGCGCATACCGTGAGCCTGGGCAAGACCAACATGGACGAGTTCGCCATGGGCTCCTCCAACGAGAACAGCCACTATGGCCCGGTGAAGAACCCCTGGGATCTGAAAGCCGTTCCCGGCGGAAGCTCCGGCGGCAGTGCCGCCGCAGTGGCGGCGGGACTGGTGCCGGCCGCACTGGGTACCGACACCGGCGGCTCGATCCGCCAGCCGGCGGCGTTCTGCGGCATCACCGGGCTCAAGCCCACCTACGGACGCGTCTCGCGTTACGGGATGATCGCCTACGCCTCGAGTCTCGACCAGGCCGGTCCCATGGCGCGCTCGGCCTCCGACTGCGCGCACCTGATGAACGTCATCGCCGGCCACGACGTGCGTGACTCCACCAGCGCCGCCCGAGGCGTGCCGGACTACACCGAGAACCTCGATGCACCGCTGTCCGGGCTCAAGATCGGTCTGCCCAAGGAGTATTTCGGTGACGGCCTCGATGCCGACGTCGAGCGCGCCGTGCGCGAGGCGGTCAGGGTGTACGAGTCGCTGGGTGCCACCGTGCGCGAGGTCAGCCTGCCGCATACCCACTACGCCATCCCCGCCTACTACGTCATCGCCCCGGCGGAGGCCTCGTCGAACCTGTCGCGCTTCGATGGCGTGCGCTTCGGCCACCGCTGCGAAGACCCCAAGGACCTGATCGATCTCTACACCCGCACGCGCCAGGAGGGCTTCGGCGAGGAGGTCAAGCGACGCATCCTGATCGGCACCCATACGCTCTCGGAAGGCTTCTTCGATGCCTACTACATCAAGGCGCAGAAGGTGCGCCGCCTGATTCGCCAGGATTTCCTGGATGCCTTCGAGGACGTTGACGTGCTGATGGGCCCAGCAGCCCCCACCACCGCGTTCAACCTGGGCGCCAAGAAGGACCCGGTATCGATGTACCTGCAGGACATCTACACCATCGCCGTGAACCTCGCGGGCATTCCCGGCATCAGCGTGCCGGCAGGCTTTGCCCATGGCCGCCCGGTGGGCCTGCAGATCCTCGGCACCCACTTCGCCGAGGCGCAGCTTCTGAACGTTGCCCACCAGTTCCAGCAAGCCACTGATTGGCACCGTCACCTTCCCGCACTCGCCGAGGAGAACGCCTGATGCAATGGGAAACCGTAATTGGGCTCGAGGTCCACGTTCAGCTCGCTACCCGCTCGAAGATCTTCTCCGGATCGTCGACCGCCTTCGGAAGCGAACCCAATACCCAGGCAAGCGCAGTGGACCTGGGCCTGCCCGGCAGCTTGCCCGTGCTCAACGAGCAGGCGGTGGCGATGGCGGTGCAGTTCGGCCTCGCGGTACACGCCGAAATCCCGGAAGTCTCGGTGTTCGATCGCAAGAACTACTTCTACCCGGACCTGCCCAAGGGCTACCAGACCAGCCAGATGTATCACCCGATCGTCGGCGCCGGCGAGGTGGAGATCACTCTGGATGACGACGTCACCAAGCGCATCCGCATCCACCACGCCCACCTGGAGGAGGACGCCGGCAAGTCGCTGCACGAGGACTTTCAGGGCATGACCGGCATCGATCTCAACCGTGCCGGCACCCCGCTCCTGGAGATCGTCTCCGAACCGGACATGCGCAGCGCCAAGGAAGCCGCGGCTTACTTGAAGGCGATCCACTCGATCGTCACCTATCTGGGCATTTCCGACGGTAACATGGCAGAAGGCTCGATGCGCTGCGACGTCAACGTCTCGGTGCGCCCCAAGGGAGCGGATGCCTTCGGCACCCGCGCCGAGATCAAGAACGTCAACTCGTTTCGCTTCGTCGAGCGCGCCATCGCCTTCGAGGTCGAGCGCCAGATCGAGCTGATCGAGGATGGCGGCAAGGTAGTTCAGGAGACGCGCCTGTTCGACCCGGAACGCGATGAGACGCGCAGCATGCGCACCAAGGAAGAAGCCAACGACTACCGCTACTTCCCCTGCCCGGACCTTCTGCCGGTGGTGCTCGACCAGGCCTACCTCGACCATCTGAAGACCCTTCTGCCAGAGCTGCCGGCGGACAAGCGCGCGCGCTTCCAGAACGAGCTCGGGCTTTCGGCCTATGACGCCAACGTGCTCGCGACAAGTCGCGAGATGGCGGAGTTCTTCGAAGAGGCGTACCAGGTGTGCGGCGATGCCAAGCAGGCCGCCAACTGGGTGCAGGGCGAGCTTTCCGGGGCCTTGAACCGCGAAAACCTCGCCATTCACCAGAGCCCGGTCTCCGCCCAGCAGCTTGGCGGACTGATCGAGCGCGTGGTCGACGGCACCATCAATGGCAAGGCCGCCAAGGAAGTCTTCCAGGCGCTGTGGAACGGCCAGGGCGGCAGCGCCGACGAGGTGATCGAGTCCAAGGGCCTGAAGCAGGTGACCGACAGCGGTGCCATCGAGGCGATGATCGACCAGGTGATCGCCGAAAGCCCTGCCCAGGTCGCCCAGTACCGCGACGCGGAGCCGGACAAGCGCGGCAAGATGATCGGCTACTTCGTCGGCCAGGTGATGAAGGCCTCACGCGGTACCGCCAACCCGCAGCAGGTCAACGGGCTGTTGAAGCAGAAACTCGACGCCCTGCTCTAGCCCCCTCGCCGCCCGCCAGACGGGCGGCGACCCTTTTTCTATCCCAGCATGGAAGGCTCGGTGAAGCGCACCAGCCGAGCGCAGCCGGCAGCCCAAACGTCGCCGTCGAGCTCGGCGACCGCCGCGGTCGCAAACCCCACCCCCGGGCTTCGCGCCCCCTCCACCAGCCGTCCGGTCAGCATCCCCACCAGCGGCATGTGGCTGACCAGCACGATGCAGCCCTCCTGTTGCTCGAGCAGCCAGTCGCATACCGCCTGCGGGTCATCGTCCGGCGTGATGCCCTCGAGGGTACGCACCGGCTGTCCCAGCGCCTGACCGACCAGCGTCGCGGTCTGCTGGGCGCGTACGAAGGGGCTTGCGTAGAGCGCAAGCAGCGTGTGCCGGTAGTCGTTGGCGAGCCACGCGCCCATGCGCGATGCTTCGCGCTCGCCGCGCGATGTCAGGGCACGCGCCGCGTCCACCCGGCCGGGGCCGGCTTCACCGTGGCGCATGATCACAAGTCTTGATGCGCTAGTCATGGCGCACCTTTTCGCCGCGGTGCGCCTCGAGGACCGCCTCCCGGGGCAGCACGAACTCGACGTCGCTGCTCTGCTCGCCCGCCATCAAGAGCCCGGCCATCTCCTTGGCGGCCACGCCTTCGAACAGCACCCTTTTCAAGCCTTCGGCAAGCGGCATGTAGACGTTCATCTCTCTTGCCTTGTCGCACACGAGCCGGACGGTATTGACCCCTTCCGCCACCTGGCCGAGGGCCTCGACGGCCTCGTCGAGGCTTCGCCCCTCGCCCATGGCGTAGCCGACCCGGTAGTTGCGCGAAAGCTTCGACGAGCAGGTGACGATCAAGTCCCCCACGCCGGCCAGTCCTAGAAAGGTCATCGGGTTGGCGCCCTGGGCGACGGCGAAGCGGCCCATCTCGGCCAGCGCCCGAGTCATCAGCATGCTTCGGGTGTTCTCGCCCATGCCGAGTGCGGCCGCCATGCCGGCGGAGATGGCGTAGATGTTCTTGAGCGCCCCGCCAAGCTCCACCCCGTGGCGGTCATCGCTGGCGTAGACGCGAAAGTAGCTGCACCCCAGCGCCTTCTGCACCCGGGTACGGGTACCAGGATCGGCGCTGGCGATCACCGTGGCGGTGAGCTGCTTGTCGGCGATCTCGGAGGCGAGGTTGGGACCGGCGATCACGCCGATATGGTCAAATCCGGTGATTTCCTCGAGCACCTGGCTCATGAGCAGAAAGCCCTCCTGCTCGATGCCCTTGGTGGTGCTGACCAGGATTTGCTCCGGCGAAAGCCAGGGCTTTGCCTGCTCGACCACCTGGCGAAACGCCTTCGAGGGAATCGCCACCAGCACGATGGCCGCCCCCTCCACCGCGTGGCGGATATCGGTGGTGGCCTCGACACGTTCGTTGATCGCGTAGTCCGGCAGGTAGCGGCCGTTTCGCCGCTCCCGATTGATCTGCTCCACCAGCGCGTGGTCGCGCATCCATTGACGCACCGTCGCGCCGTTATCGGCGGCGATGCTGGCAAGCGCGGTACCGAAGCTCCCTCCACCGAGAACGGCGACGTTGCTCTGCTCCAAGGCCATGGTGTTTTCCTGAGTCTCTGGACGATGGCGGCTACTTTACCATCAATGGCGTGGCGCACGAGGGCGCCACCGGCGGTTTTGACGCTCGCCAACGAAAACAGCCCGCCGGCAAGCCGGCGGGCCGTGTTGTCAACGCATCACGTTCAGGCGGTCAGCACGCTATTGAGCCGCTTGACGTAGGCCGCCGGGTCGTCCAGATGGCCGCCTTCGGCGATGATTGCCTGGTCAAGCAGGATGTGCGCCAGCTGGCCGAAAGCGTCGTCGTCGCTCGCCTCCAGGCGATCGACCAGCGCGTGTTCCGGGTTAAGCTCGAGGATCGGCTTCACCTCCGGCAGCGGCTGGCCGGCGGCCTCCATGATGCGGCGCATCTGGTAGCCCATCTCGTGCTCGGGCAGCACCACGCAGGCGGGCGAGTCGGTCAGGCGGTGGGTAATCTTCACTTCCTGAACACCGTCACCGAGCGCCTCCTTCACGCGCTTGACCAGCTCTTCCTTGGCCTTGGCGGTCTCCTCCTGGGCCTTCTTCTCCTCTTCGTTCTCGACATCGCCAAGATCGAGTTCACCCTTGGCCACGTCAGCGAACGTCTTGCCGTCGAACTCGGTGAGATGGGTCATCAGCCATTCATCGATGCGATCGGACAGCAGCAGTACCTCGATGCCCTTCTTGCGGAAGATCTCCAGGTGGGGGCTGTTCTTCGCCGCGTTGAAGCTGTCCGCCACCACGTAGTAGATCTTCTGCTGGCCTTCCTTCATGCGCTCGATGTAACCGGCCAGCGACTGCTCCTGGGCGGCGGTATCGGTATGGGTGGACGCAAAGCGCAAGAGCTCGCCGATCTTCTCGCGGTTGGCCGGGTCTTCGCCGGGGCCTTCCTTCAGAACGCTTCCGAAGGTGCTCCAGAACGTCTTGTACTGCTCGTCGTCCTTGGAGAGCTTCTTGAGCATGTCCAGCGCCCGCTTGGTGAGCGCGCCCTTGATCTTCTCGACCTTCGGGTCCTGCTGGAGAATCTCGCGCGAGACGTTGAGCGACAGATCGCGCGTGTCGAGCACGCCCTTGATGAAGCGCAGATAGAGCGGCAGGAACTGTTCGGCGTCGTCCATGATGAACACGCGTTGCACGTAGAGCTTCACGCCGCGCGCGCCATCGCGCTCGAACATGTCGAAGGGCGCCCGGCCGGGCACGTAGAGAAGGCTCGTGTACTCGAGCTTGCCCTCGACCTTGTTGTGGCTCCAGGTCAGCGGGTCACTGAAGTCGTGGGCAACGTGCTTGTAGAACGCCTTGTATTCGTCGTCCGAGACCTCGGACTTCGGCCGCACCCACAGGGCGGTGGCCTCATTGATGGTCTCCCAGGTAGTGACTTCGCTGCCTTCGATCTCGTTGCCATCATCGTCCTTGGCAGTCTCGATCTTCGGCATGCGCACCGGCACTTCGATGTGATCCGAGTACTTGCGAACGAGCCCCTGCAGGCGGTACTCGTCGGCGAACTCCTTGGCGTCGTCCTTGAGGTGAAGGATGATCTCGGTGCCGTGCTTGTCGCGCTCGATGTCGGCGACGCTGAACTCGCCCTCGCCCCTGGAGCGCCACTCGACGCCTTCCTGAGCGCTGGTGCCAGCCTTGCGGGTGCGCACGGTGACTTCGTCGGCAACGATGAAGCCGGAGTAGAAACCGACGCCGAACTGGCCGATCAGCTTGGCGTCCTTCTGCTGCTCGCCGGTGAGTTGCTGCATGAACTCGGCGGTGCCGGAGCGGGCGATGGTGCCCAGGTTGGCAATCACATCCTCGCGGTTCATCCCGATGCCGTTGTCGCGCAGCGTCACCGTGTTGGCGCTGGCGTCGTGCTCGATCTCGATGCGCAGGTCGCTGTCGCCTTCATACAGCGCGTCGTTGTCGAGGGCAGCGTAGCGCAGCTTGTCGCAGGCGTCGGCGGCGTTGGAGATCAGCTCGCGCAGGAAGATTTCCCGGTTGGAGTACAGGGAGTTGATCATCAGGTTGAGAAGCTGCTTGACTTCTGTTTGAAAACCAAGCGTCTCTTCGTGGGTGGCGGTGCTCATGCGTAGCCCTCAATTGCCAATCACTGGATATCCGATGCGCTCTAAAAAGGCGCAGTGTCTCGTGTGCAGTCAATATGGGGCTAGGCCGAAAGATTTCAAGCAAATGAGTGGCATCGAGATATCGAGGCGAGGCAGATCGCCTAGAGAGGGATTGTGCGCGCGGCGTTTGTCGTTATAGTCCACTATAGTCGCTTCACCCCTATTCCATCGTTTTACTCTTATTTCAGCAGTCAGCTCACCAGGCAAGAGAGGAAGCCATGCCGGTTTTGCGAGTTCGTTTTCGCCTTCGCGCGCTATGCGCCGCGGCGATCGTCGGTCTGTCCAGCCACGCGGGGGCGGCCACCGACGCCCAGATGCGCGATGCCCTTCAAGCCGCCCGCGACCAGCAGTGGCAGCGCGTTGACGAGCGCGTGGTCAACGATCACGTGCTGGGGGGCTACGTGGAGTACCATCGCCTGCGCGGCCAGCTCCCGAACGTTCCCGCTCAGCGCATCCAGGCGTTCATCGACCGCTACCGCGACTCGCCGCTCTCGGAGTGGATACGCGGCCAGGCGATCGCCAACTACGGCTACGCCGGCCGTTTTGATGATCTGCTCGCCGTGGCCGACGGCGTGCCGGACGGCACCGCGCGCCAGTGCTACTACTACAGTGCTCTGCTCGACCGCTCGCCGCTCGAGGCCCGCGCGGCGGGACGCGAGCTCTGGCTGACCGGCGGCTCGCAGCCCAACGCCTGCGACAGCCTGTTCAACCGGCTGCGCGCGGATGGCACCATCGACGACCGCGCCGTATGGGAGCGCAAGATGCTGGCCTGGCAGGCCGGCGAGACAGGGCTTTCAAGCTATCTCGGTGGGCTTCTGAGTGGCCAGTGGCAGACCGCCGAGGAGACCGTCGAGCGCATCGAGGGCAACCTTTCCGCGGTCACCCAGGCGCCCGCCTGCCTCGGCCCCGAGTGCGCGGCGAGTGCTGCGTTCTACCAGGCCGCCTTGCAGCGCTACACGCGCGAGAACACGCCGGCAGCACTTTCTGCCTGGCAAAGCATCGCGCCGCGCCTGTCGCTGACAGCCGACGAGCGCCGCGTGATCGAGGAGGAGCTTGCCTTCTATGCCCTGGTGCGCAGCGTGCCGGGCACGCTTGCCTGGGTGGACAGCGTGCTGCCGGGGCTCGACAGCGAGCGGGTGCTCGAGCTTCGCGTACGCCGGGCGCTGGAGGATCGCCAGTGGTCGGAGGTGCTTAACTGGATTGCCCAGATGCCTGCCAGCCAGCAAAGCAATAGCCGCTGGCAGTACTGGCTTGCCCGGGCCAACGAACAGCTCGGCAACCACGGCGCCGCCGAGGCGCGCTACCGTGAGGCGGCGCTGGATCGCAGCTTCTACGGTTTCGCCGCCGCCGAACGCCTCGGCGTGCCCTACCGGCTCAACAACGAGCGCAACCATTTCGACGACGCCTCGCGCGAACACACCGCAGCGCTTGCCACCGTACAGCGCACCGAGGCGCTGATGCGGATCGGCGAGGAGGGTCTCGCCAACAGCGAATGGCTCTACGCCGTGCGCACGTCCTCACCGGCCCAGGCGCGGGCGCTGGCGGACTACGCCGCTCACCGCCAGTGGTACCCGCTGCTGGTGCAGACCACCATCGCAGGCGAAATGTGGGACGCGCTGGACTGGCGCTTCCCGCCCGCCTACCGCGAAAGCTTCCTGCGCTGGGGCGAGCAGACCGGAGTGGACCCGTATCTTCTGATGGCCATCACCCGGCGCGAGAGCGCCTACAACCCGGTGGCACTCTCGCCTGCCGGTGCGCGAGGGCTGATGCAACTGATGCCCGGCACCGCCGCGCTGGTCAGCCGTCAGCTCGGCCTGAGCGACCCGGGACCCTACGGCGTACTCGATCCGGAGCTCAACATTCGTCTGGGCAGCACCTACCTGCGCGACAAGCTTAACCGCTACCAGGGCAATCGCCTGGCGGCAACGGCAGCCTACAACGCCGGCCCCGGCCGGGTGGATCAATGGCTGGGCGACGGTCGCGGCGTAGAGGCGTTCGACCTGTTCGTCGAGAGCATCCCGTTTCGCGAGACCCGCGACTACGTCCAGGCGGTGTTGAGCTACCGGGTGATCTTCGAAAGCCTGGCCAACGGTGGCGACAGCCAGGGCGTGACGCTGCTCAGCGACAACGAGCAGCAGGTACGCTATGACCGCGCCCTGCTCGCGCTGCGCTGACCCCCGACAAGCGCCCGGTCATCCCGGGCGCTGCTCCAGCGCCAGACGCAAGCCAAGCCCCACCAGCACCGTACCCGTCGCGGCGTTGAGCACCCGTGCAAAGCGCGGGCTTGCCAGAAAGCGACTCGTCCCGCCCACCATCAGCACCACGCCGATCTGCCACAGGTTGGCGATCACGAAATGCACCCCGGCAAGCCATAGAGACTTCAACAGCACCGGCTCACCCGGGGCAATGAACTGGGGCAGAAACGCCATGTAGAACACCACCGTCTTGGGGTTGAGCACATTGGAGAGAAGTCCCTCCTTGATCGGCTGAAAGAGCCCCACGCGAGCCCCGGCCACGCGAGCTTCACCCACTGGCAGCGCCGTCCCTCGTCGCGCGGCCAACAGGCTCGTCACGCCGAGCCAGACCAGATAGCCGGCGCCTGCCAGCTTGAGCAGGTTGAAGGCGAAGGCGGACTGCAACAGGATCAAGGAGATGCCGAGAGCCGACACCGTAGCGTGCACGAACAGCCCGCAGCAGATCGCAACGCTGGTGGCCACGCCGTCGCGCACTCCGCCTCGCGCGGTATTGCGGATCACCAGAAGCGTGTCCACGCCCGGAGAGATGGAGAGCAGCGTGATGGCGATCACGAAGGGCACGAACTGCGCGTCGAACAGGGTCATCTGGCTCATCGAAAGAGGCTCGTTGCGTTTAAAGGAATCGTGAGTTCGTCACTGGACGATCACTTTTTTTGCTTCTACAGTGAATTTGTGGGCAAACACGAGGTTGTCCGCCTATTACCTAAGCACGTTAAGGATACGAAAGATGGCAACTGGTACCGTCAAGTGGTTCAACGACACCAAAGGTTACGGCTTCATCTCACCCGATGACGGCGGCGACGACCTTTTTGCGCACTTCTCAGAGATTCAGGCTGAAGGCTTCAAGACCCTGCAGGATGGTCAGAAAGTCACCTTTGAAGTAACGCAAGGCAAGAAAGGCCTTCAGGCGTCAAACATTCGCGTCGCCTGATCGGCTCGCGAAACAAAGGCCCGCACATGCGGGCCTTTTTATTGCCTGCGCGCCTAGGGTTCGATGCTCGAGCGCTCACGGGTGTCGCCTGCGCTTGACGCATCTTCCTGCGCCTGACCTTGCTCTTGCCCGGACGCGCCTGATGCCTCGTCGTCGAGCGTGCGCACAACGCCGGTAGCGGTCGTCTCGCTTGCTGCATCAGCGTCCTGCGCCTGCGAAGAGGCGGACTCCGAAACGGTGCTATTGGGCTCGAGAACGGCATTATCGCCTGCCTGGCTGGATTCGCGCTCAAGCTCCTGAAACTGCTCGTCGAGGCGCCGCTGGGCCTGCTCGAAGCGCCGTTCGGTGTCCTCGATCAGCTCATCGACGTCGAGCGCTCCGCCCTGGGGTTCGCGGCGGGCGCTTTCCGGCAAGCTGCTTTCCACCTCCCAGTCGTCGGAGAACTGCGTGGACTCCACGGGATCGAGCTCGTCGCTCTGGCGCTCGACCTCCTGGAACTGCTGGTCGAGCTGACGCTGGGCCTCCTCGAATCGCCGCTCGGTCTCGGCGATCACGTCGTCCACATCGGAACGAGTGGTTTCGCCGGGCATGGCGCTTTCTTCGCTGAGCGCCTCTTCGGGGTCGGCGGCCAGCGTCTCCTCATCGGCCTGGACCTCCTCGCCCGTCATCGGCTCGCTCTCGGCGTTCTGCGCGTCCAGCGCCTCGGCCTGTTCCAACTCTTCTGCGGCCTGACGCGCCTCGACGTCATCCTCGATCTCGGCGGGCTCCGGCATGTCGGCGGCGTTCTCGGCGGCGGCAGGCGCCTGCTCGTTCTGGATCACCTCGTCATCGGCCACCGAACTCTCCTGCTCGCCGAGGTCGACGTTCGGGTCCTCCTCGGGCTCGCTGCAAGCGCTCAGCACGAGTGCCAAGCTCGCCAGCAGGGGTATCCATACACGGTTTGTCATCACTCGCTCCTTCGTTTGTCTCTTGATCGACATGGTCGATCGATCATGCTTGCGCTCAATGGCGGTCGTTGGCGGACAGCAGCGCGCACTCTTCGGGCAGCAGCACGCCAAGCGCCAGCGGCACCACCTCGACGGTGAAGCGCTCGTGGCGACGCGGCTCGCCATCCAGGGTCAAGGGCCAGGGCTCGTCGTCAGGCCGGGTGGTCACGGTCAGCTTCGGCGCGGTGAAGTAGTGGACGTAGCGTCCTTCACTGGGAAAATCCTGCAGCTCGCCCACCAGCGTGGGAAGCTCCCATACCGATGAGAAATCCTTGACCAGCAGCACGTCGAGTCGCCCATCGTCGAGCTTGGCGCGCGGCGCCAGCACCTGCCCCCCCCCGGACTGGCGGCCGTTGCCCAGCGCCAGCAGCAAGAGCGAAGCACTTTCTTCGCGCTCCTGCCAGTGCAGGGTGCCGCGATAGCTCTTGTGGCGCCATGCCTTGAGTGCCCCCATCAGGGAGTACGCCCCGCCGCCCAGCATGCGCTTGAGCATCTTGGGGGTGGAAGAGGTGACCTCGGCGCCGAAGCCACCGGTGGTCATGTTGACGTAGTAGCTGATGGCTTGCTCATCGCCGGATTCGGCCGTCAGGCGCACCACGTCGATCGGGTGCGCTCGGAGCTCCAGCGCCGCCTCGAGCGCGGCACCCGGCGCAAGCGGCAAGCCTACCGAGGTCGCGAAGTCGTTGGCGCTGCCCAGCGGCACGATACCCAGCGCTGCACGCTGGTCGTGAGCCACGCGCATCAGGCCGTTAACCACTTCGTTCACCGTGCCATCGCCACCGCAGGCGATCACGTGGGTGAAGCCTTCGCTGAACGCCTTTTCGGCGAACTCCGCCGCGTCCCCACCTTCCCAGGTGGCTCGCACGGTGATCGTGAAACCCCGGTCACGAGCGCTCTGCACCGCTTCGCGCAGCTCCGGATTGCTGGAGGACTTTCCGTTGACAATCAGCAAATAACGCTTTCGTGAGTCGCTCACCGACGTATTCCTTTCCTTGGGTTATAGGCACCTTCAGGCCAGCGCTTTCTCCACCACTTCGTAGACGTTGGACGACAGCGGCTCCTTCTTGATACGCGCAAGCTCCTGGCGCATCAGAGCCTGACGGCTCTCGTCGAAACGCTGCCAGCGTGTCAACGGCGTGATCAGCCGCGCGGCGATCTCCGGATTCAGGCGGTTGAGTTCGATCACCACGTCGGCGAGCAGTCGGTAGCCCTGGCCGTCCAGGCGATGGAAGTTCACCCGGTTCTGGGTGAACGCGCCGATCAGCGCGCGCACCTTGTTGGGATTCTTGATCGAAAACGCCGGATGGTCCATCAGATATTCGACGCGCTCGAGCACGTCCGGCTGAGGCCTTGTGACCTGCACCGTGAACCACTGATCCATCACCAGCGAGTCGTGTGCCCACTTTTCGCCGAAGGTCTTGAGCGCCGGCGCCGCCAGATCCTGGCGATCGCTGTGCACCAACAGCGTCAAGGCCTGGCGCACATCGGTCATGTTGCGCCCTGCAGCGAACTGTGCCTGGCACAGCTCAAGACCCTTGGCGTCCTCGATGGCCATCAGGTAAGCCAGCGCCACGTTCTTGAGACTGCGCGTGGCAATCTGCTCCGGCGTGGGCGCGTAGGGCTCATCGCTTGCATTGGCCTCGTAGGTGGCGATGAACTCGTCACGCAGGGCCACGGCCAGTGACTGGCGCATGAACTCGCGGGCGGCGTGGATGGCGTCCACGTCGACGATGCGCTGCTGCTCGGCGATGTAGGCTTCCGTCGGCAGCGTGAGCATCTCGGCAAGCACCGCCTTGTCGCTCACCTCACCATCGAGCAGCGTGCGAAACGCCTCGACGACCCGGGTATCCATGACCTTCTCCACGCCGTTGCGGTGAGCGGCGATCAAGTCGTCCAACGCCAGCATGGAGAGGCGCTGCCCGGCGTCCCAGCGGTTGAAACCGTCACTGTCGTGGGTCAGCAGAAAGGCGAGCTCTTCACGCGAATAGGGGTAGTGGAGCAGCACGGGCGCGGAAAAGCCGCGCAAGAGCGAGGGCACCGGCGCCTCGGCGACGTTCTCGAACACGAAGGTCTGCTCCGCCTGGCGCAGATGAATGACGCCCTCCTTGCCGAGCGACTCGCCGTCGAGGGTCAGGGTCAGATCCTGGCCGGATTTGGTGCCGACGAGCCCCAGGCGCACGGGAACGTGCAGCGGCAGCTTCTCGTTCTGGCCCGGCGTTGCCGGCGTGCGCTGGCGAAGGGTCAGGCGGTACTCGCCGTGCACGTAATCGTATTCGCCGAAGGCATCGACCTCCGGCGTGCCCGCCTGAGAGTACCAGCGCATGAACTGATCGAGGCGCTCGCCGGAGGCGTCCTCCATGCAGCCGACGAAATCCTCGATGGTGGCAGCGCAGCCATCGAAGCGCTCGAAGTAGCGATCCGCGCCGCGGCGAAACGCTTCCCAGCCGATCAGGTTGCACAGCATGCGTACCACTTCCGCGCCCTTTTCGTAGATGGTCAGGGTGTAGAAGTTGGTGATCTCGATGTAGTGATCCGGGCGTACCGGGTGCGCCGTGGGGCCGGCATCCTCGGCGAACTGGGCGGTGCGAAAGAACGACACGTCCTGAATGCGTTTGACCGGCGCGGAGTTGGTGTCCGCCGAGAAGCACTGGTCGCGAAAGACGGTGAAGCCCTCCTTCAAAGAGAGCTGGAACCAGTCGCGGCAGGTCACCCGGTTGCCGGACCAGTTATGAAAGTACTCGTGGGCAACGATGCCCTCGACGTTCTGGAAGGCGGCGTCGGTGGCGGTGTCGGGATGGGTCAACACCGCTGCGGAGTTGAAGATGTTCAACCCCTTGTTCTCCATCGCGCCCATGTTGAAGTCGTTGACCGCCACGATCATGAACAGGTCGAGATCGTACTCGCGCCCGTAGGTCGTCTCGTCCCAGGCCATCGCGCGCTTGAGCGAGGCCATGGCGTGGCCAGTCTTGTCCAGGTTCTCCTCTTCCACCCAAATCTCGAGCGCCACTTCGCGCCCGCTCTGGGTGGTGAAGCGGTCACTCGTCTTGCAGAGATCGCCCGCCACCAGGGCAAAAAGGTAACAGGGCTTGGGGTGCGGATCTTCCCACACCGCGAAGTGGCGTCCGTCACGCTCGCCCTGCTCTACCCGGTTACCGTTGGCGAGCAGCACCGGCTCACGGGCCGGATCGCCGATCACCGTCACCTTGAAGGTCGCCATCACGTCCGGGCGGTCCGGATAGTAGGTGATGCGACGAAAGCCCTCGGCCTCGCACTGGGTGCAGTACATGCCGCTGGAGCGGTAGAGCCCTTCCAGGGCGGTATTGCTGTTCGGGTCGATCTCGACCTCGCTTTCGAGGCAGAAGCGCTCGGGCACATGCTCGATGCGAAGCGTGGTGTCGCTCACGACGTAGTCGCGCTCCTCGAGCGCGGTGCCGTCGAGGCCGAGCGACACGAGCGTCAGGTTCTCGCCATCGAGCACCAGTGGGGCACTCAGGGCGGCGGCGGGGTTGCGCTCGATGTGCAGGCGGGCCTTCACGCGGGTAGCGGTGGGGTCGAGATCAAACGTCAGCTCGGTATGGGTCACGAGGTAATCGGGCGGCTGGTAGTCGCTTAGATAGACCGGCTGCGGATCGGACATGCATGGCTCCTTTTCCATCGAACAGTTTTCCATCGAACGCGGTGACGTGAAACGATCAGTATAGACGAGGCGGTCCCCGGCGTTTCAAGGCCCGGGGACGAGTGATCAATCGCGGAAGTTGTCGAACTGCAGCGGCAGGTCCGGGCCTTCCTCGCCGCGCAGAAGCGCCATGACGCTTTGCAGATCGTCACGTTTCTTGCCGGTAACGCGCACCTTCTCGCCCTGGATCTGCGCCTGCACCTTGAGCTTGCTCGCCTTGATGCGCTTGACGATGTCCTTGGTCTGGGCGGCGTCGAGCCCCTGGCGCAGTACCACGCTCTGGCGCGCCTTGACCCCGGAAAGTTCCGGGTCCTTGACCTCCATGCAGCGTGCATCGATGCCGCGGGCGATCAGCCGGCCACGCAGCACCTCAAGCATCTGCTTGAGCTGGAAGTCCACCTCGGCCTCCAGGGCCACGGTTTCTCCTTCGAGGGCGAAGCTTGCGTCCACCCCCTTGAAATCAAAGCGCGTGCCGACCTCGCGATTGGCCTGATCCACGGCGTTGGCGGCTTCGTGACGGTCGAATTCGGAGACGATATCGAATGACGGCATGGGTTTTCCTTAACGAGAGTCAGGCTGCCATTCTAGAGCAGCCAGGCCGCCTCGGCTAATCCGGTTCGCCCCGGGCGTGCAAACGCCTGGCGTCATCCCTTAACCTTGAAGTTTTTCAACACAAGGAAACGTTCATGAGCGATCGTGACAGCCGCCACAAGGCGTCGATGGAGAGACTCAAGACCCACGTCGACGAAAAGGTCGCCCGCGCCGACCAGGAGCGTGGGCTGCTGCTGGTCAACACCGGCAACGGCAAGGGCAAGACCACCGCCGCCTGGGGCACGGTGACCCGCTCGCTCGGCTACGGCTACAAGGTGGGCGTGGTGCAGTTCATCAAGGGCCTCTGGGAGTGCGGCGAGCGCAACCGGCTCGAGGACGACCCCAATCTCGAGGTCGTGGTCATGGCCACCGGCTTCACTTGGGAGACCCAGGACCGCGAGGCCGACACGCAGGCGTGTCTGGCGGTATGGCAGGACGCCGAGCGCATGCTCGCGGACCCCGAGACCTACCTGGTGGTGCTCGACGAGATCACCTACATGCTCAAGTTCGGCTATCTCGACATCGAGCGAGTCAAACGCGCGCTCGAAAACCGTCCGCCGGAGCAGACGGTGATCATCACCGGGCGCAGCGCTCACCGCGAGCTGATCGGCATGGCGGATACCGTCACCGAAATGCAGGAGGTTCGCCATGCTTTCAACGCGGGCGTGAAGGCGCGGCGCGGCATCGATTACTGATCCGCCAACGCAGAACGCAGAACGCAGAACGCCGCCGGAAAACCGGCGGCGTTGTGTACTACCTTTGCGACATCACTACCCTTGCGACATCAGTCGTCGAAGGGATTGCGCAGCACGATCGTCTCGTTACGGTCCGGGCCAGTCGAGATGATGTCGATGCTGGTGCCCACCTGCTCTTCCAGGTAGCTGATATAGGCGCGCGCGTTGGCGGGCAGATCCTCGACCTTCTTGGCGCCCAGCGTCGACTCCTTCCAGCCCGGCAGGTCGAAGTAGACCGGCTCGACGGCTTCGTAGCCTTCCGAGTCGACCGGGTTCTCCAGCACCTCGCCATCCTTGCTGCGATAGCCAACGCAGACACGGATGTTCTCGAGACCGTCGAGCACGTCGAGCTTGGTCAGGCAGATGCCGGAAACCGAGTTGATCTGCACTGCGTGACGCAGGGCCACGGCGTCGAACCAGCCGCAGCGCCGCGCACGGCCCGTGGTGGCACCGAACTCGTGACCGCGCTCGGCCAGATGCCGGCCGTGGTCATCGAAGAGCTCCGTCGGGAACGGGCCGGAGCCCACGCGCGTGGTGTAGGCCTTGGTAATGCCCAGCACGTAGTCGAGATACAAGGGACCCACGCCGGAGCCGGTGGCGGTGCCGCCGGCGGTGGTGTTGGAGCTCGTCACGTACGGATAGGTACCGTGATCGATGTCCAGAAGAGACCCTTGAGCACCTTCGAACAGGATATTCTCGTTGGCCTTGCGAAGATCGTGCACCTGACTCACGGTGTCGCCAACCATCGGGCGCAGCTCATCGGCCATCTGCATGGCGTTATCGAGCACTTCCTGGAAGTCCACCGCTGGCTCGTTGTGGTAATGGGTCAGCACGAAGTTGTGATAGTCGAGCACTTCACCGAGCTTGGAGGCGAAACGCTCGCGGTGGAGCATGTCACCCAGGCGCAGGCCACGACGCGCCACCTTGTCTTCATAAGCCGGGCCGATGCCGCGGCCGGTGGTGCCGATCTTGGCCACGCCCCGCGCCTTCTCGCGGGCCTGATCCAGGCGTACGTGATAAGGCAGGATCAAGGGGCAGGCCGGCGACAGGCGCAGGCGCTCGCGCACCGGTACGCCCTTCTCCTCGAGCTCGCGGATCTCCTTGATCAGCGCTTCCGGCGAGAGCACCACGCCGTTGCCGATGATGCAGGTCTTGCCCGGGCGCAGGATGCCCGAGGGAATCAGGTGAAGGACCGTCTTCTCGCCGTCGATGACCAGCGTGTGGCCGGCATTGTGGCCTCCCTGGAAGCGCACCACGGCAGAGGCCGACTCGGTGAGCAGATCCACGATCTTGCCCTTGCCTTCGTCACCCCACTGGGTACCCAGGACTACGACATTCTTACCCATTATGCACTCGTCTCTCGTGTCAGGGCCGTTGGCTGCCAACGACCGTCGATAAACTCAAGGCGGCGATCGCAATCGTGCTCCGCCGGTTCGGTACGCTGCCCCGGCAGCGCCTGGATGACGCGCTCGCCCTGCCGGCGCAGCGCATCGATGGCCGTTTGCAGCGTCTCGTCATCCGTTGACGGCGCCCAGATCGAGCCCGGCGCGGGGGAAGCGGCGGCAAGCGATGCCAGCTGCTTCAGATCCATCGAGAAACCGGTCGCCGGGCGCGCGCGGCCAAAGGCACGCCCGGTATCGTCGTAGCGCCCGCCTTTGGCCAGCGCATGGCCGTAGCCTGGCACGTAGGCGGCGAACATCATGCCGGTATGGTACTGATAGCCGCGAAGCTCCGCCAGATCGAAATAGAGCGAGGCGTCGAAGTGCGCCAGGACCGCCTGGCTGAGCGCCTCGAGCTGGTCGAGCGCGGCGGTGACGGACACCGGCGCGCCGGCCAGGCGCTCACGCGCCTCATCCAGGATCGAGGCGTCGCCGTGAAGCTCGCCCAGCGCCAGGAACATGTCGGCGAGCGCGGGGTCGGCGACGTGCTCGCTCACCCGGGCGGCCAGTTGACCCGGTGATTTCAATGCCAGAGCGTCGAAGATCAGCGCTTCGCGGTCATCGTCGAGACCGGCAGCCTCGACCAGACTTCTGAAGATGCCGATATGGCCCAGCGCCAGATGGATCTCGCGGGCACCGGCGGCGGTGAGGCTGGCCAGGGCGAGTCGTACGATTTCGCTGTCCGCCTCGAGCCCCGCATGGCCGAAGAGCTCGACGCCTACCTGGACCGGGCTGCGCCCGCCCTGGTGCTGGTCGGCCTTGGCGCGCAGCACGTTGGTGCAGTAGCACAGACGCACCGGGCCTTGGCGCTTGAGCGAGTGAGCATCCATGCGCGCCACCTGGGGAGTGACATCGGCGGAGGCGCCCATCATGCGGCCAGTGAGTTGGTCGGTGAGCTTGAAGGTCTGCAGATCCAGGTCGGTTCCGGTGCCGGTCAAGAGCGAATCGAGAAATTCCACCGGCGGCGGCATCACCTGGTCATAGCCCCAGACGTAGTAGAGATCCAGCAGCGCGCGGCGCAGCTCTTCCATACGGCTTGCCTGAGGTGGCAGCACCTCATCCATGCCGTCGGGCAGCAGCCAGCGGTCAGCGATGGTCATGTCAACAATCCTGCAAGACGATGAAGGCCCCGAACGCGCTGAAATCGCCCGCGTGAACGCAGGGTCGCCGAATGGGGGCCACAAAAAAACCGGGCGAACGCCCGGTTCAATTAAGTCTAACACGTTTGTCGGCCAGATGAACCCCGTCGTCCTGAAACGGCGGGGCGCATCCGAAAGGATCACTCCTGATCGCTTGCCGCCTCGGTTGCGGCGCCGTCGGGGCTTCGCAGGTAGCGGAAGAAGTCGCTGTCCGGCTCCAGCACCAGCATGTTGCCATCTCCCGAGAAGCTCGAGCGGTAAGCGTTCAGGCTGCGCCAGAAGGCGAAGAACTCCTGATCCTGGCCATAGGACTCCGAGAAGATCGCCGCCGCTTCCGCGTCGCCTTCACCGCGCAGTGTTTCCGCGCGCTCGTTGGCCTGGGCGAGAAGCACCTGGCGGCGGCGGTCGGCGTTGGCACGAATGCGCTCGGCCTCCTCTTGACCCTGGGCACGCCACTCGCGCGCCTCGCGCTCACGTTCGGAGCGCATGCGCTGGAAGACCGCCGCGGAGACGTCCTCGGGCAGATCGATCCGCTTGATGCGAATGTCGCGCACCGCCACGCCCAGCTCATCGCGCATCAACCGATCGAGCTCCTCGGTGGGCCCGATCATCAGGTCGTCGCGACGCTCGGCGATGATTTCCTGCAGGTTCAAACGACCGAACTCGTTACGCAGGCTTTCGTCGACACGTGGCTGGATGAGGCGAATCGCCATCATCTCGTCGCCGGCGGTCGCCTCGTAGTAGCGGGTCGGGTCGACCACCTGCCACTTGACGTAGGAGTCGACGATCACCGCCTTCTGCTCCAGGGTCAGGTAGCGGCTGGTATCGGTATCCAGCGTCAGAAGGCGCGTGTCGAACTTGCGGATCGTCTGGGCGATCGGCACCTTGGCGTGAAGACCTGCGGTGATGTTCTCCTCGATGACCTCACCAAAGCGCAGCTTTACCGCACGCTGGGTTTCATCGACCACGTAGAGCGTGTTGCTGGCAAGCCAGGCCACGGCGGCCAGGCCACCGACGATCAGCAGGGAGCGATTATTGATCATTTAGCGACCCTCCCGGCGGATACCGCCGTTGTTCGACGTGCCGCCGCTGCCCTGGGTATTGCGCAGCGTCTCGAGCACCGATGGATCGATCTGCTCGTCGTCGCTGCTGGAGGCGTTCGCCGGGCGACTGCTGCCCTGGCCACCGCGCATCTGATCCAGCGGCAGGTACATCAAGGGGGCGTTTTCGCTGACGTCCAGCAGGACCTTGGGCGTGCTGCCGAAGACCTCTTCGATTGCATCCAGATACATACGCTCACGCATAATCTCGGGGGAGTTGCGGTACTCGCCGACCAGCGCGTTGAAGCGGTTGGCCTGACCCTGGGCCTCGGCCACGACGGATTCGCGATAGCCCTGGCCCTGTTCGACGATGCGCTGCGCCTGACCCTGCGCCGCCGGAATGATGGCGTTGGCGTAGGCCATGCCTTCGTTGATGGTGCGCTGACGATCCTCGCGGGCACGAATGACGTCGTCGAAGGCATCGATAACCGGTGCCGGCGCCGAGGTGGACTCGATGTTGATGGTCTGCAGGCGGATGCCGGCGCCGTAGGCGTCGAGATAGCTCTGCAGGCGGCTGGCCACGGAGCTGCCGAGAATCTCGCGGCCCGAGGTCAGGATATCGATCATGTCGGTACCGCCGACCACGTGACGCAGCGACGAATCCAGCGCGTTCTCGATAGAGAGCGCCGGGTTGCGTACGTTAAGCACGAAGTCCTTCGGATTGGAGACCTGGTACTGAGCCGAGATCTCGACTTCGACGATGTTCTCGTCGCGGGTCAGCATCGACTGGGTCTGGGAAACCGAACGTACGCGGGTCACGTTGACCATGCGCACGTCGTCGATCAAGGGGGGATTCCACTGCAAACCCGGATCGACGATGCCCTGGTACTCGCCGAAACGCAGTACGACTCCGCGCTCGGACTGATCCACCAGGTAGAAGCCCATCGCCGCCCAGATCGCCAGCGCGACGATCAGCACCAGCGCCGGCAGCGCAAGGGCGTTGCGCGGCTTGCTGCCACCGCCGTTACCGCCGTTGCCACCACCGCTGCGCTTGCCATTGCCGCCCAGCATGCCGTTGAGCTTCTGCTGGAACTTCTTCAGCGCCTCGTCCAGGTCCGGCGGCCCCTGATTGTTGCCGCCGTTGTTTCCCCCGTTGTTACCCCCGCCGCCCGTGTTGCCACGATCGTCGTTGCCACGGTCGCCGCTGCTGCCGCGTCGGCCACCACCGCTCCATGGGTCGTGCTGGTTGCCACCACCAGGCTCATTCCAGGCCATACTTCGTCTCCACTAAGGTGTTAACCTGCACGCGGCCCCGCTGAAAGCGAGGCCGCCATGCTTATAATATTGTTGCTCTAGGTGCGCGCCGGCGCCGTACGCATGGCCGACTCGCCACGACCTCGTTACCACTCGCCGGGTTCTTGCAGCGCCTTGGGCAAGTAGGTATCGGCGCGCTCGCCGAGCTGGGCCATCAGCTGATTGAAATCGCGCCGCGGCAGGCGAACGTCGAGCACCGAGCGCCCCTGCTCGTCGAACCGCTCTTCTCGCACGGCATTCAGCTCGTGAAGGCCCGCCCTGAGCTTACCCTGCTCCGGCGCGAGCGTCAGCGAAAAACCGATGACATCGTCGGCGAGGCGCTCGGACAGCGCTTGATGAAGAAGATCGAGACCCTGCCCCTCGCGCGCCGAAAGCCAGACCACTTCCGGTCGACCCTGACCATCGCGCTCGATACGCGGAGCGCTGTCGAGCCGGTCGATCTTGTTCATTACCTTGAGCACCGGCACGCTGTCGGCACCGATCTCCTTGAGCACGCTGTCGACCTGCTGCACGTTGAGCTCGCGGTCCGGGTCGGCGGCGTCGATCACGTGGATCAGAAGCGACGCCTCCGCGGCCTCCTGAAGCGTTGCCTGGAACGCCTCCACCAGCTTGTGCGGCAGGTGGCGAATGAACCCGACGGTATCGGCCATCACGATTGGCCCGACGTCGTCGATCTCGAGCCGGCGCAGCGTCGGGTCGAGCGTGGCGAACAGCTGATCGGCGGCGTACACCTTAGCATCGGTGAGTACGTTGAAAAGCGTTGACTTGCCGGCGTTGGTATAGCCGACCAGCGATACACTCTGAATTTCCGCGCGCGAACGGGCTCGGCGATTCTGCTCGCGCTGACTGCGTACCTTGTCCAGGCGCTTGTGGATCGCCTTGATCCGACCGCGCAGCAGGCGGCGGTCGGTCTCGAGCTGGGTCTCGCCCGGCCCGCGAAGGCCGATGCCGCCCTTCTGGCGTTCGAGGTGGGTCCATCCGCGCACCAGGCGCGTGGACATGTATTCAAGCTGGGCAAGCTCGACCTGCAGCTTGCCCTCATGGGTTCTGGCCCGTTGGGCGAAGATATCCAGAATCAGGCCCGTACGGTCGAGAACGCGACACTTGAGCTCGCGCTCGAGGTTACGCTCCTGGGAAGGACCCAATCCATGGTTGAAGATCACGAGTTCGGCCTGGTGGGCGCCAAGCAGCGCTTTCAGCTCGTCGAGTTTCCCCGATCCGATGAAGGTACGCGGATCGGGGCGCTGACGGCTTGCCGTGAGCAGTGTCGCAGGCTCTGCACCGGCAGAGCGCACGAGCTCCAAGAACTCACCCGGGTCTTCTCGCGCCTGCTCATCGGAGAAGTCCACGTGAACAAGTACGGCCGTTTCACCGGCGTCTGGGCGTTCAAAAAACAATCAATACCTCTTGTATCTCGAGCTGACCACGGACCTCAGACATCCGCATCCGCAGCGGCCGGGTCTTGAGCCGGCAGGCGCACGTTGCGTGAAGGCACTACCGTGGAGATAGCGTGTTTGTAGACCATCTGGCTCACGGTGTTGCGCAGCAGGATGACAAATTGATCGAAGGACTCGATCTGTCCCTGCAGCTTGATGCCGTTGACCAAGAAAATGGATACCGGAATGCGCTCCTTGCGCAGGATATTCAGGTACGGGTCTTGAAGGGACTGCCCTTTGGACATGCTGCTCTCCCTAAACTGTCGTTGGGGGTTGGTTATCAATGGCGCGCCGGGGCGCTACCGCAATCTTGTTGCCCGAAAGGCCTGGGTGACGAAACTGTCTTGGCCGCTCGAAAATCCGTGCTTACGAAAAGACCATCTTACGCTAAGCACCGCTTTCGCGCACGATTTTCAGCACCTTATCCGCAAGCTCGGGCTGGCTTGCATCGACCCAGGCAAGCCCCGCCCAGCTTCTTAACCACGTTAGCTGACGTTTGGCGAGCTGGCGAGTGGCGATGATGCCCCGCTCAATCATCGCGGCGCGATCGTACTCGCCGTCGAGATACTCCCACACCTGGCGGTAGCCCACGCTTTTCATCGACGGAAGCGAGCGGTCGAGATCGCCTCTCTTTCTGAGGGCGGCCACCTCGTCTATCAAGCCCTGGGACACCATCTTCTCGAAACGCTGCGCGATACGCTCGTGCAGCACGCGCCGCTCAAGCGGCGCCAAACCTATCGACACCACGCGGTAGGGAAAGGTTTCCGGGCGCTGTTCGGCCCAGAGCTCGCTCATCGACCGACCGCTGACTCTGTAGACCTCAAGGGCGCGCAAAAGCCGCTGGGGGTCGTTGGGATGGATGCGTCGGGCAGAGATCGGATCGACGCGGGCGAGCTCGGCGTGCAGTCCGTCGAGCCCCTGGATCTCCCGCTCCTGGGCGAGCTCGGCGCGCACCGTCTCGTCGGCGGCGGGCAGATCCGCCACCCCGTCGAGCAGGCGCTTGTAGTAGAGCATGGTGCCGCCCACCAGCAGCGGGATCCTTCCCGCCGCGCTGATTTGCCGCATCTCGGTGAGCGCATCGACGCGAAAATCCGCCGCCGAGTAGGGATCCGCCGGGTCCCTGACATCGATCAGCCGATGCGGCGCCCGGGCAAGCTCGCAGGCACTTGGCTTGGCGCTGCCGATGTCCATGCCGCGGTAGACCATGGCGGAATCGACGCTGATCAGCTCGCAGCCCAGCCGCTCGTGCAGCGCGATCGCGGTATCGGTCTTGCCGGCGGCGGTCGGCCCCATCAGGAAGATCGCCAAAGGGCGTGTATCGGCCATCGCGTGGCAACTCCGTTCGTTGTGGGCCGCTACTGGCCGCGCAGGAAAAGCTTGTCGAGCGCCTTCATGCTCATCTGGGTCCAGGTGGGCCGCCCGTGATTGCACTGATCGCTGCGCTCGGTACGCTCCATGTCGCGCAGCAGCGCATTCATCTCGTCGAGCGTAAGACGCCGGTTGGCGCGCACGCTGCCGTGGCAGGCCATGGTGGAAAGAAGCGCGTGCAGTCGCGCTTGCACCTGGTGAGTGCGCCCGAAGCTCGCCAGCTCCTCGAGCATCTCGCGTACCAGCCCTTCGGGGTCGGCGCCGGCCAGCAGCGCCGGCAGGCTGCGCACCAATAGCGTCTCGGGGCCAGCCACGTCGAGCTCGATGCCGAGGCGCGCGATGGCGTCATTCTCGCTCTCGACGGTGGCCACCTCCTGGGCGCTGACGGCCAGCGACACCGGCACCAGCAGCGGCTGGGTGTCCACCCCCTGCATCGCCAGCTGGGTCTTCATGCGCTCATAGACGATCCGCTCGTGGGCAGCGTGCATGTCGACGAGCACCAACCCCTGGGCATTCTGGGCCAGAATGTAAATGCCGTGCAGTTGCCCGAGCGCAAAGCCGAGCGGCGGCGCGCTGGTCGGGTCTGCCTCCGGCAAAGCGACCGGCGCCTCGCGCACCTCGGCCGCCGGCGCCTCATCGCCTTGAGGCCGGGGCGTCAGAAGCGTCGCCTCGTGGTCCGGGTGCAGCGCCTGGTAGCCCTGCATGAAGCGGCGCACCCGCTCGGCGCCGGGGTGGCGTTCAGTGCCCGCCCCTTCACCCAGCGCCATGCCCTGCTGCTGCCAGCGCGGCGCCGGCGCCGAAGGCGTGGCGGTCGGCGGTTCGGCGCTTTCACCGTTTTCGGCCACGGGGTCTTCCACTACAGGCTCGGCGGGACGCGAGGCGGCGAGGCAGTGGTGCAGGCTCGAATAGAGAAAGTCGTGCACCATGCGACCGTCGCGAAAGCGCACCTCGTGCTTGGTCGGGTGGACGTTGACGTCCACCACGTCCGGGTCGAGCTCCAGATAGAGCACGAACACCGGATGCCGGCCATTGTAGAGCACGTCGCGGTAGGCCTGGCGCACCGCATGGGCGACCAGCCGGTCGCGCACCACCCGACCGTTGACGAAGAAGTACTGTTGGTCCGCCTGGGCGCGGGAATGGGTGGGCAGCCCCACCCAGCCGCTCAGTTTGATCCCTCCGGCCTCGCGCTCGATGAAGCGCGCGTGCTCGATGAAGTTCTTGCCCAGAAGCGAGGCGATGCGCCGCTCGCGCGCCGCTGCGGAATCGCCGGCGGGCAGCTGGTGCACAGTCTTCTGGTTGTGGCGCAGTACCCAGCCGATGTCGTAGCGCGACAGCGCCTGGCGGCGAAACGCCTCCTCGATATGAGCGAACTCGGTCTTCTCGGTGCGCAGGAACTTGCGCCGCGCGGGCGTATTGAAGAACAGGTCGCGCACCGCGACGCTGGTGCCGCGCGGGTGCGGCGCCGGCGTCACCCGCGCCTCCATGCCGCGCCCCTCGGCCACCACGCGCCAGCCGCCGCGCGGGTCCTCCTCGGCGTTGGAGACGAGCTCGAGACGCGACACCGAGCTGATCGACGCGAGCGCCTCGCCGCGAAAGCCGAGCGAGCTCACCCCTTCAAGATCCTCGAGGCTTTCGATCTTGCTGGTGGCGTGGCGGGCCAGCGCCAGCGGCAAGTCCGACTCGCCGATACCGATGCCATCATCGCGCACCCGCACCAGCCGAGTGCCGCCCTGCTCGATTTCCACCTCGATGCGCCGACTGCCGGCATCGATGGCGTTCTCGATCAGCTCCTTGGTGACCGACGAGGGTCGCTCGACCACTTCGCCAGCGGCGATCTGGTTGGCCAGGCGCGGGTCGAGGACGTGAATGCGCGTCGCTTGGCTCGCTTCAGACACTAGACACCTCTTTGCTCGGGCTGTGTTCAGGGGTCATGAGCCGGGAATGCGCAGCACCTGGCCCACACGAATGACGTCACCGTTCAGGTCGTTGGCCTGGCGTAGCTGGTTGACCGGCACCCCGTGGCGCAGGGCGATCGTCGAGAGCGTATCGCCGGACTGAATGCGATACTCGTTGCCGGTGGGCGCACGGCTGTTGTCGCGCTGCCAGGCCAAGAGGCTCGCCGGCGGCGGATTGCGCTCGAAGTGCGCGCGCAGCCCGCCAAAGATCGCCTGGGAGAGCGTGTTCTGGTAGGCCGGATCGCGCAGGCGACGCTCCTCGTCCGGGTTGGAGATGAAGCCGGTCTCGATCAGAAGCGACGGAATGTCCGGCGACTTCAGGACCATGAAGCCGGCCTGCTCGACCTGGGACTTGTGCAGCCGGTTGATGCGCCCGAGCCGGTCGAGCACCTCGCCGCCGATGGCGAGCGAGTCATTGAGCGTGGCGGTCATGGTCAGGTCCAGCAGCACACCGCGCAGCACCTGGTCCTTGTCGCGCAGCGACAGCGAACCGTCCACGCCGCCGATCAGGTCGGCACGGTTCTCGCTGTCGGCCAGCCACTGGGCGGTCTCCGAGGTCGCCCCGCGCTGGGAGAGCGCGAACACCGAGCTGCCCTGGGGGCGCGGGCTCGAGAAGGCGTCCGCGTGGATCGAGACGAAGAAGTCCGCCTTCTGCTCGCGGGCGAGCTGGGTGCGCTGGCGCAGACCGATGTAGTAGTCGCTGTCGCGGGTGAGCACTGCCTTGAAACCGGGCGTGGCGTTGATGTCCGCCGCCAGGCGCCGGGAGATGTCCAGCACCACGTCCTTCTCGCGGGTGCCACCTGGGCCGATCGCGCCCGGGTCTTCGCCACCGTGCCCCGGATCCACGGCAATGATGATGTCACGGCGAGGATGGGGCTGGGCCGGCTGAACGGCGACCGGCGCCTGCTCGGCGATCGGCGCATCCGCCGGTGCGCTGGCCTGGGCCTGGGCGGTGATGCGTTGCGCCTGGATCTCCTGTTCGCGGATCATCGCCTCGATCGGATCGATCGGGTTCTCCACCGCGCTTTCCCCGGGGTACTCCAAATCCACTACCAGACGGTGGCCGTACTGCTCGTTGGGCGCAAGCGTGAAGTGGCGCGGCGTGATCACCCGATTGAGCTCGAGCACCACGCGCAGCCCGCCATCGTCGCGGGTGCCGGTGCGCACGGCGTCGATGGCGCTGTCGCCCAGCGGCAGCGTCGAAGCGTCCGTCGCCATTTCGGTATCGTCAAGATCGATGACCAGTCGGGCGGGGTTGTCCAGTGAAAACACGTTGGCCCCGGCGGCGCCGGACAAGTCGAACACCAGTCGGGCATGGTCCGGGGCCGCCCACAGCCGCATGCTCTCGACCACCGCGGCATTGACCAGACTTGGCACCAGGGTGGAAGCGAGCGCAGCGGCGCCGAACAGACGCTTGATCGTGCCACTCATGTCCATTGAATCACACCACTCTCCTGCGGTTTTTCGTTGTGCATGGCCTGCAGGGCTGTCAGCACCTGCTGCCCCCACGCAGTGTCGGCGTGAAGCGTTGCCCTGCGTCCCTGCAGCGCTGCGCTCAGTTCGATACGCAGATCCGGCGGCGGCAACCAGCCTGCCCCCCGGCTCGGCCACTCGATCAGGCACAGCGCCTGGTCGCTCAAGATATCGCGCCCACCCATGAATTCAAGCTCTTCAGGATCGGAAAGCCGGTACAGATCAAGATGATAGATGCGTGCCGCAGCGAGCTCATAAGGCTCCACCAGCGTGTAGGTGGGGCTTTTGACCGCGCCTTGAAAGCCGTAGGCACGCAGGATACCGCGGGTGAGCGTGGTCTTGCCCGCGCCCAGCTCGCCTTCCAGATACACCCGCCCCCGCCCGTCGAGCGCGCCCCCCAGGGCTTCGCCGAAGGCGACGTGCGCCCGTTCATCGTTTAACTGCACTTGCATGGAAGCCCGCCTTCACGGATTGATCAAAACGCGCGCATAGGATGCCAGATCGCTTGCCAGCAAGCCACGCTCGCCGTGCTCTTTTGCTGCGCCGTCGCCCGCCAGGGCATGGACCAGCACGCCCAGCCGCGTGGCGAGCTCGAGCTCATCGAACTGCGCGGCGAGCACGCCGAGCATGCCGCTCAAGACGTCTCCCATGCCACCGCTGGCCATGCCGGGGTTGCCGAACGGGCAGACCACGAGGCCACCGGGACCGGCGACCAGGGTGCCGGCGCCCTTGAGCACCACCACCCCGCCCCGGGCGCGCTGCAGCGCTCGCACCGCCGCCGGCCGGTCGGCCTGGACCTGCGCCACCGAGCACTCGAGCAGCCTTGCCGCCTCACCCGGGTGCGGGGTCAATATCCAGTTGTCGCGGGACAGCGTCGGCCAGCGAGTGGCCAGCAGATTCAGCGCATCTGCATCGACCACCAGGGGCACATCGGCCTGCAGCGCACTTTGCAGCACCGCCTGGCCCCAAGCGTCCTGACCAAGACCCGGACCGACCACGATGACATCGGCGCCTTTGGTCATCGCCGCGGCGTCGGCGCCGCCACGCACCTCGCGCGCCATGACTTCAGGGCAGCGGGTAAGGCTCGGCCCGACGTGCTCGGCGGCGGTGGCGAGACTCACCTTGCCCGCCCCCAGGCGCGCGGCGGCTTGGGAGGCGAGCAGCGCCGCGCCACCGAAGCCTGGCGCCCCGCCCATCACCAGTACGTGGCCGAAGGTGCCCTTGTGCCCCGCCCGGGGGCGCGACGTAAAGGCCGCGGCCAGCCAGCTCTCCTCGAGCCGCCAGGCGGCGGGCAGGATGTCGAAGAACGCCTGGGCCTTGACGCCCAGCGGTCGAAAGTAGATCTCACCGGCGTGGCCCGGCGCGTCGCCGGTGTGCAGGCCGACCTTGTCGCCGATGAAGGTCACCGTGCAGTCGGCGGACACCGCCACGCCCAGGGCCGCACCGGTGTCCGCGGCGATGCCCGAAGGGATGTCCAGCGACAGCACCGGCCGCCCCGCAGCGTTGATCGCCTCGATCGCCGCGCGCAGATCGCCTTCGACCTCTCGCGAGAGCCCGATGCCGAGCAGCGCATCGACGATGACATCGCCCTCGAACACCATGTCGGGACGGTAGAGCGTAACGCCGACACCGGCGGCGCTGGCAAGCATCGCCGCCCGCGCCGCATCTGCCTCGAGCGCCTCCAGGGGCTGCATCGAGACGCGCTGCACCTTGAGCCCGGACTGCATGGCGAGCGCGGCCAATACGTGGCCGTCGCCGCCGTTGTTGCCGGCGCCGCACACCACGCTCACGCTTCTGGCCTGGGGCCAGCGCGCCCGGAAGCTGTGCCAGGCGCTGGACGCGGCGCGCTGCATCAGGGCGAAGCCCTCGATACCGGAAGCGAGGGTGCGCCGGTCGAGCTCGCGCACCTGGGCGGCCTGATAGAGCGGGCGAAGCGTGGCGGTGGTGAGTGCGCTAGAAGAAGGAGAGCGTTGCATCGACACGAGGCTCCAGAAAAAATGTGTGAACAGGACATGAAGAAGGATAACGCGAGATCACCAGCACGTGGGCAGCGTGTCATCGACTTTCCTGATGGGTTAGCATAGCGCGCCTATGCACCGACGTTGACGACCCATGGCGACTTTCACCGCTTCTTCCCTTTCGCTTGACGAACTCGCGCGCCTGGCGGCGCTGATCAAGACCTGGGGGCGCGAGCTCGGTTTCCAGCAGATCGGCATTACCGACACCGACCTTGAGGAGCACGAGGAGCGCCTTGCCGACTGGCTAGAGGCCGGCCATCACGGCGAGATGACCTATATGGCCAAGCACGGCACCAAGCGCACCCGCCCCGCCGAGCTCGAACCCGGCACCCGGCGGGTGATCAGCGCGCGCATGGATTACCTGCCGCCCGAAGTCGAGACCACTCAGGTACTGGGCAAGCCCGGCCTCGCCTATGTCTCGCGCTACGCGCTGGGGCGCGACTACCACAAGCTGATCAGAAAGCGCCTGGCGACGCTTGCCAAGAAGATCGAACGGGAAGTCGGCGCATTCGGCTACCGAGCCTTCGTCGACTCGGCGCCGGTGATGGAGCGGGCGCTGGCCCAGAAGGCCGGGCTTGGCTGGTTCGGCAAGAACGCCATGCTGCTGAGCCCCAAGGCCGGGTCGCTGTTCTTTCTCGGCGAGCTCTACACTGACCTGCCGCTGCCGGTCGATGCGCCCTTCGACACCGAGCACTGCGGGCGCTGCAGCGCCTGTCGCACCGCTTGCCCCACCGGCGCCATCGTCGATGACAAGGTGGTGGATTCACGCAAGTGCATCTCGTATCTGACCATCGAGCTTCATGGCGCGATTCCCGTCGAGTATCGCCGGGCGATGGGCAACCGAATCTACGGCTGCGACGACTGTCAGCTGGTCTGTCCCTTCACCCGTTTCACCCGGGCAAGCCAGGAGGAGGACTTCGCACCGCGCCACGATCTGGATCGCGCCTCGCTCGTCGCGCTGTTCGCCTGGAGCGAGGAGGAGTTTCTCGACAAGACCGCCGGCAGCGCCATTCGCCGCATCGGCTTCGAGCGCTGGCTGAGAAACCTCGCCGTGGGACTCGGCAACGCCCCCTGGAGCCGCGAGGTGGAAGCCGCGCTCACGGCCCGACGCGCCTACCCGAGCCCGCTTGTGCGCGAGCACGTCGCCTGGGCGCTTTCCGAACAGCGCGCCAAGCGCGGCGCGCGTATCGCCATCGGCTAGTCGTCGGCGAGTTTCAGGAACGTCTTGCGGTAGTGGGCGAGCTCGGCGATCGACTCCTTGATGTCGTCCATCGCCAGGTGGACGTTGCGTTTCTCGAAGCCTTCGAGCGCCGCCGGGTTCCAGCGCTTGGCCAGCTCCTTGACCGAGGAGACATCGAGGTTGCGGTAGTGGAAGAACGCCCACAGCGCCGGCATCTCGCGCTCGAGGAAGCGCCGATCCTGATGGATGCTGTTGCCGCACATCGGCGAGCTGCCCGGTTCGACGTACTGGCGCAGGAAATCCAGCGTCTCGCGCTCGGCGGCGGCGCTGTCCTTGTCACTCGCCCTGACCCTGGCCACGAGCCCGGACTCGCCGTGGGTCTTCTGGTTCCAGGCGTCCATGCCCGCCAGCAGGCTCTCGGGCTGGCGCACCGCGATCACCGGGCCTTCGGCGATCACGTTCAGGTCCGCATCGGTGATGAGCGTCGCGACCTCGATGATGCGCTCGATGTTCGGATCGAGCCCGGTCATTTCCAGGTCGATCCAGACCAGCAGGTCGCGGCGGGGGGCGGTGGTATCAGGCATGGCGTTCTCCAGGAGGCCGGGCAAGGTGGCGACGGGCAGGATTACCCGGGCCACGTTAACAGGTACACTAGGATCATTGTACCGATCATCGGGTGGTCATGAGCAAACGTAAATTGAGTCGCCAGCAGCGCTGGCGCGTCGAGAAGATCCAGGCCGAGCGCGCCAGCCGCGCCGAAAAGCGCGACGCCGACGACAGCCAGAAGCTCGCCGCCGGCGAGTACGGCGCCGAGCAACCCGGGCGCGTTATGGCGCACTTCGGGCGTACCCTCGAGGTGCGCGATGAGGCAGGCAAACCGGTGCGCTGCCACCTGCGCGCCAATCTCGAGGGGCTGGTCACCGGCGACCGGGTGATCTGGCGCGCGGGCCAGGACGGTTCCGGCGTGGTGGTCGCCCGCAACGAGCGCGACAGCATCCTCAAGCGCCCCGATGCCCGGGGCCTCTTGAAGCCGGTGGCGGCCAACATCGACCAGATCCTGATCGTCTTCGCCGTCGAGCCTGCCCCCCACGCCAACCTGATCGACCGCTACCTGGTGGCCGCCGAGGCGACCGGCATCGCGCCGGTACTGGTGCTCAACAAGATCGACCTCTTGCCCGAGGACGGCGGCGAGCTCGGTGCGCTGTTGACGCGCTACGAGTCGCTCGGCTACCCGGTGGTGCGCACCACCACGGAAAACGAGGCGGGCCTGGCCGCGCTTCGCGGGCAGCTCGAAGGCCGCACCTCGGTGTTCGTCGGCCAAAGCGGCGTGGGCAAGTCGTCATTGATCGACCTCTTGCTGCCAGACGAGAGCCTGCGTATCGGCGCGCTTTCCGAGGACTCGCGCAAGGGCACCCACACCACGACTACCGCCAGGCTCTACACCATGAACCGCGACGAGGTGGAGGATGGCGAGCTGATCGACTCGCCGGGCATTCGCGAGTTCGGCCTGGTGCACCTGAGTGAGCAGGAAGTGACTGATGGTTTCATCGAATTTCACCCCTTTCTCGGCCGCTGCCGCTTTCGTGACTGCCGCCACCGGGCCGAGCCCGGCTGCGCTTTACTCGAAGCCGTTGAGGCAGGCAAGATCCATCCAGAACGCTTTGCCAGCTACCGACGCATCCTCGACAGCCTGAGCGCCTGACATGACCTGAACGCCTGACAATAGCCCGAACAAGATATCTACGCCGCATCGATAGGAGCGATTCATGAGTGTTGACCACCCCGCGAGCGAAGACCACCTGCTGCCCCTGATCGTCGAGCCCGGCGCGCTTGCCGCCTCGCTCGATCATCCGGACCTGTTGATCGTCGACGTGCCGACCACGCCGGAGAGCTACCGCCAGGGCCATGTACCGGGCGCGGTGTATCTGGATTTTCGCTACCTGATGCGCGGCGAGGGCCCCGTCCCCAACGATGTGCCGGACGTGGCCTTCCTGTCCCAGCTTTTCAGCGCGCTGGGATTGACCCGTAACACCCACGTGGTGGCCTACGACGACGAGGGCGGCGGCTGGGCGGCGCGGCTTCTGTGGACGCTGGATCTGATCGGTCATACCCGCTACTCCTATCTCAATGGCGGCATTCACGCCTGGCGCGACGAGGGGCTCGACGAAAGCACCGAGCAGACCCTGCCGACGCCCTCCGAGTACCGCGCCGAGATCCTCAACCCGCACACGCTGATCACCCGCGACGAGATCCAGCAGAAGCTCGGCGAGCGCCACTTCGCCGTATGGGATGCGCGCTCGAAGGCGGAGTACGACGGCGAGCGCGGCAACAACAAGCACCTCGGCCATATCCCCGGTGCCGTGAACATGGACTGGGTCGACGCCATGGATCGCACGCGGGCGCTGCGCATCCGCGACTACGCGGAGCTCGTCACCGAGCTCGAGGCGATGGGCCTCACCCCGGACATGGAGATCGCCACCCACTGTCAGAGCCATCACCGCAGCAGTTTCACCTGGCTCGTCGGCAAGGCTCTAGGCTTTGACATGCGCGGCTACGCGGGCTCCTGGGGCGAGTGGGGCAACCGTGACGACACGCCGATAGAAAAGTAGCGCCCGACCCTTGCCGGGCCTCGATGAGCACCTACGAAAAGAACCCAACGTGACGCTATCTCAAAAGATTTTTTCGCTGATCCAGTACCCGCTGCCGCATCACGCGATCTCGCGGCTGACCGGCGCCTTCGCTCGCTGCGAAACGCCTTGGCTCAAAAATGCACTGATCAAGGCGTTCATCAAGCGCTTCGATGTCGACATGAGCCAGGCGCTGGAGCCGGACCCGACCGCCTATCGCCACTTCAACGCGTTCTTCACCCGCGCCTTGAAAGCGGATGCGCGCCCATTGGAAGAGGGGCTGCTGAGCCCGGCGGACGGGGCGCTGTCGCGTCACGGCAACATCGAGCACGGCACCCTGATTCAGGCCAAGGGCCATCGCTACTCGGTCGAGGCGCTGCTCGGCGGCGACGCCGAGCTTGCCGCCGAGTTCTCGAGCGGCAGCTTCGCCACGGTCTACCTGTCGCCGCGTGACTACCACCGCGTGCACATGCCCCTCGACGGCACGCTGCGCGAGATGATCTACGTGCCCGGGCGCATTTTCTCGGTCAACCAGGCGACCGCTCGTCACGTGCCCAACCTGTTCGCCCGCAACGAGCGGCTGGTGTGCATCTTCGATAGCCCCCGTGGGGCCTTTGCAATGGTGCTGGTAGGCGCCATGGTGGTCGCTGCCATCGAGACCGTGTGGGCGGGCCAGGTCACGCCGCTTTCCGGCACGCCCGAGCGCACCCGCTTCGATCGTCCGATCACGCTGGCACGCGGCGAGGAGATGGGGCTTTTCAAGCTGGGCTCGACGGTGGTGATGTGCTTCGAGAACCCGGTCGACTTCTCGGCGTATCCGCCGGAGACGCTGGTGCGCATGGGCCAGCGCCTGGGCGAGCCGCCGAGCCTTACGCCCTACCCCGCCTGACGCCGGCCAGAAATATCTCCACGCAGTGCCGGGCTCGGGCATCGCAGCGCGCCTCGTCGATGTCGAGGCGACGCCCGAGCAGCGCATTGATGTGCCATTCGCCGAGCAGCATGCCCATGAAGATCCCCGCCGCCTCGCGGGGATCACTCAAGCCCAGCACGCCATCCTCTACCTGGTCGGTCAGATAGTCGGCCAGGGCCTGACGGGTGTGGTCCGGGCCGCGCACCAGAAATAGCTCACCAAGCTCCGGGGCGCGCTCGGCCTCGAACGCGAGCCCGCGCACCAGCCGGATGACGCCGGGATCGAACACCAGCAGCAGCATGCGTCGACCCAGCTCACAAAGCACCTGCTCCGGCGCCTGGCGATCCCGCCGCCCTTCTTCCAGCACTGCCCAGACAGTTTCGATATGGCGCTCCATCGCCGCGGTGAAAAGCCCTTCCTTGTTGCCGAACTGCTTGTAGAGCGTAGCGAGCGACCCCCCGGCCCGGGCAACCACGTCGCTGACGCTGGCCCCCGCATAGCCCTGCTCCAGAAAGACATCTCGCGCAGCGTCGAGCAGCCGCTCGCGTCGCGCCTGACCGCGCGTGCCAGGCGCCTGTGAAGGCTCGTTTTGCGTACTGCAAGCGTCACCTTGAACCATGCCTTCTCCTTCATCGAGCGACAACCGCCGCCGTTGACCCAACCTCGACCCGAAGAAGCATATGCCTCTCGAGACGCGCATTCCTGTAGATATGTAGTGTAACCTTCATTACACTATACTACTTGCGATGATCGGCGCAATGCCGATGCTTCTAACGAGGACGAACATCAACATGGCCAGCCACGAACTCGAAGGCAATACCCCAGAGCGCCCGACACCCAAGCCCCGAAAACGCGGACGCAGAATGATCGTGCTCGTCGTCGCCATCGCCGCCCTTGCAGTCTTTGCCGTGTGGGCGGTGAACTGGTGGCAGGTGGGGCGTTTCATGATCGATACCGACAACGCCTACGTGCGCACCGATAGCGTCGCGATTAACGCCGAGCTCGCGGCGCGGGTGATCGACGTTGCGGTGCGCGAGAACCAGCGCGTCCAGCGCGGCGACCTGCTGGTGCAGCTCGACGACGCCGGTTACCGCGACCAGTTGAATCAGGCCCGGGCACAGCAGGCAGTGGCTACCGCATCGCTCGCCCAGGCCCAGCGCCAGGTCGAGCTGCAGCGGGCAGCTATCGATCAGGCCTCGAGCCAGGTGGACGCCACCCAGGCGGAGGTCGATCAGGCCCAGGCGCACCTGGGCCGTTCGAGCTCGCTTGCCGCCAACAACTACGGCTCACGCCAGCAGCGCGAAGACGACCAGAGCGCGCTGCGCGTGGCCCAGGCCAACCTGGCGAGCCGCCGCGCCAGCGTGGTGTCCGCTCAGCGCCAGCTGGCCGTGGCCGAAAGCGATATCCCTCGCGCCGAGGCAAGTCTGGAGGCCGCCGAAGCGGATCTCGCCTACGCCCAGCACCAGCTCGACAAGACCCGCATTGTCGCCCCGCGCGACGGGGTGATCGGCAATCTGCGAGTCAAGGTCGGCGCGCTCGCCCAGCCCTCACTCACGCTGATGCAGCTCGTGCCGATCGAGTCGGCCTACATCAGCGCCAATTACAAGGAGACCCAGCTTGAGCGCATTCGCCTCGGCCAGCCGGTCGCCATTCACCTGGACGCCTACCCGGACATTACCTTCGAGGGCGTGGTCGATAGCCTGTCGCCGGCCACCGGCACCGAGTTCAGCCTGCTGCCCCAGGACAACGCCACCGGCAACTTCAACAAGATCGTCCAGCGCGTGCCGGTGAGAATCGAGGTGACCGGCCCCGCCGACTCGCTCGGACTTCTGCGCGCCGGGCTCTCGGCGATTCCCGAGATCGACACCCGAGAGCTTGACCCCGCACGATGAGCACGCCGATATCCCTTCCTCAGGACGCGACCGACATGCCGCCCTGGCCTCAGCGCATCGGCTTCATCGCGGCCGTGTTCGGCATGTTCATGGCGATTCTGGACATCCAGATCGTGGCCAGCTCGCTCAACGAGATCCAATCCGGCCTGTCGGCAAGTCAGGATCAGATCTCCTGGGTGCAAACCTCCTACCTGATCGCCGAGATCGTGATGATTCCGCTTTCCGGCATGCTGATGCGCATCCTGTCGACCCGGGTTGCCTTTACCCTCTCCTGCGCGGGTTTCACCCTGGCGAGTCTGGGCTGCGCGCTGGCGGGCTCCATCGAGCAGCTGATCGTGCTGCGAGCGATCCAGGGCTTCATGGGCGGGGCGATGATCCCCATCACGCAGGCGATCAGCTTCTCGATCTTCCCCCGCCGGGTGATGGGCAGCGTGCAGGCGGTGATCGGCATGGTGGTGACCATGGCGCCCTCGATCGGCCCGACCGTTGGCGGCTATATCACCGAGACCCACAGCTGGCACTGGCTTTTTCTGGCCAACGTGATTCCCGGCATCCTGGTGTGCTGGGCGGCCTGGAATTTTCTGGATATCGACAAGCCCGACCACTCGCTCGCGCGCCGGCTCGATGTGCTGGGCCTTGCGCTGATCGCGCTGTTTCTCGGCTCGCTGGAGTTCGTGCTGGAAGAGGGCCCGGGGGATGACTGGTTCGCCAGCCGCGAGATCGTCGCGTTCAGCCTGCTGTGTGTCGTCGCCGGCGCATGGTTCTTCATCCGAACCCTGAGAAGCTCGCATCCGATCGTCGATCTGCGCGCCTTCGCCAACCGCAACTTCGCCATCGGCGCGGGCATGGGCTTCATCGTCGGCATCGCGCTTTACGGGCTGGTCTACATCATGCCGCTGTTCTTCGGCTACGTGCGCGGCTACTCGAGCCTCCAGATAGGCCAGGTGATGTTCGTCACCGGGATGACGATGTTCTTCTGCGCACCGCTGGTGGGCAAGGCCACCAACCACGTGGATCTGCGCCTGTTGCTGTTCGCGGGTTTTCTGCTGGTCGGGGTCGGCACGATGATGAACGCCAACCTTACCGTGGCGTCCGGCTTCTGGCAGTTCTGCCTGCCCCAGGTGGTGCGCGGCATGGGGCTGATCATGTGCATCATCCCCGCCTCGCGCATCGCGCTCGGCACCCTCCCCCCGGCGGAGGTGGGCAATGCCAGCGGGCTCTTCAACGTGATGCGCAACTTAGGCGGCGCCGTGGGGCTGGCGCTGCTGGACACGGTGCGCGACATTCGCGAGGACTTCCACTGGAACCAGCTGATTCCGGCCATCGACACCAGCCGCGATGTGGTGGTGGCGGAAATTGCCAAGTACGAGGCGCTGCTGACGGGCTCTGTTGCCGATGCGCATCAGGCGGCGATCGGTCTGATCGCCCAGCGGGTCGCCCAGCAGGCCCAGGTGCTCGCCTTCAACGATATCTTCACCTGGCTGGGGCTGATCTACCTTGTGGCGGTACCGCTGGTGTTTCTGCTCAAGCGCATCCGCGCCTGACTCAACAGCGCGGCGTGGCGAAGGCCAGCACATCTTCCAGGCGCGCCTTGCCGAGGGCGAGCTGGATCAAGCGATCCAGGCCCAGCGCCACGCCGGCGCCTTCGGGCATGCCGTGCTCGAGCGCTGCCAGCAGGCGCTCGTCCACGTCCACTTCCTGGAAGCCCAGGCGACGACGCGCCTGATTGTCCTGCTCGAAGCGCAGGCGCTGCTCATCGGCATCGGTCAGCTCGTCGTAGCCGTTGGCAAGCTCCACCCCGTCAAGATAGAGCTCGAAGCGCGAGGCCACCCACTGCCCGTCGTCGTCCTGATGGCGTCTGGCGAGCGCCGCCTGGCTCGCCGGGTAGTCCACCACCACGGAGAGCTCGTCGCGCCCCAGGGTCGGCTCGATCACCAGACCCATCAAGAGATCGAGGCAGGTCTCGCGGCTCTCGTCGGTCAGGCTCTGGGACGACATCTGGCCCCGCTCGGCGGCCAGGCGGCGCAGGGTGTCCAGCGACGTGGTGAACGGGTCGACCGCCAGCTGTTCATGAAACAGCGCCCGGTAGCGGTAGCGCGTCACCGGCCTTGCCAGGTGCGGTGCCACCGCCATTACCAGCGCGGCGGTTTCGTCGATCAACGCCTCGAGCGACATTCCCGGCCGGTACCACTCGAGCATGGTGAACTCGATGTTATGGCGCCCCCCTACTTCGCCATCGCGAAAGCTTCTGGCGAGCTGGAAGATCGACCCGCTACCGGCAGCGAGCAGGCGCTTCATGTGAAATTCCGGCGAGGTCTGCAGCCACAGAGTATGCTGGCCCGTGTCGGTACGCGCCCGGGTCGAGAGCGACACCAGATGCACGTCGGTACTGCCGCCCTGGCCCAGCACCGGGGTTTCCACCTCGAGCACGTCGCGCTCGGCAAAGAACGCCCGGACTCGGGCCGTGAGCATTGCTCGAGCCTTGAGCGTCTCGATCTCGGCGGTGGGCCGCCACTCGATAGTCATCGTGTCACTCCCAATGAAAAGGCCACGCCGTAGCGTGGCCTTGTAAGCCCGTCAGCCGTAACCGGCTGGAGACGCCCGATCAGGCGCGAGAAACGTACTCGCCGGAACGGGTATCGACCTTGAGCACTTCGCCTTGATTGATGAACAGCGGCACGCGCACCACCGCGCCGGAGGAGAGCGTGGCCGGTTTGGAGCCGCCCTGAGCGGTATCGCCCTTGAGGCCCGGATCGGTTTCCACCACTTCGAGCTCGATGAAGTTCGGCGGCGTCACCGAGATCGCCTTGTCGTTCCACAGGGTGATGGTGTAGGGCACCTGCTCCTTGAGCCACTTCTCGGTATCGCCGAGCGCCTTCTTCTCCACCGCGTACTGCTCGAAGGAGCCATCGGTCTTCATGAAGTGCCACATGTCGCCATCGGTGTAGAGATACTCCATTTCCAGATCCATGACGTCGGCGCCTTCCAGGGAGTCGCCGGACTTGAAGGTACGCTCGCCGACGCGGCCGGTCATCAGGTTGCGCAGCTTCACGCGGTTGAAGGCTTGACCCTTGCCCGGCTTGACCAGCTCGTTCTCGACGATCGAGCAGGGATCGCCGTCGAGCATTACTTTCAAACCGCCCTTGAATTCATTGGTAGAATAGTTCGCCATATCGTCTCTCGATCATCCGTTGCTAGAGTAAGCGCGTAAAAGCGCTTGCCGGGCAAGCGCTTTTCATCAAGTGGGCGCATGATAACCCGAAGGAGCCCTTTTTTGCAGGAGAACATGATGATTGCCGCGGCTCGCCTCGAGCCCGGCGCCGACGCGGCCGCCCCCTGGCAGCGCCAGCTCTCCGGCGCCATTCGCGATCCCCGTCAACTGCTCGAGCGCCTGGGGCTCGACGCTCGCCTGCTCGACGGCGCCCGGGCCGGCCACGTGCTGTTCGAGGTGCGCGTGCCGGAAGCCTATCTTGCGCGCATCGCCCGCCAGGCGCCCGACGACCCGCTGCTGCGCCAGGTTCTGCCACTGGAGGAGGAGACGCGAAGCGCCGAGGGTTACGTGCTCGACCCGCTGGAAGAGGCGCAGCACCGCCCTGCCAGGGGGCTGATCCACAAGTACGCAGGCCGCGTGCTGCTGATCGCAAGCCCCGCCTGCGCGGTGAACTGCCGCTACTGCTTTCGCCGCCACTTCCCCTACGCCGACAACTCGCCCTCCCGCGCCCAGTGGCAGGAGGCGCTCGACTACCTGCGCGGTGACGACAGCATTCATGAAGCGATCCTCTCCGGCGGCGACCCGCTGGCGGCGAGCGACCGCCAGCTTGGCTGGCTGGTCGGCGAGCTCGAAGCCATTCCCCACCTCAAGCGCCTGCGCATCCACACCCGCCTGCCGGTGGTGATCCCCGACCGTGTCGACGACGCCCTGCTCGGCTGGATCAACGCCACGCGGCTGCAAAAGGTCATGGTGTTGCACATCAACCACGCCAACGAAATCGACCAAACGGTGGTCGATGCCTGCACGCGCCTCAAAAAGGCCGGGGTGACGCTTCTGAACCAGAGCGTGCTGCTGCGCGGCGTCAACGACAACGTGGCCACGCTGGCCGCGCTCTCCGAACGGCTGTTCGAGGCCGGCATCCTGCCCTACTACCTGCACGTGCTCGACCCGGTTCAGGGCGCAGCGCACTTCGACGTACCGGATGATGAGGCGCGCACGCTGGTATCGCGGCTGCGCAGCCACCTGCCGGGCTTTCTGATGCCACGGCTAGTGCGCGAGGTTTCGGGGGAAGCGAGCAAGACGCCGCTTTGATCAATTCCAGCCGGGTTGGCAGCAAGAACCAGCCCGGCTTGCAAACATCCCAAGGCTTGAACACCTATTGATCAAAGCGATCACTTCTAGATATCAATATTATCTAAACGTACGAAAAACCTTTCACCACTCCTTATATAGCTACTTCCAGTAATCCCAATGCTATGAATTTAGTATAAAAATATACCATTTAAAGGATTGGCTTTAGTCGCATAATCGAAAGTATAAATGCACGATTCAATCAATTAATACACATTAGTGACTCAAGTCGTCACTCCGCACTCTCCTAAACGCTCGCTTTGATTGACGGTCCGCTTGTTTCCTGCGGGTGAGCACGCCTTGACTGCATCGTTATCGGATCGCCTCAGCGCTACTACTTACACCGAGTCACGCCAAGCCCGCATACACAATAATTTTCAGCGTCTTCAAAGGCGCTTGGGAGAAGAAATGAAGCATTTCAAAACCGCCGCGCTAGCCACTTTCCTGGCCGCCACTTCTTTCTCGGCCTTGGCCGAAGACGCCACGGTGCGGATCATCTCGCAAGACCCTGGCACCGGCTGGTACGCCTATGGTTCCGCCGTAGGCGACATCATTGATCGCTCCCAAGGAAATTACTCACTGAGTGCCGACGTGCTGCCGCGAGGCGGCGGCATGATGAACCCGCTCGCCGTGGGCCAGGGTTCAGCGGATATTGGCTTCGCCAGCGCCAGCGCAGCGCTCTGGGCTCGTGACGGCATCGGTGAGGCGTTCGAAGGCCGTGCCGCAGAAAACCTGCGCACGCTGATCGGTGGGCTACAGGCCGCCTATGTCACCGTCGCCGCCCGACGTGCCTACGTCGAGCGCACGGGACAAACCAGCTTCGATGACATGGTCAACGCCGAGCGGCCTCCGCGGTTCGTTCTCAAGCCGACCGGCTCCCAGGTGCCGATTCTCGCCGACCACATGTTCGAAGCCTTGGGTACCAGCCTCGACGAGATGCGCAGCCGTGGTGTGATCAATCAGATCAGTACCGCTCAGATCGCCCAGATGATGCGTGACGGCACGGCGGACGTGTATATCGAGAACGCCCCGATCGGCCAGGCCACCATGCAGGAGTTGGCACTCACCAGCGACCTGGTCTTCGTTCCCATGTCCGATACCGTGCTCGATCACATGACCGAGGTGGGCGTTCCGCGCATCACTCTGCCGGAGGGCAGCTACCAGGGTCTGGATAGCGACTACTTCACCTCCAACACTCCGACCATCCTGATCGTCGGCGCCGACATGGACGACGAGATTGCCTACCAGATCACCCAGGCCATGGTCGAAGCCCGCGACCAACTGGCCGATGCCTTCCCGCCGCTGGCCGGCTGGGACCCCGAAGCCGGCGCCCAGGCCGACCAGGCGGTGCTCGAGCTTCATCCCGGTGCAGCCCGCTACTACCGTGAGCGTGGCTGGATCGAATAGTCACGTCCCGGCGATACCCAGCACCACCATGCACGGCGCCGCTGCAGACTCTTGCGGCGGCGCCGAGCGTTCATCACGGCGAACATTGCGAGGTACGTCTCTTGAAACCGTCCGGCCTGCTTTCCTATCCGATGCTGCTGCGCGCCCTGCAGATAGGCCTCTCTTTCACCTATGTCATCTATCTACTCAGGCACTTCTTCAATCCGTCGTCGCCTCTGGCCTCGGTAACTTTCCACGTCTACATGTCCGTGGCGCTGATCTTCGCTTTCAACCCGCTCGATTGGGGGCCGGACCTGAAGCGCTGGCTGGGGCGCACGGTCGATCTTGGCTGCCTTGCGCTATCAATCTCCTTCGTCTGGATCTATCACCTGGAGGTCGGCCGACTCGAGCGCCACCTCGAGATGATCGACCCGGTCCTGCCCATCGATCTCTTCTTGCACGTGGCTGGCCTCGTCCTGATCTTTGAAGCCGTGCGCCGTGCCGTGGGCTGGTCACTGCTGGCGGTCGTGCTGGCGTTTCTCGGCTACGCCTACTTCGGCGGCTACTTTCCTGGCTGGATGGCCTTCCCGGGCTTCTCGCTCTCGACGATGGCCGAGCTGATCAGCATGAAGACCGATGGCATCTTCGGCGTCACGGCGACCGCCGCGATCAACTTCGTGTTCTATTTCGTTCTTTTCGGCACGGTGTTCACCTTTACTGGCGGCGGCGCCCTGTTCATCGACCTGGCGATGCGCATGACGGCGCGCCTCAAAGGAGGGGCGGCCAAGATGGCGCTGGTAGGCTCCGCCCTGTTCGGCATGGTGTCCGGCTCGGCGATCGCCAACACGACATCGACCGGGGTGCTGACCATTCCGATCATGAACCGCGCCGGCTACTCCAAGGACCAGGCCGCGGCCACGGAGGCGATCGCCTCGACCGGCGGGCAGTTGATGCCCCCCATCATGGGGGTGGCCGCCTTCGTGATGGCGGACATGATGGGCATCTCCTACGGCACGATCGCCGCGGCCGCCTTGATTCCTTCCGCGGCGTTCTATTTCGCGCTCTACGTGATCGTCGACCTGCGCGCGCGCCGCTTCGGCATCGGCAACGTGCCATCCGAGCTCCTGGATATCGCTCCGGTTCTGCCACGCCTGCATCTGCTGCTCGCGCCGGTGGCGATGATCACTTGCCTGATCGTCGGCTACTCCGCGCCCTACGCTGCCCTGGTGGGTACCGTTACCGCCCTCGTCATGCCGCTGTTGCGCAAGTCGACCCGCTACAGCCTGCACCAGCTGTTCGATTCGGTACTCGATACCGCCAAGCAGATGGCATGGATTTCCGCACCGCTGGCCGCCGTGGGCGTGGTGATGGTCGTTGCCACCCAGTCGAATCTCGCCCTCAAGTTCGTGAGCCTGCTCTCGGACGCGGGCACTGGCCAGCTCTATCTCTCTTTGCTGCTGGTCATCGTCGGCTGCATCATCATGGGAATGGGACTTCCCACCGTGGCTGCCTACATCATCGGCTCGCTGGTCTTCGTTCCCGCCCTGGTGGATCTGGGCATCGACCGTCTGGCCGCCAACCTCTTCGTGCTCTACTACTGCGTGCTGTCGATGGTCACACCACCAGTGGCGCTATGTGCCTATGCGGCGGCCGGCATCGCCAACGCCGATGCCAACAAGACCGGGCTTCTGGCCTTCGCCTACTCGCTGGTGATCTTCATCGTTCCTTTCGGCTTCATCAATGACCCCAACGTGCTTTGGCAAGGCACGGCTTTCGAGATCGGCGTGAGCGCCGCCGGCATGCTGCTGGCCACCTTCTCCTGGGCTGTATTCCTGATGGGCTGGATGAACGGCAAGCTCTCCTGGTTCGAACGCGCGCTCTTTCTGGGCGTGAGCCTGGCCATGATTCTCTCGCCGACGCTGTCGACGCCATGGAGCCTAACCCTGGTGCTCGCACTGACCTTGATACTCTGGCGCTTCACCCTGCGACCGCGCTTCGTGACGGCATGAGGCGCATCATCTGGCCTCTTCTGGCGGCACGCGCGACCATGGTCGAACGTGCCGCCTTGAAATGACGCTGGTGATCTCTACCGGCAAGGTCGCTTGCATCACGTAGGCGGCAAATTCTCCGAAAAATAGATCTCCATGGCCACGGCGCTGCTATTAAGGACATCGCCGCTGGCCACCTCGATCGCGCAGCTGTAGATGGCGGCGGGGCTTTGCGTGATGACCATGTCCATGATGCCGTCGACCAGCATCGCGCGGGTGTCCGGCGTTAGCCCGTGGCCCATGAAACAGACCTGCCTCTCGCGCCCGGATTCGCGCAGGGCTCGGCCGATACCGTCCGATGAGCCACCGACGTTGTAGATCCCCACGAGATCCGGATGGCGCTCGAGCAAGCGACACGTGTTGACGTAGTTTTCGTCGCGGTTGTCGTGACCCTCCTGAGGGCCGATCACGCCAAGATGAGGAAAGCTCTCCTCGACCAGCGCCAGAAACCCCATCTCGCGCTCCATGTGGGCGCGGTAGGCACGACTCGCCGCGACCAGCGCGAGCTTGCCCTTGGGCGCGGTGCAAAAACGGCCCATGACCCGAGCGGCGGTGCGCCCGGCGGCGAAGTTGTCGATGCCGATATAGGCGCTGCGGCTCGAGGTTGGTAGATCGGAAATGATGGTGACGACGCGCTTGCCGGCTCCGGTCAGTTCGTCGATCACCTGGCGTACCTTAGGATGCTCGATGGCCATGAAGACCACCACGTCCGCCAATCGGCCGTAGCGCCGGAGCGCCTGTACCAGCGCCTCGGGATTGAAGCTTTCGATGAAATGGCTGCTCACTTTCAACGGCTCGACGGACTGCTGCGCCATCTCGCGAACGTAGCCATTGAGCCCGGTGAGGTAGGGATTGGTGCCCTGGGGAAGCAGGAACACCACCCGGGCGAACGTGGGGCCAAGGCGCCGATTGAGCTCCTCCTCTTCAAGATAACCCACCTCGACGGCGGCTTTGAGCACCCGGGCGAGCGTCGCCTTACGCACGCCGGGCCGACGGTTGAGCACCCGGTCGACGGTGGCCGTGGAGACCCCGGCCGCCGCCGCAATATCGGGTATCAGGGGACGTTTTACATCAAAAACCATCATGAATTTCTCATTGCTATGAAGAGAAGAGCTGCCCTAGCCTTCAAGTCGTGAGCAGGTGGAAAACACTTGGCTACAGAACAATAAAAAACAATCACGCTTTCGGAGAATAACAATGCTAGACAAACTGATTCGCCCTCGCCATCTCGCATTGGTCGCAGGCATGTCCGCCTTCGCCCTCTCGAACGCTTTCGCCCAGGACGTCACGCTACGCTACGGGCACATGCACACGCCCAACTCCATCGCCGGCATGCAGGCCGAGTGGCTGGCCGAGGCGATCGAGGAAAAAACCGGCGGCGAGGTCGCCGTCGAGATCTATCCCAACTCCCAGCTAGGGCGCCTTCAGGAGCTCGCCGAGGCGGTCTCGACCGGCTCCATCGCAATCTCCCACAACACCGCCGGCGCCATCGGCTCGCTCTACGCGCCCTTTGCCGCCTTCGATACGCCGTATCTCTACCGCGACGTGGATCATCTGATGGCGGTGATGGACGTCGACTCGCCGGTGATGAGCACGCTCAACGAAGAGCTCGCGGCCGCTTCCGGGGTGCGTCTGCTCTACGCCTTCTACTTCGGTACCCGGCACCTGACGGCGAATCGGGAGATCCTCACGCCGAATGACTTGAACGGCGTCAAGATCCGCTCGATTCCCTTCCCGATCTACATGGCGACCGTCGAAGGCATGGGGGCGATTCCGGTGCCCATCGACTGGTCGGAGGTCCCGACGGCGCTGGCCACCGGCGTGGTCGAGGGCCAGGAAAACCCGGTCAACGTGGTGGTCACCTCCAAGCTCAACGAGGTGCAGAGCCATCTGATGCTCACCGGCCACATCAGCGCCGCGCAGGTGATCGTGATCAACGATGACACCTGGCAGTCGCTCTCGGCGGAGAACCAGGCGGCGATCGCCGAAGCCGCGCAGGAAGTTCGCCAGCGCGCCACCGAGGCGATGCTGGAGGCCGAGGCGAGCGATCTGGCCCAGCTGAGCGAAGCCGGCATGCAGATCATTGGAGTCGACGAGGGTCTGGACGTCGACGCCTTTCGCAGCCGGGTACAGGCGCGTATCGCCGAGGAGTTCGACGACCAGTACGGCGAGCTCTACCGGCTGATCGACGAAACGCGCTAAGCCATGAGCGCTCAACACTCCCTGATGGGCAGAGCCCTTGATCGGCTGAGCGAGGCGTGTGTGGGCGTGGCGATGCTGCTTCTGGTGCTCATCGCCACCCTGGTGGTCGCCCAGGTCGTCGCCCGCAACCTGTTCAGCACCGGTCTGCCTTGGGCGGATGAAGCCGCGCGCTTCGCCGGGCTGTCGATGGTCTACCTGGCCACGCCCTACCTGCTGTTTCACGGCCAGCACGTGGCGGTCACGATGCTGGCGGAGGCGCTTTCAGGCCTGAAGCAAACCGTTTGCCTGGCGCTCGGTGAGCTGGCAACGCTCGGGTTCTGCACGCTGACACTCTACGGCTTCTACCGCTTTCTGCTGCGCGCCGGGCGCTTCGCGTCACCGGCGCTGGGCATCCCCAATCTGTGGCTCTACATGCCGGCGCTGGTCAGCATCGTCCTGTTGGCCGTGATATCGCTCTATCGCCTGGGGCGGCTGGCACGCGGGAGGGATTCGACATGTCCTTGACGCTACTGCTGATCTTCGCGGCCTGCCTGCTGATCGGGGCGCCGGTAGCGGTGAGCCTGGGGCTCTCCGCGGGACTGGTCATCCTGCTTTATGATCTGCCCTTCACGGTCATGGCCCAGCGGGCGATCAATACCCTCGACAGCACGCCGCTTCTGGCGGTGCCGCTGTTCATTCTGGCGGCATCGATTCTGGGGGCAACCGGCGTCACCACGCACCTGTTCGAACTGATGCGGATGGTGGTCGGGCGCATTCGCGGCGGCATGGCTCACGTCAACGTGCTCACCAGCCTGATCTTTTCCGGCATGTCCGGGGCGGCGCTGGCGGACATCGGAGCACTCGGCGGCATCCAGATTCGCCAGATGGCACAGCAGGGCTACACCCAGCGCTTCGCCGCCGGCCTCACCATCGCGGCGGCGACGATCGGCCCGATCTTTCCGCCCTCGATTCCGCTGATCATCTTCGCCACGGCCGCGGAGGTCTCGACCATTCGTGCGCTGCTCGCCGGCGTCGTGCCCGCCCTGGTCGTGGCGGCGGCGCTGATGATCCAGATCGCCGTGATGGCCCGGCGCTACTCGCTGCCCCACGACGACGTGCAGCCGAGCGTGAGGGCGCTTGGTCAGAAAACGCTGATCTCGCTACCGGCGCTGCTTGCCCCGGTGCTGCTGGTCGGCGGCATGGTCAGCGGCTACTTCGGGCCGACCGAAGCAGCGGGCGTGACGACCGCCTATGCCGTGCTGATCGGCGTGCTGATCTACCGCTCGCTGACGCTGCGCACCTTCGTGACCTGCACCCGGGAAACGGTGCTATCGACCGCCAACGTGCTGTTCGTGGTGGCGTGCGCCGCGCTCTTCGCCTGGGTGCTGACCATGGACCGCGTGCCGGCTCTGGCCGGTGAGTGGCTTCTCGGCGTGTCGAGCAACCCGCTGGTGCTTCTGCTGCTTTTGAACCTGCTGCTGCTGGTGGTGGGCATGTTCCTGGAGGCGATCGTGGCGATTCTGATCATCGCGCCGATCGTCACACCGGCGCTTTTGCAAGCCGGCGTGCCGCCGGAGCAGCTCGGCGTGGTATTCGTGCTCAACCTGATGCTCGGGCTTCTGACGCCGCCGGTGGGCATGAGCCTCTACATGGTATCGATCATCACCAAAATGCCGCTTGCCACGGTCGTTCGCGGCGTCGCCCCCTTCTATCTTTCACTGTTCGCCGCCCTGGCGCTGGTCACGCTGGTGCCCGCGCTCTCCACGTGGCTGCCGAACCTCGTCATGTAGGAAACGTCATGAGCCAATTTCTAGGCAATATTCGCCAGCTGGGTTACGTAGTCACCGATATCGAGCAGGCCATGGTCTACTGGACCGACGTTATGGGCGTCGGGCCTTTCTTCTACAACCCGCGCGTGCCCATCGAGAACTACACCTACGACGGCGACTCCTTCGAGGTGCACAACTCGGTGGCGCTGGCCAACTCCGGTTTCATCCAAGTGGAGCTGATCCAGACGCGCAACGACGCCCCCTCGATGTATCGAGACTTCATGGCGGCGGGTCACACCGGCCTTCAGCACGTCGCCTTCTGGACGGAAACCTACGATGCGGATCTGGCCGCCATGCAGGCGCGCGGCCACCACGTCAAGATGAGCGGCGAGGTCGGCGCCAATGGCCGCTTCGCCTACTTTGATCGCGAGTATCACCCGGGTACGGTCATCGAGCTTTCCGAAGTGCTCGGCCCGAAGGGCGACATGTTTCGCCGAATTCGCGAAGCGTCGGAACATTGGGACGGCCGTGACCCGGTGCGCCCCTTCCCGAACCTCGGGGAGAAACAACCGTGATTCGCGCCCACTACGAGATCGAAACGCCTTACGACCCCGCCGAGGTGGCGCAGACGATGGCCGGCGAGCAGAGCTCGGGCACGTTCGTCAAGATCCAGGGCGAAACCGAGGCGCTGCGGGCGCGCTTCGGCGCGCGAGTGACCCGGGTCGAGGTGATAGAGGAGCGCGCAGCGCCCAGCCTGCCCAGCGCTTACCTAGAGCGCAAGGGCGTCCAGGGGCCCTGGCGGCGCGCGGCGGTCGAGATCGAGTACCCGGAGGAGAACGTCGGGGTGAACCTGCCAACGCTTGCCGCGACGGTGGCCGGCAACCTGTTCGATCTGGGCGAGCTGACCGGGCTTCGCCTCACGGCGCTCACGCTACGCCCTGACTACCGGGATCGCTACCTGCACCCGGCGCTGGGCGTGGCCTGCACGCGCGAGGCGCTCGGCGTCGTCGGGCGGCCGCTGTTCGGCACCATCCTGAAGCCCAACATCGGCCTGAGCCCCGAGGAGATCGCCGAACTGGTCGAGACGCTTTGCGAGGTCGGGGTGGATTTCATCAAGGATGACGAAATCGCCGGCAACCATCCTCACGCGCCGGTCGAGGCGCGCGTCAGCGCCGTGATGAAGCGCGTGCGTCGCTATCGCGAGCGCAGCGGGCGCGACGTCATGGTCGCCTTCAACATCACCGACGAGCTCGACGCCATGCGCCGCCACGCCGACCACGTCCAGAAAGAGGGCGGCAGCTGTGTGATGGCGAGCCTCAACTGGTGCGGGCTTTCGGCGATGCAGAGCCTGCGCGCCTCGACCCCGCTTGCCATTCACGGCCACCGCAACGGCTTCGGCGCCTTCGCCCGGCACCCGGCGCTCGGCATCAACATCGCCGCCTATCAGACGCTCTATCGGCTAGCGGGGATCGACCATCTACACGTTCACGGCATGGCCGGCAAGTTCGCCGATTCAACCGACGAGGTCGCCCACGCCGCGAGGCTTTCGCTCACCGCGCTCGGTGGCACCGACGACCGCGTCATGCCGGTGTTCTCCTCCGGCCAGTGGGCGGGCACCCTGCAACTGACGTTCGAAAAGACCCGAAGCGCCGATTTCATGTTCCTCGCCGGCGGCGGCATTCTGGCCCACCCGAGCGGGCCGGCGGCGGGGGTGGCGAGCCTCAAGCAGGCGTGGCAAAGCATCGAAGCCGGCGAGCCGCTGGCGCGAGCGGGCCGCCCGGCGCTGGGCGAGGCGCTCGATTTCTTCGGCGGGCGTTGACCATGCGCTACGTGTTCATTGCCGACGACTTTACCGGCGCGTCGGATACGCTCGCCACGCTGTGCCGGGCGGGGCTCAAGGCGCGGCTCTACCTGTCGCCGCCCTCCCCCGAGGAAGTGGCGGATCTCGACGCCTTCGGCATCGCCACCGCCGCGCGCAGCATGGGTCAGCAGGCGATCGCCCGCGAAATGGCCGAGATTGGCGAACGGCTTCTTGCCCATCGCCCGGAGGTCATTCACCTGAAAGTCTGCTCGACCTTCGACAGCAGCGTCTCGACGGGCAACATTGCCACGGCGATCCGCGCGCTCACCGAGCGCCTGGCGCCCAAGGCGACGCTGATCGTCGGCGGCCAGCCAAGCCTCGGGCGCTACTGCGTATTCGGCCATCTGTTCGCCCGCGCAAGCGATGGCCGCACCTACCGCATCGACCGCCACCCGGTGATGCAGCGCCACCCGGTCACGCCCATGATCGAATCGGACCTGCGCCTGCACTTCGCCGCCATGGGGCTCGATCACGTGGTCTTGCTGGATCGCGAAGGGCTTCACGCCTCGACGCCGGTACCGGACGGCCCGCTTCTCTGTGATGCGCTGGAAAGCCGCGACCTGGCGCGCATCGGCCAGCGTTTCGGCTCGGGCCCCTGCCCCAGGCTCTGGGTCGGAGCGAGCAGCGTGGTTCAGGCGCTGTATCCGCAGCACGCCGAGGTCGCGTTACCTTCGCACCTGCCCGCGCCGCTTCTGGTATTCGCTGGCAGCCGCTCCGCGGTCACCGCCGCCCAGGTCGCTGCAGCGCATCGGCTGGTCAAGATCCCCCTTTCAACGCGGCAGCTTGCCAGCGGCTGCCATGCCGAACGCGAACGGATCACCGCTCACCTGCGACAAGGCCAGGCAACGCTTGCCGTTCTCGACGAGGACGCCGCCCACGGCATGAGCCCCCTCGAGTTGGCCAGGCGCTGCGCCGAACTGATCGCCTCGCTGGTCGAGACGGCACCGGTGGGCACGCTCCTCGTGGCCGGCGGCGATACCTCGAGTTTGGCCCTTCGCCAGTTGGCGCCTAAAAGCATCGACTACCTGGGGCCGTTGGCCGACGGCGTGCCGATCTGTGCCGCCAACCTCCATGATGCCCGCCGCTTACCCGTCATCATGAAAGGCGGGCAGATGGGCGGGGTCGAGCTATTCGATCGGGCGTTTCGAATGACGCAGCAATAGCGCGACGGCCCATGAAAGCGGCGCCAGCACGAAGCGCCACAGAACCCGCAGCATGATCAGCGCCGGCAGCAGCACGACCAGCCAAAGGGCGAACTGCCCAAGCCAGGCGGGCAGGCCAAGCCAGCGGGCGAGGTTGGCGCCGAGCGCGCTGATCAGCGACGGATGGCGGATCACGACGTAGGCGGTGGCGGTGAGCGCGGCGAGTCTGGCAGCTCTGGGCAGCGCGGCAAAGCGGGCGGTGCCGGCAAGCGCGCCGGAGCGAGCGCCGGTTTGCGTCGCGCGGGCTTCGACGCCCCCCACCCGTGCGCCACGGGCGAGACGCCCGGCGCGCAGCACCTTCACTGTGCTCGCCATCAAGAGCAGATCGACCCCTGCCCAGCCCATATCCGCCGCGCCGATCGCTTCATCCCGGCGCCACCGACTTTCCAGGCCACGCACGCCGCTGGTGAAGAAATCCCCCACGCCGGTAATGACGCGCTCGCTCTGCAGCCAGTGAATCTCGTTGTCACTATCCACCGCGAACTGGTTCAACAGCGCATGCCCCTCGTCCGCCAGCAGCGCAATGCCCATCAGCCCGCGCTGGTTCGCATTCCACTCGACAGGCGCCAGCGGCGTGTCATCGGCCTCGTTCCACCAGCGGCTGGCCTTGAGCGTGGCCACATCGTGCTCGCGGTAGTAAACGATCGGCAAGAGCGCCTCCGGCCCGAAGCGGGCGAGCACGTCCTGGAAGGCAGGGAGATACGCATAGGAGAGCAGCGTCTCGCGAGCGGCGCCGCCAAAGCGCTCGAGCGCCAGATGGGCGTTCATCCATAGCGCCGGTTCGTCGGCGTAGTGAAGAAATACCGCGTTGATCTCGGCGCTTTCTCCGGCAAGGGCGGCGTCGAGCGAGGGCAGCGCGCGCTGGGTTTCGAGGCGCACCAGACGCGGCTCGAAGGCCTCCGTCGAGGCCAGCGCGGTCAGCAACCCGGCCAGCCCCACGGCGAGAGCGAGGAGGATTCGTGCCGAGCGCATAGATTTTCCTCGGTGTGACTGAAACGCCCATTAAAGACCAACCACCTCAAAACTCAAGGCGCAGCGTCGCCGTCATCCAGATCCGCAGGCGTGCACGAGCAATATTCGACGAGCGCAGCACTTAACCTCTGCTAAACTTAAAAGGTTGTCGGCTAACTAATTAAACATCGAAAACCATACTTCAGGGAAATCATCGCAATGCCACAATTGCAAAGGCGCCGTCTGGGCGCGGGGCTACTGCTCGTATCGGCGCTCGTCGGGCTACTCATCGCGCTTTACGCGTACTTGACGCCGCTGACGGGAGTGACCGGCACGCTCGGCGCGCTGGTCGCCCTCCTGGCCTGCGTGGTGCTTGCCGGTGCTTCACTTGCGCTTTTCAAACTCAACCGCGGCGCGGGTCTCGTCATCCTTCGCGTTCTGATCCTGCTGGGCCTGGCCGGCACGTTCTTTGCCGCGCTGTTGCTTCACCAGTGGCTTCTGTGTGTGGCGATGGTAATCGGCCTGATCGGCTGGATCATCGATCTTGCAAGCCCCGCCCCTTCGAACGCCTTTCGCTCGTGAGATACCCCATGCCTGACGACATTATCCCGCTGCACCTTCGCTCACGCTCCATCAGGTTCCTGACCCCGCTGGCGCTTTTCACGCTGCTGCTGGCGCCGTCAGCGCTGCTGGCCAAGGAGCAGCCTGCGTCCGCGAACGACCTCTCGAACAGCGAACAACAGCAGAGCACCATTGAAGCGACAACACCAGAAGACGCCGCGCCGCCGATTCCGCTGGTGCCGGAAGGGGCTGTCTGGGACAGCTTCCACGGTCAGCTCAACGCCCAGAAGTACAGCCCGCTGGATCAGATCACGGCGAATAACGTCGCGGATCTCGAGAAGGCGTGGGAGTTTCATACCGGCGATGTTTCCGATGGCTCCGGTGACCACGCCCCGACGGTGTGGTCGGCCACGCCGGTATTCGCCAACGACACACTCTATATCGGCACGCCGATGTACCGGGTGTTCGCGCTCGACCCGGCCACCGGCGACGAGCGCTGGCAATTCGATACTCAGTCGAGCCAAGAAACCCTGACCCAGCCGGCGCTCAAGAGCCGCGGCGTCGCCTACTGGGAGGCGGATGAACCGGTCGATGGCGAGATGTGCCAGAAGATCGTCTATTTCGGCACCATGGACGCCCAGCTCTTCGCGCTGGACGCCGACAGCGGCGAGCTGTGCGAAGGCTTTGCCGACGGCGGCGTCTTGAACATCAACGACTGGAATGACAAGCTCGAGAATTGGCCACTTTCGCTTCTGCAGCCACCCACGGTGGTCGGCGATCGCCTGATCGTAGGTTGGGCCGGCAAGGATTGGGCGGAAAGCGTCACGCCGGCGGGCACGGTGTTCGGCATCGATGCGCGTACCGGCGAGCGTGAATGGACGTTCGAGGCGTTGACCCCGGAAATGCGTGAGCGAAGCGGCACCGCCAACGTCTGGACTCACATGAGCGCCGACGAGGAGCTAGGGCTGGTCTATCTGCCCATCGCCTCGCCCTCACCGAACTTTTGGGGCGGCAACCGCACCGAAGAAGTGCCGCTGGCGACCTCGACCACCGCGCTCGACATCGAGACCGGCGAGGTGGTCTGGTCGCGCCAGTGGGTACACCACGACATCTGGGACTACGACATCAATGCCGCACCGACGCTGATGGATATCACCGTCGATGGCGAAGAGATCCCGGCGCTGATGCAGGCGACCAAGATGGGCTTTCTGTTCGTGGTCAACCGCGAGACCGGCGAGGACGTCTGGCCGATCGAGGAGCGCGAGGTGCCCGGCGGCGACGGCAACGTCGAAGGCGAGGTCTACTCGCCCACCCAACCCTTCCCCACCCTGCCTGCGCCGCTTCTCGACCAGTCCCGCAAACCCGAGGTGTGGGCGCTGGCGGATGTCGCAAGCTTCGGCCAGTGCTCCGCCCTCTGGGACGATCTCTGGTACGAAGGCATGTACACCCCGCCCACCACCCAGGGCGAAGGCACGCTTGCTTACCCGGACAGCGCCGGTGGCGTTCAATGGGGCGGCGTGGCTTTCGATCCGGTCAGCCAGACGGCGGTGGTCAATACCTCGCACATCGTGCAGTACGTCAAGCTCTTCAACCGCGAGGCCTATGAGGAGGCGGACAGCGGCTCCGGCAACGAAAGCGGCTTCTCTCCGCAAGAAGGTGCACCCTACGGCATGCGCCTGGAAGTGGCGTTGAACTGGCTGGGCATGCCCTGCTGGGAGCCACCTTTCGGCGAGCTGGTGGCGATCGACATGACCACCGGCGAGGTCAAGTGGCGTGGCCCGGTCGGCGCCTCGCAGCAGTTCGGTTTCTTCATGCCGGAAAGCTGGGGTTCGCCGACCATCGGCGGCCCGGCGGTCACCGCCGGTGGCCTGATCTTCATCGGCGCCTCGATGGACGCCAAGGTGCGCGCCTACTCACTCGATACCGGCGAGCAGCTCTGGTCGGACCAGGCCCAGGCCCCGGTGGTCGCCAATCCCGCCGTCTACGAGTACCAGGGCCGCCAGTACGTGGCGTTCGTTGCCGGTGGCAACACCATTTTGAAAGATCACGTCGGTGATCAAGTGGTGGTCTACGCCTTGCCGGAATGACGCAGGCATCGACCGATCGGGCGGCCCATGGGCCGCCCTTTTCATTGGTGCGACCTGCGTGCCACCGTCACGCCCCTGTCATCGTTTCCCCTCAGGATAGGCGCGGTTCAAACCTGCGAGAGACACGATGAAGAAGACGATTGGCCTGCTGGCGCTGTTGAGCGCCACTCCGCTTTGGGCGCAGGAGGCGCCCTCCCCGATGATTCGCGAAGTCGTGCTGGGAGAGTTGCACCCGACCCAGCCGGCGCTCGGCTACCGGCAGATGGACTACAAGCAGGGTCGCTTTGCCCTCGATCGCGAAAAGCTTTTCGATGAATACTGCGAAACGGGCGGCCAGGGCGACATCGCCCGCTTCGATGACGCCTCCAGCCTCGACGACGGGGCAAGCTTCGACTGCAGCGATGCCCTCGGCACTCACCTCGGCGACATGAAGACTGCCGTGATCGCCCCCAACGGTGAGCTTTACTTGACCGACGGCCACCATACCTTCAGCAACTACATCGACGTGCAGGGCGCGTCCTTCGTGATGCCGGTGCGCATCACCGACGACTACAGCGACCTGGCCGACATGGCGGCGTTCTGGGAGAGGATGCAGGCCGAGCGTCAGGTGTGGCTCGATGCGCCGAGTGGGCCGATCGGCGTCGAAGCGCTGCCGGAGCAGCTAGGCCGGGCACATCAGGTGGACGATCCCTTCCGCTCGCTGGTCTACTTCACCCGCGGCGTGGGCTATGCAAAGCCCGACACCCCGCCGCCGTTTCTGGAGTTCTACTGGGGACAGTGGCTGGCCGAGCGTCTGTCGCTCGAAGATTTCGACCTGACCACGAAGGAGGGTTACGCCGAGGCCGTGATCGCCGCAGCCCAGGCGATGGTAGACGTCCCAGGTGAGACCCTCATCGCCGAGACCGCCAGCGGCCCGCTCACCGCCCGGGAGATGGGCCAGCTCGACGCCTTCGACAACGAGGAGCTCACCAAGCTCACCAGCGAGCGCGGCAAGCTCACCTACGCCTTTTCCGCCCGCTGAACCGCGCCCCGGCCGTGGGCCGGGGGCGTGTTCAAGGCTTGCCCGCGCCTTCGTCCTGACGGATCAGCGCGGCCTCCATCCGGTCGAGCTGCGCCTTCAAGCTCTTGACGTCGCCGCGCAGCGCCGAGAGCTCGGCCTCTTCGCCCTCGCCGCTGTCGAGCGCCATCTGGGCGCTCTCCTTCTGCATCACGTCGAGCACGATGCCGATCATCATGTTCAAGAACACGAAAGCATTAAGGAAGATGAAGGTCAGAAAATAGATCCAGGCATAGGGAAACTGCTCCATGGTCGGGTAGAGCACCGCCGTGGCCCAGCTCTCGAAGGTCGCCACCTGGAAGAGCGTCAGCATGGCCAGCGCAATGTTGCCCCAGAGCTGCTCGTCCACGGTGTGGAACAGAAAGCTTCCGATCGCCGCGTAGATATAGAAGATGATGAACATCAAAAGCGCCACGTAGCCCATGCGTGGGATCGACTTCACCAGCGCAGAGAGCAGCATCTGCAGTTCCGGAATCATCGACACCAGTCGCAGCACGCGGAAAATGCGCAGAAGGCGCGCCAGCAGCACCATCTCGGACTCGTCCATCGGAATGAGACTCGCCGTGACGATCAGGAAATCGAAGATGTTCCAGCCCTTCTTGAAGAAGTCGCGCAGGCGCGGCTCGGCGGCCATGCGAATCAGTATCTCGACCAGAAAGAACAACGTCACCGCCATATCGAGATAGGCGAGCCATTGCTCGAAGCGGCTCACCTCGTCGTAGGTGCGCGCGCCGATGACCAGCGCCGAGACGACGATGATGGCGATCACGAAGGTCTCGAAGAGTTTGTTGCTGCGCAGTTTCTCGAACCGCGCCTGCCAGGTACGAAGCGAAGTGCTCATGGGGTATGCAATCTCTTGGGCGCGCGTGCGCGATGCCGTGTCAAAACGTGGGCATTATTCCTGCGCGGCAGCCACGACGCAAACGTGTCTCACGTCCACGGACTTGGCGGGTTACGGCCCGTTACCGCGCTCATCCCCCTTGCGGGCCTAAGACTAAAGCCGCAAGACTGGCTTAAAGTGGTATCCTCCTGCGGTTTGCTTACACTGAACTAGCCTGAAGGCGCCATGAAAGCGCTCGGCCACGTTGACACCCTTTGTGCTGGATGCCCCGATGACACTGCTTTGGATTGCTCTACTCCCCTTGCTGGGCGTGCTGGTGCCCGTCTTGGCGGGCAGGCGTTCCCGCCTGACGTGCTCGCTCGCCACCGCCATCGCCCCCGCCGTGGCACTGGGCCTGACCCTCGGGCTCGTTCCCGCCCTCGGCGCCAATGAGCCGATGCGCTTTTTCGCCGAGTGGCTGCCGGAGCTTGGGCTGGCACTGGCCTTTCGCCTCGACGGGCTATCGCTTCTCTTCAACCTGTTGATTCTCGGCATCGGCCTGCTGATTCTGCTCTACGCCCATTTCTATCTCTCCAAGGAGGAGCCGGTGGGGCGTTTCTACGCCTTTCTGATGCTCTTCATGGCCTCGATGGTGGGCATCTCGCTCTCCAACAACCTGCTGCTCCTGTGGCTGTTCTGGGAGCTGACGAGCCTGTCGTCGTTTCTGCTGATCGGCTTCTGGTCGCATAGAAACGATGCCCGCAAGGGCGCGCGCATGGCGCTGACCGTGACCGGTGCCGGCGGGCTTGCGCTGCTGGCGGGACTTTTGCTGCTGGGCAACATCGTCGGCAGCTTCGACATGGACACGGTACTGGCGAGCGGCGCGCTGATCGTCGAGGATTCGCGCTACCCGGTCATGCTCACGCTGGTGCTGCTTGGCGCGTTCACCAAGTCCGCCCAGTTTCCGTTCCAGTTCTGGCTGCCCAACGCCATGGCAGCACCCACGCCGGTGTCGGCCTACCTGCACTCGGCCACCATGGTCAAGGCGGGCATATTCTTGATGGCGCGGCTGCACCCGGCGCTGGCGGATAGCGCCCTCTGGCACCTGATCGTGCCGCTGGTGGGCACCATCACGCTGCTCTACGGCGCCTGGTTCGCCTTCTTCAAGACCGATCTGAAGGCGATTCTCGCCTACTCCACCATCAGTCATCTCGGCCTGATCACCGTGCTGCTGGGCATCGGTAGCCCCATGGCGGTGCTGGCGGCGCTTTTTCACATCATCAATCACGCTGCCTTCAAGGCCGCGCTGTTCATGACGGCGGGCATCATCGACCACGAAGCGGGCACGCGGGAGCTCAAGCAGCTCGGCGCACTCAGAAAGACGATGCCGGTCACGGCGCTGCTGCTGACCCTGGCTGCCGCCGCCATGGCGGGGGTTCCGCTGCTCAACGGTTTCCTGTCCAAGGAGATGTTCTTCACCGAGACGCTCGAGAGCCCGCTGCTCGGCGGGCTGAGCTGGCTGCTGCCGGTGCTGGCGACCGTCGGCGGCATCCTGTCGGTGGCCTACTCGGTGCGCCTGGTCGTCGCGGTGTGCCACAGGCCCGCCCGGGAAGCGTCCCCCAAGACACCCCACGAGCCGCCCTACCTCATGCGCCTGCCGGTCGAGGTACTGGTGGCGGTGTGCCTGCTGGTGGGAATCTTTCCCGCTTTCATGGCGACGGGGCTTCTGGAGCTCGCCACTCAGGCGGTGCTTCAGGCACCGCTCGATTTCCACCTGGCGATCTGGCACGGCTTCAACCTGCCGCTTCTGATGAGCGCGATCGCCTTCGTGGTCGGCGCCGCGCTCTACTGGCGCCATTCGGACCTGCGCCGCTTCACCGACTCCTTCGCACCGGTAGACGCGCCGCGCCTGTTCGAGCGCGCGCTGGTCAGTCTCGGCCAGCGCTGCGAACAGCTGCTGGCACTCTGGGACGGCCAATCACTACAGCGCTACATGGGGTGGCTGCTGCTGGCCACGCTGATCGCCGGGGTCATGGGGCTCACCCAGATCGAGACGCTGACCGGCTCGCGCGGCAATCAGCCGGTGGATGGCATCGTGCTGTTCGGCGCGGTGATGCTGATCTTCGGCGGTCTCGCCACGGCGATCACCCACCGTTACCGGCTGACCTCGCTTTTGATGCTCTCGGTGGTGGGGCTGTTCGTGGCGCTGACCTTCGCGCGCTTCTCGGCGCCGGATCTGGCGCTGACCCAGCTGTCGGTGGAAGTGGTCACCATGATCCTCCTGATGCTGGCGCTGTTCTTCCTGCCCCAGAAAACGCCGCCGGAATCGAGCGGCAAGCGCAACCTGCGCGATGTCTTCCTGGCCGGCGGAGTGGGTCTGGTCGTCGCCAGCCTCAACTACGCGGTGATGACCCGCGAGACGCTGTCGATCTCGCAGTTCTTCATGGAGAACAGCATTCCCGGCGGCGGCGGCCACAACGTGGTCAACGTCATCCTGGTGGATTTCCGCGGCTTCGATACGCTCGGCGAGATTACCGTGCTGGCGCTGGCCGGGCTTGCCATCTTCAAGCTTCTGAACCGGCTGAGACTGTTCATTCCCCATAGCGACAGCGAAGGCCGCGTGTGGTCGCCGGATCGCTACCCGGCGATCCTGACCTCGATATCGCTGGCGCTGCTGCCGCTGGCGCTGCTGGTCTCGGCGTTCATCTTCCTGCGCGGGCACAACGAACCCGGCGGCGGCTTCATCGCCGGGCTGATCACCGCCGTGGCTTTGATTCTTCTCTACATGGCGCGGGGCGTCGAATGGGCCCAAAGCCGACTGGACTTCCCCTTCCAGCCGGTAGCCGTGGTGGGCGTGGCCGTCGCCACGCTGACCGGACTCGGCAGCTGGCTCTTCGGCCATCCTTTTCTCACCTCGGCGTTCGGCTACTTCAGCCTGCCGGTGGTCGGCAAGTTCGAGCTGGCCACGGCCCTGCTGTTCGATCTCGGGGTGTATCTCGCCGTGGTCGGCGCCACGCTGATGATTCTGGCAAACCTGGGCAAGGTCACCACCGCCCACCGCCCGGTGGTAGATGCACCCAAGGACGAGCCCCATGCCCCGGCACCGAACAAGGAGACTCTCTGACATGGAAACCCTCTACGCAGTGACCACGGGCGTGCTCAGCGCCTGCGGGCTCTATCTCACGCTTCGAGGACGCACCTTCTCGGTGGTGGTGGGGCTGACGCTTCTCTCCTACGCGGTGAACCTGTTTCTGTTCTCGATGGGCGGGCTCACCACCGACGGCGCGGCGGTCATCCACGACGATGGCCACGGCGCCTACGCAGACCCCTTGCCCCAGGCGCTGGTACTCACCGCCATCGTCATCGGCTTTGCCATGACGGCGTTCGTGGTGATCCTGGCCATGCGTGCGCGAAGCGAGCTGGGCAATGACCAGGTCGACGGCAAGAAGGAAGACCGCGAATGATGCAACACCTGGTCGTTTTTCCCATCGTGGTGCCGTTGGTTGCGGGCATCATTCTGCTCTACCAGCGCCAGGGGCTAGTGCGTTTCAAGCGCGCGGTGAGCGTGGTGGCAACGTTACTGAGCCTGGCGGCCGCCATCGCGCTGATCACTCGCGCCGCCGAGGGCGAGATTCTCTACTACGCGCTGGGCGACTGGCAGCCGCCCTTCGGTATCGTGCTGGTGCTCGACCGGCTCTCCGCCCTGATGCTGCTGGTCACCGCCGTGCTTGCCCTGGGCGCGGTGGTATTCGCCTGCGCCAGCGACGATGAGAAGGGCAGCAACTTCCACGGACTTTTCCAATGGCAGCTCTTGGGCATCAACGGCGCCTTTCTGACTGGCGATCTGTTCAACCTGTTCGTGTTCTTCGAAGTGCTGCTGCTCGCCTCCTATGCGCTCTTGCTGCACGGCGGCGGCAAGGCGCGCATCCAGTCCGGCGTCTACTACGTGGTGCTGAACCTGGCGGGCTCGTCGCTGTTTCTGATCGCGGCAGGCATCCTGTATGGCGCGACCGGCACGCTCAACATGGCAGACATGGCGATTCGCGTGGCGGAACTTCCCGCCGAACGCCAGGGACTGGTGACCGCCGGCGGCTTGATCCTGCTGGTGGTGTTCGGATTGAAATCGGCGATGCTGCCGCTCTACTTCTGGCTGCCGCGCGCCTACGCCGCCGCCCCGGCGCCGGTAGCGGCGCTGTTCGCGATCATGACCAAGGTGGGCATCTATGCCATCCTGCGCGTCTATCTACTGATCTTTGGTGAAAGCGCCGGGGCGCTTGACGCCCTCGAGCAGGCGTGGGTGTGGTGGCTCGGCCTTGCCACGCTCGCCGCGTCGGCGGTAGGCATTCTCGCCTCGCGGGACCTTCGCCAGCTCATCGCTTATCTGGTGCTGCTGTCGGTGGGCACGCTTCTGGCAAGCGCCGGGATGCGCAGCGAGGCGGCCGCGTCAGCGCTTCTCTATTACCTGATCCACACTACCTTGGTCACCGGCGGGCTATTCTTGCTGGCAGAGATGATCGGCGCCCAGCGCGGCAAGGCGGGCACTCGCCTGGTAAAGGCACGGCCGCTGGTGCAGGGCAAGGCGCTGGGGCTTGCGTTCTTCATCGGCGCCGTGGCCGTGGTGGGCGTGCCGCCGCTCTCCGGGGCGCTCGGCAAGGCCTTGGTGCTCAACTCGGCCGACGACGTGCAGCGGCTGTGGCTCTGGCCGACGCTGTTGATCGCAAGCCTCGCCTCGCTGATCGCACTTTCTCGGGCCGGCTCGACGCTTTTCTGGCGCAGTCACTACGGCAACCCTAGTGGCGCGGCACTTTCAAGGTGCCAGTGGTTCGGCGTGGTGTGGCTCTTGAGCGCGGCTCCGCTGCTGGTGGCCTTCGCCCAGCCAGTGAGCAGCTACACCCAGGCGACCGCCGAGCAGCTTGCTCATCCCGAGCGCCTGACCGATACCCTTCTCTCCAACGCGCGAGGTAGCTTATGATCACGCCGCGTCGCTGGCTGCCCACGCCGGTCCTGTCGCTTCTGCTGCTGTTCGTGTGGCTTTTGATGGCGCGCAGCTATGCCCCGGGGCAGATACTGCTCGGCGGGGTGCTGGCGATCGTCATTCCGCTGGTCACCTTCCGTTTTTGGGACACCAAGCTGCGCATCAAGAAGCCCTGGGTGCTGGTGCGCTTCATCCTGCGCGTGCTCAAGGACATTGTGGTGGCCAACTTCGAGGTCGCGCGCCTGGTGGCCAACCCCTGGAAGCGCTTGAAGCCGCACTTCATAGAGTATCCCTTGATGCTGGAGGAGCGCTTCACCATCACGCTGCTGGCCAGCACCATCAGCCTGACCCCGGGCACGGTGTCGGCCAACTTGCGCCTCGATGGCAAGTCGCTTTTGATCCACGCGCTGGACGTGGAGGATGAGCAGGCACTGATCGAGGAGATTCGCGAGCGCTACGAACGCCCGCTCAAGGAGATCTACGAATGCTGAGCGTGGCTCTTTATCTCACCCTCACGCTGGTGGTACTGGCGCTTCTGATGAACTTGTTCCGACTGATCGTGGGGCCTGATCTGCCCGACCGGGTACTGGCGCTGGACACCATGTACGTTAACTCCATTGCTCTGATCGTGCTGCTGGGGCTATGGCTCGACAGCAAGACCTACTTCGAGTCGGCGCTGCTCATCGCCATGCTGGGTTTTATCAGCACGGTGGCGGTGTGCAAGTACATTCTGCGGGGAGACATCATCGAATGACATCAACGATCGAGCGCCAAGGAGGCCGCCCATGCCCTTTCTAGTCGAGGCTCTCATCTCGCTCATGCTGCTCACCGGCGGCGTGTTCGTGTTCATCGGATCATTGGGCATGGCTCACCTGCGCGATTTCTTCATGCGCCTGCACGGTCCCACCAAGGCCTCCACGCTGGGCATCGGCTGCATGTTGATCGCCTCGATGGGCTACTTCTGGAGCATGGATGGCCATATCGACATCCAGGAGCTCTTGATCACGCTGTTTCTGTTCATTACCGCGCCGGTCAGCGCCCACCTGCTGGCCAAGTCAGGTCTGCACCTGCGCGTGAGGCACGTACAGAAGACCGGCGGCGTGCCCTTCGAGCTGCGTGACGAGGAGGTCGGCAAGAAGCCGGTGCCGCATCCGGACAAGGGCCACGGCTAAGCCCCCGAGAAAGCAAAAGCGGCGCCAGAGGCGCCGCTTTTGCTTTAGAACGGCTGAAGGCGTTCAGCCTTCGAGCTCGGCCTCCGCGTGGCCTAGCAGGTAGAGCACACCGTCCAGCCCCACGCTCGAGAGCGCCTGGTGCGCCTCGGCGCGTACCAGAGGCTTGGCACGAAACGCAACGCCAAGCCCCGCCCGGGCGAGCATCTTGAGGTCGTTCGCGCCGTCGCCCACCGCCACGGCCTGGGCAAGCGTGAAGCCCTCGCGATCGGCGATCTCGGCCAGCAGCGTCGCCTTGCGCTCGGCATCGACGATCGGCTCACGGGTCTCGCCGGTGACACAGCCCTCCCTGATTACCAGCTCATTGGCATGCACCTCGTCGAACCCCAGGCGCCGCTGCAGCGCATGAGCGAAGTAGGTGAAGCCGCCGGAAAGAATCGCGGTGCGATAACCCAGGCGCTTCAGGTTCTTCATCAGCCGTGGGGCGCCATCCATCAGCACGAGTTCGGAAGCGATGCCTTCGAGCACCGACTCGTCGAGCCCTTCGAGTTTCGCCATGCGCTCGCGAAAGCTCGCTTTGAAATCGAGCTCGCCACGCATGGCACGTTCGGTCACCTCCATCACCTCGTTCCCCACGCCGTGGCGCTTGGCGAGCTCGTCGATCACTTCCGCCTTGATCAGGGTCGAATCCATGTCGAAGCAGACCAGACGATAGGCGCGCTCATCGATGTCCTGGATCACGATGTCCACGGGGTGGGCCTCGCCGATGGCGAGCGCGGCGTGGCGAAGCGCCTCCCAGGGGCAGCTCTCGCCGCCTTGCGCGTCGCAGGCCACCCTGTATTCGATGACGTCGAGCGCCGCGCCCTGAGCGGTGTCCGCCAGACGCTTAAATCCCTGCTCTCGCAGGTTGAACTGCACCTTCAAGGCGCCGAGCTCGGACTCGATGGCGGGCGTCAGGCTCGGCGCCAAGACGGTCATCAGTTTCTCGCTACGTGCCATGCCCTACTCTCCTGCCTCAAGCCGATCCACCTTCTGGAAACCCCGCGGGAGCTTGCTGCCTCGCCGCCCGCGTTCGCCGCGGTAGTATGCCAGATCGGCAGCCTTCAGAGTGAGTTTGCGCTTGCCGGCGTGCACGATGAGTTCGGCGCTCTCCCCGAGCACCGTCATGTCGCGCACGAACTCCTCGCGCCGCGCCGCCCGTGGCCCGGGAATATCCAGCATCTTGATGCCCTTGCCCTTGCTCATCTGAGGCAGATCGCTTGCCGGGAACAGCAAGAGCCGCCCTTCGTTGGAGACCAGCGCCACCCACAGCGCCTCATTCTCCGTCACCGCCACCGGGGCCATCACGGTGCACCCCTTGGGCAGGCTCAGCACCGCCTTGCCCGCCTTGTTCTTGCCGGTGAGATCGCCAAGGGTGGCCAGAAAGCCGTAGCCGCCATCGCTTGCCAGCACGAACCGTTGAGTTGGCGCAGCGAGCATGAGACCGGTCATCTGGGCGCCGGCGGTGACGTTGACTCGACCGGTGATCGGCTCGCCCTGGCCGCGGGCGCTGGGCAGGTTGTGGGCGGAAAGCGTGTAGGCGCGTCCGGTATCGTCGAGCAGCACCAGCGGATGGTTAGTCTTGCCGCGCCCGGCAAGCTGAAAACGGTCGCCAGCCTTGAAGGAGAGCCCGGCGGGGTCGATGTCGTGGCCCTTGGCGGCGCGAATCCAGCCCTTCTCGGAGACCACCACGGTGATCGGATCGGCGCCCAGAAGCTCGACATCAGTTAGGGCCTTCGCCTCGCCGCGTTCGACCAGCGGTGAGCGACGGGCGTCGCCGTGCTCCTTGCCGGCGGCGCGAATCTCCTTCTCGATCAGCGTGGTGAGTTTGGCGTCGCTCCCCAGCAGGCCCGTGAGGGTCTTGCGCTCCTTCTCGAGCGCGTCCTGCTCGCCGCGAATCTTCATCTCCTCAAGCTTGGCCAGGTGGCGCAGGCGCAGCTCCAGGATCGCTTCGGCCTGGCGCTCGGACAGCGCGAAGGCTTCGATCAGCGCGGCCTTGGGCTCGTCCTCCTCACGGATGATACGGATCACTTCATCGAGATCGAGATACGCGGTCAAGAGCCCTTCGAGAATGTGCAGGCGATCCTCGACCTTGCCGAGACGATGCTCGAGGCGCCGACGCACGGTGGTGCGGCGGAAGGTCAGCCATTCGCCGAGCATCTCCGGCAGCGGCATGACGCGCGGGCGGCCGTCGAGGCCGATCACGTTCATGTTCACCCGCACGTTCTTCTCGAGATCCGTGGTGGCGAACAGGTGCGCCATGAGCGACTCCACATCCACCCGGTTTGAGCGCGGCTCGATCACCAGGCGGGTAGGCTCCTCGTGGGTCGATTCATCACGCAGATCCGCCACCATAGGCAACTTTTTCGCCTGCATCTGCGCGGCGATCTGCTCGAGCACCTTGGCCCCGCTGACCTGGTAGGGCACTGCAGTGATGACGATGTTGGCCTCTTCGCGAACAAAGCGGGCGCGCAGCTTCACCGACCCGCGGCCAGCCTCATAAAGCTTACGCAGATCCGCCGCCGGGGTGATGATCTCGGCATCGGTGGGAAAGTCCGGCGCGGGGATGAATTCCATCAGATCCGCGGTGGTGGCTTTCGGGTTACGCAGCAGATGGCAGGTCGCCTCGACCACCTCGGACACGTTGTGCGGCGGAATATCGGTGGCCATGCCGACGGCGATGCCGGTACCGCCGTTCAACAGCACATGGGGCAGGCGCGCCGGCAGTACCACCGGCTCCTGCATGGTACCGTCAAAGTTCGGCGCCCACTCGACGGTGCCTTGCCCAAGCTCACTGAGCAGCACATCGGCGAATTTCGAGAGTTTCGCCTCGGTATAGCGCATCGCGGCAAAGGACTTGGGGTCGTCGGGGCTGCCCCAGTTGCCCTGGCCATCCACCAGCGGGTAGCGGTAGCTGAACGACTGGGCCATGAGCACCATGGCCTCGTAGCAGGCACTGTCGCCGTGGGGGTGGAACTTGCCCAGCACGTCGCCCACGGTGCGCGCGGACTTCTTGTACTTGGCGTTGGCGTTGAGCGAAAGCTCACGCATGGCGTAAATGATGCGCCGCTGCACCGGCTTCATGCCGTCGCCGATGTTGGGCAGCGCGCGGTCGAGAATCACGTACATCGAGTAGTCGAGGTACGCCTTTTCGGTGTAATCACGAAGGGAGAGACGCTCGACGTCGCCTTCGGCCACCTGAATATCCATGGTCATCGGGGGTTATACCTCAATGTCTGCGAGGTTGCCGTAATCTTCCAGCCACTTCTTGCGGTCGCTGGCGCGCTTCTTGGCGAGCAGCATGTCCATCATCTCGAGCGTTCCGTCGCCATCTTCAAGGGTGAGCTGAACCAGCCGCCGGGTTTCCACCGCCATGGTGGTTTCACGAAGCTGCAGCGGGCTCATCTCACCCAGGCCCTTGAAGCGCTGAACGTTCGGGGTGCCACGCTTCTTGGCCAGCTGCTTGAGAATCGCGGCCTTCTCGCTTTCGTCCAGGGCATAGTGCACCTCCTTGCCCAGGTCGATGCGGTAAAGCGGCGGCATGGCGACGAACACGTGGCCGGCATCCACCAGCGCCGGGAAGTGGCGCACGAACAACGCACACAAAAGCGTGGCGATGTGCAGGCCGTCGGAGTCGGCATCGGCGAGGATGCAGATCTTGTGATAGCGCAGCTTCTCGAGGTCGGCGCTGCCAGGATCCGCGCCGATCGCGACCGCGATGTCGTGCACCTCCTGGGAGCCGTAGATGTCGTGGGTCTCGACCTCCCAGGTATTCAAGATCTTGCCGCGCAGCGGCAGGATCGCCTGGGTGTCGCGGTTACGCGCCTGCTTGGCGCTGCCACCGGCGGAGTCACCCTCGACCAGGAAAAGCTCGCTCAAGGAAGGGTCCTGGCCGGAGCAGTCGGCGAGCTTGCCGGGCAGCGCCGGGCCGGAGGTCACCTTCTTGCGCGCCACCTTCTTGGCCTTCTTCTGGCGGCTTTGGGCGGCGCTGATGACGAGCTCCGCGAGCTGCTCGGCCTGATCGACGTGGTGGTTCAACCACAGCGAAAAGGCGTCCTTGACCACGTTGGAGACGAAGGCGGCGATGGTGCGCGACGAGAGCCGCTCCTTGGTCTGGCCGGCGAACTGCGGGTCGAGCATCTTCACCGAAAGCACGAAGGAGGCGCGCTCCCAGAGATCGTCGGCGGTGAGCTTGATGCCTCGAGGCAGAAGGCTTCGGTACTCGCAGAACTCGCGCAGCGCGTCCAGAAGCCCGGAGCGAAACCCGTTGACATGGGTGCCGCCCTGAGGCGTGGGAATCAGGTTGACGTAGCTCTCCAGCAGCGCCTCGCCACCTTCCGGCAGCCACTGGATGGCCCAGTCGACGCCGTGCTCGTCGTCACTGAAGTGGCCTACAAAAGGCTCGCTCGGCAGCACTTCATAGCCGTCGGTGGCCTGGGCGAGATAGTCGCGCAGGCCGTCGGCGTAGGCCCACTCGGTTCTGGTACCGTCGGGCTCGACCAAGGTGACGCTGAGCCCCGGACAGAGCACCGCCTTGGCGCGCAGCAAATGCTTCAGGCGGCCAAGCGCGAGCTTGGGGCTGTCGAAGTAGCTTTCGTCCGGCCAGAAGCGCACCAGCGTACCGGTGGCGCGCTTGGCGGCCTTGCCGATCTCGTGAAGCTCCTCGGCCTTTTCACCGTGCTCGAAGGCGATGGCGTGGCGGGCGCCATCGCGGGTCACTTCCACTTCCAGGCGGCGAGAGAGCGCGTTGACCACGGATACGCCGACCCCGTGCAAGCCGCCTGAAAAGCGGTAGCTCGACGAGGAGAACTTGCCGCCGGCGTGAAGCTTGGTGAGGATCAACTCGACGCCGGAGACGCCGTGCTCCGGGTGGATGTCGATCGGCATGCCGCGGCCGTTGTCCTTGACCTCGATGGCGCCGTCGCTTGCGAGCACCACTTCGATGGCCGTGGCGTGACCCGCCAGCGCTTCATCGACGCTATTGTCGATGACTTCCTGGGCCAGATGGTTGGGCCGGGTCGTGTCGGTGTACATGCCGGGGCGCTTGCGTACCGGCTCGAGCCCGGAAAGGACCTCGATCGAACTCGCGCCGTACTGAGAGGCATCAAACTGGGTCATGGTGCATCAATTCCTGGGAAACGGTGCGCAGGCCACGCCGGATGAACGGGCGCGGCGAAAAAAGAGACAGCATAGCGTAAAAGCAAATTACTGTATATCCAGCCATACCTTCTCTACTGAACATGGCCGAGGCAGGCTGGACAGGGTTGATTTCATTACTTGAGCGATTTGCCCTGCTCCGCGGCCCTGAAGGTGCGGATCAGCCCCTGGCTCGAGGCGTCGAGGCTGTCGAGGGCGCTTTCGCCTTCCATCATCGCCTGAGTCTCCTTGGCGATCGCCTTGCCAAGCTCCACGCCCCACTGGTCGAAGGGATTGATGTCCCAGATCACTGCCTGGACGAACACCTTGTGCTCGTAGAGCGCGATCAGCGCACCCAGAGTGTGCGGGGTGAGCTCGTCCATCAGCACCGTAGTGGAGGGCTGGTTGCCGCGATAGCGTTTGTGCGCCGGCGGCGTGCCCTCTTCGTCCACGGCGTCGTCGCCAAGCATCAGCACCCGCGACTGGGCGAAGCAGTTGGCCAGCGCCAGCCGGTGCTGGGCCTTGAGGTGGCGTTGGGTGTCCGGATCCTCGATATCGTCGTAGCGCTTGAGCGGGGCGATGAAGTCGCACACGACCGGCTGGGTGCCCTGGTGGAGGAGCTGGTAGAAGGCGTGCTGGGCGTTGGGCCCGAGCTGGCCCCAGAGCACCGGGCAGGTGGAGTAACCCACCTCTTCGCCCTGGCGGGTGACCGACTTGCCGTTGGACTCCATCTCGAGCTGCTCAAGGTACGCCGCGAAGTACTCGAGGCGCCCATCGTAGGGCAGAATCGAATGGGCGCGGATATCCAGGAAATTGACGTTCCAGATGCCCGCCAGGCCCAGCAGTACCGGCAGGTTCTGGTCCAGCGGCGCCTGGCGAAAGTGGTTATCCATCGCGTGGGCCCCGGCCAGCAGTGCACGAAAGTGTGCCATGCCGACGATCAGCGCGATGGGCAGGCCGATGGTGCCCCACAGCGAATAGCGCCCGCCGACCCACTCCCAGAACATCAGCTGGTGATCCGGCGCGATCCCCCACGCGCACATCTTCTCCGGGCTCGCGGAGACGCCGATGAAGTGCTGGCGCACGATCAATTCCGCGCTGACCGGGTCGCTTCCGGCCATGTCGTCGTGCTCGGAGAGCCGCCCCAGGAGCCAGTCCTTCGCCGTGTTGGCGTTGGAGAGCGTGTCGATGGTGGTGAACGACTTCGACGACAGGATGAACAGCGTGGTTTCCGGATTGAAGCGGGCGAGGTAGTCGGCAAGCTGGGAACCATCCATGGTCGAGGCGAAATGCACCTCCACCGGGTGAATGTCCTCAGGCCGATAGTCCGCCAGCGCGTGGGTGACCATCAAGGGGCCAAGATCCGAGCCGCCCACGCCAAGATTCACCACGTGACGGATGGGCTTGCCGGTCGCGCCGCGCCACTGGCCCGCGTGCAGCCGCTCCACCAGACGCTCCATCTGCGCTAGGCTCTCATGCACGGCAGCGACGATGTCGTCGCCCTCCACCGTCAGGGTGGCCTCCGCCGGCAGGCGAAGTGCCGTGTGCAGTGCCGGGCGATTTTCGCTGACGTTCACCCGCTGGCCACTCAACAGCGCCTCGATGGCGCCGGGCAGGCCCGCCTCCTCGGCGAGCGCCAGCAGGTGGCCGAGGGTCTCGTCGTTCCAGCGCTGCTTGGAGAGATCCAGCGTCAAGCCGTTCACCGTGCGGGTGAAGGCGCTCCAGCGGCATTCGCTTTGGACGAAAAGCTCCTTGAGATGCACTTGGCGAAGCGTGCGCGCGTGGCGTTCGAGCGCTTGCCAGGCGGCAAGCTGGTCGGGAGTGTGGTGTCGTGCCAAAGCCGTTGGCCCTCTGGTTCGTGGTGTTGCAAAGCCGGGGACTGTCGCGGGTTGTCAAGGGCGCGTAAACTACGCAACCTCCACTTTCTATCCTGGCTTGCCCATGAGTAACGCATCTTACCGTGACGCTATCTTTTCGACACCCCTTGACCGGGTGGCCCGCTTCTCTTTCGACGAGCAGGTGGTGGCGTGCTTCCCCGACATGGTTCGCCGATCGATCCCGGGATACGGCCAGATTCTCGGCATGCTGAGCCTGATCGCGAAGCGTCATCTGCGTCACGGTGCCCACATCTATGACCTGGGCTGCTCGCTCGGCGCCTCGGGCCTGGCACTGGCCGGCGCCCTGCCCGCGGACGCTTTTCGCTATACCGGGGTCGATGTCTCGCCGGCCATGGTGGAGAAGGCGCGCGACACCTTCTCCACCGAATGCCCGGAACACGCCATGACGGTGCTCGAGGAGGACATCCGCACCCTCGAGTACGCGTCGTCGGGCATGATCATTCTCAACTTCACGCTGCAGTTTCTGCCGCCGGATGACCGCGACGTCCTGCTTGCAAGGCTCTATGCAGCCCTTGAACCCGGTGGCGTGCTGATCCTGTCGGAGAAGACCGTCGACCCGGACGAGCGCGACAACGCCTGGCGGGTGGAGCGCTACCACGACTTCAAGCGTGCCAATGGCTACTCGGAGCTCGAGATCAGCCAGAAGCGCACCGCGCTCGAGAACGTGCTGGTTCCCGACAGCCTCGACGCACTGCACGAGCGCCTGCAGACGGCGGGCTTTCCCCGTTCGATGACCTGGTTCCAGTACCTGAACTTCGCCTCGTTGATCGCGTTCAAGGAGGCCTGAGGTGGCGCTACCGGATGATCACCGCGGCCTCTACCAGGCGTTTCTCGACCTGGCCGCAGACAACGAGGCCCTGCTGCCCTGGCTCGCCCGATTACCCGCCCAGCTGGCCACGGGGTTAGACAAGAAACGCCACGGCGATCTCTCGGCCTGGGAGAAGGCGGTGAAGAAGCTACCGGCGCTTCCCGAGGCGCGCCAAGTCGCGCTCGACGCCGATACGGTCAGCGTCGAGATGGCGCTCGACGAGAGCCAACGGCGCCAGTGCTTCAACCTGCTCAAGAAACTCGCGCCCTGGCGCAAGGGGCCGTTCAACCTTGGCGGCATCGAGATCGACACCGAATGGCGCTCGGACTGGAAGTGGCAGCGCGTGGCGCCGCATCTGTCCGACTTGAGGTACCGCAAGGTACTCGATGTCGGCGGCGGCAGCGGCTATCACGCCTGGCGCATGGCCGGCGCAGGGGCCGCCTTCGTGCTGGTGATCGACCCCTCGCCGCGCTTCTACTGGCAGTTCCAGGCGGTGCGCCACTTCGTCGGCGACGCGGATGGCCACCGCACCCACTTTCTGCCGGTGGGCATCGAGGACGTGCCGGAGAACCTGGGCTTTTTCGATACCGTGTTCTCCATGGGCGTGCTCTATCACCGCGCCTCGCCCTTTGAGCACCTGAACCAGTTGAAAGCCGCCCTTGCCCCCGGCGGCGAACTGGTGCTGGAAACCCTGGTGGTCGAAGGCGACGAGCAGACGGTGTTCGTCCCCGGCGAGCGCTACGCGGCGATGCCCAACGTCTACTTCCTGCCCTCTTCCAAAGCACTGTGCCACTGGCTGACACGCTGCGGTTTCGAGAACGTTCGCGTGGTCGATGAAGCCCCGACAACGCTTTCCGAGCAGCGCTCCACCGAGTGGATGACCTATCAGTCGCTTGCGGATTTCCTCGACCCCGAAGACCCCACACGCACGATCGAGGGTTATCCGGCGCCACGGCGGGCGATCGTTGTGGCCAACAAGCCCGGCAATTAACGCCGCAAGATCACCAGCCACCGCCCCAGATTCAAGACACTGGCGAGCGAGGCCGCCACGTAGGTGAAGGCGCAGGCGGTGAGCACGTGGCGCGCGCCGTTCATATCAGAAGGCGGCACGTACTCCTTGAGTAGCGGAAGCGCGCGGTTGAAGCTGGCGTCGAACTCGACCGGCAGCGTGACCAGGTGCACGACGGCAGCGGTGCCGAAGCTGACGACGGCAATGGCGATTACCGCGGCGAGCCCGCCGGGCAGGCGGGTGAGGATGAAGAGGAAGGGGGCGGCCATCATCAGGAGCGCACCGAGCTTTTCGGCTTTCTGTGCCACACCGACCATGCGGCTGCGCGCCACCAGCGGAGCGTAGCCTTCGGCGTGCTGGAGGGCGTGGCCGACCTCGTGGGCGGCGACGGTCACGGCGGTGAGCGAACGCCCGTCGAAATGATCCGGAGAGAGGCGCACCGCCTTGGCCAGCGGGTCGTAGTGATCGCCCTGCTCGCTCATCTCCACCGCAACATGATCGAGGCCGAAACGGCGCAGCAGGTGGCTTGCGAGCTCACTGCCGCTGCCCGGATAGTCGTCGCGGCCCCGGGCATGGCGCTTGAGCACCCATTGCGCCCACAGGTTGGGAAGCAGAAAGATGGCGAGTGCCAATACGACAAGAAGAACGATCATGGGGAGTGCTCGAGCGGGAGTGCCCCCTTGTACCACGAGCGATCGGCGTTTACACGCCGTTCACTGTGAGATGCCAGCCTGCTCCGCCTCTTCCTCGGCCAGGTGCTCCTTGACATCGCGCTTGACCGCATCCAGTCCGCGCCGGGAAATTCGGCCCTGCCGGTGGGCATGCTCTGCCATCAATACACTGTCGGCGGCCAGTACCAGGTCGCAATCCGTGCCGGCCAGCTCGTCGCGAAGCCGCTCGATGGCCTCCTGGCGTTTGGGGTCCTTATCCACCCGGCGAATGTAGATGGCCTTGATGCGGCCTGGGTAGGCCTTCACTACCTCGGTATAGACCTCTGGGTCGTGTTGGCCGCTATCACCGATCAAGATGCAGGGCATCTCGTCGTAGAGCCCCAGCATCCGGTCGATCAGATCGCGCTTGTGATCCTCGGCCTTGCGTGGCCAGGGCTTGCGCCAGGAGATGCCCCACTCGCGCAGAAACAGGATCGGCCCGACGGGAATGCGGTTCATCTGGAAAAACGCCTCAAGCATCTCGTAGATCGCCCAAGGCCCGCGCGAGACGTAGAGAATCGGCCGTTCGGCCTTCTCGCTGACGCCTCGATAAAGCGCCTGATAGAGCGAGGCCACACCGGGAAAGGCGGTGCGTCGATGCGGCTTGCGCACGAACAGCCGATAGAGCATCTTGAGCTTTTCGGCAACACCGGTGAACATCACGGTGTCATCGATATCGCTGATCACCAGAAGATCGGCTTCCGGCGGCGGCACGTAGACTTCCGCGCTGGTGCGCACCGGCGTCTGGCCTTCGGCACGCACAAGAATGTCCGCGCGGTGCCAGGAAATGTCGATGGGAAGATCGTGTTCGATGGGCAGATGAGCATCGAAATAGCCATCGCGGTCGGTAGTGAGTGTCAGCGTATTGCTGCCGACGTTCAGCTCGACTTCTGCTTCTTTGAAACCACGACGAAAGATGCGCCGAGTGACATCGGCGGTATCACGCAGAATGCCGCGCCGGGGAATGGCACGGCCAAGCGCCGCCTGTCGAAACACCCGCCCCATGACGAAAACTTCCTTTTGCGACCCGTAGCCACGGTAGGGATGGACGACCATCCCTCCGCGACCGCTGTCGCGCTTCATGGGCTTGGCGACAATGTGGGCAAGCCGCTTGACGAAACTTGCCCACTGGCGGTACCACGCCATCAGGCGTGCTGACCCGAATGCTTGCCTTCCTGAATCTCCTCTAGCAGCTTGGCACAAAAAGCGTCGAGGTCTTCAGGCGTACGACTGGTGACCAGCGCCTGATCACATACCACGGCTTCATCGACCCATTTCACGCCGGCATTCTTGAGATCCTGAGCGATGCTATGCACCGAGGTCATCTCACGACCGTCGACTACACCGGCGTTGATCAAGATCCACGGCGCGTGGCAGATCGCGCCCACCGGCTTGCCGGCCTGGAAGAACGCTTTGACGAAACTCAGTGCGTCCTCGTTGGTACGAAGCTCATCCGGGTTGAACAGGCCGCCCGGCAGTACCAGCGCGTGGTAATCGGACTCGGAAGCGTCGGAAAGCGCCTTGTCGGCCTCGTAGGTGTCGCCCCACTCGGTTTCTGCCCAGGCGCGAATGCCCTTGCCGGTCGGCGTGACGATATGTACCTCGATACCGTTTTTCTGCAGCGAGGCGCGCGGAACGCTCAGCTCGGACTCTTCGAAACCGTCGGCAGACAGGATCGCGACACGTTTACCGTTCAGTGCTTGATTCATCATGCTCTCCATTTCGTGATGAGGACATTTCGTGGTGACTACTCGTGGTAGCTAATCGTGGTAGCTACTCGTGATAACTGCTCGTGGTAACTGCTCGTTGCAACTACGCGTTGCGGCCATGCCGTACAACGCCTTACAAGTGTGGCCCATCTTGTACAATCGTCAAGCGCTAATATAGAACCAGGCTAGATAGCACGGGCAAAAAATCTTGTACAAGCCAAGCAGAATAGGGATAAAAAAAGCCGGCCCTTCATTGAAGGGCCGGCCCGGTTTCGAGACGCGAACGGTCAGAACAGCTTGGCGATGTCCTTGGCTTCCCAGTGCGGGAAATGCTTGCGCACCAGAGCGTTGAGGTCGCGCTCGAAAGCGGCCCAGTCGGTGCTGGTCGAAACCTCGCGCTCGCTTGTCACGCCGCGAATCATGCCGGCACCGACGGTCACGTTGGTGAGCCGGTCGATGAGAATGAAGCTGCCTGTGCCGGGGCTTGCGCGGTAGTCCTCGAGCGGAATACTCGCGGTCAGTTCCACCTCGCAGCGGGCGATGGCGTTGAGCTCGAGCGATTGGGCGGGGTGCTTTTCAAGCGTGTTCACGTCCACCTGGTACTCGATGGCGCGAACCTCGCCGGACAGATCCCGCGTGGCGAGCTTGAAATCATAAAGCTTGCCTGGCGTGAGGGCATCCTCGTGCATCCAGACGATGTCCGCCGTGAAGGCGTTGGAGATAGGCACCTCGGCGTCGGCCTGGACCAGCCAGTCGCCGCGGGAGATATCGATCTCGTCCTCGAGGGTGACGGTGATCGCCTGCCCCGGGTAGGCTGCGCTCAGGTCACCATCGAAAGTGACGATGCGCTCGACCCGCGACGTCTTGCCGGAGGGCAAGGCCTTGACCCGCTGCCCCGGGCGCAGGAGGCCGGCGGCAAGCGTTCCGCAGTAGCCGCGAAAATCCAGATTCGGGCGATTCACGTACTGCACCGGCAGACGCAGATCCGACAGGTTCTGGTCATGGCTGAGCTCGACACTCTCCAGAAGCTCGATCAGCGTCTTGCCCTCGTAGCCAGGACCAAAGTACCAGGGCGTGCGCTCGCTCTTGTTGACCACGTTGTCGCCGGTCAGCGCCGACAGCGGCACGAAACGGATGTCCGGGGCGTCGAGGTTGGTGGCAAACGCCTGATAGTCGCGCTTGATCTCGTTGAAACGCTCCTCGGAGAAATCGACCAGATCCATCTTGTTGACCGCGATGACCAGATGCTGGATACCCAGCAGGTCGGCGATGAAGCTGTGGCGACGGGTCTGGGTCTGGACGCCATAGCGCGCGTCGATCAGGATCACTGCAAGGCTCGCGGTCGAGGCGCCAGTGGCCATGTTGCGGGTGTACTGCTCGTGCCCCGGCGTGTCGGCGATGATGAACTTGCGCTTGTCGGTAGAGAAGAACCGGTAAGCGACATCGATGGTGATGCCCTGTTCGCGTTCGGACTGCAGCCCGTCGACCAGCAGCGCCAGATCCACCGCATCCCCGGTGGTACCGCTGGTTTTCGAGGCCTGGGTGATGGCGGCGAGCTGGTCTTCGAAGATCATCTTCGAGTCGTGCAGCATCCGCCCTATCAAGGTCGATTTGCCGTCGTCGACACTGCCGCAGGTGATAAAGCGCAAGAGATCCTTGTTCTCGTGCTCGTGCAGGTACTGCTCGATGTTGTCGGCGATCAAGTTCGATTGGTGTGCCATCAGAAATACCCCTCGCGCTTTTTCTTCTCCATGGAGCCTACCTGATCGCGATCGATCGCCCGGCCGCTGCGCTCGCTGGTGCGCGTCAGCAGCATTTCCTGAATGATCTCGGGCAGAGTTGCCGCCGTGGACTCGACCGCGCCCGTCAGCGGGTAGCAGCCCAGGGTGCGAAAGCGCACGGATTTTTGCTCGGGCACCTCACCGGGTGCCATCGGCAGGCGCTCGTCATCGACCATTACCTGCATGCCGTCGCGCTCGACGATGGGGCGCGGCGCCGCGTAGTAGAGCGGCACGATCGGGATCGACTCCAGGTAGATGTACTGCCAGATATCGAGCTCGGTCCAGTTGGAGAGCGGGAAGACGCGGATCGACTCGCCCTTGTTGACCTTGGCGTTGTAGACGTTCCAGAGCTCCGGACGCTGGCTCTTCGGGTCCCAGCGGTGGTACTTGTCGCGAAACGAGTAGACACGCTCCTTGGCGCGCGAGGCCTCCTCGTCGCGCCGCGCGCCGCCGAAGGCGGCATCGAAACCGTACTTGTCCAGCGCCTGCTTGAGCGCCTGGGTCTTCATGATGTCGGTGTACTTGGCGCTGCCGTGATCGAAGGGGTTGATGTTCGCCGCCCGGCCCTCTTCGTTGGTGTGCACCAGAAGCTCCATGCCGGCTTCACGCGCCATACGGTTGCGAAACTCGATCATCTCGCGGAATTTCCAGGTGGTATCCACGTGCAGCAGCGGAAACGGCGGCGTACCCGGATGGAAAGCCTTGCGCGCCAGGTGAAGCATGACCGAGGAGTCCTTGCCGATGGAGTACATCATCACCGGGTTGGCGAACTCGGCAGCCACTTCACGAATGATGTGGATCGACTCGGCCTCGAGCTGCTTGAGATGCGTCAGTCGCGCGCCGTCGATCGCGATGGAAGTCTCGCGCCGCTCTTGGCTCGGCGGAGCTTTGAACTGGGTCATTGCCTACTCCCTCTGGGCGGGCCGCGTCCGATCCATACGGCGCGCGGCATTCACCTCATTCTGATCAATGGGAGTAGGGTAACGCGTCCAATTAATAACTCGAAAGAATTAATAACTATCTTTTTATTCTTTTAATAACTAACCGCTGACGCTTACGTCAGGATCAAAGGTTCACCCGCTCCACCCAGGTCTGCCATTCGTCGCCGCGCAGCTCGACGATGCGATAGCCGGGACGGGACGCCTCGTCGATGGCGAACGCCTTCGCCCCGGGCATGAACTGATCCGCCATCGCCGGGCAGCCGTAGACCTCGACGCTGTGCTCGCCCAGAGATCGACGGTGGGCAAACGCCTGGTGAGCATGGCCGAACAGCACGATCTTGACCTGCGGATAGCGCGTCAGGGTCTGCCAGAACGCGTCGCGATCCTTGAGCCCGATGGCGTCCATCCACGCCGCGCCGACCTCGACCGGGGGATGATGCAAGCCAATGACCACGGGCCTGTCACTTTGCTCGAGCGCCTCGCTCAGGGCCGCCAGCCGCTCGGTACCGAGTTCGCCGTGGGGCATCTGCGCCACTCGGGTATCGAGCAGCAAAAGACGCCAACTACCGAGGTCGACCTCGTCGATCAGCGGGTGGCACTCGACCATCAGCTCGGGCTGGTCGTGGTTGCCGGGAATCCAGAACCACGGGCACGCAAGACCCTCGAGGGCGCGGCAGGCGTGCTGGTAGGAGGCCAGCGTCTCGTCCTGGCTGACGTCGCCGCTAAGCAGCACCACGTCCGGACGCTCCCGCATCACTTGCGCCAGCACACGCTCGAACTGGCGCCAGGGCACGCCGCTACGCGAGCGGGCGCGCTTGTCAGCGTGCAGGTGAGCATCGGTGATCTGGATAAGGCGCATCAGGGCAGCTCGGGCATGTCGTAGGCGTGGCCGTGGGCCAGCCCGTGAGCCAGCCACTCGCCCAGAAAGCGGTTGAGCTGCAGCTTCTCGTCCGGCTGGTGCATCTTGGCATTGGGGTAGCGGTAGCGGCCGTTGAAGTGGCGCTGGCGCTGGAAATCGGTGACTTCGGCCATGCGCACGTCGTGATAGAGATGCACGCGCATGCGCGGTCCCTCGAGCACGCCGTCAAGCGGGCCGCTCTGAGTGAGTTCGATCATGGTGGTGTAAGGCGCCTGCTCCAGCACCGCCAGGTGCAGCTCGCCCAGGTGACGCGCGTCCTGATGCAGGGCGATATCGCGCTGCTGGCCGGCCTCCAGATCGCCCACCAGGCGCAGCAGGCGGGCATAGTTGGCACTGCACTCGCCTTGCAGCGATCGCAGGTCGGTGACGTAGGCGGCTCTAGCCATCTTCGCTCCTTGGAAACTCACGGGGGCTCGGCGCTTGATGAGGGGCGGCGCGCAGCGTGGCGCGCTGGCCGTTGAGCCAGTAGAGCCCGATCAAGCACATGGCGTTGTCGAGCCGCCCTTGGCCGAGAAGCTCCCACACCGCAGAAAAACTCAGTACGTGAACGCGAATGTCCTCGTGCTCCTCGGCCAGGCCGTGAATGCCGCCGAGGTTTGCGGTATCCACCAGCCCGCAAAACAGCGTGACCCGCTCGTTGCAGGCGCCAGGGCTCGGGTAGTAGGTGTGCAGCAGGGTCAGGTCATTCACCTCGCATCCGGCCTCCTCCATGGCCTCGCGGCGGGCGACCGCCTCGAGCGTCTCGCCCTTCTCGACGAGCCCGGCCACCAGCTCGAGTTTCCAAGGCGAGCGCGGATCGTCGATGGCGCCGGCGCGAAACTGCTCGACCAGCACCACCGCATCGCGCTGCGGGTCGTACAGCAACACGCCGACGGCGTCGAAGCGGCTGTGGATTTCACGCCGCATCGTCCGGCTCTCGCCGCCTTCGAAAAGGCGATGCTTGAGCGTCAGCTCCTCGAGACGGAAAAACCCTTGATAAAGGGTCTCGCGCTTTTCGAGGGTCACGTCCGCGCGGGTGAGTTCGGGGCTCGCAAGCTCAGGAGCGAGCGGCGGCAAGAGGCTGGATGCCATGGGGCACTCCCGGTCGACACAATCGGTCCATTATCAATGCTTGCCGCCGGGAATGCCAATTTGCGTCGTGCTAGAGCGACTGCAGAAACCCCTGCGCCTCACGACGAAGGGCTTCGTCCGAGAGCTGGCGATTGTCGCGGGCGGTGCCTTCCACGGCACGCTCTGCGTACCGGCGGGCGCCTTCGGTATCGCCCTCCTCTTTCAGGAACGCCGCGTAGTAGTAGTTGACGTCGATACCATCCGGGCGAATCTCGAGCGCCCGCTGAAACATTCGCTCGGCGGTATCGCTGTTGCCAAAGCCCAGCGGCCGCCCCGGTGCCCGGTCGTAAAGCGCGCCCAGGGTGACGTAGGCCGAGCCGTTGCTGCCCTGAGGATCGATCTCGATGGCGCGCTCGAGCACGTCGCGCGCCTGCTTGGCGGTACCGAGTGCGCCGAGCCCGCCCCGCTCGCGGGCGTAGGAGGCCAGAATGATGCCCTGCCACACCAGTACATCGGCAGTCCCCGGGTTCTGCTCGGCGAGCGTCGTGGCTTCGTTGCTCAACGCCTCGAGGGTGCCCTGGCGCTGGTTGGCGGGAAGCTCCGTCACCGTGTGCTCCCAGCGATTCTTCAGGGAGAACAGCTCGTCCTGGTAGGCGCTGGCGGCAAGCGGTGACAGCGCAAGGGCGCCGCCGAGTGCCAAGGCCATCAGCCAGCGAGAAGAGTGCGTGCGCATGGAAAGCTCCTTGTTTATTGTTGTCGCCTGAAAAGGGTCATAGAGCGAGCGACGCTCGCTCTCAGATCACTGTAACGAACGTTTGAATGACTCGCCAGGAGTAATCGTCGCCCGCCGAGACGACGCGCTCACCTGGCCCTGCTGCTCAATGAGGAAGTGCCCATGAAAGGCCGTAACATGACCCGCTGGCGCGATCCGGCCAAGGACCCGCGCCAGGCCCCCAAGAGCAACCTGATCACCCAGGCGGGCGCCGAACGCCTGCGCGGCATCCTCGACCATCTTTCGCGGGTGAAGCGCCCGGCGCTCTCCGCCAAGGTGGGTGAAGCCGCCGCCCTGGGCGATCGCTCTGAAAACGCCGACTACACCTACAACAAGAAAGAGCTCAACCGGGTGATCGCGCGCATTCGCTACCTGACCAAGCGCCTCGACGAGCTGCAGGTGGTCGATCGCCTGCCGGCCAACACCGACAAGGTCTTCTTCGGCGCCTTCGTGAGCCTGGAGAACGACGACGGCAAGCTGCTCGACCTGCGCATCGTCGGCCACGACGAGATCGACACCCAGAAGCGCTGGATCAGCGTCGATTCGCCGATGGCCAAGGCGCTGCTCGGCAAGGAAGTGGATGACGAAATCACCGTGCAGACCCCGAGCGGCGAGGATTTCTATGTCGTGACTGCCATCCGTTATTCCGGTGCCTGATTGCCTGCTCTGATGCGCCTGGATAAATAGCCTAGCGCGTTTCATGAACTTTCGATGAAACACTTGCCTTGGCTTATTATGTCCATAATACTGGACATATGGAAATAAACGATGCTATCTCAAGTTTCAGCGCGCTCTCCCAACCGACTCGCCTGGAAACGCTACGCCTGCTCTTGCGCCACGAACCCGGCGGTTTACCCGCCGGTGGGATCGCACGGGCGCTCGACGTTCCCCATAACACTCTTTCGGCGCATCTTGCGGTGCTTGCACGCGCGGGCTGGGTCAACTCCCGGCGCGAGAGCCGCTCGATCATCTACCGTGCTGACCTCGATCATATGCAGCGCATACTCACCTTTCTCGTCAGCGACTGCTGCCAAGGCGACCCTGCACTGTGTCAACCGCTTATCGATACCCTGACGGCCTGCCCGTCGCTGTCGCCAAAGGAGGCCACTTCATGACCGCCGTGATCTATCACAACCCCACTTGCGGCACCTCGCGTAATACGCTGGCCATCATGCAGGCCTCTCACGAGCCGCCCGAAGTAATCGAATACCTGACGACGCCGCCCAGCCAGGAGCGTCTGGTGGCATTGATCACGATGATGGGCATCACGCCCCGAGAGCTTTTGCGCCAGAAGGAGGCCCTCTACCGCGAGCTGGACCTCGATGACCCCAAGGTGGACGATCAGACGCTCATCGATGCCATGATCGCCCATCCCATCCTGATCAACCGCCCGATCGTCGTGACCGACAAGGGGGCACGACTGTGCCGCCCTTCGGAGCGGGTCTTCGCACTGCTGGAGAATCCGGTGGACACATTTACCAAAGAGGATGGCGAACAGGTGTCGCCCTCCTCCCCGATGAGTAACTGATGCCATGCTGGCGTTGACCATTTTCATCGTCACCCTGGTACTGGTGATCTGGCAGCCCAAGGGGCTCGGCATTGGCTGGAGCGCGCTGGGCGGCGCCGTGGCAGCGCTGCTGACGGGAGTGGTGCAAGCAGGCGAGGTGGCCGTCATCTGGGAGATCGTCTGGGATGCGACGTTCACCTTCGTGGCGCTCATCATTATTTCGCTTTTGCTCGATGAGGCCGGCTTTTTCGCCTGGGCGGCGCTTCACGTGGCGCGTTGGGGCAATGGCCGGGGCCATCTGCTGTTCCCGCTGGTGGTCGTGCTGGGCGCGTTCATCGCGGCCTTTTTCGCCAATGATGGCGCGGCGCTGCTGCTTACCCCCATCGTGATCGCAATTTTACTGCGCCTGGATTTTTCGCCCCCCGCGGCGCTGGCTTTCATTATCGCCACCGGGTTCGTCGCGGACACCACGAGCCTTCCCTTGGTGATCTCCAATTTGGTCAACATCGTCACCGCCAACTACTTCGGTATCGGTTTCGACCGCTACGCCCAGGTCATGGTGCCGGTCAACCTGGTATCGCTTGCCACCACGCTTGGCGTGCTCTGGATCGCGTTCGGGCGCCGGATACCGGCCAGGTACTCAGTGGCAAAGCTCGAAACGCCGCACGCGGCGGTGAAGGATCCGCTGGTGTTCAAGGCTGCGTTCCCGCTTTTGGCGCTACTCATGGCGGCCTATTTCGTCACCGCGCCGCTGAACGTGCCTATTGCGCTGATCACCGGCGCGGCGGCGCTTTCGTTGATGGTATTGGCCGGGCGCTGGTGGCGCGGCGGCAAGGGGGGCAGCGTGTCCGTTACTCACGCGCTGCGCGGCGCGCCGTGGCAAATCGTGCTGTTTTCGCTGTGCATGTATCTGGTGGTGTACGGGCTGGGTAACGCGGGTCTCACTGACTACGGCGTACAGGCGCTGGAGTGGCTGGCGCGGCAAGGCCATTTCGTGGCCACGATCGGCACCGGCTTTTTGGTCGCCCTCGTGGCGTCAGTAATGAACAACATGCCCTCCACGCTGGTGGCGGCGCTGGCGATAGACCAAGCCGAGCTTCCAGGGCTGACCCAAGAACTGATGATCTACGCGAGCGTCATCGGCAACGATCTGGGGCCAAAGTTTACGCCCATCGGAAGCCTTGCGACGCTACTCTGGCTGCACGTGCTCGCTGGCAAGGGGTATCGCATCGGCTGGGGCCAATACATGAAGATCGGGCTTCTGATCACCCCGCCAGTACTGCTGGCCACACTTTTGGCGCTGGCCCTGTGGCTGCCGATGCTATCGCCCTGAGATCACTCCAGGGCATAGTCGATGGTGGTGACCACGCGCACGCGCTTGGTCTGCGGGGTGTAGGTGTCCAGGTCCTCGATGGAGAAGTAGCCCTGGGTCGCGCTCTTGATGCCGCCCACGGCACTTCCCGAGTCCTCGGCGAACTGCTGGGCGGCGCTTCGCGCATCCGCCGTGGCCTCGCGGATCATCTCGGGCTTGATCGCGTCGAGCCCGGTGAACAGGAACTCGGTGCGGTACTCGTAGGTAGGCGAAAGCAACACGCCCTGACGCACCAGCGCGGTCGCCTCAGGCACCGCCTGGATCACGTCGTCCACCCGGTCGGTGCGCAAGAGAAGCGTGGCCTCGGCGCGAAAACGTTCGTCCGGGCGCTCGCCGCCGTAGGTGTTGGCGTACTGATCGGTGATGCGTGGCGGTGTCATGCTGACCTCGTCTGCGGCGAAGCCACGCTCGGCGAGAAAGTCGCGTACTCGCTGCTCATCAGTGCTCAGGCGCTGCTCGAGCTCGGTCAGCGTATCGGCGCTCACCGCGTAGTTGAGTGGCCACATCACCAGATCCGCCGCCACCTCGCGCTCGGCGAGCCCGCGCACGGTGACGCTTCGCGACGACTGCTGCCACACCTCGGCGGCGCCCTTGAAATAGCTTCCACCCCAGCCAAGTCCCAGCGCCAGAAGCCCACCCAGCGCCACGGCGCTCGCCAGTACCACGACCCCTTTCGTGTTCACCGCCATGCCCTTCTCCTCGACTGAATCGTCCCGCGCGACGCGCGCTTGCCGCTTTGACCATCGAGCGCGGCGAAAGCGCCAAGCCGCCGTACAAAAAAATCAGCGCCCGGCCCTGTAGACCTTGAAGCGGCGGTTGTCCGCCAGCGTCTCGAAGCTGCCCAGCGCCCGGTCGAGAAGGTCCGGGTAGGGCAGGAACGCATTCGCCACCAGCACCAGCTGCCCGCGCGGCGTCAGGTGGTCGCACGCCCGTTCGATCAGCCGCGCGCTCGGCCCGAAGCTGATCTCGCGCTCTTGGTGAAACGGCGGGTTGCTGACGATCAGATCAAAGCGCTCGCCGTCGATGCCCGCGTAGACGTTGCTCTCGACGACCCTCGCCGTCAAGTCGTTGGCCTCGAGCGTGCGCCGGCAGGCCTGCACCGCGAAGGCGCTGACGTCCACCGCCGTCACATCAAAACCGCGCCTGGCGAGCCAAGCGGTGATGATGCCGTCGCCGCAGCCCATGTCGAGCACCCGGCGCGGGGAGCCTTGAAGCTCGCGCTCGAGGGTCTCGAGCAGCAGCCGCGTGCCTTCATCCACCTTGCCGTGGCCGAATACGCCGGGGTGACTGACCAGTGAAAGCTCGCCAACGCCAAAGCGCGTCCAGGGGTCGGGAGCGGCGCGCTTCACGGTGCGCGTGGCGTAAAGCGAACAGCGCCGGGCGTTGTCCAGCTTGTCCCAGCCAAGGCCACGCTCGTCGAGCAACTTGGGCACGCGCTTGATGCCGCCCTGGTGCTCGCCGACGATCTCGAGCGGGGTGGCGTCCGGCAAGGTGGCACACAGCCAGTCGAGCCACCACAGCCCCAGCTGGTGCGCCTTGGGCCAGAACAGCACCACCGGCGCCTCGGGCAGCACGATATGCTCGTCGAAGGGGGAGAAAGCGATACGTTCGGCACTTTGCCAGCGGGTTCGCAGCGCAACATTGTCGCTGACCATGGCCGCCGAGCGGCTCACCAGCCAGTCGTCCTCCGGCACAGCGATGAAGCAGAGCTCGGAAGCGTTGCCGTGGTAGCGTTCGAGCAGTTGGCAGGCAGGCAGTTGGGCACTCATGAATCGGTCTCGGGTTGAATCAATAGGGTCGGGCCAGGGTGTAGAGCAGGTAGCGCCCCAGGCGCCAGTGAGGCTCGGTGCGGCAATAATGCTTCTCCAGCGCGAGCAGGGTCGCCTCCTCGACATCGTCTGCCAGGGGCTTGCGCAGGTAGTCCTGGAAGATGCGAATGCCGGCCACCTGGGAGAGCACCAAATCGTTCTCGGCGGTCCAGGCAGTAATCTGATCGTGAGTGACCGGCGAGATCGGCGTAAGGCGTTGGCGCCGCCCCTTGCCTTCGAGCCGGTCGCTGAGCGCCTTTTCCAGGTTGCCCTTCACAGCGTTGGAAAAGCGTAGCGCATCGCGGTTGAACACCATCAGGCTCAGTTGGCCGCCGGGTGCGAGTAGCCCTGCCAGAATGGCGAGCGCCCCGCGCGGATCGCCCAGCCATTCGAGCACCGCGTGGCAGGTGATCACGCCCCACGGGCCGGGCGCCTCTGCCGGCAGCGCCTGCAAAGACGTCGACAGGTAGCGGATGGCGCCGGGCGGCAGCGTTTCGCGCTGGGCGTGAAAGCCCCGAGCGTAATCAAGCATGTCCGCCGAGGGCTCCGCCAGGGTGACGGGGTGACCCCGCTCGGCGAACCATGCTGCCTGCTGACCCAGGCCACCGCCGACGTCCAGCACCGGCTGACCGTCGAGGGCGAGCATCTGCGGCAATAGATGATCGAGCATCTTGAGGCGCAGTTCGCCGCGCGGCGCATGGTAGAGCGAGCGCGAGAACTTCTCGGCCATGCCGTCGAAGTAGCGATCGCCTTCGCGGGTCAATTCATGAGGGGGCTGCATGGTCGGGCTCGATCTCTGCCGGATGAACTGTCAAAGGTGCTAGTCTACGCCGACGACGACGAAAACGCTTGCCGGGAAAGCGCGCTGCCACGGCACCCCCCATCTACCACTTTTGGCGATATTGCCAGGCCAACGTAAAGATCTTACTCTTTTGCGTCATGGGAACGTTCCCAACACAGATCAGGCAGCGATTATCATGGCAGATTCTTCCCGGGCAACGCTGATCGAAGTCGCCGATCGCGCCCGGACCTCGAAGACCAGTGTCTCGCGCTTTTTCAGCGGCGAGCGCGACCGACTCTCGGCGCCGCTGCAAGCGCGTATCGACCAGGCTGCCCGCGAGCTCGGCTATCACCCCAACCTGATGGCGCGGGGCCTCAAGGGCGCGGGCTCGAAGCTTCTGGGCATGGTGGTGGCGGATATCCGCAACCCCTTCTCGGTGGCGGCGGTGCACGCGGTCGAGCGCGCGGCGCGTGAGCGCGGCTACGCCCTGATCGTCTGCAACACCGACAACGACCCGGAGCAGGAGCGCCGGCACCTGGAACTGCTGGCCGCCTACCAGGTGGAAGGTGTGATCGTCAACGCCGCCGGCGACCCGCACGCTCAGCTTCATGCCTTGCGACATCGCGGGGTGCCGGTGGTCCTTCTGGACCGAGAAATCGCTAGCCTGGAAAGCGAGGCAGTCGGCCTCGACGACGCCCTGGCGGTGGACCTGGCCCTCGATCACCTTGAAGGCCAGGGCTACGAGACACTGCTGTTCGTCACCAACGCGCCCCAGGCCGCCAGCGCGCGCAAGGCGCGGCTGGCGCGTTTTATCGAGCGCAGCGCCAAGCGAGGGTTTCCGGTCACGACCCTGACCACGCTGGAGCCTGCAGTGCTGTTAACGACGCTCGGGACCTTCACGCGTGAAGCACACGAAACACCGACGGCGGTGCTATGCGCCAACGCCACCGCGACGTTGAGCGTGACCCAGGCGTTCAACGCCCTGCACCTGCCGCTGGGCGAGGTCGGCCTGCTCGGCATCGACGAGCTCGACTGGTGTGCGCTGGTCGGCCCTGGCATCACCACGCTCGCCCAGCCTTTTGACGCGATCGCCGAGGCGGCGCTGGCCCGTCTGCTCGATGATTGCTCGACGCCTGCCCGTTTCGCGCCGCACCTGATCGCGCGCGGCAGTACCCGACGACCCGGCACCCCGCCGGCCTTACCTTGATGAGAGATCGACGCATGGCCACCTCCCCTTCTGCTCTATCCGTTCTCACCTTCGGCGAAGCCATGGGCATGCTGGTCGCCGATACGCCCGGACCGCTCGCAGGCGTCGAGCATTTCCACCGCCGTCTGGCCGGCGCCGACAACAACGTGGCCATTGGCCTTGCCCGGCTCGGCTTCAAGGTCAGCTGGATGAGCCGCGTGGGGCGCGACAGCATGGGCGAGTTCATTCGCCACACGCTTACCAGCGAAGACATCGACGACCGCTACATTCAGACCGACCCGGCGCACCCCACGGGGCTGATGTTCAAGGAGCGCGCCGAGAACGGCGCCGACCCGCGGGTGGAGTACTTTCGCCGCGGAAGTGCGGCGAGCCACCTCTGCCCGGCAGACGCCCAGGCGATCGACTTCGCCGCGCTCGATCACCTCCACGCGACCGGCATCACCCCGGCGCTCTCGCCAAGCGCCCTGGCGCTGACCCGGGAGCTGATGCAGCGCGCTCGCGCGGCTGGGGCAACGATCTCCTTCGACCCCAACCTGCGCCCTACCCTGTGGCCAAGCGAAGCCGTGATGCGAGAGACGCTCAACGAACTGGCAAGCCTTGCCGACTGGGTATTACCCGGCCTTGCCGAGGGGCGCTTGCTGACCGGAGAAGAGACGCCTGAGGCCATTGCCGATGTGTATCTTGCCCGCGGCACCAAAGGCGTGATCATCAAGCTGGGCCCTGAGGGCAGCTATTACCGCGGCCGTTTAGGCGCTACATTAGAGAGCTGCGAGGTACCTGGTAAGCCGGTCGCCCAAGTCATCGATACCGTTGGCGCGGGAGACGGCTTCGCCGTAGGGGCCATCAGCGCCCTGCTCGAAGGCCTCTCGCCAGAACAGGCCCTGCGCCGCGGCAATCTGATCGGCGCCGAAGCGGTCCAAGTGGTCGGCGACATGGAAGGTCTGCCCACTCGCGCGCGTTTACAGGCACTGGAAAACGCCTAAACGCATCGATAAAAAAAGTCATTACACAAAAGCCCGACAGGAGAACGCATGAAAAAGAACGTTATCGTCGCCGGACAGCTCAGCAAAGCGCAGCGCCAGGAACTCGAACCCCATGCCCACCTGATCGACCTGGGCAAGCCGCTTAACGCCGATGACGCCGAGGTAAAAGCAGCGCTTGCCGATGCGCACGGCATCATTGGCTCTGGTTTCACCATCGATGATGCCTTCCTCGATGCGGCCCCGAAGCTTAAAGCCGTCACGCTGTTCTCGGTAGGCTACGACACCATGGATGTCGACGCCTTGAGCAAGCGTGGTGTGCTACTGTGCAACGCCCCCGACGTATTGACCGAAACCACGGCCGACCTGGCGTTCACGCTGATCGTTGCCAGTGCCCGGCGCGTCGTCGAGCTGGCGGAGTGGGTCAAGGCGGGCAAGTGGCAGAAATCACCCGGCCCCGAGCTTTATGGTAGCGACATCCACGGCAAGACCCTGGGCATGGTCGGGCTTGGCCGTATCGGCGCGGCCGTTGCCCGTCGCGGTGCGCTGGGCTTTGGCATGAAGGTGCGCTACGCCCTCTCATCTCCCAAGCCCGAACTCGAACGTGAGCTTGGCGCCACGCGCTGCGAACTCGACGAGCTGCTGGCCGAAAGCGATTTCGTCTGCCTTACCGTGCCACTGACCAAGAAAACCGAAAAGCTCATCGGCGCCGACCAGCTGGCGCAAATGAAGGACTCCGCTCTTCTAGTCAACATCTCGCGAGGCAAAGTCGTCGACGAAGCCGCGCTGACCGAGGCACTCAAAGCGGGCACGATTCGCGGCGCGGGCCTCGACGTCTTCGAGCAGGAGCCGCTACCGGCCGAATCACCGCTGCTTGCGCTTCCCAACGTCGTCGCGCTGCCGCATATCGGCTCTGCAACCTCAGAGACTCGCCTGGCCATGGCTCAACGTGCAGTAGACAACCTCACACGCTTCCTGCAAGACCAGCCGCCCATTAGCCCGGTCAATGCTGAAGCACTCAATCAGCAATAGGGCTTTTATGCAATCACCGCTCTGTTTACTCTTCGACAACGACGGCACCTTGGTCGATAGCGAAATCCTGTTGGCGAACGTCATGGCCGAATTGCTTCCGCAGTTCGGCCTGCCCTTCTCGGCCCAGCAGTACATGGAGGAGTTTCGCGGCATTCGCTTCTACACCATCGTGCAGCTGCTCGAAGAGCGTCACGGCGTGTGGATGGAGGAGCGCTTCGCGGCGCTGGAAGCCGAGATGCGCGCGCTGATGGAAAAACGTATGCGCGCGCAGCTCAAACCCATCCCCGGCATGCCCGATGCTTTGCAGGCGCTTGCGGCGCACCCCAAGGCAGTGGTGTCCAACGGCCCGGAGCGCAAGATCCGCTGCGCGTTGGAGAGCACTGGCCTGGCGCACCATTTCGAGGGCCGGTTGTTCAGCGCCTATACCTTGAACGTCTGGAAGCCGGATCCAGAGCTCTACCTGAGGGCCGCCGCCGCCATGGGCCACGAACCGGCCAGCTGCATCGTCATCGACGATGCCGCCGTGGGGGTCGAGGCGGGCCTTGCCGCCGGTATGCAGGTGATCCACCTCAACCACTTCCCAGAAGACGAAAGCACTCCGCAAGGCGCCGTGGAGATTCGTCATGCCGATGAGCTGCCTGAGGTGGTCGCCCGCCTGCGCCGCATGGCGCAAGCCTAGCTTCTGCGATCCAGCCCCCCCCTATGAAAACGCCCCGCCCGATGACATCAGGCGGGGCGTTCTTGAGTGGGACCGGCTCAGTTTGATGCCAGCTGGCGTACCGCTATTTCCACGCCGCGAAGTTCGGCTAACCCCCTCAGCCGCCCGTAGAGCGGGTAGCCCGGAGCGGTGGCCCGGGCGTGATCGTCGAGCATATGGTGGCCGTGGTCCGGGCGGATGGGCAGCCGCGCGCCGCCTTCGCGCTCGCGGCGGCGCTCCTCTTCCACCAGGGCCCGGATGACGCCGACCATGTCGACGTCGCCGGCCAGGTGCGGCGCCTCGTGGAACGAGCGCGGGTCGGCTTCGCGCTGTGTCGAGCGCAGGTGCGCGAAGTGGATGTGCGAGGCGAAGTGGCGCACCATGGCCACCAGGTCGTTGTCCTCGCGCACCCCAAACGAGCCGGTGCAGAAAGTAAGACCGTTGGCCGGGCTCGGCGCGCAGTCGATCACCCACTGGGCATCGGCCTGAGTCGAGACCACCCGCGGCAAGCCCAGGAGCGGGCGCGGCGGGTCGTCCGGGTGGATTGCCAGGCGTAGACCGAGCTCCTCGGCCACCGGCACGACGCGGCGCAGAAAATAGGCCAGGTTCTCGCGCAGCGCCTGGGCGTCGATCTCGGCGTAGTCCGCCAGGGCCTCGCGAAACTGCGCCAGGGTGTAGTGCTCCTCGGCGCCGGGAAGCCCCGCGATCAGCGTGTCGATCAACTTTGCGCGCCCCGCCTCGTCGAGCGACTCGAGATACCGTCTGGCATCGCGCTGGTCGGCCTCGCAGTACTCCGCCAGCGCCCCGGGGCGCTCGAGCAAATAGAGATCGAAGGCGGCGAAAGCGGTCTGGTCGAAGCGCAGCGCCCGGGCGCCATCGGCCAGCGCGTAGGTGAGATCGGTGCGCGTCCAGTCGAGGATCGGCATGAAGTTGTAGCAGACGATATCGATGCCGCAGGCGGCGAGGTTTCTCAGCGTCTGGCAGTAGGTGTCGATCAGCGCGTCGCGCTCGGGCAAGCCCTTCTTGACCGCCTCAGGCACCGGCACGCTCTCGACCACCGACCAGGTGAGTCCCGCCGCCTCGATCATCGCCTTGCGCGCATTGATCGCCTCCACCGACCAGACCCGGTCGTTGGGCAAGTCGTGCAGCGCGGTGACGATGCCGGTCGCGCCGGTCTGGCGAATTTCCGCGAGCTGGATGGGGTCGGAAGGCCCGAACCAGCGCCAGGTATGTTCCATGGAATCTCCTTTCAGCGAGTACTCAGGCGGGTGACGTCGGCGATAGCGGACGCGACGCCGCGCTCGGTGAGCGCACGGTAAGCCGCGAGCACCTGGGCCTTGAAGGCGCCGTCTTGAGCCACCGCTGCCGGCATCACGGCGCCGAGGGTGAAGAAGGCATCGATCAACGCGCTCGCGTCGTCGCCATGGCGCACGTGCAGCGCGCCGAGCGTCTCGGCCATCGGGTCGTCGATACGAAACGCGTGACCGGCGAGCGTGCTGCCGGCGGTGTAGCGAATCCAGCCGGCCAGACCCAGCGCCACGCAAGCGGTCTCGCCCCCGGCGGCCAGGTTGGCCTCGACGACCTGCAGCCAGCGCTGGGGCAGCTTCTGGCTGCCATCCATGGCGATCTGCTGGAGGCGGTGACGCAGGCTGTCGTTGGCGAAGCGGGCAAGAAGCGAATCCGCGTAGGTGTTCAGGTCGATGCCTTCCGGCATGGCCAGCGTCGGGGCGGCCTCTTGGCGCATGTAGCGATCGAGCAGCGCCCGAAAAGGCGCCTGCGAGACGGCGTCGAACACGGTCTCGATCTCGGCCAGCGCACCGAGATAGGCGAGCAGCGAGTGGCTGCCGTTGAGCATGCGAAGCTTCATGGCCTCGAAGGGGGTGACGTCGGCAACCATGGTCACGCCCTCCTCCTCCCACGTCGGGCGGCCCTGGGGAAAGCGATCCTCGATTACCCATTGCGAGAAGGCCTCGCCCACCACCGCGTTGGTATCAGCGACGCCCAGCCTTTCGAGCGCGGCAAAGTCCTCGTCGGTCATGGCGGGCACGATGCGATCGACCATGCTGCAGGGAAACGCGACGTGCGCGAGAATCCAGTCGGCAAGCGCTGCGTCGTGCACGCAGGCGAGCCCTGCCACCGCCTGACGGGTGCGCTCGCCGTTGTCCGGCATGTTGTCGCAGCAGAGCACGGTGAACGGGGCCAGGCCCGCCTCGAAGCGCTGGCGCAGCGCCTCGACCAGAATACCGGGGGCGGTGCGCGGCGCGTGCGGCGCGGCGATATCCGCCTGGATCATCGGGTCGTCCTGCAACAGCGCGCCACTGGCCGGATCGAGAAAGTAGCCCTTCTCGGTCACGGTGAGCGTAACGATGCGGGTTTCCGGGCGCGCCAGCCGAGCCAGCAGCGCCTCGAGATCGCGCCCCCACTGCCCCTGGGCATTTTGACCGGTGAACAGCGTCTCCTCGATGGCGCCGACTTCACGAACCGTGACGCTCTCGCTGTCGCGATACTCCGCCACATGATAATGACAGCCCGCCTTGGCGAGCGCGTCGACCAGTGGCGCCCCACGGCGCAGGTTCGCCGCGCTTATGCCCCACTGGGCGTCGCCGGTGCGCTGCCGGTAGCGTTCGAGATACACCGCCTGGTGGGCGCGGTGAAACGCGCCCAGGCCCAGGTGAACGATGCCGACGGCGCCCTTCGGCGCCGCCTCGATACGGTCGAGCGTCATGATCAGTTACTTCCCATCAGCAGGTTCGGCAGCCACAGCGAGATGGCCGGCACGTAGGTGACCAGCAGCAGCACGCCCAGGTTGCAGAGCAGAAACGGCACGATGGCGCGGGCCACGGTCAGCATCGGCAGCTTGCCGATACCGGCGACCACGAACAGGCACACCCCGACCGGCGGCGTGGTCAGGCCGATCATCAGGTTGAGCACCGCGATGACGGCGAAGTGTACCGGGTCCACGCCCACCCCGGTCGCCACGCCGACAAGCGCCGGGAACAGGATGATCAGCGCGGCGATGGTTTCCATGAAGGCGCCGACGAACAGCAGGATCAGGTTGAGGATCAATAGCACGATCAGCGGGTTCTCGCTGATCGACAGGATCATCGTGGCGATCATCTGCGGAATCTGCTCGCTGGTGAGAATCCAGCCGAACAGGTTGGCGAGCCCCACCATCAGCAGAAGCGCCGAGGAGGTCAGCACCGTGTCCACCAGGATGCCCGGCAGCTTGCGCAGGGTAAGTCCCTTGTAGACGAACATGCCGACCACCAGCGCGTAAAGGCAGGCGACGATGGAGGCTTCGGTCGGGGTGAAGAAGCCGCCGATGATGCCGTAGAGAATGATGACGGTCATCAGCAGCGCCCAGAAGGCAGTCTTGGCCTCGCGCAGAAGCTGCAGGACCGGAACGCGCTTCTCCTTGGGATAACCGCGACGCACGGCCAGGATGTAGACCGTCACCATCATGGCAAGCCCCATGAGGATGCCAGGCACGGCGCCGGCCAGGAACATGCGCCCGACCGAGATACCGCTCAGGGAACCCGCGATGATCATCGGCACGCTGGGCGGAATGATCGGCCCGACGGTGGACGAGGCTGCGGTCACGGCGGCGGCAAAGGGCTTGTCGTAGCCCGAGCGCGCCATGCCGGGAATCATTACCGAGCCGATGCTCGCCGAATCCGCCACGGCGGTGCCGGAAATACCGCCGAAGATCATCGACCCGCCGACGTTGGCAAGGCCCAATCCGCCGCGAATGTGGCCAAGCAACGCGTTCGAGAAGCGCACGATGTGCTCGGTGATGTTGCCCACGTTCATGAGGTTGCCGGCCAGCACGAAGCCGGGAATGCACAGCAGCACGAAGGTGTCGATACCCGCGTACATGCGCTGGGGCACGATGGTCAGCGAGATGCCCTCGAGCAACAGATAGGACATCGAGGCGATGCCCAGCGCAAAGGCGATGGGCATGCCCACCACCAGCAGAACGAGAAAAACACTGAAGAGAATGATGACTTCCATGCTCACGACTCCTGTGCGCGAACGGTTGGGCGGCACATCGCGACGAGACCTTCAAGGCACCCGAGTGCGCTGTAAAGCAGCAGCAGTGCGAAGGTGACCACCGTCGAGAAGAAGATATACAGCATGGGAATACGCAGCGTGGGCGAGGTTTGCCAGGCTCCGTTCTGGGCGTACTGCCATGCATAGGGCAGTACCATGAAGGCGAACACGCCGATCATCAGGCAGATCAGTGCCTGGAAGGCGCCTTTCATGCGCGGGCCGAGCCCGTGATGGAAAAGCTCGACGCTGATGTTGCGGTGCTGGCGCATCACCACGCCGGCAGAGAGCGCCACCATGTAGATGAACAGATAGCGCGACAGCTCTTCGGTCCAGGCAATCGAAATGGGCAGGAAGAGCCTCGCGCTCACCTGGAGCAGGACCGTAACGGCAATGGCGACGAGCGCCAGCACCGCCAGGGTAAGAAAAACGGTATCGACCCAGCCCATCACGCGCCCGACGGCGCCTTCAAACCTGGGTACCGTCGACATCGAATCCAGACTTTCCAACGCCTCTTGTTCCAGCGCTTTTTGATCCGAGCTCATAAACAATTCCTCGCGGGGCAAACGGCTCTTGCGAATACAAGAGGGCCGGCGCAGTGCCGGCCCGCTCTCGCCTTGGCGTCTTACAGGTCTTGAATGGCGTCGAAAAGCTCACGCTGCTCGGGTGTCAGCGCCTCGACCACCGCCGGGCGGGCCTGTTCGGCGAAGGCGTCGACATCCACCTCGATGAACTCCATGCCACGCTCGGCCAACGCCTCTTCCAGGCGAGTCTGGTCCTCGACGAACAGCTCCGCCTCGTAACTCTGCATGGTCTGGGCCGCCTCGCGTACCACGTCCTGCAGCTCGTCGGGCATGTTCTCGAGCTGGTTGCGGCCGATCACCACGTAGATCCAGCTGCGCACGTGGCCGGTCATGTTGACGTAGTCCTGCACCTCGTTGAAGCTCGCGCTCTCGATCAGGCTCAACGGGTTCTCCTGGCCTTCGAGGGTGTTCTGCTGAAGCGCGGTGAACACTTCGCTGAAGGCCATCGGGGTCGGGCGGGCGCCGAGCGCCTGCCACACATCGACGAACAGCGGCACGTTGGGCACGCGCAGACGCAAACCGTCCAGATCCTCCGGCGTGCGGATCGGCCGGTTGGAGGTCAGCTCACGCGGGCCGCGCTCGAACCAGGCCAGCGGCACCAGGTTGGTACGCTCGACGATCTGCTCCTCGATGTCGCGACCGATCTCGCCATCCACCGCCGCCTTCAAATGCTCGGAGTCGCGAAACGCGTAAGGCACCGCCATCATGGCCGCCTTTGGCGCCCAGTTCTGCAGGCTCTCGCCGGTGATGGTCATGTCCGCGGTGCCCAGCTGGATGCTGTTGATCACGTCCATTTCGCTGCCGAGCTGCTCGCTCGGGTACAGGCGCACCTCGATGCGGCCATCGGAGTTGGCTTCCACCTCCTCCTTGAACTTCACGGCAGCCTGGTGCCAGATGTTCTGCTCGTTGGCCAGGTGGCCAAAGCGCAGCGTGTAGTCCGCTGCCAGCGCCGACTGCGCGCCGAGAAGAACGGTTCCCAGAACCGCACTGGTCAGTAGTTTCTTGATCATGGTCGTGACTCCTGCACTGTTGCGTTATTGGTTGTTGGTAGCGCTGTGTTGATGAGTGGGCGTGGTGGTGGGCTATCTTCCTCAGGTACCGATCTGGATCAGCACCTTGCGGGCCTCCTCCGGGCGGTGGTCGAGCATGTCGATGGCTTCGGGCATCTCGACAAGCGGTAAGCGGTGGCTGACCAGCGCCAGCGGATCGAGCTGGCCGCTCGCCATGAGCTCGAGCACCTCCGGAAACTTGCGGTTGTTGAGCCGCGAGCCGACCAGGGTCAGCTCCTTCTTGATCACCTCTAACTGGACCAGGTCGCTTGGCTGGACGCTGAAGCCCAGAAGGCCGATGCGCCCGGCGGGCGAGGCAAGGCGCAGCATCTGGGGCAGCAGCGCCGGTACGCAGGCGGCATCGGCGATCAGCGGTACGCCCTCGCCCTGGGTCAGCGCGGTGATTTCCTGCTCGACGTCCTGAGTGCGGCTGTTGAAGACGTGGGTGGCGCCCAGGCTTTTCGCCGCCTCCAGGCGCTCGTCGATCACGTCCACGACGATGATCTCCTCGAGCCCCAGGGCCCTGGCCATCTGCAGGATGGTCATGCCGATCACGCCGGCGCCGAGAATCAAGAGACGGTCGCCCGGATGCGGCTGCATGCGATCGAGCACGTTCGCGGCGATGGTGTAGGGCTCGACCAGTGCGGCGGCGTCGAGGCCGATATGTTCGGGAAGCGCATGCACGTTTGCCGCCGGCACGGCGACGAGCTCCTCGAAGCCGCCATTGCGGTGCACACCGATCACCTCCAGCGCGCTGCACACGTTGGGCCGACCGATGTGGCAGGGATAACAGTGGCCGCAGCTGATGACCGGATCGACGCAGACGCGTTCGCCCACGCGTTTACCCTCGACACCGTCGCCTACGGCCTCGATCACCCCCGCGAACTCGTGGCCGGTGATGCGCGGGAAACGCACGAAGGCGTTGTCGCCATGGATGATGTGCATGTCGGAGCCGCAGATACCGGCGAACGCAACGCGCACCAGCACCTCGCCAGCGCCGGCGGTCGGTACGTCGATCTCGGCAACGCGGTAGTCATGCGGGGCGTTGACCTGGAATGCTTTCATGGATGCAAGGCTCCTCACCAGTGCCATAGGGTGCCGTCTTCCAGCCGGTTGACCGGCAGGCTGGCACGCTTGTAGGGGTACTGTTTGGCCAGTTCCTCGTCGATATCGACGCCGTGTCCCGGGCTCTCGCCGACGAGGAAATGGCCATCCTCGAAGCGGTAATCGTGGGGGAACACCTCGTTGGTCGCAGCGGTGTGCGGCATGTACTCCTGAATGCCGAAGTTGGGCACCCAGGTATCGAAATGGATCGCCGCGCCCATGCACACCGGCGAAAGATCCGTCGGTCCATGGAAGCCGGTGCGCACGTGGTAGAGCCCGGCCAGATCCGCAAGCCTTCGCACGTGAGTGATACCCCCGGCGTGGGTGAGCGTGGCGCGAATGTAGTCGATCCACTGGTTCTCGATCAGCGCCTTGGCGTCGAACAGACTGTTGAACACCTCGCCCACCGCCAGCGGCGTGGTGGTGTGCTGGCGAATCAGCCCGAAGCCTTCCTGGTTTTCTGCCGGTACGCAGTCCTCGAGCCAGAAGAGATTGTAGGGCTCCACCGCCTTGCCCAGGCGCGCGGCCTCGATGGGCGTCAGGCGGTGATGGACGTCGTGCAGCACGTGCAGGTCGTCACCGAAGCGCTCGCGCACGGCGGCAAAGAGCTTGGGCACGTGATTCAGGTACTTGGAGGTGCTCCAGACGTGCTCGGCGGGCAGGTCCGCATCCGCCGGCTCGTAGGGCTCGCCCTCCTTCTTGGCCACGCCGTAGATGCTGGCGATCCCCGGCACGCCGGCCTGCACACGTACCGCCTTGTAGCCTTCGTCCACGTGGCGGGCAACCTCCTCGAGGCACGACTCGATGTCGCGTCCGGTGGCGTGGCCGTAGACCATCACTCGCTCGCGGCTCTTGCCACCGAGCAGCTGGTAGAGCGGCATGCCGGCGAGCTTCGCCTTGATGTCCCAAAGCGCCATGTCGACGGCGGCGATCGCACTCATGGTCACCGGTCCGCGCCGCCAGTAGGCACCGCGATACAGGTAGTGCCAGATGTCCTCGATGCGCTGCGGGTCGCGGCCGATCAGTGCCGGGATGACGTGCTCGTCGAGATAAGCGACCACCGCCATCTCGCGGCCGTTCAACGTCGCATCACCGATGCCGTAGGTGCCCTCGTCGGTGACGATCTTGAGGGTGACGAAGTTGCGCCCCGGGGAGGTGACGATGGTATAGGCGTGTTCGATCTTCATGAAGCGTCTTCCTCGATGAAAGATAGCGTTTCCTGAGCATCGAACATCTCGGGAAAGCGTTGGACCAGATCGGGCAGCGACACGAGAATTTCGCGCAGGTGGCGCCGCATGGCGTGTTCCGCCTGCGCGACGTCGCGCTCCTCGATAGCGGACAGAATATCGGCGTGCTGCTCGACAAGCCGCGCGATGGGCGTGGTATCGGGCACGCTCAAATAGCGCACCCGGTCGAGCTGAGCGCGCACTTCCTCGATCACCTTCCAGGCGGATTGCTGGCCCACCGCGAGCGAGAGCGTCTTGTGAAAGCGCTCGTCGAGCAGGTAAAAGCGATTCGAGTCGTGCGGCTGAATACAGCGGCGCTGGCGTTCGACCAACTCATCGAGCTCCTCGAGAACCGCGGGGGAAAGTCCCTTGACGGTCGCCTGGCGCACTACGGCAACCTCCACCGCTTCACGCACGAAACGCGACTCGAGCACCGCGCGCCGGGAAATCTTGACGACGAAGGTGCCGCGCTGCGGGCGAACCTCGACCAGTCCCACCTCGGACAGGCGAATGAAGGCTTCGCGTACCGGCTGCCGGCTCACCGAAAAGGCGTCGGCGACCTCTTTCTCGGACAGCGCCTTGCCAGGTGCCAGGACCATCTGAATGATGGATTGCCGCAGCACCTGATAAAGGCGCTGGCGCACGGACTCGGTTTCCGAGGTCTCCTGCCACAGCGCCTGCAAGGTGGGATTGATGTCGTCCATGGATATCGCCTGAATGTGGGGCTAGCCCCGTAACTGATATGACTAGTATGGTAGTATGGCGAAACAAACTAAAGCCCTTGCCGTCTATACTTTGGTTGAAGGACAAAAACGATGAAACGCCAGCGTTATACCGGTTCGAATTATAAAAAAGCCTTGAATATCGAAGACATGGAGCACATCGCCAAGCGCCGACTGCCCAGTTTCGTGTTCGAGTACGTCTACGGCGGCAGCGACGACGAGCATACGCTCGCCCATAATCGCAGGGTCTTCGACCGCTATCTTTTCGAGCCAAAGACGATGACTCGAGTGGGTCCTCGCAAGCTTTCGACCACCCTGTTCGGTCAGGAGCATCGCCTGCCCGTGGCGATCGGCCCTACCGGGTTCAACGGCATGCTCAGCCACGACGGCGATCTGAAGCTCGCTCTGGCCGCGCGGGATGCCGGCATTCCCTTCGTGCTCAGCAGTGTCTCGACGACCCGTATGGAGGAGATCACCGCCATCGAAGGCCTCACGGCCTGGATGCAGATCTACTTCTACCGCGACCGGCATTTCGTCAAATCGATGATCGAGCGCTGCGCCCGGGCGGGCTTCGATGCCATCGTGGTGACCACCGACAGCGCCATTTATGGCAACCGTGAGTGGGACGTGCGCAATTTCCGCCGCCCCCTGAAGCCCTCCACTGCCAACCTTCTGCACCTGTTGACCAAGCCAGGTTGGATGAAGGATGTGCTGTGGCCAGACGGGCTGCCCACCTTCAAGAACCTCGACGACCTGCTGCCACCGGACAAGCGCAACGCTCAGGGCGCCTCGCAGATCATCGGCCCGCAGCTCGACCCCACCCTCAACTGGGACGACATCGCCTGGCTTCGCGACGTGTGGCCGGGCAAGCTCATCCTCAAGGGCATCATCGCCCCGGACGAGGCCGAGGAAGCCGTGCAACGCGGGGTGGACGGGATCGTGCTGTCGAACCACGGCGGGCGTCAGCTCAACCACTCGCTGTCGCCGATGGATACGCTGGCCGAGGTCAAGGCGCGGGTGGGCGAGCGCTGCCAGCTGTTCGTCGACAGCGGCTTTCGCCGTGGTACCGACATCGTCAAGGCCCTGGCGCTGGGCGCCGATGCCGTGTGGCTCGGTCGCGCCACGCTTTATGGCCTGGCCGCCGGCGGCCAGGCCGGCGTCACCCATGCCCTAGGCTTGCTGGAAAAGGAGATGGCCTCCACGCTCGGCCTGCTGGGGTTCACGCACTTGAGCGAGCTGGATGAGCGGTGTCTTCGGCAGATGTCATGACGTGATGGCGTTTCAAGCAGCAACGCCGAATACGAGGCGCTCGCCGCCCCCCGCACGAGGAGCTCTCGATGAACCACCGCTTCGTCGCCATCTGCGCCTTCTCCGCCCTGGTCGCCATGCCGGCCTGGGCCGGTGGCTCAGGCGCCTCGAAGCATTGCCAGATGCCCTTTTGCGATATCCACCCGTACCTTACCTTCCTTCACGAGCAAGGCGGCCACGTGGTCGATCTCGTCATGCTCGGCACCGGCCATGACCGCGATGTTCTTGGCATGAAGCGCCATATGGCCCTTCTGAATGCCGGTAGTGGCCAATGCCTTCATGGCGGCGAAATTCTGGGCAAGCCCCACGGCCACGATGATACGTGCCAGTCGGTCTGCGGTCTCGACCCCCAGAATGGACAGGCAGTGCCGGGCACTGGGATGCGAACGCGTCGCCCCGCCGACCAGGCCCACCGGCATCGGCATTTCCAGCGTGCCGGTGAGATTGCCCTCGCCATCCACTTCCCAGTGGGTCAAGGAGCGATAGCGCCCGCTGCGCGCGGCGAAGGCATGGGCTCCGGCCTCGACGGCCCGGGTATCGTTGCCCGTGGCCAGCACCACGGCGCTCACCCCGTTCATGATGCCCTTGTTGTGGGTCGCCGCCCGGTAAGGGTCCAGGTCGGCGAAGCGATAGGCGTTCAACATGGCATCGCGCACTGCCTCCCCGCCAATGTCGGAAAGGCTCCAGGTAGCTCGCGCCCGGGCCAGGCGCCGATCCGCCAGGTTCGACAGGATACGCAGGCAGCTCTTGCCATCACTCCACTGCGCCAGCAAGGGCGCAACCGCCTCGGCCATGGAGTTCACCGCGTTGGCCCCCATGGCGTCGCGCACGTCCACCAGCAGGTGCACGATGACCATGTCGTCGATCACTCGCACCTCGAGATCCCGAAAGCCGCCACCGTGCTCGAGCAGCACCGGGTCCGTGGCATCGCAGATCGCCTTGATCTGCTCGATTTCCGACAGCAACCGCAGGCGGGCGAAGGCCGGGTTCGGCACCTCGAGAAGCTGTATCTGGGCGATCATCAGCGGCGCCGAGGTATCGGTCTTGAAACCGCCGGATGCCCGGCATTGGCGGGCGGCGTTGCATACCGCCGCCACCACCGAGGACTCTTCAGTGGCCATGGGCACCAGAGGCTCCTCGCCGTCGATGATCAGATTCGTGGCGATACCGATCGGAAGATTGAGGGTGCCGATGACGTTTTCGATCATGGCATCCGCCGCCGCCGGCGAGACGTTGCCCATGTCGGTGAAGTGGCTGCGCACCTCGTCACCGAGCCCGGTCTGGGCGAGCACCTTGTCCAGGCGCTGCTCCGGGGACAGCTGGTGAAAACCGGGGATGCGCGAACCTGAGCCAAGGTGGGAACCAGCACGAATGTCAGAGCTTTTGTCAGAATGTGTGTCAGCGCTTGAACGGGTCATGAGCCTTCCTTTCGTTGAATGAGTATCGTCAGGCCAGCAGGCCCATCAGCCAGGGCGCGGCGTAGAGGGTCATGAACTGCACGCCGTAGTTCACCCCCCAACGGTTGAGAAGCCCCGCCACCAGTGCCAGCACCATGACGCCCAGGATGCCCATGAGTCCGGCGTCCATGTAGGCGAGCAGCATTACCAGAGAGAAGAACATCGCCAGGAAGGCTTCGTGGGGAATGCGCGTGAACACGAACAGGCAGATGCGCCGGGCATAGCGCACGGCGATGGGATAGGTGATCAAGAGCGCCACCCCGGCCCCCAGCACGCTGGCCACGGTGATTTCCCAGAAGCTCATCAGGTGGTGCGCGTTTTGCTCCAGGGTCAACACGGGCGGCGCGTTGAAGAACGCATTGCCCGGGCCGATCGCCATCGGGCTCATGGGGATGCCGAGCGCGGCCAGAGGAATCAGGATACCGGCGATGTAGGAGGCGTTGGTCACCGCATCCATCGACGAGAGCGCGCGACTGGCCTTGGCTACCGTGCCCTTGACCCAGCTCGACATCACCTCTCCGAGAAAGATCGTGATGCCCACGGGGCTCATGAAGAACGTGACCGAGCCGAGCACGGAACTCGCCGCCGCGGAGGTCGCCTCCTGGCGGTTCAGGATACGAAACGGGTTGGGCAGGCGTCCTGTGTCGTCGCTGCCGTGGATCTGGATCTGTTTGGGCGCGCTTTCGGTCATGGTCTGGCGTTCGCGGTTGACCGTGAGCTGGGCGAGATTGAACATCATCGGGCCGATAGTGATGCCCAGAAAGAAGGAGATGAACACGGTCTGGCCTTCGGGAATGACGCCCATCCCCCAGTAGAAATGCCGCAGCGCCTGAATGAGCGCCGCCAGCAGCACGATACTGATCAGGCTGATGACCTTTTCACGGCTCATCAAGGCCAGAAAGACCGCCCCACCGAAGAATATCTGACTGGCGTACTGCCCCAGCACGTCCGCTAGAGGGGTCAGCAGAAACGCGAGGAAAAGGCTGATGGGAATGGCGACCAGGGTGCCGATCACCGACCCGGAGGCCATCTTGCGAATCGCCAGTGTCGCATGGCCTTCACGCTTGAGGATCAAGGCATGCTCCACCATGGGAGCGGACATGACCCCGCCGGGAATCCCCGCCACGGAGACCGGAATGGAATCCGTCAGCTTCTTGGCAACGATAGCTGCCATGAAGAACGCAAGCACCACCGGTAGAGCGACCCCGGCAACCACCAGGGCCAGCGTCACCGGGGCCAGTACCGCGGTTTCATCGGTGCCCGGGGCCACGCCGATGGCGGTATAGATCACCACGCCGATCACCGCGGCGACGAGCATCTGCAGCAAGATGACAGGATCCATGGCTAGACCTCCTCGCCGGTGTCGATCCGCCGCTTGGGGCGAAACAGCAAGGTGTTGGCCAGAAATCCGACAAGAGCGCCGCACAGCCCGCAGATAAGAGGCATGGGTGCGGGCCCGGGGGCCAGCAGGTAGCCCCCCAGGGTCAAGGGGGTTGACAGGCACAGGGACAGCAGCAGATCGCGCCCTCCCACGGTGTCATCCCAAACGTTCAGGTAGCGGGTACGCGGCTCCGGCATGGCGTGATTCCTCTATTATTGTTTATTGGTTTGATTTTCAAGCGATGATGGCGAACCCGGCCCTCCTCGCCCAGGCACAGTTGACCCCATTGAACGAAGGACTGTACCCATCAGCTCACCGGTACAGTACCCTGATGCATCTCACTCCAGAGCGAGCCGGGCGATGACGAAATCGAAGCGAATGGTGCAGGGCATACTGGATGCCATCGAGCAGGGGCGCCTGATGCCCGGAACGCGGCTCGCCTCGATTCGCGAGGCGGCGCGCCAGCACGGCGTGTCCAAGAACACGGTAGTAGATGCCTACGATCAACTGGTGGCCCTGGGCCGAGTCCGGGCGCGCCAGGGCGCCGGGTTTTTCGTCGTCAAACCTCTGGTGCTGGACACCAGTGAGAAGACCGAAGAGCTCAACGAAGCCGTGGACAGCGTTTCGCTACTGCGCGAGCAGCTCGTGGGCAATTTCGCGGTTCGAGTGGGAGACGGACGAGCCCCTGCCAGCTGGATGGCCGGGGCAATCCTGGCACGCCTGGCGAAGCAGCTGACCGCTGCGGACAGCGACCTCGAGTACGGCGCCCCCCAAGGCTACATGCCCCTTCGCGAGACCATCGCACGGGTGCTCGCCGGACGCTCGATCCATGCCACCCAGGATCAGGTGCTGCTCACTTTTGGGGCCAACCACGCTTTCGATTTGATCATTCGCCATTTCGTAGGGCCTGGAGACAGCGTGCTGGTCGAGACCCCGGGCTACTACCCGCTCTTCGGCAAGCTGCGCCTGGCCCGGGCCAAGCTGGTGGGTGTACCTCGCAGCCACGAGGGCCTGGATCTCGACGACCTCGAGCGCAAGATCAAGCAGTACCGGCCCGGGCTTTTCTTTCTTCAGCCCAACGCCCACAACCCCACCGGCACGACCCTCCCGCCCTACCAGTTGCACCGGCTATTGACCATCGCCGAGCGCTACAACGTGGTGCTGGTGGAGGATGACGTCTTCGGCGATCTCTCACCACGGGGTAGCGCCCACCTGGCGGCACTGGATGATCTCAACCGGGTCATCTACGTGGGAAGCTTCTCGAAGACGCTCTCCACGGGCGTGCGGTCGGGGTATCTGGCGGGCAGCCCGACGCTGGTCAGCGCGCTGACGGATATCAAGATGATCACCGTGGTCAACAGCTCCACCTTCAACGAGCGCCTGATTCACGACATGATCGAGCAAGGGCGCTACCGCCGCCACTTGGTACAGCTTCGAGAGCGCATCAGCAAGGCAAGCGCCAGTGCCGCGCTTGCCTTGAAAGACGCGGGCATCCAGACCCACGGGGCAATAAACGAAGGCTACTACCTTTGGGGCCACCTCCCCCCGGGAATCGATGCCCAGGCCCTGGCGCGCCGAGCCAGCGACGAGGGCATTTTCATTGCCCCCGGCGCCATCTTCTCGCTACGCCCCAACGGCCCGGATGCCGGCGCCTTGCGGGTGCATATCGCCTATGCCAACGACCACCGCTTTCTCGACTTTCTCAAGCGCTACCTATTCTCAAGCGCTACCTAGCTGGCGCCCAGCGCCTTTGACGCTAGAAGCAGGTAGACAGGCAAGCCTTGACGTCCAGAGCCTCGTCGACGAGCAACAGCTGGCGCCACTTGTCGAAGGTCAGGCACGGGTGGGAAACGCTGAAAGCAATAATGTCGCCGATCGCGACGTCCTGAGTGTCACGGGGTAACTGCACGAACGCGTGCTGGTCCATGAGCTTGGTCAGGGTCCACCCCTCGGTGGAGAGGATCTGGTTCGCGGTGCCCCCTTCCCGATAGCGGCGCAGGGGAAAGGGCAGGTGATCGTAGCCGATATCGCGCTTGCCCAAGGCCACGATGGCAAGCCCGGGTTCCGGCAGCGACTGCACCTGGGCCAGCACCTCGAGAGCCGGCTCCAGGGCCGAGGTGAGATCCCCCCGCCGGGCCAGCACTGCGGCCTGGGCCTCGCGGTACAGGCCGTGGTCGTGCACCACGTAGCAGCCCGGGCGCAGAACCGGGGTGAGCCGCCCGGTCAGCTTCGCCGCGTGAAAGGACTCGGCGATCACGTCGTACCAGGCGGACCCGGAGGCAGTGACCAACGGCGCGGCCACGGTGAACCGCCCTTGCTCGTGCAGAGTGCGCGCCACCTCCACCAGGGTATCCGCGTAGCGGCGCACCCCTTGAGCCGGATCCACCGCCTCCACCACGCCTTCATAGCCTTCGAGCCCAGCGAGCGCCAGGGCCGGCGCCTCGTGGATGACCTCTGCCAGGGCCAGCACCTCCTCGGCACTGCGACAGCCGCACCGCCCCCCGGGCACCCCGAACTCGATCAAGACCTGAAGCGTCAGCCCGCGAGCGGCGAAGAAGCCATCAAGCTGGGCAACGTTCTCGGCGCTGTCCACCACGCAGTAGAAGTCGACGCCGTCGGCGATCAGAGAGGCCACGATCGCCATGTTGGCCTCCCCTACCAATTGGTTCGCCATGAGCAGTCGCGTCACGCCGTGAGCCGCCGCGGCCTGGCACTGTACCGCCGTGGCCAGGGTGATGCCCCAGGCCCCTTGGGCCAGCTGGCGCTCGAACAAGACCGGGGTCATGGTGGTCTTGCCGTGAGGGGCAAGCTCGGCCCCATGACGTTCGGCGAATGCCTGCATCCAGGCCAGGTTATGGGTGAGTGCCTCGTCCCGAATGATGGCGGCAGGCAGGCTGACCCCGCTCAGCACCTTGGTACCGAGCACAGTGCTTCCCTTCTCCAAGCTGGCCACCTCTTTTTTTCCATCAAGGGTCGGTATCACGCCTTTTGCTTCTGCATTTCCCGGAAACGAGGCATTGCGATCGTGGGTCATCACTGGCTCCTGCTGTTGTGGGGCACGAATTGTTAGAAAATTTCACATCACGCTGGATATGAGTTAGAAATTAACATACTTTCAGGGTCAGGCCAGCCAAGGAGCGAGACGTGAGCCAGGAAATCGACATTCTTTCGCGCATCACTGCCGACTTTGCCGCCCTGCGTGAGGCGGAGAAGAAGGTCGCGACGCTGATCTTCGATGACATCGATTTCGTGGCCGAGTCCAGCATCGGCGAGATCGCTCGCCGGGCCGGGGTAAGCGACGCCACGGTCACCCGTTTCGCCCGCGCCGTAGGCTGTACCAATGTGCGCACCTTGAAATCCTGCCTCGTGCGCGCCCTCGGCGCCGGTCGCCGCTTCATTCAAGAGGCCGGGGACGAAAGCGGTGCCGGGGCGGTCTACGACATCGCCACGCAGACCCTCGCCCTCAACCGTGAGCTGATGGCCCGGGCGGACGTCGACGACGCGGTCTCGTGGCTCGACGATGCTCGCCAGGTCCTGGCCTTCGGCGCCGGGGGTGGCTCAAGCCTGCTGTGCCAGGAACTGCAGTTTCGCCTCGTGCGCCTGGGCTACGCCGTGGCCGCCTACCCCCAGGCGCTGTTGCCGCGCATGGTCGCCTCCACCCTGGACAAGAACGACGTGGTGGTGGTGCTCTCGGTGACCGGCTACACCCCGGAAATGGTCGACAGCGCCCGCATTGCCCGTCAGTACGGCGCTCGGATCATTGCCATCACCGCCTTGGGCTCGCCCTTGGCCGAGACGGCGGATCTGGTGCTGCCCATCGCCTCGCGGGAGACGGATTTCATCTATCACCCGTCGGCATCGCGCTACGCCATGATGGCGGTGATCGACGTGCTGGCTCTGGCCCTGGCCACGCGTCACCGGGAGCGCTCCCGAGACAAGCTGCGCCGCTTGAAACTCACCCTCGACGCCCATCGTGGTGGCGACAACCGCCAGCCCCTAGGAGATTGACATGGTCTATGACGTTCTGATCAAGGGCGCCTGGATACTTGATGGCCAAGGCTCTCCCGCCCGGCGGGCCGACCTTGCGATTCGCGGGGACCGCATCGCCGCCATCGGCGCGCTCGAAGGCGCGAGCGCCAAGACCACCCTCAACGCCGACGGCCTTTACCTGTCGCCAGGCTTCATCGACGTGCATACCCACGACGATACCAACGTCATTCGCACACCGCAGATGTTGGCCAAGTTGTCCCAAGGGGTCACCACGGTGGTGGTAGGCAACTGCGGTATCAGCGCAAGCCCGGTGACGTTGGCCGGGGAGGTACCGGACCCCATGAATCTGCTGGGTCGGGCGGAGGATTTTCGCTACCCAAGCTTCGCGACCTACGCCCGCGCCGTGGAAAGCGCTCGCCCGAGCGTCAACGTGGCGGCTCTGGTCGGCCATACCAGCCTGCGAAGCCAGGTAATGGACGACTTCGCCCGCCCCGCCAGCCAAGCTGAGATAGCGAGCATGCGTGAGCGCTTGGGCCAAGCCCTGGCCGAGGGAGCGCTTGGGCTGAGTACCGGGCTTGCCTATCGCAACGCCTACCAGGCGCCGACCCAGGAGATCGAGGCGTTGGTCGAGGTGCTCGGCGAGGCCGGCGGCGTCTACACCACCCATCTTCGCGATGAGTTCGCGGGACTGCTTGAAGCCATGGACGAGGCCTTTCATACCGCGCGCCATGGCGGAGTGCCCCTGGTCATCTCCCACTTGAAATGCGCTGGAGCGGGCAACTGGGGCGGCGCCCCCGCCGCGCTTGAAAAGCTCGAGACCGCCGCCAGACACCAGACCGCCCACTGCGACTGCTACCCCTACACCGCAGGCTCCTCGACCCTGGATCTTGGGCAGGTCACCGACGAGATCGAGATCGTCATCACCTGGTCAGAGCCGCATCCGGAACAGGCTCGTCGCCCGCTTTGCGACATCGCGGCGCAGTGGGGGCTCTCGCTGCTGGAGGCCGCGCGGCGCCTGCAGCCTGCCGGCGCGGTTTACCACAACATGAGCGAGGCGGACATGCAGCGCGTGCTCGCCCATCCGCTGGCCATGGTGGGCTCGGACGGTCTGCCCAACGACCCCCACCCGCATCCGCGGCTGTGGGGGGCGTTTCCCCGGGTGCTGGCCCATTACAGTCGTGATCTGGCCTTGCTGCCCCTGCCCGAGGCGGTGCGCAAGATGACCGGCCTGTCCGCGGCCAACTTCGGCCTCACCGACCGGGGCGTGCTTCGCGAAGGCGCCATGGCCGATGTGACCCTTTTCGATCTCGCGGTGCTTGAAGACACTGCCACCTATGCCAAGCCCATCGCCCCGGCCACGGGGATCGAGGCGGTGTTCGTCAACGGGGCGCTTGCCTATACCCCGGACATGACCGAGCCTGGCCGTCATGGACGCATGCTGCGCCGCAGCGCGCGCATCGAGACGCACTTTGACACATTGTCCCACCCCCACTCACCCTCACAGGAGAACGATACATGAGCATCAAACGTTACGGCACCGAAGGTGGCGTCGGCACCGGCGGCCAGAAACTGCCTTTCGCCCGGGCCGTGGAAGCCGGTGGCTGGCTGTATGTTTCCGGCCAGACCCCCATGACCGACGGCGAGGTGGTCGAAGGCGGCATCGTCGAGCAGACCCGGCTGGCCTTCGATAACTGCCTGGCGATCATGAAAGAGGCGGGGTACGGCGTCGAGGATGTGGTGCACGTCACCGCCGTGCTGACCGATGCGCGCTACTTCACCTCCTTCAACAAGGTGTTCAAGGAGATCTTCGGCGACAACCCGCCGGCGCGGATCTGCAGCGTTCAAGACCTGGTCGTGGACTGCAAGGTCGAGGTCGACGTGAAGTGCTACAAGGCCCCCTGACCGACGCCCGACACATCGGTACTTGATGCATCGACAGGAAAACAGCGACCCATTCGGGCAGGTACACGTCAGGCAAGACAAAAGAAAAAGTGCCGCTCCCCGGCAAGGGAGCGGCACCACGCTGCTGTACCACGGGACGACCTCCCTCAGCAGCCACCTCATTGCTTTCCCTCGGCCGCGGCAACGGCTGGGCTAACAACGACAAGAGGTTAACATGAACGGTCCTATATTCCTCGCGGCCTTCGTCGGCTACATCGCCGTCATGATCGTGTTCGGCTGGTATGTTTCTCGCCACAAGCGCGGCAACGGCGACGACTTTCTTCTGGGCGGGCGAAGCGTGCCGCTGTTTCTCACCGTGGGCACTACGGTGGCCACCATGGTCGGCACCGGCTCCAGCATGGGGGCGGTAGGCTTTGGCTACGCCAACGGCTGGGCCGGGGCGCTTTACGGGCTCGGCGGCGCCGTCGGCGTATTATTGCTGGCGCTGTGCTTCGCGCCGGTACGCAAGCTCCGCTTCATGACCATGAGCGAAGAACTCTCCTACTACGTCGGCGCCAATCGGTGGGTGCGCAACATCGTGGCCTGCCTGATCTACATCGCCTCCATCGGCTGGCTGGGCGCCCATATTCTCGGCGGTGGGCTGTACCTGTCCTGGATGGCGGGCATCGACCTGGTCACCGCCCGTATACTGGTGGCCCTCGGGTTCGGCATCTACTGCGTGATCGGCGGCTACTTCGCGGTCATCTGGACCGATACCGTCCAGGCAGTGATCCTGTTCGTCGGTTTCATGCTAATGGCCGTGCTGGCGCTTTCCGAAGTAGGCGGCATGAGCGGCTTGACCACCAATATGTCGCCCGAGGCGGTGAGCTTTCTGGGCATCGCCCAGATCGGCGCTCTGCCCGCCCTATCCCTGGCGGCAGTCATCGCCATCGGCGTGCTCGCCACCCCCTCGTTTCGTCAGCGCATCTACTCCGGGCGTTCAGTGCGCTCGGTACGCCGCTCCTTCGTCATCACTGGAGTGCTCTACCTGGGCTTCGCCATGATTCCCGCGGTCATCGGCATGGCGACGCACGCTCTCAACCCGGACCTCGAGAACAGTAACTACGCCTTCCCCTTCCTGGCCACGGAGATCCTGCCGCTGGGCCTTGGGTTGCTCCTGCTGGTGGCCGGCCTTTCCGCCACCATGTCGAGCGCCAGCTCCGATGCCATCGCCGGGGTCTCGACCGTGATTCGTGATCTCTACGTGCTGGTGCGCGGCCACGCCCCGTCCGCCGGCAACGTGGTGCGCTTCTCTCGTATCGCCCTGGTGGGCACCATCTTGCTGGCCCTGCTGTTCGCGCTGGCCTCGGACAACGTCATCACCTACATCACCCGCATGATCTCCACCATCATGTCGGGGCTGTTCGTGAGTGCGCTGCTAGGGCGCTTCTGGCAGCGCTACAACTGGCAAGGGTGTCTGGCCACCCTCGCCAGTGCGTCGGCCACCTCCCTGATCATCATCGGTCATGCGGACTGGAACGCCTTCTGGGGTAATCCGAGCCTGCCGGCGGTCATCGTCGCGACAATCGTCGGCGTGGTAGTGAGCCTGATCACACCGGCCTCCACCGTCACCCATCAGCAGGCGCTTGCCCTGATCGACAAGGAGCGCGAGCGCATGGAACACGCCCCGGAGGCAGACCTGACCGGCACCGAGCCGACCTCCACGACCTGACCCGCCTGCATTCTCCTGCCCTTCTGAATGACCAAAAGTGACGATCCTTCGTCGCTTCTGGTCAATTCGAACCCTCCTTGTCTCTCCATACTGATCCGCAACCTGCAAGCGAATCGGTTGAGTACATCCGATCAACACGTGAGCTGGACATGTCAGTTGAACGACAGGAGAGCGCGATGAATTCCGAGGTCATCCTGACCTGCGCCGTTACCGGCGCCGGCGACACCGTTGGCAAGAACCCGAACGTGCCGGTTACTCCAAAGCAGATCGCAGATGATTGCATCGCCGCCGCCAAGGCCGGAGCGAGCGTTGCCCACATTCACGTGCGCGACCCGGCCACCGGCGGCGTCAGCCACGACCCGGCGCACTTTCGCGAGGTGATGGACCGGGTGCGCGATTCAGGCGTGGACATCGTGATGAACATCACCGCCGGTGGCGGCGGTGACTGGATTCCCGATCCTGCGGACCCGACCCGAGGTGGGCCCGGCACCGACATCCAGACCCCCGCCGAGCGTCATCACCCGGTGGGGGAGCTTCTGCCGGAGCTTTGCACCCTGGACTGCGGAAGCCTCAACTTCGGCGATATGGTGTACGTAAACCCCGCGGACTGGCTTCGCGAGCATGCAAGGCTTGTGCAGGCTGCCGGCGTCAAGCCGGAACTCGAGTGCTTCGACCTGGGCCACGTCTGGTTCGCCCGTCAGTTGCAACAGGAGGGTCTGATCGATGCCGACCCCCTCTACCAACTGTGCCTGGGCATTCCCTGGGGGGCCGAGGCGGACACGGAGACCATGCTCGCCATGCGCAACAAGTTGCCGGCATCCGCCCAGTGGGCGGCGTTTGGCATCGGCCGCCAGCAGATGCCGATGGTCGCTCAGTCAGTGCTGCTCGGTGGCCATGCTCGGGTGGGGCTCGAGGATAACCTGTACCTCAGAAAAGGGGTATTGGCGAGCAACGCCCAACTGGTCGAGCACGCGGCCAGCTTGATCGAGAACCTGGGCGCCCGGGTGATGACCCCTGCCCGCACTCGCGACCACCTGGAGCTTCGCGGCGCCCAGACCGGAGGTGAGGCATGAAACAGCTCAGCGTGATCGGCACTGGCGTCATCGGTAACGGCTGGATCGCCCGGGCGCTGGCCCAGGGGGTTCACGTAGTCGCGTTCGACCCGGACCCGAGCGCCCCCGAGCGCACCCGCGCCTTTGTGGACAACGCCTGGGCCTCCTTGAGCGCTCATGGGCTCGCCCCCGGGGCGCGCCCGGACAACCTGCGCTTCGCATCCAGCCTTGAAGACGCGGTGCAGGAGGCGGACCTGATCCAGGAAAACGTACCGGAGCGTCTGGCGCTCAAGCGCGAGATCCTGGCCGCCCTTGATCGCTGCGCCGACCCCTCGGTACTCATCGGCTCCTCAACGTCCGGTTTCAAGCCCAGCGAACTTCAAACCGAGTGCACCCGGGCTCCTGGCCGGGTAATCGTTGCCCATCCTTTCAACCCGGTCTACCTGCTGCCGCTGGTGGAACTGGTGGGCGGTAACGCCACCGAGGCTCATCACATCGAGCGCGGCCGGGCGCTTTATCAACGCCTGGCCATGCGCCCGCTGGTGGTACGCAAGGAGATCGAGGGCCACTTGGCGGACCGGCTGATGGAAGCGCTGTGGCGCGAGGCGCTTCACCTGGTCAACGACGGCGTGGCCACCACCGAGGAAATCGATGCGGCGGTGGTCTACGGCTGTGGGCTACGCTGGTCGTTAATGGGCACCTTCCTGACCTTTCACCTGGCCGGGGGCGACGCGGGCATGCGCCACATGCTCGAGCAGTTCGGCCCGGCCCTGAAGCTTCCCTGGACCAAGCTCGAGGCGCCAGAGCTTACCAACGAGCTGATCGAGCGCGTGGTGCAAGGTTGTGAGCACCAGGCCGCGGGACGCTCGATCGCCGAGCTGGATCGGCGTCGGGACGACTTCCTGGTGGAGCTGCTGGGACTCGTTCAGAAATACTGGCCCGAGGCCGAACGCCTCGAAGGACGAATCTGATGATCGTGCTCGATACCCGGGTGGCCCCGGAGTGGGTCGACTACAACGGCCACATGAACGATGCGGAGTACGCCCGGGTGTTCTCCCAGGCCGTGGAAGCGCTGATGGTCACCCTCGGCCTCGATGAGGCCGGGCGCACGCGTTATCGCTACACCCTCTATACCCTGGAAACCCACCTGTGCTATCGCCGGGAGGTGCACGAAGGCGCCGCGCTCAGCGTCAGACTGACGCTGCTCGATCGCGACGCCAAGCGCCTGCACGTGTTTTTCGAGCTGCTGGATCGCGAAGAAAACGTGCTGGCGACCAGCGAGCAGATGCTGATGGGCATCGACCAAACCAGCACTCGGCCGGCCCCCTTCCCTTCGCCGGTGGAGGCGGCGGTCGCGACCCTGCCCACCCGCTCTCAAGGCGAATGGCCCGACTTGGCCGGACGCCGTATCGGCCTTCGCCGTTGATGGACATCGAAGCGTTTATCGAGCGCTTCGAGAAGGGGCTCGAGGCGATGGAGCCCCTGCCTCTCGCTTATGCCCGTCGGCGCTATGACCGGCTCTGCGCAAGCTTTGCCCCGCCAGATCCGGTGGGGATGACCCGGATCGATGATCAGGTGGCAGGCACGAAGGTGAGGCGTTTTCGACCGGCGCGGGCCCGGTCAGGGTCTGTGATCTACCTGCATGGCGGAGGCTTCACCCTCGGCTCCCTCGAGAGCCACCACGGCATCGCGGCAAATCTTGCCGAGCGGCTCGGCCGGGAGGTCGTCAGCGTCGATTACCCGTTAGCCCCGGAGCACCGGTTCGATACCATGGTCGTCGCCTGCCAGCGGGTGATCGATACGGTGCGTCCGGTGGGCGTCATGGGCGACAGCGCCGGCGCTCGCCTCGCTCTGGAGGTTTGCCATTCGTCGCTGTCGGGGCTTGTCTATCCGCCCGTGAATGGATTGAATCTCGACACCCTGGGCCCGGATGCCCCGCTTCTGAGCCGCCAGGACGTACTGGCGCTGGCGCCGCTTTGCCCGGCGCTTTCAAGCGCGATACCCACGCCCCGGCCTCGAGGACCGGTCGAGGTACTGAGTGTGGAGCACGACCCGCTCACCGCCCCCTTGATACAAGAGATTGTCCGTTGGCGCCGGGCGGGAGGCGACATCGGCGACCGCGTTGCTCCGGGGATGGTACACGCCGCCCTGCACGCCCACGATACGCTCTGGAACATGAAGCACGCCTGGCAGGACTTCTGCCAGGCGTGCCGTCGTCACTTGGATGAAGGCTAGGCGATATTCGCCGTGACTGACACGGGCGCCGTTACTCGAACTGGGCCCGAACGGCCTCGATCGCCGGGGAGCCGTCCTTGGCGCTCACACCCTCAAGCCACTCGCCCACGGTGTCCAGGTGGCTTGCGATCCACTCCCGAGCCACTTCATCGGCAGGGCGATCCTCGAAGCTATAGCCATGAACCCAGTCGTTCTGGTCCTCGATCGCCACCGTGAACTGGCTCAGAAAGCGATGAAGCTCCGGGTCCTCTTGGGAGAGGCTCGCCGGCACCACCGTCCAGACCGTACTCTCGATCTCGGCAATGCCCGCCTCGTCCGCATCCTCTAAATAGACCAGATCGAAGCTGACGTTCATCCAGTGCGGCTCCCAGCCCACGAAAGTGACCCACTCCTGTTCCGCCATCGCCTGCTGCGCCTGGGCCAGCATCGCCGAGGTGGAGCTTTCCCGCAGGGTCCAATCCCCCAGCCCCGCCCGGTCGCCATCGATGGCGGCCAGTATCGCGTTGTTGATACCGGTACCCGCCTCGATACCCTGGATCTCGCCGTCGAAACGATCGCGATGGGCATCCAGGTCGGCCACCGAGGTCACGCCGGCGTCATACACGTAGCGAGGCACCACGAGGCCCGAGTTCGCGCCTTCGATGTTCGAGACCAGCTTTTCGACCTGACCACTTTCCACCAGAGGCTCGATCATGTCGATCTGTACCGGATACCAGCCGCCCAGGTAGACATCGAGATCATTGCGAGTCGAGCCCTCGAGGATGACGCTCACCGCCAGGTCCCGCTGGCGAGTCTCGTAGCCCATGGCCTGCATCAACTGCGCCGCCACTTCAGACTTGACGGTGACCCCGGGCCAGGGCGGCACGCCGAAACGCACCTCATCCAGGTCGGCGGTAGCGGGCCCGGCGGCCAGGGTCGCCACGCCAAGGGCAGCGAGAATGAAAGGGGTCTTGAGGGCTTGGGAAGATGCGTTCATGTCGTCTCCATTTTTATCATGAGCCTTCAGTGTGAGGGCTAAGACAACTGAAAAGTCGACACCAGGCGACGCTATTGCCCCTTTTTACGTCATGGGCCCGCTGCGAAAGCGCCGACGCGCCTGCATCGGCGAGTGGCCGTAGCGCCCGCGAAAGGCTCGGGCGAAGCTCGAGCTCGAGCGAAACCCGCAGGCCACCCCCACTGCCAGCACCCCCATGTCGGTGTCCGCCAAAAGCCGTTCGGCGCGGGCAAGGCGAAGATCCAGATACCAATGGCGCGGCGATACCTTCAGTTCCTGTTCGAACAGACGCTGCAGCTGACGAGGCGAGATGCCGCTGCGCCGGGCAATCTCCACCAAGGGCAAAGGCTCCTCCAGGTGGCGCTCCATCAACCCCACCGCTTCGATCAAGCGGCGATGATGGGTGCCGAGCCGCCCTGCCAGTGACATGCGCTGCTGGTCATGGCGGCTTCGAAGGCGCTCGTGAATGAGCTGTTCAGACACGGCTACGGCCAGCGCCGCGCCGTGGCGTCGGGCGATGACCTCGAGGACCATGTCCATCGCCGCCGCGCCACCGGCACAGGAAAAACGCCGCTCGCCGAGTTCGAACAGCTCGTCGGATGTTTCAAGGGTCGGGTAGCGTTCGCGAAACACCGGCAGGCTCTCCCAGTGCAGCGTGATGCGTTCGCCTTTCAAGAGCTCAGCGGCGGCCAGCACGAAGCCTCCGGTATCGAGTCCGCCGAGGGCGCAGCCGGCCTGGTCCAGCCGGTGCAGCCAGCCCGCCAGCGACCGGTTCAAATGGCGTTCGGGCTCGAAGCCACTACATACCGCCAGCGACGACAGCGCCCGTTCGTCGCCCATGGGTTCATCCACCAGCAGGGTCATATCGTTGCTGGCGGTGACCGGCTCACCGTCGGTGCTGTAGAGGGTCCATTCGAACAGGGACCGACCGCTGATGCGGTTGGCGATACGAAGCGGTTCCACGGCGGAGAAGAACGCCATCATGGAAAAACGAGGCAGCAGGAGAAACCCGATCCGCTCGGGCAGCGGTCCACAGTAGTGAAGGCGCACGCGGTATCCTTGGAAACGAAGAGTCGCTCCCAGCTTATCGCCCCGACGCCCAGGGTGAAAGACGCTTCAACCGCCCGGCAGGTGCTCAGTAGAGCCGCGCCTTGATCAGTGGCTTCAACAGGTAGCTCAACAGCGAGCGCTCGCCGGTCTGGATGTCCACGTCGGCGCGCATCCCCGGGCGAATGGGCAGGGTTTCGCCATGGCGCTGCAGATGAGTCTCGTCGGTGACGATCAGCACCTCGTAGAAGGCCTCGGTGCCGCGCGGGGTCTGCTCCTCGATGGTGTCTTCGCTGATCTGCTCGACCTGGCCCTTGAGATCGCCGTAGATGGTGTAGTCGTAGGCGGTGATCTTGACGCTGGCCGGCATGCCCGGAGCGATGAACGCCACGTCCTGAGGCTTGATACGCGCCTCGATCAACAGGCGATCCTCGATCGGGGTGATCTCCATGATCGGCTCGCCGGACTGGATGACGCCGCCCAGCGTGGTCACCAGAATGTCGTTGACCCGCCCGCGTACCGGCGAAAGGATTTCGGTGCGATTGAGCTGGTCGCGACGCTGCATCACGATCTGTTCGAGGGTGGCGAGCTCCGCCTTCTTGGTGGCTAGCTCGGTATAGGCGTCCTGGACGTAGGTATTGCGCAGCTCTGCCAGGCGTCCGGCCAGCCCGGCGATGGTCTGGCTCAGCTTCAGCGCTTCCATCTCGCTCACCGAGCGGCTCTGCACCAGTGGCTCGACCAGCGCCAACTGACGTCGGGCCAGCGCGATCTCCTCGTTCATCGAACTCTGCGCCTCGTGCAAACGCCCGCGTCGGGCGTTGAACAGTGCCTGCTCCGAGACCGCCAGCCCCCCGTCGGGGTCGATGCCCTCGGGGAACTCGATCTCCGCCTGTTCCAGCACCTCGGCTTCCAAGCGCGCGATGGCCGCACGCAGCACCTCAATCTGGCTTGCGGTCTCCAGAAAGGCGCTGCGAAAGCGCGTATCGTCCAGGCGCACCACCGGCTGGCCGATCTCGACCCGATCGCCGCGCCCCACCAGAAGCTCCGCGATGATGCCGCCTTCGAAGCTCTGGATCGTCTGTAGCCGCGTGAACGGCACCACCTTGCCTTCGCCCTTGGTCACTTCGTTGATGGTGGCCCAGGCCGCCCAGGCAACGAAGGCGACGAAGGCCAGCACGCTGACCCACAGGATGACGTGGCTGCGACGAGGCGTCAGCGCCAGCCGCGGGTCTTCGAGCTCGCGGCGAATCGTTTCACTGGGCGTCATGGCGGCGCACTCCCTGGGGTTTTCGGGCGGGTACCTTCACCTGGTTGCCGTTCACCACGCCCTCCACCGGCCCATCCATCGCCAGCTTGCCGTCGCTGAGCACCACGGCGCGCTGGGTCAGCGACAAGAGCGCCGACTTGTGAGTGGAGAGCACCAGCGTGCGTTGTTCGAGCCAGTCGCTCAAGGTCTGGATGACGCGGCGTTCGCTGGTCTGATCGAACGCCGCGGTCGGCTCGTCGAGCAGCACGATGCGCGGGTCCTGGAGCAGCAGCCTGGCCAGCCCCACCGCCTGACGCTGGCCGCCGGAGAGGCTGCGACTGCCCTGAAGGGGCAGGTCGAGCCCCTGGGGATGGCGCCCCACGAAGCTGCCAAGGCCGACCGACTCGAGGGTTTCCAGCAGCGTCTCGTCGCTGTGCGCCTGACCGTCGAGCAGCAGGTTCTCGCGCAGCGTGCCGTAGAACAGCGCGATATCCTGCGGCAGGTAGCCAATGGCGCGGCGCTTGTCGGCGGGTTCGAGCTGGGTGATGTTGACCCCGTCGAGCAAAATTTCGCCGCTGTCGGTATCACCGAGCCCCGCCAACAGGCGCAAGAGGCTCGACTTGCCGGCGCCGTTGCCGCCCAGCAGCGCAATACGCTCGCCGGCGGCGATGCTCAGGCGTTCGATATTGAGCGCCACCGGGCCATCCTGCTGGTAACTCAGCTTCACATCGCTGAGCTCAAAGGTGCCCGCAAGGCTCGCCTTGTGAACGAAGGTGCGCCCTTCCGGGCGCTCGACCGGCGCCTTCATCACCTCATCGAGACCCTCCAGCGCCACCTTGGTATGCTGCCAGCGGGCGAGAATGCCGGCCACCTGGCTCATCGGCGCGATGGTACGCGAGGCGAGGATCGTGCAGGCAATCAAGGCCCCGACGGTCAGCGCCCCGGCGCTGATCTGGTAGACCCCGACGATCACCACGCCGATATAGCAAAGCTGCTGCACGAAGGCGGCGCCGAAGCTCAGCATCGAGCTCAGCGAGCGCAGGCGAACGCCGGCATCGGCCAGCTGCGCCGAGAGCGAATCCCACATTCTGAGGTGGCGCCCCTCGGCGCGCGTGGTCTTGACGGTCTCGAGGTTCTCCAGGGTTTCCAGCACCACGCCCTGGCGGATGGCCCCTTCGCGCAGGTTCTGGCGCGCAAGCGAAGCCAGGCGCGGCTGGGCCAGAATGCCCGGCAGCACCATCAGCACCACCGCCGACAGCGGCACCCAGGCGATGGGCCCGCCGATGTAGGCGATCACGGCGATGAACAACGCGACGAAGGGCAGATCGCTGATCGCGCCGATGGTCGAGGAGGTAAAGAACTCGCGCACCGACTCGAACTCGCGAAGCTGGCTGCTGAAGGCGCCGGTGGAGCCGGGCTTGGCGGAGAGGCGCAGCTGCATGACCTGCTCGAAGAGCCGCGAGGAGAGGCTCAGGTCGAGGCGTTTGCCGGTAGTATCGATCAGCCGGGCGCGCAGCACCCGCAGCGCGAACTCGAAGGTGGCGGCCAGGGCCACGCCACTGGCCAGGATCCACAGCGTATCGAGCGCATCGTTCGGCACCACGCGGTCGTAGACCTGCATGGCGAAGATGGCGGTGCCGATCGCCAGGAGGTTGGCCATCAAGGCTGCGACCCCCACCTCCATGTAGGTCTTCCACTGTCGGCGTATCGGCCCCTTGAGCCAGTGTTCGCGCTGGGTGCGGGCGAAGCCACCGGCGCGGTCATCGCCGCGATACTCGCGACGGGCCACCACGGCCACGCCCGAATAGCGCGCCGTGAGCGCCTCAAGGGTCAGGCGCTCCTCGCCGCCGCCCGTTTCCGGTACCAGGATGACCACTTCGTCGCCGTGTCGCTCGACGAGCAGGCACACCGAGCCGCTGTCGAGCAACAACAGCGCCGGCAGCAGGCCCTCGCAAAGCCGCGCCGGCGAGAGCTCGACCACCCGGCCGGTCATGCCTGCCCGCCTGAGCGAACGCGGCACCAGGGAAAGTGGCAGCCGCCCCTGATCAAGGGCGAAACCATCGGTGAGTTCGACGCTGGCCGTGGGCCTTCCCAACTGGCGACACAGCAGCGCCAGGCCCTCGTTGAACGCATCGTCGGGAGAGTGAACGCTAGGGCGCTGCATGACGGGTCCTTATGAGATGCTCCATCTCGTCTCGCGTCGATATCATCAACGGGTAAAGAAGGCCCAGCTGGGCCGCGGCGCGGTACTGCATGCGCGCCTGCTCGGTCTCGAGTTCCACCAGTTGCCGCTCGGCCTCGAAGGCGTCGCGCTGCAGGCTCAAGAGATCGAAAACGTCGCGAAGGCCGATGGCGAACTGCTCCTCGTACACCTCGACCACGCTCGCCGCGTTGCCTAGCTGGGCCTCGAGAGCCTCGCGGCGCCAACCGAGCGCTTCGAAATTCTCGATCAACGAGCCGAGCGTTCGCCCCACGTCGCGTCGCGCTACCTCCACCCCCCAGCGCGCCGCTTCGAGCCGCTGCTGGGCGGACTCGGTACGGCGAAAGTTGGAGAGCCCCTGAAAGGTGTCCATGCGCAGCCGCAACGCCACCACGGTGTCGTCTTCCATGGTGCCGCCGATTTCACGCCGCAGCATCGATCCCTCCAGGTTGAGCCGCGGCTTGAGCGCCGCGCGCGCCTCCTCGGTTCCGGCGCGCGCCTGAGCAATGCGCTCCTCGCTCTGTCGAAACTGGGGTGAGTCGAGGATCGCCTCGTCGAGTACCTGCGGCGCGTCACGCAGTATCGCGGTCAGCGCCGGCGGGTCGGGCCAGACCATCGCGTCGGGTGCCTCGCCTACCAGCCGACGAAACTGCAGCACGGCATCGCGCCGGGCACCCTCCTCGAGGGCTGCCTGTTCGCGCGCGCGGGCGATCTCGAGCGCGGCCCGATCGGTTTCGGTACGGTCGGCATAGCCGACGTCGCTGCGCGAGCGGGTCAGACGACCGATGCGCTCGAGCGCCTCGATATGGCGCTCGACCACCGCTTCACGTCGTCGCGCATTCGCCACGTCCAGGTAGACCTCGGCGACATCCAGCGCGGCCTCCTCGGAAACGAGGTTCAGTTCCTGCTCGAACTGGCGCTCGACCGCAGAGGCGCCATCCACCTGGCTTCTGACTCGCCCCCAGTCGTAGAGCGTCTGGCTGGCGGTCAGGTCGTAGCCGAAGTTACTCGTCGAGAATCCCTCAGGCCCGGCGGAAAGCCCGACCGTCGGCCAGTAACCGTCGCGGGCGATCTCCACCTCCGTTCGCGCCTCGAGAAGCTCCTGCTCGGCGCGGGCCACCAGCGGATTGATCTCGAGTCCGCGCCGTACCGCCTCATCGAGGGTAATGGCTCCACTCGTCATCGGCAGGAGCCCAAGCCCCACCAGAGCATATCGGAAGCGTCGTCCTCCCTGCTGCTTGAACGTGTCGGCAAGCGCCGCCTCGGGGCGCTTGGCGTCGTGCTGCGTGATATCTCTCGTTGCCCGGATCAAGTCACCTCCACCACGCTGATTCCCTGCTCGATGAACAGCACGGCCCCCTGGTTGACGTACTCGTTGAATACCACGCCATCCACCGTCTGCGTCGCTGCTCGCGTCCAGTTGCCCCCGGTCAGATCGACACGGTCCTGACTGTCACCGGTGACCTGTAGAACGTTATCATCATCGGTCAGCTCGACAAGGGCGCTTCTATTCAACGTTAGTCGATTGGCGCCGTTGCCCTTGCCGAGCGCGATGCGTTCGATATTGTTGATATCGCCTACGGTCGTGCTGGTGAGGTTGAGGTTGATACCCGCCCCCAGCGCCACGATGTCGAAGCCATCCCCGCCGTCGATGCTGGCGAACTGGGTATTGCGCAGCACGATGACGTCGTCGCCGTCGCCGGTATTGATGACGTCTCGCCCGCCCACGCTGATCACCACGTCGTTGCCGTCATCGGTGGTGAAGACCTGATCCCGCGCGCTGCCTTGCACGAGGTCGGCGCGATCGCTGCCATCGTAGAACGAGCGCGTGACCGGCAGCGCATTGTTGCTGCCGAGTGCTCCGCCGATCACCCCTCCCAGCGTCGAGGTGATGGCCCCCACCGGATTGGTGAAGACCGACTCCGCCGATCCGAAATTGACCACTTCGGTGGTGCTGTGCGAGCCATCGCTGCGCACGGCGGTGAAGCCGACGTTCACTCCCTCGCCTCCCACCAGCAGTGACGTTGCACTATTGAGCAGGTTGCTCAGCACCGTCGTGCCCACCGAGAACGTGCCGTTCGCGTTGACGTTGATGGTACTGCTGCGCAGCGACGAGAAGAGGTCATCCTGGTAGACATCCAGTCGAATCGTCTGGGCGCCGACCGCGCTGCCTTCCAGGAAGGAGGCCAGCAAGCCCAACAGCGGTGGCGTACGAATCGAGAGGCCGGTAGGTGCCGCCACCGGCGTTGGCACGCTGACGGTCTCGGTAGTGTCACCCCCCACCACGGCGCGAATCTGGCTACCGGCGGCGGCGGGCTGGTTGAGAACCAGTCGCCACTCGCCCTCCTCGTTCACCCGGGTGTTGTAGGTGGTACTGCCGACCTGCACAGCTACCGCGACCCCCGCTTCGCCGCCGCCGCTGACGATGTAGCCGGCGGTCTGGTTGATGGTGGGCACGAAATCCAGTGCAATGCCCTGGTTGACCGCGAGCGTCGTATCGCCCAGTTGAATCAGGCGATAGGTCACGCCATCGATGACCGTCGTGCCCGCCGAGGCCGCGGCCCCGGAGATGACCAGGCTGTTGCTGGTCCCTCCCACGATCTGGAGCGTGTCGCCCTCCCCGGCAAGCGCGCTGGCAGTGGCGGCGTTCAGCTGCACGGTACTGCCCGTGCTGCCTAGGTTGACCCGCTGAATGTTGCTCATGCGGGCGAAGTCCGCCAGATCCAGGGTCTGGCGCCCTTCAACGAGCAGGGTGTTGAAACCGGCCCCCCCATCGATGCTGGCGAAGGCATCGCTTCTCAGCACGATGAGATCGTTACCCCCCAGCGCCTGGACCGATTGACCGGCGCCGACGATGAGCACGTCCGCCTGTTCGGTACCATTGACGACGGTCTCGCGCACGGCACCGAAGGTCAGCGAGGCCAGCGCGTTGCCCAGCAGCGCCACCTCCGTGGTGCCCACGACCCCCTGCGGCGAGGTGTACTCGAGGGTCAGGGTGGCTCCACGCCCGGTGAGAAGCCCGGCCACTCCGCCCAGCAGGTTGAACGTGCCCACGGCCGAGGTGAGTGCCGCGCCCAGGTTGAGCGAAAGCGCGCCTCCCGGGCCACTCGTCACCGGAACGCTCACCGTGCCGAGCCCTCCGATCTCCAGGGTGGCGGTGAGCTCGCTGCCCACCGGCAGCACGATGTTGGTCAGCGCCGCCACGGCCCCGGAGCCGCCTACCACCAGGTTGGTGATCGGGCTCAGGTCGAGCGTGGAAAGGGGTACCGGCAGTAGATCCACCAGGTTGACCGTGACCGGGGCGAAGCTTCGGTTGCCCTGGGCATCGGTGGCGACCGCCGTGACCGAAGCACGCAGTAGATCATCGAGGCTGAAGTTCAGGCGCGGATTGGCCAGAAGATCGATGGCGAAAGCGCCGTTGGTATCGGAGCCGACGGTAACGGTCTGGGTCACGCCGCCCAGCCGCACGGTGACCGCGACCGACGCCCCCGGGTCGGTCACGCCGACCAGCGATCCGGTGAAGTCGACCAGCGAGACGACCGGCCCCAGCAGGTTGACATCGGTCAAGGTGACGATGTCGCTCTCGTTGCCAGCACGATCAAAGCTTGAAAGCTGCAGATCGAGGCTTCGAAGATCGAGCAGTCCCTCCAGGTCATTGCCCAGCAGTTGCTGCAGGTTGAGCGCCAGCACGAACAGGTTGAGCTCGTACTGCCCAGTGGCGTTCTGAGTCAGCAGTCCTGGGTAGTCGCGGGTATCGAGTATGCGCAGCGTATCCGTCTCGTCCTCGATGCGCAGGCGAATGCCTTCACCGGGGTTGAGCAGGGTATCGATCAGGATACCGTTGCCCGCCACCTCGGTACCGTCGGCCACCGCGCGGCCCGGCGGCACGGTATCGAGCACGAAATCGACCTCCTGAGACAGCGCGCTTCCCCCGATGCTTACCCGCGCGCCGGCGGGCTGGAAGGTATACTCCGTGGCGATGTCCAGCGGGAACCGCGCATAGCCGTTGGCCACGTCCGTGGTGGTCAAGGCGTAGGTGAGCGTGGCGATGGTGCTACCGACCGCCAGGCCGCCGCCCGCGCGGGCGAAGACGTTAAGCGTGACGATGTCCCCCGCCGCGACGGGCAGGCCACCGAAGCCGATCTGTACCTCGGCTCCCACTGCCTCGAGTCCGTTGATCCAGCCATCTTCCGAGGCCGCGATCGACAGTACGGGTTGCAAGATGGTGATCGGAAGGGTCGGACTCACGCCGCCTACCCCTGGGTTTCCGGCGAGATCGGTAAAGCTTCCGCTGGCCAGGGAGACGGAGGCCGAACTCGCCAGGCCGTCGGGCCGGAACGTGGCGGTCCAGGTGGAGCCGCCGTTGAGGCTGGTCAGGTTGGTCAGCCGCCCGCCGGTCACGGCGAAGTCGTCCAGGGTGAGGCCGGTGACCGCTTCGCTGAAGGCGAAGGTCACGGTGGTGCTCTCCGCCGAGGTCAGGGGCCGCCCGCCGACGGCGAAGGTGATCGAGGTCAGGGTGGGCGGGTCGATGTCCACAGTGATGCCGCCAATGCTGGCCGGACTGCCGAGGTTACCCGCCACATCGGTGTAGCTGCCGCCGGGTAGCGTGATGCTGGCCTGACCCGAGGCGGTACCGGGCTGGAAGCTGGCGGTCCAAGTGATGCCGTTGGTGGTGCTCAGGTCGACGAGGCTGCCCCCGGTGACCTGCACGTCGCTCAGCGTGAAGTCCGTCACCGCCTCGCTGAAGGTGAAGGTGACCAGCGCCGTCTCGCCACCGCCGATCAGCGTATCGGAAATGGTGATGGTGGCGCTCGGGCGAACCGTATCAAGCAGTACCTGGACCGGCACCGACTGCCCCAGGTTTCCGACCTCGTTGACGACCCGCGCCGACAGCTCGAGGGTGCCGTTTTCAAGATCGCGCAGGAACGCCGCCGGCGCCCTGACGCTCCAGGTGCCTGCCTGCACCGTGCCATCAAAAGAAGCGCCACCAATGAAGAGCGTGACCGTCGCCCCGTCAGCGGCGCCCTCGACGGTACCGGTGACCTGAAGCCCATTGGCGATGTTCTGTGCGTTGATGACGTTGTCACCGGTCACCGGATCGATGGTGATGGTGGGCGTGGCGAGATTGACCGCATAGCCCACGCTCGTTTCGATGGCACCGATGTTGCCTGCGGCGTCCCGAGCCAGCAGCTCGAAGGCCACCACCGGCGGTACGGCGCTGGCAAGCAGGCTGCCCAGTACCGTGACGCTGAAGGCGCCTCCGGCCCCCACGTTGACGCTGTAGTCGACCCCATTGACCGTGACGTTGAGCAGGTCCCCGGAGCGATACTCGCCTTCGACGCGACCGGAGATCTCGACGCTGCGTCCCGCCTCCACCAGGTTGATGACGTTGTCCGCGGTGATCGGGTTGACCCGAATCTCCGTGGTCGTGGCGTCCGGCGCCGTGGTATCGAGCTCGAAGCCGATGGCGTTGGAAACCGCGGAGCGGTTACCGGCACCGTCGACGATGGCGGCAGAGACGCTGTAACGACCGTCCGGGTAAGTCGACGCCAGATCCACCACGATCATGCCCGCCGCGATGTCCTCAGCGGTCAGAAGATAATCGAACTCCAGTCGCGTACCTCCGGTCAGGGTGACGGTCAGGATATCGCCCGCCTGGGTACCTTCGGTCAGCATGACCCCGAGCTCGATCCCGTCCTGGGCCGCCTCGGCATTGATGAAGCCGCGTACCAGCGCCGGCAGTGCGATGTAGGGCGCATCCGACCCGGCGTCGCCGCCGGGGCTGGTCACATCCACGGTGACCGGGGCAAGCGCACTGTCTGGTCCTTCGTTGCCCGCCAGATCGAACTGGCGCGCCAGCACCTGCCCTTCGGCGTAAACGCCTTCGGGCAGCAGGAAACTGGCTCCGCTACCCACCTGCCAGGTGGTACCACCATCGAGGCTGAACTCCCAGCGTGCGCCCTCTTCAAGACCACCGATTCGCACGGTACCGTCGCTGGTCACCCCGGTGACGGTGCCGGTATCGGTGACCAGCGTCAGGGTGGGCGCGGCGGGCGGCGTCAGGTCCACCGTGACCGCTACCAGGGTTTGAGTGCCGCTGGTCAGGCCGTCCAGGCTCTGGCGAACCTGCACCTGCCCGGCGGGATAGACGCCTTCCGGCAACAGGAAACTTGCGCCTGTACCGGTTTGCCAGCTGGCACCGCCATCCAGACTGAACTCCCACACCGCACCCGGAACCAGCCCACCCACATCGACGGTGCCGTCGCTGGTGATGCCGTCCGCCACCCCGGTATCCACCGCAAGGCTCAAGGTCGGCGTGGCCGGGGCGTCCGGCTCTTCCGGTGGCGTGATGGTGAGATCGACCGTGATCGGCCCGAACGTTCCCTCTAGGCTCTGGTTGCCCGCCGCGTCCGTCTGGCGAACCTGTATCTGCCCGTCTTGGTAGATCCCTTCGGGCAGGACCAAGGTACCGTTCTGACCTGGGAGCCAGGTTTGCCCCCCGTCCAGGCTGTACTCCCAGCCCGCTCCCGGCTCCAGCCCCACCAGGCGCAAGGTGCCGTCGGCGGTGATGCCGTCGCCGACGACCCCGGTGTCGTTGACCAGCTCGAGTGTCGGGGCGAGAGGCGCCTGGGTATCGATCACCACTGGCCCCAGCACCGCTGCCGGGCTCAGGTTGCCGGCGGTATCGGTCTGACGTACCTGGATGTCATTCACTCCATAGCGGCCATCGGGCAGCGTGAAGCTGTCCCCGGTGCCCGCTTGCCAGGTGCGTCCGCCATCCAAGCTGATCTCCCAGCTCGCCCCGGCCTCGATGCCCGAGACCCCGAGGACGGCGTCGTTGATGATGTCGCCGTCAAGGCCCAGGGCAATGATCGGCGCGGCGGGAGGCGTGGCGTCGACCAGGACAGCCTCGAGCTCCGTTGCCGCGCCCACGTTGCCGGCGCGGTCGATCTGGCGTACCTGCACCTCGCCCGTCGCGTAGTCGCCATCCGGCAGCGTGAAGCCACCGCCGATGCCCGCCTGCCAGCTCTGACCTCCATCCAGGCTGACCTCCCAGGTCGCGCCGGGTTCGAGACCGCCCACGTCGATGCGACCATCGTTGACGATCGCACCCTCGATGGCAGGCGTCAGGCTCGGCGCCGCCGGCGGGGTCAGGTCGATGGTGACGGCCTCGAGCGGCGCGGCAGCGCTCACGTTACCCGCGCCATCGATCTGGCGCACGCGGATATCGCCCGCCGCGTAGCTGTCTTCAGGAAGAGTGAAGCCGCCACCGCTACCCGGCAGCCAGCTCGCACCACCGTCCAGGGTATACTCCCAGGTGGCGCCATCAACGATTCCGCTCACCTCCACGGCGGCCTGATTGGTGATCGGTCCGGTACCGACCAGGCTCACGCTGGGCGTCAAGGGCGGCGTGGTGACGACGCTGACCGCGTCGGCCTCACCAAGGCTACTCACGTTGCCCGCTACATCGAACTGGCGCACCTGAATCGCGCCCTGGGCGTAGCTGCCTGGCGGCAGGATGAAGCGCTCGCCAGCACCTTCGAGCCACGAGAGACCGCCATCCAGGCTGATCTGCCAGCGGGCGCCGGGCTCGAGGTTGCCGATGATCAAGGTGCCGTTCGCGGTGACGCCGTCGAGCGTACCGGTATCGATGGCAAGCTCGACTGTCGGCGCGTCAGGCAAGGTGGTATCGATGGTGACTGCGCCCAGCGTCGAGGTGCCGCTGGTGAGCCCGTTCAGGCTCTGGCGAACGAGCACCTGACCCGCGGCGTAGATGCCCTCCTCCAGCGTGAAGCCGTTACCCACGCCGGCCTGCCAGCTCTGGCCGCCATCCAGGCTGAACTCCCAAGTGGCGCCGTCGAGGAGTCCAGTCACGTTGACGAGGCCGTTGCTGGTGATGCCATCCAGCGCCCCGGTATCTACCGCCAGGCTCAATCCAGGCGTGGTCGGCGCATTCGGCACCTCAGGCGGGGTCACTTCTGGGTTCACGATGATCGGACCGAAGAGGCCCTCCGGGCTCACGTTGCCCGCCACGTCGAACTGACGCACCTGCACCACGCCATCGGCGTAGGCCCCCTCTGGCAAGGTAAAGCGATCCCCCGAACCGCGCTGCCAGGTGGTACCGCCATCCAGGCTGAACTCCCAGCTTGCTCCAAGTTCCAACCCTTCCACCTGCAGGGTGCCGTCGGCGGTAACACCGTCACCGACCGGCCCGGTGTCATCGACCAGCACCAGCGTGGGTGCAACCGGCGACGTGGTATCGATCACCACCGCTCCCAGATTGACCGCGGCGCCGACGTTGCCGGCCAGGTCGATCTGGCGTACCTGGACAGTGCCTGCGGCGTAGTCCCCCTCGTCCAGAACGAAGCCGGTACCGACGCCCGCCTGCCAGCTCGCCCCGCCATCGAAAGTGACCTCCCAGCGGGCGCCGGGCTCGAGTCCGCCCACCTCGACGGCGCCGTCATTGGTGATCGCGCTGCCGGCGACGAGGGTCGCGGTAGGCGCAGCCGGCGGTGTCAAGTCGATGATGATCGCCTCCAGCGGCGTGGCGGCGCTGACGTTACCTGCCCCGTCGATCTGGCGCACCCGCACCTCTCCTGCCGCGTAGTTGCCTTCGGGGAGCGAGAAACCGCCACCGGTGCCAAGCAGCCAGCTCGAACCACCGTCCAGGGTGTATTCCCAGGTGGCGCCGTCGAGGATGCCCTCCACCGCCACGGCAGCGGCGTTGGTGATGGGGCCGATACCGGCCGGGCTCACGCCGGGTGCGCTCGGCGGTGTAACGACGACGCTGATCGCGCCGGCTTCACCAAGACCACTTTCGTTGCCCGCCGCGTCGAACTGGCGGACCTGGATCGCGCCCGCCGCGTAGCTGCCCGGGGGCAGGATGAAGCGATCGCCGAAGCCTTCGAGCCAGGTAGCCCCGCCGTCCAGGCTGATCTCCCAGTACGCACCGGGCTCGAGGTTGCCGACGAGCAACGTGCCGTCGGCAGTGATGCCGTCGAGAGTCCCGGTATCCAGCGCCAGCGTGACCGTCGGTGCCTGGGGCGCCGTGGTATCGATGGTGACTGCCCCCAGGGTCGAGGTACCGCTGGTGAGTCCGTCCAGGGTCTGGCGTACCAGCACCTGACCGGCGGCGTAGGTGCCCTCGTCCAGGGTGAACGTAGTGCCGCTGCCGGTAAGCCAGCTCAGGCCGCCATCCAGGCTGACTTCCCAGGTGGCGCCTTCGATTAGCCCAGCCACGTTGACCACGCCGTTGCTGGTGATGCCATCCTGGGCGCCGGTATCCACTGCCAAGCTCAGGGTCGGCGTGGCCGGTGCATCCGGCGTTTGTGGCTCGGTGATCTCGCCGGTAACGATGATCGGGCCGAACTCGGCAGCAGGGCTTACGTTGCCCGCCACGTCGAACTGGCGCACCTGAACCGCGCCACCTTCATAGACGCCCTCGGGCAGGGTGAAGCGATCCCCTGAACCGCGCTGCCAGGTGGTACCGCCATCCAGACTGAACTCCCAGTTCGCTCCCGGTTCCAGCCCCTGAACTCGCAGGGTACCGTCGGCGGTGAGGCCGTCACCGACGATGCCGGTGTCGTTGACCAGTACCAGCGTGGGGGCGTCGGGCTCAAGGGTGTCGATCACCACCGCGCCCAGGCCGACCGAGGGTCCGGTGTTGCCGGCAGAATCGATCTGGCGTACCCGAACGTCCCCGGTGGCATAGTCACCGTCGATGAGCGTGAAACCGGTGCCGGCTCCCGCCTGCCAGGTCACCCCGCCATCGAGGCTGACCTCCCAGCTTGCGCCGGGTTCGAGATCACTCACCTCGACGCGACCATCTTTGGTGATTGCTCGGTCGGCCACCAGCGCGGCCGCCGGTGCAGCCGGCGGGGTGATATCGATGGTGACAGGCTCGAGCGCCGCCTCCGGGCCGAGGTTGCCGGCGGCATCGGTCTGGCGAACCAGGATTGCCTCCGCGGCGTAGACGCCTTCGGGCAAGGTGAAGCCAGTGCCGATACCGAGCTGCCAGCTTGCACCGCCATCCAGGCTGTACTCCCAGCTCGCGCCGGGCTCCAGGCCGCCAACGTCGATGCGGCCATCGTTGGTGATCGGGGGTTCGCCGGAGAGCGTGAGCGTCGGTGCCGCCGGCGGCGTCAGGTCGATGACGACCGCTCCCAGCGGCGCTCCGACGCTGACGTTGCCCGCGCCATCGGTCTGGCGCACGCGGATGTCGCCGGCGGCGTAGTTGCCCTCCGGCAGAGTAAAGCTCTCACCGGTGCCGGGCAGCCAGGTTTGGCCGCCGTCCAGGGTATATTCCCAGGTGGCGCCCTCCGTGATGCCGTCCACGTCGACGGTGGTCTCGTTGCTGACCGGACCGCCCGCCCGGCTCGGGGTAGGCGCGGCGGGCGGGGTGATAACGACGCTGATCGCGCCGGCCTCAGCGAGACCACTCACATTGCCCGCCACATCGAACTGGCGTACCTGGATCGCGCCGGCGGCGTAGCTGCCTGCCGGCAGGATGAAGCGCTCGCCGGCACCCTGCAGCCAGGAGACGCCGCCGTTCAGGCTGATTTCCCAGCGGGCGCCGGGCTCGAGATTGCCGATGATCAATGTGCCGTTGGCGGTGATGCCGTCGAGGGTGCCGGTATCCACCGCCAGCGTGACCGTCGGCGCCTCGGGTACTGTGGTATCGATGGTGACCGCACCCAGGGTCGAGGTGCCGCTGGTGAGCCCATCGAGGGTCTGACGGACCAGCACCTGGCCGGCGGCGTAGTCCCCCTCCTCCAGAGTGAACGTGGTGCCACTGCCGGTGAGCCAGTTCAGGCCGCCGTCCAGGCTGTATTCCCAGGTGGCGCCGCCGATCAGCCCGGCCACTTCGACCTCGCCGTTACTGGTGATGCCATCCGACGCCCCGGTATCTACCGCCAGGCTCAGCGTGGGCGTGGCCGGCGCTCCGGGCTCTTCCGGCGCGGTGACCTCGCGATCAACGGTGATCGGGCCGAACTCGGCCACGGGGCTTACGTTGCCCGCCACGTCGAACTGACGCACCTGGACCACGCCACTTGCGTAACTGCCTTCTGGCAGGATGAAGCGATCGCCCAGCCCCTGTTGCCAGGTAACGCCGCCATCCAGGCTGAACTGCCAGTTAGCCCCCGCTTCCAGCCCGGTCACGATCACGGTGCCATCGACGGTGATGCCATCGCCGGGCGTGCCGGTATCGTCGGCCAGGGCCAGGGCGGGTACTCCGGGAGGCGTGGTATCGATCACCACTGCCCCCAGATTGACCGAGGCGCCGGCGTTACCAGCCAGATCGATCTGGCGTACCTGCACGTCCCCCGCCGCGTAATCGCCTTCCGGTAACACGAAACGCTCACCTGACCCGGCCTGCCAGGTCACCCCGCCGTCCAGCGAGTACTCCCAGCTCGCGCCAGGCTCGAGGCCGCTCACCTCGACGGTGCCGTCATTGGTGATGGCGCTGTCGGCCACCAGCGCCACGCTCGGCGCCGCTGGCGGGGTCAGGTCGATCACCACGCCTTCGAGAACGGCGCTGGGGCTGACGTTGCCCGCACCGTCGATCTGGCGCACCTGGATCGTGCCGGCGCCGTAGCGCCCTTCTCCCAGGGTGAAGCTGGTACCACGCCCGCTGATCCAGGTCGCGCCGCCGTCCAGGCTGTACTCCCAGCGTGCGTTCTCTTCGATACCGCCGACGGTCACGATGCCGTCATTGGTGATCTCGCCTCCCAGCAGCTCGATGACGGGCGCGTCCGGCAGCGTCGTGTCCACGGTGATCGCGCCCAGGCGCGCCACCTCGCTGACGTTGCCCGCCCCATCGGTCTGGCGTACCTGAATGGCGCCGGCTGCGTAGCTGCCCTCTGGCAGGATATAGCGCTCACCTGTGACCATGAGCCAGGTCGTACCGCCGTTCAAGCTGATTTCCCACCGAGCACCGGTTTCCAGATTGCCCAGGCGCAACGTGCCGTCGTTGGTCAGCCCGGGAATGTCGCCATTGTCATTGACCAGGCTCACCGTCGGCGCTTCCGGCGGGGTCGTGTCGATGGTGATCGCGCCCAGGGTCGAGGTGCCGCTGACCCGGCCGCTGGCATCGAACTGGCGCACCAGGATCTGTCCCGCCGCGTAGCTGCCTTCTGGCAGGGTGAAGCCGCTGCCCATGCCCCGCAGCCAGCTCACCCCGCCGTTCAGGCTGAACTGCCAGGTCGCCCCAAATGCGAGCCCGCCCACCAGAATATTGCCGTCGTTGCTGATGCCATCGAGCTCGCCGCTATCGAGCTCCAGGCTCAGGCTCGGCGTTGCCGGCGCCTCGGGGTCTTCCGGCGGTGTCACCGTGAGATCGACGGTGACCGGGCCGAGCCTTGCGGCCTCGCTGCGATTGCCGGCGGCATCGACCTGGCGGACCTGGACCTCACCCTCCGGGTAGGTCCCCTCCTTCAGCACGAAACGGTCGCCTGCGCCGCGCTGCCAGCTCATGCCGCCATCGAAGCTGACTTCCCAGTAGGCGCCCGCTTCGAGGTTGCCCACCACAAGGGTACCGTCGGCGGTGATGCCATCGCCGGGCGTGCCGGTATCATTGGCAAGCGTCAGCGACGGGGCGCCCGGGGCGAGGGTATCGATGATCACCGCTCCCAGCGCCAGGGGCTTGCCGACGTTGCCTGCCGTATCCGTCTGGCGTACTTGGATCTGGCCGGCGGCGTACTCGCCGTCGGCAAGCTCGAACCGCGTCCCCTCCCCGGTTATCCAGGTTCGGCCACCGTCCACGCTGATTTCCCAGATGGCCCCGGCCTCGAGGTTACCGATCTCGAGAATGGCCACGTTGGTGATCGCACCGGTGCCGCCGAGGGTGGCGGTGGGCGCGGGCGGAGCGGTGGTATCGACGATGACCGCCTCCACCAGCGCCGGGGCACTGACGTTGCCGGCCCCATCGATCTGGCGCACCTGCACCTGTCCTGCCCCGTAGTTGCCTTCGGGCAGCACGAAGCGGTCGCCGCTGACGGTCTGCCAGCTCTGGCCGCGGTCCAGGCTGACCTGCCAGGTGGCGCCGGGCTGCAGCCCTTCCACCGTGAGGGTGCCATCACGCGTGATGTCGTCGCCTAGACGCTCGACGATGGGCGCCTGGGGAGGCTGGGTGACAACGGTTACCGCCCCCAGGGGAGTGATGGTACTGACGTTGCCTGCACCATCGGTCTGGCGCACTTGAATGGCGCCTGCCGGGTACTCGCCTTCACTCAGCACGAAGCGATCCCCGGTGCCCCGCTGCCAGGTAGCGCCGCCGTCGAGGCTGATTTCCCAGAACGCGTTCGGGTCGAGGTTGCCGATCGCAAGCGTCCCGTCTCGCGTGATGCCATCGATGCCGCCGGTATCGACGACCAGCGTCACGCTTGGTGTCACCGGCGCGGTGAGGTCGATGGTCACCGCTCCCAGGGTGGAGGTACCGCTGGTCACGCCCTCGGGGCTCGTCTGGCGCACCAGTACCTGGCCCGCCGTGTAGGTGCCTTCCGCCAGGGTGAACCCGTCGCCCTGCCCCGTCTGCCAGGTGGTGCCGCCGTCCAGGCTGAACTCCCAGGTGTTGCCGGGTACCACTCCGTTCACCTGCACGCCGGGATTGGAGGTCACGCCGTCGAGGCTACCGGTATCGAGTACCAGCGCCAGGGTGGGCGTGTCTGGTGCGGCCGGGTCCGTCGGCGGATCGATGGTGAGATCCACCGTGATGGGGCCCAGGCCGGCAACGCCGCTGACGTTGCCCGCCGCGTCGACCTGGCGAACCTGCACCGCGCCCTCGGGATAGCTGCCTTCAGCGAGGATGAAGCGATCTCCGGTGCCCGGTTGCCAGGTCACCCCGCCATCCAGACTTATCTCCCAACGGGCGGTGGGTTCGAGATTGCCGACCAGCACGGTGCCATCGGCCGTCACCCCGTCGTCGCCGGTATCATTCAGCGTCAGAAGCGGTGCCGGAGGCGGTGTGATATCGATCTCCACGGCACCGAGGTTGGCCACAGCGCCGACGTTACCCGCTGCATCGATCTGGCGCGCCAGAATCTGGCCTGCAGCGTAACGGCCTTCCGGCAGCTCGAAACTGTCGCCCACGCCGACGATCCAAGAGACACCGCCATTCAGGCTGTACTCCCAGCGCCCCCTCTCTTCCAGGCCCTCGACACTCACGGTTGCATCGTTGGTGATGGCGCTGTCAGCGACGAGGGAAATATCCGGCGCTGCCGGCGGGGTGACATCGATCACCACGGGAGCCAGGGCGGTGACGGGGCTTACGTTGCCCGCACCATCGGTCTGGCGCACCTGTACCTGATCGAGGCCGAAGGTGCCTTCCGGCAGCGAAAAGCTCGTGCCGGTGCCGACCGTCCAGCTCGCGCCGCCGTCCAGGCTGAATTCCCAGCGCGCCCCCGCTTCCAGGTTGCCCACAGTCACGAGGGTTTCGTTGGTGATGCCCGCGTCGAGCCCGTCGAGCACCAGGGTCGGGGCCTGGGGCGCGGTCAGATCGACGGTCACCGGGCCGAGTTCGACCGGCGCGCTCACGTTGCCCGCGCGGTCGACCTGGCGCACTTGTACCAGCCCTTCGATGTAGTCCCCTTCGGCCAGGATGAACCGGTCGCCGACGCCGCGCTGCCAGCTCACCCCGCCATCAAGGCTGACCTCCCAGCGGGCGCCGGGCTCGAGGCCGCCTATCACCACAGTACCGTCTGCGGTAATGCCATCGAGGGTTCCGGTGTCGTTGTCGAGCGCCACGCTCGGCGCGTCGGGCGCGGTGGTATCGACGATGACGCTGCCCACGGTGCGCGTTCCGCTGGTCACGCCGTTGGCATCGCTCTGGCGCACCAGCACCTCGCCGGCGGCGTAGTCGCCCTCGGCCAGCACGAAACGGTCGCCGCTGCCTGCCTGCCAGGTGTTGCCGCCGTCCAGGCTGAACTCCCAGGTGCCGCCCTGAACGAGCCCGCCCACCAAGATGGTGCCGTCGGAGGTGATGCCATCCGCCTCGCCGGTATCGTTGGCCAGAGCAAGGGTTGGAATCGGCGGGCGCGCCGGATCGTCCGGGTCCTCGATGATCAGATCGATCCGGATCGCGCCCAGTTCGGTCACGGCGCCGATATTGCCCGCCGCATCGACCTGGCGGGCCTGCACCTGCCCCGCCAGATAATTACCTTCGCCCAGGATGAAGCGATCACCGCTTCCCCGCAGCCAGGTCGCCCCGCCATCCAGGCTGAACTCCCAGGCCGAACCGGGTTCGAGGTTCCCCACGCGCACCGTACCGTCGGTCGTGACGCCGTCGACCACTCCGGAAGGCGTCAGACTCGGCGCGCCGGGGGCCGTGGTATCCACGATCACGGCGCCCAGATGGGTCGTCGCACTTTCGTTGCCCGCCACGTCGAACTGGCGCACCAGTACCTGACCCGCCGCGTAAGCCCCCTCGGACAGCGTGAAGGCGCCACCTTCACCGACAATCCAGCTTGCACCGCCGTCGATCGAGTATTCCCAGCGCGCGCCGGGCTCCAGGTCACCGACGACCACACTGCCGTCACTGGTGATGCCGTCCACCTCGCCGGTATCGTTCTCGAGCGTCAGCGTGGGGGCCTGCGGCGCGGTGGTATCCACGACCACGGGCGCCAGCACGCCGGCGGGGCTGGTATTGCCGGCCGGGTCGATCTGGCGCACCTGCACCTGGCCTTGTCCGTACTCGCCTTCCGGCAGCACGAAGCGATCGCCTTGGCCAGCGGTCCAAGTGGCGCCGCCATCCAGGCTGAACTCCCAACGGTTACCGGGCTCGAGCCCCCCCACGTTCACCGTCCCATCCCGCGTGATGCCGTCGATCTCTCCCGTATCGTTGCCGAGCGACAGCGTCGGTGCGGCGGGAACGTCCGGCGTGCCCGGCTCGGAAAGGTCCGGGTCGATGGTCACGGCCCCGAGTTCGCCTGCCGGGCTGACGTTGCCGGCGCTATCGCTTTGACGCACCTGTACCTGGCCGCTCGTGTACACGCCCTCGGCCAGGATGAAGCGATCACCGCTGCCCGCTTGCCAGCTCTGGCCGCCATCCAGGGAGAACTCCCAGCGCGCCCCGGGTTCGAGGTTGGAAACGATGATCGTGCCGTTGGAGGTCACGCCGTCCGGCGCGCCCACGTCGTTGGCCAGGGCCAGGGTGGGCGCCTCGGGCGGGGTCTGGTCGATGACCACCGCGCCCAGGGCACGGGTGCCGCTGGTATTGCCGTCCGCATCGCTCTGGCGTACCAGCACCTGGCCTGCCGCGTACTCGCCCTCGGCAAGCGTGAAGCGATCGCCGCTGCCGACCTGCCAGCTCGCCCCGCCATCCAGGCTGTACTCCCAGGTGCCACCCTCGACCAGCCCACCCACCACCACGATGCCATTGCTCGTGATGCCATCGCTGTCGCTACTACCGGTATCGTCGAGAAGTGCCAGGGTAGGAATGGCGGGAAGCGCCGGGTCATCCGGGTCGACGATGACCAGATCCACGGTGAGGGGGCCGAATTCGGTGACGTCGCTCACGTTGCCCGCCGCATCGGTCTGGCGCACCTGGATCTGGCCGGCAGCGTACTCTCCCTCCGGCAGAATGAAGCGATCCCCGGTACCCGCCTGCCAGCTCTGGCCGCCATCGAGAGAGAACTCCCAGCGCAGATTCGGCTCGAGATTACCCACCAGCATCGTGCCGTCGGTGGTGACGCCGTCCACCTCGCCGGTATCGTTGGCGAGCGTGAGCGTGGGCGCTTCAGGCGCGGTGGTATCCACCACGAGGCTACCGAGCCTTGCGGCCTCGCTTGGATTGCCATCGCTATCGCGCTGGCGCACCTGCACCTGACCCGCCGGATAAGTGCCTTCCGGAACGACGAAGCTCTCGCCCTCGCCTGCCCGCCAGGTCTGGCCGCCATCCAGGCTGTATTCCCAACCGCCGCCATCGACCAAGCCGCCCACCTGCACGGTGCCGTCGCGGGTAATGCCATCGTTGTCGCTGATGCCGGTATCGTTGACCAGCGTCAAGGTAGGGGTTGGGGGCGGAGTGGGATCGCCCGGTTCTTCCGGATCGTCGGGGTCGCCCGGTTCCTCAGGATCATCGGGGTCACCGGGTTCTTCGGGATCATCGGGATCACCCGGTTCTTCCGGGTCGTCAGGGTCGCCCGGTTCTTCTGGATCCTCGGGATCGCCGGGCTCTTCGGGATCATCAGGGTCGCCCGGCACATCTGGATCCTCGGGCTCGCCCGGAATCTCCGGTTCACCCTCCCCATCCTCGATCGGGTCATCGGGCTCCACCGGATCGGCTACACCCTCTTCGCCTTCATCGACGGGCGGACTGGCCGGTGAGTCCGAGGAACTGGACGACCCCCTTGCCAGCCCAATGGCCGCTGCCCCCAATCCACCCAGCGCCAAGGCCGGAACAAGGTCATCCATGTAAATGGCGCCCTTTTCCCGACCCTGTTCGAAACCCGCGTATTCGGCTTCCGGGTAGGAAGCCGCGAAAACCACGGTACCGTTGGAAAGCGTATTCAACTCGACGGGGATCAACTGATCCTCTTCACCGGTCAGATAGAGCTCACTGGGAGATTGACCGGGTACGTCGGCATAGAAGCCAATTACGCGAAGCGTCTCACCGTTGGTGAGCTCGATCACCAGGTCGTTGCCATCGCGCAGCATCGATGCAATGTCTTCCGGCGCCACCTGAAGAAGCACTTGGCTGGGACGCGACAAGACGATGTTAGTGTCGAAATCAAACGCTGAAACGGCGGTTACATCGCTTTCGAGAGACGCTACCTTGGCTTGGTAAGACATGCTTCGATCCTCTGTATTCTTGTAAACGCGATCAAAGCAATATCAGCCGAGTTTTCATTAATATTCAATATCTCCAACGTCATGCTCTATTTGTACAAGAGGCAAAAACTATACGCTTGACTGACGCACCACCCTGTATACAAAAAATAGCCATTTCAAACATGTAGTTATAACTAGGGCACGGGTGATTTAATAATATAAAAGTTTACTTCAAACAGATTTTTAATTATTTCGAATGATAAACAAGTCGAACTACGATTTTTTTCTATAACGGATTTCATATTCTTAATTTGTGTAACGTTATCTTTTGTAAACATAACTACCTGTGCACTTATTGCCGAATAAGTGTCGTTAAATACGTAACTTATGACATTTGTAGGAGATATCGACGGATTAAGATAACAAACTAACTTTATTGATAAAGCTCGCTTAACATCATGAGATGTATCGAAATCAACGTCACTTTTATAGTATTCAAGTGAAGGAATCATTTTTGTCTATACTGATAGAGGGTAATAACGTACCCCAACCAATTAGTTACATTTTGCAACATTTGATGGCATACAAGGAGTGAGGCAATGTCGAGCCCCGAGCACAAGCAGAAGATCTGGAAACTGATCAAGGATATCAAGGTGGGTATGCTGGTCACCAATGACCACGACATGCCCCGGGCACGCCCGATGCATCTGGTGCAGGAAGAGTACGACGGCACGCTCTGGTTCTTTACCCGGCGCAGCGCCGAGAAGGTTTTCGAGACCCGGCAAGACCATGACGTTTGCCTGAGTTTTTCCGACCAGGAAGACGGCGTGTACGTATCGCTGTCCGGCACCGCCAGCCTGAACGACAACCCGGATCTGATCGAGAAGTACTGGAACCCCTTCGTTGCTGCCTGGTTCCCGAAAGGCAAGGACGACCCGGACCTCACCTTGATGGAAATCAAGATCCACATGGGGGAACACTGGAAGGCGAACGAGAGCAAGGTCTACCAGCTTTACGAAATCGCCAAGGCCAACTTCAAGAAGAATGCCACACCCGACATGGGCGAGAACGAGAAATTCGGCCACTGACCGGCATCGCCGTTTTATAACCCACAACGCCAGCGGTCGCTGGCGTTGTGGTGTTCAAAGGCTTTCAAACGGGGCTTAGTCGATACTGAGGCCACCGGCGCGATAGAACTGATGAACCTCGATCACCCGTCCTTCGGTCAAATGGCAATACTGACGCGTGGTGTTCCCCTCGCCGCGAGCTTTCACTTCCCCGCCTTCACGCTGGCAAAAATCCTCGGCGATTTTCTGGGCCTGAGTATCCGGCTGGCCGGCGGTGGTACACCCCGCCAACAGCGCCAATGCGGCAATTGCTAGTGCGATACGAACCATAACGCCTCCTGGGTGGGTCTCGATAAGCCGCCTTGACGGCAGACGTTACTGAGCGGAGTCGACGTCCCTAGCGTTCTCGTCTTCGACGCTCGGGCTGGTGAGGGTATCCGCATCGGCGATGTACGCCTGCTCCTCGGCGCGATCGAACAGGCACAGCTCCTGGCCGCGCTCGCCGTTCATGTGGGCCTGGGGGTAGGTGCCCGCAATCAACAAGGCCGTCATGCCCGCCTCGTCGCTGAACAGCACCGGCTCCCCGGCCGCCTCGGCATCCTCGAACTGGCTCAGGGCCAGGCACTGCTCGAGCACCGCCGCATCGTGTTCGGCCCAGGCATCACTGGTGGAGGCGTGAACGCTGGGCAGGCCCACGAGCATCAAGGACAGGGCGGGAATGAGTAAGGGCTTCATGGTCGTCTCCTGTGGTGGTGTTCTACAGAATAGACCAGCCCCTGCGCCGCTGCGTCGGCGCGATGCCGTACGCCTGGGGTATCTCACCGTTCAAGCGCCACGGTTCAATAGAGATACACCGCTTCGAAGTGAGCCACGGGCTGGCCTTGGGCATCATCCAGGGTCAACGTCTCCCCCACGACCTCCCAGCGCGTTACGCGTCTCAATGCTTCGAGAAAATCTCGCTCGAGGGTCATCTGAGGGCTGGCACAGGCCATCCGGGTCGTGGCCAAGGAACCAAAACTCAATTGGTCGCCTTTCAACGTATACCCACTCATCAGACTGTTACACCCGGTCGAGCCGGCCACCCGCGTTTCCTCCGCATGAAGCACGAAATGCGCCTCGCGCGCTTGGTCACTGACTGTGGCAGTCTGCGTCCCGACAGTGACCAACTTCCAGTAGGTGTTTTGCAGTGATGCCTGAGAGGCGGTGTCATGGGAAGAAGCATCGAGTGGGGCGCAACCGGTAAGAGCGAGTACGCTAGCGAGTGATGCTGAGATTAGGTAGTTTGCTTTCATTACGAATACTCTGGTTCCTGGCAGGAGTCTATAAAACCACATAACAGAATGATTTTAAAAGCTAAATATAAAAGCAAAAAAACACAATATACCACTAAGTATACCATCACCCCGTCTGCAACCCGCGAAAAGCGTGTCATAGGATAACATTAATCCCTGGTAATCCTGTTTGTGGCACATATGGACTACTGACTGCTAAGAGCGGTCTTTTAGGAGCCATTAATATAGCGCTTTAACGCCGTGCTTTGCGGCTGGTTTGAAGCGCAGTGAAAAATCGATCCGCCAACAGCACCTTGTTAGGGCCTACATAGCGTCGTTCAAGTTTACCTTTAAACCTGCAACCTTTAGCTCTTTGGCCAATGTAAGCCTCCATGCACCTGCAGCATCGATATCAATATATAGAACACCGAGAAAATCAGAAGGGATTTCCACGTTTCCTTTTCTAAGAACGCACACCTTATCTCTACCTATCTTTGCAGCCATATAACCAAGTTCAACCAGTACATTCTGCCGAGCTCTGGGTAGGAGGTTCTCTGATGTTGCAGCACTTGACCCCACATCATCTGGTGTAAAAAGAACTATAGCGTATGCAGCGTCGGTATGCTTTTCGAGCTTCTCAATTATGGTTTTCCCTTCATTGGCTTGCTCATGGAGGATTATTGCATTTAAGCCTAATTTTCCAATAAACCTTGCAGAAGACTCTTTTGCTTGTTCATCGTGGCCATGCACAATAAATACATTGTTGCTGTTTTCAGATACCACGCTACCTTTAGTATTTTTTACTCCTTTTTCTTTAAATAAAAGGTCATGTGTATAGTCTTTACCAGATGATAAAGGCAACAACCTTCTGTCGGTTGCCATATCGGCGATACCAGAATTTCGCATGCTGTTGTTATGTTGCTCGGCGTAATGGGACTTTGACTTTGGCGTATTGGTAATTTTAATTTTTTGAACGTCATCAATATTTCTTATAATCATCCCATCAATGGTAAATGCTCTACCAGAATGCCAAGGAGTAACTATTTGCTGCTTTAGCTCGTCGAATGTCAAATCATTGAACACAGCAGATCTATCTTTCTTCTTGCTATCTCCAACCAACTCAACATGGCAGTGCCAGAATTTATCAGGAAAAACTTCTGCTTCATTCATATATTATTCTACCTATAAATGTTGAGTTGCCCAAACGCGAAACACAGCGACGCGACGTAAGAGGCGTCCGGCGGCCAACAGCACGAACTGCTGTGCCTTGTTAATTAGAGAGTTACGACGCAACGCCAAACCGCCGGTTCATTGCAACATGGATTAAGCCGATGTATGACTTGTAGGTACGACTGAGCTGGAACAATACGAGGAGGTGAATTCCAACTGCTATAGCAACACCAAGCGAAACCTTGCCTTCTAAAATCTCAGCAAATGCTCCGGGAAGAAGCGGAGCTAAGTCGGCGAACAAGGTTCCTATCTGAAAGACGACCCAGCCCAAAACAAACAAGGCTGCTCGGCAGACCCATTTGCTTGGCTTCGTGACCAACGTTACAAGTAACAGCGTGGCAATAAATCGTAAACTACTCATATCAAACTCCTTTATCGTATGGCCTAATAAAGCATAGCAAACTATCGCTGCGCTCAGAAAAACGACAATTAACGCCCGCAGCACGGGAAAATTTGTAACGCAGTGAAAAACTTGCCCCTATGAGTGCGATTGTTAGGCATTTTTTTCTCACCACCACTAAAGTCGTCAATACAATCTATATAGAGGTTTATTACATTCTCGATTTGCTCAATCGTAAAGCAGATAGTTGGCCGAAGAGTTACATATTCTGAGCCAGAGAATTTACTGAAACGTTTATAATGTTCACTTGAATCAGAGAAATCCGGGCCGCAGTGAGTTAAGTGATTTCTTATTTCCTGTAAATTTTGAAGCTCCTTTCAGTGCTTTTGGCTAGCATCTATGCTCATACCAAGAACCTTGTTCGCATAGACAATAGATCTATTAATTCCGCGATGTTTTAGATCATTTGGGGATAAATTAACACCCTGCTTTTTCTGATCCATAAGCACTATTTCATCTAGGTTTTGCTCAAGGATTGCATAAGACGAAATAAAAACTGCACGCAATAGACTTTGCCTTGTTGCGTTTATATTTCCTGTTTTGTTTCTTACCTCAGCATCCGTAAGAGATGAAATTTGGGACGCAAACTGCTCATCCACGGCTTTGGCTGCCTCATAAAGATACCCAAAGTCAATAAATGATAAAACCTAGGTACCGAGAATGTCGTATCTTCGGGTTTATTCATATTGATGCCTAACGCCGCCAGCACGCGCAGCTTTGTAGTGGAGGCGCAGCCGCAACAGAAAAGCTGTCGCTGTGGCTGGCCTTGTTAAATGCTCTTCTCGAACTTTAACTGAAACTGCTGCCACCTTTTCCACAAATATGGCCATCTGTCTTTTAAAGTTTCTGTCGATGCGTTACATTCAAAGTAATTGACAAGGAACTCTAGCTGAGCACTACTTTCTGGCGATTCACTCTGAATAATATCAAGCAAAGAATTCTTAACGTTGTCAATAGTTGGCCTATCAGGGGCGTCCACTGAGAGCATTTCATGAACAAGAGATTGAATCTCAGGTTCTATCGGTGGATTACTTTCAAAATTAATACTTGCGCTCTTTGCCCACTTCCTCCAAGCATCCTCTTTAGTCCACTTCTTACTATTATTTCCCAACGGTATTGGCCAATAATCACTGAGTTTTATGCCAACAGGATGGAATCCTCCACTCATAAGCTCATAGAGAATAACCCCCAGTGCAAATACATCCGTTTTAGGTGATAGCTCGATCTCATCCCACTGCTCTGGAGCCATATAAGGCCGAGAACCACCGAAGACGGAAGAGTCTAAAGAAGCATTTGCCAGACCAAAATCAGCTATTAGAGCCATGTTATAAATATCGAGATCTGGTAAACCACGAAACTCGCTTTTTATATTTCTTAAAAAAATGTTAGCTGGCTTCAAATCTTGATGTGCGACCAGACCATGCTTATAGCAGTGACTCAAGCCACTGCATACATAAACCAATATAGAAAGCTTTTCGACCTTACTGGAAAGTTCAGGTTTTCGTATCACTTTCTCAAGATCACTTCCCCAATATCGAAACAATGCCAGAGGGGCTCCAAGAACTTCTGAAAAATCAAACGCCCAATGAACAAACCTTTGGTGATTATATGAGAGCTGATTCTTTAGCTCATTAACAAATCTATTGTTTGCTTCTTCTATAGATATGTTGGTAAGGTGTTTAGGTATTTTTGCACATACGTAGCGAGGTGAAACATTTTCACCCTGATCAAAAACATAAATTTCTCCGCACATCCCCTTAGAAACTGAAACACACTTCCCTTTGTTGCCTAAAGCAACCTCTAGCATTAATTTTTTCTGATGCTCATCGAGAGCATGAAAAGCTATTTGTTCCATGTAGCTCAGTTTCCTGTACACTTAACGCCCTGCTGAGGTGTGAGCAACGCAATACCATAGCCGCTGCATACCACCTTAAACAAGAAGCGCAACGCATAGTAAAAATGCCTCGCGTTGCGAATCACTCTTAAACAGCTTGTTATCTTCTTGAAGCCAAATCCTTCTTCTCATTTTTTCAAGCTGTTTCGACAGATGCTGCGATCCTAGCGTGTATTTCTTTCAGTTCACCGTCACTTAATAGCTTCTGCATCATCATAGCTCCGGCCACAGCTTGGGTACGATTCCAGAATCCAAGAATTTCACTATTTTCGGATTGTTCAGCGATACTTTCAATGTCTGAATTGAGATATAACAACATACCTGACTTAATTTCTTCTACAGGTTTACTACTTTCCATAACTACTCCTAATCGATGTTTGATTGAAGAAATGTCGCTATTTTATAAACAGATAACAGCGCATTAAACGGCGCGTTTTATGATTGAATGAACGTGCTGGCACTTTTACCAGCAAATGCGGCATGCCAGATTCTTCCAAGGCTATGATCCTTTGGGCTATTAATTTTCATTGGGCCGTGTAGCCAAAATTCGAGCTCCCGATGTATTTCCAAGAATGTCCGCTCAGTGTCGATAGCTGCTGTATAGTTGGAGTGTAAAGGTTCCTGAACAGGAAGAACTGCAAGCTTCTGTGATCAAACAATGACATCGACCATCGGCGCCACTTACGATTGCTAGTGATTTTCAACCCCCGGCCGCAAGCAAATTGATACTCATAAACTCCAATTTCAACTTTAACTATTTTTAGCAGTATTGCCTATTCCTTTACGCCTGTGCAACCCGTACAGCTGCGACTTTAGGCCATCCTGCGCCGGAAGGCTTCGGCTCTACAGGGTTTTGTCAGGAATGTCATTTTTAGCTATTGGCCAACCGATAGCACAGCTTTAGATTGTTGCTCCCCATCCTATTCGTCAAAACTGCATAACTCCGCATGAAAACGCATGATTTTCATGAACCCTTTTTTGACCAGCTAGCCCAGTAGTGGCACGGCTTGGTGGCATGTGAAGGGGTGCATAAAAACCACTACATTTAGCGCGCGGGCGTGGCGGGGTGTCGATAGCGCGCCGTGGGTCGCGGTTGGTAGGCGGGTGCCGGGGTGGCAACAGCCTATTACATGCCGCTGTAGGCTTCACAGGACGCGTACCCTCATCAGGATGGCGTCACACGCGAGCGCCCCGCACGAAGGCGGGGCGTCGTTGAAGTCACACGTTATTCGATTACCGTGAACGGGCAGACGCGAGCCGCTCAGCCACTTACGCCACACGCTATAAAGACTAGAAAGAGATGAAGAACAAAAAATGGCGTCCCTGGCAGGAGTCGAACCTGCGACCTGCCGCTTAGGAGGCGGCTGCTCTATCCTACTGAGCTACAGGGACTTGTCGCTTGGATGGGGCGCGTAGTATAGCGCGGCGCCGGCGTCAGGCCAACCGGGCGGGTCAAATCCAGCCGGCCAGGCGAAGCAGGAAGATGCCGAGGGTGATGCTGATGCTCGCCATCAAGGTGGTCAGGGCGATGATGTTGGCGGCGAGCGTCACGTTGCCGTTCATTGCCTTGGTCATCACGAAGCTGGCCGCCGCCGTGGGGCTGGCGAAGAACAGAAACAGAAGCCCGAGCTGCGGGCCGCTGAAGCCCATGAGCCAGGCCGCCACGGTGGAGATCGCCGGCAGAATCGCCATTTTCATCAAGCTCGAACTGAGCGCGACCTGATGACCGCTGCGCAGGCTGGCCGCCGACAGGGTGGCGCCAATGCAGATCAGCGCCAAAGGCAGCGTCAGCGAGGCGAAATAGTCGCCCGAGGTCATCACCCAGCTCGGCAGCTCGATCGACAGCGCCGTGAAGGGAATGGCCAGCAGCACCGAGATGATCAAGGGGTTGGTGGCGATGTTCTTGAGCATCGCGCGCCAGTTCGTGGTCTGGCCGGGCTGGTAGACCGAGAGCACCCATACCGAAAGCACGTTGTAGAGCACGATGACCACGCCAAGCAGCAAACTGCCCGCCGAGAGCCCGTAGTTGCCGTACATCCCGGCGGCCAGCGCCAGCCCCACTACCCCGCCATTGCCGCGAAAGGCTCCCTGGACGTAGATACCGCGATCGGCATGGGGTACGCGAAAGCGCGCCCAAAGCCAACTCAGGAAGAACTGCCCCAGGGTGGCGAAGGCGAAAAAGAGCAGCAGCGGTACATCCAGCGCCACGCCCAGATCCGCCTTGATCAGGCTCAAGAAGATCAGCGTGGGCAGCGTGGCCCGGAACACCAGCGCCGAGGCGGTGGAGACGAAGTCCCGGTCGATCAGGCGCAGGCGCTTGAGCACGATGCCGATGAACACCATGGCGAAGACCGGCAAGGTCGTATCCAGCGTACGCGAAAAAAGCTCTACAAGATTCACTTCAATCCTCTCGTCGATGAACGCGGCGATCTTACCGCGAGAACGCACTCCCGCACACGCGCGTTGCTCAATCGAACAGCGAGAGCGGGTCGAACTCGCTGGGGAGCTTCACGACCACTTCGTTGCGCCCGCGATCCTTCGCCTCGTAGCTTGCGGCGTCCGCGCGGGTCAGCGCCTCCTCGACGGAGCCATCGTTTTCGTTGAAGCGGGTGGCGCCCATGCTCAAGGTGACGTTGTAGACCTTGCCTTCATGGGTCACGGAGACCTCGCTGACCGCTACGCGCAGTGCCTCGGCGATGCGCTGTGCCTGCACCAGCGTACAGCTGGGTAACAGCACGCCGAATTCGTCGCCCCCCTGGCGCGCCACGTGGTCGCTGCGACGCACCTCCCAAGCGATGACCTGGGCCACTCGGCGCAGCATCTCGTCGCCCAGGGCATGCCCGCCTTCATCGTTGATAGGCTTGAAGTGATCGAGGTCGAACAGCAGCAGAGCCGACGGCGTACTGGTTTTCTGGAAATCGGCAAAGGCCTCTTCCAGCCGGCGCAGAAACCCGCGCCGGTTGAGCAGGCCCGTCAGTGGATCGTGCTCTGCCTCCCAACGCTGCAGCGCCTCCTGCTGGCGACGCTCGGTGATGTCCTTCACCACGCCGACGAGCCCGATCGAATGTCCCTGCTGAGAGAGCATGACCGACCGGGCGTGAACGTCGAGCCACAGCGTTTCGTCGTTGTTGATAAAACGCATCTGGCGCACGAAGTCCTTGCCCGTCTTCAGGCTGTGCGCCCACAGGTCTGCCACGCCCATTCGGTCGTCGGGGTGAATCTTCTCGAGCCACGTTTCCATCTGCGTTTCTGCGGAAATGGACAGCATGTTCAGCAATGCCGGATTCATGTAGGTGATGCGGCCGCCGAAATTGGCGACGAACATGCCCTGCGGGCTCGAATTGAGCACCGAATCGAGAAACGCCTCGCGCTCCTGAAGGTTGTCGAGCAGCTGCTGGCGCTCGTCCTCCACACGGTTGAACGTATCCGCCACTTGCTGAAGTTCCTGCATGCTCGTATCGAGCCGTACGTGCGACCGGCGCCCCTGCCCCACTTCGCCGATCTGCGCCTCGAGCAGGTTGAGCGGAGAGAGTATCCGAGCCAGCAACCCCCACAACACCGGCAGAAGAAACAGCGCCAGCACTATCCAGATCCACCACAACCGGTGAATGAAATCCGCCAGCGGCGTCTGGGCCTGCTCGACGGGCAGATAGAGCCCGACGATCCAGTTCGCCGGCCACACCTGTGAGTAGGACTGATAAAGCGGCTGCTCGCCGAAGAGTCTGCCCACGCCATTGCCGAGCCAGCCATCCAGCGCCAGATCGAGATTCGGATGCCTTTCACGGTTCTCGATCGACGTATTCACCCGCTGGCTGTCGGGATGATAGAGCACCTTGCCCGAAGCGGTAAACACCGCCGAATAGCCGTAATTCCCCAGACGAATCGTGGCCAACCGGCTGAAGAGTCCACCGGAATTGAGCCGGACCACCCCGCCGATGAACCCCAGAAAGTCGCCCTGAGCGTCCAGGCGCGGTATGCCGATGAGCACCAGCGGCATTTGGCTGGCCCGCCCGATGAACGGCTCGCTCACGTAGACGCTTCGCGTGCCGCGCAGCATCCCGAAATACTCCTGATCGCGTGTTTCGAGACCCACACGCCCGATGACGCTCGGCCAGTCGGCGATGAGCGTACCCTCTTCGTTGCTCACCACCACACCTTCGAACCAGGAGAGGAGCGCATCGTTCTTGGCAAGCTCGTACTGGACCCATTCGGCGTCGCTCGCGGTGCCCATGGTCTGGCTCAAACGCTCGAGCGCCTCGATGCGATTCTGGACCTGCTGGGTGATCTCGTCGGCGAGCATGTTGGCTTCGTAGCGCAGGTGGGTAACGTTGGACTCCTGCAGCATGCTCTGGCCCGCCTGCCAGGTCAGGCCCAGCACGGTAGCCGCGAGAACCAGCAGCGTTGCGGAGAGACCCAACAGCAAGCGACTCTTGAGAGATCGAAACTGAATCAATCTTTTATACTGAATCAGTCTTTTATAGAGAGGAGCTGAAAGCACCGTTGTACTCACTTGTTCATTTTCTCTAGATCGATATCGAGCATGCGACATCGCGACGGCACACTTCACGTGCAGCCGAGCCTGAAGTCTAGTCTCTTTGTTTCAACTATCGTTTCAACTATTTATGAACGCGGCGTTCGGTGGATTCATTATAGTTAATATGGCGATTTCATTCCCGTGTCAATCGCCTTTCATACTCTTGAACTTGCCTTGCAAAACCGCGAAAGGCTTCGCGACATGCGGTGAGAGGTGTCTGGCCTTCGAGGGCTACTATTGCGTAACATGTCGCGCTCAATCACGTTCTACGTTCTCACTTCGGCATCTCATGGCAAAACACACAGCGGGCTTCACCTCGAAAGGCATCGGACAGATTCCCCATCTTCGCGCGTTTTTGCCGGAATTCGACAAGCTTACACGAATCAAGCCGCTAGCGAGACCTCCCGAAACCGTCATCGGCTGGGGCCTCAAGCCCACCAGCGTCCGGGCACGCCGCTATGCCGCGCGCCATGCACTCCCCTACGTGGCCCTGGAAGACGGTTTCGTGCGCTCGCTCGGCCTCGGCGCCCACGGTTACCAGCCCCATGGCCTGGTGGTCGATCACACCGGCATCTACTATGACGCCTCACGACCGTCTGATCTGGAAAACTGCCTCAACACCGCCACCTTCGATGAAGCGGAGCGGGCGCGAGCCGAGCGCTGCATGCGCTGGATCGCTCGCGAGCGGCTGTCGAAGTACAACCACGCCCCGGATGCGCCCCTGCCCGACGAACCCGGCGCCAACGTGCTGGTGGTGGATCAAACGGCCAACGACGCCTCGATCGAGCACGGCGGCGCCAGCGCCGAAAGCTTCACGCGCATGCTGGATCATGCCCTCGCGGCGCACCCGTCGAGCATCCTGTGGGTCAAGATCCACCCCGACGTGATCGCCGGCACCAAGCAGGGGCATCTTGCGTACGCCGCCCGGCATCCGCGCTGCCGGGTGATCGGCCACGACCTGAACCCCTGGGCGCTGTTCGACCGGGTGGAAGACGTCTACGTCGTCACCAGTCAGCTCGGCTTCGAAGCGTTGTTGGCAGGCAAGACGGTTCACTGTTTCGGCCTGCCCTTCTACGCCGGCTGGGGATTGACCCAAGACCGTCTGGCGTGCCCGCGGCGCCAGCGCAAGCGGCAACTCGTCGAACTGTTCGCCGCCGCCTACCTGCGCTACTGCCGCTACGCCAACCCCTATACCGGCGAGGCCACCACGCTCGAGGCGACGCTGGCGCTGATCGGCGATCAAAAGCGTCAGAAGGAGCGCTTGCAGGGGGAGTGGCTCGCCTGCGGCTTCTCGTCCTGGAAACGCGGCTTCATCGCGGACTTCCTGGGCCCCGGCGCCACGGTACGCTATCGAAAAGAGCTTCCCGACGAGCCAGCCAGCGCCGTCGATGACCATAGCGACGCCAGGGTGCTGGTCTGGTCGAGCCGTATCGATGACGCCTTCAAGGCCCGCCACGTGGCGCAGTTGCAAAGGCTCTGGCGCATGGAGGATGGCTTCGTCCGCTCGGTCGGCCTGGGGGTGGACCTGGCTCGGCCGCTGTCGCTGGTGATCGACCGCCAGGGCATCTACTACGACCCCGGCCAGCCGAGCGACCTGGAAACGCTGCTCAGCGAGACCGACTTCAGCCCGGAGGAGCTCGACAGGGCCGCCGCCCTGCGCGCGCGCCTGGTGAGCCTCAAGCTTTCGAAGTACAACGTGCAGGGCACGCGAACGCTGGAACTTCCCGAGGGCAGGGACGTGATCCTCGTGCCCGGGCAGGTCGAAAGCGATGCCTCGATCGCGACCGGATCGCCGGAGGTCTTCACCAACAGCGCGCTTTTGCGCAAGACCCGGGAGGCGAACCCCGCGGCGTTCATCGTCTACAAGGCGCATCCGGACGTGCTGACCGGCGCCCGCGTGGGCAAACTCGATAAAGACGCCGCGAGCCTGTATGATCTCGACGCCAGCGACCGGGACATATCGACGCTGCTCGAACGGGTCGACGTCGTGTACACCATGAGCTCGCTGACCGGTTTCGAGGCACTGTTGCGCGGCTGTCGGGTACACACCTTCGGGCTCCCGTTCTATGCCGGCTGGGGATTGACGACGGATGCCCTGCACTGCCCCCGGCGCCAGCGGCGGCTGAGCCTGGATGCCCTCGTGGCCGCCACCTTGATCCGCTATCCCCACTATGTCGATCCCCGCACCCGGCAGCTGTGCAACGCGGAAACCGCGATCACGCTGCTCGAACAGGCGCGCAGGACGGGGCCTGCGCTCACCTTGAAGCAGCGCCTCTATCGCTACTACCGTCATCTATGGATTGGAAGCCACTGAGCCGATGCAAAAGCGCGCATTTCTATTTCTGCAGGGCGTCTGCTCGCCCTTCTACCAGCGCTTGGCGCAACGGTTGAAAAGCGACGGTCATCTCGTCGTGAAGGTACATTTCAACGCCGGTGACATCGCTTACTGGCATCGCTCGCTCGGCCCGAGCCACCTGTTTCGTGGCCGGCTCGACGAACTGCCAGGGTTCATCCAGTCGCTCTGGGCACGCTACGCCATTACCGACCAGGTACTGTTCGGCGACCGCCGCCCGGTGCATCGCGCGGCGATCGACCACGCCGAGGCGGCGGGCATTCGCACTCACGTCTTCGAAGAGGGGTACTTTCGGCCCTTCTGGATAACGCTCGAGCGCGACGGCGTCAACGGCCATTCGCTGCTGCCCCGCGACCCGAGCTGGTTCTTCGAGACCGGCAAGGCGCTGCCGGCGCTGCCCAAGCCCGTGCGCTTCAAATCCTCTTTCAAGCTGCGTGCACGCCACGATGTCGCTTACCATGCGGCAGGGCTCGCCAACCCGCTCATCGCGCCCCGTTACCGCAACCACGCCCCCATCACCGCGCCGGTGGAGTACGCGGGGTACATCAAGCGCTTCACGCTCTTGAAGCAGTGGAAAAAGCGCGACGCGCGGCGCGTCAAGGCCCTCATCGAAGGGCACGCGCCTTACTACCTGTTGCCGCTGCAGCTCGACAGCGACGCCCAGATTCGCGACCACTCGCCCTACGCCAACATGGAGGAGGTGATGGATCACGTGCTGGGCTCCTTCGCTCGTCACGCACCGCCAGGGTCGATCTTGTGCGTCAAGAACCATCCGCTGGACATGCGCCTGATCAGTCACCTGCATACCTTGAAGCGCCTGGAGCGCTTCTACGACCTCGAAGGGCGCATCGTCTACCTGGAGTCCGGCGACCTGGAGGCGCTCTTGAAGCACGCCGCCGGCACGGTCACGGTGAACAGCACCGTGGGCATCGTGGCGCTGGAGAACGGCTGCCCGACCTTTGCCCTGAGCGACCCTATCTACCACTTGGCGGGGCTGACCTGCGAAGGCCCGCTGGAGGAGTTCTGGCAGGCCCCCGCCAAACCCGACGCGCGGCTCTTCGATTACTTTCGCAACACCGTCATGCATACCGTGCAGGTCAACGGCGGCTTCTATTGCACGGTGGGCATCGAACTCGCCGTGACCAACGCCGCGCGTATACTGGAGGCCTGCCCCTCGCCCCTGGAGAGACTGCTGTGAGCGATATCCCCTCCATCGCGCACCCGCGACAGCGCATCCTGATCACCGGCGCCACCGGCGCGATCGGCGGCGCCCTCGCCCTGCACTATGCAAGCTCCGGCTGCCACCTGGTGCTGCACGGCCGCAATGTCGCCGCGCTCGAGCGCATCGAAGCCGCGTGCCTCGCCAAGGGCGCGACGGTCACTTGCGCCTCGGTCGACCTTGGCGATGCCGGCGCGCTCGGCGACTGGCTCGACACCCTGTGCCACACGGCCACGCCGGACATCGCCATCCTGTGCGCCGGCAAGAACACCCACCCTCCAGGCCCGGGCGAGCTCGAGCGCTGGGACGAGGTGCAGGCGCTTCTGGACATCAACCTCAAGACGCCGATCAACATGGTTCAGCACCTGGTACCGGCTATGAAGGCGAAAGGTCGCGGACAACTGGTATTGATCAGCTCGCTGGCCGCCTGGCACGGGCTTCCGAGCACGCCCAGCTACAGCGCCAGCAAGGCAGGCATCAAGGCCTACGGTGAAGGGCTTCGCGGGCTCTTGTCACCCGTCGGCATCGGCGTCACCGTGGTCATGCCGGGCTACGTTACCTCCCCCATGTGCAATGCCATGCCCGGCCCCAAGCCCTTTGAGTGGCCGCCGGAGAAGGCCGCCCGCGTCATCGCGCGCGGCATCGAGGCCAATCGCGCCCGGGTGAGCTTTCCATTTCCACTCGATTTCGGCACCTGGTGGCTGGCGGTTCTGCCGGCGGCGCTTTCCCAGTGGCTGATCAAGCGCCTGGGCTTCGATCACCTGGAGGCGCCGTGATGCAGGCGCTGATCGACACCCTCTGGGCCCCCTGGCTGGTCGGCCTGGCCGGCAGCGTGGCACTCGAGGCGTGCCTGCGCCCCCGCCCCCGGTCGCTCACTCGACGAGGCGTTGGGGCCGCCTGCGTGCACCTGGGCAGCTGGTGTCTGCTGTTCGCGCTTTTCACGCTGGTACTGCAGCGCCCCTGGTTCGCGGTCGTTTTCGTGCTCTCGCTGACGCTGGTCGTGGTGCAGTCGAGCAACACCAAGTCGCGCACACTCGAGGAGCCGTTCATCTGCCACGACTTCGAGTACTTCTGGGACGCCATCCGCCATCCACGCCTTTACGTGCCGTTCTTCGGCATTGGCCTCGCCATTGCGGCCAGCACCGCGGGTGCGGTGGCGATCGGCATGTTCCTGTATCTGGAGCCGGCGCTGACGGGCCGGCACGGCCTGTTCGCGGTCGTCGTCACCCTGGCCCTGCTTGGCACCCTGGGGGCGATGCTCGTCGGCCTGGGCCTTGGGCGCTGTGCGCCGATCACCCTGCACCCGGCAACGGACATGCACCAACTGGGCCTGTTCGCGAGCCTCTGGACCTACGGCATCGCGCTCTACCGCTCGAAAGCCCCCGCGTCGACGCCCTTCGAGCGTGTGACGGCGCGGGCGGCGAGCGACACGTCGCCCAACGTGGTGCTGATCCAGAGCGAATCGTTTTTCGACCCGCGCCCCTGGTGTGACGACATCGCCCCGCACTTGCTTACCCGCTTCGATGCCACCCGTACCCAGGCGCTGGACAAGGGCACGCTGACGGTGCCGGCCTGGGGTGCCAACACGGTGCGCACCGAATGCGCCGTGCTCACCGGCCTTGCACCCAAGGCGTGGGGTGCAAGGCAGTTCAATCCCTATCACACCCTGGCCCGCCGCGGGCTTCCGAGTCTGGCCTCGGCCTTCAAGGCCCAGGGGTATCGCACGGTCTGCGTGCATCCTTACATCGCCTCGTTCTACAAGCGCGATCGGGTGTTTCCCGAACTCGGCTTCGAGTCGTTCATCGACATGAGTGATTTCGACGCCAACGACAAGCACGGCCAGTACATCGGGGATCTGGCCGTGGCACGAAAGGTTGGACGTCTGCTGGAAGATGACGATAATAGGCCGCTCTTCATCTTCGTCATCAGCATGGAAAATCATGGGCCGCTGCATCTGGAGGCTCCGGATCGCGCGCACGCGAGCAGGGCATTGCCGACGGCCCCCTGGCCCTTGTCCAAACCTTTCAGGGATCTGGCCGTCTATTTGAAGCACCTGGGCGAAGCGGATGAGATGATCGACCGGGTGAAGACGTCGCTGAGCGCGGCCCGCCGCCCCGGGCTTCTGGGATTCTACGGCGATCACGTGCCGATTCTCCCCGATGCCTACGCCCATATCGGCGCCCCTGCGGGGGAGACGCCTTACATGATATGGTCGACCGAGCGCACCGTTTTGGAAAACACGATGCCCAAGGCACGCCAGGCGCACGAGCTCGGCATCGCCCTGTTCGAGCGCGCGAGCGGGCACGACATGAGCAGTGAACGGATCAAGGCAGACCCAGAACCGCAGGAGCAAGAATGACTAAACGCGTTGCCATCATCGGCGCCGCCCATCGTTTCCCCGGCACCACCCCTGAAACGTTCTGGCAGAATCTGCAGGCCGAAAAGGACCTGGTCACCCACGTTGCCCCGGATCGCTGGAGCCACGACGCCTACTGGCATCCGGACAAGCGTCACCCCGGCACCAGCGTGACCTTCGCCGCGGGAAGCCTTGGTGACATCAGTGGTTTCGACGCCGAGTTCTTCGGCATCTCCCCGCGCGAGGCGGCCAACATGGACCCGCAGCAGCGCATGCTGCTGGAGCTCGCCTGGGAGAGCATCGAAAGCGCGGGCATCAAGCCAAGCACTCTGCGCGGCAGCGGCTGCGGGGTGTTTCTGGGCGTGGCGAGTCTCGACTACTCCTACCGCATGGCGGACGACATGGCGGCCATCGACGCCTCCACTGCCACTGGCAACACCTCGAGCATCGCCTCGAACCGACTCTCCTACGTGTTCGATTTCCACGGTCCCAGCATGTCGCTGGATACCGCCTGCTCCTCCTCCATGGTCGCCTTTCACCAGGCCTGCCAGTCGATCAGAAGCGGCGAGACCTCCATGGCGCTTGCCGGCGGTATCAGCCTGCATCTGCACCCCTATGGCTTCATCATCTTCTCCAAGGCGAGCATGCTCTCGCCGACCGGACGCTGCCAGGTCTTCGACGAGGCGGGCAACGGCTACGTGCGCTCGGAAGGCGCGGGCCTGTTCCTGCTCAAGGACTTCGACCAGGCCGTAGCCGATGGCGACGATATCCTCGCCGTGGTCGCGGGCTCGGCGGTCAACACCGACGGTTACAAGTCCGGCATCACCGTGCCCAACCCCGGCGCCCAGGTGGCGCTGATGCGCCGCGCCTACGAACAGGCAGGCATCTCGCCGGACGAGATCGACTACCTCGAAGCCCACGGCACCGGCACCTCGGTGGGCGATCCCATCGAGACCCGCGCCATCGGCGAGGCGCTCGGCCAGCATCGCCGCACGCCGCTGCCCATCGGTTCGGTCAAGAGCAACCTCGGTCACCTGGAAACCGCCTCAGGCGTGGCGGGCCTCGCCAAGGCGCTCTACAGCCTGCAGCATCGTGAAGTGCCCGCCACCATCGGCATTCGCAAGCTCAACCCCAACATCAAATTCGACGAATGGAATCTCAGCGTGGTGCAGAAGGCGCACAAGCTGAAGCCTGAAGGCCGCCTGGTGATCGGCGTCAACTCCTTCGGTTTCGGCGGCGCCAATGCCCACGTGATACTCGAAAGCGCACCGGCAAAGCCCGCGCGCCCGGCCGTTGAAGCGAGCGAGGCACTGCCCATTCGCGTCAGCGGGCGAAGCGAGCAGGCGCTGACCGCCAACGCCGCCAACCTGGCCGCGTACTTCAAGATCCTGGCACAGGGCGAGCCCGAGGCGCGCTCGTCGTTCTATGACGCGGTCCACACCCTGTTTCATCATCGCGATCACCACCGTTTCGCGGCACTCGGCTTCGCCCGCACCGCGCAAGAAGCGGCGGACCTGCTCGACGGCGTAGCCGAGAACGATGCCCGGGCCGGCGTGCGTCTGGAAAGGCCCGAGCACGCCCAAGGGCCGGTGTTCGTCTACGACGGCAACGGCTGCCAGTGGGAAACCATGGGCAAGGACCTGCTGGACGACAGCGTCTTCGCCGCAGCCATCGACGAGGTCGACGCGCTGTTCAAGACGCTCGGGGAGTTCTCCCTGCGCGACGAGCTCGCCGGGCTCAACCAGCAGCGCGACAACGACGCAAACGACGCGGCCGAGAACCGTCTTGATCGTACCGAGATCGCCCAGCCTGCGCTGTTCGCCCTGCAGGTCGCCCTCACCCGCTGGTTCGCGGCGAAAGGCGTCACTCCGGTGGCGGTGTTCGGCCACAGTGTGGGCGAGGTGGCCGCCGCCTGGGCCGCCGGCGCCCTGAGCCTGAACGATGCGGTCAAGGTCATCTACTACCGAAGCCACTACCAGGGCAAGACGCGAGGGCTTGGCGAAATGACGGCGGCGGCAATCGGCGCCGACGAGATCGCCTCCTGGCTTGCCTTGCCGGAGTTCGACCGGGTGAGCCTGGCGGGCATCAACAGCCCCAAGGGCATAACGCTTGCCGGCGACCGCGACCAGCTCGGCGCTCTGGAGGCACGGCTGGCCGCCAGCGATATCTTCGCCAAGCGCCTGCCGCTGGACTACGCCTTCCACAGCCCGGCCATGGACACCATTCAAGAGGGCGTGGTCGAGGCGCTGAGCGACATCCAGACCAAGGCCACGTCGATCCCCTACTACTCCACGGTGACCGGTGAGCTTGCCGAGGGCACTCTGCTCGACGCCCACTACTGGTGGCTCAACATCCGCGAACCGGTACTGTTCGACAACGCCGCCACGCGGCTGATCGCGCAAGGCTACAACGTCTTCGTCGAGATCGGTGCGCACCCCATCCTGCGCCGCTACCTGAACGAGTCGCTGCGCGGTCTCGATACGCCCGGCGTCGTGCTGGGCAGTATCGAGCGCCACAAGGACGCCGGCGAGCTTCTCTTCAAGGCACTTGGCCAGCTGTTGCTCAGCGGCGTGGCGCTCGATACGCGCCCCTTCTTCCCGGTCGAGGGCCAGCGCGTGGCGCTGCCCCGCTACGCCTGGCAGCGTACCCGCCACTGGGTGCCCGGCACCAGCGAGGGCCAGGGGCTTTTGTCACGCTACTACCAGCACCCGTTGCTGGGCTACCCGCTGGCCCAGCAGGCCCACACCTGGGAGAGTCAGCTCGACGCCAAGCGCGAGCCGTGGCTGGGTGATCACGTGGTCGGCGAAGGCGCGGTCTTCCCCGGCGCCGGCTTCGTCGAGCTCGGCCTGGCGGCCAGCGCTACCTTGAAAGACACCGCGATACTCGATCTCGAAGAGTTCGAGATCCGCGCGCCGCTGCTGCTCGACGGCCCCAACGGGCGTACCATGCGCCTGACCCTGGACCCGGAGAGCGGGCGCATCGCCATTCACTCCCGCGAGCCCGCCGGTGAAGGCGAATGGCAGCTCAACGCCGTGGCGCGTACCCTGCGCGAAAGCCGCGGCTTCATGCTCGAGCGCCGCGCCCCGGCGCTGCCCGCCCGCGCGCCGGACTATCAACTCGACGATCATCTGGCCATGGCCGATGCCATCGGCCTGCACTACGGCCCGGCCTTCCAGGCGGTCAAGCGCGGCTGGCTCGAAGAGAACGCGGTGATCGGCCAGATCGAGCTCGACGACGCGACCCAAGGCCAGCTTGAATCGATGCACCTGCACCCGGGGATTCTCGACAGCGCCTTCCAGATGTTCATTCCGCTGCTCGCCCGCCACCAGGGCTTTGGCGATGGCCTGGCCTTCGTGCCGGTGCGCGCCGGCCGCATCCAGCTGAATCGCGACGCCGGAGTGCCGGTCCTCGCCCGGGCGGTGATGGGCAAGCGCGCCCCCCACTCCTTCACGGCGGATTTCGAGCTGTTCGACGCCGAGGGTCGCGCCGTCGCGGTGCTCGGCGAAACGCGCTTCAAGGCCATTCGCCTCAACCGCGCCCGCCACCACGCGCTCAGCTATCTCGACGTGACGCTGACCCCAGCGCCGCTGGCCGCTCCTTCCCAGGCGTTACCGGCGCAGGCGCTCGTCACCCTGGCAGAGCTTGCCAAGCGTTACGCCGCGGCTACCGGCGAGCGCTACGCCGCCGAGGTCGCGCCGCTGCTCGACAGCTTGAGCGAGGCCTTCCGTAACGCCGACTTCCGCGTGGCCGAAGACGACGACACCCTGGCGCCAGAGGCCATCTGGCAGCTTCTGGTCCAGTACTACCCGGACTACTTCGCCCCCATCCATCTGGTCGGGCGGCTGGGGCTTCACCGCGAGGCGCTGTCCCGGGGCGACACCGACCTTGCCGACCTGAACGTCACCGTGGACCAGCTCTCCGAGCTCAACCGCGTGCTGGTCGGCGAAAACGGTTGGAACGCCCTGGCCCAGACCCTCGAGGCGCTGATCAGCGATGCCCTGACGGGCCTCCCCTCGGGCCAGCGCCTGAACGTGCTGGAAGCCGGCCCCGGCGCCCCGGCACTGGGCCAGCGCCTTCTGGAAGCCCTCGGCCACGCCCAGGACCGCTACCACTATCGGGTACTGGCGACGACCGACAGCGCCCGCCACCAGGCACTGCAGCTACAAGAGCGCTTTGCGCTGATCGATGTCGACGCGCTGGACGACGCCGAAGCGCCCCTTGCCCCGGCCCGGAAGGCGCAGTTCGCCTTTGTCGACATCGACGTGACCAGCGCCGAACGCACCCGGGCACTGATCGAAGCGCTGCCGGCGCGTTTGGCCCCCGGCGCGCAGCTTTTGTGCATCGGCGTGAGCCCGAGCCGCTGGCTCGACGACGCGCTGGCCACCCCAGGCGTCGACGGCGTACCGGTCGAACAGGCGCAGCTAGCCGAATGGCTCGCGGCGCAGGGCTTCGAGCTTTCGCCGGCCATCGCCCTGGAAGAGGGAGAGCACGGGGCCTACCTGCTGCACGCCCAGTGGGTAACCCAGGAGCCCGTGGCCGCCCCGGCGCCACGCCGCCAGCTCATTCTCACCGACGCCGCCAGTCACGACCTGGGCGAACGGCTGCACGCCGCCCTTGACGGCCACGCACGCCTCGTTCAACGCAACGACGACCCTGACGAGCTGCTGGCCGAGCTACTCGAGGCGGATGCCCCCGGCCCGCTGGATGTCATCGAGCTGCGCGGCCTGGGTGCTGCGTCCAGCGCCGAGCAGACGGCGCGCTGCGCCCGCGCCCGGCAATGGTCGCTCGCTCTGGAGGCCAGCGGCCTCGAGAGCCGGGGCCATACGCCCACCCTGTGGCTTGCCACCCACGGCGCGCGGGATCTCGCCGCGGGCTCCGGTGACGCCGCCCTGTGGGGCTTTGGCCGTTCACTTGCCAACGAGGCGGTGGGCCACCGGGTCACGCTGGTCGAACTTGCCGACCTGGACGCCAGCGGCGTGCTGGTCACGCTCGTTGAATCCCTCGCCGCGCCGGACGCGGAAAACGAGCTGGTGATCGACGCCGACGGCGCGCGCCTTGCCACTCGCCTTCGCACCTTGGCTGCGCCGCATCCGGCCGTGCAGGAAAACACCGCCCCGCGCCAAGCCATGACCCTGGGCTTCGCCCTGCCCGGCCAGCTTCGTCAGCTGCAGTGGCGCCCGCGCACTCTGAGCGCGTTGGCCGCCGACGAGGTCGAGGTGCGCGTCAGGGCCACGGGCCTGAACTTCCGCGACGTGATGTACACTCTCGGGCTTCTCTCGGACGAAGCGATCGAGAACGGTTTCGCCGGCCCCACGCTGGGGCTCGAGTTCGCCGGTGAAGTGGTCGCCGTGGGTGAGAGCGTCGAGCACGTCACGCCCGGCCAGGCGGTGGTGGGCTTTGGCCCTGCCAGCTTCAGCGACCGGCTGATTGCCAGCCAGCACGCCATTGCCCCGCTGCCGGAAGGCGTCGGCTTCGCGGCAGCGGCGACCATTCCGACCACCTTCTTCACCGTCTACTACGCGCTGAAGCACCTGGCGCGGCTGGAACCGGGCGAGAAGGTGTTGATCCACGGCGCCGCCGGCGGCGTAGGCATCGCCGCGCTGCAGATCGCCCAGTGGATGGGCGCCGAGATCTATGCCACGGTCGGCTCCCAAGAGAAGCGCGACTTCCTGCGCTTGATGGGCATCGAGCGGCTCTATGATTCGCGCTCGCTTACTTTCGCCGAAGAGATCCTGCACGACACCCAGGGCGAAGGCGTGGACGTGGTGCTGAACTCACTGGCCGGCGAGGCGATCAACCAGAACCTGCGCGCGCTGCGCCCGTTCGGCCGCTTTCTGGAACTCGGCAAGCGCGACTTCTACGAGAACACCCATATCGGGCTGCGTCCGTTCCGCAACAATCTGAGCTACTTCGGCATCGACTCCGACCAGTTGATGAAGGTCCAGCCCGCCCTCACCCAGCGGCTGTTCGGCGAAATGATGGCGCTGTTCAACGACGGTACCCTGAGCCCGCTGCCGTTCACGGCCTTCAGCCACAGCCAGGTGATCGACGCCTTCCGCTACATGCAGCAGGCCCGCCAGATCGGCAAGGTGGTCGTGACCTACGACGCGCCCATCGCAGCACCCAAGAGCGCGGCACTCGGCCAAGAGCCGCTGTCGCTTTCCGGTGATGCCAGCTACCTGGTCACCGGCGGGCTAGGCGGCTTCGGTCTCAAGACCGCCCAGTGGCTGGTCGACAAGGGCGCGCGCAAGCTCGTGCTGCTGGGTCGCAGCGGCGCCGCCTCAGAGGAGGCCAAGGCCGCCCTCGAGGCGTTCGAGGCCCAGGGCGTCAAGGTCCTGGCCACCGCCTGCGACATCACCGACCGCGCGGCGCTGGCCGCCGTGCTCGAACGCGCCCGCACCGAGCTCGGGCCGCTGGCAGGCATCGTGCACGCCGCCACGGTGATCGACGACGGCCTGATCCGCAATCTCGATGCCGAGCGCATCCAGAAGGTGCTGGCGCCCAAGATCGACGGCGCCCGCCACCTGGATGCGCTGACCCGCGACGACGCGCTCGACTTCTTCGTGCTCTACTCCTCGGCGACGACGCTGTTCGGCAACCCCGGCCAGGCCAACTACGTGGCCGCCAACCACTGGCTCGAAGCCTTCGCCGGAAGCCGCCGCCGAGCGGGCAAGCCCGCCACCTGCGTGCGCTGGGGCGCTATCGAGGACGTCGGCTTTCTGGCGCGCAACACCCGTACCCGCGATGCGCTGCAGGAGCGCTTGGGCGGCTCGGCCCTGCGCTCCGACGATGCGCTCAAGGTGCTCGAGCAGATGCTCGTCACCCCGGGGCCGAGTCTGGGGGTGCTTGAACTCGAGTGGGGGGCGCTGGCGCGCTTTCTGCCGACCGCCGCCGCGCCACGCTTCGACGAGCTGGCCCGCCAGAGCGACGACGACGGCCACGCCGACAGCGACGACGACATCAGCGCCCTGCTGGCGGATCTTTCGCCGGAGGAGCTGCAGCAGACGGTCACCGAGCTTCTGCGCGCGGAGCTTGCCAGTATCCTTCTGATCGACGAAGAGAAGATCGACGTCGACCGCTCGGTGTACGACATGGGCTTCGATTCGCTGATGGGCGTGGAGCTGATGACCGCCATCGAGAACCGCCTCGGCGTCCAGGTGCCGGTGATGGTACTCAGCGAGGCCTCGACGCTGTCGAAACTGTCCGCCGTGCTGATCCAGAAGCTCGGCCAGGCAGACGACGACGTCGAAGAGTCGCCCCAGGAGGCACTGGCCTCCCTGGCCGCTCGCCACGGCGCGGACGCGCTCGACAAGCCCACGGCTTCCACTTCCGCCACCGAGGCATCATGACCGCCAAGCGTTCCGATCTCAAACGACAGCTTCTGGAGAAGGCCCGCCGCCGCCCCAGCCACCGAGCCCAGCCCGACAGCGCCCCGGCGCTCGAAGCACCGCCCCCCGGGGGGCGCGTGCCCGAGCGGTTCGTCAGTTTCGAGGCGCACCCGGGCTTCCAGCAGCTGGCCATGATGCGCGAAGGCGCCCAGCAGCTCGGCCTGGTGGACCCGTTCTTCAAGGTACACGAGGGGCTGGCCGGCGCCACCAGCGTGATCGACGGGCGCGAATGCCTCAACTTCGCCAGCTACAACTATCTTGGCTACTCCGGTGACGCCCGGGTGGTGAAGGCCGCCGCCGACGCCGCCTCACATTACGGCACCTCGGTCTCCGCCAGCCGCGTGGTCTCCGGCGAGCGCCCGATCCACGCCGAGCTCGAGCGCGCCATCGCCGCGACCTACGGTGTCGAGGACGCCGTCGCCTTCGTCAGCGGCCATGCCACCAACGTCTCGACCCTGGGCTACCTGCTCGGCCCCAAGGACCTGGTACTTCACGATGAGTACATCCACAACAGCTCCCTGGTGGGCGCCCAGCTCTCCGGCGCCAAGCGGATGTGGTTCGGCCACAACGACCCGGACGCCCTCGAGACGCTGCTCGAGCGCCATCGCGGCCAGTTCGAGCGGGTCATCGTGGTGATCGAAGGGCTCTACAGCATGGACGGCGACATTCCGGACCTGCCGCGCTTCATCGAGCTCAAGAAGCGTCACCAGGTCTGGCTGATGGTCGATGAAGCGCACTCCTTCGGCGTGATGGGCGACACGGGCCTGGGGCTTCGCGAGCACTTCGCGATCGACCCGACGGACGTCGACATCTGGATGGGCACCATGAGCAAGACGCTCTCCGGGTGCGGCGGCTATATCGCCGGCTCACGAGCGCTGGTGGAAACGCTGCGCTACTTCGCGCCGGGGTTTCTCTACAGCGTGGGCATGCCCGCCCAGGTCGCCGCGCCCTCGCTCAAGGTGCTGGAGCTGATGCCGCAAGAGCCCGAACGCGTGCAGAAGCTTCAGGAGATCGCCCGATACTTTCTGACCCGCGCCCAGGCGCTGGGCATGGATACCGGGCACAGCATCGGCTCGGCGGTGGTACCGGTGATCGTCGGCAGCTCCCCGCTTGCCGCCAAGCTCTCTCACGCGCTGTTCGAACGCGACATCAACGTCCAGCCGATTCTCTACCCGGCGGTGCCGGAAAAAAGCGCGCGGCTGCGCTTCTTTCTCTCCTGCGAGCATGAGCGCGCGCAGATCGACGCCACCCTCGACGCCCTGGCCGGCCTGCTCGCGGAAAACGCCTAGGAGCTTCATGTCGACATCCCACCCACACGCGGCCAAGGCCCGGTGGTACGTCATCCAGTGCAAGGGCGGCGAGTCGTTTCGCGCCGCCGAGCATCTGGCCAACCAGGCTTTCGAGGTCTTCCACCCGGTGCTCGACATCAAGCGCAAGCGCCAGGGCAAGCTTGCGACGGTGAGCGAGCCGCTGTTCCCCTACTACCTGTTCATCCGCCTGGACCAGGTCGTCAGCAACTGGCGCCCCATTCGCTCCACCCGGGGCGTGCTGCGCCTGCTCACCTTCGGCGATCAGCCCGTCGCCGTCCCGGACGCGCTGATCGACAGCCTGCGCCGCCAGCCCCACCGCCAGGAAGGCAGCCACAGCTACTTCACCGCCGGCGAAAAGGTCACCATCAGCGATGGCCCCTTCAAGCACCTGGAAGCGGTATTCAAGCATACCAAGGGTGAAGAGCGCGCCATTGTGCTGCTCAACGTGCTCCAGCGCCCCCAGCACATCGAGCTCGCTCTCGACAGCCTCGAAAAGACGCCCTGACTCGGCTACACCACCGCACCGCGTCGCGCTGCCTTCCGCGGGTGCGCCCTGCGGCTTACCCGCGCTACGGGAATGTGCCCCCATAACGCGGAAGAATGTGCTCACAATGCGGAAAGAACGCACCCCGTAGCGCGGCGTAACGAGCGACAGCGAGGCACCCGCGATGGCGGCGACCAGCCGCCCGGCTGGGCCACCCAGCGCACTCTCTTTCTACAGGGATTATCGGGCCTTGGAAGCCGGTTCGGCGGGGAGGTCGTCGATGATGCGGGTCTGTTCGATGCGGTGCCAGGAGGAGAGCGTACCGCGCGCGGCGGCCTTTTCGTCGTCGCGGTGACGCATGCGCTGCAGAACGCGGTACTGCAGACGGTTGACGTAGCCAAACCCCAGCCCCGGCAGTGGCAGGAAAGGGTTGGTTCGACTCATGCCCCACAGCGCCAATCGCGAACTGCCCGGCTCGGCGTCACCCCGGGCGTGAATGCCGAAGGTGTTGGCGATGAGCAGGGTATTGGCCTTCACGCAAAACGCGCGCGGGCCTTCAGTGCCCAGGCGCGCCGCATCTTCGGGGCCGACGCGAAATGAGCCGCTGGCGGTATAGTGGTCGGTGTGGCCACTCGCCTCGAGGCTCATGGCGTGCTCCCACTCAAGGCGCGAGCGGTGCGGGCGATGAGAGCCGGGCACGTAGATGAACGGGCCGTTGCGCTCGGTCACGTCTTCCAGATAGAGCCAGAACTTCATGGTGGGCTGGAAGGTATCGACATGCAGGTTCTTCTGCGGATCGCGGCGCACGCCAGGGGCGGCCGCGTCGTTGAGCACGTTCTCGATATGGCAGATCGGCAGGCGGGCATGGCCCGCGCAATAGCGAAACAGTCGCTTGAGCGACGGCGCCTCCAGCACGCTCTTCACTTCCGGCAGCGCGTTCAGCACCTCGGGAGTGAGAAGGATGCGGTGGGTACGAGCGTCACCCTGGCAACATTCGCGTATCTCGCCGTCGAAGGCTGCAATGGCCTTGACGAGCGCCTGAAACTCTGCCTCGGAGAGGTAGTTCTCCTTGAGCACGAAACCTTGCTCATTGAACTGGCGACGATCCGCACGCGGCACGCCCGGTGCCAGCATCGCCATGCGCAGGCGGGTCATCCAGTAGGCGAGGCGAACGCGCGCGGCGTGCAGTCCCCACCGGTTGAGACGTGCGCTGCCCAGTATCGGGTTGGCCTTGAAGGACTTGCTGCCCGTGAATACCTCGCCGCCCCACACCAAATACCGTGCCCACGCTTTCATACCCGCTTCCTTTCCGATCATTGAACGCGCATTAAGGCACGAATCGCCGCCCAGGGTAAACCGCCGAGCGCTACGGTCGATGGCCTTGCACGGCGAATGAAATGGCCTGCGCGCGCAGGCCAGGCCGACCGGTGCCTTGCCATGCTCGACCATTGACGCTCTTTCCTTGCTTCGCCTATAGTCGAACGGCCTTGAAAATCGATTTTTAATTAGATAAACGGTAGAGGGCGTAACAGCCCTCGAGGCCGGCAACTCTTTCACCGTGGGTGGCAGCGTCATCCCGCTGATCTCGCTAGGCATTCCCGGCTTGTCGCCGGAGAGCGCCAGCACATGTCCCTCACTGTCGAGCAAATGCTCTCGCCCGACCACCTCAAAAAGCGCAGTGAGCTGATCGCCCAGGACGCCCTCGACCTGGACGAGAATCACGCCAATGTGCTGCGCCCGGGTGAGCGCACCTACCACACCATCATCCCGGGGTTTATCACCAAAGACGACCAGGCGGTCGGCCCCTTCAGCGTGATGGGTGGCTACATGCAGCTGTGCAGGTAGTGGCCAGCATGTTCCAGGACGGGCTCAACCTCCAGGTGGCGCTGGACATGCCGCGCTACAAGGCGGGACCGAACCCCGAGCGGATGTGCGGTACTGCCGGTTTGATGCTCCGCTGTAAAATGTAAAAAGCGCCTTCACGGCCCCGCTACGCGGTGCTTTCCGCGGGTGCGCCCTGCGGCTTACCCGCGCTACGGGTGTTCAATGCCACCGATCCTGTCTAATCTTGATTAACCTTGGAGTCAGCAAGAGGATTCGATGGCAACCTACCGACGGGCCTTGATACCGGGCGGCACCTACTTCTTTACCGTCGTCACCCATCGACGGCAGCCGCTGCTGGCGAAGGAGCGCAACATCGCCGCCCTGGGGCGGGGCATTTCGTCGCGTACGTCACGCCCGCCCCTTCACGATGGACGCTTTCGTCATCCTCCCCGACCATCTCCACTGCCTATGGACGCTCCCCGAAGGGGATGCCGATTATTCATCGCGCTGGCGAGAGATCAAGAAAACCGCCACCAAGGAGTTGTTGCTTTCCGAAGAAATAGACACCGTCTGGCAACGCGGTTTCTGGGAGCACGTCATTCGCGATGACCACGACTGGCAGCGCCATATGGATTACATCCACTTCAATCCGGTGAAACACGGCTACGTAGCGGCGCCCTCCCAATGGCGCTGGTCCAGTTTCAATGCCTGCGTGAAAAAGGGCTGGTACGACGAGAACTGGGGCACACAACACACTCCCGCCATCGCCAGCATGAATTGGGAATGACGCCATATGGCGGGTACGTGAACATCTCGTAGCGCGGCGTAACGAGCGACAGCGAGGCACCCGCGATGGCGGCGATTAGCCGCCCGAATGTGCCACCGCTACCTGAAGCACCGCTTCGCGCTGCCTTTCGCGGGTGCGCCCTGCGGCTTACCCGCGCACGGGTTGCACACTTGTAGCGCGGCGTAACGAGCGACAGCGAGGCACCCGCGTGGCGGCGACCAGCCGCCCGGATTGAGCCACCGCCACCAACGCACCGTTTAGCGCGGCCACCCTGCCCTAAAACGTTTAATTTTCGTTTATCGAAACTCTACTCAACACTAAGCCGCACCTCAAAAAAGCAAGACTTTAGTCTAATCCTTGTGCCTTTCCCACCATTACAAAACGACATAGGGTATGCAGCTTTGCGTAGGGGTCGTTAAATGAGGCCACTGGCTGGTCCGCCATCACTTTTCAATGACCCAGTAACGGTAAACGATTTCATGCCCTACGTTCACGACACCTTGAACCGGCTACAGCACAGCAGCCCCGCCCAAGCCGAATTCTACCAGGCCGCCGAAGAGGTGCTGGAGTGTTTGCGCCCGCTGTTCGAGCGCTACCCGCACTACCACGATCATGCAATCATCGAACGGATCGTAGAGCCCGAACGGCAGGTGTTCTTTCGCATCAGCTGGACCGATGATGCCGGGAAGGTTCACGTCAACAAGGGCTTTCGTGTTCAATTCAACTCGGCCCTGGGCCCTTACAAGGGTGGGCTACGCTTTCATCCCAGCGTGACCGCCGGCACCATCAAGTTTCTGGGGTTCGAGCAGATTTTCAAGAACTCCCTGACCGGACTTGCGATCGGGGGCGGCAAGGGCGGCGCCGACTTCGATCCCAAAGGCAAGTCGGACGCGGAAATCATGCGCTTTTGCCAAGCGTTCATGACCGAGCTTCATCGTCATATCGGCCCGACCAGTGACGTGCCGGCGGGGGATATCGGCGTGGGCGGTCGGGAAATTGGTTACCTGTTCGGGCAGTACAAGCGACTGACGGGACGTTATGAAGGCGTGCTGACCGGCAAGGGGCTTTGCTGGGGAGGCTCATTGGGTCGTAAGGAGGCCACGGGGTATGGGGCCGTCTACTTCGCCCAGAACATGCTGGCCGACCGGGGCGACACCCTCGAAGGCAAGACGTGTCTGGTCTCCGGTGCCGGCAACGTGGCCATCTATACCATCGAGAAACTTCTGGAGCTGGGCGCTCGGCCCGTTACCTGCAGCGACTCCCAAGGCATGATTCATGATCCAGAAGGCATCGATATCGCGCTGCTCAAGGAATTGAAAGAACGTCGCCGGGGCAGCCTGGAGGAGTACGTGGGACAGCGCCCGCAAGCGCGCTATATTCCCGTGCGTGATTACCCGATGAATGGCCATTCGGTATGGCACATCAAGGCAGAAGCCGCCTTCCCTTGCGCCACCCAAAACGAGCTGACTCTGGAAGATGCCGAAGTGATGCTGGCTCAAGGCGTGCGTTGTGTCAGCGAAGGCGCCAACATGCCATCGACCAAAGAAGCGGTGGAGCTTTTTCTGGAAGCCGGCATCGCCTATGGACCCGGCAAGGCAGCCAACGCCGGTGGCGTGGCCACCAGCCAACTGGAAATGGCCCAGAACAGTGCCATGGAGCAGTGGCCTCTCGAGAAAGTCGACGAGAAGCTTCAACGCATCATGGCGGACATCTACCGTCAGTGCGCCGAGACCGCCGCCGAGTTCGGCGACCCCGGAAACCTGGTGCTGGGCGCCAATATCGCGGGCTTTCGCAAGGTGGCGGATGCGATGATCGACCAGGGCGTGATGTAGACGCCCTCGCGCCGGCGAACAAATCGCGCGGCCTTGATAGAGGGTCTCTCCCTTCGGGGAGAGGCTTTTTTGCGTTGGTGGCTTTTGCCACCTATCGGTTTATTGAACAAGCGGTATTTCTTGAGTTGCTTTACCTGGAGAAAAGACATGGAGCAACGCCCACCCATCATCATCAATCGTCTGGACGCCGAGCGCCTTCAACGCTTGATCGACAACGCCCTGCCCCATGAGCAGGCGGTAGCGAATCTTCTGGAAGAGGAGCTGACTCGGGGCGAGGTGCTGGACCCGGAAGACATCCCGGATAATGTCGTCAGCATGAACAGCCGCATTCGTTTTACGGACCTGACCCACGGACGACAGATGGTCCGCACGCTCGTCTACCCGCACGCCCTCAAGAGCGTCGACGATGCCATTTCGGTCATGGCCCCGGTGGGGGCGGGCCTGATCGGCCTCAAGGTGGGCGATATAATTACCTGGCCGCTGCCGAATCACACCCAGGTGGATCTGCGCATCGACGCCATTTACTGGCAACCCGAACGCGAGAAACAGTACCACCGCTGATCCTGTGCAGGAGGGCAGCACACGCCGCCCTCCCAGGGTCAACGCGCCAAGCGCTCTAGATATCGAACCCGGCTTCGCGGGCAAGCGTGGTATTGGCTTGCAGCCAGCCTTCGATGTGGCCGCAGTCGAAGGTGCGACCGCGCATGCGGAAGGCCTGAACGGTCTGGCCTTCCTGCATCAGGCGGTCGATGGCGTCGGTGAGCTGGATTTCGTTGCCGGCACCGGGGGCCTGGTCGTGGAGCAGCTCCATGATGCGGTACGGCAGCACGTAGCGGCCGATGACCGACAGGCGCGACGGGGCGTCTTCCGGCTTGGGTTTTTCGACCACGCCGCGCATGTCGGCGCTTTCACCGGCCTGGGGTTCGTCGCAATCGACGATGCCGTAACGGTACACCTCTTCCTCGGGCACGGCTTCCACCATGATCTGCGAGGCGTTATTGGCGTCCCAGCGCTTCACCATGTCGCCCAGGTCGCAGCCCTGGCCTTGCGGCTGGGGCTTCACCAGCACGTCCGGCAGGATGACGGCGAAGGGCTCGTTCTTGTCCAGCAGGTGGGCGGCGCAGTGGATGGCGTGACCCAGGCCCTTGGCATTGGGCTGTCGAACGCTGGTGACCTTGAGCCGGGGCGGCGCGATGGCCGAAAGGGTTTCCAGCAGCGCATCCTTGCCTTTGGTGGCCAGCGAATGCTCGAGTTCGAAATGCGCATCGAAGTGATCTTCGATGGCCGACTTGCCCGTGCGGGTGACCAGAATGATCTCGTCGATGCCAGCCGCCAGGGCCTCCTCGACCACGTGCTGGATCAACGGGCGATCCACCACCGGCACCATCTCCTTGGGAATCGCCTTACTGATGGGCAGAAGGCGTGTACCGAAACCCGCCACCGGAATGATGGCCTTGCGGACCTGAGTCATTGAATCATCCTTTGTCATGCGACTTCTTCGCGTCATCGATCATGGCGGGCGGTCACTGCCGCCATGCCTGAATTTTTTCGAGCAGTGCCCCGGTGCTGGGGTCGAACACCGTAGGCGTATCCACCGGCTCGCCTTCGAGCTGCTGATAAAGGCTGGTGGCGAGCTTCTTGCCCAGCTCCACCCCGGGCTGATCGAAGGGGTTCACGTTCCACAGCACCGACTGCACGAATACCTTGTGTTCATAAAGCGCCAGCAGTGCGCCGATGTTCCAGGCATCCAGGCGCTGCATCAAGATGACGCTGTTGGGCTGGTTGCCGCGGTATCCCTGGGCCATCTGCCCCCTTGATACCGCCGGAATCGCGTCGTCACCGAGCGCGAACAGCTGGGACTGCGCCAGGCAGTTGGCGAGCGTCAAATGCTCCTGTGCGTTCAGGGTATCGGCAAGCGGCCCCTCGATGCCATGCTCGCGGCTGGCCACGGCGATGAAATCCGCGCTGACCGTGTGGCTGCCCTGGTGCAACAGCTGATAGAACGCGTGCTGGGCATTGGGGCCGACATCGCCCCAGATGATCGGGCAGGTGGCATGCGGCACGAGCTTCTGATCGAGCCCCACGCTCTTGCCGTTGGACTCCATTTCCAGCTGCTGAAGGTACGCCGGCACGCTCGCCATACGCGCATCGTAAGGCAGTACCGCGTGGGTCGCGATATTCAGAAACTGCGAATTCCACGCCCCGATGACGGCCATGAGCACCGGCACGTTCTCATGAAGCGGCGCGGCAAGAAAGTGCTGGTCGATGGCGTGCGCGCCTTCGAGAAGCTGATCGAACGTCTCCATGCCGAGCTGCATGGCGACACTCACCCCGATGGGCGACCAGATCGAGAAGCGCCCGCCGATCCACTCCTTGAACTCGAGCTGGTGCGCCTCGGGAATGCCGAACTCGGTCATCTTGTCCGCGCGGGTGGACACGCCGATGAGCTGATGGCCGCACAGCGTCGGCACGTCGATCTCCAGCGCTTCGCTCAGCCAGGTGAGCGCCGTTTTCACGTTGAACTGGGTATCGGCGGTGGTGAACGACTTGGAGGCCAGCACGAGCAGCGTGGTTTCCGGATTCAGGCGCTCGATCAGCGGCAGCAACTGGGCACCATCCATGCTGGAGACGTAGTGTACGCCCACGTGCTGCTGGCTAGGGCACTGGCCCAGGGTCTCGCTGACGAGTTTGGGGCCGAGGTCCGAGCCGCCCACGCCGATGTGCACCACGTCGGTGATCGACTGCCCCGTAGCGCCGAACCACTGGCGCGCGTGCAGCCGCTCGACCATACCGGCCAGCTTCTGCCTCTGGGCCTGGCAGAACGCCACGGCCTCTTCCATGCCCTGCGGGGCCGGCTCGCCTTCGGGCCAGCGGGCGGCCATGTGAAGCGCCGGGCGATTCTCGAAGACGTTGACGTGACGACCGGCAAACAGCGCCTCGCGCCGCTCCTCGAGCCGGCAGCTTCGCGCCCAGTCCATCAACAGGGACAGCGTCTGTTCGCTTACGCGCTGCTTACTGAAATCCAGATGCAGCGAGCCCAAATCGAAACGCAGCGCTTCGGCGCGCCGCTTCGCCACCTGGCACTCGCCTCCCAGCAGATCCGCCAGCGACTTTGCCTGGAGCTGTTCGGCGTGGGACTGCAGCGCGTTGAGCGGGGTATAGACGCGAGCGGGCTTGGAAAACGTGGAAACGTTCATCGTATCGTCCTTGAGTCTCATAAGATGATTCATTCATCCCTATCAGCAATCTTCGAGCCAACCTCGATATTGAGAGGCGCTTTCGGGGGCTTACGAGCCTGTACGCCAATCGAACCTTAACGAGTGCCACTATAGTAGCAGGCGTGAGGTCAATGCACCCGCCTCATGCGCCTAAAAGAGACACGGCGCGCGCCATAGTGCCACACCGCTGTCTCTGACCACTCAACCTACCAGAACGTTCTTCAGGAGCGCCTTTGCGCTTTCGATCAGCTCGTCCAGATGTTCGTCGCCCTTGAAGCTTTCGGCGTAGATCTTGTAGAGCGATTCGGTACCGCTGGGCCGTGCGGCGAACCAGCCGTTTTGCGTCGTCACCTTGAGGCCGCCGATGCCGGCGCCATTACCCGGCGCCTTGACCAGTATCGCCGTGATTGCATCGCCGGCCAGGGTATCGGCGGCCACGCTTTCGGCGGTCAGCTTCTTGAACGCGGCCTTCTCCTCGAAGGTGCAGGGGGTATCCACCCGCTTGTAGCTGGGCGTGCCCAGGCGCTCGGTCAGCTCGGCGTAATAGGCGCTGGGGGTCTTGCCGGTGACCGCCATGATCTCGGCGGCCAGCAGGCACAGCGCGATGCCGTCCTTGTCCGTCGACCACGGCTTGCCATCGCGGGTGAGAAGGCTCGCGCCGGCGCTCTCCTCGCCGCCGAAACCGAGATACCCCTGGTGCAACCCTTCGACGAACCACTTGAAGCCGACCGGCACCTCATAAAGCTCGCGCTCGTGAGACGCCACCACGCGGTCGATCATCGACGACGACACCAGGGTCTTGCCGATCTTGAGCGCGTTTCCGCCGCTGGCGGGCCAGTTCGGCCGATAGCTCAAGAGATAATCCACGCACACGGCCAGGAAGTGGTTGGGGTTCATCAGGCCGGAAGCGTCGACGATGCCGTGACGGTCGGCGTCCGGGTCGTTACCGAAGGCAAGATCGAAACGCTCCTTGATCTCGAGCAGGTTCGCCATGGCCGCCGGGCTCGAGCAGTCCATGCGTGTCTTGCCGTCATGATCCGGCGGCATAAAGGCGAAGCTTTCGTCGATGGTGGTGTTGACCACCTCGAGCTCGAGTTCGAAGCGCTCGGCGATGGCCTGCCACACCGGCAAGGCCGTACCGCCCATCGGGTCCGCGCCCAGTTTAAGGCCCGCCCGCTTGATCGCCGTCATATCGACGACCTGCGAGAGGTTGTTCACGTAGAGCGCGGTGAAGTCGAACTCGCTGGCGTGGGCGAGCGCCTTTTCAAGCGTAACGCGCGGCACATCGTCGATACGTGCAAGATACTCGTTGGCGCGTGCCTCGATCCAGCCGGTGGCGTCGGTATCCGCCGGGCCACCGTGGTAGGGGTTGTACTTGATGCCACCGTCTTCCGGCGGGTTATGAGAAGGCGTGATGATCAGGCCATCCGCCCGGTGCGCATTGGGGTTGGCGTTATGCTGCAAGATGGCATGGCTGACCAGGGGCGTGGCGGTATAGCCCTGTCCTTTCTCGATCATCACTGCAATATCGTTCGCGGCCAGCACCTGTAGCGCGCACTCCCAGGCCGGGCGAGACAGCGCGTGGGTATCTAGCCCCAGAAACAGCGGCCCCCGGTAGCCAGCATCCACACGGTAATCCACCACCGCCTGGGTGATCGCCCAGATATGCGCGGCGTTGAAGGTACGCTGGGTGGCGCGGCCACGATGTCCGGACGTACCGAACGCCACGCGCTCGGCGGCGATATCGGCATTGGGGGTGTGCTCGAAAAATGCGTTGACGATGTTATCCACCTGCGCCTCCTTTGCGAACTATGGGCCTGTCCTGTGGCATGAATACTACTATAAACGCTACGTGAAACTCTAAACTTAACCTTGATCATCGAGGCGGTGCGAATGCGGCAGCGCCGCCCAGAACTGGGCGGCCGTGCCGGGCTCGCCGAGTCTTCTGGCATCGTCTGCGGCTTGCGCCGCCATGGCGCCAGCGGACACCGGGTCATCCAGCAGCCGCGTAATGGCGGCCTGCCACTCCCCGGGGGAATCCCCTGCCAGCAAGCCGTTTTCACCGTGACGCACGATGGCCGTATAGGGGTAACGGTCGGAGTAGATGCCCACTCCCCCCATGGCGGCGATATCCAGGAACTTGATGAACGACTTCCCCGCATTGAAGGGGGTTTCCCACAGCGGCGCGAGCCCGATATGAAAGCGATGTTGGCGCTGGTAGGCCTGAAACGCCTCCCAGGGTAGCGGCTTCGGTGTGCGCACGCCGGGAAGCGAAGCAAGCGTGGGCGGTGCATGATCGCCCAGCATGATCTCGAGCTGCATGTCCTGGCGGTGGGTCTGCAGCTCGACCAGCGCGGGCGCGATGTGATCAAGATCTGGCAGGTGCGCACGGGTGCCATGAAACCCCAACTGCCAGGGGGCGTTTTCACTGGGCCCTTGCTCGAAATGGTGACGAGGCGGCAACGGCGCCAGCAGCGGCGGCGTCAGTACGTGCACGCTTGCATGCCTTGGGCGCAGCCGCGCGGCGAGCTGCTCGCTGCAGGCGACCACGGTATCCGCTAATGCCAGGAGCCGAGGCTGCAAATGGGCGATGCGCGCCATGCGGGCACGATACGCCGCAGGCAAGCGCGGGTCGCGGGCGGCGACCTCCAGGTCGTCATCGATCAGATACGTGATCGACCCCAACCGATGCCGTTGGCGCTCCAGCCAAGCCACCCAGGCAAGCGGCAGCGAACGGCAAATGACGAGATGGTGTTCATCCAACCGCCCACGAAGACGCGACCGCTGCCACCACGCCGCCACCGCCACCCGCGACGCCACGATGCGCTGCACGAGATGGCCCTGCCCTTCCAGCAGCGGCGCCGCCGAACCGAGCAAGTAGATATCCTCCGTGGGCCTCGCGCCATCGCTCAATACCGTCCAGTGTTTACTGCTCACTTAGGCTCCCTTCCATCATGGACCTGCGCTTGCTCGAACAAAGACGCCGCCCCCAGCCGCACCGCTGCGCGCTGCCTTTCGCGGGTGCGCCATTCGGCTTACCCGCGCTACGAGTATGTGCACTCCCGTAGCGCGGCGTAACGAGCGCCAGCGAGGCACCCGCGTGGCGGCGACCAGCCGCCCGGATGTGCCTCCGCCACCTGCCGCACCGCTGCGCGCTGCCCTTCGCGGGTGCGCCATTCGGCTTACCCGCGCTACGAGTATGTGCACTCCCGTAGCGCGGCGTATCGAGCGCCAGCGAGGCACCCGCGGTGGCGGCGACCAGCCGCCCGGATGTGCCTTCGCCACCTGACGCACCGCTGCGCGCTGCCTTTCGCGGGTGCGCCGTTCGGCTTACCCGCGCTACGGGGTGTGCATCCATCACCCGTAGCGCGGCGTAACGAGCGACAGCGAGGCACTCGCGTGGCGGCGCTAGCCGCCCTGAATGGGCCGTTAGCGCAGCGAGAAATCCTCGTGCACCAGGGTGAGGTTCGGGTTGTAGGCGGGGTCGCTGTCCAGGAGCTCGCCCCAGGCCTGGCGCATGTAGGCGTATTCGCTGAGCCAGCGGGCGCGTTTTTCAGGGGTGTCGTCGGCCCCGCGGGAAATCGACTCGTGGTGGTAGAGCGCCGCAAAAGGCGTCCAGAGGTTGCGATACCCCGCCTCGCGGACCTTGATGCACAGGTCCACGTCGTTGTAGGCGACGGCCAGGTGAGCCTCGTTGAGCCCGGCGACTTCATCGAACACGGATTTACGCAGCAACAAACAGGCAGCGGTCACGGCGGAAAGGTTCTGAGTGACCTTCAGCCGCCCCATGTAACCATCTTCTTCGCGCTGGAAGAAACGGTGCGCATGACCCGCCATACCGCCCAACCCCAGGATGACGCCGCCGTGCTGCACGGTATCGTTCGGGTAATACAGCTTGGCGCCCACGCAACCGATCTCCGGGCGCGATACCTGCTCGACCATCTCCGTGAGCCAGGTGCCTTCCATCGGCTCGATATCGTTGTTGATCAAGCCGATGATGCTGCCCTTGGCTTGAGCGGCGCCGAAGTTGTTGATGGCGGAGTAGTTGAAGGGATGATCGTAGTGCAGCACGCTCACCCGAGCATCTCGCGCCTCGACCTCACGAAGGTAAGCCAGCGTGCGTGTGCAGGTGCTCTGGTTGTCCAGAATCAAGAGTTCGAAATGGGTGTAGTCGGTGCGCTCGAGCAGCGCATCGACACAGGGGCGCAGAATGTCGACGCCATCGCGCGTGGGTACGAGCAGGCTCACCAACGGCTCGGGCGTGGGCATGGGCCAGCGCACGCGCTGAGTGCCCGGTAGAAGCCCGGCGCTGGCGCGCGCGCCCGCCGAGCACTGGTCCAGGTGTCGCTGAACCAGCCCCACGTAATCGGCCTCCTCCTCACGGGGAACCCCGTGGTAGGCAATATGGGGAACGTGCGCCAGCCAATCAGCCACGAACCCTTGTTGGCGGGCAAGGCTCAATGTCTGGGCGTAGTCGAGCCAATCGGCGTCGTTATCCTGGGGGCCGGCCGCCTCGGGGGAAAGCTGGGTCAGCCGGTCACGCCGATAACAGACGGCACGGCCCATGTAGGGCATCGAGAGCAGAAGGTCCAAGTTATAGGCCGGCTTGAACAGAGGCGAATGGCGCACCCCTTGCTTGTCCAGGCTGTCTTCGTCGGCCACCAGCATTTGGGCCTCGGGGTGATCGCCCGCCATGCTCGCGGCATGGTAGAGCGCACTTTCCGCCAGCCGGTCGCCGGGGCGCACGTACCACACCCAGTCGTGTTCGGCGCGGGAAAGCGCTTCCCGGCGCTTCCCGGCGATACTGGTGGCGCTAGATTCGATCACCTGCAGGAACGCGAGCTCGCGGCGCCACTCGTCGAGCCATTCGCGCAGGCGGGCGTGAGTATCCGTAGAGAGCAGCAGTATGGCCTGTCGCGGCGCCAGCGATTGCTCAGCCAGGCTTGCCAGGCTCTGGTTCAGGCGGGCCTTCAAGGCGGATTCGTCATCACCTACCACCGCACCGACGATCAACACGCTACAGGCGAAGTCGCTCTGGGTCGCGATATCGTGCTCAGAAGGCGCCCGGCGCTGCTCGATCTGGCGAATCCACTGCTGGTAATGGCGCCTTGTCGACATGCTGACGAAGGTGCTGTCGTAGTCTTCCAGCGCAATGGTCTGCCATTTGCGACTTTGCTTACGCGCCTGCTGTTTCAGGCTCGTGACGATGTCGTGCAGCGGCAGATCACGATAATGCTGGTGCATGCTCGTCAACCGCTGGAGCATACGGTTGTAGGCGAACATGGGGGTGAGCCATACGAACTGAAAATGGCGCAAGGTGAAGGTGCCGGCGGCGTTCATCGGCGCGAACGTCACCTTCTTGACCCCGAAGGGCACGTAGATCAGTCGCTTGGTCACCTTGCCACGGCGTACGGGAAAATCGAACGTGATCTGGCGGCGGGTGGACTCCAGCGTCAGCGTCGCGACGATACCGCTGACGCTGCTCTCGCCATCCACCTCGACCATGTTCCAGCCCGGCCATGGAAGCTGCCCTTTCAACTGAAACAGCGGCTCCATGCCCTGAGAGTGCCATACCCCCGCCTCGTCGCCTGGCGCGAGTTGTTGCAATGGCACCAGTGCCTTCGGGCGGCGGTGATGAAGATACCAGGCATGATCGCGTCGAGAAGAGGTCTTGTTCATGAAACTCGTACAGCACCCAACCAGAAGAAAGCGGGCATAGTAACAGTCGCTTCGGCATTCAACATCCTCGCCCGCCGATTTAGGCCTCGAGCGCGCAAGACCACGGCCATCTCATTGAGGTCCGCCGGGCCGATTACCGCCCAACCCAGGCGGCCAGGCCCAGCTGCGCGATCGTCTCGTCGTTTTCATCGACGTCGACCCGCCGCTTGGCGACCAGTTCATGCTCTTCCGGGGTCAATCGCGCGCGTTTTTCATCGATCAGCGCCGTCAGCGATTGCTCGGCGCTGGGTACTTGAACCACGAAACGCGCGTTGGTCTGCACCACGAGAAACGCAGGGCTTACCGCATCGATCAACGCCGGGTCGAGGCTTCCCGCGCTGTGCACGAACACCACCCGCTGAAAAAGGCGGCTCAGGTAGTTGAACGTCGAATAGCTCGAGGAGGAGCCGAAGATCAAGCAGGTACTGGCCACCATCGCCTTGGGGTAGGCAAGGACGACGAGCCGCCCGAAATTCGGCAGGCCGTTATCGAAATGGCGATAGCGGTTGTAGTTGAACGAACGAAGCGCATCGATCTCGCAGGAGCGCTCCGGAGTGAACTTGTTGCCCAGGTCGCCCACCAGCTTGCGCGCCTGGTACTTGTCGGCAGCGAACAGCGACTGCACCGCCGACGTTTCGAACCCCAGGGCGCTTGCCAACGAGCCTATGGCCGTCATGGCGCCGCGCGGTGCCCAATGGGTATCGGTCTGGATGAAGGCGGCATCGTTCAAGGCTTGGAGCTCGGCTACCGGGTAGACGAACTCGGCGACTTCGGGCAGGGCCAGCAACTGGCTGATCGGCCCGCCGGTGCCCTCCTCGCGCGGGTGGTAACGCGGCCCCATCACGCTCTCCTTGGAGGGCGCCACCAGTACCGCTGAACGCGCGCCGACTCCCTCGGCCAGGGCGCGAAACCCGTTCAGATACGCCTGCCAGCCGGCCAGCCCCTGGCGAGTCAGCCGTAACCGACCGCAGTACTGATCGACGCTGCCGTTGGTATCGTTATCCAGAAACAGCCAGCCAGCCTTGCCTTCCAGCACCTTGAGCGTGGGCGCAAGCTGGCCAGGTTCGGGCGCGTTCTCGCTTATCTCGACCTCTTGAAGCAGCCAGCGGTGTTCGCCACACACAAGCCACAGACCAAAATGCCCGATACGCGCCGGCACGGTGAACCGAAACCCGCAACAGCGCTGCGGGTGCGCGTCGGCGGGCTCTTCCAGTACCCGCTCGATGACATCGGGGCGTTCGATCTCGAGGGGATGACAAAGCTCGAAACTCGCCTCCCAGGCGGCCACGATGCGCAGTTCGTCGACCAGATGCAGCTGGTCTGGCTGAAGCAGCACCCAGCCCTGCACGATCCGCCCCGCATCGGTGAAGCGGGACTCTCGAACGGACGATGGGTAGTCCAGCTCCCACCGCATCACCGGCGCTTGCTCCCAAGCCGCATCGCCACCATCCGAAAGATGCTTTTTCAGCCAGCTCTTCAATTCCCGTGCAGTACCCAAACGATGCCTTCCTTTCCGTGTCGCCCTGCTCCATGCGAGCGAACCGTTTCAATCACACCAACCGCGTTCTCGAGCGCCGCTACGCCCAGGGCGCCCCCAGAGTCTCGTACCCTTGGCGTAGCGCTTCTGCGAGCTGCCTGGGGCCAAAGTGCGCCCGGGCACGTTGCCTGCCCGCCTCACCCAAGGCGAGGCACGACCGAGGCGAGCGCGCCAGGTATACAAGATGGTCCGCCACCGCCTCGGCCTTCCCGAATGGTACGAGGTAGCCGGTTTGCTCTTCGACGACGAGCTCTGGCAAGGCGCCCCAGGCGTAGGCCACCACCGGGCGCGCAGCGGCCATGGCCTCCAGCACCGTGCGCCCAAAAGACTCCTGGAAGTGCGAGAGGTTCACCACGGTATGCACAGCCGCCAGCGCCTCAGCGGGGGTATCCACATAGCCCATGTCGTGCAGGTTGGCCGGGGGCGAATCTGCCAGAACGCGCTCGAGCGCCGCACTGCGCGGGCCATAAAGCTCCAGGCGAATGGAGGGCGCGCGATGCTCGAGCAGGCGCGCCACCCGCACGAGATCGTCGAGCCCCTTTTTCGGCAGGTTGCTGCTCAGCATCCCCACTCGAAACGCCTGGCCAGGCCCCGGCACGCACGGCGGCAATGCCAGTAGCGGCGCCATGTCGATGGTATTGGGAACGACACGCACGCAAGGTGCCGCCGGCCCGCCGAACGCCTGGGCGACCACCCTGGAGTTGGCGATGATCAAATCGCTCACCACATGGGTACGGGCAAAGAGCTGCGCAGGTGTTGCGCCCAGCGTCTGGCACAGCGCGGCATCGAAGGCGGGTAGCTCGCGAACGTGCGTGATGGCGGGCACCTTGGCTTCGCGCGCGGCGGCCAGGGGCTCGTCCAACACCAGGGTATTGGCATGCACGGCATCGACATTGAGACGTTCGATCAGCCGGCGAACGTGGGCGGTGGTAGCCGGGTGGCACGCCTTGCCCTGCTGCCACCATCCGTAAGGCACCACCGCCAGCGCCTTGCAGCGCGCTTTCAGTGTCGCTTCGTAGGCCGCATTACCGGCTTCCGGCAGCAGCACGACGACGTTCCACGCCAAGGTGTTCATGGCGTCCAGCACGTCGAGCAGGCTGCGTTCGGCACCGAACAGCGTATGCCCTGCCTGATGAGCGCACAGCAGCACCGTCGGCCGCTCGGCGTGAGCGCGCTCGCCCGGCCAGACCGGCAAGGCGTCGTGGTGCGTGGCCTGTCCTTTTTCCAACGCGTGCAGGTAATGCGCCCAGGCCGCCTGCCCGCTGGTAGACAACGCCTCTTCATAGCGACGCGCGTACCCCGTGGTGGAAAAATCCGGGCCCGGGTCGCGCCCTTCGCTCGCCCCTACGGCAAGAAAATGTTCGAAGGGCTCGATCATGGCCGACTGAAGATCGATATAGCGCTCCACGTACCAGCCGGGATCGAACAGCGAGGACGCGCGCAGACGCTCTTCATCGGTGAGCGCATCTGAAAGCGGCGCTTGCGGTGCGCGCACCATGGCTACTGGCGCCTGAAAAGGGCGTATGCTCGGATGTTTGGAAAGGTAAAGATCGGCGGGAGCGCTGGCCTTTGCGTGCCATTGCCGGGCCGCCGCCATGTAGTGGTAGCGCATACCCGTAAACTGTGACGTCAAGTGCGATGCGCTTTGCTGGCTCAAGGAATCACCACTGGCGCGACCGATGGCCAGCGGCACGCCGGGTAGCGCCTCCACCAGGCTGCCCGGGCCGAACGCCGCCTCGAGCCGCTCGCGGTATTCGGTATCGGCATTCACCCGGACCTCGTCCCAGAACCCCAGCGTCTCGAGAACGCCCCGGCGAATCATCAACGACGAAATGTTCGGGTAGACCCAGCCATACTCGTCCAGCCGCCAGCGGTGGAACAAGAGCGCAGGCGTGGCACGCACCCAGTGGGAAAGCGAGGCCTGGGCGCCGGGGTTGTTTTCCAGTGCCGCTACCTGGTGGTAAAGCTTTTCCGGGTGGGACCAGTCGTCGCTGTCGTGAACGGTGATGAACGCGCCGGTGGCCTGGGCCGCCCCGGTGTTGCGGGCGGCGTAGGCGCCCTGGTTGATCTCATGGCGCAGCACTACCAGCATCACGTGGGCAGGGCAGTCAACCTGCCAGCGCTCGAGGACAGCAACGGAGCCATCTGTACTGGCATCGTCTACCGCCAGAATCTCGAGGCGAACGCCGCGTTGGGCAAACAGGCCACGGAGTACGGTGCCTAGCGCGGCCTCGGCGTTGTAGACCGGTACGATGACCGAGACCAGCGCTTGGGCGACCGGCGTACTGTCCGGTTCAGCGGCACTAGCGGCCAGGTTATCCAAGCCGAGGGGCAACGCGGAATCGAACGGGGTCAATGTCATCAAGCCCCGGCGCGCGTAAAAACGGTTCAGCGCCTGCAGCGCATCGTTTCGTGTACCCCATGCATTGGCCTGGGCGAGCGCGGTATCTGCCGTATCCGGGAAGGCGCGCTGCAAGAACGCCAGCGCTTGATCGAGCAGGCCTGGGTGCCCCGCTTCCCAGGCATCACGTGATAGACGACAACCGGCCTCCACAAGCAGCAAGGCGGCGTTGGGCGTGAGCGGCACCCCGCCTTCGATCAGTACGCCTTGGGGCGTGAGTATCGAGATGACCTCGCCCCACTGCTCTTTCCAGCGGTACCAGCGTGCCAAAGCCAGGCGCGCGGTGAAGCGTTCCTCATCACTGGCTTCATCGCTTTCTACCAACGCACGCAAACGCGGCAGCACGACGTGTTCGCCGCCGCGCCACAGCGCGTGGTCCCACTCCTGGGCGCGGTTACGCCGAGGCAAGCGATACTCGAACTGCCCGTGGTGCCAATAGTGCTGCCAGGGGTCTAGCCCGGCGGCGGCCACATCCGGGTATTGGGCCAGGTACCACTCGGGATCGAAGCCTTTTCGGGCCTCTCGCTCGCTCGCTTTTGCATTGGAAATGGGTGTTTTTCCCCGGTTGCGCCAGGCGCGAATCACTGTTGCCCACATCATCAAGAGCGCCGTAAGCATGAAAAAGGGCCTTCATGAAGGCCCTTTTGTGGTTCAGGGTAGCCGGCCATGAGTGCCAGGCCGCTCAATCGTTACCAAACAAATCACGGGTGTAAACCTTGCCAGCCACGTATTCAAGCTCCTTGGCCATGCGATTAGTCAAGATGACATCGGCTAGGGCCTTGAAGCTTTCGAGGTCCTCGATCACCTTGGAGTGGAAGAATTCATCTGCCTGAAGGGTCGGCTCGTAAACGATGACCTCGATGCCCTTTCCTTTCAAACGCTTCATGATCCCCTGCATAGCACTGGCACGGAAGTTGTCCGAGCCGGTTTTCATAATCAGGCGGTACACACCGACCACGTTCGGGTCACGTTCGAGCACGGATTCCGCGATGAAGTCCTTACGCGTGCGATTGGCCTCAACGATCGCCTGAATTATGTTATTGGGCAAGTCTTCGTAGTTGGCCAGCAGTTGCTTGGTATCCTTAGGCAAGCAGTAACCGCCGTAAGCGAAGCTTGTGTTGTTGTAATGCTTGCCGATACGCGGGTCGAGCCCTACCCTTGAATGATCTGACGGGCATCCAGGCCATGGATCTGGACGTAAGTATCCAGTTCGTTGAAATAAGCGACTCATATGGCAAGGTAGGTGTTGGCAAACAGCTTGATTGCTTCCGCCTCGGTGCTGTTGGTCAGCAGTACCTCGACATCCTGTTTGAGCGCGCCCTGCTTCAAGAGCTCAGCGAAGGTTTAAGCACGCGCTGAGCACTCGCCTACGACGATGCGCGAGGGGTACAAGTTATCGTGAAGCGCCTTACCCTCACGCAGGAACTCCGGAGAAGAAAATCAGGTCGGGGGAATTAAAACGTTAGGCGGTTTCCTGCGTATAGCCCACGGGAACGGTCGATTTGATGGCCATGACCGCTTCCGGATTCACCTCCATCACTTTTTCAATGACGGCTTCCACGCTGCGCGTGTTGAAATAGTTGGATTTTGGGTCATAGTCGGTTGGGGTGGCGATGATCACATACTGGGCATCCCGATAGGCGACTTCGGCTTCCAATTTAGCCGTGAAGCGCAGGTCCTCACGTGCGAGAAAGGGGGATATTTCCGTATCTTCGATTGGCGACACGCTCTTGTTCAGCATCTCGACCTTTTCAGAAACCATATCGGCCGCTACGACGTCATGATGCTGGGCCACCAACATGGCATTGGAAAGGCCCGCATACCCGGTACCAGCTAGTACAATTTGCATCCTTAATTTACTCCACCTAATTGTTCACTTAATTTCTAACAATGATGATAGAGCTAGGTACAGCCATTTCCAACACTGACACGCAGCTATAGTCACTTATTATTTGCTTTTACGCGACGTAACTCTTTTTCACCAAACTTAAGAAAATGTACTAAAGGGTTCATACCGCTTTCACGTACATCTGAGTGTTGGGCCAAATAGTAAGCTGAGTCAAAGCTCGGACTTGGATTACGCCCCTCAAATCCTCCCATTAGCAAATAATGGCGAGCAGGATTAACCGACATTCGCGCATCGGCGGCAACATCTGGGTATTGAACCAAATACCACTCTGCATCAAACCAAGAGCTCGCCCTTATCATAGAGATTTGGTGTTTGAGCGCTCTTTTAGATAAGGGAAGAGCTTTATCAGCAGAAGAGGTCTGTACGTAATGATCTCGCTGAGTTTCATTCTGCTCTAGTAGTTCAGTCAGCACAGCGATTTCATGAAAGCGCTCCTCTAGTGCCTCTCGAACCTCTTTTTCATGCACCGATAACGTTTGACATTCCTTCTTATACTGTATGGCCCGCTGCTCAGCGTTTATACGGCCTTTTTCTGCTTCACCAAGAGCACGCTTCATTTCCTGGTGCATATGTGTTAACTGACTAACTTTACTCTTATCAGTTTCCACCAGCCTTTGTTGCGCAGCCTTCGCTGCCTCCAACTCTTTTTCCAATTGGTTGCGTTGCGTTTCGTTATACTCCAGTAATTCGGTCAGTACTGCGATCTCCTGAAAGCGCTCATCCACTGCCTTTAATGCCTCGTTCTCACGTACCGTAGACGCTTGTAATTGAGAAGTCATGGCTGATAATTTCTGTTCATATTGCGCTACCTGTTGTTCAGCAGCAGCCCAGCTTTGTTCAGCGTTATCAAGAACACGTTCAGTATCCTGCTGCTTAAGAGTTAGCTGGCTAATCTCATTAACACACTCTTCATTCGCTCCTTTCTGCTTTTCCAGTTGCTGAGTTAGCTCTTGTACTCGTTTATCACGCTCACCTAATGTCTGAACATATCCATCAAGGAGTTGATTAAGTCGAGCAAATTCTTTAGTATTTACTTGCTCTACATATGTCAGATCACTCGTTAATTTCAGAACCTGTTCTTCACGCGCCTGGATAGTTGAACGAAGTACCTTTAGTTCATCCTGCTTCTGCTCATACTGGCCTTTTAACTTGAATGCTTCTCGTACCTCATTCTCATTTTGTCTTAAGGCTAAAACCTCTTCACGCTGTCGGATTTCACGTTGTTCTGCTTGTTGGCGCTGGTGCCTTAACTCCTGTTTAAGCTCAGCATTTAACTCCTCAAGTGAACTAATACGTTCAGCTAAGCGACCACGCTCATGAGCCGCTTGAAATTCTTGCTGCGCCATGCTCGCTTGCAGCTTTTCGTGCTCCTTATTTAGCTGCAACAGTTGTTCTGCTTGTTGACTTATTTTTTGCTTTCGCTTGTTAAGCTCACCTGACTGCTCACTGACCTTAGCTTCCAAGCGCTGCACCTGTACTCGCTGTTGGCGAGACGTTACTTTATCCTGGCAACCACGACCCAGACGAGCAAAGACATCTTGTACTACCTGAGTAGAGGCATCGGACTCCAATGCCCCCAGCAAGTTTTGCAGCAAAGTGGGCAACTGCTCACCCACCGCAATAATCCCCAGACCGCCGGCATGATGAAATTCAAAATAAGGATAACGCGACTTAATAGCCTCAAATGCTCGAAACACCAGGCACCCAGGGTCACGACAAGCAATACCCGGTACCACCACAACCCCTTGAGAGGAAAGCCTGGATAACCAGCGCTCAAGCAAGTAATCCACACTATCATCACTCGCTTCAACGTGTAGCAATAGCAAGTCAACCGAGCCTTCTGCAAACTGCTCAACCGCCCGTGTAGCAGTGGTGGAAAGTGGCTGGCTTATCGATGCAAAATGCTCAGTGGCATACTCCTTGTCATATACTTTTTCAAGTTGGCCATCTGGTAGGACTGTATAACAGCGAGCGTTCAAGCGAAGCTTCACTACTGCCTGGCAAAGCGCAAAATGTGCAACACGATCGCTCCCTAACTCTACCGTATTTTGTGGGCGCAACGCTTCAATTAACCAAAATAGAAATGGAAGATGCTCTAACCAAGAAGAAGATCCTCGATAATCAGGCTGCCAAAACATCGCCCCCTGAGCTAATGTATTAATAGAAGGCTTGATAGCAAGCTCTGAATCAGAGCGTGAAGTTATCGAATGCTGTTGCTGGCTCACAATATATTCCTATCACGTAATTAAGTAGGCAACAAAATATCAGTACGACCCAGATGATAGATGCTGTAAAGATAAAAAGAGAATTCAAGCTCTTCAGATGTAAAAAACGCTTTGTGGCACTGCCAATATATTAGCGTACAGAAACCTTGTCAGCAAAGAGAAGAGAGCTTTAGACTACCAAGAGCAATAAAAATCAAGACCCCCTAGGCAAGAGCAAACAACCACGCCCCATATACCGTGTACCTGCTGAAAGCTTAAGCAACTCCACTTTACGGCAATACACGAAAAACAAGTTTCTGTACAATCATATAAATTTATTATTTAATATAAGTTACACTGAAAATTACTAGTTGAAGGCTATATCTACAGCGCAATATAAACAGTGCATCAAAGTTTAATCGCTACCAAACAAGTCGCGTGTATACACTTTCTCAGCCACATCCTGCAATTCTTCTACCATACGGTTCGCCAAAATCACGTCGGCCTTCTGCTTAAATGCAGCAAAATCACGTATGACTTTTGAGTGAAAAAACTCTTCCGCTTCTAATGCAGGTTCATACACCACTACTTCAATACCCTTTGCTTTTAAACGTTTCATTACCCCCTGCATAGCACTGGCACGAAAATTATCTGAACCGGTCTTCATGATCAAACGATAAACACCCACCACTGAGGGATTACGGCGTAACACAGATTCAGAGATAAAGTCTTTACGGGTACGGTTGGCCTCAACAATAGCCTGAATCATATTGTTAGGCACATCCTGATAGTTAGCCAACAGCTGTTTGGTGTCCTTAGGTAAGCAGTAGCCGCCGTAACCAAAGCTAGGGTTGTTATAGTGCTTGCCAATACGCGGGTCCAGCCCCACTCCTTCAATAATTTGCTTGGCATCGAGCCCATGTGTTTCTGCGTAGGTATCCAGCTCGTTGAAGTAGGCTACCCTCATCGCCAGGTAGGTATTAGCAAACAGCTTAATGGCTTCTGCTTCAGTGCTGTTGGTAAGCAGTACTTCTACATCTTGCTTAACGGCCCCCTGCTTAAGCAATTCTGCAAAAGTAGCCGCGCGATCTGAGCATTCGCCCACAATAATCCGCGAAGGGTAAAGGTTGTCGTGTAGGGCCTTCCCTTCACGCAAAAACTCAGGAGAAAAAAGCAAATTCTGAGTACCAAGTTGCTCAGATATTTCCTGTGTGTAGCCAACAGGGACAGTGGATTTAATGACCATTACCGCATCAGGATTAATCTCAATAACCTTACTGATAACAGCTTCAACGCTTTTAGTGTTAAAGTAATTGGTTTCTGGATCGTAATCCGTTGGCGTAGCGATAATAACAAAAGCAGCCCCTTGATAAGCAGCTTTAGCATCCAATGTTGCTGTAAAGTTTAGGTCTTCCCTAGCCAGAAACGCTGAAATTTCTGCATCTCCAATAGGCGATACCCGGTTATTCAGCATATCCACTTTCTCAGCCACAATATCCACTGCGACTATTTCATGATGTTGTGATAATAACATTGCGTTTGAAAGGCCTACATAGCCAGTACCAGCAACAGCAATTTTCATCCTACAATCTCTCCATTTAATAATTACAACGATGACAAAAGCTTAATATCATCAAAGTAAGCGCAGTCTGTTTTATAACTGCCATCCTTACTACGAGGAGCCCACTCAGGGCTACTTCCACCGTGAAACGTATTAAACAAAAACCGCTGTATATAACTCGCAGGTGTAATGCGGTTACGAAAGCGCAACGACTCGTGTTCAATCACCAACTCATCATCAACCCATACCACCATACTTCCATTACTCTCAGAAGCTGGATCATTCAAAAAAACGCGCATTTTTATATGATGGTATTGCCCTGGTTGGAAAGCAAAGTCTTAAGCCACTTCCCTATCACCAAAACGCCCACCATATCCTGATGATACACGTAGGTTTTCACCCCTCCATCTCGGCGGAACATCAATCGGGCGCTCCACCCCTTCGCCGTAATCTCATTCCCACCCGTCACCGGACTAGCATGCCCCAAGCCATGTAGCTTACCACCACGGGCGAAATCAAACTCTTCACAAAAACGAACCCAGAACGCAAGTTCATATTGCTCAGCAGGTAGAATACGGGGGGGTTTTGACCACCCTGCGACTACCACGTTCGTAGCCTTCGTAATCAACCTGAATTTCTGTCGAGCCTTCACGCCCCTTCCTGAGGATGGGTGAACCAGTGGGTGGGCAAGCAGGGCTTCACCTTGAGTAGACAGTGAGGAACTGTCGAAATTTTCATCAATAACCGTAGTAAACGTTGAGGCATATCCCAAGGCTGCCAAATCAAAACAGCAAGAATAAAGCATGCGACTAACCCTGCCTCTGCTTTACGCACATTACTCATATCACCACGCTATAATTAACACTTTACTCATATGTAAATATAACCCGTAACTTTTTAAATCAGCAGCGATAGGCCACCGCTTGCACACTTACTAAAGCCAGATTAAAATCTTATCAATGGCTTAAGGATCCTTCTTACCCCCCCCTCCTTCTTGATGATTCAACATAATACATCGTTGTTTTAAATACCCTCTCTCTCTATTTTTTTAATTTAGCCAAACCATTTTCATTAGAAAAAAACTCAAGATCAAGCGAGTATTTCTTTGCCCATTCATCAGCTATTAACTTTTCATCACTTCGATCAGTATCATCAAGCCATACTTCAGCAGAAGGACTTAACTTATCAAATAATACAGGCAAGGCTGGGTAGCGAGCGTAAGGACATAAACTTCCATGAGGCCCATCAACAACCAGAAAGTCTATATTACTTATTCCTGAAAAATCATCTGGATGATGCCATTTCAGCAACTTTTTATTTTTAGCAACAGCTTCTCTCTGCACAGAGCCAAGATGTTCTCCATCCCACTCAACTAAAGGAGAGACGTTCAATTCACACCAAACAGATAAATGCTCTCTTTTAAGGCGGTTCTGTGTGCCACTACTAAAATTTTGTGAGTGGTCAAATACAATCATTTTACCAATTCCATTTTGTCTCAAGGCATCCGCAGCTACTAATGCTGTTGCCTCACCACCAATTAATACCACCAAACGTGGTTTCTCTTGTCGAATATATTCATGTACTGCTAATAACGCATCAGGAGCCATTTCACGCCCTTCCAAGTAAGGCAGCCTACCCCGTATATGCAATGCATTAACTAACCAATGAAAACTTTCCAACCGTCTATAATTTTTATTCAATTGCTTAGCAATAGCTGACTTAGACACCAAAACACTTGTCTCATGTAATATAGGCTCACCCTTTATTCCATTTTCATGGGAAGCACCAGCATTTACTACGACTGACCGTTCAGCATATTTTTTTTTAGTCGCTTTATAAGGATACTCTGCAGCAAAGCGTTCACTAAAAAAAGCCATATTTATGCGCCGTAGAAAAGGCGAGTCATCAATCCACTCATGCTTTTGTTCATAAATACGAAACAAACGGTACCCATACTTATTAAGTGCATCTTCTATTTTACGATAATATGTCTGCTGTACTCCGTTTGGGTTTAACCCAGCCTCTATATATACAACATCAATTTTTTTTGAAGTTAGCAGCTCCCGCCCGCCTTCAATAACCTCGAGTTCATAGCCCTCGACATCAATTTTCAGCAGAGATATTTTCTCTCTTTTATTATCATTCAAAAAATCTCTCAGAAAATCATCTAACCTAACCGAATCAACTTCAAAGTACGATTTATCACTAGCTTTAGACTTTGAAACTTTAGGATCCATTACTTCTACAATTTTGGACATCGTGTCTGCATCTTTCATTTTTACACGAGCCGCTCTATCACCTACAGCTAAATTAATCGTTTTTACAACAGTAGTTTCCGGCAAAGACTCTACTACATTTTTAAGTTTCTTAAATGAAACAGGATTTGGTTCGAACAAGTATGCATCAGTTATTGTCACACCTGTATTAAGAACATCTTTAAACACATCACCTTTATGTGCTCCCACATCAATAACACATATTTCTTTATCCATAAAGAAAGGAATAATGTCATCTAAGAAATCTTTTATCGACGTGTTAGCCACATAGCCCCCATAGTAGTTATAATATTAAATGAATCGTTTTAGGTCTTCTAGACATCAGTAAGGACTTTAAAACTCAGCTAATGGTGGCAAGCTATCAAGCTGCACTATTACTACACCACTGCTCAACACCCTTACTTTAACATCGGAAAAAACATTTAACATTAACATAATCAATTCATAAAATTATATCAATCAAGGTAAAAATTTAAATACTCTTTACCGAACAAGATCCTACCATTTGGCCGGATGACGAATGAATCCCCTACCGGCATATTCTTTGTCACTCTAAATCCATCAACATTATATACTCTAACACCTTTAGGTGGCTGTTTTCCAAAATTCAAAGTTGCAAATACAAAATTATGTTTTTTATCCATTATGTTTGTTATTTTTTCTAACTTACCGATATTGTAGCTATGACCAAAATTCACAAATGTATAATACGGATACGAGAAAAAAGAATTCGCGATAGCAAACCCCTCTTTAACCTTTCTTTCTAGCATCTCTATCTCATTCTTATTTGTATTTTCATTTAAAATAGAATCTTTATAAGGAAAGTTATTTACTCTTAAATCAAAAAATTCACTATGGTTATGAGAAATTTTATAGTTATCTTGCAACCCTGTAACCAATTCTTTATGTGGGAAAGCATCTATAAGATCTTGCCTGGAAATAATGCTTGAATGTAGACGGGACATTTTAAGCATATCAGAGAAAGGAACTTCAAAAGATACAGGATTTTTTTGGGGATTTAGAGTTGTACTGAACCAGTCTTCAAATTTAAATTTCCAGTTCTCATCGAACTTATCAGAGATCCACAAATTAGGAATTCCAAGTGCTTCTGAAAAAATCAATCCATGTAAGCTTTGAGATAACACGCACTCAGATTGAGCTATAATTTTTAAAATAGATATATCGCTTGTCATCATATTAAGAACGACAATATCTTTATTCCTTCTTAGCTTTTTAAAGAATGGAGAATCAATCGAAGCATGATGCGGGATCACACATGCTTTATATTTTTTTGAATAGTTCCATTCTTCAACATCTAATATATTTTTAGCAAAAACACCAGGATCTCCCAATGGGACGTCTGGAATCTTATAACCTAAATCCATTAATAACTCAGCTGTCTTCTTTCCTCTTAATGCATGTATATTTTTAGGATTGATCTTGGGAAGGTTATTTTTCTTGTTTATTATACCACTTCCCCATATATGGGATGATAGACTAGCATCAAAAAAAATACTTCCTATTCCTAGTAGATGGGGGGTATCTTTTTTATTTGAAAAAACAGGAACCACCTCACCTTTAGTCACATACTCAATTACATATGGGTTAATTGAGTCACCTAAATTTCTAATTTTATTATACATTCTGAATGGAATTAATTTTAGCATCTTAAAGCATCTCGCTTTTTAGTAAATTTAGGGGAAATTTTTTAGCTATTCTATTTATAGCAACATTGTTATTTTTTGCCGAATTTTTTATATAGAATTTTTCTGCCGTGTCTTGATTTTTATAGCACATCCTAATATAGCCATTTATTGTTTCATCAATAATTAATGGATAAAATTTATCAACAATCGTATGGTTTCCAATTTCATAAACATTTACTTGGTCAGTAAAATATTTATCTTCATTAATTCTTGAATTAATAAAAGCCATCCCTTGTGCATTCTTTGGATAGTTAATACTTATAGCAGAAATAAATGCTTGTTGATCAAAATCAAATAAAGTTGCATAGCCTCGAGAATGGCTAATAACATGACCTACAAAACTTCTCTCCATATACTTAGAAACACTTGCTATAAATTTAGGATGCAAGGCATCATCATCATCCAGCCTTATTGATGCAAAAATCTCACCCACTTTAACTTCCTTGGAAATAAAATTATTGATCACATCATAAAGATCTTCCTCAGGTTCGATGTAAATGATTTTAGAGCGCTGAAGCTCAGATAGGGTACTTTCAAGCTTTATTCTTTCTTCATTAGGAAGATGCTTAGAAGTTAAAACAATATAGTAAAAATCAACACTCTCAGGAATATTTTTTTGATATAGAATACTAGGTATAGTTAACTCTTTAAAAAAAAAGGAATGTTGTTGCATTCTTTCAGAGCTGAAAAGTTTTTCTCTATATTGGTCAAAATCATTATCTTTAGAGAGCGCCCAAGCCTTAGTCTTCAACAAAACGCTATAGCGGGTAAAAATGAATATTTTTTTAGTCATGAACTCGTCACCTTAACTAGTCTCTTTCAATTAAATCCATTAGTTTTTCGAAGACTTCAATAGACTCACCTTTACCATGTCCGCCTTCAAGATTGAAATAAAGCTCTGTAAGCTGACTATCATCAAAACCAATTTCTCTTTCTAATAATCTAATTTTTTTAACAAAAGGTTTACAATGTTTTTCATAATGATGTTTATCCTTCTTATTTTGCAAAAAGAATATTTTTTTACCGAGATATCTTTCAAAATCACTCATCAAATTCAACTTATTACTAAACAGCTCGAATACTTCATCCACTGAATATCCTTCATAACATACCTTTACAAATTCAGTCACTTTACCTGAGTGATATTCTTTAATATTAATTTGTGGGTTAATAGTTATAGCATTTCCATCTTCAATAAAATTTAGCATTCTGAGAGCAGCATGGCCACCACCACTAGACCCATAAAAAAATACATCTTTAAATAGTATATTCTTATCATCGCATATATTCTCAACCACTTTAGAGATATTTTCCAAGGGGTCATAGTCTGTGGTGCCTGCATACCAAGCAAGGCTAAGAGTTTTGCTTAGATGAAGTGTCGGATCAGAAAAAAATACACATGAGCCAGGAAATTTACTGGCCCAGCTCCAGCGCTGATAGACAGGGAGGTCAAATTTTTCTCTTAATGCATCACCCGAAAAAAAAACAAATAACTTATTAGATTTTTCATTTGGCCACCATAAGAACTCATGTTTGAACCCATCTTTATAAAAATGGTATTGTGCTGGAACATCAGCCAACCGTGAAAACTTATACTCATCGCTAATTAAGCCACTAATTGCTTTTCCTGACGTTTTACTCGCTAAATTTTCCATATAGGCAACCTTTCTTGAGTTTATAAATCAAAAATTACTCACTATCAGCAGTCTGATAGATTTCTTCCAAAAGCTCGTCCAAACTAATTGAGGAAGACGAATTAGAATTATTTTTTTTATTAAAAAAACTAATTTTCATTTTTTTATTTACAAAAATAGGAAGTGCATCCAACATGTGTTTAACAGCTTCTTCATCAACTATAACTAGCTCTTCAACTTCAACCATCTCACCTGCACATATTGCATTTATACCGAGCTTTAACATGCTAAAATATCCATCATGCAGGTTTTCTACTATTTTATTAGTGTCTGGCCAATGGAACATAGCAGATTGACTACGATTCTCGCTACTAGCACTAATCAGGTATTTGAACAAAGCCTGACTACAATCCTTTTTAGAAAAATCAGCAATGTACAATTTTTTTATTTTAATTATATCTGAAGTTCTATCTAACATCCTAGTAGGAGCAAAAAACTTTCGTTCACTATTTTGTATTAGTTTTAAAGAATTAGCATTTTTATGCCACCACATACAAGCTTCTCTATAGGTGTGTCTTAACCCAAAGTGGATTGTCTTAACATGTGTGGCTTTAGTTCTTGTTAGAGAGGTTTCATCATCTAATGAAAAAGAAAAAGGAACCGTTTTTTTAATTTTTTTAATTGCCCATGTGCCAAATGCTTTTTCAGCCCGCCAAATAAACTCTGTATCTCCACCAACTAACACTCTGTCCCAAGATCCTAATTTTTCCATTAGCTCTTTTCTAAACAAAAAAGACGAATGACTCCAATGTACGAGCTCACTATTTAATCTCCAATTTTGAGTAAACACTAAATTTTCAAGAGCTCGCACCCAGTAAGTAATAACACCTTTCTTTTTACTATTTTCTTGTAGGTATTTAACTTGAACTTCAATTTTTTGAGGATGTGACCAATCATCACTATCGTGTGTGGTAATATAGTCACCAGAGGCTATCTTTAACCCTGAATTCCTTGCCACATATGCACCACCGTTCTTCTCTTGTAATATTGGAATTACTCTGTTATCTTTCTCACTCCATTCTTTTAATTTCTCAAAAGTATTATCTGTACTGCGATCATCAACTGCAATGATTTCAATATTTTGCCATGTCTGCTCCAATAGCCCTCTGATTGCTACATCGATATATTCTTCCGCATTATATATAGGCATTATTATGCTGACTTTTTCAGAATTGCTTATTGCATGCTCAGGACTATGAGCTGTAATATTACCCATAGATAATGGTTTTTCTTCTTCAATTTTTCTTATTTTTAGAAAACCACTTTCTTCAAATATACGATTAATATAATCTATCCTTAACTCATCATCATTTCCAACTGTATTAGTAAATGCTAAAAGTGCATCAGAGTCATTCGGCTTTTTAGCCAAATATCTTTCCAGCTCAGCTCTAGCCTTAATTTTATCATTAAGTTTTAAATAACAAAACGTGAAAAGCATCACAAATCTTTTTTGATATGAAACTTCTTCATCTATCTCTCTAACTTTAAAAGCAATCTCTAGCGCCGCTTTATACTCATCAATAAAGAAAAACCATCTCGAAGCATGCCAAGCAGCAAAAGTTCTTTCACGCAGTGTATATTCTTCCGAATTATAAATCTTTTGAAGTTCAAATAAGGAATTTCTAGAATGCCCCCCCCATAAATGTGCAACTATTCTATCCTTTATTTCAGCTTCTTTATCACTGGAGGCATCTCGATTAATTTTTCTATTCTCATGAATTCCATACTTAATATAATGCAAAAGTGGATTTTTACCTGAGCTTTTAATATCGGGGTACGAATCTAAATAATATCTAGTATCAAATCTTCGGCATGGATTCCTTCCCATTCGCCACCCATATTTTAAATAGTGAAGAATAGGATCCATTCCAACACTAGCGACATCGGGATACACTTCTAGGTACCATTTGGCATTAATCAATTTTGACTTTTTAACTGTTCGATATGTGTCTTTATCTATGTCAAACATGGCTTTTCTCTTAGGTGTATGTCATAAAACGTATAGATCCATATGTTTTATTTTAATACATTCATATACTCAGCATTGCTATCCTTCTCCGATAACATTGGGGCGCCATCTAGATTTTCTACCCTCCAGTCAATAGATAAACCTGGATCATTCCACTTAATTGCTCTTTCCTGACTGGGGGAATAATATTCAGTAGTCTTATATACGACCTCGGCAATTTTACTCAAAACTAAAAACCCATGAGCAAACCCTTCAGGTATCCATAATTGTCGGTAATTATCTGAAGATAAAATTTCACTTACCCACTTCCCAAAGGTTGGTGATTCTTTGCGAATATCTACTGCTACATCCAGTATCTCACCCGAAACTACTCTCACTAACTTGCCTTGCGGCTTTTTTTCTTGATAATGTAATCCACGCAAAACACCCTTTACAGATCTTGAATGGTTGTCCTGAACAAATGTGCGCTTTATGCCCGTCGCCTCTTCGAATACTTTTTGATTGAAGCTTTCCATAAAAAAGCCTCGTTCATCTTCAAACTTTTTAGGCTTTAATAGCATTACATCAGGTATTGCGAGTTTTTCGCACTGCATAAAACATTCCTATTAACTGCCAATACACACTTAAAACACGAATATAAAAAAATAAATCAGTGGTTTATTCCGTGTCTTCCGCGGCAACCGGTTACTTTGGCAATTTTTGCTTGAGCAACCGCTGGAGGTATTGGCCGTATTGGGTTTTGGCCAGGGGTTTGGCTAGCTCGGCTAGGCGGGTGTCGTTGATCCAGCCATTTTGCCAGGCGATCTCTTCCAAACAGGCAATTTTTAGCCCTTGGCGGTGCTCGATGGTTTGTACGTATTGGCTGGCTTCCAACAGGCTGTCGTGGGTGCCGGTATCTAACCAGGCGAAGCCCCGGCCCAGGCGCTCGACCCGCAAAGCGCCCCGCTCCAGGTAGGCGTTGTTCACGCTGGTGATCTCATACTCACCCCGCTCGGAGCGCTCTACGCTCTTGGCGATCTGCACCACATCGTTGTCGTAGAAGTAGAGCCCGGTCACCGCATAGGCGGATTTCGGTTTTTTAGGCTTTTCTTCGATGGACATGGCGTTGCCGGCGTCGTCGAACTCGACCACGCCGAAGCGCTCCGGGTCCTTTACCAGGTAGCCGAATACCGTGGCACCGCTGGTTTGGCGACTGGCCCGCTTGAGCTGGTCGGAAAAGTGCTGGCCGTGGAAGATGTTGTCGCCCAGAACCAGGCAAACGGGGCTGTCGCCGATGAAACGTTCACCGATGATGAACGCCTGGGCCAGGCCATCCGGGCTTGGCTGTTCGGCGTACTCGAGGCTCAGGCCGAAGTCTTCGCCGTTGCCCAGCAGATTTTCGTACTGCGGCAGGTCTTCCGGCGTGGAGATGATCAAAATGTCGCGAATGCCTGCCAGCATCAGTACCGAGATCGGATAGTAGATCATCGGTTTATCGTAGATGGGCAGAAGCTGCTTGGAGAGGCCGCGGGTAATGGGATGCAGGCGCGTGCCGGAACCGCCGGCCAGAATGATGCCTTTTCTTCGCGAAGCGTCAGGTGTGAGGGGTGCGGTATTCATGCTGTCATCCGTGAGTATTTCCAACCCGATGGCGGGAGCGAGGGTGTCTTCACCTACGCGTTCACTCCCGGCACCTCGTGGTATTCGCCTAGCGTTAGCGCTAGCTGCTCGTCCCAAGCCGGTAGTGTGACACCCAAAGCGCCTTCGAGTTTAGTCGTTCGTAGTCGAGAGTTGAGCGGTCGCGTTGCGGGGGTGGGGTAATCCCGCGTGGCGATGGGCCGAACCTTGTCGGTGGAGATCGCAAGTGCCTGCCCCGCGTGGGCCGCCCGGCGGAATATTTCCTGGGCGAAACCGTGCCAACTGGTTTCTCCTCGCGGTGCGAGATGGTAGATGCCTTTTGGCAGACGGGGGATGAGTTGTGAGTGGTGAATGCTGAATGACATCGCGGTGACTTGGGCGATGAGGCGTGCCGGGGTGGGCGCGCCGATTTGATCGCTCACGATATCGAGCGACTCGCGCTCGCGCCCCAGGCGCAGCATGGTCTTCATGAAGTTGTGGCCTCGGGCGGCGTATACCCAACTGGTGCGAAAGATGAGGTGCTGGCAGCCGCTTCGAATAATGGCGTCGTCCCCTTCCAGCTTGGTTTGCCCGTACACGCTCAAGGGGCCGGTGGGGCTGTCTTCCTGCCAGGGCGTTTCGCCGTTACCTGGGTAAACGTAGTCGCTCGAGTAGTGCACCAGGGTAGCCTCGTGGCAGGCAGCGTACTGGGCGAGCTGTTCGGGCAGGCCTGCGTTCAGGCGCTTGGCCTGCTCGGGTTCGCTTTCGGCTCGATCGACGGCGGTGTAGGCGGCAGCGTTGAGAATGAGCGTGGGCTTGTGCTGGGCAAGGTAGGCTTCGACGGCCTGGGCGCTGGTCAGATCGAGCTCCTGGCGTGTGGGTGCCAGCACGTTGCCGAAGAGCGCGAATTGACGTTGAAGCTCGAAGCCGACCTGGCCGCTTCCGCCGGTGATGAAGATGTTCATGGGAAATCCTTTTCGGGCGCGTGTTGCTTGGGCTGTATTGCAGTGGCGGCTTTGGCAGCGCTAAGCGTGCTGCTTTCGCGGGTGCGCTGGCGCTTACCACGCGCTACGGGGTGCTCAGCCAGTGCCTTTACCCCTTTTACATACAGTATGGGGTCACAAGCTGCCCAAGCGCTGGCCTTGGTAACTGCCGTCTTGTACGCGTTTCCACCAGGCCTGGTTGTCCAGGTACCACTGCACGGTCTTGCGCAGGCCGGTCTCGAAGGTTTCCTGGGGCGTCCAGCCCAGCTCGCGTTCGATCTTGCCGGCATCGATGGCGTAGCGTATGTCGTGCCCCGGGCGGTCGGTGACGAAGGTGATCAGGTCACGGTAGGCCGTCTCCTGGGGAACCAGCTCTTGCAGCAGGTCACACAGCATTTCGACGACCGTGAGATTCGCTTTTTCGTTATGCCCACCGATATTGTAGGTCTCTCCGATCTGCCCCTTCGTTGCGACCTCGATGAGCGCACGAGCGTGGTCTTCCACGTAGAGCCAATCGCGAATCTGCTGGCCATCGCCGTAGACCGGCAGGGGCTTGCCGGCCAGGGCGTTGAGAATCATCAGCGGTATCAGCTTTTCCGGGAAGTGATACGGGCCGTAGTTGTTCGAGCAGTTGGTGATCAGCGTGGGCAAGCCATACGTGCGCTGCCAGGCGCGAACGAGGTGGTCGGAGCTTGCCTTGCTGGCGGAATAGGGCGAGCTCGGCGCGTAGGGCGTCTGTTCGGTGAAGAGCTCCTCGGTGCCTTCCAGGTCGCCGTACACTTCGTCGGTGCTGATATGGTGAAAACGAAACGCCGCCTTGCGCTCGGCGTCGAGCCCCGCCCAGTACGTGCGGGCGGCTTCCAGCAGCACGGTGGTGCCTACCACGTTGGTTTGAATGAAGGCAGCGGGCCCGTCGATGGAGCGGTCCACGTGGCTTTCCGCCGCCAGGTGCATCACCACATCGGGCTGGTACGTTGCAAAGATGCGCGCCATGGCGGCGGCATCGCCGATATCGGCCCGCTCGAAGGCGTAACGCTCGCCGGGTTCGATACCGGGCAGAGACTCCAGGTTGCCGGCATACGTCAGCTTATCGACATTGACGATGCGATGCGAGGTGTTGCGCTTGAGCTCACGTATCACGGCAGAGCCGATGAAGCCTGCGCCGCCGGTAATCAGAAACGTCTTGATGGTGGGTTCCTTGCTCGTCTTGAGATGCGTCATGCGGTCTTTTTCTTGGCGTTGCGCTGCTTTTCTTCCAGCGCTTCCAGATGCAGGCGGGCCTCGCGGGCCGTCTTGCCGGCAGTGTTGACCTCTTGCCTGGCGGCCTTGATGCGCTCGCTGGGGGCGCCGTCGTCTTCAAGCTCCTGCAGGGTTTCCTGGGCGCCTTTCAGCATTTGGTGGCAATCGGCCAGATAGCGCCGCGCGCCGTCCACGCTCATGGGCAGCTCGCTTTCGCCGGCCTGTTTACGGGCATCCACATCGACGTGGTAGGCGGCAATGGCTTCGTTGATATCGTCGTACCAGAAAGCGCCGCCCCCCTTGAGGTAAAGCCCCGCCTGGCACAGGTCTTTCAGGATGCCTTCGCCGTGAGACACCATGATCAGCGATGCCTGCCCCACCTTGGACTGGAACAGTTTCTTGGCTTTCTCCTTGAAGGCGCGGTCGCCCACGGCGGTGGCTTCATCGGAAATGTAGACATCAAAATCGAAGGCGAAGGAGAGCCCGAACGAGATGCGCGAGCGCATGCCGGAGGAGTAGGTGCGAATGGGTTCGTCGAAGGCGCTGCCGATCTCGGCGAAGTCTTCGACGAAAGCAATGACCCGCTCGACCTCCTTGGCGCTGCTGCCCTGCACGCGCGCCACGAACTTGACGTTCTGGCGCCCGGTCATGCTGCTGGCCATGCCGCCAGAAAGCCCCACCGGCCAGGAAACGCGGCTATGGCGAATCACTTCGCCACGCTCGGGCTTGTCCATTCCGGCAATCAGGCGCAAGAGCGTGGATTTACCTGCGCCGTTGGCGCCGATCAGGCCTACGCTCACCCCGGTGGGGATAGTGATATTGATGTCTTTCAGCACCCAGTCGCTACCGTGATGGTTGTGGTAGCGCTTGTAGAGATTCTTGATTTCGATCATGGGGTCGTATGCCAGATGCGCGTGGTTACGATGCGTTGCGTATGGAGACGGGCTTGCCCTTTCGTGCGTACATCGCCTCGAGCTCGGCCTTGAGCGCCAGCCGGGCGGCGCGTTCGCCATGCACCAGATGAATGGTGCTGGGCCAGCGGCGCATGCGCTTGACGAAATCGAGCAGGTTCGTTTGGTCGGCGTGGGCGGAGTAGCCGCTGATACTGGTCACACCCGCCTTGATGTCGATGCGCTCGCCGTCGAGTTCTACCCAGCCGCCCTGCGGGCCGTACTCCTGAATGGCGCGGCCCGGGGTGCCCGCGCCCTGGTAACCCACGAACAGTACCTGGTGGCGTGCATCATTCAGCATGGCTTTCAGGTAGTTCATGATACGCCCGCCGGTGCACATGCCGCTGGCGGCGATCACCACGGCGGGCCGACCGGTGCGCGCCAGGTACTCGACCGTTCGCTCGTGTTCCTGGTGGTCGCCCACGGTGTAGAGGTTGGCGAAGTTCAGCGGGTGGCGGCCGCTTTTCAGGCGCGCCTGGGCCTCGTCGTCCCAATAGGGCTTGAGCTCGCGATACACCTGGGTGAAGCGGGCGGCCAGGGGGGAGTCAACGATGATCTCGAGTTCCTTCCAGCGGCTTTTGCGGGCCTCGAAGATGATGCTTTCGAGCTCATATAGAAGCTCTTGCGTTCGGCCGATACTGAAGGCGGGCACCATGACCGTACCGCCGTTTGTCAGCGCCTGTTCGATGGCGCGCTTGAGGACCGCCCGGCGGTTTTCGCGATTGGGGTGGGTGCGATGGCCGTAAGTGCTTTCCAGCACCAGATGGTCGCAGCCGTGGGGCGACTGCGGCGCAGGCAGCAAAGGCGCGTGGGGTGCGCCGAGATCTCCCGAGAAGACCCAGCGCTCTTTTTGCCGGGTCGTGTGATCCTGGTGGCTGATATCCACGTAGCACGAACCCAGTATGTGCCCTGCCCTTTTGAGCTTGATGCGGGTCTTGATGTCGCCGTCGTCGACCACCGTGTGCCACTGGTGGTAATCGAGGCTGACGATCTGCGATTCGAGCTGGGCCTGGAAGCGCTCGATCAGTTGGGCATTGCGGGTGAAGCCGATCTTGAGCGCGTCTTCGATCACCAGCGGCAGCAGTTTGGCGGAAGGCTTGGAGCAGATGATAGGGCCTTTGAAGCCCGCCGCCAGCAGGTATGGCAGGCGGCCTACGTGGTCGATATGCACGTGGGTGACGATGAGTGCCTTCAGCGTGCTGATATCGAACTCGATCTTGAGCTGCTCGAAGGTGTCTTCGCGGGCGTCATCCCCCTGGAACAGGCCGCAATCCACGAGCAGCGAGTGTTCGCCATTCAGCACGAGCTGGTGGCAGCTGCCGGTGACGCCGGTGGCACCGCCGTGGTGGAGGATGTTCGGCATGGTTCACCTTTTCTTTCGTGGCGAGGCCGGGCGGCTGGCGCCGCCTTCGCGCCGGGCCGTCGCTACGGGTGCCTCGCTGTCGCTCGTTACGCCGCGCTACGGGGTGTATTCCTTCCGCGTTGTGGGCACATTTTTCCGCGCTATGGGGGCACATTCCCGTAGCGCGGGTAAGCCGAAGGGCGCACCCGCGAAAGGCAGCGCGAAGCGGTGCTCCAGGTTGCGTGGCGCGGCCGGGCGGCTGGTCGCCGCCATCGCGGGTGCCTCGCTGTCGCTCGTTACGCCGCGCTACGGGTACATTCCTTCCGGGTTGTCGTTGCACTATCGGGCGGCTGGCGCCGCCACGCGGGTGCCTCGCTGGCGCTCGTTACGCCGCGCTACGGGGTGTGGCGGTATTCGTAGCGCGGGTAAGCCGCAGAGCGCACCCGCGGAAGGCAGCGCGTAGCGGTGCTTGGGTTGCCAACCTCAGTCGCGGTGGTCCTTCACGATCATGATGATCATGCTGAGGATGAAGGCGAGGAAGATGGTGATGATCGCGAAGACCGTGGCGTTGTACAGGCGGTTGGGTTCGGTCGGGTATTCCGGGTAGAGCGGGCTTTGCAGTACGCTGACCTGCTTGAGCTGGCGAGCGGCCTCGAGCCGGGTATTTTCGAGGGCGGCCAGGGCGCTCGAGTAGGTTTCCTGGGCGAACTGGGCCTGAAGCTCCAGGGTTTCGTATTCCGCCGATACCCGGTTGAGCGCGCCGCCGGCCGCCTGGGCCAGGCGTTCGCTTTGCTCGCCGATCTGGTCTCGCAGCGCCGTGATGTTGCGCTCTACCTGGCGAAGCTCGGCGGATTGCGAGCTTTGAAAGCTTGCCAGGGCATCGCGCTGCGCCTGCAGCCGGGCCAGGTCACCTTCCAGGGTGGCGACTACCTGGTTCAGGCTTTCCACCGTGGCGGTCGGGGATACCAGGCCGTACTCGTTCTGGAAATCCAGAAGCTCCGAGCGCGTGTCGCGAAAGCGCTCTTCCAGGCGAACCATTTGCTGTTCCAGAAAGCGCACCTGCTCGTCTGCGAGCCGGTGTCCCATCTGGTTCATATGGTCTTCGCCGGCATCCAGCAGCATCTGCGCCATGTCATGGGCGAACTCGGGGGTATAGCCCTGCACTTCTACGTTGAGTACGCCGGCGTACTCATCGAGCTCGATGTTGACCCGGCGCAGGTAGTACTGATGCAGCTCCTCGATGGGGGCGTTGGCGTTCCACAGGGTGGCGAAAATATCCCCGTGTTCGCTGTAGTGCTTGCGAAAATCCAGCGCTTCGTCCAGGCGGCGAAGCATATCTACGGATAACAGGTGCTCGCGCAGCAGCAGCAGATCGTGCGTATTGCCCCCGCCCCCGCTGCCCATGAGCGACGACAAGCTGAATTCCGGTGTGGCGACTTGGGGGCTATCCAGTACCACGGTGGCCCGGGATACGTAGCGCTCCTGCGCCCAGACGAACCAGTAAAAGGACACCAGCAAAATGGCCAGAATCGCAACGGCCCAATGGGGCGACTTGGTGATAAAACGGCGAAGTGACGCTTGCATGAATTAGCTTGCCTTCAAACGATCGATAAAGCGCAGGTGCATGACCAGCCCCAGGGCGATGAGCGAGAACGTGAATAGCCAGAAATAGAGCATGCTGGTGCCGGGCACGACGTGGTAGTTGTCGAAAAATCCGAGACGCAGCGTTTCCAGCCCATGGGGGATGGGGTTGAGCATCAGGTATTCGAGCAACCAGTGCGGCAGGCTGTTGAGCGGCAAGATGACACCGGACAACAGCATGAGCGGTAGCGACAGCATGCGGATGACCTTGCCTACTTCGGGCACCAGCGAAGCCGCGACCGAGGTGAAAAGGCCCAGGCCCAGCCCCAGGCTCCATAAGGAAAACCAGGCGGCCATGACGCGAATGGTGTTGTCCGGGTACATGTCCTGACCCAGCATCAACGCGCCGACGATCAAGATCAGGAACACGAGCGAGCGCAGCATGCCTTCCAGGAAGTTTCTCACGATGACCGGGTCCACCGGCTGCACCTGACGATACGCGAACAGCGCCTTGTTGGAGTCCACCGCGCCCATGCCGCGCATCATGCCCTCACGCACGAGGGTAAAGCCCATCAAACCGGCGATCAGCCAAGGAATGAACTCGGCGTTCATGATGAGGCGATCCCCGCGGATGAAGCTTCGTACGCCAATCATGATTCCCACGAAGGCGACCGGCTCGAAGATCATCCAGAACCAGCCCATGCGGTCCGCCATGGTGCGTGAGATGGCCTCGCGCATGAACATGGCGTACCACACGCTACGGGTGACTTGCCAGGGCGTACGTGCGCCGAGAGCTTTCGTCGGGTTCTCCGCCATGATCTACAGGTCCAGTACGACTCGAGTGGTCACGGCGATCTGGAACAGCATTTCCATGATGGTCGAGGCGAACTGCAGGTTGTGGCTCGGCACCTTGGGCATGACGAGGATTTCATCGCCCGGGCGCAGCGGTGAGTTCCTGGCGTGTTCGACGGCACCGTTCTGGCGCACCAGTAGAATCTGGTCCTCGTTGGCGCGTTCGGTAAAGCCGCCGGCACCATTGACATAGTCGATGACACTCATGCCTGGACGATAGACCACGGCCTGGGGCACGAGCACTTCACCGCTGAGCAGCACGGAGTCGCTGATTTCTGGAATGGTGATGACATCACCGTCTTGCAGACGAATATCGGAAATCTGACCGTTCTGGGCGACCACGAGCGTGCCACTGGGCTCGAGATCGCGGGCACGCTGGATGAAGCGCTCGATCAGCTCGGCTTCGCGCAGGCGGATCTGGGCTTCTTCGTCGGTGCGAGAGGTCGCGCCCAGATAGGTGGTTTCCAGGCGGCGCAGGCTGTCTTCCAGCGACTGCTCCTGCTGGCGGCGTACGCTTTCGCGGCGCAGCGAGACGCTCTCCACTGCGGTCAGGTTCTGGGGTACCGAAATGGCGTCAAGCAGCTCGCTCAGGCGAGCGTTGCGTGGCAGCGCGTAGCGCGAGGGACCATAGTAGCTACCCTCCACTTCCACCACGATGGTCTCGCTGCGCTGGTCGGCACTGAAGGTCACTTCATCGCCGCTGCGAATGGTCTGGCCGGAGAACAGGGCCAGGGGGAAATACTGGGCGATGGGGCCACTGGGGCGATCACCGCGCAGCAATACGTGAGAAACGCCGCTTCTCAGCCGCGCCAAGTTGACGAGTTCCGCGCCGCTCAAGGTGTTGCTGGTCAGCTCGTAGCGCAGCTCGCGATGAACGTCGCCCACCACGGCAATCGCCGGGCCGCGCTCCTCGACCACGATGGTATCGCCGTCCTGGAACTGCGGGCGGGGAATGGTGCCGTTGATGAGAAAGTCGTAAAGGTCGACGGTGGCGATCTGGTTACCGTTGCGCAGCACGCGGATCTGGCGGTAACTGCCCAGGTCCTGATCGATGCCGCCGGCCTGATCGAGGAAGTAGAGCAGCGAGTCGTCCGGCGTGCCGGCGTAGCGGCCCGGGTTTTCGACGTAGCCAGTCACGTAGACGGCTACCGGTTGCACGCCTTGCAGGTTGGTGTAGACCTCGACGTTGTCCGGGTAGACGGAGGTGATGGCCTGGCGAACGCTGTTGTCCACCTGTTGGCTGCTCTGGCCTTCCACGTTCAAGGGGCCGGAGCCGGGAATGAAGATGTTGCCCTGGGCATCCACCGGAAGCGTGCGGTCAAGCTCGAAAGCCCCCCAGGCGCGTACGGTGACCTGATCACCGGGCTTGATGCGATAATCGCTGTTCAGACCGTCACCAATGGCACCACGAAAGCCGCCAGTGAACAGGTTGAAGCCGAACGGCGGCAGCATGTCCGGGTTTTGTGGCTGGGTGCTGGGCACCGGGCCGTAAGTGCCGCTTCGCCAATCTGCGCGCGGAGTGTCGTCGACCTGTTCCTGGCCCGAGTTCTGGCCTTGGCCGGCGCCTGACGACTGGCCGCTGCGCTGACCGGATATCGTATCGCTGGGCAAGCTCAGCAACTGGGCCTGGGCGGTGCTGCCGAAGGCAAGCAGGCACGTGAGGGAAACGGTAGCGAGCCCTTTCATCCAACGTGCGGGCTTATCCATGGAAAGCATGTTCATCAAAAGCGCCCTTCTACCGTTTGTGTCACTACCCGCTGGTTCACCCAGCCGTTGTCCGTCTTGCACACCAGGCCGCGGCGAGTATCGCCGCCCATGGCCACGATCTGCAGTTGGCGGCACTCTCGGCCACTGGCCGCCAGGTAAGGGGCATCGGCAATGATCTCGACATTGTCGCCCCAAGGGCTTCTTGCCGCGCTCGTCACACCGCCGGCGGGAGACTGTTCCAGAAAGCCGTTGATATTGGCGTCGCCAATGGCCTTGGCGCTGTCGTTGTTCAGCGCGTACCGAGGTGACTGCGACGCGCTGCCCGAGGGGTAGCTGGTGGCGCAGCCGCTGATCAAGGCAAGAGTGAGTGCGCCGAGCAACAGGCGCACGGTCGACAGATTGTCACGTGGTGAAAATGGCATATTGGTTCCCAGAAAAGAGGCACGCTACCGCCCGGGGATCGAACCGGGCGTTTTCCCTTGCCCTACATGTTACCTGATTGAAAAAGATAGGCGCGCCAACCCAGCGCTCATGTCAGCCGGTCATTGTAAGTGATTACTCTCCCCCGCTCTACATCGACAAAACTTTTACAAGGAAGCGATACAAGGAAGTGATGACAGAAATCGACGCCACCATTGCTGCATGAAAAAAGCCGGCCCAGTGATGGGCCGGCTAATGCACAGGTGCAAGATGACCAAAGCGTCAGAAGAGATAGCGTGCGCCAGTGACCCAGTACATGTTCGAGGAGGAGTTGCGCATGGCCGGGGCATCTCCGTCAGCCAGCTCCAGAAACAGGTCGAAATCGCTGGTCAGCGCGTAGTAACCGCCGGCTGCCCAGGCGTCACTGCTGGAAGTGTTGTCACGCTCTACCCGGTAGTAGTCGGCATTGAACGCCCAGGGTCCCGTGGTATAGGTTCCACCGATCCCGTAGGAATCGAAACCGCCCCCATATTCGCTGCTATCCGCCTGGGTTTCGATACCCAGGCGCGCAACGAACTGGTCATCGAACTTGTAGGCGCCGGATGCGCCGTAGAGCGCCTTGCCGTTGCCCCCACCACGCACCACGTTATCGACCGCGCCCAACGCCAGCGTGAGCGGCCCCTGCTGGTAGCGAATACCGCCCTGCGCGGCGGTGACGCTGCCTTCGGCGCTCTGCTCCTGCTCGGTGAGACCCCGTTCGCTGTAGTGCTTGAGCTGCACGAAGGTAGTGAAGCCATTGACTTCCGGCGTGTAGTAACCGATGGAGTCACCGCGCGACTGGATATTGCTCGAACTGAACAAGAGCCCGCGATCCTGATAGACATCGAACGGTGAGATGACGTTCTGGAAATAGAGGCTGTTGAAATTGCCCGCCATGACCGTGCCGAAACGCTCGCTCGCAAGCCCCAGGTAGCTTTGCCGGGTTTCCCTGAAGGCCTGACCGACGGTTCGCTCGTCGCCGGCGAAACGCCACTCCAGATGACCAAAAGCGGTGAGATCGGGGTTGATCTGCTGACTCAAGCGAAAGCCCAGACGCGAATAGACATCGACGAACTCGGGATCGTTGTCGATGCGGTTTCCCTCGACATCCCGACCCGGGCCGCCGCCGGCGACACCGATCGAGATGCGACCGTAAATATCCACTTGGGTGTCGTTTTCATCGTAGAGGGTAGCGGCCTGCACAAAAGTGCTTGTACTCAATGCCAATGCGGCGAGCGTGAATGGGTACTTCATGACTTTCCTTGCATGATTATTGAACGAATCATCCAGCGATAAAATATGTTATAACATTTCAAAAAAAGATGAAAGTGCACGTAACATGGTTACTTACGATGATCGAACATAAAAAAACCGGCCCTTTTGGGCCGGTTCTATCTAGCTTCAGGTATTACTTTTCAAGCACCAGGGCTTAGAAGAAGTAACGAGCGCCTGTCAGCCAGTATACGTCGTCGGTCAGGCTGTCGATGGTGTCACCGAAGCTGTCATTACGGCTGATGCGCGGTGCATCGGCGTCGGCCACTTCAACGAATACGTCGAAGTTGCTGGAGACGTTGTAGTAGGCACCGGTAGACCAGGCACGGCTGGTTTCGGCATCGTCACGCTCGATGTTGTAGTAATCGAGGTTGAATGCCCACGGGCCAGTGGTGAAAGTACCACCTACGCCTACGGTGTCATAACCGCCGCCACGAGTCTCGTCGACACCCACGACGTCATTGCTGTTCTCACGACCTTCGTAGCCCAGGCGAGCAGAGAACTGGTCGGTGAAGTCGTAGGAGCCGATCAGGCCGTACATCATTTCGCCGTTACCGCCGCCACGAACGACGTCGTCAACGAAACCAAGACCAACGGTCACAGGACCTTGTGCGTAACGAACACCACCTTGTGCGGCAGTCACGTTACCTTGATCGGTAGTTTCACGAACGAAGCCCAGCTCCGGGTTGGTTTCGTCAACCAGACCGCGCTCGCTGTAGTGCTTGCCTTGCAGGAAGACGGTGAAGCCTTCGAGGTCCGGCGTGTAGTAACCGATGGAGTCGCCGCGAGACTGCTTCGGGTGACCCGCGAAGTACAGGCCCTGGTCGACGTAGACGTCGAACGGCAGAGAAACGAACTGGTTGTAGAAGCTGTCGAAGTTACCGCCCTGGAAAGTACCGTACTGCTGGCTGGTGATACCCAGGTAGGACTGGCGAGTTTCGCGGAAGGCTTCGCCGGTGCGACGCTCGTCAGCGCGGAAACGCCACTCGAGACGACCGAAGGCGGTCAGGTCGGAGGTGATTTCCTGGCTCAGACGGAAACCCAGACGAGAGAAGACGTCGACGAATTCAACATCGTTATCGATTTTCGCGCCGGCATCGTTGTACTCGGGGCCGCCACCGGCAACACCGAGAGCGATACGGCCGTACAGGTCAACCTTGGTGCCGTCTTCGTCGTAAACAGTGGCTGCTTGAGCGGCAGCAGAGGCGCCCAGGGCACCGATGACAGCAGTCGCTAAAAGTGTCTTTTTCATGATGTAGGTTCCTTAACTAGCTTACTGTTTCGATCGTTTCTGCCGGGCTTTTCCAAACCCCCGCAGGTGGCTTCTGGAACATGCTCTTCTGCCATTCGCCGGTTTCTTGGCGATATGTGGCATGCCCTCAAATCAGCCTTGTTATAGTCCAATGCTCGCAAGCCAAACTCTATACTGGGATTCCGGGGAACGCAATAGAAAAAAACAGTGTTCTTTTATTATTCGCGATTTTTTATGGAACCCTGGAGGCCTCTTGCGAGTCTCAGCGCCCTTCGAACTTCTGCATCAACCCTTTTATTTTTTCTTCCATCGTCAGTGGCGCCTTTGCTTCTTCGACCCGTTGCCCTTCGTCTTTCGACCGAGACGGTTGGTCGTGCCCGGCCTGCTGGCGAGCCTCTTTTCGCGCCGACACGGAGGAATTGCCGGTCTTCTTGAAGGCAGATTTGGCGGGCTCGTCGCCTACCTGCTCCTTGCGCCGCTCGCTTGCGTGAAGCGAGGCTTCCTTGTCGACGATACCCGCAGGCTGGCCATCGAGGTCCACTCGCTCGGCGCCTTCACGCATGGATTTGACGTAGCGCGGCAGGTTGACGTAATTGGCCAGGGCCCGACGTATCAACTTGCCGGACCACGGCTCGCGCTGAGCCAGATCGATATGGATGCCCACCTTGAGCGGTTTGGTGTGACCCTTGAAGAAAGCCTGCGGGTAGCGCTCGTACCACTGCTTCAAAAGCGCGTGGGGCGAAGGAGGCGCCTCGGCCCGCGTGGCAGTCTCGGGCGCCGATGCCGGCGTTTCTTCGGCGGGCGATGTGGCCGCCAAGGGGCGTTCGAGTACGTGCGCGAGCTGCTCTTTCAGGCGAGCGTTCTCCCGGCGCAGTTGCTCGAGCTCTTGCTGGGTACCCGCGAGATGCGTTTCCAGTGATTCGATCAGGTTCAGTACGCTGGCGGCCATGGCGCCCTCCTTGGAGCTGACTAGTCGGCTATGCGCTCGTAAACGACGAAATCGTACCGGGGCTGCCCCTCGCCGGGGCTACCCGCCACGCGCTGCACTTCTCGAAACGATGAAAGGGGGATTTCCGGAAAGGTGGTATCGCCTTCGACCTCGACCTCGACCTCGGTCACGTAGAGACGCTGCGCGATGGGCAACGCCTGGCGGTAGATCTCGCCGCCGCCCATCACCATGATCTCTTCCGCTGCCTCGATGGTGGCCTGCTGATCGGCAAGCTCGAGCGCCTGCGAGAGATCGTGGCAGACGCGAATGCCTTCGGCCATGAAGGCGTCGTCACGCGTGACGACGATGTTCAGGCGGTTGGGCAAGGGCTTGCCGATCGAAGCAAACGTCTTGCGCCCCATCACCAGGGGCTTGGCCTGGGTCATGCGCTTGAAGAACTTGAGGTCCTCCGGAAGGTACCAGGGCAGCTTGCCTTCGACGCCGATCACGCCATTTTTCGCCATGGCGACGATCATCGCCACCGGTACCAGAGGCTCGTATAAGGAGCGCTGAGTCATACGGCCACCTTCGCCTTGATGTGGGGATGGGCTTCGTAGTCGTCGATACGAATGTCGTCGAAGGTGAAATCGAACAGATCGCGCACTTCCGGATTGAGCCACAGCGTGGGCGGGCTCAGCGGTGCGCGGGAGAGCTGCTCTTTGGCCTGTTCGACGTGATTGCTGTAAAGGTGCGCATCGCCCAGGGTGTGAACGAACTCGCCGGGCTCGAGCCCGCACACCTGGGCCACCATGGCGGTCAGCAACGCATAGCTTGCGATATTGAACGGAACGCCCAGAAAGATATCGGCGCTGCGCTGGTAGAGCTGACAGGAAAGGCGGCCGTCGGCCACGTAGAACTGGAACAGGCAGTGGCACGGCGGCAGCTTCATTTCGTCCACCTGGGCCGGGTTCCAGGCCGAGACGATGAGCCGACGCGACTGCGGGTTGGTGCGAATCTGCTCCAGCACCTGGGCGATCTGGTCGACGCTTTCACCGCCTTTCGGGCTGGGCCAGCTGCGCCACTGGTAGCCGTAGACCGGGCCCAGGTCACCGTTCTCGTCGGCCCATTCATCCCAGATGCGCACGCCGTGCTCTTTCAAGTAGCCGATGTTGGTGTCGCCCTTCAGAAACCACAAAAGCTCATGAATGATCGAGCGCAGATGCAGCTTCTTGGTGGTCAACAGCGGAAACCCGCGCGCCAGGTCGAAGCGCATCTGATGGCCGAAGATCGAGCGCGTGCCCACGCCGGTACGATCATCGCGATCGACGCCCTGCTCCAGCACGGTGCGCATGAGGTCGAGATAGGGCTGTTCGAGCGCGGCGGTGGGAGCGGCTTGGGGCGAAGCGGCAGGCATCATTGCAGTCACAGGGTGTCCAGAGTCGAAAGTCGTTGAAGGCTGTATTCTAGGCGGCGGCGCGTCAGAGATGCAACGCCGCCCGAGAACGCACGATTCAAACGCGCTTGGCGTCGATCGGGTTGCTGCGCGACCACACCATGAACGCCACGCCCAGCGCGATCATGGGAAGCGTCAGCAGCATGCCCATGGTCACCCAGCCAAAGGCAATGAAGCCGATGTGCGCGTCCGGCAGGCGCACGAACTCGACCAGAAAGCGAAACGCACCGTAGCCGAGCAGGAACAGGCCCGACACGAAACCGCGCGCCCGGGGTTTGGCGGAGACCCACCAGAGAATGACGAAGAGCACCAGCCCCTCGAGCAGCGCCTCATAAAGCGCCGAAGGATGACGAGGCTCCGGCCCCATGCCGGGAAACGGCATCGCCCAGGGCAGCGAGGAGACGCGCCCGGGCAGCTCGTGGTTGATGAAGTTGCCGATGCGCCCGGCGCCCAGGCCGATCGGCACCAGCGGAGCAATGAAATCGGTCAGAGTGAAGAAGGCCAGCTTCTTGCGCCGCGCGAACAGCCACGCGGCCAGCAGTACGCCGATCAGGCCGCCATGAAAGCTCATGCCACCGTCCCAGACGCGGAAGACCCATAGCGGGTCGGCGGCCCACTGACCCAGGCCGTAGAAGAAGGCGTAGCCCAGGCGGCCACCTGCCACCACCCCGATGGCGCAGTAGAACAGCAGATCGCTGATGTCGTCGTTGGTCAGCCCGATACGCGAGGCACGCTTGCAGCCGAGCCACCAGGCGGCCACGAAGCCCACCACGTACATCAGGCCATACCAGTGCACCTGTAAAGGCCCGAGGGAAATTGCCACGGGGTCAATCGCGGGATAGTTGATCATCAGCCGTCTCTATGTAAGCGAACCAGTAATAGCCGTGGGCGAGCCTTGGGTTTCAGCCAAGCACGAAACGCAGCCCGACCACGGCCAGCAGCAGCGCAAAGGATAACCGCAATACGCGCGCAGGCAAGACGTGGGCGAGCTTCACCCCCACGCGGGCGAAGGGGACGCTCGCCAGCACGATGCCGAAGAACGCCGGCCACATGATGAACCCCGTGGCCCAGGCGGGAAGCAAGGGATTGCCCCACCCCACCACCACGAAGGTGAGCGCGCCCACCAGGGCGATGGGCAGCCCGCAGGCCGCCGAGGTACCCACGGCCTGGGTCATGGTGGCGCCGCAGCGCGAAAGCCAGGGTACGGTCATCGCCCCGCCACCAATGCCGAACAGCGCCGAGATCGCCCCGACCACGCCGCCGGCGAGGGTCATGGCAACCCTGCCCGGCGCCAGGCTACCGGGCCTGGGCTTGAGCCCGAACACCATCTTGGCGGCCAGGAGCAGCACGAATACGCCGAATAGCGTACCCAGGACCGTGCCGGAAAGATTGCCCGCTATGAACACGCCGCCGATGGCGCCGAGCATCAACCCCGGCAGCAGCGCCATGAACCACCCCTTGTGGATGCTGCCCTTGCGGTAATGGCCGAGCGTGGAGGAGGCGCCGGTGACCACGATGGTGGCCAGCGACGTGCCCACCGCCAGATGCATGGCAATTTCCGGCGCCACGCCTTGCAGGCCGAAGGCGAACACCAGTGCCGGCACGATGATCAACCCGCCACCGACGCCGAACAGCCCCGCCATGGTGCCGGCGGCCGCTCCCAGCGCCAGGTAGCCGAAAAGGGTGAGGGCGATACTCATGGCGCGAAATTCTCCGTTGGCAGGAAAGTGAGAGCGGCGATGATACCATCAACCTTTTCCGAGAGCGCGGGCGACCCGCCCTGCCACGCAACCAAGCCACTACGACCATGTGCTTAAAACTATGTGCTTAAAACTATGTGCTTAAAAACATGTGCCTGATTACCTTTGCCTGGCGCCCCGACAGCGCCACGCCCTTGAAGCTCGCCGGCAATCGCGACGAGTTCCACGCTCGCCCGACCGCGCCGCTCGACTACTGGCAGGACGCGCCCGGGCTTCTCGGCGGGCGCGACCTGCTGGCCGGCGGCACCTGGCTTGCGGCCAACGCCCAGGGCCGGGTCGCCGCCTTGACCAACGTGCGAGAGCCCGCCGCCGCGCTCCCTGCCAGCGCCCCCAGCCGGGGCGAACTCGTCGCCCGCGCGCTGCAGGCCGATGACCTCGAGGCCTGGCTGCGCGCTATGGCCCGGGAGGAAGCGCAGCGCTTTGCCGGCTTCAACCTGCTGGTGGCCCAGCACGATGCGCTCTGGCACCTGCACCGCAGCGCATCGGGCGTCACCTTTGATCGCGTGGCGCCGGGCGTGCACGGGCTCTCCAACGCCACGCTGGATACGCCCTGGCCGAAGCTCACCGCCGCGCGCCGGGCGCTCGAATGTGCAGGAAAGAACTGGCGCGAAGCCACCCGGCAGGCGCTGCACGATACGCGCCCGGCACCGGACGATGTCCTGCCCGATACCGGCGTGGCGCTTGCGCTCGAACGCCGCCTGTCGGCGGCGTTCATCGAAGGCGAGGAGTACGGCACTCGGGCAACGACCTGGCTGAGCCTGGATCATCGCGGCGGGGTCTGCATCACCGAGCAGCGCTTCGGCCCGCTGGGCCGGCTCACAGGTGAAACCACCCTGCGCCAGCCTCGTTAGAAGGCCCCCGCTCAGTCCCTGGGCGGCAGCAGGTGCGCCAGCTGCCACTCGTCCATGCGCCGGTTTAAGAGCTCGCGTACCTGGGCCGGCGTATCCAGTGCCATGATCTCGCGCAACAGCGTCTTCGCATCTGTAAGCGGTACGCGGCGAATCGCGGCGCGCACCTTGGGCAGGCTGGGGGCATTCATGGAAAGACTCGAGAAGCCCATCGCCATCAGCAGCAAAGCGCCGGAGGGGTCGCCGGCGAGCTCGCCGCACAGCGAAATGGGCTTGCCCAGGCGCTGGGCATCCTGGGAGAGCTCCACTAGCGCGCCGAGAAGCGCCGGATGCATCGCGTCGTAAAGGCTCGATACCCGCGGATTGTTGCGATCCACCGCCAGCAGGTACTGGGTCAGGTCGTTGCTGCCCACCGAGAAGAAATCCACCCGCTTGGCCAGTGCGTCCATCTGATAGATGGTCGCGGGCACTTCGATCATCACGCCCACCAGGGGGCGCCTGACCGCGATGCCTTCCTCGCCGAGCTCCAGAATCGCCCGGTCGAGAAGCTTCACGGCCTCGTCGAGCTCTTCGACGTTGGTGATCATGGGAAACAGCACGTAGAGGTTGTCGATCCCGTGGGAGGCACGCAGCATGGCGCGCAGCTGCACCATGAGCACTTCCGGGTGATCGAGAGTCACGCGCATGCCGCGCCAGCCGAGAAACGGGTTGGCCTCCTCGATGGGGAAATAGGGCAGGTCCTTGTCGCCCCCGATGTCCAGCGTACGCATCACCACCGGCAGGGGCGCGAAGCCCTCGAGCTGCTCGCGGTACATGCGCATCTGTTCCTTCTCGCCGGGAAAGCGCTCGGCGATCATGAACGGCACTTCGGTACGGTAGAGCCCCACCCCGCCAATACGACTTTTCAGCAGCGTCGCGGCATCCACCGCCAGGCCCGTGTTGACCATCAGCGGTACATGGTAGCCATCCGGGGTTTCGCTGGGCAGGTCCTGCTCGTGCTCGAGCAGGTCGCTCAAGGCCTGTTCCTCGGCGATGAAGCTCGCGTAGCGGGCCTGGAGCTCCGGGGCGGGGCGCACGAACAGCCGCCCGCGATGGCCATCGAGCACCACCGGCGCGCCGTTGAGCCGTGGCAGCGGTAGATCGACCATGCCCAGTACCGTGGGAATACCCATGGCGCGGGCGACGATGGCGACGTGAGAAGTGCTCGACCCACGCACCGACACAAGCCCCTTGAGCTTGCCCTTGGGCACCTCACCAAGCATGGCCACGCTGATCTCGTCGCCGACCAGGATGGCGTTGTCCGGGTAGGTTTCTGGCGTTGTCGGTGTATCCTGCTGCAGGTGGCCGAGCACACGCCGCCCCAGATCGCGAATGTCGGCGGCGCGCTCGCGCAGATAGTCGTCGTCGACCCGCTCGAGATACTGCACGTGGCGGCGCACCACGTCCGCCAGCGCCCCCGGCGCCCACTGCCCTTCGCGAATGCGTCTCTCGACCTCTTCAGCCAGCGCCGCCTCGCCCAGCATCTGCTGGTAGACGTCGAACAGCGCCAGCTCCTGGGCCGATATCCGGTTGGCCAGGCGCTCGGCAGCAGCGCGGATCTCCTGACGCGTCTGGGCGATGGCCTCCTTGAGGCGCGCGATTTCGAACTCCTGGTCGCTCGGGATCAAATCCGGCACGCTGTTGAGATCCGCCGGCGGGGTGATGACTACGGCCTGCCCCATGGCGATACCCGGTGAGGCGGCCACGCCCTTGAACATCGCCTGCCCGCCGGGCAGCGCCGGGCGGGTCAGGTTGCCGGTGGCCAGGGCGTGGGCGAGTACGCCGGCAAGCTGTGCCGCCATGGTGACCAGGAAGGCTTCGTCCTCGTCGTCGTAGCGGCGCTTTTCCGCCTGCTGAACCACCAGTACGCCCAGCATGAGGCGCTGGTGAATGATCGGCACGCCCAGAAAGCTCGAGTAGCGCTCCTCGCCGGTGGCCTCGAAGTAGCGAAAGTGAGGGTGCGCGCGCGCATCCTCGAGGTTCAGGGGCTCGCTGCGCTGGGCGACCATGCCCACCAGGCCCTCGCCGAGTGGCAGCACCACGCGCCCCACTGCCTGGGTACGCAGGCCGATGGTTTCCATCAGTACCAGCGATTCGAGCTCGCGATCGAAGAGATAGAACGAGCAGACGTCGGTCTGCATCGCCTTGCGGATCCGGCGCACCATGGTGGAGAGCGCGGCCTCCAGGGTTCGCGCGCCATTGACCTCCTGGATGACGCGTCGCAATACCTCGAGCATGGATGTTTTAGACTTCACTGTTATTGTCCTCGCTGAGGAGTGGAGGCCACGGCGTCCCGGGCGCCATGAAATACGCCCGGCGCATCGCTCGTTACTCGTCGTCCAGGGCAAGGCGCTGGACGCGCGGGGAAAGCTCCCTCAAGGCTCGTCGATACACTTCCCGCTTGAAGGGCACGACCTGGCCCAGCGGATACCAGTAGCTCACCCAGCGCCAGCCGTCGAACTCCGGCTTGGGCGTGGCCGTCATGCAGATCCGGTTCTCATGACATCGGATCCTGAGTAGAAACCACTTCTGTTTCTGGCCGATACACACCGGCCGCGAGTGGGTACGAATCATGCGTCGTGGCAGACGGTAGCGCAGCCACCCCCGGGTGCAGGCGACAATATCGACATCGTCGGCGGTCAGGCCGATCTCCTCAAACAGTTCACGATAAAGCGCTTGTTGTGGAGTTTCGCTTGCCTTGATGCCTCCCTGGGGGAACTGCCACGCATTTTGCCCTACACGACGCGCCCAAAGCAGCTGCCCCTGGCTGTTGACGATGATGATGCCAACATTGGGGCGAAAGCCGTCAGCGTCGATCACGGACTTCACCTTCTTGAATTTTCAGTTGTCCTCATTTTTCCATAAGGCGGTCAAGCGTATCAATACAATATGACGTCCAAGGGCGATAACGGTGCAAAACCGACGCTTGCCGAGCGTGGACAGCCGAAGTGGGCAGAAAAGAAGGAGTCTGCGATAATCCGCCGCGCTTTCGTTCAGGCCCTGCCTCCCGGTGGCCAAGCACCGTCGCTGTGGCCTGAACGCCGATCACTCGAGACCAGAACATCAAGCACCAGAACATCAAGCACAAGGGGAACATCGTGAGCCTGGCCATTTTCGATCTGGATAACACGCTCCTATCCACCGACAGCGATCACGCCTGGGGCGAGTTCCTGCTGGAACAGGGCGCCGTCGACCCGGTGGCCTACCGCGAAGCCAACGACCGTTTCCTGGCGGACTACCAGGCGGGCACGCTGGACATGGGCGCCTTTCTGGAAGTGGCGCTCAAACCCCTGGCCGACCACTCCACCGAGCAGCTTGCCGCCTGGCACCAGCAGTTCATGGCCAGCAAGATCGAGCCACACATTCTCGCCAAGGGCGAGGAGCTGCTGGCTCGCCACCGCACCCAAGGCGACACGTTGCTGATCATTACCGCGACCAACCGCTTCATCACCGGGCCGATCGCCGAACGTCTGGGCGTCGACGACCTGATCGCCGTTGAACCGGAAATGGTCGACGGACGCTATACTGGCAAGGTATCGGGTGTTCCCAGCTACCGCGAGGGCAAGATCACGCGCTTGAACGAGTGGCTCGAATCGCAGGACCTGACCATGGAGGGGGCCTGGTTCTACAGCGATTCCCACAACGACCTGCCGCTGCTCGAAACCGTGGAGCACCCGGTCGCCGTCGACCCCGACGATACGCTGCGCCAGGTCGCCGAACAGCGCCATTGGCGAATCATGAGCTTGAGGGACTGAAGCGTCATGGCAGCCAGACTCAACGGCCAATCAACCGAGTTGCGTGACCCATGGCGTTCGACCCCCGCACGATTCTGACGATCAACGTCGCCCTGGCGCTTGCCGCCGCCCTCTACCTGTTGCTCGAATGGCGCAGCGCCCGGGAACGGGCGCTGGTGTACTGGTCTGCCGGGTTCCTGCTGGTCGTCATCGGCTCGAGCCTGTCGCTGCTGCGCAGCTACGGGTTCTACTTCATCGGCGTCTGGTTCGCCAACGGCCTGCTGGTACTCGCCCACGCCTGCTTCATGCTCGGCGTGGCGCGCTTCGTCAACCATGCGCCTTCGCGTCTCTGGTGGCTGCTGGTGCCCGCCTGGTGTGCCCTGCTGCCACTGGCGGATTGGACGCTGAGCTCGCGGCTTTACATGGCCGTCAACTCGCTGTTCGTCGGCGCCCTGGCGATCCACGCGGGACAGCTCCTCAAGCTCGAACCCGGGGCTGCCAGCCTAGGTACGCGCCAGCTGCACTACGTACTGCTGGCACACGGCCTCTTCTATCTGGTCAAGGCGGCCTATGCCCTTGCCCCGGGCACGCTGCTCGACCTGTCGCTCTACCAGGGGCTGATGATCCGGGTCTCGCTGATCGAGGGCGTGATGGCGATCCTGTTGATCGCACTGTCGATGACCGGTACGGTGCGCTACCGGCGCGAGCGCCAGATCACGCGCCTGGCCGAGCGCGACCCGCTCACTTCGCTGTACAACCGGCGCGGCTTCCAGGCGCGCGCGCCGTTTCTGCTGGCCGACGCCCACCCGTCCCGCCCCGGCGCGCTGCTGCTGATCGACATCGACAACTTCAAGCTGATGAACGATATGCACGGTCACGCAGCGGGCGATCACATGCTGGTCTCGCTGAGCGACTTGGCCCGCCAGCTGCTGCCGGGCGATGCCCTGAAGGCGCGCCTGGGCGGCGACGAGTTCGCGCTGCTGCTCAAGGACACCTCCGCCAGCGCCATTCAGGAGTTGAGCGACGAGCTGCGCCGCGCTTTCAACGCCTTGGCTGCCGAGGCCTACGCCACGCCCAAGCCGGTCACCCTGAGCCTCGGCGCCACCCTCATCGACACCCCGACCCAGGACCTCAGCAGCCTGCTCGGCCAGGGCGACCAGGCCCTTTACGAAGCCAAGCGCGATGGTCGCGATCAGTTGAAGATCCTCTCACACGCATAGCGCTACCCATAAGCAACTGCCGGGCGGCTGATCGCCGCCACGCGGGTGCCTCGCTGGCGCTCGTTACGCCGCGCTACAAGGTTGGCGCCACCCTATCCCGTAGCGCGGGTAAGCCGAACGGCGCACCCGCGAAAGACACCGCGAAGCGGTGCTACAGGCGGCAATGGCACATCCGGGCGGCTGATCGCCGCCGTCGCGGGTGCCTCGCTGGCGCTCGTTACGCCGCGCTACAGGTGCGGGCACAATCCCGTAGCGCGGGTAAGCCGAACGGCGCACCCGCGAAAAGCATCGCGAAGCGGGGCTGCAGGCGGCAATGGCACATCCGGGCGGCTGATCGCCGCCACGCGGGTGCCTCGCTGGCGCTCGTTACGCCGCGCTACAGGTGCGGGCACAATCCCCGTAGCGCGCGTAAGCCGAACGGTGCACCCGCGAAAGGCACCGCGAAGCGGGGCTGTAGGCGGCAATGGCACATCCGGGCGGCTGATCGCCGCCGTCGCGGGTGCCTCGCTGGCGCTCGTTACGCCGCGCTACAAGGTTGGCGCCACCCTATCCCGTAGCGCGGGTAAGCCGAACGGCGCACCCGCGAAAGACACCGCGAAGCGGTGCTTGAGGTGGTGATGGCACGGGGTGCGCAGGCAATAAAAAACCCCGCAATCGCTTGCGGGGTTCGGGTCATGCCATGGCCTGCTTAGCCGAGCAGGTGCTCGACGGCGGCGCGTTCTTCGCGCAGCTCTTTCTCGGTTGCCTGCATCTTTTCCTTGCTGAAGGCGTCGATCTCGAAGCCCTGGACGATCTCGTACTGGCCGCCCTGGCAGCGCACCGGGTAGGAGTAGATGATGCCTTCCTCGATGCCGTAGCTACCGTCGGACGGAATCGCCATGCTGACGATGCCCTTGGAACCCAGCGCCCAGTCGCGCATGTGGTCGATGGCGGAGGACGCTGCGGAGGCCGCGGAGGAAGCGCCGCGCGCCTTGATGATCGCGGCACCACGCTGCTGCACGGTGGGGATGAAGTCGTTCTCGTACCAGTCGCGCTCGACCAGCTCGCTTGCCGCCTTGCCGTCGACGGTGCACTGGGCGATGTCCGGGTACTGGGTCGCGCTGTGGTTGCCCCAGATGATCATGTTCTCGACATCGGTGACGTGCTTGCCGGTCTTCTGGGCAAGCTGGGTCAGCGCGCGGTTGTGATCCAGACGGGTCATCGCGGTGAACTGACCCTTGTCGAGATCCGGCGCGTTGCAGGAGGCAATCAGCGCGTTGGTGTTGGCCGGGTTACCCACGACCAGCACTTTCACGTCGCGGCTGGCGTTGTCGTTGAGCGCCTTGCCTTGAACCGAGAAGATCGCGGCGTTGGCTTCGAGCAGATCCTTGCGCTCCATGCCCGGACCGCGCGGACGTGCACCCACCAGCAGGGCGTAGTCGGCGTCCTTGAAGGCGACGTTGGGGTCGTCGGAGGCGATGATCTCCTGCACCAGCGGGAAGGCACAGTCGTTGACTTCCATCACCACGCCATTGAGCGCGTCCATGGCCTGGGGAATTTCCAGAAGCTGGAGAATGACGGGCTGATCCGCGCCCAGCATGTCGCCGGCGGCAATACGGAAAATGAGTGAATAGCTGATCTGGCCGGCACCGCCGGTAATCGCAATACGTACGGGATCTTTCATCACTGCTCCTTGGTTGATTCGCCTTGGGATGGGTCGACAAAACTCAAGACGCCAAGATGGTATGCTCAGTTCACCGAAAACTCAATTAGACGAGAGGCCACCCGCCCGTTCGCGCCCGGCCCAAGGCTCGCCGCCATGCCGGGATTGCGCTATGGTGTGAGCCGTTGCCCACGCCTGTTCCACGACGAGACCGTTTGATCCCATGCGACGCATTCCCTTCTCCTATGCGCTGGCCCTTGCATTCGTGCTGGCGCTGGTTCTCTGGCTGGCGCTGGGCGATTTTCAGCGCTTTCAAGGCGCCCCGCCGGACACCCCGCCCACCCAGGCCGACCAGGCGCCGCGCGTGGAAGTCACCCGTCTGGAAAGCACGCCGTTCATTCCCCGACAGGTACTCCAGGGCCAGCTCGAAGCACGTCAGGAGACGACTTTGCGTGCCAACGCGGCGGGCTACGTGCGCGAAAAACCCGTGCCCCAGGGTGAGCGGGTCGAACAGGGTCAGACCCTGCTGGTGCTGGATGACGATGCGCTGCCACAGCGCCTGCAGCAGGCCCGCGACGAGCTCGCCGTGGCCCAGGCGGAGTACGCCGGTGCCCAGGACCTGCGCCAGCGCCAGTTCATATCCCAGCCAGAGCTTCTGCGCCTGCAAAGCGCGCTCAGTGCCAGCGCCGCGCAAGTCGCACAACTCGAACGCCAGTTGAACGATACCCGCCCAAGCGCCCCTTTCGCCGGCGTGATCGATCGTATCCAGGTGGAGCTTGGCGACCTGCTTCAGCCCGGCGAGGAGTGGGGCCGGCTGATCGACGACCGCACGCTGACCGGCACCGCCTGGGTCTCCCAGCAGGAGGTCAACGCGCTGAGCCTTGGGCTTCCGGTCAGCGCGCGGCTACTCGATGGCGAGACCCTCGACGGCGAAGTCACCCATATCAGCAGCCGCGCCGAGAAGCAGACCCGCACGTTCTACATCGAAATCACCCTGGACAACCCCGAGCGCCGTCGCCTGGCCGGCGGCAGCGCCGAGTTCACCATTACCCTGCCCCCGCGCCAAGTGGTCGCGCTCTCCCCTGCGCTGTTGAGCCTGGACGACGACGGCCGACTGGCCGTCAAGCACCTGGGCGACGATGACCAGGTGGTGCAGACGTCGGTCACGCTGGTCAGCGCGACGCTCGAAAACGCCTTCGTGGCCGGCCTGCCGGACCCGGTGGAGGTAATCACCCTGGGCGCAGGGCTGGTCGCGGTGGGCGAGACGGTCACGCCAGTGGCGGCGGATGTCCCCTCTTCGCCGTCACCCGATACCGTGGCGGCCCCCTGAATGCGCTCGTTGATACAGGCCGCCCTCACCCATACGCGCACCACGCTGTTGCTGCTGGTCGGGCTTTTGCTCGCCGGCATCACCGCCTGGCAGGCGATTCCCAAGGAGGCCAACCCGGACGTCACCATTCCGCTGATCTACGTCTCCTTGACGCTCGAAGGCGTGAGCCCCGAGGATGGCGAGCGGCTGCTGGTGCGCCCCATGGAGCAGGAGCTTCGCGGTCTCGAGGGGCTGCGCAAGTTCACCGCCCAGTCGAGCGAAGGTCACGCCTCGGTGACGCTCGAGTTCGATCCGGGTTTCGACCCCAATACGGCGCTGTCGGACGTGCGCGAGCGGGTCGATATCGCCCGGGCGGAGATTCCCGAGGAAGCCGACGAGCCGCGGGTGATGGAGGTCAACGTCTCGGAATTTCCGGTGCTCACCATCGGTCTTTCCGGGCAGCTCGATACCCGCGAGCGCATCACCGTCGCGCGGCGCCTGAAAGAGGAGATAGAAGGCATCGCCAACGTGCTCGAGGTGGAGATCGCTGGCGAGCAGGAGGACCTGCTCGAGATCCTCGTCGACCCCCTGGTGCTGGAAAGCTACGGCATCGACTTCGATGCGCTGTTCAACCAGGTGTCGCGCAACAACCGCCTGGTGGCGGCGGGCAGCCTCGATACCGGTGCCGGACGGCAGGCGCTCAAGGTGCCGGGCATCATCACCTCGCTCGAGGACGTGATGGCGATGCCGGTGAAGATCGATGGCGACCGGGTCGTGACCTTCGGCGACGTGGCCTTCATCCACCCCACCTTCAAGGCCCCTGAAGGGTTCGCGCGCATCGACGGCGAGCCCGCCGTGGTGCTGGAGATCTCCAAGCGCGCCGGCGCCAACATCATCGAGACCATCGACGCGGTGCGCGAGCGCTTCGACGCCGCCGAGGCGCTGTTGCCCGAGGCGCTGCGCATCACCACCATCCTCGACGAGTCGGCCACCGTCGCCGACATGCTTTCGGAGCTCTTGAACAACGTGCTGACCGCCGTGGTGCTGGTGCTGATCGTGGTGGTGGCGGCAATGGGGCTGCGCATGGCGCTGCTGGTAGGGCTGACGATTCCGGGGGCGTTTCTCACCGGCATCCTGCTGGTGTGGGCCTTCGGCTTCACGCTCAACATCGTGGTGCTGTTCGCGCTGATTCTGGTGGCCGGCATGCTGGTGGACGGCGCCATCGTGGTCAGCGAGCTGGCGGACCGCTACCTGAAAGAGGGGCAGACGCCGTTCGAGGCCTGGCTCAACGCCGCCTCGCGAATGAGCTGGCCGGTCATCGCCTCGACCGCCACCACCCTTGCGGTCTTCATACCGCTGCTGTTCTGGCCCGGCGTAGTCGGCCAGTTCATGAAGTACCTGCCCGCCACGGTCATTCTCTGCCTGCTGGCGTCGCTTGCCATGGCGCTGGTGTTCTTGCCCACTCTGGGGCGGCTCTTCACCCGCCGCCAGAACGCCGAAAATCAGAGCGCACGGCCTGACCAGAGCACCGCCTTCGGGCGCGGCTACCGGCGCGTGCTGGCGCGGCTTCTGAGAAGGCCAGGCTGGGTGCTGGCGCTGGCGCTGGTGCTGATCGCGGTGGTCTATACCGCCTACGGGCGCTTCAACCACGGCATCGACTTCTTTCCCAGCGTGGAACCGGACAGCGCCCAGGTGCTGGTGCGCGCCCGGGGAGATTTTTCCGTCACCGAGGCGGACGCCATTCTACAGCGGGTCGAGGCGCGCCTGAGCGGACTTGGCGAGGTCGAGGCGCTTTACGCCCGCTCCTTCGTGGCCAACGAGCAGATGGGCGATGACGTGGTGGGCGTACTGCAGTTCCAGTTCATCGACTGGTATCAGCGCCGGCCGTCGCGAGTCATCCTCGCGGACATGGCAGAGCGCACCGCAGACCTTCCCGGTATCACCCTGGAGTTTCAGGAGCAGGAACAAGGCCCCGGCGGTGGCAAACCAATCGTGCTGGAGATCAGCGCCACCGATCCGGTCGTGGCCGATGCCGGGGTGGATCGACTGAGCGCACTGATGCAAAAGCTTGGCGGCTTCACCGACATTCAGGACAACCGCAGCCTGCCCGGCGTCGAATGGCAGATCAACGTCGACCGCGAGGCCGCCGCGCGCATGGGGACCGATGTCACCACCATCGGCAGTGCCGTCCAGCTCCTGACGACGGGGCTTCAGGTTGCAAGCTATCGCCCGCCCACAGTGAGTGACGAAGTCGACATCCGCATTCGCCTGCCGGAGCGCTACCGCACGCTGGACCAGCTCGGGCGCCTGACCGTCAACACCGAGCGCGGTCAGGTGCCGCTGTCGAACTTCGTGACCTTCGAACCCGCGCCCAAGGTGGGCACGCTCAACCGCATCAACGGGCGCCGGGCGATCACCCTGGAAGCGGATCTTGCCCCCGGGTATCTGGCCGACGAGCGCCTGCGCGCCCTGTTCGATGCCGGCGAAGGCGCGTTGCCCGACGGGCTGATGGTCAACGTGGCCGGCGAGCAGGAAGACCAGCAGGAGTCGATGCAGTTCCTGGTCACCGCCTTTCTGGTCGCCATCGGCCTGATGGCGCTGATCCTGGTCACCCAGTTCAACAGCTACTATCAGGCGGTGCTGGTGCTCTCGGCCATTGTCTTCTCCACCGCCGGGGTGCTGATCGGGCTTCTGGTCACCGGTCAGGCCTTCGGCATCGTGATGGTCGGCATGGGGGTAATCGCGCTGGCCGGTATTGTGGTCAACAACAACATCGTCTTGATCGACACCTACAACGAGCTGCGCCAGGAGGGCATGGCGCCCGGCGAGGCCGCCCTGGAAGCGGGCTGCCTGCGCCTGCGCCCGGTACTCTTGACTGCCATTACCACGGTACTGGGCCTGATGCCGATGGTGCTCGGCATCAACGTCAACCTGTTCGCCCCGGCGCTCGGTTTCAACGCGCCCTCCGCCCAGTGGTGGACGCAGATGTCCAGCGCCATCGCCGGCGGGCTCACCTTCGCCACCGCCCTCACCCTGCTGTTGACCCCTTGCATGCTGGTCATCGGCGGTCGGTTCACCCGCCGATAGACAAGCCTCCGCACCCGCCGGGCGGCTGGGCGCCGCCTTCGCGGGTGCCTCGCTAGCGCTCGTTACGCCGCGCTAAGAGGCACGTACAGGCACATACCGTAGCGCGGATAAGCCGAAGGGCGCACCCGCGAAAGGCAGCGCGCAGCGGTGCGGCAGGTGGCGGTAGCACTATCCAGGCGGCTGATCGCCACCACTCGGGTGCCTCGCTGGCGCTCGTTACGCCGCGCTACGAGGCAAGTGCAGGCACATACCGTAGCGCGGGTAAGCCGAAAGGCGCACCCGCGAAAGGCAGCGCGAAGCGGTGCGGCAGGTGGCGGTGGCACTATCCAGGCGGCTGATCGCCGCCACGCGGGTGCCTCGCTGGCGCTCGTTACGCCGCGCTACGAGGCAAGTGCAGGCACATACCGTAGCGCGGGTAAGCCGAAGGGCGCACCCGCGAAAGGCAGCGCACGGCGGTGCGGCAGGTGGCGGTAGCACTATCCAGGCGACTGATCGCCGCCACGCGGGTGCCTCGCTGGCGCTCGTTACGCCGCGCTACGAGGCAAGTGCAGGCATATATCGTAGCGCGGGTAAGCCGAAGGGCGCACCCGCGAAAGGCAGCGCACGGCGCTGCTGGAGATAGAAGAGATAAAGAGGAAGGGTCGTACCTAACGCGCTAGAGCGGCGCTTTCTGCGGGCTATGCGCGGCGTGCAGGCGGGCGATGAGCTGGTCTTCCAGGGCAAAGCGTTCGGTCAGGCCCTTGGCGAGGCGGTCGAGCCAGGCGGGAAGCCGGGCGATATGCGCCTGGCAGCGCTCGACGCTGGCGTAGTCCTCGTCGAATTCGAGCACCATGGCCGTGGACATCTCGAGGCGCTCGAGCAGCTTGTCGGCGATCGCCAGCGCGCTTTCGTCCTCGAAGGCCTTGGCCTCCTTGGCAAGCTCGGGGTAGATCTCGAAATGCCCGGCGCTGATGTAGTCCATCAAGAGCTCGCTGAAGGTGTCGATGCGCGCCTTGTCGACGCCTTCGAGCTCGGCATCGCAGGCTTCCTTGAGCTCGATGAAGCTGATCAAAAAGGTGCGCCGCTGCTCGAGCCAGCGGTCGATCAGGCTATGCACACCTCCCCACCGCTCCTGGGCATTCTTGCAGTTCTCCAGCATGGCGTTCTCCTGATCGGGACTCTCGGTCAGGCCTAGACTCGCCTTTCCGCTAGAGCATGTCAATTACGCTACCGGGATTTTATTGCCTGCCGCCCGCACGTGGCGGCCGGCAAGGAGCGTCACCGTTTGAAGGCCAGCCAGAGAATGCGCAGTGCCGCGAGCGACAAGATCAGAAAGCCGATCAGCGTCCAGGCGGGAAGCGACAGTCCCAGGAAAGTGAAATCGATCTCGGCACACTCGCCGGAGCCGGTGAGTACCAGGGATACCACGTCGCGCAGGGGCAGGATGTCCATCATGTAGTCGAGCCCCGGGCCGCAGGAAGGCACTTCGCTCGCCGGCAGATGCTGAAGCCAGACGTGGCGCCCGGCGATGAAAGCGCCAGTGCCGATGCTGGCAAGCCCGAGCACGCCGTAGATCGCTTTCCCCGCTCGCCCCTTGGGGTTGTGCAGCGCGGCCACCAGAAAGACGATACCCGCCGCAATCACCGCGACCCGCTGGAAGATGCACAGTGGGCATGGCTCCAGCCCCGCCACGTGCTCGAGCATCAGGGCAACCGTCATCATCAACACGCAGAAGACAAACCCGGCCCATGCGGTGGGACGGATGGCGGATGGCATCATTCTGATTCCTCGGGAGTAATGGCCGAAAAGGCGCGCATTTCGCGGGCTTTGGTGAAGTAATGCTCGAGAAAATCGCCGAAGGATTCAACGTCGGCGGCTTCAATGTCGTGCTGCTGCTGGTGGGAGGTTTCGATCAACTGATCCAGCAGCGCCTGACGCGAGCGCAGCATCGGGGTCGACTTCAGCGCCTCGCCCTGCTCTTTTGCCAGCGCCAGCAGCGTATCGCTGAGCGAACCCGAGCCCGCCTTGAGACGAGCCAGCAGCTGGCCCGAGGGCGTGAGGCTCGGGTCACGCAGGCGCGGGGCGAGTGCATCGAGCGCCGCCTGGTGCGGCGCGTGCTCCTCCACCGCATCGAGCAACCGGGCGACTTCGCCCATCTCGGCGAAGATCTGCTCGCCCCAGGCGGGTAGCGTGATCGCTTCGCCGTCGCGCATCAATTCGAGCGCCGGGTCACGGCCGCGCTCGACCACCAGCCGGCGGTTGTCGTCCAGGCGGTCGCACTCCTCATCAGAAATCCAGGGACTGTCGCTGAGCAGACACCAGAGCAGAAACACGTCGACGAAGCGCATCTGGTCTTCGGTCACGCCGAGGGCGTCGAAGGGGTTCAAGTCCAGGCAGCGCACCTCGATATACTCGACGCCCCGCGCCTCGAGCGCCTGGCTCGGCGTCTCGTTGTGCCGGGCCACGCGCTTGGGGCGAATGTCGCTGTAGTACTCGTTCTCGATCTGCAGGATGTTGGCGTTGAGCTGGCGCCAGTCGCCGTCGACGTTCACGCCCAGCTTCTCGTAGCCCGGCCAGGGCGAGGAGATGGCGTGGCGCAGCGTGTTGACGTAGTTCGACAGCGAGTTGAAGCAGATCTTGAGCTGCTCCTGCACCTTGTTCTGGTAGCCCAGATCCGACATGCGCAGGGTCGTGGCGTACTCGGCATAGAAGGTGTCGTCGCCGATCGGCGTGAGCTTCTCCGGCACCTGGCCATCGGGCAGGAAGCTCTTGTCCACGGCGGGGGATGCGCCGAACAGGTACAGCAGCAGCCAGCTGTGACGGCGGAAATGACGGATCATGCCGAAGTAGCGCGTCGAACGGTAGTCGTTGAACGGGATGTTGGTGGCTTTTTCCAGCTCGCGCAGCGCGTGCCACATGTCTTCCGGCAGCGAGACGTTGTAGTGCACGCCGGCGATCGCCTGCATGATGCGCCCGTAGCGCACGTCGAGCCCCTTGCGATAGACGTGCTTCATGGTGCCGACGTTGGATGTGCCGTAGTCGGCAATAGGCACGCTTTCGTTGCCCGAGAGCCTGGAGGGCATGCTGCCCGGCCAGATCCACTCGTTATCGAGGTGCTGGTAGGTGAAGGTGTGCAGATCCGACAAAAACGCCAGCGCCTCCTTCGGTTCGGAGTAGACCGGGGTGATGTACTCCAGCAGTGATTCGGAGTAGTCGGTGGTGATGTGCGGGTGGGTCAGCTTCGACCCGAGCGTTTCGGGGTGCGGCGTCTGGGCGATGTGGCCGCCCGCATCGACGCGCAGCCCTTCCTTTTCCAGTCCACGCCGCAGGCGCCCCAGCCGGCCCAGCCGGGCACTTGGCAGCAAGCGCTCGATCTGGGCGGTCAGCGAGGCGGGCACAGTGAGAGGCTCAGCCAAAACGAACACTCCTTGTCTATAAGGCCTGCCGTGCAGGCCTGGATAAAATCTGCAGGTACCGCCATTCGGCCAGCCCTTGAAGGGCTAAGAATATGGCGCTATACGCTCAAACTTCAAGGCGCGCGACTATTTGCCCTGCTTGGCTTTCAACAGTGCCGCGCCAAGCGCCCCCATTCCACCCTCCTGGGCGGGCCGTTCGCGGCCGCTGCGACCGTTTTTCTGGGCGCGCGGGGCCTTGCGGCCGTCCCCTTGGGCGCTCGACGCCTTCTGCCCCCTGTCGCTTTCGATCTCATCAGAAAGCCGCATGGAGAGCCCTACCCGCTTGCGCGGGATATCCACGCTCATCACCTTCACGGTGACGATGTCCCCAGCCTTGACCACGGTTCTCGGGTCCTCGACGTACTTCTCGGAAAGCGCCGAGATATGCACCAAGCCATCCTGATGCACGCCGATATCCACGAACGCACCGAAGTGGGTGACGTTAGTGACGGTGCCTTGCAGCACCATGCCGAGCTCGAGGTCGGTGAGCTTCTCGACACCTTCGCGAAACTCCGCCGCCTTGAACTCCGGGCGCGGGTCTCGGCCGGGCTTGTCCAGTTCCTTGAAGATGTCGCTGACCGTCGGCACGCCGAAGCGCTCGTCGGCGAAATCCGCAGGGTCAAGCGCCTTGAGCGCCTGGCGGTCCCCGATCAAGCTTTTCACCTCGCGCCCGCTCTGCTGGGCGATACGCTCGACCAGGCTGTACGCCTCCGGGTGAACGCCGCTGCCATCCAGCGGATTCTCGGCGTCCTGGATGCGCAAGAAACCGGCGCACTGCTCGAAGGTCTTCGGCCCCAGCCGGCTGACCTCGAGAAGCGCCTTGCGGCTCTTGAAGGCGCCCTGCTGGTTGCGCTGGGCGACAATATTCTCGGCAATCACCGCGGAAAGCCCCGCCACTCGGGAAAGCAGCGCGCTGGAGGCGGTATTCAGATCGACCCCGACCGCGTTCACGCAGTCCTCGATCACCGCCTCGAGGCTCCTGGAGAGCTGGAGCTGGGAAACGTCGTGCTGGTACTGACCCACGCCGATCGACTTGGGCTCGATCTTGACCAGCTCCGCGAGCGGGTCCTGCAGGCGCCGGGCGATCGAGACCGCGCCGCGAATGGTGACATCGAGGTCCGGCAGCTCCTTCGAGGCGTACTCGGAGGCCGAGTAGACCGAGGCGCCCGCCTCGGACACCATCACCTTGCTCAAAGGTTGGTTCGGGGCCAGCGCTTTCACCAGCTCGCCTGCGAGCTTGTCGGTTTCGCGGCTGGCGGTGCCATTGCCCACGGCGATCAGCTCGACATTATGACGTTTGATCAGTTTCGTGAGTTCGGAAAGCGACTCGTCCCAGCGGTTTTGCGGCGCGTGGGGATAGATGGTTGCCTGGTCGACGAACTGACCCGTGGCGTCCACCACCGCCACCTTGCAGCCGGTGCGCAGCCCCGGGTCGAGCGCCAGCGTCACCTTCTGCCCCGCTGGCGCGGCCAGCAGCAGATCCTTAAGGTTGGCGGCGAAGACGTCGATGGCGGTCTGCTCCGCCTGCTCACGCAGCCGGCCAAGAAGTTCGGTCTCGAGTGCCGTATAAAGCTTCACCCGCCAGGTCCAGCGCACCACTTCCATCAGCCATTTATCCGCCGCGCGCCCTTCGTCGCGAATGCCGACCTGTTGGGCGATGGCGGCCTGGGCCGGGTGCACCGGCGCCTCGTCTTCCCCGGGCAGGCGAATCGCCAGGCTCAGCACGCCTTCATTGCGCCCGCGGAACATCGCCAGCGCCCGGTGGGAAGGCACCTTGGCGAGTTTTTCATCGTGTTCGAAGTAATCGGAGAATTTGGCGCCATCGCGTTCCTTGCCATCGAGCATGCGGGCGCTGAGTTCGCCCTCCTCCCACAGCCGCTCGCGCAGCCGGCCAATCAGCTCCGGGTCCTCGGCGAAGCGCTCCATGAGGATCTGCTTGGCGCCGTCGAGTGCGGCTTTTGCATCCTCGATGGCGGGCGTATCGCCCTCGGCGGCGCGCAGATAACCCTGTGCTTCGGCTTCCGGGTCGAGGGTCGGGTCGGCCAGCAGCGCATCTGCCAAGGGTTCGAGCCCCGCTTCGCGCGCGATCTGAGCCTTGGTGCGACGCTTTTTCTTGAACGGCAGGTAAAGGTCTTCCAGGCGCTGCTTGGTGTCGGCGGCGTCGATACGCGCCTTGAGCGGGTCGTCGAGCTTGCCCTGCTCGTCGATGGCGCTGATCACCGCGGTCCGACGCTCTTCGAGCTCGCGCAGGTAGCGAAGCCGCTCGTCGAGGTTTCGAAGCTGGCTGTCGTCCAGCGCCCCGGTCACCTCCTTGCGGTAGCGGGCGATGAAGGGCACGGTGGCGCCTTCGTCCAGCAGTGCAACCGTGGCGCTGACCTGCTGCGCCTTTACGCCCAGCTCTTCGGCCAGACGCGAAACAATCCGTGCGTTTACATCCATAGGTGCCACAAACTCATACCGGCTTTTAAATGCCGACACGGTACCACAAAGCCATGACGCTGGCATGAAATGCCAGCCCCCGGCTGGCTTCAAAAGGCCACAGCGTCATGCAGAAGAAGGGAGCGACCACTGACATCGCAAAGAGCTTCAAAGGTGGGACAGTACTCATTCAGGGGCTGCCGATAGCATTTCGGCGCCCCACCATTTCTCTGAATTAGCTGCTGGAAGGCACCGCGGGCATGCCCCAATCGTTCCAGAGTTTGGCAATCGCCGCGTAATCTTCACGCCCGTAGCCTTGTGCGACGCCTAGCTCGTACACCGTATGACATGACTGTATCGCAAACAGTGGAACCCCCTGAGACTGGGCGAGATGAACCGCCAGCTGGGAGTCTTTACGTGCTGCCATCAACGGCATGCCGCCATCGTAATCTCCGTTGACCACACGATCGGCATACCGATAAGTCAATGGACGATGCAATCCCATTTGCTTGTCCGAGAGCAAGCCAATCAACTTCTCTATATCGACGCCTGCGGCGGTCGCCATGGACCCCGCTTCGGCCACCACGACCATCACCGCATGCGCCACGGCATTGTTGATGACTTTAGCCGCCGCACCCGTGCCGAGCTCACCAAAGTAGATCTGTTTTTCTGCGATGCTATCCAGAACCGCCTGGGCAGTTTCGATACTCTCCTTACTTCCTCCCAGCAACAGACTAGCCGTGCCGGCCGCCATCTGACTCACCCCGGCCAGGATCGAGGCATCGATAATAGCGAGCCCATGGGGTTTCAGTACTCGGGCGCTCTGTTCCATGTCGTAGGGGTTGACGGTACTGGTTTCGATAATGATCGTATCGCGTTGAAGGTGCGGCGCGATGTCGTTCAATACCGTGAGCGATATGGCCGGTGTGGGCAGACACAACACCACAAACGCGACCTCGGCGACTTGGGCGGGCTCCCTGATCGCCGTTGCGCCGAACTCATCAGCGGCTTTGGCCACGGCGTTCTCGTCGAGATCGAAAACACTGACCTGAAAATGATGGGCAACCCGCTCGGCGACCAGATATCCCATATTACCCAGCCCGTAAACGGCTACTTTGCGCTTATCCATTCCCACCTCTGTTTTGAATGTTTGTTTGCCTCGAGTGCAGTGGCCATCGAGGAGCACGGCGATGCCACTGCCTTACTTGGAAATTGGGAACGGGTGTTCCTGAAGACCGAAGAACAGACTTTTCACCTGCCCATATAGCTTGAGACCTTCCAACCCTTTCTCGCGCCCGATCCCGCTATACTTGAAACCGCCGAAGGGGGTGCTGGTCACGGATTGCTTGTAGGTATTGATCCACATGGAGCCGGCATCGATGGCACGCGCCACACGCCACGCGCGTTTGAAACTTTCGGTCCACATGCCACAGGCGAGTCCAAATGCGGTGCCGTTGGCAGCCTCTATCAACGACGCCTCATCATCGAAGGGCAACGCCACCAGCACCGGACCAAAGGCTTCTTCCTGACAGGAGACCGCATCGATACCAAGACCATCGATGATGGTGGGCAGGTAGTAAGCGCCCTGCTCGAATTCAGCACCGGTCGGCCTGGCGCCGCCGCATAGAATTCGTCCACCCTCCTCCCGGGCACGCTCGACAAACTGCTCAACTCGCTCGCGATGCTGGAAGCTGGCCAGCGGCCCCATTTCGATCCCCTCGGCATCCGGTGCAGCAATCCTGATCTGTCGCGTTCGCTCCACCAGTTGATCCAGCACCGACTGATAAATGCTTCGATGGATAAATACTCGAGACCCGGCGACACAGGATTGACCCGCCGAACCGAATATTCCCGCCAACACGGCAGGCACCGCCAGGGACAGGTCGGCGTCATCAAACACGATATGCGGCGATTTCCCGCCTAACTCCAGCGCCGCCGGCACTACCCGGTCGGCCGCTACGCGACCAATCGCCCGCCCGGTGGTGGTACCTCCGGTAAAGGAAATCATGCGAACACCCTCGTGGCCGACCAGCGCCGACCCTATGTCACGCCCCTGCCCTTGAACCACTTGCAGCAGCCCCTCGGGTAATCCTGCTTCCAGCGCGATACGCTCAAGTTCCGGCGCCAACAAGGGGGCGTCCTCCGATGGCTTGAGAATCACTGCATTTCCGGCAGCCAGTGCTGGCGCTACCTTGGTAGCGTCGTTCATGATCGGTGAGTTCCAGGGCGTGATCGCCGCCACGACGCCATAGGGTTCCAGCACGGTCATGGAAACGTATTGTCCGCGAGGGGGAGTCACCTCCGTTTCCAGCGTTTCACAGGCAGAGGCGTAGTAGCGAAAAGCGCCGACAGCGTAATCCACCATTCCGCGACACTCGGACAGCGGCTTGCCGTTATCCTGCATTTGCAGGCTTGCCAAATACGCTTTCTTTTCCTGGAGACGATCTGCAATGCGACGCAATACGTCTGCCCGCTGGTGGGGCATGAGGTTTTTCCATCCTGAGTGATGAAACGCTTGCCAAGCTCGATCGACGACCGCATCCAGCCCCTCAGGCGTGGTCACGATGACACGACCGACTTCCTCGCCAGTGGCGGGGTTCGTACTGATTAATTCAGAGCCCATCTGTGAATTCATTGAATTATCACCTTACCTATACTGGATTGAATGGCCTGCTGATCGACTCAGCCACGCGATTGGCGCCATAAACGGAAAAGCGGAAACAGCAGCACGAGAACAATCAGAGCTATCAGGATTAGAGAGATCGTCGAGGAGGCTAGAATCATGGGGTCTCCACGACCGATGAGCATGCTCTGGCGGAAGCTGGACTCCGCCATCGGCCCAAGAATGGCGCCCAGCACGATGGGAGCGATCGGGTAACCGGAGCGAGAAAGAAAGAAAGCCATGATGCCGACCAGCAGCATGATCCACACATCGGCGATGCTATTGGAGGCGATGTAAGTACCAATGGAGCACACCACCAGAATCATCGGGGCCAAAAGCCCGGTCGGCAGACGCAGCATACGAGCGAAATATCCAGCGCCGATGTAACCAAGCCCCAGCATGATGAAAGCCGTGAGCAGCATCTGCCACATGAAGCCATAGACCACATCGCCATGCTGGGAGAAAAGCGCAGGCCCGGGGTTGAGCCCTTGGATCAACATGGCCCCCATCATCAGCGCCGCCACGGAGTTGCCCGGAACCCCCAGTGCCAGCGTGGGAATGAGCGAGGAGGAGTTATCTGCGTTGTTACCACATTCCGAAGCCGCGACCCCGCGTGGATCTCCTTTGCCGAACTGGCTGGCATCTTTCGCTGCCCGTTTCTCTTCGGCATAGCTGAGAATACCGGCTAAATTGCCGCCTGCGCCGGGCATGATACCCACCACGACACCGATGGTACCGGCCCTGACCCAGGTCTTGAGCAACCGGTAGATATCCGCCATCTTGATGCCGATTCCCGAGACCGTCACATTGGTCTTGGCTCGCGCACCGGTATCCAGCATCGCCAGCGCCGGGGGAATGGCGAACAGGCCGGTAAGCAATACGGCAATATTGACACCGTCATAGAGATGCCTGACACCGAAGGTCATTCGCCCGGCACCACTGATCATATCCATGCCCACCAAGCCGATACCGATACCGAGCACCGCCGACGTCAGCCCTTTGGCAGGGGCGTCCGACAGCAGTAGCGACACGCTGGTCAAACCGAAGATAGCGATCCAGAAGTATTCCACTGGGCCAAACTTCAGCGCCAACCCGACCAAGGGAGGAGCGAGCACCATGAGCGCCACGGCGCTGATGGCAGAGCCTGCCGCGGATGAAAACAACGCGACATGCAAAGCGAATTTTGCACGTCCATTCATTGCCAGAGCATTGCCATCGAACACCGTGGCTACGGCGGAAGGCGTACCCGGAATACGCATCAATATCGCTGGAATAGCACCGCCATACATGGAACCGTTATAGATACCCGCCATCATGCCCAGCGAGGTCAGCGGATCCATGGTGTAGGTAAAGGGTAATAAAAGTGCCATGGCCAGTGTGGCGGTCAGCCCCGGGATGGCCCCGACCACGATACCGGCTGCGGTGCCGATCAGCATGGCGAACAGGCTGTCCGGCATGATGGCAGGCACAAAGCCGCTCAGGACTTCGATCATAGTACGTCTCCAAAGATCAACTCGGGCGGCATCGTCTGCGAGAACAGCACGTGAAACAAAAGCGTGGTGAGAAGCGCAAACGTCAGGGTGATCACCCCAATACGCACCCATCTCTTCTCACCACCCAGCCACGCCATCGCGGGTAAGAACCAAAGAGACGACGTTACAAACCCCAGGAAGGTCGCGCCCAGCACAAACAGCCCCAACAGCACTAACCCCGCCACTCCATGTATGAGAGAGGCTTCATCGGTTAGGGTGGCTCCTTCCTTGGTCATGACGGTATTGAGTGCGCTCAGTGCGGTAAGAACGATCAATGCCACGCCAATACTGATCGGGAAGTAGGCACTTCCCCCTTGCAGGGTGTGGCTATCCCAAAGGAACAGCCCCCCTACCCCTGCAACGAACAAATTGATGGCGAGCTTTTCGCTCGCCGCCACCTTTGCCTGCACCATTGTGTTCACCCTTATTGCCAGGGAGATTCATCCCACATCGTTTGATAGTCGGCCTGGAGGCCTTCGATGTACTGCGTGAAATCCTGAGTGGACATATAGTTCACTTCGGTATAAAGCTCGTGATTACGCGCGATGAAGGCTTCATCGTTGGCGATATTGGCCAAGGCTTCCGACAGACGCTCGACGATGGCAGGGTCGACGCCGGCGGGCAGCCCCACGCCTCGCGACGAGATCATCTGAACGTCGTAACCCAGGGATTCAACGGTAGGAACATCGGGTGCAAGTTCCGATACGTCAGACCCGAACTGAGCCAGAATACGAACCTGACCTTCCTCTGCCGATGGCATGGCTTCGCCCAGGTTGATCGCAGCTGCAGACACATGACCGCCAACCAACGCAGTACGTGCCGGACCTGCTCCAGCGAACGGTACGTGTGTCAAAGTAATGTCCGCAGCCTTTGCCAAGTAGTTCATGGCCAAGTGATCGTCGGTGCCGACCCCTGTCGTACCGATTGTAACGGCACCCGGGTTTTCGCGGGCAAACTCGATCAAGTCTTCCAGTGTCTGAAACGGGCTGCTGGCAGGTACTGACAGGGCTGAAGGATCTTCGACCAGCCCAGCGACAGGCATGATATCCCCTGGACCAAACGCGGCGTCTCGAGTAATAGGGATCGTCAACATGGGCGGAAGGTTGAGAATACCGAGGGTGTAGCCATCCGGTTTGGCACTAGACAACGCTGCATGCCCGGCTTCACCTCCAGCACCGGGGCGGTTCACCACAACAACGCTTTGCCCAAGCTCGCGCTCCAGCATGGGCTGTAACACCCGGGCAGTCACATCGGTACCTCCCCCTGCCGCGTAGGCCACGATCAATTCGATAGACTTTTCAGGCCATTGCGCCCAGGCAGGTGAGGCCACCATGGCGACAGAAAGCGCCAGTGCAGATTTTTTAATCATTATGCTTCTCCACTTGTTATATCATCAATACTTTAAAGCGAGCGATATTAGCCACTCTCTCATCAGCATTAATGTCTAATTACTCGATCATTCAAGTAACCGGCGTGTTTTAAAAGAGCAACGTAAACTACCATGCTCAACTGTGTTTCTCGTGAACCCCCTTTAAATTCGATGACTATCATTATCCTGGCCTTTCGGCGTTTCAAGATGTTTTGCGCCAATAGCACTATCGCCCTACCTATCGATAGGATTATCAATAATCCTATCGATTCTTCATGGAATATATTTCATCAATTAAAACAATCGGTTGATAGTCGCACACAGTGCATTGGCTAGGGTGGCGTATGGTCGCGAGAGGCTAATCCTGATATTATCCCCAAATCAAAAAAATAAAAATAATACTTTAAAATCATTAAGTTATGAAAGAAGCAAAGTCTGGAGGCACTACTTGCGATCCCGTCACCTCTTGTCTGGAGCCCCGACATGACACATGGCACTTCAACGCAAAACGCTGTTTTTACTATTGTTTCAGCATTGGAAGAAGAAATTATCTTCGGCTCGCTCCTGCCCAAGCAGCGCCTTTACGAGGATGAGCTTATACTTAGGTTTAATACTAAAAGGCACATCGTACGGGCGTCATTACAGGAATTAGAACGGCGGGGTATCGTGTCACGCTCTCCCAATCGTGGGGCCATGGTGCGCTTTTATACGCGTCAAGAAGTAGAAGACCTTTATGTCTTGCGAAAAATTCTGCATGAAGCAGCCGCCAAGTTAATTCAATTACCTGCTGATGCATTGTGGTTAAAGAAGTTGAAGAAAGCGCAGCAACAACATTCTAACGCCGTTAAAGATCATAACCTGTCAGCCATTTTCAGTGCGAACAACCACTTTCATCAGGTGCTATTTGAAGGGACAGGCAACCCCAGTCTGACCGAAGCCATTAACTTTTCAAATGCCAAAACCCATGGCATCCGTTCCCATGGACTCAAAATGCCTGAATTACTCCAGCAGGCAGAGAAAGAGCACTACGCGATGATTGATGCCATCGAAGAAAATGAAAGGGATATTCTGGTCCAATTGTGCCTGGATCACATGCGGCCTGCTCGACGCTTTTACGAGGATAAATACTGCGTCTCGTTAGAACGATCATCTCCCTGACGCTACCGTTCTTCAAGCTTGGACATCATGCCATGTGCGCTTTACGACACAAGCTCAAAGCAGGATGGCACCGATCCGACGGTTTCTGGCAACACGATACAACGCATTTTTCAGACACCGCCTCCCTTTCCCATGATGGCTAAACGAGAAAGCTCTGGCATGACAGCCAGAGCTTTCCATGAGCGGCCAGGACAGTGAAGAGTTCTAACCCTGTTGGGGACCGGCCTTCAGGATCGCGTCGCTCACACCCTCGAACTTCTTGAAGTTCTCGATGAACTTGTCGGCCAGCTCACGCTGGTGGCGAGCAAAGGAGCCTTGGTCTTCCCAGGTGTCACGCGGGTTCAGAAGGCTCGAGTCCACGCCGGGCACCGCGGTGGGCACGTCCAGGTTCAGTTCGTCGATATGCTGGGTCTCGATATCGCGCAGCACGCCGGACTGGATCGCGCTGATGATGGCGCGGGTGGTCGGGATCGAGAAGCGTGAGCCGCCTTCCCCGTAAGCGCCGCCGGTCCAGCCGGTGTTGACCAGGTAGACCTGGGCATCCTTCTTCTCGACGCGCTTGATCAGAAGATCCGCGTACTCGCGGGCCGGGCGCGGAAAGAACGGCGCGCCGAAGCAGGTAGAGAACGTCGCGGCCAAACCTTCGGAAGAGCCCATCTCGGTAGAACCGACCTTGGCGGTGTAACCGGAAAGGAAGTGGTACGCCGCCGCTTCCTTGGAGAGCACCGACACCGGCGGCAGAACGCCGGACATGTCGCAGGTCAGGAACACGATGGCGCTGGGTTCGCCGGCCAGGTTCTCCGGTACGCGCTTCTCGACGTGCTCCAGCGGGTAGGCGGCGCGGGAGTTCTGGGTCAGGCTGTCATCGGCATAGTCAGGCGTGCGGCGGTCGTCGAGCACCACGTTCTCGAGCACGGTGCCGAACTTGATCGCGTTCCAGATCACCGGCTCGTTCTTCTCGGAAAGATCGATGCACTTGGCGTAGCAGCCGCCTTCCATGTTGAAGACGATGTCGTCGCCCCAGGCGTGCTCGTCGTCACCGATCAGGTAGCGGCCCTGGTCGGCGGATAGCGTGGTCTTGCCGGTGCCGGAAAGACCGAAGAACAGGCACGTCTCGCCATCTTCGCCCACGTTGGCGGAGCAGTGCATCGGCAGCACGTCGGACGCCGGCAGCAGGAAGTTCTGCACCGAGAACATGGCCTTTTTCATCTCGCCGGCGTAACGCATGCCGGCAATCAGCACTTTCTTGTCGGCGAAGTTGATGATCACGGTGCCATCGGAATTGGTGCCGTCGCGGCTCGGGTCACACTCGAAGTTCGCGGCATTGAGGATCGTCCACGCCTGCTTGCCCGCCGGGTTGTAGACCTCGGGGCGCACGAACATGGTGCGGCCGAACAGGTTCTGCCAGGCGGTTTCGGTGGTCACGCGTACCGGCAGGTAGTGGGTGGTGTCGCTGCCCACGTGAAGCTCACTGACGAAGTGCTCGCGATCCTTCAGGTACGCCTCGACCCGCGCCCAGAGTGCATCGAACTTGTCGGCGTCGAAAGGCCGGTTGACGCTGCCCCAGTCAATCTGGTCACGGGTGCCGGGCTCCTCGACGATGAAGCGGTCTTTCGGTGAGCGGCCGGTGCGCTCGCCAGTATTCACCGCCAAGGCGCCGTCCGCCGACAGGCGGCCTTCGCCACGAGCCACCGCCCGCTCGACCAGTTCGGCGGTGCTGAGATTGACGTGGGTTTGGGAAGTGGCGTGAGTCGTGGTCATGTCGATTCCTGGGCCGTTGGCCATGGCGGAAAGCCTGAGCTTTCTACGCTGAACGAGTTCTCCCCGGCCAGGTGACAAGCGGCCGAGCACTGAAGACCGGCGCATTATGGCAAAAAGAAAGCCCCCGTAAAACAGGGGCTTGAGCGATCCGTTTTGTAGTTAAACTACTACAATTCAAGGATTTCTCGTGCTGCGCTGCGGTAATTTTTCAAACACTCGTTTGCCTTTAGTCCAAGAAGTCAGCGGTGGCCTGGCGTGAAAGGGGCAGGGGGTGATCCAGCCATTCTCGGCGCCTGACTACAAGCTCAATGGATGGTCGGTGCCGGCGCGTCGGGGTTGTCGATCAATGCTTCGATTTCCGCCGCCGTGTAGTGATATTTCGTGTGGCAGAAGTGGCATTGAGTGTCGATTTCACCCTGATCGGCCAGAATGTCCTTCAGTTCGGCCTCGCCCAGGGTGTGCAGCGCGCGAGTCATGCGCTCGCGCGAGCAGGTGCAGCCAAAGCGCAGCGCCTTGGGATCGAAGACACGCACCGTCTCCTCATGATAGAGGCGATAGAGCACTTCCCGCTGCTCGAGACCCAGCAGTTCTTCTTGCTTGATCGTCTCAGCCAAGTGCACGCTGCGCTCCCATGCGTCCACATCCTGGTTTTGAGAAGCATCCGGCAGGCGCTGGAGCAAAAGCCCCCCCGCCTTCTTGCCATCCGCGGCCAGCCAAAGCCGCGTGGGCAGCTGTTCGGACTGGCTGAAGTAGGCTTCGAGACAGGCCCCCAGGGTCTCATGCTCCAGGGCGACGATCCCCTGATAACGCTTGCCTTCCTTGGGGTCGAGGGTGATCACGATCTGGCCCTCGCCTACCAGCTCGCGAAAGCTGGCGTCCTCGGCGGGAAGCACCCCCTCTTCATCGAGGCGAGCGATGGCGCGCAGTTCGCCACCGGGATTGGATTCCGCCATGAGCAGGGAGAGATCGCCCCGCCCGCGCACCTCGATGCTCAGCGTGCCATCGAGCTTCACCGTGTCGGTCAGAAGCGCCACTGCGGCAAGCAGCTCGCCGAGCAGCACGTTGACCGCGTGGGGGTAGCCGTGACGGGTGAGCACTTCGGCATAGGTGGTATCGAGCGTGACGATCTCGCCGCGCACGTTGGTCTGGTCGAACAGGAACCGCTGAATTTGATCGGACATGGAAAGAACCGTTGGAAAATAGGGGCAGCAACAGGGGCGACAGGCGCCCTGGGCTCACTCGCCCTGGTGGCGCTGGAAACGCTGAATATCCCGGCGCTGCTTCTTGTCGGGACGCTTGAGAGGATGCTGCATGACTTCATTGGTAAGACGGCGCGCCTCGGCCTCCTTGGCACGGCGGACGGTGCTTTCATCGGTCTCGGCGTAGAGCGTGCGCGCCTCCGGAGCACCCCGGCGCTGATCGGACAGTCCAATGACCTCGACCTCGAAGATGTCCCACCCTTGGGGCACGCGTATCAGCGCGCCCAGCTCCACGTTCTTGCTGGTCTTCACGCGGGCGCCATCGTAATGGACCTTGCCGCCTTCGATGGCTTTCTTGGCCAGTGCCCGGGTCTTGAAGAACCGAGCGGCCCAGAGCCATTTATCCAGGCGAACGCTGTCACTCATTGAACTCTCCTTGCGGCCCCGGCAGATCGCCGGGCAGCAGTTGGGCAAATCGATCGAGGGCGATGAACGCCTGCAGCTCCTTTTCGGGGCGCTGGCTGTCAGGCTGCTTGATCCCCATCAGGTACTTGATGCCGAACTCGCGGGCGCTCTCGAGCACGTGCGGGTTGTCGTCGATGAACAAGGTACGGGCCGGGTCGAAGGGTTCGCGCTCGGCGAGCGCCAACCAGAACGCCTGCTCCTCCTTCGCCGCGCCTACGTCTTCCGATGAGATGATGGCGTCGAGGTACTTTTCCAACCCCGTCAGCGGCAATTTGAGCGACAGGCTTGCCCGGTCGGCATTGGTGGCCAGCACCACGCGAGGGTGCGCCGTCTTCAGCCAGGTGAGAAAGTCCAGCGCATCGCTGCGAAAGCCGATCAGGTGCTGCACCTCGCGCTTGAGCGCCACCACGTCGACATCGAGCTCGCGGCTCCAGTAGGCCAGGCTGTACCAGTTGAGGGTGCCCTGCTCGCCGATGATGCGCGCCTTGAGCGTGTCCTGGGTCGCCTGGTCGAGCTTGTGCAACTCGGCGTAGCGCTTGGGCAGGTGCTCTAGCCAGAAGTGGCTGTCAAAGTGCAAATCCAGCAGCGTGCCGTCCATGTCGAGCAGGACGGTATCGATCTCGCGCCAATCAATCATGGCCACTCCGGTGTTGAAACGACAGTCGAAACGGTAGGCGTGCTATTGTAGCCCAAGCCGTTTTTTCGAGCCACGGAGGCCCCCATGCCGCACCCCGACACCCCCACTTCCAACGACGCCTCCCGCTACCCGGTCAAGCCGCGCATCCTGGGTCGCGAAAGCGTGGCGAGAAGCCAGCTTTTTCACGTCGAGGCGCTGGACCTGCGCTTTTCCAACGGTGCGGAGCGCCGCTTCGAGCGCTTGAGCGGTAGCGGCCGACCGGCGGTGATGATCGTCGCGATGCCGGACCCGGAGCACGTGCTGATGATTCGCGAATACGCCGCCGGTTTCGAGGAATACACCCTCACCCTGCCCAAGGGCCTGGTGGACCCGGGCGAGGATCTCGTCACCGCCGCCAACCGCGAGCTGATGGAGGAGTGCGGCTTCGGCGCCCGGCGCATCGAGCCACTCGTCGAGCTCTCCATGGCGCCCAACTACATGCACCACCGCATCCAGGTGTTGATGGCTACCGACCTATACCCCAAACGGCTACCCGGCGATGAGCCGGAGCCCTTGATCGTCGAGACCCACGCCATCGAAGAGCTGCCTGCCCTGCTGCTGCGCGAGGATTTCCACGAGGCGCGCGCCATCGCCGCGCTGTTCATCGCCCGTGACAAGCTGCGTGATGAACGACGCCGGGATGCGTCGGACCTGATCTAGGTGGTCGAACCAGGCGGCTGGCGCCGCCACGCGGATGCCTCGCTGGCGCTCGTTACGCCGCGCTACGGTTAGTGCTGGCATAGACCCCGTAGCGCGGGTAAGCCGAACGGCGCACCCGCGAAAGGCACCACGAAGCGCGGTGCCAGGACCGTAGCGCGGAAGCTCAGTCGAGCTTGGAGAGGTCGCGCACGGCGCCCTTGTCGGCGGAGGTGGCGAGCAGTGCGTAGGCCTTGAGGGCGGCGGAAACCTTGCGCGGGCGCTCGTCGACCGGCTTCCAGGCGTCCTTGCCGCGGGCGTCCATCGCTTCACGACGCTTGGCGAGCTCGGCATCACTCACCTGCACGTTGATCGCGCGGTTGGGAATGTCGATGAGGATGGGGTCGCCCTGCTCGACCAGGCCGATGGCGCCGCCAGCGGCGGCTTCCGGGGAGACGTGACCGATCGAGAGTCCGGAGGTGCCGCCGGAGAAGCGCCCATCGGTCAGCAACGCACACGCCTTGCCCAGCCCCTTGGACTTCAAGTACGACGTCGGGTAGAGCATCTCCTGCATGCCCGGGCCGCCTTTCGGACCTTCGTAGCGGATCACCACCACGTCGCCCTCCTTCACCTTGCCATCGAGCACGTCCGCCACCGCCTGGTCCTGCGACTCCACCACGTAGGCGCGGCCTTCGAATACCAGGATCGAGTCGTCGACGCCGGCGGTCTTCACCACGCAGCCGTCGCGAGCGATGTTGCCGAACAGCACCGCCAGCCCGCCCTCTTTCGAAAAAGCATGTTCGAGATCGCGAATGCAGCCGGTGGCACGGTCGCCGTCCAGGCTTGGCCAGCGCGCGCTTTGCGAAAACGCGGTCTGGGTGGGGATACCGCCGGGGCCGGCCTTGAAGAACTCGACCACCTCGCTGCTTGGCGAGCGCATGATGTCCCACTCCTCGAGTGCCGCGGCCAGGCTGTCGCCGTAGACCGTGGGCACGGAGGTATCGAGCACGCCGGCGCGATCGAGCTCGCCGAGAATCGCCATGATGCCGCCGGCGCGGTGAACGTCCTCGATGTGATACTTCTGGGTATTGGGCGCTACCTTGCAGAGCTGCGGTACGGTGCGCGAGAGTCGGTCGATGTCAGCCAGAGTGAAATCGATCTCGGCTTCCTGGGCGGCGGCCAGCAGGTGCAGGATGGTGTTGGTAGAGCCGCCCATGGCGATGTCCAGGGTCATGGCGTTTTCGAACGCGGCTTTCGAGCCTATGGCGCGAGGCAGCAGGTGCGCCTCTTCGCCTTCGTAGTAGCGCTTGGCCAACTCCACGATGCGGTGGCCGGCATTCTCGAACAGCCGGCGGCGGTCGGCGTGGGTGGCAAGCACCGTGCCGTTGCCCGGCAGCGCCAGGCCCAGCGCTTCGGTCAGGCAGTTCATCGAGTTGGCGGTGAACATGCCGGAGCAGCTGCCGCAGGTCGGGCAGGCGCTGCGCTCGATTTCCGCCAGCGTTTCGTCGTCGACGCTGTCGTCGGCGGCCATCACCATGGCGTCGACCAGATCCAGGCCGTGATCCAGCAGCTTGGTCTTGCCCGCCTCCATCGGCCCACCGGAGACGAAGACGACCGGAATGTTCAAGCGCATGGCGGCCATCAGCATTCCCGGGGTGATCTTGTCGCAGTTGGATATGCACACCAGCGCATCGGCACAGTGGGCGTTGCACATGTACTCGACGCTGTCGGCGATGATGTCGCGGCTCGGCAGCGAGTAGAGCATGCCGTCGTGGCCCATGGCGATACCGTCATCGACGGCGATGGTGTTGAACTCCTTGGCGACACCCCCGGCCTTCTCGATCTCGCGCGCCACGAGCTGGCCCATGTCCTTCAGGTGCACGTGCCCCGGCACGAACTGGGTGAAGGAGTTGGCCACGGCGATGATCGGCTTGTGAAAGTCGTCGTCCTTCATGCCGGTGGCGCGCCACAGCGCGCGGGCACCGGCCATGTTGCGACCGGCGGTGGTGGTACGGGAGCGATACTCGGGCATGGTGTCCTCTACTGCTTTTTTGCGTCGCGCTCGAGCGCGATCGTTCGATGCCAGGCCTGGGCCTGGCGGATGAATCCAGCGCAGGGATTGTGGCACGAGTAGCGCTTTGGGCGCTAGATGAGCGGGTGTTTATATAGCCCGCTCGGGTGAGTCACGGTGCGGCCAGCGCCGGGCTCTGGCGGTCGCTTGCCTGGTTGATGCGGTCGAGCTTTTCGATGGCCGCGTGAATGTTCTCCTCCTGGGCGCCCTTGAGGCGGAAGGCATCGACCACGTTGGCGAGTTCGAACACCTCGACGGTGAGGTTGTCGGCGGAATCGGCGATCATCTGCACCTTGTGGGCATTTTGCTGGGTGGCGCTGTCCATCTCGGCGATGGCGCCGTTGATCTGGCCGATGCCGCTGCTCTGCTCGCTCGAGGCGTCGGTGATCGAGGCCATCAGCTCGTTCACCCGGCTGACCTGGCGCATCACGTTCTCGATCGAGGCTTCCGCCTGGGTCACCGCCGTGCGCCCGCCGTCGACTTCCTGGGTGGCGCTGTCGATCATGCGGCGAATCTCCTGGGCGGCGTCGGCGGAGCGACCGGCGAGGCTTCGCACCTCGCTTGCCACCACGGCAAAGCCGCGCCCGTGCTCGCCGGCCCGGGCCGCCTCCACCGAGGCGTTGAGCGCCAGGATGTTGGTCTGGAAGGCGATGCCGTCGATCACGCCGATCATCTCGGTCATCTTCTCAGCGCTTTGGGCAATGCGCTGCATGCGCTCGACGAGCTTTTCCATCTGCTGGCGGGTATCGCGGGTGCTGGCAGCGTTCTGGTCGGCCAGCTCGCTTGCCTGGCGGGCGTTCTCGCTGTTCTGGGCGACCGTCTCGGTCATCTGCACCATGCTGGCGGCGGTCTGCTGGAGCGCGCTGGCCTGCTGGCCAGTGCGCCGGGCGAGGCTCTCGTTCTCCTCGGCGATCTGCTCGACGGCGGGCGTCACCACCGCGACCCGGTTTTCCACCTCGCCGACCACGGCAGCCAGGCTGAAGCGCATGGTATCCAGCGAGTAGAGCAGATCGCCCAGCTCGTCACTTGAGCGCTGCTGGCTGCGCGCAGCGAGGTTGCCTGCCGCCACCTGGAAGGTCATGTGCCTAGCCCCCGCCAGGCCCTTGAAGACCGAACGCAGGATCACGACACTCAACAGGATCATCACCACCAGGCCGATGGCGATCAGCGATAGCTGAGTGACCAACATGCGCTGGCGCTCCTGCCCCGCTTCGCCGACCAGCGCCTGGGCGTTGTCGCGCTCCTGGATCACCAGGTCGCTGCTCAGCGCGCGCAGCGACTGGGTAGCCGGCGTGACGACGTCGTTGAACGCCTCGAAGGCGGCAAACCCATTGCCCTCATTGACCGCGGTGATCGACGCACTGATGCCGCCCAGCCACTCGCCGAGCGCGGCATCGTAAGCTTGCACGCTTGCGTTGCCCGTCTCTTCCGCCGCGCTGTAACGCGCCCACTGGGTCTCGATCTGCTCGCGGTAGGTGGCGGTGGTCGCGGCGACCGCGTCAAGGTCCGCGCGGCGCGGGTTGCGCACGGCGGGCTCGACCAGCTCGACGGTCTGGCCGATATGGCGCTCGATCTCCTGAAGACTTGCAATCGACTGGAGGCCGGCGCGGTTGAGCCGGTCGAGCCGCTCGCCGGCGTTGACCAGCCCGAGAATGCCCACCGCCCCGGCCAGGCTCAACAACAGAAGCGATACGACCATCATGCCGATCAACTTGGCGCGCAGGCTGCCCAGGTGAAAGCGCCGGACGAGCCCCAGCATGCCCTTGCGCCGCAGCACTCCCTGGTGGACGCGATACTTGCGCGAGGTGCCTTTCTCGCGAAGCTCGCCATAGACCTTGTCGGCCAGCGCGATCTCCTCCGGGCTCGCCTTGCGGCGCACCGAGGTATAGCCGACGATCCGCTCGCCATCGCGCAGTGCGGCAGCCGTGGCGTTGACCCAGTAGTGGTCACCGTTCTTGCGCCGGTTCTTGACCAGCCCCTGCCAGGTATCGCCGGCCTTGATGGTCTTCCAGAAGTCGGCAAAGGCCGCCGGCGGCATGTCCGGGTGGCGAATCATGTTGTGGGGCGAGCCCATCAACTCGTTGCGCGAGTAGCCGCTGACCTCGACGAAGGCGGCACTGGCATAAGTGACGTTGCCCTCGAGGTCCGACCGGGAAATCAGGACGGTCTCGTCGTCGAGCACGTACTCACGTTGGGTGACAGGCTGATTGTTGCGCACGTTGGCTTTCCACTTGTCATTGTTAACAATTATCGTGCGATTATCCGCAACGTGTCCCAAGTTTGATTCGACGAATAAGCCAAAAAAACGCCACTCTTTCGCAAGAGTGGCGTCCAGTCAAAACCAAAAAGGCGTTAGGCGAAGACGACGTTGGCGACGTCCTTGTAGCGATTGGCGAAGTGGACCGTCATGCCCTCCTTCAAATAGTCCGGCAATTCATCGTAATCGCGCCGGTTGGCCTCGGGCAGAATGACCTCGAAGATGTCGCTGCGTCGGGCAGCGATTACCTTCTCGCGGATGCCGCCCACCGGCAGCACCTGGCCGGTCAGGGTCAACTCACCGGTCATCGCCAGAGGCCGCGGGATCGCCTTGCCGGTGGCTAGCGACAGCAGCGCGGTGGTCATCGTCACCCCGGCGGAGGGGCCATCCTTGGGTGTCGCCCCTTCGGGCACGTGCAGGTGGATGAACGCCTTGTCGAAGAACGTCGGTTGGGCGCCGTACTCCTTGAGATGGCCCAGCGTGTAGCTATAGGCGATGTTGGCGGACTCCTGCATCACATCGCCGAGCTTGCCGGTGAGCTTGAAGCCCCGATCCAGCGAGTGCACCTTGCCCGCCTCGATCGGCAGGGTCGCTCCCCCCATCGAGGTCCAGGCGAGGCCGGTGACCACGCCTTCGCCCTTGAGCACCTTCTCCTTTCGGAAAAGCGGCGCGCCGAGGAACTCCTCGAGGTTCTTGACCGAGATCTTGACCGGCTCTTCCTGCTCCTCGAGCAGCTTGACCGTCGCCTTGCGCACGATGCGGTGAAGCTGTTTCTCGAGCTGGCGCACCCCGGCTTCCCGGGCGTAGCCCTCGATCACCTGCCTGAGCGCGGCGTCGGTCAGGTTGATGCGCTTTCTCGGCAGCTTGTTGCGCTTCAAGAGCTTCGGCCATAGGTGGTGCTTGGCGATCTGCATCTTCTCTTCGGCGATGTAGCCGGAAAGACGAATCTGCTCCATGCGGTCGAGCAGCGGGCCGGGAATCGAGTCCAGGGTATTGGCGGTGCATACGAACAGCACCTTGGAGAGATCCATGCGCACGTCGAGGTAATGATCGAGGAAGTCGACGTTCTGCTCAGGGTCGAGCACCTCGAGAAGCGCCGAGGCCGGGTCCCCCTGAAAGGACTGGCCAAGCTTGTCGATCTCGTCGAGCATGATGACCGGGTTCTCGACCTCGACCTCCTTGAAGGCCTGCACCAGCTTGCCGGGCATGGCGCCGATATAGGTACGCCGGTGTCCCTTGATTTCGGCTTCGTCGCGCATGCCGCCTACCGAGAAGCGGTAGAACTTGCGCCCCAGGGCCTCGGCGATCGAGCGTCCTACCGAGGTCTTGCCCACCCCGGGCGGGCCGACCAGCAGCACGATCGAGCCGCCGACATCGCCCTTGAAGGTGCCCTCGGCGAGAAACTCGACGATGCGCTCCTTCACATCACCCAGCCCGTCGTGGTCACGATCCAGCACTTGGCGGGCATGGTTCAGGTCGAGCTTGTCCTCGCTGGTGATGCCCCAAGGGAGCGAGGTGAGCCAGTCGAGGTAGTTGCGCGTGGTACCGTACTCCGGCGAGCCGGTCTCGAGCACGCCGAGCTTTCCGAGCTCCTCGTCGATGCGCGTTTGCACCCGCTCGGGCACTTTCAAGGCTTTCAAGCGCTCGCGGAAGGTGTCGACGTCGTTCTCCCGGTCGCCCTTGGAGATACCGAGTTCGCGCTGGATGACCTTCAACTGCTCGCGCAGGAAGAACTCGCGCTGGCGCTCCTGCATCTGAGCGTTGACCTGCTCGCTGATCTCGCTTTGCAGCTTGGCGACGTCGATCTCCTTGCGCAGCAGCGGCAGCACCTTGTGCATACGCTCCGCCACGGGCAGGGTCGAGAGTACGTCTTGAAGCTCCGGCCCCTTGGCGGAGGTGATCGCCGCGGCAAAGTCGGTCAATGGGCCCGGCTGGTTGGGGCTGAAGCGGTTGAGGTACTGCTTGAGCTCTTCACCATAGAGCGGGTTGATCGGCAGCAGCTCCTTGATGCCGTTGATGATCGCCATGGCGTAGGCGCGGGTCTCCTCGTTCTCCGCGTCCACCGGCTCCTTGGGGTAGGTCACCTCCACCAGATAAGGCGGTTTTCGGGAGAGCCAGCGCTGGATCTTGAAGCGACGAAGCCCTTGGGCGATGAACTGGATCTGCTGGTCTTCGCTCTTGAGCTTGTGCACCTTCACCGCGGTGCCAATGGCGGGAAAGCCCTCCTCGTCGAGCTCGCTCACGCCTTGCTCGCCCACAAAAGCCACGCCCAGCGTATGGTGCGGCGTGTTGCCCACCCGCCGCATGGTCTCCTCCCAGCGCTCCCTGTTGATCACCAAGGGCTGCACCTGCGCCGGGAAGAACGGACGATTGTGAATGGGGAGCAGGTAGATGCGCTCAGGGAGCATGTCGCTTGCCGGTACCAGCGAGTGCGCCTGCTCGCCGTCGGAGTGGTGTTCGCCTTCGCCACCGTGATCATGGGTCTCGGCGTCGTCGTCCAGCCATACGGAGTGTTCGTTGTCGTGCTCGAAATCCTGGTCGCTCATGCGCCCTCCATCGACGGATACCGGCGGCCAGTGCCGCCCAGCTTTGTCTAAGGAATGTGGGCTGTACGGCGAAACTTCAACCCTGGCACGCGCCTATTGCGGCCACAGCTCCGGCATGGGGCGTCCGTTCACCCGCCACACACCGCGGATGACGTCGAACTGAAGCTCCCGGGTGCCTAGCGGAAGCCCCAGCCAAAGCGCGGCCACGGTTGGTGCGTCGTACCAGACGAAATCACCGTCGATGCGGTCCTTCCAGCGCCCGCGCTCGAGAGGTGCCTGAAGGTTCACCACGCTGAGTGCCTCGGGCTTGCGACCATCGAAGAACAGTGCCCCATCGGCCTTGACGGTAATTCCCAGCAGCGGGCTTTCGAGCTCGATGCCGGTCACGTCGAGTCGCGGCGAATCGCTCAGAAGCGCCTGGATATCGGGCTCCATGCGGGCCAGTAGGCCTTCGGCCACCGGCAGACTGCGATCGCCCCAGGCCGCTTCCTGACGCAGTCGGGCAGTGATGCTGCGCACCGCATCGGCGTTAAGCCGCGAAAGCTCGGCTTCGATAACGCCGCTCACCAGCGACGTCTCCGGCGCTTCGCTGGGTACGCGCACGTCACCGAGTGCCAGGCGGCCCTTCAAGCGCAACTCGCTTTCGTCGAGCACCATATCGCTGTTGAGGTCGATGGGCTCGACCTGGACTTCGAAGGCGGGATAGAACAGCGTCGCGGACTCGACGTGCAGGTGGTCGCGCTGGGCGAAGTGGTAGGCATCCTCGATGTAGGTGTAGCGGCTTTCGAGCGTCGTTGGCCCCAGGGTGAGGTAGGCCTGGCCGTCGCTCAAGGTGAGCTGATCAAAGCGCGCGCGCAGGCGCCAGTCCCCGAAGACGCCCTCGAGGCGCAGTCGGGCGCCGCGCACGTCGAGCTCGCGGCCGTTTTGCTGAATGATGAACGGCGCCAGCGCCAGGCGCAGCTCGCTCTTGCCGGTAAGCGTATGGTAGCGCCCTTCCCAACGCGGCAGCGACAACGCCGATACCTCGCCAACCGCCTTTTGCAAGGCGCTGTCCAGACGCGGCACGACGGTGCCTTGGACGTCGGTGGTCAAGAGGCCATGGCGGGCATCGTAGGTCAGCTCGAGCCGCCAGGGACGACCAAGCAGCGGCGACAGCGAAAGCCGCCCTCGTGAGGTCAACCACCCTTGATGACTTTCGGTTCGGCTGACGCGCCATTCGCCGCGGGCCTCGAGATCCTCCAGCGCCTGGTTCAGGCTACGTTCGAACAGTACGCTCGAAATCAGCTGCGCCACGGCCCAGATCACGGTCAGGGTCACAATGATCGGGACGATGAGACGTTCCTTGCGCATGCCATCTCCTCGGACAGCTTCATGAATGACGCCGCTGGTCGTGCAATTTTCGACCCAGACAGGCCGGGCTCAAGCCACATCGGCGAAGGCGTTGGCCTTCAGTGTAGCCAGAACCACAGGTGCATGGTGCTCCAGGCGTAGATACCCGCCAAGACATCGTCGATCATGATGCCGAAGCCCCCCGCCACGCGGCGATCCGCCCAGCGGATCGGCCAGGGCTTGAAGACGTCGAAGATACGAAACACCACGAACCCCCAAAGCGCCGCCTCCCAGGAGAACGGTACGGCGGCCATGGTGATCCAGTAGCCGACGAACTCGTCCCAGACGATGCCGGAGTGGTCGTGTACGCCGAGATCGTGGGAGGTCTTGTCGCACAGCCACACGCCAACCACGAAAGCGACGAACACCAAGCTCATGTACCAGCCTAGCGGCAGATCCGCCATCAGCCAGAAAAACGGAATTGCGGCCAGCGTGCCGAAGGTGCCCGGCGCCCAGGGCACCATGCCGCTGCCCAGGCCGAAGGCGAAAAAATGGGTAGGGCGTCGCCAGACGCTACCAGGTGCCTGATTCATGGCCTCTCCCCTTGAAAGTGCTGCCACCCTTCGCGCGCAGCCTCGACGCCGCGCACACCGGGCTGCTCGCTGCAACGCCCGATCACGGTGAGCGCCACGTCACACTTGGCGAGCGCCTGCCGAGCCTTGGCAACGTTGTCCGGCGCCAGCGTGACCAGCAGCTCGTAATCGTCGCCGCCGCCGAGCATCGCCGCCACCGCCTCGCGCTCGCCGAGCGCCTCGAGAAGTCCGGCGGCCGGCGGCAACGCCGCCTCGTCAAGCTCAGCGCCGACGCCGGAGGCGCGACGCAGGTGGCCAAGATCAGCCAAGAGCCCGTCGGAGACGTCGATCGCGGCGCTGGCGAGCCCGCGCAGGCGCAGGCCCGCCTCGAGGCGCGGGGTGGGCAGCAGATAACGTTTGACGAGCGGATGCGTCATGTCCCGCTCGCCGCGTTGCCATAGATGTAGCCCGCCGGCACCGCCGCCAAGCGCCCCGGTTACGGCAATGACGTCGCCGGGCCGAGCGCCGGCCCGGGTCAGTGCCCGGCCGCTGGGCGTCTCGCCCATCACGGTGACGCTGATGCCGAGCGCGCCGGCGGTGACGTCACCACCGGCCAGCACCGTATCGAATGCCTCGCACAGCGCGTGAAAACCACGGGAAAAATCCGCGTACCAGGTAGTGGCGGCGGCCTCGTCGGCAAAGGCGTCATGGCGCTGGCTGAGCGCCATCAGGCACCAGCGCGAGCGCGCGCCCATGGCGGCCAGATCGCTCAGCGCCACCGCCAGCGCCCGGTGCCCGATCGCCTCGGCGGGCGCATCGGCGGGGAAGTGGACATCAACGAGCGATGTATCGACGCTGACCACCAGCTGGTGGCCCGGTTCGGGGGTGAGTACGGTGGCATCGTCACCCGCACCGAGTGCCACGCCGCTGTGTGCGGCGCTTACCCGGGCGGGCTTCAAAAACCGTTCAATGAGATCGAATTCGCCGAGCACGAGGGCTTCTCAACGCAGGACAGCGGCGCCCTACTGACGGCGCGCGCTGACCTCGGCACTGCGCAAGCGAATGGCAAGCTTGTCGAGGATGCCGTTGACGTACTTGTGGCCGTCGGTGGCACCAAAGGACTTGGCAAGCTCCACGCCTTCGTTGATCGCCACCCGGTAGGGCACTTCCAGGCGATTGGCGAGTTCATAGGCGCCCAGACGCAGGATGGCAAGCTCAATGGCATCGAGATCCTCGAGGCGGCGATCCAGCAGCGGGGCGATCTCGCGGTCGAGTTCCGCCTTGTGGCGCACGGTTTCGTGCAGCAGCGTATGGAACAGCGCCTTGTCGGCGATCTGCATCACCTTGACCCAGTTCTCGTGATCCTCGAGATCGTCGTCGGCGAGCTGGCTACGAAACTCCGCCTCGACGGTAGAGGCGGACTTGCCGGTCATGTGCCACTGGTAGAGCGCCTGGACGGTCAGCTCGCGGGCGGCGCGGCGCCCCTGCTGGGCCGCGCTCGGCTTGCGCGCCTGACGCTCGCTCATGACGGCTCTCCCATGGGCAGTGCTCGCAGCAGCGAGACCATCTCCATCGCCGCCATGGCGGCTTCGGTGCCCTTGTTGCCCGCCTTGGTGCCGGCGCGCTCGATCGCCTGCTCGATGGACTCGACGGTCAGCACGCCGTTGGCCACGGGCGTGTCGAACTCGAGCTGCAGGTGGTTGATGGCGGTGTTGCAGCCACCAGCCACGTACTCGAAGTGCGGCGTGCCGCCGCGGATGACCGCACCGAGGGCGATGACCGCGTCCGGCTTCAGGGTGGTGAGCACGCGCTTGACCGCCAGCGGAAGCTCCCAGGCGCCAGGCACGTGGACGATATGGATGTTGTCGGCATCGACGCCGTGGCGCGTCAGGCTGTCTACCGCGCCTTCCACGAGGCTGTCGACCACGTGGTGATTGAAGCGACCCACCACGATCACGTAGCGGCCATCGACGTCGACGAAGGTACCTTCAACTTGGGAAAGCGATTGCATCTCTTTTCTTCCTACTCGTTAAATCTGCTCTTGAAACCTGCTCGTGACATTCACTCGTGCGCGCCGGGGCCGGCCCTGGCGACGATCTACCGGGGAGCGTTGTCGTCGGGGCCGAGCCGCTCGACCACTTCCAGATCGAACCCCGAAAGCGCCGAGAACTTCCAGGGCGAGCTCAGAAGGCGCATCTTGCCCACGCCCAGATAGCGCAGGATCTGCGAGCCGGTGCCGATGGTCAGGTAGTTGCCGGCGCCATCTGAGTCGCTGGTGCGCGGCGGCTGCACGCGGCCCAGGAACACGTCGAGCTGCTCCTTGAGGTCGACGCTTGGGTGGCCCTCGTCGACCAGCACCAGCACCCCGGCGGGAGCGGCGGCGATCTCCTCGAGCGCCTGCTGGGCGGGCCAGCGACCGGAGGCGGCCTTCTTGAGTCCAAGCACGTCGCGCAGGGTGTCGGCCAGGTGCACGCGCACCGTGGTCACCTCTTCAGGCGAAGGGCGACCCTTGACCAGCGCCAGGTGATGAGCTCCCTGAATGCGATCGCGGAACACATGCAGCATGAGCTCGCCCTGGGTGGTGGCGACCGACGTCGCCTCGACCAGCTCGACGGTCTGCTCGTTCACCATGCGGTAGTGGATCAGGTCGGCAATGGTGCCCATTTTGATATCGTGCTTGCGAGCGAAGGCCTCGAGCTCCGGACGCCTGGCCATGGTGCCGTCGTCGTTCATGATCTCGCAGATCACGCCGCTCGGGTCGCACCCGGCCAGCGCCGCCAGGTCGCAGGCCGCCTCGGTGTGGCCTGCGCGACGCAGCACGCCGCCGGGCTCGGCCATCAACGGAAAGATGTGGCCGGGCTGGACGATGTCGCGGGCGCGCGCGCCCGGGGCCACCGCGGCCTGCACCGTGCGTGCACGGTCGGCGGCGGAAATGCCCGTGGTCACCCCGTCGCGCGCCTCGATGGAGAGCGTGAACTTGGTGCCGAAACCGGAACCGTTGTTGCCCACCATCAGCGGCAGTTCGAGCCGCTCGCAGCGCTCGCGGGTCATCGGCAGGCAGATCAGCCCGCAGGCGTGGCGCGCCATGAAGTTGATGTGCTCCGGGCGCACCTTCTCGGCGGCCATGATGATATCGCCTTCGTTCTCGCGATCCTCATCGTCCATGAGGATCACCATCTTGCCCTGGCGGATATCCTCCACGAGCTCTGCAATCGGGGACAGCCCCTCGGACGAGGTGTTCACCATGGAATCTCCCAAACAGTGGTCGCGCGACCCTCATGCGATTCGACGCGTATGCGATTCAGCGCGTCAGGGTACCTTGACTACCCTGCGCGCGCCAGATTTTACGTACCCGGCACCTGAGCAGCGCGCTCGACGGGCCTTGCAATGATGCGCCAGTCGCGTCCGACGGCGCGCACGTCCTGTATGTCCAGACGCTTCTGGTCCGCCATCTCGGTCAGCCCCGGCAACGCGAACAGCGGACGCGCCTCGCCGCCCATGAGCGTGGGCGCGACAAAAAGCTGCAGCTCGTCGACCAGCCCGGCATCGAGCAGGGCACCGGCGAGCGTGGCGCCGGTTTCCACCAGCACTTCGTTGACCTGATGATCGCTTGCCAGAAAACGCAGCATGTCGGCCAGCGACACCCGGCCAGCCTGGTAGGCGGGCATCACGTGGATATGCGCACCGGCCGCCTCGAGCTTGCGGCGTTTCTCTTCACTGTGCGCGTCGGTGGTGATCACCAGCGTCTGGCCCGGCTCGCGCAGGCACGCGGCGGCCAGCGGCAGGCGCAGGGTGGAGTCCATGATCACGCGAAGCGGCTGGCGGCGAGCGATTGCCTCGCCGTCGGGGAGCCCGAGCTGCTCGGGACGCAGGGTCAGGCGCGAGTCGTCCATGATCACCGACTCCACGCCGCACAGAATCGCGCTCGACCGGGCGCGCAGGCGTTGCACCTGGCGGCGCGCTTCGGGCCCGGTGATCCACTGCGACTGTCCCGAGCCCATGGCGGTGCGCCCATCCAGGCTCATGGCCATCTTGAGCCGCACGAAAGGCAGGCCCCGGCTCATGCGCGAAACGAAGCCGGGGTTGAGCGCCCGGGCCTCGTCTTCGAGCAGCCCCACCGCCACGCGAATGCCGGCCTGTTCGAGCAGCACGATGCCGCGCCCGCTCACCTGGGGGTTGGGGTCGACCATCGCCACGACCACGCGGGCAACGCCGGCCTCGATCAGCGCCACAGCGCAGGGGCCGGTGCGCCCGGTATGCGAGCATGGCTCGAGGGTCACGTAGGCGGTGGCGCCGCGCGCGCCCTCACCGGCAGCGTTCAGGGCGTGAATCTCGGCGTGGGCTTCGCCGGCCCGCGCGTGGAAACCTTCGCCGACGATACGGGCGCAGGCTCCCTCACCCTTCACGATCACGCAGCCCACCCGGGGATTGGGGTCGGTGGTGTAGAGTCCCTTGCGCGCAAGCGCAATGGCGCGGGCCATGTAGGCGCTATCGCGCGTGGTCAAGTCCTGCATCAGCTCTTCTCGCCTTTCGGGGTCTGCGCCAGCCGGTCGATCTCGGCGCGGAATTCGTCGAGGTCCTGGAACTTGCGGTAGACCGAGGCAAAACGGATGTAGGCGACCTGATCGAGACCGCTAAGCGCCTTCATGACCGCCTCGCCGATGTCGCGGGCGTTGACCTCGCGCTCGCCCTGGGCGCGCAGCGACTGGCGAATGCGTTCAACAGAGGCCTCGATCGCCTCGGCACTGACCGGGCGCTTCTCGAGCGCGCGCAGCATGCCGGCACGCAGCTTGCGCTCTTCGAAGGTTTCCCGGGAGCCATCGGACTTCACCACACGCGGCATGATGAGCTCGGCGGTTTCATAGGTGGTGAAGCGCTCCTGGCAACTGGCACACTGCCGACGCCGACGTACCTGATCGCCATCGGCCACCAGGCGCGAATCGGTCACCCGAGTATCGTTGGCACCACAAAAAGGGCAATGCATGACCGTCAACCTATGATGAGAGCAGTGATAGTAACGTGGGGCGTCAGATCGCGTTATCAAAAAGGGCGCCACGGGCCCACCCTTTTTATTTAACGCGGCCTTAACCTAGCATTGTAACGATTTGGCACACAAGCTGCAGCGTTTGTTACATCCCTTTCGATGTCCAAAAAAGAGGCGCCCATGACGCACTTCGAAAAGACGCTCCACCGCCACTTGACCCACTTGTATGGCGAGCGTGCAGGCGAGGTAGCGCGGCGTATCGGCCAGCACGTGGCGTACTTCAACGAGGCCCGCGCGCGGGGCGAAAGCCAGGATGGCACCCCAGCAATCACTCCCCGCCGAGTGCTCGACGGCGAGCGCGGTGCACCGCTTTGGAGCGAGAAGGATCAGTGGGTGATCAGCTACGGCGACTCGATCGTTGCCGACGACACGCCGCCACTGACGGTGCTGGGCGACTTCCTGCGCCGCCATCTCGACGGCGTGATCAGCGGCGTTCACGTGCTGCCCTTCTTTCCCTGGAGCAGCGACGACGGCTTTTCGGTCATCCATTACCGCGAAGTCAACCCGGCGCTCGGCGACTGGTCGCACATTCGCGAGCTTTCACGCCATTTCGACCTGATGGGCGATCTGGTGCTCAACCACGTCTCGCGTGAGTCGCTGTGGTTCGTCGACTACCTGACCGGAAGCCTGCCCGGGCGCGACTTCTTCATCGAGGTGGACCCCGACACCGACGTCTCCCAGGTGACTCGGCCGCGCAGCAGCCCGTTGCTGGTGCCGGTCGCCACCCGCCGGGGCACGCGCCACCTGTGGGCCACCTTCTCGGATGATCAGATCGATTTGAATTTCGAGAACCCTGACGTGCTGCTGGAGTTCGTCGGCATACTGCTGTTCTACCTGCTGCAAGGCGTGAGCATCGTGCGCTTGGACGCCGTGGCGTTTCTGTGGAAGCGCCTGGGCACGACCTGCATTCACCTGCCGGAAACTCACACCGTGGTGCGGCTTCTGCGCGCCATCGTCGACGAGGTCGCGCCCAACACGCTGTTGATCACCGAAACCAACGTGCCCCACGCGGAGAACATCAGCTATTTCGGCCTGGAGCGGCTGGCATCGAACGCCCCCGACCCCGTGCGCATCGCTGACGAAGCGCACATGGTGTACCAGTTCGCTCTGCCGCCGCTGCTGCTGCATACGCTCACCCGGGGCGAGGCCGCAACGCTTCAGGAGTGGCTCGCGGGCCTGCCCGAGCTACCGAATTCCTGCACCTATCTCAACTTCACGGCCAGCCACGATGGCATCGGCGTGCGCCCACTGGAGGGATTGCTGCCGGATCACGAGCGCGATGCGCTGCTCGAGCTGATGCACCGTTTCGGTGGCTTCGTCAGCATGCGCAGCAACCCCGATGGCAGCGATACCGCTTACGAGATCAACATTACCTGGTTCGAGGCGATGCGCGGCACCCGGCGCGGACCGGACCCCTGGCAGATCGCCCGCTTTCTCTGCAGCCAGGCGATCATGCTCTCCCTGCAGGGCATCCCTGCGCTCTACATCCACACGCTGACCGGCTCGCTCAACGATGTGGAAGGCGTGGAGCGCAGCGGGCGGCTGCGTTCGATCAACCGCCGCCAATGGCCAAGCAACGAGCTCGAACTGCTGCTGGCAAGCCCCTCGACCCCGACCCACGACGTATTCCACGCCCTGCGCGCGCTGCTCGCCCTGCGCCGCGCGGAACCCTGCTTTCATCCCGGTGCCGCCCAGCGCGTGCTGGCCACGCCCGACCACCTGCTGGCCATCGAACGCGGGCCGCTCGAAGACGGCCGCCGACTGCTGGCACTCTTCAACGTCACCGACCGGCCCGTGCCGCTCGACGAGACCGGCTCGGCCCTTATCGAGGCGCTCGGCCAGGACGGTTGGCGCGTGCTCGAGGGCCCCACGGCGGGGCCTGTCGACGCGCCTCTTGCCCCCTACGCGACGCGCTGGCTGGTCAACGAGCAGGCAGGCTAGCCCGGGCTGTGGTCTACTGGGGCCTCGACTAGCAGCCACACGGAAAATGCCATGCCCCTTGCCAGATCGCTTCTGACCCTTGCGCTTGCGAGCACAAGCCTGAACGCGGCCCTTGCCGCCGACGCGCCGCTGCCCGCCCCCATCGACGCCCTGCGCGAGCGCGGTCTCGAGATTCACGAGCGCTTTGATGCCCCTGGCGGGCTGGTCGGCTTCGGGGCCAGCTCGCCGGGCCAGGAGATGGTGATCTACCTCACCCCGGATGGCGAACACGCGATCATCGGCACGCTGTTCGATGCCCAGGGCGAGAACCTCTCCGAGGCGGCGCTCGAGACTCACGTGCGCGCTCCGCTCGAGGCGCAGACCTGGCAAAGCCTGGAGCAGAGCCACTGGGTCCAGGATGGCAGCACCGACGCCCCGCGCAGGGTGTACATGTTCACCGACCCGAACTGTACCTACTGCAAGGCGCTGTGGCGCCAGACGCGTCCCTGGGTCGAGGCCGGCGAGGTGCAGATTCGCCACATTCTGGTCGGCATTCTTGCCCCGAACAGCCCAGCGCTGGCCGCAACCCTGCTCGCTGCGGATGACCCCGAACAGGCGCTCGCCGCTCACAGCGAAGGTGAACCGATCACCGCCAGCGCCCAAAGCGTGGCGATCGAGGAGCAGGTCTACACCAACAACCAGCTGTTCGACGAGCTCGGTCTTCATGCCACCCCCACCAGCGCGTTCAAGCGCGAAACCGATGGCGCCGTGCGCCTGGATCGCATCGAGGGTCTTCCGGGGCATGACCGGCTGATCGAAATGATGGGCGGCGAAGCGCCGCGATAGCGCTGCTCGAGCCGGGCAACGCAATGCGCCGAACCCCGCGTATGACGCGGGGTTCCGTCGTCCGGCGCACTACGAATAATTAATCCGTTTCAAACTCATGCCCCGCCCTTTCCTGCCGATATGTGATGCATCTTCGATTCTTACATGTACTCAGGAAAACCATGACGCGACTGACGTTGAACCAACGCCTCTGGGGCATTCTCTCGGTAATCTGCCTGGCCATGCTGCTGCTGGTCGGCTGGCTGAGCTGGGACACCCGACAAACCATCGAACAGGAGCGACGCACGAGCCTCCAGTACGTCGTTGAGAGCCTGGGGTATCAGCTCGAAAGTCTTCAGGCCCGTGCGCGCAGCGGCGAGCTGACCCACGAAGAAGCGCAGGCCCGTGCCATCGAGAGCATCGCCAATGCCCGATTCGGCGACGGCGAGTACATCTTCGCCTTCAACGATCAGTTGGACATCGTCTCCCACCCGCGTCGCGAACCCGGTGACGACATGAGCACCTTCCGGGACTCGAGCGGCATGTACCTTTACCAGGCGCTGCTCGACGCAGCGCAAAACGGGGGCGGCTTCGTCGACTACTTCTCCCAGCGCATCGACTCCGGCGACGAGCAGTTTCCCAAGATCAGCTACTTCGCCTACCTGGCGGACTGGGGTTGGGCCTACGGCGCCGGGGTCTATGTGGACGACATCGACGAAGCCTTCGTCGACAGTCTGCTTCGCTCGCTGATCGCGCTGCTGCTGGTGGGCATTCCCGTGGCGCTGCTGATGGGCTGGGTGATTCGCGACGTAGCCAAGCGGCTCGGAGGCGACCCGCGCTACGCGGCCACGGTGGTCAGTCACATCGCCGATGGCGACCTGACCCGCAGCACCACGCTCGCAGCCAGTGATCGCCGCAGCCTGCTGTTCGATATCAACCGCATGCGCGAAGCGCTGGCGAGCACCATCGGGGACATCAACCAGGGTGCGGATCAGGTCAATGACGGCGTGGAGCGCATCGTCGGCGTCAACGAGGAGCTTTCCACCCGCACCGAGCAGCAGGCCGCCTCGCTTGCCGAGACCGCCTCGAGCATGGAAGAACTGACCGCCACGGTGAAGCAGAACGCCGAGCACGCCGAGCATGCCCGCGAGCTCGCCGCGACCACGGCCCAGAACGCCCGGCGTGGCAGCGACGCCATGACCACGGTGGTAAGCACCATGGAGGCCATCGACGAGAGCGCCGCGCAGATGAGCAGCATCGTCAATACCATCGATGCCATCGCCTTCCAGACCAACATCTTGGCCCTCAACGCTTCGGTAGAGGCGGCGCGCGCCGGCGAGCAAGGTCGCGGCTTCGCGGTGGTGGCCAGTGAAGTGCGCAACCTCGCCAGCCGTTCCGCCGCCGCCGCCCAGGAAATCAAGAAGTTGATCGAGGACTCGGGCGTCAAGGTAGCACAAGGCAGCGAACGGGTGCGCGACACCGGCGGGGTGATCAATCGCGTGGTCGAGGATATCCAGCAGTTGAGCACCCTGGTGCAGGAGATCTCCGCCGCGACCCGCGAACAGAGCAGCGGCATCGAGCAGGTCAACCTCGCGGTGACCCAGATGGATCAGATGACCCAGCAAAACGCCGGGCTCGTCCAGCAAAGCAACCACGCCACCCAACGGCTTGCGACGCTGAGCGACCAGCTGCGCCAGCGGGTCGCCAACTTCCGCATCGCCTCATCGAGCGCACCGGCCATGGCCTCACCGGCGGGCAGCGCCAGCCTGCCCTCCCCCGACGACTTCTAGGCTCGGGGGTCTGACGAAAACACGACGCCCACGCTCGCAAGCGTGGGCGTCGTGCCTTTCAGGCCCTGCCTTTCGGGAATGCAACCGAAGGCGTCAGACATCGCCTTGGTTGTCGCGCTCCACCGCCTCGTGCATGCGCGCGAGCAGATTCGGCACTGCGGCCTGCACCCGGTTCCAGCTGGGAATGAAGGGCCGCTCGCGGGGGTTGTCGAGAAACAGGTTGCCCGCCTCCAGCAGGTTGCTGGCGAAAAGTTCCACCGCCTGCTCCTCGCAGTGGCGATCGAGGCTCAGCCCGTTCATGGTGGCGTCGTGGTCGTAGGCTTCGATCAGATCCAGCGCCAGCCGGTAGTAGGTCGCCTTCAAGGTGCGAAAATCCTCGCTGCTGAAGGTGATACCCTGAGTGGCCAGCTTTCGGTAGAGCGCCTTGGCGATATCCAGGCTCATGCGGTTGAGCCCGCCGGTCGGGTCGTCCTCGCTCACCGGCTGGTGCTTGTGATCGTAGCCGTCGGCGATATCCACCTGGCAGATCTGGCGCAGCGAATAGTTGCGCTGAAGCTCCGAAAGCACGCCGATCTCGAGCCCCCAGTCCGCCGGGATGCGAATGCCCTCGAGCACGTCGCGGCGCATGGCGAACTCGCCGGAAAGCGGATAGCGGAAGCTATCGAGATAGTCCAGATACGGCAGCGGCCCGCAGACGGTCTTCAGCGCGCGCAAAAGCGGCGTGACCATCAGCCGCGAAACGCGCCCATTCAAGCGGCCTTCGGCGATACGCGGGTAGTAGCCCTTGCAGAAGCTGTAGTCGAACTGCGGGTGGGCGACCGGGTACATCAGCCGCGCCAGCAGCGCCCGGTCGTAGGTCAGGATATCGCAGTCGTGAAGACCCACCACCGACGAGCGGTGAGAGGCCAGCATGTAGCCCGCGCAGTACCATACGTTGCGCCCCTTGCCCGGTTCCAGCGCCCCCAGGCCATGCTCGTCGAGCTCGGCATCCAGCGCTCGAAGCCTCGGGCCGTCGTTCCACAGGATGCGCGTATGCTGGGGTAGCCTGGCGAAGAACTCGCGGGCGAACAGGAACTGCTCGCGGTCGGCGCGATCGAGCCCGATCACGATCTCGTCGAGATACGGCACCTTGGCGAGCTCGTCGACGATGGCCGACAGCGCCGGCCCCTCGAGCTCTGAAAACAGCGATGGCAGGATCAGCCCCATCGGCCGGCGGGCACCAAAGCGCACCAAGTCACGCTCAAGCTCCTCGACCGGGCGCCGGGTGAGGTTATGAAAGTCCGTGATCAGGCCATTCTGATGAAAGTCGCTCATGGCGTATCCTCCTTGATTCGCTTTGCGTCGTGACCATCGAGCTCGTGATCGTCGAGTTCGTGATCGTCAATGCCTAGAGCCAGGCTGGCGAGACGCTCGTCCTGCGCGCCCCACCAGTGAATGAGTCCTTCGACCCAGCCCGTCGGACCCTTTGCGCGGGTGCGATAGAGCGCGTCGCTTGCAGGGTTCACCGCCAGGTGATGAGCGCCCTTGATGACCACCGCCTGATCCACCGCTTCGAGCATCTCGATATCGTTGGGGCCATCGCCCAGCCCCAGCGTCAGCGGCATGCTGCCGCGCAGCGAGCGAAAGCGCTTGATCAGCCACGTCACTGCGCGGCCCTTGTCCGAGGTCGCGCCCATGGCGTGATGAAAGCGCCCACCCTGGGTGAGCGTCAGCCCATCGCCGGCCAGCGCCTGGCGCAAGGCGTCGAGAGCGGCGGCATCGTCTTCCCAGATCAGCGGCTCGCTGCCTTGGCGCTTGCGGGCGGCAATGGCGCGGGCGTCGTCGAGCCCGGTCAGCGCGACCACCTTCTCGACGGACATCTCGCCCATCCGCGTGAAGCGTACGTTCAGGCGCTGGCGCCAGACGTCGAGCCGCGCGCGAATGAAGGCGTTGTCTACCCCGGTGTGCTTGACGACCATGCTGTCCCGGGCGTCGCCAGGGCGATCCAGCCGAGGGTGGCACCACCCCGGCGGCAACCCGATCACCGCACCGTTCTCGGCCACGAAAGGCGTGGAGGTAAGGCCCAGCGCCTCGCGCAGCGGCGCAAGCTCGGCGCGGGTCTTGCTGGTGACCGGAATCACCGGCACCCCGAGCGCCTTGAGACGCGAAAGCGCCGCACGGGCGGGCGAGAAATCGTAGCTGTCGTGATCCAGCAGTGAGCCGTCCAAATCGGTGACGACCAGGCGCGGCCTGAGGGCCGGGTCGATCGCGGCAGTCTCGGGGGCACGTTGTGACGCGGCGCGGGCGTGTTCCGACATGACATCACCTGTCTTCAATGATTGGCCTGCAAACATGATTGGCCTGCAAACGATCAGCACCATGTGCGCGATCATGGCTTTTGATTAGCAGGTTATGTGCCAATGCATTTTTATTTAAATGCATCAGCCGGTTAGCAGAATTTCAAACGCCGCATTGATCAGATGCACCATCGTCGAGCATTCAAGCCGCACCATGGAAGAGCATGAGATGAGGTGATGGAAGGAAAATAACTTGGACAAGAGATGAACAGCCAAGCAGAAAATTATAAAAAAACTTGGCAAAGGCCTGAGGAAGGCTATACTCGAATTGTACCTGCTGGCACCCTTGGTACACCCCTCACCTGATGCCAGCAGACTACACCGAGCCAAGCCCTTACTGACCCGCCCACCCCCGGCGGGTCTTTTTTTATTCGCACTTTCTATTCGCACGTTCTATTCGCACGTTCTATTCGCCTGAACTACTCGCCTGGTTTATTCGCCATCTTTCATTCGACGTGAATGACCACCTCGACCCGCCGGTTGCGCGTGCGCCCCTCGGGCGTTGCGTTATCCGCCAAGGGCCGGGTATCCGCCAGCCCCACCGCGCGCAGCCTCGAAGGTGCCACGCCCGCCGCCTCCAGTGCCTCGACGATGGCGATGGCGCGGGCGCTTGAAAGCGCCCAGTTGGAGGAGAATGCCGGGGTATTGATCGACCGGCTATCCGAGTGCCCCTCTACCCACACTTCGCCATCGAAGCGCTGGATGGTTTCCAGCAGCGAGCCCACCAGGACCGTGCCGCCGTCTGTCAACTCGGCCTCGGCGGAGGGGAACAGCAGCTGGTCCTGTACACGAAGGCTGATGCCTTCAGCCACGCGTGCGACCTCGACGCCTTCGAGATTGGGCAGGTAGGGGGATTCGGCCACGCGCGCGTTCAAGCGCTCGGCCACACCGACGGCGCCCTGGATCGCCGACTCGTCGAGGGCGACTACGTTGACCGGGGGGCGGTCGGTGAGGATCACCATGTAGTCCGCCATCGGCGGCGGTGCCTGTACCGGCGGGCCTTCGCCGGCGCTTGAGGCAAACAGCGGCGTGGGCAGCAGCCACTCGAGCACCGGGGCGGGCTGCAACGGCGCATCGTCGATGACCGCCTCGATGGCAACGTCGCGACGCGCAAGCAGCGCCGGCGGAGCGCTCGGTGCAGGGACGACCGGGCGCCGAGCCTGCGGGCCGACCACTCCGAGCGCGGCGCTGACCGCGACCGGGCTCAGCTCGCCGGGAATCGGCGCCGGCAGCGCGGGGGCGGCGCGCTGAAGCGACTCCGGCAGGGGGACTTCCAGCGCCGGCACCGGCGTGTCTTGATCAGCACCGACGAGGGTATCCTCCTGGGCGCCGCCGGGGCTGATATCGGCGGCGGCGATGATCACCACGAACAGCGCCACTAGCAGGGTCATGATATCGATGTAACTGATCATCCAGCCGCTGTTGCCGTCTTCCTGCGAATAGGCGGACATCAGCGAGTCGTGGCGCGGGCCGCCCCGGTGGTCTTCAAGCATGGGGAACTCTACTCATTCAAGTTTTTCACCTGGCGGTCGATACCCAAGGTGTAAGCTTCAGGCTAGAAGGCCTAGTCTATCAAAAAGCCCTTTTGCGAAGAGAAGGAACTAGCCGGTGTATACCCGCCTTTTAGCCGTAACACATCGTTTCGGGTGCGCGCTTGGTGTGGGGCTATCAAGCCTTGCGTTGAGTGGTTGCTTCTACGCCAATACTTCTCAGGTACCGATCGCCACGACCTACCCCTACACCGAGCAGCAGCGCATGCAGGCCGCTCATCACTGGGAAGTGCTGGCCCGCCACGAAGCCGGCCAGATCCTCCAGCGCGAGCGAGTACGCTTTCGCGACCTGCACATCCAGGACCCCAACCCGGAAGGCTACGTCGCCTATAGCGGCGGGGAGTTCGATCGCGGCTTTCGCGCCCTGCTGACCAGCGAGCTGGTGACGCGCGGCGCCAACGTGACCACCGTCCCCACCAGCAACAGCGCCGAAGTCGTGGTCGGCGTCGAGGTGGTCGAGCACCGCGATAGAAGCTTCGTGCGTCCTCCTGTAGGAGCCTTTACGGCATTGGCGGCGGGCGTGGCGGTGGCCACCATTCCGATCAACCGCTGGAGCGAACCGGCGCTCGGGCTGATTCCCGCCGCCATGGTGGCGGATGTCACCAGCGGCAGCTGGACCTACACCGGCAATGAAGAGATCATCGTCACCACTCAGGTGATCGACGACGAGCGCATTCTCTATTCGTCGTCCAACATCTATTACATCAACAAGGGCGATCGGCGCCAGTACGCGCCCCAACGGGCCTACACGCCCGTCGAGCCTTCCGTTCCGCTCACCAATACCTGGTAAGGCCATGCACGCAATCGTTTCCGGACTCTTTGCCCTCTTTCCCCGCCGCCGCGCCCTGCTGGTGCTTTCGCTGCTCGGCGCGCTGATGCTGAGCGGCTGCGCAAACAACCAGAGCCGCCCGCAGGAGCCACCGCCGCCGGATCTCTCCCAGCTGGCTCACGAGGCCGCCGCACAGATGATGGCCGGCAACCCTGCCTTGACTCGCTACAGCCCGATGATCGCCGCCACCTTCGTGAGTATCGACAACCTCACCACCTCCTCCACCTTCGGGCGCATCAGCTCCGAAATCATGGCCTCGGCGCTAGCCCAGCAGGGCATGCAGGTTCGCGAGGTGAAGATGCGCGATAGCATGTTCATTGAGGAGAACGTGGGCGAGCTGATCCTGTCGCGCCAGGTACAAAGGTTGAGCTCCCAGAGCAACGCCCGCTCGATTCTGATGGGCACTTATGCCCAAGGCCAGGACTACATCTACGTGAGCACCCGGGTGGTGCGCGCGGGAGATGCGATGGTGCTTGCCACGGCGGACTTCAAGCTCGCCATCGACAACAACGTGCTGAGCCTTCTCGAGGGGCAAGGTGGCTGGTGACACAATATTGCGGGTAAGATAGCGCTTTTCTGAGGGAAAGAAACGGGCTTCTCATGACCCAACCCAGCAATGCCAGTCGCCTGATCATCGTGGCGGCAAGCCGAGTGATCAAGCTTGTCGCCAACATCACCAAGCTTTCAAGCTACGCATTCCACGCGCTGGCGCCGAACAAGCGCTTCACGTTGCCCGCCTACGCGCCGCCGCTTTTGAAACCCCATGATCAGACGGCCATACCCCGTACGCTGTGGCAGACCAACTTCACCGACCGCGTCACCCTGCCGGTCTATCTGAACTACCTCTTCAACCGGTTGATGGCGCCACGCTTCGAATACCGCTTCATGATCACCGAGGCGCGCCAGGCGTTCATCGCCCGTCACTTCGACACGCGCATCAACCAGAACTACGCTCGGCTGCAGATCGGCGCCGCCCAGGCGGACTTCTGGCGACTGCTGGTGCTCTATCATCACGGCGGGGTCTACCTGGATATCGATGCCCATGCGGTCTGGCCACTTGGCTGCGTGATCGGAAAAGACACCCCGGAGCTCTTTGTTACCACACGGCGCGGCGAAATCAGTAACTACTTCATTGCGAGCCAGGCCGAGAACCCCAACCTGCGCACCCTGATCGACCAGGTCCAGCGCAATATCGAGGCGAACACGCTCACCAACGTGTTCGAGCTGACCGGCCCCGGCGTCTTCAATCAGCACCTCGACCCCGCCATGGTGCCTACGGTGCCCTACCGCTACGCCTGCAATCAGGGAAGCTTCACCAACGAGCACTTTCAGTACATCGACAAGAAGGCGGGCAAGTGGACCAAGGAGCAGACGCGAGTACGGGTCATTCGAGACGATCATGATCTTGCCGATAAAACGTAAAAAGGGCGGCACTGGCCGCCCTTTGCATGCTGTCAGCACCGCATTCTAGGTTCGTGACGCCAGACAGCGACGATGGTGGCCATGCACGCCCCACAATATGGCCAGCAGAAAAGCGAACATCATGACGCCACTGTTATGGGTGAGAAACACCTGGGACAGACCAAAATCGATATAGGCAACGCTGAGCAATACCCCTGCCACGGCGACCGAACGTACCTCGAGATTGTCGTGACGCAGGTAGCGCCCGAAAAGGCGCATGGGCACGAGGTAGAGCAGCAACAAAACGGTCAGCCCGACGACCCCCCGTTTAGCGAAAGCATCCAGGAATTCGTTATGCGCGTGGCCGAATTGAAGAATGGACGGATTCACTAAGCCTTGCTCAGCCAATGAGGCCATTCCGGACTGATAACCGATTTCACCCCACCCCAGAAAAGGTTTATCAGCGATCAAGTGAGTGGCTCCCTTCCACATCTCGAAACGCGCTCCCAATGATGTCTCCTGTGAATCCCCAGAAAGATACCAAGCAATATCATTGAATGCCTGAATTACTCTTTCTTGCACCCCTGTCTGAGGCATGAAAAATACCACTGCTGCTGCTGCCAGCACGCCACCGAAGATAGCAAGCTTGAGTCTAAGAGAAAGCTGACTGCCATAGCTTCGATAAAGAACGATGAGTACGAGCGGGAAGCCTATCCAGCCACCTCGGCTTCCGGACAACAGGGAGCCGAGAATGCCCATCAAGGCTCCTCCCAAGAGAAAAGCACTCCATGTCAGGCGACGAGGTTGAACAAAAGCCCACCCCAAGCCGGCAAGACTGAGAATTCCCAGCAGCATGCTCAAGTTACCGAACTGGATGACGTGCGTATATCCTCCTGCACGCTCTATATCCATGAAGAGTTTCTGCCAGGCCGCCCAGGTGCCCGCTGCAATCGCACCAACGGCAAAGCCCGCCCACATCCACGCAAGCCTAGGCGGGTACGCCAGCACGAACAGCAGCGCCGGCACGGCCAGCAGGAGTCGGCTGGGGCGGTCCAGCGCACGCGAGCTCTCGCCCCCCCACAAGGCCATGAGCATGACGACCACGGCGTAGGCAAGCATGACCGCCATGATGGCTCGATCCTGCCGGTCCAGCTTCAAGCCCGGACGCAGAAAAACCAACGCTATCCCGCCCAGCAAGAGCAAGGCAGCGCCCAGCGAATAACCAGTGGGAATGACGAGAGAGAGCGCTCCGAACAGGAACGCCGCAAGAGAAGTATAGTGGTGAGCCCACCGTGCAGTGTTCGACATGATATCGCTTGTAAATAAGTCAGCCCGATACCGCCGAGACGTCGGCAGCGATTCGGCGGCACTATAGCACGGCTTATGAAGTGGCGGTGTCTTGCGTTGCATTTTGCTGCCAGCGCCAGGTGTCAATCATCATGTCCGTCAGGCTCATTTCGGCGCGCCAGCCGAGATCCTGACAAGCCTTGTTTGCACTGGCCCAGAAAGCAGGCAAGTCACCTTCACGACGTGGAGCGAATCGATAAGGTACCTTCACCCCGGTGGCAGCCATGAAGCTTTCAACCATCTCCAGTACCGACACTCCCTGCCCGGTTCCCAGATTATAGTGATGCACCCCATGCTGCAGATGCGTCAAGGCCTTTGAGTGTCCTTGCGCCAGGTCCACGACATGCAGGTAATCCCGTACGCACGTACCGTCTTCGGTAGGATAGTCGCTACCATAGATCGACAACTCGCTCAGCGACCCCGCCGCCACTTGAGCGATATACGGCATCAAATTATTGGGGATACCCTGTGGCGCCTCGCCGATCAGACCGGAAGGGTGCGCCCCCACCGGATTGAAATAGCGAAGAATGGAAATGGACCACTGTGCGTCGCTCGCACTCAAGTCTTCCAGAACCTTTTCCACCATTCCCTTGGACGTTCCATAAGGGCTCGTGGCCACTCCGCGGGGCATGGTCTCGACGTAAGGGGTGCTTGCCTCTTCACCATAGACCGTGGCGGAAGAGCTGAAGACCAGCTTCTTCACGTTGGCTGCCTGCATCGCGGCACACAAGCTCAAGGTGCCGTAAACGTTATTTTCATAATACTCGAGTGGCTTTCTCACACTCTCGCTGACGGCTTTCAAACCAGCGCAATGGATTACCGCCGAGACGCCGTGACGCCCAAAGATGTCAGTCAACAACCCTCGATCACACACATCGCCTTCGAAAAAGGTCACGCCACGCCGGGTAATCTTCTCGATACGATGGATGACGCTTGGACAGCTGTTACTCAAGTTGTCGAGCACGACCACGTCCTGGCCTGCTTGCAAGAGCTCGACGACGACATGCGACCCGATGTACCCCGTTCCTCCTGTGACCAATATCATGGCGCTACCTCTTGTAAACGTGTCGGCTAGTAGGCGTTCTTGTTGGTGAAACCCTTGAACACGGTCATGAAAATGATCTTGATGTCGAGGAACAACGACCAGTTGTCGATATACCAAAGATCGTACTCGACACGACGCTGCATCTTCTCCAGGGTCTCGGTTTCACCGCGCAGGCCATTCACCTGCGCCCATCCAGTAATCCCCGGTTTGACCTTGTGCCGACGCATGTAGGATTCGACCAGCTCCTTGTAGTATTCGTTATGGGCCAGCGCATGCGGGCGTGGGCCGACGATGGACATACGTCCTTGCAGCACGTTGTAGAACTGAGGAAGCTCGTCCAGCGATGTCTTGCGAAGTAGCGCGCCAATCGGCGTCAAGCGACTGTCACCCTTCGTAGCCTGAGTAACCACGCCCTCACTTTCCTGATGCACATGCATGGAACGAAACTTGTATACCTTGAACTGCTTGCCGTTCGAACCGGTGCGATATTGCTTGAACAGTACCGGCCCCTTGGAAGTCATCTTGATGATCAGGGCGATCAACAGGCAGACGGGCAAGATCATCAGCGTGATGAGCCCGCCAAGCAGAATATCTTCGGCACGCTTGACCAGTCGTGCCATTCCGCTGATGGGCGAAACGCTCAAATCGATAGCTAAATGCCCCGCCACTTCGCTGGTGCGATGATTTAAGAGCCGCATGTCCTTGAAGTCGGGAATCAAGCGAATCTCTTCGGTATGGTTACGCAGCGCATAGAACAGGCCATGAACGGTATCTCCCATCTCGAGTGGAACGCATATCCATACCTCCGCAGCACCTGAAGCGCTGATGCGTTCGGCGATTCGGGTCATGTTCGAGTGCTCAGGCGTTCCATGAAGTCGCTCGACGCCGGCGATTGAATGGCCTTCCCAGGCAGCTTGACGCATGCCTTTGGCCACATTGAGAACGTTGGCTCCAGGACCGACAAGAAAGATAGGCCGTCGCGCTCCTCCTCGCAGTCGTACTCGACGCAAACCGTATTGAACGGCAATGCGAGCACCACCTGCCAATATGAAAGAACCCAGCAGCGTCAAACCTATCCAGAGCCTGGAATACCGTTCGGAAGCATCTGCAAAATAAATCAGCGAAGCAGCGATGATTGCAACAGCCAGCCATACGAGCATGAGCTTGCCAAGTAGATAATAGCTCGAAGATACGCGCCAGCGTTTGTAACTACCGGTCGAATTATTGATGATAATAACAAGAAGAGACATGCAAGCGAGCGCCAATACATAGCGCTCATGTAGTTCCACAGTTCCGAAGCGATATAAATGAGCTATAAAGCCTACGAATGCAATAGCCGCAATATCCAATACCGGGAATACCAGTTGTGGAGGGTAACGTTCTGAAAACACTACCCCCTTGTCCGACTTTCTTTCACCACCACGAGACATCATTTCGATAGCATCCTGTTTCAATTGCGTTCTTGAGTGCGAGAACGAAAGGCGAAACGCTTCATACTCTTTACATTAGGAGCTTTAAAAAGAAAGCCGTCACGCTGCTTTGCCTCTTTCAAAAAAACAAAGGCAGACAGATAGACAAAAATAAAATTCACTATATTTGTAGACTTCGTCGTATAAGATTCCGTAATATTCGATACGAGAAAAAAGCATATAAAAGTAAAGAATACCACAAATTCTACTGCATCGAGCTTGGCTCTATATGCTGCCATCATGAGTGCGGCAAAGAAAACAAAATAAATAATGGCACCTAGCACTCCGCCTTGAGCAAGAATATCAACATATCCGTTATGACTATCTTCTGGATAGAAATCACCCATTCCTTCTATAGGGCCTAGCGTTATAAAATGATCCATGGTCCAAAGGTTGTCCAGACCATAGCCTAACCACAGATGCACCCCATGGAGCTGCTGCAATGCATACTCCCAAATCGTCAAACGGCCCGTCAAAGAAATAAACTTTCCAAAAACACTGATGCCATCGTTACCCGTATGCAGAGCTACTGCTTGGGCGTTGAAAAGAAGAATGGCGACAACAATAAAGCCTTCCAGTACCAATATGGATACGAAAAGTTTCCCATTGACCTTTGGATCATTGAGAACTGTGTAAGACATATGGAAAAAGAAGGCTAGAAAAGAAATCAGCATACCTGTTGCAAACCCTGTTCTTGAACCTGAATTCAAGACAACAAAGACGGCAGCAACGAACACCAAAAAACAACAAAGTTTCACGGCCAACTCTTTCGAGCTAATAAAAAGCAATGTAGCTGATACCATAAGCAGTGCCGACAGCCTACCCAAAGCGTTTTTTTGATCGAAAACACCTTTCCAATCACCTGCAAACTTGCCCTCTTCCAGCCCTATCCCAGTAGAAAAATTGGCTAGCAAGATATTAAAGGAAAGTAGAAGAAAAAGAGATACGACGATAGCTTTGAGAAAAGCTTCGACACTCATTTTACTAGCACAAAAACTAGCTAACAAGACAACAAGCGAAAAGGCAATGACCTTTGCTAACGACGAAACGTCCCCTCCAAAAAACATTGAAACCAGAAAGAGGTAGCCAATGAAAAAAGGCAGTAACAATATTTTCAGACTGAACATCCAGTCACTAAACACCATGGTGACCAGCAAGCCAACAAGCACGAACAACATCAAGCCGTACTGCTCATAAGAGAGCAGCACTCTATCGTCAAAGTTCCCATTGACCAAGAAAACCCAGCTCACTACAAGAAAAAAAAGAAGCCCGTTCTTCAGCATTCCTCGCCCTCGAAAGACATATAAAACATTAATACGCTCAAAAATCATCGAACGTTAAGCTAATGAACGCACAACTCTGTATACTTAAAACAACTTTCTTTTTATTTTTTCAAATAACCCCATTTTCCAACCCTTCCCCCAATGATGAATCAAGTAGGTATCCGTTTCGATATACTTGAACATCAGTTCCTTGCGATCATGGGACTTGGCATAGGGGTTATAAGGATAAAAGGCGGACCATGGCATGACCTCAATATTGCTGGCATCTTTGGCGAGACAGGCATTGGCCACTTCGGGAGCGATCAGAAAAGGTTTCTTTTGCTCGAATCGTTGCTCGATCAACTCGATCGCATCCGTGAAGAAATGGTGTCCTGCAACGCCACCCACCACGGCCGTGTTGAGGCGGTCGGCGTCTTCATAGCCAAGAAAACAGTCGAACTCGAGCAGTGGCTCCAGACTTTTGACGGCTTCCATGTCGACGTCCAGATAGACTCCACCGTGATCGCGCAGCGCGACCATTCGCATGTAGTCGGAAAGAAAGGCCCAGCGCTTCTTTTCGATGCAATCCTTGATGAACGGAATGCCCTGATCGACAGAGCCTTCGTTCCACTCGATGATCTCGAAGTCCGGCATGACGACTTTCCAGCTGGCGATGCACTCCTTGTAGAGTGTCGACTTCTCGTTACCACCAAACCAGCAGCAGTGAATCTTTTTAGGAATCATTATGATTAACCAATATTTTTGCCAAACTTCAAAAGATAATAAGGGTAATAGACGAAGTAGCGCGCCACCAGACGGCGTGGTTCCTTGAGGATACGATACAGCCAGCGCAGGTGGTAGCGATCGATAAAATCGGGATAGTAGTCGCCTCCTTTCGCCTGAACCAATTGATCCAGATAGCCGCCGCACGTGTAACCACTGCCACTCCACCCCTTGTCCTGCATATCCAGCAGTATGCGTTCCTGCTTACCCGCCCCCATGCCGACGATGAGCACATCCAAGGTCATCGCCTGATCGAGAAATTCAGCGCGCTCTTGCTCGCTGTCGAAGTAGCCCGAACGCGACAGTACGATGTCGAGTCCTGGATATTTTTCCTTCAATAGCCGGGTCGCTTCGACAATATTCTCGGGCGTGCCTCCGACCAGGCAAACCCGCAAGTGATTGGTCACTGCATCGCCGAACACCACGGGTGCGATCGACGTATCATCGAAACTGACGCGCTCTACCCGCTTGTTCTTGAACAGTCGCGCATACAGCACGATGGCGATGCCGTCGGTGTAGAACTTCAGCCGTTCACACTCGCGCTGGTCGAGCTCTTCAGAGACGACCCCTAAAGAAAAGGGGTTGATAAACGTGCAGCACTCGCCAGATTGGAGGACGAAGCGTTGCTCAAGCTTCATTTTCATGGGCTTACCAATTCTTGATCGTTCGCTCGATGCATCAGTGGCGCCTGATGGCACCCAGCCAATCCATCATGAAAAAACCGAGGTCGCGCTTGACGACATAGACGGCCAACAGGTTCTGCAGGGCCAGGCAGGCCAGCAGTGAAAGCGCCGCGCCTACGGCTCCATAGGGGGGTATCAGTATCAAGGACAATATCCCGCCGATGACCACCGATAAAACGAGAATATTACGGGCGACACGCTGCTTGTCGACCATCAAGAGAAGCAGAATGACCGACCCGGTAAAAACATTGATGACCTGAGCCACCACGAGCAGCTGTAGCACGCCGGCGGCATCTGTGTAAGCGCCTTTGAAAAAACTCAGCACCCACTGTGGCCAGCCCAGGAACACGATGGCGGGAATCGCCGAAAAGAACGACATTTGCAGTGTGCTGCGTTTGGCAAGCGCACTCAGTGCCGCATGATTCCCCTCATGATGCAGCCGCGAGAATCGAGGGCCCAGTATGCTGTCGTACACGGTCAGAATGAAGCCGATGATCATGGCCAGCCGCAGCCCGAGGCTGAAGACCGCCACCTGATCTTCGTCATGGAAAAAGCCCAGAACGATACTGGCCCCCCACTGGACATAGTAGAAGATGATCCCCACCAGTAGAAAGTCCGGCAAGCTCCTGTAGAAACCTCGCACGAACGTGACCTCCCCGCCCGTATCGAGACGACTGGCACCATAGACGCGCATCACCGCCCAGAGCCCAATCAGCAGGTACACGACGAGTAGTCCGCCAAGCATGGTCATGAGATGCGTCGCGTTCAGGGCCACCTCGCCAAGGAGCGTTGCACCGACGATGAGAGCGCTCAACACGATCGAGATGCTGCCGATTTCGAACAGGCAGGACACATTGGCCCTCCCCCACCCTTTCAAGATGAAGTTACATAGATAGATGACGCTATAAAGGGGAGACAACAGCGCAGTGACTCTTATCGCTTGCGTGCCTTGCGTGACATCCGTGAAGAGCATGGCCGAAATCTCGGCGGCCCACCACCAGAGCGCGACCGCCGCCGCCAGGCTTGCAAGGATGTTGACCAACAAGCCACGCTGATAGATCCACTTGACCTCACTGCCGCTGGCATTGGAGGTAGCCACGCCCATGTACTTGAGGGTGGCTCTGTCGGTTCCAAGACTCGTGAACACCTGAACGCCGATCATGATGGACAGGCACAGCATGAAAGCGCCGAACTCTCTGACATCGACGAGCGTCGCGAGGACGTAGGAAAGCAGGAAGGTGCCTCCCGCCGCCATGCCTCGAGCCGCAAAGGTAGAAATGAGCTGACTCTTAAACAGGAAACTTAACCACATTCAAGCTCACCTTCTCCTTGGCCTAGCTTAAAGAAACCGAATTGTCGCCTCGAAAGGCAGAGCTGATCGCGGCTATATCACGACCAGGAAAAGAGGGCGCTCTCCATGCCATCACCGCCTCGCCTTCTAACTTGGATTCACGGTGAGAACGCGTTGTAGAAAGGCATTAAAAAAGCGCAGCCACGTTGGGCTGCGCTGGGCAAATCTATCAGACTCCAATCATCGTGTATAGAACGGAGCCGATGACACAAGGTTTATTTGTAAACGGGGAAGCGCTTGCAAACCGCGTTCACCTTCTCGGCCACCGCAGCCTCGATGCTGGCGGTCTCTTCGCCCTTGGCGAGCACCTCGAGGATGTCGCAGATCCAGCCGGCGAGCTCCTGGCACTCGGCTTCACCGAAGCCACGCGTGGTGACCGCCGGAGTACCGATGCGAAGTCCGGAGGTGATGAACGGACTTTGCGGGTCGTTGGGCACGGCGTTCTTGTTGACGGTGATGTGGGCACGGCCCAGGGCGGCGTCCGCGTCCTTGCCGGTCACGCCCTGCTTGACCAGCGAGAGCAGAAACAGATGGTCTTCGGTGCCGCCGGAGACGATATCGAAACCGCGCTCGATGAATACGCTCGCCATGACCTTGGCATTCTTGACCACCTGCTGCTGGTAGGCCTTGAATTCCGGCGCCATCGCTTCCTTGAAGCAGATCGCCTTGGCGGCGATGACGTGCATCAGCGGGCCACCCTGGCCCCCGGGGAAGACGGCGGACTGCAGCTTCTTCTCGATATCGGCGTCGTTTTCGGCGGAGAGAATCACGCCGCTGCGCGGGCCACGCAGAGTCTTGTGGGTGGTGGAGGTCACCACGTGAGCGTGTGGCAGCGGGCTCGGGTAGACGCCGGCGGCGACCAGGCCCGCCACGTGGGCCATGTCGACCAGCAGGTAGGCGCCCACTTCGTCGGCGATCTCGCGGAACTTCGCCCAGTCGATGATCTGTGAATAGGCGGAGAAGCCGGCGATAATCATCTTCGGCTGGTGCTCGCGAGCAAGGGACGTCACCTGGTCATAGTCGATCAGGCCCTGGTCGTTCAGGCCGTACTGGATGGCGTTGTAGTGCTTGCCGGAGAAGTTGGGCTTGGCGCCGTGGGTCAGGTGACCGCCGGCGTCCAGGCTCATGCCGAGGATGGTGTCGCCGGGCTTGACCAACGCCTGGAAGACGGCGCTGTTGGCTTGGGAGCCGGAATGCGGCTGCACGTTGACGTAGGTGGCATCGAAAAGCTTCTTGGCGTAATCGATCGCCAGATTCTCCGCGATATCCACGAATTCGCAGCCGCCGTAGTAGCGTTTGCCCGGGTAGCCTTCGGCGTACTTGTTGGTCAGTTGGCTGCCCTGAGCTTCGAGTACCCGTGGGCTTGCGTAGTTTTCGGAAGCGATCAGTTCGATGTGGTCTTCCTGGCGCGCCACTTCTTTCTGCATGGCATCAAAAAGCGCATCGTCAAACCCGGCAATGGTCATATCGCGGCTGAACATGGGAGAAACCTCGTAGGCTAGGGCATCGAAAAAAGCAAGGCGCCCATCATACCCCAGGCGGAAGCGACTTTCATCGCATCCGCGTCAGGTGAAACATGAGCGCTCCTCATGACGGCCTCGATGCCCGCACGCTTGACGATCAGTCCGGTCACGCCTCGCCCAGAAGCCCCAGGCTCGCCGCCGGCGCTTGGCGGCGCAGGGAGTAGGAGAGCATATGACCGATGACCCCGACCAGCAGCGCCCCGCCCAGCGGCAGCACGAGCCATAGCGCCACGTGCGGCCGGGGCGTCAGGTCGAGCCAGTAGAGGTAGAGCGCGGCGCTGGCAAGCTCCGCCAGGGCCGCGCCCATCAGGCCGCTGGCCAGACCCAGCAGCGCGTACTCCGCCCCCTGCACACGGGAGATCATGCGATTGCCCGCGCCGAACACGCGCAGTAGCCCGCTTTCGTGGGCGCGCACCGGGCGGCTGGCGGTCAGCGCGGCATAGAGCACGCTGATGCCAGCCAGCAGCACCAGCGCCAGGATCAGCTCGACGGCGCGGGTCACCTGCCCCAGCACGTCGCGCACTTGGCCGAGAATCGCCTCGACATTGAGCAGCGACACTCCGGGGAAGTCGCGCACCAGCTGGCGTATGAGGCCTTGCTCGCTTTCCGGCAGATAGAAGGCGGTGATGTAGCTGTGGCTGAAGCGCTCGAGGCTTTCCGGCGGAAAGATGACGAAGAAGTTGGGCTTGAATGTATCCCAATCGAGGCTTCTCAGGCTGGTGATACGGGTATCGATACGATCGCCGCCCACGGAGAACGCAAGCGAATCTCCCAGCGTGAGCCCGAGGCGCTCGGCCAGTCCCGCCTCGACGGAAATGGGCACAGGGGAATCCGTCTCGGGCGTCGCCTCGACTTCCTGCATGAAGCCCTGTGCCGGGCGAGGCGCAGCAAACCACTGCCCGGCGACGATCTCGTTGCCTTCGGGAAGCACTGCCTGCCAGGTCAGGTTGAGTTCGCGACGCAGCGCCCCGTCACCGCGGGCGCTCTCCGGTACCGCCTCGCGCGGGGCCTGGCCGTCGATCTCGACGAGGCGCCCGCGCACCATCGGATAGAGCGCGCTCTGGGTGGTCACGCTTGGGGCGATGGCGGCCTCGAACGCTTCACGCTCGCTGGGCTGTATATTGATGGCGAAGTAGTTGGGCGTGTCGTCCGGCAACTGGCTTTGCCAGGTGGTCAACAGATCACCGCGTACCAGCACGATCATCGCCATGGCGAAGAAGGTGACTGAAAACGCCAGTAGCTGGCCGCGCCCGGCCTGGCGCCGCCGGGCGAGCTGGCGCCCGCCCAGACGCAGTGCCTGGCTCCAGGGCGTGGCACCGGAGAGTCTGGCCACCAGCGCCAGCACCCCGCCGAGCAAAAGACCACTGGCGACCCACAGTACCCCGAGCACCACCGCCCCGCCGAGCAGCAGCCCGAGCGCCAACGACACGCTGCCGGAGTAGAGCCACAACAGAGCGCCGAAGACCGCGCTTGCCGTCCCGACCACCAGCCAGCCCGCCGGCGGCAGCGGGTCGAGCTCGCGGCGCAGCACCTTGAGGGCGCTGACCTGCTGGATGCGCAAGAGCGTCGGCCCGGCGAACCCGACCAGTACGGCCAGCGCCGTCAGCACGCCAAGCCCCAGTGGCATGAAACCGGGCAGCGGCAAAGGTAACGGTATAAATTGAACCAGCAGCCAAAGCAGCAGCGCCTGACCCGCCAGCCCCAGCAGCGCGCCGATCAGCGAGGCGGCCAACGCCAGCCCCAAAAGCTGCAGCCCGAAAATGGTAACCAACTGGTACTGGCTGGCGCCGAAGCAGCGCAACAAGGCGGCGGTGTCCAGGTGGCGCTCCACGTAGCGCTTTGTGGACATCGCCACCGCCACGCCGGCCAGTAGCACCGCGACCAGCCCGGCCAGGCTCAGGTAGCTTTCCGCCCGCGCCAGGGCGTTGCCGAGCTGCGGGCGGTCGACGCGCACGTCGCGCACCTCGACGCCCTGTTCACGCAACCTCGACAGCAGCGGCTGGACCTGCTCCAGCGCCTGGGCGGAGCCGGCGGCGAGCAGTTCGAACTCGATGCGCGAGCCGGGCTGGACGAGCCCCGTCGCGTCCAGATCGGCGGTGTTGATCATCAGGCGCGGGTTGAAGTTGCCGAACCCGGCGGACTGGTCCGCCTCGCGCTCGATGATCCCGGTCACGGCAAGCTCGGTCTGACCTACCTGGACACGCTCGCCGAGCGTCAGCCCGAGCAGTTCCGCCAGGCGCGGGTCCGCCCAGGCTTGCCCGGCGGGCGGGCCGGACGAGATCTCCTCGACCCCTTCGCCGCGATCGACCCGATTGACGCCGTAGTGCGGGTAGACATCATCTACCGCCTTGAGGCTGGTGGGCTGAAAGCGCTCGCCCTGACTGATCATCGATACCAGGTCGACCTGGTCGCTCAGCACGAACCCGGCCTGCTCGAGGGTAGCGCGCAGGGCGTCGTCGAAGGGGTCGCGCTGTTCGAGCACCAGATCGCCGCCCAGCATCTGCCCTGCCTGGCGCTCGAGCCCGCGCTCCAGGCGGTCGAGAAAGAAGGCGATCATGGTGGCAGCGGCCACAGCGAGCACCAGCGCCACGAACAGCGCCCGCACGTCGGCGGCGCGCAGGTCACGCTTGAGGCTACGCCCGGCCAATCGCCAGTTCACGCTACTCATCGCCACCGCCCTCCACGGCCGGGTCGAAAGCGTTGAGCTGCCCCGCCGCCAGGCGCAGGCAGCGATCGCAGCGGCGCGCCAGTGCGTGGTCATGGGTAACCAGAATCAAGGTAGTGCCCGCCTCGCGATTGAGCGTGAAGAGCAGATCGATCACCTGGGCGCCGGTGTCCGGGTCCAGGTTGCCGGTGGGTTCGTCGGCGAAGACCAGCTCCGGGTCGGCGACGAAGGCCCGAGCGATCGCCACCCGCTGCTGCTCGCCTCCGGAGAGCTGCTTGGGCAAATGATCGATACGCTCGCCAAGCCCTACCCGCTCGAGCCAGTCGCGCGCCGTTTGGCTCTCACCGGCCCGCGGCGAGAGCTCCAGCGGCAGCAGCACGTTCTCGAGGGCGCTCAACGTTGGCAGCAGCTGGAAGTTCTGGAACACGAACCCCACCCGCCCGGCGCGCAGCGCGGCGCGCCCGTCCTCGTCGAGACGGCTCAAGGGGTGGCCGAACAGGCTGAGCTCGCCATCGCTCGGGGTGTCGAGCCCGGCGAGCAGCCCGAGCAGGGTGGACTTGCCCGCTCCACTCTTGCCGAGGATCGCTACGCTTTCGCCCTGGGCGACGCTCAGCGACAGATCCTTGAGAATGGTCAGCGAGCGCTCGCCGCTTCTGACCGCCTTGGAGAGCTTCTCGGCTAGCAGAACCGGCGATGCATGTGGTACACCGGGGGTTTGCGGCATGGCCGCGCTCGTGCGCGCTGACTCGGGCGGCGCGGCGGGTTTCGTATCGTGGTCAAAGGAGTCGGACATGAAACGTGGCATCCCTTCAAGGTGGCGTATGGCGTCCATGGTAACCGCAGGAGCACTGGCCCTGGTAATCGTCGCCCTGCCTCAGGCCGTTGCCGAGGAGCGTCCGACGCTGCTGGTGATGGGCGACAGCCTGAGCGCGGCCTACGGTCTCGAGCAGGGCCAGGGTTGGGTGACCCTGCTCGAACAGCGCCTGGCGGAGCAGGCCGTGGTCATTAACTCGAGCATCAGCGGTGAAACCAGCGGCGGCGGCGCCGAGCGCTTCGCCGAGATCATCAAAACCCGTGAGCCGGCCATCGTACTGCTGGAGCTCGGCGGCAACGACGGGCTGCGGGGCTTGCCCCCGACCCAGATGCGCGCCAACCTGGCTGGCATGATCGAGCAGAGCCAGGCGTTGGATGCCGAGGTGCTGCTGCTGGGTATCGATATTCCCCCCAACTACGGGCAGGCCTACCGAGACGCGTTCACGTCAGTGTATCACTCGCTTGCCGAGGAGTACGACGTGGCGCTGGTACCTTTCCTGCTCGAGGGTGTCGCCTTGAACCGCGAGCTGATGCAGAGCGACGGCATTCATCCGACCGCCGACGCCCAGCCGATCATCCTCGACAACGTCTGGCCCGCGCTTGCGCCGCTGCTGGACGAGGCAGGCATCGCGTTCGAGGAGTAGCACGCCCGCTTGCGATGATGACGACCCTCATGCCATCGGCGCTTTTTAGCATGAGGTGTATAGCGCTGGTGGATACGAGCTTGTAATCTTAAGCCTCATTCGATGGCGGCTCAGGGCGTTCATGCCTAACGGTTCTCTCGTTTCTCGTTCGATGGTGTCCAGGCGCGCACTGCTCGGCGCCTTCGGGCTGTTGTCGCTGGGCGCGGGGTTGGGGCTTCTCTCCTTTCCGGCGAGCGCCTTCGATCCCGAGCGCCTTCGCCAGCGCATGGCGATGCTCTACGGCCAGGGCCGGCTCGATGTGCTCGAGGCCTGGTTCGCACTGCTCGAGCGGCTGGCCGGCCATGATGTGCAGACCCAGCTTCGCGAGGTCAACGACTTCTTCAACCGGCATATTCGCTGGGTCGACGATATCGTGACCTGGGGGGAAGAGGATTTCTGGGCCACGCCGCTGGAAGCCATGGGCAAGGGCCAGGGGGACTGCGAAGATTACTCGATCGCCAAGTATGTCACGCTCAAGCAGCTGGGCGTGCCCGGCGAGCGGCTGCGCATGATCTATGTGCGCGCCCGGCTGGGGCGAAGCCAGGTCACCCAGGCCCACATGGTGCTGGGCTACTACGCCACGCCCGACGCCGAGCCGCAGATCCTCGACAACATCGCCCCCTCGATCTCCCCTGCCTCACAACGCACCGACCTGGACCCGCTGTTCAGCTTCAACAGCGAAGGGCTCTGGGCCGGCGGCTCGTCGCAATCGCGCGCCGATCCGCTGGCGCGACTCTCGCGCTGGCGCGGCGTGCTCGAACGTATGCAATCTCAAGGCTTTCTCTAGAAGGATTCATCATGTCACTCATCAAACAGCTCTGGCTTGCCATCATCGCCCTGCTGCTGCTCTCCTTCATCGGAAGCCTTGCGATCAGCATCACCACCAGCCGGTTCTACATCGAGCAGGAGATCCGCATCAAGAACGAGGACAACGCCAACGCCCTGGCCCTTTCGATGAGCCAGCTGGACAAGGATATCGTCACGCAGGAGCTCTTGATCGCCGCCCAGTTCGATACCGGCTATTACCGCGAGATCGTACTGCGCGACACCGGCGGCGAGGTACTGGTGGAGCGCCTTGCAAGCGACTACCGGGGCGACGTGCCCGAGTGGTTTCGCGGGCTCGTCGATTTCGACATTCCGCCGGGTACCGCCACCGTGCAGGATGGCTGGCAGCAATTCGGCACGTTGACGCTGCAAAGCCACTACAGTTTCGCCTACGCGTCGCTTTGGCGCAGCGTCATCGAGCTTGCGGGCTGGTTTCTGTTGGCGGCGCTGGCGAGCCTGGCCGTAGCCGCGGTGCTCGTGAGCAGCATCAAGCGCCCGCTCGCGCGAGTGGTCGCCCAGGCCCGCGATATCAGCCGGCGGCGTTTCACCACCATCCAGGAGCCCAGCACCCGCGAGCTTCGCGACGTGACCCAGGCGATGAACGCGCTTTCCGATAGCGTGCGCCAGATGCTGACCCAGGAGAGCCAGAAGCTTGACGAGTTGCGCCGCGACCTGCAGCACGACCGGCTGACCGGCGCGCTCGACCGCAACGCTTTCATGGCCCGGCTCTCGGCACTGCTGGAAGGCGACGATGCCCGTGCGACCGGGGCCCTTGCCATGGTGCGGGTGCAGGCGCTGGCCGCGCTCAACGACCGGCTGGGCCATGACGCAGTCGATACGCTGCTGGTGGAGCTGGTGAACCGGCTCGACAGCCTGGACGGCGACGCGCAGACCGCGCTGGTCGGTCGCCTCAACGGCAGCGACTTCATACTGGCGCTGCCCCGTCAGACCGATCTCGACGCGCTGCACGCACATCTGCGCCAAACGCTGGCGGACATCGCCCTGAAGGACGTGCGCCTGCCTGCCGCGCTCACCGCCTACTCACCTCAGGACGAGCGCAGCGCCTTGATGGCCACGCTCGATACCGCTCTTGCCGAGGCCGAAGCTGCACACGCTACGGCCAATGTGGTGATTCGCGAGCGCGAGCGACCGGCACTGTTCACCACCCATGCCGCCTGGCGCTCGGCGCTCGAGCTTGCCATTCTGCAGGGCCCGGACCTGGGCCGTTACCCGGTCCTCAACGCTTACCAGCGGGTGATCCACTTCGAGAGCCCCGCGCGCCTCGAGCTCGATACACAGTGGCAAAGCGCCGGCGTGTTCATTCCCTGGCTTGCACGCTTCGGCCTCGAACCCGCGCTCGACATGGCGGTGATCAAGCGTGCGCTGGAGCAGCTTCGCGCCGAGCCCGAGGTGCGCCTTGGCGTCAACCTGTCGCTGGCCGCGATCATGGATGCGCAGTTCACCAATGAGCTGCGCGCCCTGCTCGAGAAGAGCCCGGCGCTCGCCGCGCGGCTATGCTTCGATCTTCCCGCTTCGCAGGACCCGCGTGCGATTGCTAGCCTGCGCGCGTTCTGTAGTGCTCTTCGCCACCTGGAGTGCGCCTTCGGCCTCGAGCACGTGGGCGCCGAGTTCACTCGCCTGGCGGACCTGCAGGATATCGGGCTCGCCTACCTGAAAGTGGATGCAAGCCTGGTACGTGGCATTCACGCCTCGCTCGAGCAGCAGACCCTCCTGCGCGGCATGACGACGCTTTGCCACTCGCTGGGCATCCTGGTCATCGCCGAAGGGGTGGTTGACCAGCAGGAGTTGACCCAGCTTTATCGCATCGGCGTGGATGGTGCCACCGGCCCCGGCGTTCGCCTTTCCTGAGTCAGCCGCGCGGCGATATCAGATGATGCCGCCGTCTTCGCCGATCAGATTGACATTGTTCTTGGCCCGCAGCGACTTGCGCTGCATCACCTTGTGCTGCGCCGCTTCGGGCAGATCGGTAAACGAGATCACCCCCTTGTCGAGCAGCACCTCCATTAAGTCTTCCACCACGCGCACGAAGGCCAGATCCGAGGCAAGAAAGTTCGCCTTGATACTGGATTGACCGGCCAGAAAGGCGAGCACTTCAGGGTCGTCTGCGGCGATCTGCTCGTGATACTCGCCCGAGGCTTCCCGACTCAGCAGCACGATCTCGCCGGCGGTGTTGCGTTTGATATGAAACATCATGCTCTCTCTACTGGCCATCGACCAGCGTTCGGGGTTAAAAAAGGCCGCCTTGCGGCGGCCTCTGTCTTCGGTACGGCTTCTGTTCTCGCTATAGCTTAGCGCCTTACTGGTCGATCTTCAGCTGGTGCTGGTCGAGCAGGCTCTGGATAAAGTCCGAGGAACTCTCGCCTTGGGGCATGGTGACGTCCTTCAGCACGATGCGCTGGTCCGCATTGGTGTTGTTGGCTGCCAGGCCGCCATCGGACTTGATGTGCAGCACGGTATCGCTGCCCTTCTGCTCGGCGTGGATGAACTGGTCGATATTATCGCTACTTTCACCTTGCAGTAAGTCCGCCAGATCCAGCCGGTCGGCCTGAGCATCCTGACCGTAAACGCCCTTCTTGAAGTCCATCACGGTATCTACCGCCGGATTGCTGGTTGCGCCCTGATCACCAAACGACCACTTGAACGTATCCGCCCCGGCGCCACCATAGAGCGTATCATTGCCTGGCCCGCCGATCAGGGTATCGTTACCTGCGCCACCGTAAAGGGTATCGTTTCCTTTACCGCCGATCAGAATATCGTCGCCATCGCCACCCACCAGCGTGTCGTTACCGGCACCGCCGTAGAGAATGTCGTTACCCTGAGTACCGGTCAGGGCATTGTCGCCCTTGTCACCCAACTGGTAGTTCTTGGTATCGGTGGTGATATTACCCGCTTCATCCGTGGCCGTTGCCACCAGCTTGCCCGATGCAGCCTCCAGGCGCTTGAGCGGGGTCGTCCACTGCCCGTCCTCATTAGCCTTGACCGTCTCGATCAACTTGCCGTTGCCATCGGTGATCTTGACCGATGCGTTGGGCGCAGAGGAGCCGGAAATATCCATCTCGCGGAAACCGACTGTGCTATCGGGAAACTGATCGTTGGTACGGTAGGCTGAATTGCCTCCAGCGATACCCTTACTATCAATGACAAGGGTTTGAGCTGAACCATTGATCGTTCCGGAGAAAACCACAATATCTCTTGCTGAGTCATCAAGGGCAGACCTGTCGGAGCGCGTTACCGTGGCCTGCATGCTTTTAGCTTGCCAACTGCCTCCCAGCCACGTTGAAACATATTCCTGCCAAGCCAGGGTATAAGTGTCTCCGACCTGTAAATACGCCGTTTCGTTACTGCCGTCGCGAGACTGTATGCTCAAAGCACGTGTTGTACTAGTGGCTAAGCTAGAGCCACCTATCTGCTGAGACGCGTTCCCCGTGTTGACCGCCGTGCTCGAAGTACCAAAGGTATTATCCGCCAGGCTGCCCCATACTTTCGTCAGCACGTTGACACCGACTTCCTGTCCCGTGGTCACGCTCTCGATATTCACGACCGGGATCGGGTCGGCGTAGGCATCCAGCGTCACGGTGGTCGAGGCCTTGTCACCGTCGCCATCAGTGGCTTCGATCACGAACTTGATGTCCTCGGGGATCGCCTTGTACTGGAGGAAATCCCATCGCCCGGTTTCCTTGGAAAGCTCGAGACCGAAGACCTTGGCACCCTCAGCGTCACGAGCCACCAGCGAGCTTCCATCGTTGAGTACGGTGATCTTGTAACCGTAATCGTTGACCAGGCCCTTGAAGCTGAAGTCACGCACACCGTCCGCTGCTTCGGCCGTGACCTTGCCATGAGCACTGGCGATGACCTGGTTCGGCACCTCGCCGTAGAACGTGATGCTCTTGATGGCGTAGTCACTGTTGTCGACGAAATCCTTGCGTCCATTATCCGTCGCCATGAAACGGACTTCGTCGAACCCACCAGGAATCGATTTGAAGTCGCCCGCGTAGATACCGCTGGCGGCATCGGAAGAGAACTCGCGACTGCCGATTCGCTCACCGCCGCGATAGAACTCCACCATGCCTTTTTCGAGTTCACCGCCAAACATTGCGCTGAACTGAGCCTTCAGACCGAACGCCAGACTTCCCGGGTTGAGCTTGAAGACCAGCACTTCCGACGCCGCCGTGCCATCCTTGAACAAGCGGTAATCGATCTCGCTATTGATCTTATGGTACGGGCTTCCGTTGCTGTTGACCCCCATACCATTCGCGTTGCGGTAAACCTGCGCATCGGTGAGTGTAGAGTCCGTTGCAGATGTAAAACCTTGCGCCGTAACGGTGAAACCGTTGAACGTACTGCTCTTGGTATCGCTGATCGTCGGGGACGACAGATCGAAGGTGCCGTTGAGAACCTTGGGTACATCCCGCGCAATCGCATGATAGTCACTGGCATCTTGACTCAAGGTGATGCCGTCATCCTCGAACTTCAGATGGCTACCGAGTTTGATGTCTGCCTGGTTGCTGGAAGACGCCATACCGTTCTGGCTCGCCGTCACGATCAGCTTGATACCCGCATCCTTGAGTGGCAGGACTTCATCACCGCGGGTGGGATCCGGATGGTGGATCGCCATATGCTGGGTCAGCGTGACGTCGCCGCCTTGATTGACGTTGACCTCGAAGGCCACCTGCCCACTCTCGGTCAGGCCCACCACCTTACCCCCTTGCATGGCCAAGGTGATATTCTCGCCGGTGGTTGAAGCTTTAAGCATCGGTCCCTGATCCGCACTGGGATCCAGAGCCAATTGATAGGACGCCGTACCCTCTTGCCCCGAGGCATATCCCACATCGAACGCCTTCGAGAAGTTGGTCGTGGACGAGACCGAGGATTCTTTACGCAGCCCGGTTTCATCGACCAGTACATCGAGGCCTTTCAACATGCCTTCGTTGACACTGATGGTTGGCTGTACGCCGTAGGCCTTCACCGCCGTGACGTTACCCACATTGCCTGCGGTATCGGTCGCCGCCACGGAACCGTCGATTCGCTGATCACTATCCACGAACAGATCGTTACCCGACACGTCGACGTTCCATTTGCCGGAGCCATCCACTCGGGTCTGGTAGGTCTTCTGGTTGATGATCAGCGTGACCACGTCTCCGCTTGTGAACTCCCCTGTCACGCGACCTGTCAGGTTGATCGTACCCGCCGCTTCCTTGACGCTCACCGTATTGTCACTGGTCACATCATCGATGGTCAGGGTCGTCGTGCCAGCACTCGGCGCCTGGGTATCGACGAGGTAGGACTTGCTCGCCGATCCGGTATAGGCATTACCGAAGGCATCGCGTCCATCGACAGTGGCCGTCACTTGGGTGTGAGCAGCCAATACGCTTCCAGGCACGTTGATCGCGAAGGTCGAACCGCTTCCCACCTGACCGGTGTAGTTCTGTCCGCCCACGGTCAACGTAATGGCATCCCCGACCTTGGCATCGCCACCGACGGTGCCCGTGATCTTGATGGTTTGCGTCGCCTCTTTCGCATTGACGACACCGTCACCGGCAATCGTGTCGAGGGTAATGGTGGCCTCGGGCAGCGGATACGCTTCCAACGTCAAGCCAACCGGCACATCGACGGCTTCGAAGTTGCCATTGACCTCGATGACGTTAGCCACGACATCGCGACCTCCATCGACGGTAACTTCAACGGTGCCACGACCATTTCGATCAAGTGTCACGGTATGGATCACACCGTCGATATCGACCAGGGCCGTCGGGAAATCATTACCGGAGAAAGTATACTTGCTTGGATCCGGCGGATTGGACGTGACGACTTCGAACACGATATCCGATTTGCCCGTGATGGCAGTGGTACCTGTGCTGAGTACCTCATTGTAGGTAATGGAGTGGATGAGATAGTCATCGTCGAACCCGACCGCGGTGAACTCAGCGCGCAGGAAGCTGTCCCCGGTGCCCGGCTCGAAACGGTAGGCTTGGTCGACCCGATCTGAGCCACCAGGTACGGATTCTTCTCGAGTAATTTGGCCCTCGGCATCGTAGTAGGTCACTATCGCTTTGTTCGATGTACCCCCACCGGACACGATCGCATAGCCAACCGAGTTGCCTTGAGCGTCGATGAATTCGACCTTGGCCTTTTCGTTGTTATTGCGCCACGCGAACTGTACGTCGAAGCTTTTGACTTCATTATTGAAATCAATAGCAATCTTTTCGCTGACACCGTTGTTACCAAACCCTAGTTCACGATCGTCTCCCGACGCTGGCCCCATGACGCCGAAGCCATCGTGATCAGTGCCGATTACCTTGGACAGGTTAGCCTTCTGGCCATCAGTGCCGTAAGCGGTCACTTTAAAGCTATTGGACACATCGACATTGCTTACGTCGATGAGAGAGATTTTGGTAATTATCGCCTTAAGACTGACGTTTGTGACATCGATACTATCGTCGATGTCGTAGGCCTTGGCATCGTTAACCAGCGTCCATTGCCAGGCGGTATCATCCCCGTCCACTGTCAGACCAGTGGGCAGGCCAATGATATCGTCATCCAGATAGACATCAGGGTCGCTATAGAAGTAATCCACCGAGCCTACGCTATCGCCCGCCTTTACAGTGATCGTCTGTGCTTCTCCGTTGACCTCGAAGGTAAAGGTCTTGTCCACATCCACCGGGGCGCCCAGTTTGACGGTGTAAGTCACCGTCGAGGCATCCTCATCACCCCCTGGGTGCAAGAAAGAGCTCAACGTGGCAGTGACATCGACGTTGACGGCGTAGTCGCGTTCGGTCGCCTGCTCGTAGGCGTTGCCCGCCGCATCGCTACCGGTCACCTCGGCAGTGACCTGATCGTTCTGGGCAAGGACCGCGCCGGGGACGTCGATGGCATAGGTCAGATCCGCGCCCACGGTGCCGGTGTAGCTGCTCTCACCCACGGTCAGGGTCACGGTATCGCCCGCTTTCGCGTCGCCGCCCACGCTACCCGTTACGGTAACGGTCTGGGTTGCTTCACGACCGTCGATCACGTCGTCACCGGCGATGGTGTCGATGGTGATCTTGGCCTCGGGCGCGACATTCGAAACGCCTTTGCTGTCCTGGCTGGTCGCTTGATTGCCCTGACCGTCGCGCACGGTGGCCGTAATACTTACGTTCGTCGCTCCCTGCTCAACCGGTACTTCGACCTGTAATCCATCGTCCAGGTGGGCCTGAGTCACGTTGCCCCGGAACAAGATCGAGCCGTTACCATCGACAACGCTCAGCGTATCACCGACTTGCGTGCCTTCTTGCAACGTGATCGACGCCGTCACGCTACCGGGCTGACCTTGCGCTATTTCAGCAATGTTATAGACGCCGTCGCTGCCCGCTCCGAGAAGTTCGACAGTCACACCCGGCTCATATACATCCAACTCTACCGCGTCTCGTGCATCGATCTCGTTGCCGTTGCGGTCGGTAGCGACCGCCTCAACTGTGAGCTCGCCGTCGACCAGGCCACTGACGTCGACGCCGTCCACGCTGTAGCTGCCGTCATCGTTGACGGTGGTATCGGCGGTCACGGCGTTGCCGTTCTGGTCGGTGATGGTCAGGGTGACGGTGCTGCCCGGGGCCACGTCGGTGGTGGTACCACGGATATCCAGGGTCGCGTCGCCGTTGTCGACGGTCGCTTCGACGGTAATGGCAGACGCCACCGCATCGAGCTCCACACCGGTGTTGGCGTTGATTTCGTTGCCGTTGCGGTCGGTGGCAACGGCTTCGACGGTGAGGTCGCCGTCGACCAACCCGCTGACGTCCACACCGTCCACGCTGTAGCTGCCGTCATCGTTGACGGTGGCATCGGCGGTCACGGTGTTACCGTTTTGGTCGGTGATGGTGATCGTCACCACGCTGCCCGGGGCCACGTCGGTGGTGGTACCGCGGATGTCCAGGGTGGCATCGCCGTTGTCGACCGTGGCCTCGACGGTGATGGCGGAGGCCACCGCGTCGAGTTCCACGCCGGTGTTGGCGTTGATTTCGTTGCCGTTGCGGTCAGTAGTAACAGCCACGATAGTCAGCTCGCCATCCACCAGCCCACTGATCGCCACGTCGTTCACCTCGTAGGTGCCGTCCGCCTTGACCGTTGCCTGGGTGCGAATGACCGTGCCGTTCTGGTCGGTGATCGTGAGTGACACGATGCTGTTGGGCGCCACATCCGTGGTGGTACCGCGGATATCCAGCAGCAGGCCATCGTTATCGACGGCGGCTTCGACGGTGATGGCAGACGCCACCGCGTCGAGCTCCACGCCGGTGTTGGCGTTGATCTCGTTGCCGTTACGGTCGGTAGCGACCGCCTCAACCGTCAGATCGCCGTCGACCAGGCCGCTGACGTCCACGCCGTCCACGCGGTAGCTGCCGTCATCGTTGACGGTGGCATCGGCGGTCACGGTGTTGCCGTTCTGGTCGGTGATGGTGATCGTCACCACGCTGCCCGGGGTCACGTCGGTGGTGGTGCCGCGGATGTCCAGAGTGGCATCGCCATTGTCGACCGTGGCCTCGACGGTGATGGCGGACGCCACCGCGTCGAGTTCCACGCCGGTGTTGGCGTTGATTTCGTTACCGTTGCGGTCGGTGGCGGCGGCCTCAACCGTGAGATCGCCGTCGACCAGACCGCTGACGTCCACGCCGTCCACGCGGTAGCTGCCGTCCGAGTTCACGGTGGCGGTGGTGTTGACCACGTTACCGTTCTGGTCGGTGATGGTCAGGGTAACGGTATTACCTGGCGCCACATCGATAGTGGTGCCCGTGATGTCCAGCGTAGCGGCAGTGTCATCGACCGTTGCTTCGACAGTGATCGCGCTCTCGACCGCATCCAGCACCACGTCGGTGCTAGCGTCGATCTCGTTACCGTTGCGGTCGGTCGCCACGGCTTCGATGGTCAGATCGCCATCGACCAGGGTGCTGACATCGACGCCGTCCACGGCGTAGCTGCCGTCCGGGTTCACGGTGGCGGTGGTGTTGACCACGTTACCGTTCTGGTCGGTGATGGTCAGGGTGACGGTGCTGCCCGGGGCCACGTCGGTGGTGGTACCACGGATATCCAGGGTCGCGTCGCCGTTGTCGACCGTGGCTTCGACGGTAATGGCAGACGCCACCGCATCGAGCTCCACGCCGGTGTTGGCGTTGATTTCGTTGCCGTTGCGGTCGGTAGCGACCGCCTCAACCGTCAGATCGCCGTCGACCAGGCCGCTGACGTCCACGCCGTCCACGGCGTAGCTGCCATCGTCGTTGACAGTGGCGTCGGCGGTCACGGTGTTGCCGTTCTGGTCGGTGATGGTGATCGTCACCACGCTGCCCGGGGCCACGTCGGTGGTGGTGCCGCGGATATCCAGGGTGGCATCGCCGTTGTCGACGGTCGCTTCGACGGTAATGGCAGACGCCACCGCATCGAGCTCCACGCCGGTGTTGGCGTTGATCTCGTTGCCGTTGCGGTCGGTGGCGACCGCCTCAACCGTGAGGTCGCCGTCGATCAGGCCGCTGACGTCCACGCCGTCCACGGCGTAGCTGCCATCGTCGTTGACAGTGGCGTCGGCGGTCACGGTGTTGCCGTTCTGGTCGGTGATGGTGATCGTCACCACACTGCCCGGGGCCACATCGGTGGTGGTACCGCGGATGTCCAGGGTGGCATCGCCGTTGTCGACCGTGGCTTCGACGGTGATGGCAGACGCCACCGCGTCGAGCTCCACGCCGGTGTTGGCGTTGATCTCGTTGCCGTTGCGGTCGGTGGCGACGG
>NZ_WHVL01000003.1 GCF_020622355.1 Vreelandella malpeensis | reverse complement strand
TGCTGGAACCCATCGGAAACGTTCCACCAGCAGAACGAGAAAGGACGTATTATCATCAACTGGAAGAGTCGGGTGAAGCTGCCTGACTCAAACAAACCGGTCTCCGGAATAACCGGGGCGGTTCAAGACGAGTGGGATGAGCTTGGTGGACCCGAAGGGCACCTCAAATCCCAGGGTTTCTACATCTATCGTGGTGATCGCTTGATTATCAGCGGCAGCTGGCTTGGCCTCACGCGCCAGACCGAGCTGACCAAGCTTTGCCGAATCCGGTTGGACATCCCGAACACGATGGATACCGATTGGAAGATCGACGTCAAGAAGGCGTCCGCCCAGTTGCCACCATTGGTGCGCGAGCGGCTCAAGAATATCGTCGAGCGCTTTGTGCAGACATCCAAGCGGACCTATAGAAAGCGGGGCCAGAAGCTAACAGAAGAGACACGGGTGCCGATGTGGCAACGGCTTCTGAAGGATGGGGCGATTGTCTATCAGCCGAACACTGATCATCCAGCCCTAGTCGAGTTCGAGGAGTGTTTACCAGTAGGTTTACGGCAGAAATTTAGGAACTGCATCTCGCTTGTCGGCGCTGGCCTACCGGTGGACTCACTGCATGCTGATCTGTTGGGTCAGGCCGAGTCCGTCAAGGCAACAGAGGCCGAGGCGGATGCTCTTAAACAGGCTCTACATGCAATAGTTCCAAAGCTGCTTGAGCAGGGCATCACGGAGACGGAGGTCCGCTCCATGCTCAAGACTACCGACATGTTCCGTAACGAATGGGCGCGGCTTGAGCCTATGCTATCCAGAATTCTCGAACAGGATGAACCGGAATGACAGACCAGCTCGATATGCTTGATAACATGGTATCCCAAGGGCTCGCTGATAGCGCTCGACGGACACCGGAAGGGATCAGAAAACTTATCGCTTCAGTACGCCAGGCTCCGATTTTTCCGGGTGTGACTGATGATGACGCTGAGATGCTGGCACGCGAGATCGAGGAACGAATCGGCGTCAGTATGGGGCTTGGTGCTACAGTGGACGCAAATGACTTCGAACCATGGCTCGAGAGGATTCGTCCGGAAATCGAGAGTGGATCCGATCCTTGGTACTACTGGTCACGCTACAAGAAACTGCTCTTTAAGAAAAAGTTTCCCCAAGACGTCATTTACGGGACTGACCAAGTAACGGACACGATTCTCGGGCGCCTCGGGAACCCACGAGAAAAACGGTCTTGGGATCGAAAGGGCATGGTCGTCGGACATGTCCAAAGCGGAAAGACTGCCAACTATACCGGTCTTGTCTGCAAGGCTGCTGATGCAGGATATCGTTTGATCATCGTGATCGCGGGAATCCATAGCAACCTGCGCAACCAGACTCAAGGTCGAATCGATGAGGGTTTCATAGGGCGCGACACTGGTCGCCTAGCCCAGATGGGTACTCGCGAAAAGCCCAAATTGATCGGGGTCGCCGAGTTTGATGACAGATTTACCCCAGTCAGCCTCACCAATACGATCAAAGATTTTAACAAGACCACCGCGACCTCGAACACGAGCCAAATCGCCTCCTATGCGGTACCAGTCGTGCTTGTGATCAAGAAAAATACACATACTCTACGCAACCTGACCGAGTGGCTGCGCGAGCATAGTGCCAACCATTCATCAGAGATGGTCGACCAGCCGATGCTGCTGATCGATGATGAAGCAGACAATGCATCCATCAATGTGAAATACGGAAAGAACGAGGTCTCTCGGATTAACGGACAGATCCGGGAATTGCTCGGCCTTTTCCGCCGCAGCTGCTATGTAGGTTACACCGCGACCCCGTTCGCAAATATCTTCATCGACCCTGAGCAAGATGAAGCGATGGAGGCGGAAGACCTCTTCCCACGAGATTTTATTATCGGCCTCGATGCCCCGAACAACTATTTTGGGCCGCGCAAGGTGTTCCTCGATGGCATGCCCGATGAGGAAGAGCCGCTCTATCTGCGCAACATCATCGACAACGAGGATGTTCTACCGATCCGACACAAGATAGACGATGATCTCGTTTCGGTCCCCCCTAGCATGATCGAGGCGCTCCGTGCATTTCTTGTTGCGCGGACCATCCGGGACTTGCGGGGACAGCGCGAACAGCACGCCTCGATGCTGGTCAACGCCAGCCGTTTCACCCGAATGCAGGGCCTTATCCGCAACAGGCTTCAGGAGGCGCTCGATACAATCCGGGTTTCCATCCGCGTAAACGCGTCTCTGGGTGAGCGGGGCATTCGAGATCCTGAGATTGCAGCGCTGCGCAATATATGGGCCGCCGAATTTTATGAAGCATGGCCGGACTGGAGTGAGATCCAAGCGCAGATGCTCAGTTCGATAGGTGCCGCGAAGGTCGTTGAGGTGAACAGTCGGGTTAATGATCTCGACTACTCCGCGGCGGGTGAGCGCGGACTGACCGTGATCGCAGTCGGCGGTTTCTCGTTGTCGCGAGGTCTCACCCTTGAAGGGTTGACCGTCTCCTACTTCCTGCGCAACTCAATGATGTATGACACTCTCATGCAGATGGGGCGCTGGTTTGGCTACCGGGGTAACTATGAGGACCTGTGCCGGATCTGGATGCCGCCTCAGGCTATAGGCTGGTATGCCCATATCGCCGAGGCCACCGAGGAACTTCACGAAGAACTTCGTCGCATGCAACGAGATAAGGCGACACCACTGCAATTCGGTCTGGCGGTGCGGAGTCATCCTTCGTCTCTCCTAGTCACCGCGCGAAACAAGCTGGGGTCAGGCGAGAAACATGTAAAAGTCGGCCTTTCGAACGGTTATGTCGAGACACATAAACTGATCAATGCACCTGCCGTTCTGGAGAGTAACAGGAGCGCGGCCCGAGCTTTTGCCTCCGCCCTACGAGAAGATGGTCATGACTTGATCGATGATAAACGCGAGAACGGTGGTTTCCTTCTAAGGGACGTCGATGTGTCCCGTATAGATGATTTCTTGCTTCGCTTCCGAAATGCTCGAGAAAGTATTGGGACGACCATCGAGCCGCTGCGCAGGTATATCAACCAGCGAGTTAATGATGAGCTTGATAAGTGGGATGTGTTCTTCGCGAGCGTGAAAGACAACGAGGCCAACAGGGACATTCTCGGCTGGCCCATCGGCCCTGCCAGAAGAAGCATAGGCGTCGAGAACCTCAAAGATGGCATATTATCCGTCAGTGGATCTCGTGCAAGGGTTGCCTCCAGGGGAGTTGAGAAAATAAGCGTGGCCCCACATGATGTAGCCTCTGCCGAAGCTGATTTTATGACGAGCCATGGTCTCAAGAACTCCAGCAAGACGAATTTTCCAGACCATATTTACAGGGGGGTGCGCAAAAAGCCGCTCTTGGTGCTTTTCCTGCTTTCGGTCAAACTTCCCGACAAAACCGAACACCGCGAGAGGTATGAAGAGCTTCTACCGAAAGAGCCCGTCGTTGCTTTCGGAATCAGCTTTCCCCACTCTTCGCGCCCGGATGAGAAAGTCGAGTATGTCATGAACACTACCATGCTCCGTGAATTGTTCGGCGAGGAAGATCAAGATGAAGATCTGGAGATGGTAGATGTCTGAAGTTCAGCCGTGGAATGGACTGGGGGTCAACGAGGCGCGTCGCGTCGACAAGTGCGGGCGCCACGATTTTTTCTGGGCCGTTGTCGAGAACGATAATGTAGCGCTCGCGCTTGCCCTTCCAGAGGATGCGGAGAAAGTCCTGCAGCTTCCGAAGATCAAGAGTCTCGATATTAGTTATCGTAAACTGGGAGAGCGAGACGCGCTGCTCGTTGTGCTCCGCGATCCTGAACAGGCCGACCTTTTCGCCAGTCTCTGTAAGGATATCATGTCAGCAGGGGAGCAAGGTGAAACATCGTCGGACGCCTTGGATCGGTCTGTGCGGCGCACCCTACGATGGCATCATTTGCTGCGGGGTGGATCTTCTGAGCGCTTGAGTGTCGATGAACAGAGAGGCTTGCTCGGGGAACTCCATGTGCTCCAGCTCCTTTGCGCCGAGATCGGGACAGAAGCGGCAATCGTTGCGTGGCGTGGCCCTGAAGGTGGTGCTAAGGACTTCGAGCTTCATGGCATGTGCATAGAGGTGAAATCACGTCGAGGTGCAGCAAGGCCACAGGTACAGATCTCATCTGCGGACCAGCTCGCGGACGTAGCTAGCGCCGATGTCTTTCTGTTGGTCTACGACGTCGATGCGGCAATCAAGCCAGAGGGAATGACACTTTCGGATCATGTACATGAAGTTGAGCTTATATTTAAATCCGCGACCTTGACCGCCTATGACACTTGGGAGCGACTGCTGGCAGCGGCAGGGTTTGACTGGGCGCATGACTACAGTGATAGGCGTTGGACAGTTGGTAAGCGCGTTACATTCCTTGTAGAGGAAGGCTTTCCTCGCATTCCCACGCCGCTGCCCATGGGCGTTCTCAATGTGAAGTATTCGGTCGCACTCAATGCTTGTGCTGAGTTTAAAGTCGAGGATGACCAGCTTCTGGCTAATATCAAAAAGACACAATTCGTCAATAATAAAGGTGGGATTTGATTCATGTCTGAACTCGAAGAATTCCACAGGGAACTTATCGCCGACATCCAAGGCGAGGCAGATGTAGGTGGAATTTACACAACTGAGGCCTTCTTCGAGAGAATGGGAGATATTCTGACTGAGGCAGGGGAACTGGATGGCGCAGATTATACGTATTTCGAGGGAGCAGGCCAGAATGGTGTTGCAATGCAGGTGGACGGCTATGGGGGCGATCCACGGGATGCACAGGGCATCCTAAGCTTGATACTCTGCGATTTCCAAGTCACGGAAGAAGTACGGCGTTTACAAAGTGAACATCTCAAGTCACGCTTCAATCGTATGTCTGTCTTTCTTCGACATGCACTTAGAGAGGATTTTCGGGAGAAGCTTGAAGAAACAAGTTCAGGCTTCATGTTGGCTGATCTCATCGCAACCACATGGCCTAACATTACTAAGATAAAACTGGTATTGATCACGAACGCAGAGAAGCGAGTAAAGGCGGATGGCCTGCCGGCAGGATCAATTGATGATAAACTAATTACTTACAGCGTTTGGGATCTGGCGAGGATTGAAAAATTTATTCGCTCTGGACAAACTCGCGAAGAGCTGGTGATCGACTTTGAGAAGGATTTCGGTGGAGGGATCCCGGTACTGAGAGCATCGATGGGTGACGCTGCGTTAGAGAGTTACGTAGCAGTGATTCGAGGAAGCCAACTAGGCGATATCTACGAAAAATGGGGAACGCGCCTTCTCGAGGCCAACGTTCGCAGCTTTCTTCAGGCACGAGGAAAAGTAAACCAAGGTATCCGGAACACGCTTGAAGATCAGCCAGAGATGTTTTTTGCTTATAATAACGGCATTACGGCTACCGCTGATGCTGTTGATATCCGTCAGACAGAAAATGGCCCACTCTTGGTCTCTGCGGATAATCTACAGGTCGTGAATGGGGGACAAACCACAGCGTCGATTCATTCCGCAAGGAAGCAACGCCCTAAAAAGCCCAAGGCTCGCCTCGAGGAAGTCTACGTTCAGATGAAACTAAATGTGGTGCCATCTGATACAGCAGATGAAGTCATTCCGAATATTTCACTTTATGCCAACAGCCAGAACAAAGTTAGTGATGCTGATTTGGCATCTAATCATCCATTCCAGATGCGGTTACAAGAGTTTTCTCGCCGGATACTTGCACCAAAAGGTTACGGCAAATACCAAGAAACAAGGTGGTTCTACGAGAGAGCACGCGGACAATATCCAGACGAGCGTACCCGACGCACCGACGCTGAGCGAAAAAAGTTTGATCTCGAGTACCCCCGATCGCAATACTTCAATAAGACAGATTTAGCTAAGTTCGAAAACTCATGGGCTGGTTTGCCTCATGTAGTGAGTCAAGGTGCGCAAAAAAACTTTGTTGCTTTTCAAAAGGAAGTTGCTAGCGAATGGAAAAAATCTGATAAACGCTTTGACGAGACTTGGTTTAAACGAATGATCGCAAAAGCAATGATATTTCGCCACCTCGAAAAGACCGTGCCGCAGCAACCTTGGTATCAAGGGGGTTACAGAGCAAAGATAGTCACCTACTCTATGGCAAAACTGGCCCACGACATCAATAAAATTAAGAAATTTGTCGATCTGGATAAAGTCTGGCGGCTGCAATCAGTACCCGAACCTATTGAAACTGCGTTTCTCCTCGCGGCTGAAGGTTCTCATCACGTCATCATTAATCCACCGCAAGGCGTCAGGGACATGGGTGAATGGGCTAAAAAACAAGCTTGTTGGTCTCAAGTACAAGAACGAAAAATCCAATATCCATCTGAGTTAAAAGAATATCTGACAACACTAGATGAAGCCGCGTCAGTTATAAGCGAAGAACGTAGAGAAAAAGCAGAAATTTTGGAGGTTAATACCTATTTATTTGTTTTCGAACGCGGAGGGCCTTTCTGGAGGCAGGCGCTCGAGTGGGGGATGAAAAATAAGCTTCTTACGCCAGCAGAGTCCGGTGTTCTAGAAAAATGCAGCAAGATCCCAAAAGTTCTGCCATCCGAGAGGCAGTGTGCTATTGCTATGAAAGCTCTTGAAAAATTGAAAGTAAATGGCTTTATAGGAAGTGATCAGGACGAAGCTGGTGATCGATTAATTTAAGAAATTATTTAAAATTTTAAATGCTTATGTAGAAAATAAAAATAGAGCTCGAAAATCTGCAATCTTGACGAGGGTAAGTGCGTGGTCTTCGTTCTTCGATGACACTTCGCAGAGGCTGAATATGGCAAAATTCTACCAATGTATGGACAGTCGGTATAAACATAGAATAGTAACGAATTTGACCGAATCCAGAAGTGCTGTGTTGTAGTGGTTAACTGATTCTCGACATCAACATAGGTGGTAAGGTGCCCCCCTTTTATAACCGAAGCGATAACTAGAAGCTCTTCAGGTGGCCATTCGAGTTCTCTAAACTGATTATAAAACTATCAGGTAGCGTAGAGAGAGCGCTCTTTAAATAGGCTTTTTAAAAAGCCCTGCAAATGTCGTCGCCTTGGCTTGATTTTACATTGATTGAGCCTGTTCTACCCCGTGCTAGGTCCAGAATTTCCATCACTTTGCCGGCAATGCACTTTGCAAGCAACGGGGGGACGGCGTTACCTACTTGCACGTACTGCTCCGTACGGTTTCCTTCAAAATAGTAATCATCCGGGAAAGTCTGAATTCGCGCTGCCTCTCGCACAGTCAGTGTTCTGCACTGCCTTGGATCATAATGGATGTAATAGTGGCCATCCTTCGAGATGTGGCTTGTGATAGTTTTGGACGGCTTGTCCTCGAGCACTACCTTGAACCTGTCGGCAAATTTGCCAGATTCCCAGTTGGCATGCCGAGGAGCAAGTGAATCGAGGTAGATTTCCTTGGAACCGATCGGCGAACGTCCCATGACCTTGGCAAAGGTTGCACAGTAGAGGTATCTGGCCAGATCCTCTTCCATATGGCTCTTGGTCTCATGGTTGTACCACAGCCCCGTCACATTTGAATCCTGAGCACCGTGGTACCATCTATCGACCTCTGTCGTCGGGCCTATAAGTCTTGGCTTTGCCTTGGGTTCATAACGCTTGCTCAGCCCTTCTAGTGGTGATTCTGCAATATCGAAAAGCTCTTGTGCGATACGCTTTCTCTGATCTGGCTTGATATGTTCACTATTGTGATGAAGCAGTTCATCTGCAACTCTGAAAGCAACCTTTCTGATCGTTTCATACCATGCTTCTGCAGAATCCTTGCGACTCAATCCGCTGCGCAGAGCCGGCAAATCAGCAAGAACAGCGCTTGCGGTCAGTTTTCCGCTATCGTCAGTCTTGGGCATCTGGAGAGTACTAGCCATCGCCTTGGGACCGACCTTTCTGACGATATCATTTCTAACCCCTACCAGGATTACACGATGTCTGGCCTGGGGGATGCCATGATCTTCGGCTTTTACTATGAACGCGTTGTATTCCTCTTCTTCGAGGAGTAAGGGGGAATTGAAAAGCCCCGTATTTTTCGGAAAGTACACGCTATCGTTTTTCAAAGAGAATATCGTGTACCCTTCTTTTCCAAAGGAGGTTTTTGCTTGGCCTTCTTCACCAGTCGCTACTGTGGGATCCGAGAGATCTGTCAGTATCTGACCGAATATCCGTTCCTTGCCCACTCGTGATGTCAGTATTCCCCTTACATTTTCCATGACAAATACTGCTGGCCTGAACTTGGCGATCACGCTCAGGTACTCACGGTATAGAAAATGGCGGGCATCGTCCTCGGGTCGGTAATTTTTGTTGCCGCGGTTACGTACCCTGCCAACGACCGAATATGCCTGGCAAGGTGGCCCGCCTATCAACACCAAGTTCTCATCGCCAGAAACCTTTTCTCTCAAGCGCTTCTCGAGAGCCAAGTTGCCATCATTACTGCCTAACTCCAGGCAAAGAGCTTCTTCTCCGGCCTGCTCCCAGAGTTTCGGCATGCTGACAGAGGGATGTTCGCCTCCTTGCAAGTAGTCGTAGTACGCTGACATGCCCATGCCGCTATTCTGAAGAAGTCGATAGAATGCTCTAAGTGTCAGCGTGCGATGGGCAGCAGGATCCTTCTCCACTGATACTAGTGTCTTGAATTGACGACTTCCGTCATTTTGCCTGATCGAGCTGAAACCTTCCCCCAGGCCTCCAGGTCCTGCAAAAAGGTCAACTACATGAATCGGCTGCGTCATCAATGAAAACCTGCAATACGTTTTTGAAAAATGAGAGTAGTGATAAAGATGGCTGATGTTGTTGATCGTTCCACACGTTCCCGCATGATGCGCTCTATAAAAGGGCGTGATACCCGACCGGAAATCATGCTGCGCAAATACCTCCATGCCTGTGGATATCGATTCAGGCTGCATCGCAAGGATCTGCCAGGCTCCCCTGATCTCGTCTTGCCCCGCCATGACCTCGCTATTTTCGTGCATGGATGCTTCTGGCACAGGCATGCTGGCTGTTTCTACACTACAATGCCTGGCTCAAGAGTTGCATTCTGGCAAGCCAAATTCGAGGCTAATATTCACCGTGATCAAAAGGCGTACAAGAACCTGCAGCAGATGGGGTGGCGAATTCTCGTCGTGTGGGAGTGTGGTTTCAAGCACAATCATGACAGGGTTTCTGAAATTGCCGACTTGATCCAGACTCAAGGGCAGTATCAAGAATGGCCACCTCAACCGCCTCGATCCCGTTCTGGCTAACCGATGTCCGTACCGCTTTGAGTTGCATATCATACCAGGTTATCTCAATCGCGGTAGGGTAGCCGATCAGCATACATCGTTCTGTCCAATTTCTCTCGTTTGTCTGATGTGTAAATGCTCAAAACAGATAAGCAAGGCATTCGCCGCCCAACGAGCTCGATTGCTCGCGGGTGCATGCCGAGCACGACCATCTCTTTCGCCTGTTCAATTTCCGCAAAGGGCCCAAGCTTTTCTTTCTGCAAGGGGATCGTCGCGAGCGGCTGTGGCTGGAGCCGGATAGCTTCAGGGCCGGGGTACGCTGAAGCCATGTGGCAAGAAGGGATCAGGAATCTCATCACCTGCCGTTTGCTATAATCCTTCCACAGGATTAAGTTGACCTCAGTTCTTCGTTCATAAGCCGGAATTCGGTACGCACGCCCCATGCACGATCATCATGCCTCCTACAACCTGGCCTTGGTGCTGCTCTCTTTCGGTATCGCGACCATCGCTTCCTTTACCGCGCTGGATCTGGCGGGCCGGGTGCGTGCCAGTACGGGATGGGTCAGCCATCTGTGGCTGGCCGGCGGGGCCTTCGCGATGGGGACCGGCATCTGGGCGATGCACTTCATCGGCATGCTCGCCATGGAGATGGGGGCCAACGTCGCCTACGGTCTGTCGCTGACAGTGGTGTCGCTGATCGCGGCGATCGCCACCTCCGCCATCGCCTTGGTCGTCGTACAGCGAGGACGATTGACGCTGGCGCGACTGGGGGGCGGGGCGCTGGTGATGGGCGGTGGAGTGTGCTTGATGCACTACGTCGGCATGGAGGCGATGCACATCGACGGGCGGCTGCGCTACGTACCGTCACTGTTTGCCGTTTCGGTGCTCATCGCGGTCTCCGCCTCGGCCGCGGCGCTGTGGCTCGTCTTTCGCCTGAATCGGTCGCGCCGCTCGCCGCTTTGGCAGCGGCTGGTGGCGGCGGTGATCATGGCGGTGGGCATTTCCGGCATGCATTACACCGGCATGGCGGCGGCGGTCTACCCCCCCGGTGCGGTATTGCTCGAAAGCGGTGGGCTTTCGGCGCAGCAGCTGGCGGTGAGCGTGGCGCTGGTGTCCACCTGCATCATGCTGGCGGCGCTGCTGATCTCGTTGTTCGATGCCCACATGACCTCGCGCAATGCGCAGCTGGCGGCATCGCTTCAGGCGGCCAATACCGAGCTCAAGCAGATGATCTACCGCGATGCCCTCACCCAACTGCCCAACCGGCTACTGCTGGAGGAGCGCCTGGAGGAGCAGTTGGCGGGTTCGGCGACCTTTGCGCTGTTCTTCGTCGACCTCGATCGTTTCAAGCAGGTCAACGATACGCTCGGCCATCACGTGGGTGATCAGTTGATTCGACAGGCGGCGGATCGACTGCGTGCTGCGGTGCGCGAGAGTGACACCGTCGCACGAGTCGGCGGCGACGAGTTCATCGTGCTGCTGGGAGAAAGCAGCGGGCGCGAGGAGGCCGACACGCTCGCCCGGCGGCTGGTGAGTACGCTGGACAACCCGTTTCAGATCGGCTCGAGCGTGGTCAAGGTTTCGACCAGCGTGGGCATCAGCCTCTACCCGGACGATGGTCGGGACAAGCACGCGCTGATGATTCACGCCGATGCCGCCATGTACGCCGCCAAGCGGCTGGGGCGCAACACCTATCAGTTCTTCGAGCCCGACATGACCTCCATCGAGGAGCGACGCATCAAGCTCGAGCGCCGGCTGCGCCTGGCGCTCGACAGCGACACGCTGGATCTGGCCTACCAGCCCAAGGTCGAGGTCGAGAGCGGGCGTATCACTGGCGTCGAGGCACTGCTGCGCTGGAAGGATGACGAGCTCGGCATCGTCGAGCCCAGCGAGATCATCCCTCTGGCCGAGGATACCGGGCTGATCCTGCCGCTCGGCGAATGGGTGTTGCACACCGCCTGCCGCTACGCCCAGCGCTGGCATGAGGAGACCGGGCAGGCACTGTTCATCTCGGTGAACATCTCGGCCATCCAGCTCAACAGCCGCCATTTCGTCGAGACGGTCAAGAAGCTGCTGGCGGACACCGGCCTGACGCCCACCTGCCTCGAGCTTGAGCTCACCGAAAGTGCCCTGGTGCTCAACCCGGACATCGCACTGGAAGCCCTCAACGAGCTTCGCGCCTTGGGGATCGCGATCTCGATCGACGACTTCGGCACCGGCTACTCCAACCTCGCCCAGCTGCGCCGCTTTCCCATCGACCGTCTCAAGATCGACCGCGCCTTCATGGCCCACGCCGTCACCGACGCCCAGGACGCCGCCATCGTCAAGGCGGTGGTGGCGCTGGCACAGAGCCTCGACCTGCAGGTGGTGGCCGAGGGCGTCGAGAACGAGCAGCAACTGGCCCTGATCAGCCAGCTCCACAGCCACGAATACCAAGGATACCTGTTCAGCGAAGCGCTCTCCGGCGAGGAGCTCAAGCGGTTCTGGGCGGCGCATGCGTCACGCGGCCAGGCGGTCGACCCTTCTGACGAGGGACGATGAATCCTGGCGACTGATGGGCTGGCAGCATCGCGGCTTGGAAAAACTAAACTTTCTTCTCGGCACATCGAATACCTGATTGGATCAACGGGCGAGTAACCCCTTGTTGTCTTGTCACGTCTGGTTCAACTGCCGAGTCATCAGCGCCACCGTGCCGGCTTTCACCCCCAACTCTTTTGCCGTGTCAGGAAACGTACTGAGCACGTTGACGATTTCCTGGACGTGCGGCTGGGCCTGTTTCCAGGTCGAGAAACCGGCATGCGTTGCCAACTGCTGAATCGCTTTGAGCGGCGGCTGTTTGCCGTGGCCTGCAAAGGCGGTGGCATGTTCTGCGAAGGGCTAAGGGCTGAACGTCACGTCATAGAAGGGCGCGGGTTGCCACTGGCCCTGGTCGTTTTGCAAGAACGCCCAGTTCTTGCTGTGATCATCCTGGTTGCAGGCAAACAGGTTGAATAGCGCGCGCCGGAACTGAAGCTGGCCAACGGCGGGGGATTTACACAGTTGGCGGCTGGCCTTGATCAGGTCGGCGTAATCCAGGAAAACATCCCTTGGCGGTTTTGCGCCAATACGCCCACAGCGACCTGTTCACCGGTCGATAGTGTGCGTGTCACGTTGAGCCGCTGTAGTGGCTTAAAAGCCATGTTTGAGTACCTCCTCAATCGAGGAGGGCGGACTTGCGCTGTTCGCGTCGTGCTGAGTCAGCGCATATAGCCGCGACAGTTCATCAAGGCTCTGCCAGAGCAACAGCAGCTGACGAAACGATATCTGACCGGTCGTTTCGAACTTCTTGATCGTGGGGGCAGGCACGCTGCTGCGTTCGGCCAGCGCCGCACGGGATAACTTGGCCTCTTCACGCAGCCGACGCAGATGCGCGGCAAAGGCCTGCTGTACATCGGCATCGTCCAGCAACAGTAAAGAAGGCATGATGCTCACCATTTTAGATATAATGGTATCTATATTTCTTATTTATACGCTTTATTGGATACCATTATATCTTCTTTGATATTGGTTTGCATGGCCGGTTCACGTCTGTATTCTCGACAGTTCCAGAATGAGAAGTTGCCGCGTTGCTTTCATCTCGAGCAGCGAAATATTGGAGCGGATACTTGACGCCCTGGCAGCTTTCGCAGCACCTGATCGACATCAACGGTTTACTTCAACGAAGCGGCGGAAATTATTCGCTCCCCAATCGCCACGCCGGGTTTTAAGCTGACAGCCTACTGGAGAAAGGAGCGATTCATGTCCACCTCGAACATCGATACCCCGCGCCGCGTCATTCGCCAGCACCCGGCCCGCCGCGACGATATCGGCGATCTCGTCACGCGGCGGCCGCTGCCGGGCCCCGGGCTCGATCAGCTCGATCCGTTCCTGTTTCTGAACCACCATGGTCCGCAGGTGTATCCGGCGGGCAACCAGGGCCTGCCCTTCGGGCCGCACCCGCATCGCGGTTTCGAGACGGTGACGTTCATTCTGAAGGGCTCGCTCGCCCACGCCGACAGCGCCGATCACCAGAGCGTGATTCACGCAGGCGGCGTGCAGTGGATGACGGCGGGCAGCGGTATCGTCCACGCCGAGGTATCACCGCCGGAATTTCTGCGCGACGGCGGGCCGCTGGAAATCCTGCAGCTCTGGATCAATCTGCCCTCGAAACTCAAGATGAGCGCGCCGCACTACGTCGGCCTGCAACAGGACGATATTCCCGCAATTCCCCTTGCCGGTGGCGTCGAGCTGAACCTGATCGCCGGACAGTGGGAAAGCCTTCAGGGCCCCATCGATACACTGACCGGCGTGTTCATGTCCACGCTGACGCTTGCCGCCGGCAGTCGCGAGACGCTGCCCGTGGCACCAGGGCGGCAGGTATTTCTTTACGTGGTGGAGGGTGATGTGAGCGTGGGCGGCGAGCCGGTGAAGGCCTGGCACCTGATCGAGCTTGACCGTGAGGGCGGCCATGTAGAACTCGAGGCATCGAGTGAGGCGCGGCTGATCTTCGGTCATGGGGATGTGCTCGACGAGCCGGTTTACTCCCACGGCCCCTTCGTGATGACCACCCGGGATGAAATCGTCAAGGCGGTCGAGGATTACCAGGCGGGCAAGTTCGGCGGGCTGAACGCCTGACAAAGGATAGTCATAGCGGCTCGCCGCGATAGTAGTGCCACAGAAACAGCGAGCCCACGCTCTTCCAGGGCGCCCAGTGTTCCACCATCTGGCGCGCCTGTTTGGGCGTGGGTTTGTCGTCCATTCTTTTCAGCCGGCCCAATGCGACCCGCAGGGCCAAGTCGTCTGCCGGGAAGACGTCCGGGCGTCCGAGTGAGAACATCAGGTAAATCTCGGCGCTCCAGCGGCCGAAGCCTCTAAGGGCGGTAATAGCGGCGATCACCTCCTCATCGCTCAAGTGCTCGAGCCCGTCGGCGCTGAACGTGCCGGCAAGTTCCGCTTCGGCGAGCTCCTTGGCGTACTCGATCTTGCGCCAGGAGAGTCCGGCGTCGCGCAGTGCCTGGCCCTCTATCTCGCTCACCGCCTGGGCATGGAGCTCGGGGAGCACGGCATTGACGCGCCCCATGATCGCCCGTGCCGCCTCGACGGAGAGCTGCTGGCTGACGATGGTCGAGAAGAAGGTGGGAAAGCCCCGCTCGCGCTGGCGTGAAGGGGGCGCGCCGACCTGGGGCAGGGCGCGGGCGATATCGGGGTCGGCCTGGGTCAGGTCGTGCAGAGCCTGGGCAATGGTATCCGGTGTCATGAAGCGGTACTCACTCGGTGCTATCGTGTCAAATCAGCTTTCAACCTAGCAGGAAATGAGCCGCGACGGGGCGTGTCGCCCGCCCGCTTTCTGATGGCGCGGCTTTATACTTTCGTCTACTTTTGCGATCATCCGACGTAATCGAGTCGATATTCATTCGGGTGCTTCGGCGCCCATGGAGTCAAGTGTGCAAGAGTCTTCTCAAGGCCAAGCGCGTAGCCCGCGCTTGGCCGAATTTTCGTTAGCGCTGGGTGGTTTCGGTATCGGTACCAGCGAGTTCGTCATCATGGGCTTGATGAACCGTGTGGCAAGCGACCTGGCCGTCTCGGAGCCCCAGGTGGGCTACGCGATCAGCAGCTACGCGCTTGGCGTAGTGGTGGGCGCGCCGATCATCTCGGCGCTGGCGGCGCGGGTGCCCAAGCGGGCGCTGTTGATCGTGCTGATGCTGGTGTTCGCCGTGGGCAACATCGCCAGTGCGATGGCGCCGGGATTCTGGTCCTTCGTGGGCCTGCGCTTTCTGGCCGGACTGCCCCACGGTGCTTACTTTGGTGTGGCGGCGCTGGTGGCCGCCGGGGCGGTGCCCGTCGACCAGCGCGCGCGGGCGATCTCGCGGGTGATGCTGGGGCTGACCACGGCGATCCTCGTGGGCGCGCCGCTGGGCACCTGGGCGGGCAACGTGTTCGGCTGGCAGATCGCCTTTACCGCTGTGGGTGGCATCGCCTTGCTCACCGCCTTGCTTATTCGCCTCTACGTGCCTGTACAGCCCATCAACACTCAGGCCAGCCCGAAGAAGGAGCTCAAGGCGCTGGTCGATCAGCGCGTGCTGGTGACCATCGCCATCGCATGCATCGGCTGCGGCGGCATGTTCTCCATTTTCAGCTACGTCATGCCGACCTTGACGCGCCAGGCAGGCATGAGCGAGGCGTTCGGCCCGCTGGTGCTGGTAATCTTCGGCATCGGCTCGATCATCGGCAATCTGGTGGGCGGGCGCATGGCGGACCGGAACCTGATGCGGGCGATTCCACGCATCCTGATCTGGTGTGCGGTGATCCAGGGGCTCTATTTCGTCGCTGCCAACAACGTCTGGACGGGACTTCTTTGCGTGGGCCTGGTGGGTACCTGCATGGCGCTGGCGCCGTCGCTGCAGACGCGCTTGATGGACGTAGCCGGCGACGCCCAGACCATGGCGGCCTCGCTCAACCACGCCGCGTTCAACGGCGCCAACGCGCTGGGGGCCTGGCTTGCGGGACTGGCGATCAGCGCAGGTCTGCCTTGGTCGAGCACCGGTCTTGTCGGCACGGGGCTGGCCCTTTGCGGGCTCTTGATCTTCTGGTGGGGCCGTGTGCTCGAAAAGCGCAGCGACCCCGAGACGAGTACCGCCTGACTCGGGCGCATGAACGCCGGCAAGCGCTTTTCGCAACTTAGGTTAAACCAGCGTTGACGCGATTAAAGTGGCAAAGGCGGGTAATTCTTCCTAGGGTATAAGAGTGCAAACCATAAGGAGGTGACCCATGCATACTCAGCTTTTGAAAACTTCTCGCGTTGTGACCCTGGGCGCAATCACCGCCGCCATGCTGGTATTGGCGGGCTGTGGCTCGACCACCGGCGAGCGTGCCACCAGCGGTGCCGGCCTCGGCGCGGCGGTAGGTGCCGGTACGGCAGCGGCGACGGGTGGCAGCATCGGTGGCGGTGCGATTCTGGGCGCTGGTGCGGGTGCCGCAGCTGGCGCGCTGACCGACAAAGACGATATCAACCTCGAGTGATCGCTTCCAGCGACCGCGGGATCGCTTAGCTACATAATCGGTAGCCGCGCATGCCCATGTGAAAGTGATCGGCATGCGCGGTGTTGTAGTCCGGCCCCAGCACGTTGCCGAACGTCTTGCAGGCGCCGTCTCGCGCCGCCCTGAAGAACTCTCCCGCATTCCCCTCGTCGTCCCAGTCGCTGATCAGCGATACACGCCGACCGTTTTCGAACCGAAACCCCGTGACATCCAGCGCCTCGGCGGTGGCGTGTTCGCTGCGTCGCGCGTTCTCGCGGTGGTAGACGTTGCGACACGCAAAACTTCCCACGTGATCCACCTGGCTGACCCGGCTGCCCATGATTTCCATGGCGGCGGGCTGCAGCTCGTGGCGCTCGAACATCACCCAGGCGAGCGCCATGGGGCAGGTGGCGACGAAGCTTCGGTTGAAGCGCACGCTGCTCGAATTCATGCGCACTATATTGGTCAGCGGGCAACTGGCCGTGGGGGAGTAGTCCGCCACGGCGCTGACGTCGAGTTCGCCCTCGGGTACGGTGTCGAGCGCGGCCAGGCAGCCGGCGCGGTCGTTCTCCAGGCGCTTGAGCTTGAACTTGGTGATCGGCGTGATGGGATCGTCGATGTGCAACGGCGCCCAGGGAGCCCACTGGCGCGGGATCTCGATGATGCCCTTTTGAAGCGCAACGCCGAAGGCGATCACGGCCAGCAGGAAGATCGTTGCACGCATGCTTTCTCCTCGTCGAAAGGCGGTGGTGGGGCGCGGGCGCGGCTTTTACTACAGACCCCACGGCAGGTATGCGATACTGCGCGCCATCAGCGCGGCGGCTTGCTCGGTGCGTCCGCCCACGTCAACTCTTGTCAACTAGGGAAGCGTTTCATGTCCCAGGGTACGCTGTTTATCATTTCGGCGCCGTCGGGTGCGGGTAAAACCAGCTTGGTCCGCGAGCTGATCGAGAGCGTGGACGGCATCCAGGTGTCGGTGTCCCACACCACGCGCGTGCGGCGCGAAGGCGAGGTCGACGGCGTCAACTACCATTTCTGCCAGGCGCCTGCCTTCGAGGCGATGATCGAGCGAGGCGACTTCTTCGAGCACGCGAAGGTCTTTGATAACTACTACGGCACGTCGCGTCAAGCGGCGCAGAGCCTGCTCGACGCCGGCCAGGACGTGATTCTCGAGATCGATTGGCAGGGCGCTCAGCAGGTGCGCGCCCAGATGCCGGAGGCGGTGTCGATCTTCATCCTGCCGCCGTCGCGCGCCGAGCTCGAGCGGCGCCTGTCGAGTCGCGGCACCGACGAGCACGCGGTCATCGCGCGGCGCATGCGCGACGCGGTCAGCGAGATGTCGCATTTCGACGAGTACGACTACCTGGTGGTGAACGACGATTTCACCACGGCACTGTCCGAGCTGCAGGCGCTGGTGATCAGCCGTCGCCTCACCCTCGAGGCGATGCAAAAGCGCCACGCGCCGCTGCTCGAGGCGCTCTTGTCACAGGCGCCCGGCGTCGAGTAATCTATCCGGTCCTATTACCCATTTTTCGCTCGGTCGGTAGCGGTCTTGCACACTACCGGCCCGGCGCCGTTCTCAAAGGAAAGCCCCCATGGCGCGCGTTACCGTCGAAGACTGTCTCGAAAACGTTGAAAACCGCTTCAAGCTGGTGATGATCTCCACCCAGCGTGCCCGCCAGCTCGCTCGCGGCTCTCGCGATGCTCAACTGCCCTGGGAGAACGACAAGCCCACGGTGATGGCGCTGCGCGAGATCGCCGCCGGCCTGGTCGACCATTCGGTGCTGGACGAGCCCGTCGAAGCGCCGGTGCGCGCGCGGCCCGTCGCGCCCAGCGCCCACCTCGACGACTGAGTCCAGGACTGCTGACGAGGGGCGCGGTACATGTTCACCATCGATGACCTGGCCGATCGGCTCGGCGGCTATCTACCCGCGGACGAGATCCAGCAGGTCAAACGCGCCTTCTACTACGCCGAGCAGGCCCACGACGGCCAGCGGCGCCGCTCCGGCGAGCCCTACGTCACCCATCCGCTGGCGGTAGCCAACATCCTGGCCAACATGCACATGGACCATCAGAGCCTGATGGCGGCCATGCTGCACGACGTCATCGAGGATACCGGCGTCTCCAAGCAGGCGTTGTCCGAGCAGTTCGGAAGCTCCGTGGCGGAACTGGTCGACGGCGTCTCGAAGCTGACCCAGATCACCTTCGAGGACAAGGCCGTCGCCCAGGCGGAGAACTTCCAGAAGATGGTGCTGGCGATGTCGCGCGACATCCGCGTGATCATCGTCAAGCTCGCCGACCGGCTGCACAACATGCGCACCCTCGGGGCGCTCAGACCGGACAAGAAGCGCCGCATCGCCCGGGAAACGCTCGAGATCTACGCTCGCGTAGCCGCGCGTCTGGGCATCAACACCATCCGTATCGAGCTCGAGGATCTGTCGTTCCAGGCGATCCACCCGATGCGCGCCGAGCGCATCAAGCGCGCGGTGGCCAGCGCCCGGGGCAACCGACGAAGCGCGATGCGCCAGATCCAGTCCTCGCTTCAGCAGAGCCTCGACGACGAGCAGCTCACGGGCACGGTGATCGGCCGCCAGAAGCATCTTCTGTCGATCTACAAGAAGATGCGCGACCAGCAAAAGCCGTTTGCCGAGATCATGGACGTGTTCGGGTTTCGCATCATCACCGAGGACGTGGCGAGCTGCTACCGGATTCTCGGCGTGGTGCACAACCTCTACAAGCCGGTGCCCGGGCGCTTCAAGGACTACATCGCGATTCCCAAGGCGAACGGCTACCAAAGCCTGCACACCACGCTCTTCGGCCAGCGCGGCATGCCCATCGAGGTGCAGATCCGCACCCGCGAGATGGAAGCGATGGCCAATAACGGCATCGCCGCCCACTGGCTCTACAAGGCGGGCCAGACCGCCCATCCGATCGCCGAGGGCAGCCACGCCCGGGCGCGGGCCTGGGTCAAGGGGCTTCTGGAGATGCAGCGCCACGCCGGTGATTCGCTGGAGTTCATCGAGCACGTCAAGAACGACCTGTTCCCGGACGACATCTACGTCTTCACGCCCAAGGGCGACATCATGGAGCTGCCCCAGGGCGCCACGGTGATCGACTTCGCCTACAGCGTGCATACCGACATCGGCAACAACTGCATCGCCTGCCGGATCGACCGCCACCTGGCGCCGCTCTCCACGCGCCTCGAAAGCGGCCAGACGCTGGAGATCATCACCGCCCCCGGCGCGCGTCCGAACCTCGCCTGGCTCAACTTCGTCTCCACCGCCAAGGCGCGCTCGGCGATCCGCCACGCGCTCAAGCACCAGCAGCAGTCCGAGGCGATCATGCTCGGCCGACGACTGCTCAACAAGGCGCTGGCGTCCTTCGAGACCAGCCTCGAGGAGCTCGACGAAAGCGTGTTCGAGCAAGCCTTCAAGGAGCTCGACGTGGCCTCCCTCGATGCGCTGCTGGAGTCGCTGGGCCTTGGCAATCGCATGGCCCATGTGGCCGCACGCCGCCTGGCGGACGTGGCCCAGGGCGCCCATCTCGACCAGGGCCGCCTGCAGAGCAGCGACAAGGCCGTGGTCATCAGCGGCAGCGAAGGCATGGTGCTGAGCTTCGCGCGCTGCTGCCACCCCTTGCCCGGCGACCCGGTGATGGGGCATCTCTCCGTCGGCAAGGGCCTGGTGGTGCATCGTAGCGAGTGCAGGAATCTGGCGGAGCTCAGAAACGATCCGGACAAGCTGTTCGCCCTGGAGTGGTCCGAGGAGATCGACGAGGACTTCCCGGTGGCGCTGCGCATCGAAATCGAGAGCCGTCGCGGGCTGGTAGCGGAGCTTGCGGGCCTCGTGACCGACGCCGACGCCAACATCGAGCGCATCGGCATCGAGGAGCGCGACGCCAGACTCTCCACCGTGAACCTGACCCTGTCGGTGAAAGGGCGCGTGCACCTGGCGCGCATCATGAAGCGCATTCGCAACCTGCCAAGCGTCAGCAAGATCACCCGAATAGCCAACTGATTCTTTTCGCCCGCGCACATCGAGCGCCGTTTCGACGCCGATGTGGGGCGGCATTTTTTTTTAAAATCGTTTCGACAAGATCGTTCAAAGCAAAAAGCGAAAGATACGCTTTAGTACAGGAGCAGCACCATGAGCAACAAAGCCGTCATCAATACCGACAAGGCGCCGGCCGCCATCGGTCCCTACTCCCAGGCCATCAAGGCGGGCAATACGGTGTATCTCTCCGGCCAGATCCCGCTGGACCCGGCGACCATGGCGCTGGTCGAAGGCGACATCGAAGCGCAGACCCGCCAGGTGTTCACCAACCTGCAGGCGGTGTGCGAGGAGGCGGCCGGCTCGCTTGCCGACATCGTCAAGCTCAACCTCTATCTGGTGGATCTGGACAACTTCGCCATCGTCAATCGCGTGATGGAGGAGTTCTTCAAGGCGCCTTTCCCGGCCCGCGCCGCCGTGGGCGTGCGTGCGCTGCCCAAGGGTAGTCAGGTGGAAGCCGAAGCCGTCATGGTGATCGGCGACTGAAGCGTATGACGCCGCGCTCAATGCAAAGAGCGAGCCTCGGGCTCGCTCTTTGCGTTTATGGCGCTTGAAGGATCAGGCGCGTGGTTCAGGTGCGTAGTTCAGGCGTTCTGAAGCTCGAGAAAGCCGCCCTCCTTGAGCATCTGGCGGTAGCCTTCGCGAAAGCTCGGGTAGCGGAACGCGTAGCCGGTCTCGCAGATACGGCTGTTGTCGCAGCGCTTGTTGGCACGGCGACGCAGCGGCGACTGCATGGTGCCGGTGGTTTCCGCCTTCAGCTCCTGGGCGAGCCAGCTCATGACGTTGTGCATGGTGGCGGGCTCACAGTCGCTGCCCAGGTAGAGATCGGCCAGGGATTTGCCGCTCTCCTGGCAGCGGATCAGGTGGGCGAGGATGCCGGTGCAGTCGTCGCGATGGATACGGTTGGAGTAGATCACCGGCGTCACTGCGGCCATGCGGCCCTCCTTGACCTGGTGGATCAGCCGGTCACGACCGGGGCCGTAAATACCTGAGAAACGCACCACGGTGCCGGGCAGCGGATGCTCGAGCAGCGCCTGCTCGGCTTCGCTCATCAGGGTGCCGGAGAAGCTGGTCGACTCCGTCGGGCTCAGTTCGTTGACCTCTTCGCCTTCCTGCTGGCCGTAGACGCTGGTCGAGGAGACGAAGAAGGTGCGCCGCGGCGGGGTTTCCTGCTGCTCGAGCACGCCGAGCACGCGCTTCAGGCCGTCCGGGTAGGCGCTCTTGTAGGCGCTCTCCTCGAAGCGGTCGGCGCTGACGGTATAGACAACGTAATCCGCCTGGGGCAGCGCGTCGGCGCCGGCACCTTCCAGGTCGTCGAGATCGAGCGCCAGGGGTTCGATGCCGGTGCCCTGTAGCCGATCGGCCTGGCGGCGCACGCCGATCACCCGGTGGCCCTCGTCGATGAGCTCGCGCCCCAGGGTGATGCCGATATCGCCACAGCCGATGATCAGTACAGTGAGTTTCACCTGCGCACTCCTCTTGATAAATATTCCCTATTAGATACAAAGTCCCGTTGAGATATGCCATCGTCATGGGGATTTGCTTGTCCTTGCCATCCCGTCCATCGTTTTGATGATGCGTCACGAGCCTACGAGAGGATGCCTGCCGGCACGGTATGACTTTAACAGAACTTCGCTACATCGTAACCCTTGCACAAGAGCGACACTTCGGTCGCGCCGCCGAACGCTGCCACGTTTCCCAGCCTACGCTATCGGTGGCGGTGAAAAAACTCGAGGACGAACTCGACACCCCCCTGTTCGAGCGCTCCAAGTCCACGGTACAGGTTACGCCGCTTGGCGAGAAGATCGTCATCCAGGCCCAGCGCGTGCTCGAGCAATCGAGCTTGATCTACGAGCTCGCCAGCGCCGGACGCGATCAGCTCGCCAATCCGCTGCGCATAGGCGCCATCTACACCATCGGCCCCTACCTCTTTCCGCACCTGATCCCGGCGCTGGCCAAGGTCGCCCCGCAAATGCCGCTCTACATCGAGGAGGGGCTGACCGGCACGCTCAGAAGCAAGCTTCGCAGCGGCGAGCTTGACGTGATCATCGTCGCGCTGCCGTTCACCGAGACCGACGTGGTGACCAAGGCGATCTACGACGAGGATTTCGAGGTACTGATTCCCAAGGGTCACGCCTGGGAAGCCAAGGCGGCGATCGACAAGGAGGACCTGCTCGAGGAGCGGCTCTTGCTGCTCGGCGAAGGCCACTGCTTTCGCGACCAGATCCTCGAGGCCTGCCCGGCGATCACCCAGAAGCTCAACAGCCCGAGCAATACCCTGATTGCCGAGGGCGGCTCGCTCGAGACCATCCGCCACATGGTCGCCTCCAAACTCGGCATCACGGTGCTGCCGCAGTCGGCGCTCGGCGCCGAGACCCACGAGCAGTCCCTGCTGGCGAGTCGCCCCTTCGCCGACCCCGCGCCCTCACGCACCGTGGCCATCGCCTGGCGAGCGAGCTTTCCCCGGCCCAAGGCGATCGACGCGCTGGTCGAGGCGATCGAGATGTGCAGGCGACCCGCCCCATGAACGAGCTCGACGCCCCGATCACCGAGCTCAAGGGCGTGGGCGAGGCGCTGGCGGGCAAGCTGGCCCGCCTGCAGATCGAGCGGGTGAGCGATCTGCTCTTTCATTTGCCGCTGCGCTACCAGGACCGCACCCGGCTGACGCCGATCGGCCTGTTGCGCGCCGGCAGCGAAGCGGTAGTCGAGGGCGAGGTGACCGCCTGCGATATCGTCAAGGGAAAACGGCGCAGCCTTCTGGTGCGCCTGCGCGATCAAAGCGGCATCCTGAGCCTGCGCTTTTTCCACTTCTCGCCGGCCCAGAGCCAGCAGCTGCGCCCGGGAGTCGTGCTGCGTGCCTTCGGCGAGGCGCGCGCCGGCGCCACAGGGCTCGAGATCTATCACCCGGAGTACCGCCCGGTGGGCGGGGCCGAAACCCCGGTCGAGGAGCACTACACGCCAATCTACCCGACCACCGAGGGTCTTCACCAGACCCGACTGCGGGCGCTGGCCCAGCAGGCGCTGGCGCGCCTCGAGGCTGCCCCGGAGGCACTGCCGGACATGATTCCGCCGGCGCTGGCCGAGCGTTTCCACCTGCCCGGGCTGCACGAGAGCCTGGCGCTTTTACACCAGCCGCCGCCGGAGGTGGATCTCGAACTGCTCGCCCAGGGCCGTCACCCGGCCACCCGGCGCTTGGCGCTCGAGGAGCTTCTGGCCCACCAACTGAGCCTGCGCGAGGTGCGCCTGCGCATCCAGGCCGACGGCGCCCCGCGCCTGCCCTCTGGGCGCGGCCTGCAGACCCGCTTTCTCGCCCAGCTGCCCTTCGCGCTGACCGGCGCCCAGCGCCGGGTACTCGAGGAGATCGAGCTGGATCTCGCCGAGTCCGCCCCGATGCTGCGCCTGGTGCAGGGCGACGTCGGCTCCGGCAAGACCGTGGTCGCCGCCATGGCGGCCCTCGCGGCACTGGCCGGCGGCTGTCAGGCGGCGATCATGGCGCCCACCGAGATTCTCGCCGAGCAGCACTACCGCTCCTTCAAGGCATGGTTCGAGCCGCTGGGCATCGAGGTCGCCTGGCTCGCCGGCAAGCTCAAGGGCAAGAGCCGCCTCGATGCCAAGGCGGCGATCAGCGACGGCCGGGCGCGCATGGTGGTCGGCACCCACGCGCTGTTTCAGGACGACGTTCATTTCCAGTGCCTGGGGCTTGCGATCATCGACGAGCAGCATCGCTTCGGCGTTCACCAGCGTCTGGCACTGCGCGAGAAGGGCGAGGCGGGCGGGCTGACCCCGCACCAGCTGATCATGACCGCCACACCCATTCCCCGGACGCTGGCCATGAGCGCCTACGCCGATCTCGACGTCTCGGTCATCGATGAGCTGCCGCCAGGGCGCACGCCGGTGAAGACCGTGGTGGTGTCTGACGAGCGCCGACCGGAAGTGGTCGAGCGCATCCGCCGCGCCTGCAGCGATGGTCGCCAGGCCTATTGGGTGTGTACGCTGATCGAGGAGTCCGAGGTGCTGCAGTGCCAGGCCGCCGAGGTCACTCGGGAAGAGCTGACCGAGGCACTGCCGGAGCTCGCCATCGGCCTCGTTCACGGCCGCATGAAGGCGGCGGAAAAGGCCGAGGTGATGGCGGCGTTCAAGGCGGGCGAGCTCGACCTGCTGGTCGCCACCACGGTGATCGAGGTCGGCGTGGACGTCCCCAACGCGAGTCTCATGATCATCGAAAACCCGGAGCGCCTCGGGCTTTCACAGCTGCACCAGCTGCGCGGGCGCGTGGGGCGGGGAAGCACCGAGAGCTTCTGCGTGCTGCTCTACCACCCGCCGCTCTCCAAAAGCTCGAAGGAGCGCCTGGGCGTGATGCGCGAAACCACCGACGGCTTTCGCATCGCCGAGAAGGACCTGGAAATCCGCGGCCCCGGCGAAGTCCTCGGCACCCGCCAGACCGGCCTTGCCCAGATGAAGATCGCCGATCTCGAGCGCGACAGCGACCTGCTGGAGCGCGTCACCGCACTCGCCCAGTCGCTGCAGACGGACAAGGCCGCCACCGCCGTGCTGGTACGCCGCTGGCTGGGCGAAGCCGCCGGGCGCTACGGGCAGGTGTAGGCTCAGGCGTCGGCGGGTTTTTTCTCGATCAGGCGCTGGGCACTCTCGGAAAGCGGCACCAGCTGCTCGGCGATCAGCTTGAGCTGGCTCTGGATCGGGCGGTAGAGCGTCACGGCGTTCTGCTCCTCGTCGGGGTTGGCCGGCTCGTCCAGCGCGGCCAGAAGCTCGTTCACCGGCTCGACGACAGGGGTGATCGAGCGGCGCCCGTGAAGCTCTCCAGCCATCGTCCCGAGCAGGTCGCTGATATGCCGGGCCTGGGGCATCAGAGTGGCGTCGTCCTCGCCTTCCACCAGGTGATGGCGGTGGGCGCCCAGCGCCGAAAGGTGGCTCAGCAGCGTGTTGGAGAGCACCAGAAAGCGCAGGCCGCTGTCGGCATCCTGCTTACGGTAGTGGCCCGGTTCGTGGAGGATGTTGGTCAAGAGCGTCGAGAGCGCCGCATCGGCGTTGTGGGCGTTGCGCCGCGCCAGGCGGTAGGCCAGATCATCCTGCTTGCCCTGCTCGTACTGGTGAACGATCTCGTCCAGGTAGCCGCGATGGCTCGCCAGCACCTTGGCCGCCTCACGGTATAGCCTGCGCCCCTGCCAGTCCGGCAGGATGAAGAACACCGCAAGCCCGGCGATCAGCGCGCCGATCAAGGTATCGAACAGCCGAGGCCAGATCAGATCGAAGCCGTCGCCTACCTGGTTGAAACTGCACAGCACCAGCAGCGTGATCGACGCGGTGGCGATCACGTAGTGGCGTTCACGGTTGGCGAAGAAGCACACCCCGGCGGCCACCGCGATCAGGCTCTGGATGCCGGGCTGGGGAAACAGGCTGATCGACGCCCAGCCCGCCGTGAGCCCCAGCACCGTGCCGAGGATGCGCTGGGAGAGAAAGCGTCGGGTGGTGGCGAAGTTGGGGCGGCACACGAACAGCGTGGTCAAGAGAATCCAGAACCCCTGCTCCGGGTCCAGCCACTGCAACAGCGCATAGCCTGCCATCAGCGCGGTGGAAAGGCGCACCGCGTGACGGAACGTGGGTGAGCTCAGAGTCAGGTTCAGGCGCACCCGGTTCCAGGCTTCCTTGAGGCTGCCCGGCGAACGATCGAACAGGGCGTTGTCGCGGCGATCGTCGCTGACGTCCGGGTTGTGGGCGCTGGCGATCTGACCTTCGAGCGTGGCGAGGTTGTCCGCCAGCGCGTTGAGCGGGCGAATCAGCGCGCGCCACTCCGGGCGGCCGCGATCACGCAGGTTGTCGATCGAAGCGCGCAGGTCGACCAGCGCCTGCTCGCTGAGTTCGTGATCGAAGGGTCGGTTGAGCAGAAGCGATTTCGCCAGCTGGCGGCACGCTCGGCCCTGCTGGTCCAGAAGCCGCTGGCAGCGAAACAGCACGTCGTGATGGAAGAACGCCTCGGTCAGCGCGCTGTAGGGGTAGTGGGTGGAGCTTGCCCGCTCGTGGATGTCCTGGGCGATGAAGTAGATGCGCAGGTAGCGGTTGAGCTTTGCGCTTCCGCGCTGGCCCTCCAGGCGGCGAAAGATCATCTCCTTGGCCTGGTTGAGCGCGGCCACCACCTGGCCGTTCTGGCGCGCCAGTGCCACCCGGCGCGCCTCCACGTCCACCCCGCGCACCGGCTCGAACAGCGCGGATTTCAGGATCAGGAACTCGCCCAGCGTCTTGTAGACCCGCGCCATGCTCTGCTTGACCGGCTGACGGGAGAACAGCGCGCACCAGATCACCGAGATCAGCCCGTACCAGGCCGCACCGCCCAGCAGCAGAAGCTGGCGCGAGGCGACGTCCGCGTCCACGCCGCCGTGCTGCTCGATATTGATCATCGAGTAGATTGAGAGAATCAGCGTACCCGAGGCGATGGTGGCGTAGCGCTGGCCGATGGCGCCGAGCATGATCAGCGTGAAGGCGGAAACCCCGAGGCCGAGTGCGAACAGCCACGGCCAGGGAAACAGCCACTGCACGATGAAGGAGGCCGAGGCAAAGCACGCAAGCGTCACGGCGAGCGCCTGAAGACGGCCCTGCCAGCTGTCGTCGGTTTCCGACAGCGCGCAGGCGATGATGCCCAGAAAGAGTGGAATGACCAGCCCTACGTCGCCTTCAAACGCGCTCAGCGCCAGCGCCCCGCTGAAGGCGATGAACACGCGCAGGCTGTAGGCGAATTTATCCAGGGTCCACAGGCGACGCAGCGGCAGGGCGATGGGCATAGTGTCTCTTCGTTGGAATTTTAGACTTTAGTATAACAACGTTGGCGCGCAGCTGACCACGGCGGTCGGCGTCGCGATCGCATGATCGATGCCTGGCGCGCATGCAGGCGCCAGTCTAGCCGATTCTTCATCATTGACGCGGCTAGGTGGGTCGGGCGAAGCGCTCGCACTGTTCCTGCCATTGACGCATTTTGACGCTATTGGTGATTTTGTTATTAATAATCAGTTGCTTGTTTTGTGTTCTAAAATTCAGGCCACTAAATCTCTATGATTGAAACGAGCAACTTTTGATACTCGACGAGATTCCAAAAAAAACAGGAACACCCGATGAACTTACAACTATTGCTCAACTGGCGTCTTCACCTGGCGGTGATCCTTACGTCAATGTTGTCGGAATATATCGGCATCATACGCATCCCGATGGGGCCGGGAACCCTTCTGCTGCTGCCGCTTCTCTATGCCTTCGTGATCGGCGTGCTGTTCAACCCACATCTTTTCAAGGTCATGGGCAAGGTCATTCCCCAGCCGGTCAGCCAGGCGGCAGGTCCGCTGATTCTTATTGCCATTCTTCCTTTCATTGCCAAGTTCGGTTCCACCATCGGCCCGGCCATCGAACAGATCGTGGCTGCCGGGCCCGCGCTGATTCTCCAGGAGCTGGGCAATCTCGGCACGATGATCATCGCACTTCCCTTCGCGGTACTGGTACTCAAGATGGGCCGCGAGGCGATCGGAGCGACCTACTCCATCGCCCGGGAGCCCAACATCGCGATCATCTCCGACCGTTATGGCCTGCGAAGCCCGGAAGGCATCGGCATCATGGGCGTCTATGTCGTGGGGACCATGTTCGGCACCCTCTATTTCGCGCTCATGGCGGGCTACATCGCCTCGCTGGACATTCTGGACGTGCGAGCGCTCGCCATGGCCTGCGGCGTGGGAAGCGGCAGCATGGTGGCCGCCTGCTCCGCAGCGCTGGCGGAAGCGGTCCCCAGCGCGCGTGACGAGCTGCTCGCCTTCGCCGGGGCGAGCAATCTGCTGACCTATGCGACCGGACTCTATATCTCGCTGTTCGTTGCATTGCCGGTCACCGAATGGATGTACAAGCGGCTGGCCCGCCGTTCTTCACCGGAGGTGCGTCATGAAGGCTAACGAAACGACGGTAGATCATTTCGATACCGACTCCCTCAAGGAGCTGCGCCCCGAGAATCAACTGCCCAAGACGGTGTTGATCCTGGCGGTGGTGTGCGTGGCGGCCTGGTTCAGCAACACGGTCAACGGCGCGCCGCTGCTGGAGGCGCTGCCGGGCATGCTGATTCTCTACGTGATGGTAGTGATCGGTCTGGTGGTCGGGCGCCTGTGCCCCTTCTATCTGCCCAGCGTGGCCTGGGTATCGCTGATCAGCATCATCGCGACGCTGCCCTCCTTTCCTGGCAGTGAGTGGATCGTCGCCCAGCTTGCCGAGGTAAACTTTCTCGCGGTGGTCACGCCGGTACTGGCCTATGCAGGTCTGGCGCTGACCGGGCGAGAGTTCACCATGTTCCGCCAGACCGGCTGGAAGCTGGTGCTGGTGGCGCTGCTGGTCTTCACCGGCACCTTCGTTGGCTCGGCCATCGTCGCTCACCTGCTGCTGTGAGGAAACACACATGAATTCACCCTTCAAACTCCCCGAAGACTCGTGGCTCAAGGCGTGGCGTCAGGATTTTCATCAGCATCCCGAAACGGCCTTCGAGGAGCACCGAACCTCCGCGCGCATCGTCTCGCTGCTGGAGGAGTGGGGGTACGAGACCACGCGCATGGCAGGCACCGGCGTGGTCGCGTATCTCGACGGAGCGCTCGGCGAGGGTAAAACGATCGGCCTGCGGGCGGATATCGACGCCTTGGACGTAAGCGAGCAGACCCGGCTCGACTATGCCTCGTCTACGCCGGGCAAGATGCACGCTTGCGGCCACGATGGCCATACCACCATGCTGCTGGGTGCCGCCTGGACCCTCAAGCAGCAGCCGGACTTCACGGGGCGGGTGGTGTTCATCTTCCAACCTGCGGAAGAAAACGAAGGCGGCGGCCGTGTCATGGTGGAGGAGGGCCTGTTCGAGCGCTTCCCCATGGACGCGGTGTACGGCCTGCACAACTGGCCGGGGCTCCCGGTCGGCGAGGCGGCGGTGCACGACACCGCCGTGATGGCGGCATTCGACATCTTCACCCTGACCCTGACCGGCAAGGGGTGCCATGCAGCGATGCCGCACCTGGGAACCGATGCGGTGCTGGCGAGCTGCCAGCTTGTGAGCCAGCTTCAGGGGCTCGTCAGTCGGGAAACGCCGCCGGACAAGTCGGCGGTGCTGAGCGTGACCAGCATCCACGGCGGGGATACCTTCAACGTGATTCCGGAGCAAGTGGAGCTGCGCGGTACCCTGCGCTGCTTCGACATGGCGCTTAAGGCGCATCTCGAGGCGCGCTTCAAGCAGGCGATCGACGCGCTGGCGGAGTTTCATGGTTTGACCGTGGCGCTGGATTACCGGCGCTGCTATCCCGCCACGATCAACACGCCGGCGCACGCCCAGCGCTGCGCCGCCACGCTCGAGGATCTTCTGGGCGCGGAGCGTGTGCATCGCGATCTGGCCCCGAGCATGGCCTCGGAAGATTTCTCGTTTCTGCTTGAGCAGCGCCCCGGTGCCTACATCTGGATGGGGAACGGCATGCAATCCGCCGCGCTGCACAGCCCGCATTACGATTTTAACGACGACCTGCTGCCGTTGGGCGTTCGTTATTGGGTCACGCTCGTTCGCGGACTGCTCGACTAAACCACGTCAATCCATGCGTTCGTTTTCACGATGCCCCCTGGGTAGGGGGGCATCTACGCCGAATATCACGTATCACGCTTGAAGGAGTATCGATTATGTCACTGACCATTACCGTCATCGGCTTGGGACAGATGGGGGGCAACATGGCGCTGACGCTGAAGGCCGCAGGCTTTGCCGTGACCGGAAGCGACGTGTTCGAGCAGGCCCGGGACCGGCTCGCCTCCCAAGGGCTCGAGGTCGCCGCCCCTGAAGCGCTTCCCGAGACCGACGTGTACCTGCTGTCGCTGCCGACCTCTGCCCACGTTCGCGAGGTGCTGGAAAGCTCCCCGGGGCTGCTGGCGATCGCCCCTAAAGGCAGCGTGATCATCGATACCTCCACCAGTGACCCGAGCGTGAGTCGAATGTTGGCCCAAAAAGTCGCCGAGGCGGGACTGGCATGGCTCGACGCACCGGTCAGTGGTGGCCCCAAGGGCGCAGCGAGCGGCAAGTTGGGCATGCTTCTCGGCGGCGATGAAGTGGTCATCGAGCGGGTCCGGCCGATACTCGAGGCGATGTCCGCCAAGCGCACCCACGTAGGCGGGCCGGGCAGCGGTCACGTGGTGAAGCTGGCCAACAACTATCTGTGCGCCGCGCATCTTGTGACCACCGCCGAGGCCGTGGCCATGGCCGCCAAGGCGGGCGTCGCCCCCGAGGCTTGCCTGGCGGGGCTCAACAGCGGCTCCGGTCGCAGCGCCGTGAGCGAAGTGAACTTTCCCGAGTGGATCGTCAGCGGCCGCTTCGATTCCGGGTTCACTACGGGGTTGATGCGCAAGGACTTGCGCCTGGCGCGCGATGCGGCCCAGGCACTCGACCTGCCCTTGCCACTTCTTCAGATGGTGGTCGATCTTTGGCACGAAAACGCCGACCGCCCTCACGACCGCGACGACTTCAACCATATCGCCTCCCCCATTCTGGACAACGCCCACTAAGGAATTGCCGCGCATGAACGCACTCACTCAACGCGCCCGAGCGCAACTCGACGACCTGCTCGCCCACTTCGGGCTGGCGGGGGACGAGGTCCCTGCGAGCAACTGGGTCGACGGCCGACTGCTCGCCGGCGACGCCGAGGTCATCGAACTCATCGACCCCGTCACGGGCGAGGCGCTGCTACGTTACCGCGACGCCGGCGCTGAAATGGTCGAGCGCGCCGCCGAGGCGGCAGCCAAGGCCCAGCCGCAGTGGATGGCCCTGACCGCTAGCGAGCGTGGGCGCCGCATGAACCAGGCCATCAGCGGGCTGGCGGGCCAGGAAGAGCCGCTGGCGCGCCTCGAGAGCATCGTGGCCGGCAAGCCGATTCGCGACTGCCGCGCCGAGGTAGGCAAGGTGCGCGAGATGTTCGAATACTACGCCGGCTGGTGCGACAAGCAGCACGGCGAAGTGATCCCAGTGGCCACCTCGCACTTGAACTACGTCCGCTACGTGCCTTATGGCGTCGTCGGCCAGATCACGCCCTGGAACGCGCCCATGTTCACCTGCGCCTGGCAGCTCGCCCCCGCTCTGGCAGCGGGCAACGGGGTCGTGCTCAAGCCCTCGGAGCTCACGCCGTTCACCTCCATCGTCATCGCCAGGCTGCTGGAGCAGGCGGGGCTGCCGCGCGGTCTGATCAACATCGTCAACGGTCTCGGAACGAGCACCGGGGCCGCGCTGACCGATCATCCCCGCATTGGCAAGCTGGTGTTCGTCGGCTCGCCCCAGAGCGGGCGGCTGATCGCCGAGGCGGGGGCTCGTCGCCTGGTGCCCAGCGTGCTGGAGCTTGGGGGCAAGTCCGCCAACATCGTCTTCGCCGACGCCCGGCTCGATGACGCCGTGGCCGGAGCACAAGCGGCGATCTACGCCGCTGCCGGTCAGAGCTGCGTGGCTGGCTCACGGCTGCTGGTAGAGCGGTCGGTCTTCGAGGAGGTGACCACGCGGCTGGCGCGGGCGGCGGAGCAGATCCCGGTGGGGCTTCCGGAGGACGAGGCCACGCGCATGGGCCCGCTGCAGAACCGTCGTCAGTTCGAGCACGTGATGCGCATGATCGACGATGCGGTGGCGGCAGGCGCCCGGCTGCTGACCGGTGGCGGGCGTCCTGACGATCTTCCAGAGGAGGCGGCCGGGTATTTCATCGCGCCGACGGTACTGGTCGATGTCACCTCCGACATGGCGATCGCCCAGCAGGAGGTGTTCGGACCGGTACTGATCGCCATGGCCTTCGACGACGAGGCCGATGCCGTGCGGCTGGCCAACGAGACCCGTTTCGGCCTCGCCGGCGCGGTATGGTGCCAGGACGTGGCGCGCGCCCACCGGGTGGCGGGCCAGCTGCGCGCCGGTACCGTCTGGATCAACAGCTACAAGGCGATCAGCGTCATGTCGCCCTTCGGCGGCTTCGGCGAGAGCGGCTTCGGGCGCTCGAGCGGGCTGGATGGGCTGCGTGAGTACAGCGTGCCCCAGAGCGTCTGGGTCGAGACCGCACCTGAGGCGAGCGTAGCCTTCGGCTACGGCAGCGGCGTGGGCTGATTCGCCAGAGGGTCGCGAAAGGCGTGCATCCAGCGCTGCAGGTGACGCAGCAGCAGGATGGTGGCCTTGGACTGCTGGCGGCCCACCTTGGTGACCATGTGCGCGCAGGAGCGTTGAAAGAGCGGATCGTCGACAGGCCGGGCAATCAGCGTGCCGGCCTGGAGGTCGCTCGCGACGGCAAAGCTTGGCAGCAAGGTGATGCCCATGCTACTGCGCACGTACTGGGCCAGCACCACCATCGAGTTGGTGTTCATCGCCATGCGGGGCGATATTCTGGCCTCTCGGAAGGCCTGGTCGATCATCCGTCGAACGCTGTGCTGGGCATCCCACATGGCCAGCGGTTGGGTGCTGAGCTGCTCCAGAGTCAATGGCGTTGTTTCCTGGGCAAACGGATGATCCGGCGGCAGAATCGCCATCAAGGGCTGCGGCCTGGATACCCAGAAGCGTAGCTGCGGATGGGTATGTTCGTTGAACATCAGGCCAATATGGCTCTGGTTCTCGACGATGGCGTTGATGATGCCGGTGGTGCCTGCGGTATGAATATCCAGATGAATACCGGCGTAGCGCTCGGTGAATTCGTGCAACGGGGAGGCCACCAGGTCGCTGACGAACCCCTCGCCGACGGTCAGCGAGATAGTGCCGGTCTCGAGACGTTGATAGGCCTCGAGCGCTTCGACGAGCCCTTCGTCCAGGGCGTGGCGGCGGTCGCAGTATTCGAGCAGCATCTCGCCTTCGGGGGTAGGGCGAATGCCGTCGCGATGACGCTCCATCAGCCTCGTCCCCAATGCGGTTTCAAGCAGTGTAATCTGCCGGCTGACCGCGGAGGGGGCGATGTTCAGGCGCGCGGCCGCGCGCCGTACGGAGCCGGACTCGAGAGTGACGCGAAAGTAAGCCAAACGCTGATGAGGAATATCCATCGCTCTAGCCGTTTCCCTCGTGCTTCGAGTCCCGTTTACCTGGAGCCCCTACAGATGCTTCAACAGCTTCTGCAGTTTGGTCATGTCGCTGGAGTCGCCGACCAGGCGCACATCGCCTTCCATCATTCCGTGCAGGAAGGCCTGCCGGGTCGGTTTCTTGAGTATCTTGAGCGCGGCGTCCTGATCGCGAAAGCGCAGCTCCAGATCCAGGTCGATGGGCAGGCCTTTACCGGTGTCGATGCCTTGCGGCGTCATCCGGTAGTAGCGGGCAGTGCCGAGGTCTTCCGTGGCAATGCCCCAGTTCAAGCCGCGCATGCGCTCCAGCTGCTCCTTGAAGCGCGGCCTGCGACGCAGGGCGCGCTTGAGCATCAGCCCGAGCAGCCATAGCGTCAGGCGAAGTTTCATCAGGAAACGGCGTCCTTGAGTGCCTTGCCGGGCTTGAACGCGACGTTCTTGCTGGCCGGAATGTTCAGCGGCGCGCCGGTCTGCGGGTTCTTGCCGGTGCGAGCGGCGCGTTCACGCACGGTGAAGGTGCCGAAGCCGATCAGGGCCACGTCTTCGCCCTTGGCGACACTGTTGGTGATCTCGTCGAGAATGACGTTGAGAACCTGGCCAGCCTTGTCCTTGGAAAGGTCGGCGCTCTCAGCAATCGCGGCGGCGAGTTCAGGTTTGCGCATGGTGAAATCTCCCTGATGAAAAAAAGCATAACGCTTGAGTGTTGTTGGACCCTGGGGGTCGGAACGTTCTGGCCTTGCCGTGAACAGCGAGCATCAGCCTAGCAGCGCAGGCACTGCTCTGGAAAGCTCCACTTTCCGTCTGACGCACGCGCCTGTCAACGCAAAGCCGACCAAACGACCATCTTTATCTTCGCCAAGGGCACACAGCGCATCGCCTTCGCCCTCGAGGCGCCACTGCGTAACCGGCGCGACCGGCGGGTAGGCCACCACCGGCAGCAGTGGCGTTTTCACCACCACCGGCCAGGCGCCGAGGCTGACCGGCGTCGGCTGGTCGCCGAGCGTGGCGGCCAGCGCCTTGATGCTGGCCTGAAGCGGCTGGACGTACATGGCGTTGACGCCGTCGATGCAGGCGACATCGCCCAGGGCGTAGATATGCGGGTGCGAAGTGCGCAGGGTGCGATCCACGTGGATGCCGCTGTCGTTGGCCGAAAGCCCCGCTGCCTGGGCGAGCTCAAAGCGCGGGGCGAGGCCGGTGGCCAGCAGGACCACGTCCACCGTGCGCGATTCGCCGTCGTCGAGCGTCAGGGCGAGGGCGTCGTGGTCGTCGCGCTGAATGGCGTCCACCCGGCGGCCCAGGGCCAGGGTGATGCCGCCGGTCGCGAAGGCGCTGCCCAGCGCCTCGCCCAGGGGCGCGGGCAGAAGGCGCGGCAGCGGCGTCGACTCGGGGGCGATCAGCGTGACGGCGTGGCCACCGGCGCGCAAATCGTCGGCAAACTCGCAGCCTACCAGGCCCGCGCCGATTACCGCGACGCGCGTCGAGGCCTTGGCCAGCGCAGCGCGAAAGCGGCGGTAGTCGTCGAGATCGTTGACGCTGAAAAAGCGCTCGGCAAGCGGTTCCGGGATGCTCATCGCGCGGCGTGGCGCGGCGCCGGTGGCCAGCACGAGGTCCTTGAAGTACAGGGTGCTTCCATCGTCGAGGTCGATGCGCTGTTGCTCGGCGTCCAGCGCGACGACCCGGGTGTTCGCCAGTACGGTGGCATCGAGCTCCTCGGCCAGTGCCGTAGCGTCTTGTCTGACCAGCGCCTCGGGGGCGAGGCGCTTGGCGAAGCCGGTGGAGAGCAAAGGCTTGGTGTAGTCGTCTGCGCTGTCCGCGCTCACCAGGGTGATCGAGCGGGTATCGCCCTGGCGGCGAAGCGCGCGGGCCAGACCGATGCCGGCCATGCCGGTGCCGACGATGATCATGTCCACCGTGATTGCGCGGCGGTCGTCAGAGGAGGGGGCCATACCATCACCCGGGTAGTTGTCTGCGTTTCGAGAAAAGCGAATCCGGCCGCCATGTTACACTAGCCGACAAGACTTCACCGCCTTGGAGATCGTGTGACGCCCTCTACCTTGCAGGCTCGTTCCTTCCTTCGCTGGCAGCCGGTGGCCGCGCTGCGCCCGGCCATGACGGCCCCCTGGTGGCAGTGGGTCGCTTCGCTGGATTCGCTCACCGCGCGGCTGGTGGCAGCGGGCGGCTCGCGCCCGTTCCGGGTACGCCTGCTGCAGCAGGGCGTGGGGGTGCCTCGGCGCGACGAGGCGCGAGCACTGGGGCTTGCACCGCGCCGGCTCGCCTGGCTGCGCGAGGTGGCGCTGTGCGTGGACGAACGGCCTTGGGTCGTGGCGCGCTCGGTGGCGGCGCTTACCGATCTTCAGGGCCAGCACCTGGAGCGGCTGGGCGAGCGTTCGCTGGGCAGCTGGCTGTTTCGCCAGCCGGATCTGGTGCGCGGGCCGATGTTCGCCACCGCCCAGACGCCGGCCTTCGTCTCTCGGCTATGCGCGCCGGATGCCACGGGCTTGTGGGCGCGACGCTCGGTTCTGTCCCACGGCGGGCTTTCGCTGCTGGTGCAGGAGGGGTTTTTATCCACCATGGCGGATGATCTCGGCCTGGCGACACGCTAGGCTTGAACCGCGTTTTGTCTTGACGAGGTAAGCATGGACCGTTCTCTGCTGCGCCCGACCGGGTGGTCCCGGGCGGCTGACTTCATCACCCTGATGCGCCTGGATCGGCCCATCGGCACCTGGCTTCTGATGTGGCCGACCCTCTGGGCGCTGTGGGTCGCCGCCGAGGGGCTGCCGGGACGCGGGCTGCTCTTGATCTTCGTCGCCGGGGTCTACGCCATGCGCGCGGCGGGCTGCGTGGTCAACGACTACGCCGATCGCCACTTCGACGGCCACGTCAAGCGCACCAAACACCGGCCACTGGCGACCGGGCGAATCAGCGAGGCCGAGGCCAAGGCGCTATTCATCGTGCTGGTGGCGGTGTCGTTCATCCTGGTGCTGTTGACCAATGCCTTCACCGTGATGCTGTCGGTGGGCGGGCTTTTGCTTGCCGCCGCTTACCCGTTCATGAAGCGCTACACCCACTTCCCCCAGGTGGTGCTGGGGGCGGCGTTCTCCTGGGCGATTCCCATGGCTTTCGGTGCCACGCTCGGCCATGTACCGCTGGAGGCGTGGGTGCTGTTTCTGGCCAACGTGCTGTGGACCGTGGCTTACGACACCCAGTACGCCATGGTCGACCGCGACGATGACCTGAAGATCGGCATCAAGTCCACCGCCGTATTGTTCGGCGATGCCGACCGGCTCATCATCGGGCTGTTGCAGCTGGCCACGCTCGCGCTTCTGGCCTGGGTAGGCTTTCGCGTGGGCCTGGGCGGCTTCTTCTGGCTGGGTCTTGCGGCGATGGCCGCTACCTTCGTGCATCAGCAGCGCTTGATCGTTCACCGCGAGCGTGATGCCTGTTTCCAGGCGTTTCTGAACAACCACTGGTCGGGGCTTGTGCTCTTTGCCGGACTCGCCTTGAGCTATTGGCCGGTGGCGAGCTAATGTAACGTTTGTCATAAAAATGTCACCCGGCCATGGTGTGATTGTCACCGCTATGTCATCGACCCCCTTTGCCGGAACCCCGAGGCCCGCCCATGACCGCCAAGACCGTTTTGATCGTCGACGATGAGGCGCCGATTCGCGAGATGATCGCCGTGGCGCTGGAAATGGCGGACTACCGCGTGCTGGAAGCGGACAACGCCCAGGATGCCCACGCCCTGGTGGTCGATCACCAACCGGATCTTCTGCTGCTCGACTGGATGATGCCCGGCACCAGCGGCATCGAGCTTGCCCGTCGCCTCAAGCGTGAAGAGGCGACCGCAGAGTTGCCCATCATCATGCTCACCGCCAAGGGTGAGGAGGACAACAAGATCCAGGGGCTCGAAGCCGGTGCCGACGACTACATCACCAAGCCCTTCTCGCCGCGCGAGCTGGTGGCGCGGCTGAAGGCCGTGCTGCGCCGCACCACGCCGCGCGGCATGGAAGACCCGGTCGAGATCAACGGCCTTTTGCTCGACCCGGTGAGCCACCGGGTGAGCGCGCATGGCAAGGCCCTCGAGATGGGCCCGACCGAGTATCGTCTTCTGCAGTTCTTCATGACCCACCAGGAGCGCGCCTACACGCGCAGCCAACTGCTGGACCAGGTGTGGGGTGGCAACGTCTACGTGGAGGAGCGCACCGTCGACGTGCATATCCGTCGGCTGCGCAAGGCGCTCGGCGAGGCGCACCAGAACCTGATCCAGACGGTACGCGGCACGGGGTATCGCTTCTCCGCCCGGGTGTAACGCATGCACCTGTGGAGCCGGGAGCTTTGGCGCATCGCGTGGCTGGGCACGCTCGGCGTCGTGCTGGGCTGGCTCTTCGGCGCCCCGGGCTTCGGGCTCGCCCTCGGTTTGGCGGCGTGCCTTTTCCACCACCTGCGCCAGCTGCGCGCGCTCTACCAGTGGCTCACTCTCGAGCCCAGCGAAGAGCCGCCCGCCGCCAAGGGGCTGTGGGGCGATCTGCTCGATCGCCTGTATCGCTACCAGAAAAGCCAGCGCATCACCCAAGGGCGCCTGCGGGCCATGCTTGCACGCATTCAGGAGTCTTCCGAGGCGATGCGCGACAGCGTGGTGATGCTCGACCGCCACGGTGATCTCGAGTGGTGGAACAGCGCCGCCACCGAGATGCTCGGACTGAAGACCGCTCATGATCGGGGCCAGCACATCACCAACCTGCTGCGCGACCCGGGGTTCGTGCGCTACTTCGCCTCACGCGAGTACAGGGAGCCCTTGACGTTGACCTCGCCCATCGACGAGCGGCGCATTCTCCAGTACCAGATCACCCTCTACGGCGATGACGAACGCCTGCTCATGGCGCGCGACATCACTCGCCTGCATCGCCTCGAGCAGATGCGCCAGGACTTCGTCGCCAACGTCTCCCACGAGCTACGCACGCCCTTGACGGTGCTGTCGGGGTATCTCGAAACCTACGGCGACCTGAGCGATCAGCTGCCGCCGCGCCTCGGGCGAGGCATCCTGCAGATGCAGTCGCAGACCCGTCGGATGGAGAACCTGGTCAACGATCTGCTGCTGCTTTCTCGGTTGGAGATCGACCAGGGCGGGAAGGACCATCAATCATTGTCATTGGCGCCGCTTCTCGACAGCATCTGCCAGGACGCCCGCGCGCTCTCCGCCCAGCAGCACAAGACGCCCCAGCGCATCGAACTCGACCTCGAAGGCGATCTTCGCCTGATGGGCAGCGAGCAGGAGCTGCGCAGCGCCATTTCCAATCTAGTCTTCAATGCCGTGCGCTATGCGCCCGCCGGCAGTCACATCATCTTGCGGTGCGGCGTGCTGCCGACCGGCGAGGGGTATGTCGAAGTCCAGGATAACGGTCATGGCATTGACCCTATTCACATTCCCCGCCTTACCGAGCGCTTCTATCGCGTGGACAAGGGCCGCAGTACCGCCACCGGTGGAACCGGACTCGGACTTGCCATCGTCAAGCACGTTCTACTGCGTCACGACGCTCGACTCGTGATCGATTCCCTCCCGGAGCAGGGAGCGCGCTTTCGCTGCGTCTTTCCTGCAACTCGTCTGCATCCGACCTGACATCTTGTTAGCATTACGGTGTGTCGAGTTGACAAGGTAGGCGGGTTAATCTGTGCGCATGTGTCATTTTTAGCCACTTGATACCGCCAATCTGACTCAGTCAGATACTTGCTGTACAACTTGTGTATTAATTTAAGCACTTGATTTTATGAAAATATCTATTTTTTTATAAATATTGGCATGAGCGCTGCAAAGGTTTTAACAAGAAAGAAACCGCAGGAAGTGGTATGCCGCAAGGCAATCTTTCTTGAATGAGCGGTAACCACAGCGATCTAGGAGGTGGAATATGATGTCCAAGGAATTACTCAAGAAAGCTGGCATTTTAGGCGTTTCATTTGGTCTGCTGGCAAGCCCTCTTGCCTTTGCCAACACGACCGATCATCCGTCTATCGATGAGAACCAGGACAGCATGGTCGAACAGGACGGTACACAGGACCAAGGCGTCAACATGAACACCAATGACAGTGCGAACTATACTCAGGAAGAGTTGACCACTGATCATCACACCCAAGGCCCGAACTCCGAAACCATCGGTGAGCCGGATTCCATGGGTACTACTGCAGGATCGGGTTCCGAGACTTCACCGGAAGAAGTCGTCGAGAAAAATTCCGATTCGTAATTAACGTTTAGTTGCAATTTTGCAACAAAGTATTACGCTTATGGAATGAGCATTATAAGGGACAAGGATGTCCTACTGCATGGATGCTCAGCGATTCAAGGATTGGATCTAGCGACGATCAAGAACGTGAGTCAGGGTAAATTCCAAGGTTGGAGTCCCGCAAAAGGATAGGAAGCTTTCGTTACGTATCGCACGCACCGAGCAAGATGAAGACCCCGCACAAGCGGGGTCTAGTTTTTTGTACCTATCGGTTTTCTTGAACCGCGGGCGCGGGCAGGCGCTTCAGGTCTCGGTAGTGTGCTTCCCACATCAGTACTGCCCCTGCCACTGCTCCTGGCAGAAGGAAGAGATTAGCCAGTGGTATCCAGGTGATCAGCGTGACCAGCCCTCCGTAGCTCAGGCTCGGCCACCAGCGATTGGCCAGCCGCCAGCGCATCTCCTTGAAGCTCACCTTGTTGTTGTCCATGGGGTAGTCCAGGTAGGTGATGGCCATCACCCAGGCGGAAAACAGCGCCCACAGGAAGGGAGCGAACAGGTTGAGCCCCGGTATCCAGCTCATTACCAGCAGCAGCGCCGCGCGCGGCAGGATGTAGCGAAGTTTGACCAGCTCGCGGCCCACGGCATCGACGGCGGTCTTGGCTAGGCCCCGGTCGTCGAGCGGCTCGACGCCGGTGGCGCTGCGCTCGACGCGGGCAGCGAGAAACCCGTAGAACGGCGCGGCGATCAGGTGGGTCACCAGGGTGAAGGTGAAAAAGATCGCCACCAGCAGACTCATGACGAACAGCGGCCAGATCAACCATGACAGCCAGTCGAGCCAACTCGGGATGCTCGCCATGGCGTGATCGACCCAGCCGGAAAAGCGCCGGGCGGTGAACGTGATCAGACCGGCATAGACGCCGAGGTTGATCAGGATGGGCACAAAGATATAGCGCTTGAGCCCTTTGCGATACACCAGGCGAATGCCTCGACTCAGGGCGGAAACTGCAGTCAGCATCGGTACTCCTCGAAAAGACGCCCAGGCGATATGCCTGGGCGTATTGCAAGGGGCCCGCCTTCCAAGGTCAAGGCTTTTTCTGTACCTGCTCGCTGATGCGCTCCGGCGCGCTGTGGCGAATGTCCAGCCCCTTGACCAGGTAGACCACGTACTCCGCCAGATTGTTGGCGTGATCGCCGACACGCTCGAGAGCGCGCAGTATCCACATGATGCTCAGCACCGAGGTGATCGAGCGCGAGTCCTCCATCATGAAGGTCATCAGCGAGCGCATGGCGCTGCCGTACTCGTCGTCGACGGATTCGTCCTCGCGCACCACCTGCATGGCAAGCTCGGTATCGAAGCGGGCGAAGGCGGTCAGCGCATCGCGCAGCATCTTGCGCACGTGCTCGCTGATATGGCGCACCTCCACCAGTCCGCGCACCGTGCCGCTGCTGTCGGAGAGCGACAGCGCGTTGCGGGCGATCTTGCTGGCCTCGTCACCGATACGCTCGAGATCCGAGGTAGCGCGGATCACCGCCAGCACCAGTCGCAAGTCCGAGGCGGCGGGCTGGCGCCTGGCCAGCACTCGGGTACACTCCTCGTCGATCTGCAGCTGCAGGTCGTTGACCTGGCGGTCGTTGTCACGCACCTGCTCGGCCAGGCGGCTGTCGTTTTCGAGCAGCGCATGCACGGCGTTCTGGACCTGCTTCTCCACCAGGCCGCCCATGGCCATCAGGTGGGTCTTGAGCTCCTCCAGCTCCTGGTTGAACTGGCGCGAGATATGCTGGCTGTGGGTATCGCTGGTAATGTCCATCGAACGCTCCTGCAAGGCGTCGGGGGCGGGGCTAGATGACCCGGCCGGTGATGTAGTTTTCGGTACGCTGTCGTTTGGGGTTGGTGAAGACCTGGTCGGTCGGGCCGTACTCGACGAGCTCGCCTTGCTGAAGAAAGGCGGTGTAGTCGGAAACCCGCGCGGCCTGCTGCATGTTGTGGGTGACGAGCACCAGGGTCAGTTCGTTCTTCAGGTTGCGGATCAGCTCCTCGATCTTGAGCGTGGAGATCGGGTCCAGGGCCGAGGCCGGCTCGTCGAGCAGCAGCACGTCGGGCTTGACCGCCAGCGTACGGGCGATCACCAGCCGCTGTTGCTGGCCGCCCGAGAGCTGCCAGGCCGAGCGGTGCAGACGATCCTTGACCTCGTCCCAGAGCGCTGCGGATCTCAGCGCCCACTCGATGATGTCGTCGCGCTTGCGCTTGGGGAGCCGGCGCTCCAGGCGCAGCCCGAACGCCACGTTCTCATAGATCGACATCGGGAAGGGGTTGGGGCTCTGGAACACCATGCCCACCCGACGCCGCAGCTCGCTGACGTTGAGATCCCGGGCGAAGATATCGCGCCCTTCGAGCTCGATGCGCCCCTGGTGCACGGCGGACTCGTTCAGATCGTGCAGCCGGTTGAACGAGCGCAAGAGCGTCGACTTGCCGCAACCCGAAGGGCCGATGAAGGCGGTCACCCGATGACGCGGCACCTCGAGGGTCAGCGCCTTGAGCGCCGGCTTGTCGCCGTAGGCCAGGCTGAAATCGCGAACGCTCAGGCAGCGCTCTCCGGCGGGAAACGTCATCACCGGTGCCGGTTCGTCGTTCAGGAACGCGACCATGAGCCTCCTTGTTGGCGCCTTAGATGATGACGCAGAAATATGGCAGTTAGGTTAAGCACCAGCACGATCAGCACCAGCAAAAGCGCCGTGGCGTAGACCAGCGGAATCGCCGCCTCGACGTCGTCGCCGTGAAAGGCGGTATCGAACAGATGATAGCCAAGGTGCATGAACTTGCGCTCGAGATGCAGGTAGGGAAACTCCCCGTCCAGCGGCATCTGCGGCGCAAGCTTGGCCACGCCCACCAGCATCAGCGGCGCCACTTCGCCGGCGGCCCGGGCAACGGCCAGGATCACCCCGGTCAGCATGGCCGGGGTCGCCATGGGCAGCACCACCCGGGTGAGCATTTCCAGGCGTGTCGCGCCGAGCGCCAGCGCCCCTTCGCGCTGGGCATCGGGAATGCGCGCCAGTCCCTCTTCGGTAGCCACGATCACCACCGGCAGGGTCAGCAGTGCCAGCGTCAGCGAGGCCCACAGAAGCCCCCCGGTGCCGAAGGTGGGCGAGGGTAGCGCCTCATCGAAAAACCAGGTGTCGATCGAGCCGCCGATGCCGTAGACGAACACCCCCAGCCCGAACACGCCGTAGACGATCGACGGGACGCCGGCGAGGTTGCGCACGCCGATGCGCACCAGCCGCGTCAGCCGGTTCTGGTGGGCGATCTCGTTGAGATAGATCGCCGCCAGCACGCCAAAGGGCGTGACGATCACCGACATCACGATCACCATCAACAGCGTGCCGAAGATCGCCGGCCACACCCCGCCGCCGGTATTGGCCGCCCGCGGCCCTTCGCTGAGAAAACGCCACACCCCCTGGCCCCACACCCCCGCCTTCTCCAGCGTCGAGAGCGCATTGGGGGCCTGGAAAGCGGTGATCGTCGCAAGCGGCTGGACCAGGGGGGACCCTTGGGCGGTGGTCAGTACCAGTTCACCCCTTGGGCGCTGCCCGGCCGGTAGCGCCAACAGGCTCTGAAGGCGCGCGCGCGCTGGCGCGCCGGTCAGGCGCTCACCTTCCACCTCCAGGGCGGCCAGGCGGCCCGTGACGTCGCCCCAGGGGCTTCGCTCCAGACGGATCGCATCCTCGGGCTCGTTGACGGCGGCGATATCGTCGAGCGCCACCCAGCGCCAGTCGGCGCCATTGAGCTCGCGGTTGCCGGTGAAGTAGAGCCGCTCGCTCCCTGCGCCGTGCGGCAGGGGCGCCTCGCGCACGGGCTGGCCGATCACCTGCTCGCCGGAGTGCAGGGTGAGCGCTTCGAGCGGCGCCGGCCAGAAGTGGCCGAGCCCCCGGGCCACCAGCAGTGTGAGCAGCGTGATCAGCATGAACAGCGACAGCGCCACGCACCCGGCACACAGCCAGGTCCACAGCGCATCGCCGGGCCAGCGGCGGCGGTCGAGACGCTTCATCGGCCGCCTCCCGACCGGTAGCGACGCCGCAAACGCTGACGCACCGTTTCGGCCAGGGTGTTGACCAGGAAGGTAAACAGGAAAAGCACCAGCGCCGCGAGGATCAAGAGATGATAGGTCAGCCCGCCCGGCGGGGCCTCGGGCAGCTCGATAGCGATGGCCGCCGAGAACGAGCGCAGCCCCTCGAAAGGGCTCAGGCTGATCAGGGCGGCGTTGCTGCTGGCCATCAGCACGATCATGGTCTCGCCCACGGCGCGCCCGGCGCCGATCATCGCCGCCGAGAAGATGCCCGGGCCCGCCATGGGCAGCGCCACCTTCCACAACGCCTGCCAGCGGCTGGCGCCGAGCGCCTGAGCGCCTTCCATCAATGAGCGGGGAACGTCATGCAGCGCATCCTCGGCGAGCGAATAGACGCCGGGAATCACGGCGAAGCCCATGGCGAGCCCGACGATCAGCGTGTTGCGCGTGGTGTAGTCGAGGCCGAAGCGTCGATCGAGCAGCGTCACCAGGTCGTCCCCCAGCCACCGCTGTTCGATCATCGGCGCGGCCCACAGCGCCAGGACGGCCATCGCCGCCATCCACGGCAGCAGCCACAGGCCGGCGCGGCCCAGCGGCAGCCAGCCGCGAAGCCGAGCCGGGGTAGCGTGCCAGAGAAGCCCGGCCAGCACGGCGCACAGCGGTAGCCACACGACCAGTGCCAGGGCGCTCGCCAGGTGGCGCTCGACCCAGGGGGCCAACACCAGGCCGGCGACGAACCCCACCACCACGCCGGGCACCGCCTCCATCAGTTCCAGGATCGGCTTGATGCGCGCGCGCAGCCGCTCGGACATGAACAGCGCTGAATAGATCGCCCCGCCCAGCGCCAGCGGCAGCGCCACCACCAGCGCGGCGATGGCCGCCTTGAGTGTGCCCCAGGCAAGCGGCGAGAGCCTTTCCAGCGACAGCGTCTCGAACCGGGTCAGCAGCGGCAGCGTCTCCCAGAACAAAAAGACGCCGATGGCGAGAATGGCGAGCAGCACGCCGATGCCTGCGGCGGTGATCAGCCCGGTGGCGATGCGGTCTTGAAGCTGGCGCCAGGGCGTCCGGGCGGGCAGGGCGGGTCGCGTCATATCGACATCAAGAGAGGGAGCGTTGGATCACGGCGAAGGCGCATGGTATCTCCTCACGTTACGTCAGTTTCGTGTCATTTTCATGACAGCGGCTCGAGCTCGTCGGCAGGCAGCGGCACGAACCCCGCCGCGCGCACGATTCGCTGGCCCTGCTCGGACATGATCAGCTCGATGAAGGCACGCTCCGCCGGCGGCAGCGCCTCACCGGGCGCCACGTTCACGTAGAGATAGAGATAGCGCGACAGCGGGTACTCGCCGTTCTGAATCGTTTCCGGCGTGGGCATGATGGTCTCGCCGGCGGCATCGATCAGTCCGAGCGGCTGCACCATCGGCGTCAGGTGATGATAGCCAGTGTAGCCCATCGCCCGGGGTGATTCGCCGACGGCGGCGACCACGGCGGCGGAGCCGGGGTATTCGCTGATGTCGTCGCGAAAGTGCCCCCCGCAAAGCGCCCGCTGGCGAAAGAGATCATGAGTACCGGAGGCCAGATTGCGCCCGTGCAGCGCGATTCGACCGTAAGGCCAGTCGCCAGTCGGCAGAAGCTCCTCCCAGCGGCTCACGGGGGCCGGCGCGCCGCAGGCCCGGGTGGTGGAGAAGATCGCGTCGAGTGTCGAAAGCGTCAGCGCCTTCAGCGGATTATGGCGATGGACCACCACCACCAGGGCGTCGCGAGCGACGCGCAGCTCCACGGGCGCGTAACCGTAGCGGCGCTGAAACTGCTCGCGCTCCTCCGGGCTCATGGGGCGCGACATGGGCGCCAGGCGCGTGGTGCCTGCCACCAGCGCCGAGGGCGCGATCGACGAGCCGCCGGCCTGGAACTGCACGTTGATGCCGGGATGGCGAGCGGTCAGCGCCTCGCCCCAACGCAGCACCAGGCTCGCCATGGTGTCCGAGCCGGTCGCGCCCAGCGTGCCGCTGACCGGAGCGGCTGCCCAGGCGGGCGCGGCGAGCCATAAAAGCAGCCAGAGTGCCAGGTGGGCGCAGGGGCGATCGGGCCTAATGCAACGCTTCAAACGCTATTCCTCTTGTGGTTAACTGGCGCCCGCTCGACGGCGCTGGCGACGCGCCACCGCCGGGTTCGTGTACAACAACAACCCAATGAAGTGACTATCTCATGACACCGCTCGACAACGACCTGGACGACGTGCCCGCCCCGCAGGGGCAGCTCACGCTCAAATTACTGGCTTCGCGTCAGGATACCAACCTTTACGGCGACATTCCCGGCGGCTGGCTGGTGAATCGCATGGACCAGGCGGCGGAGCTGGCCGCCGGGCGCGAGGCGGGCGGGCGCACCGCGACGGTGGCGATCGAGTCGATGGACTTTCTGAGCCCGGTGCGGGTCGGGTCGGTGGTGAGCGTCTATACCCAGGTGCGTGAAATCGGTCACAGCTCGATCAAGCTCGATGTCGAGGTGTGGGTGCGCCCGCCGCTGGGGCGCCATTTCGAAGAGCGCCAGAAAGTGACCGAGGCGCGCTTCGTGGTGGTGGCCCTCGACGACAACGGGCGCATTCGCGCGGTGCACGGCGACTGATTCGCCGGGCAAAAAAAGGGCGTAAAAAAAGGGCGCTTGCGCGCCCTTGTCGATCCCTGGGTCTTGTCAGGCGCCGATGGCGTCGCGGCCCTTGAAGTAGGCGTACTCGCCGATGTCGCTGAACGGACGCATCAACTGCTGGAACGACGAGTAGGACTCGTAGACCCGGCGCGACTCTTCGTCGTTCTCGGTCTGGGTCTGGATCACCTGCTGAGAAGCCTCGAACAGCGCCTGCATGACGTCGTCCGGGAAGGTGCGAAGCTGTACGCCGTGCTCGTCGACCAGGGTTTCCAGCGCCTGGGCGTTATGGAAGGCGAACTCGGTGAACATGGCCAGATTCGAGGCCCGCGCTGCCTCGCGGATCACCGCCTGCAGGTCTTCCGGCAGCTCGTTCCAGACATCCAGGTTGATCATGGTCTCGACCAGCGCGCAGGGCTCGTTCCACACCGAGGTGTAGTAGTAGTCCGCCACCTGATGCAGGCCGAAGGCCATGTCGTTGTAGGGACCGACCCAGTCCGCGGCGTCGAGCACGCCGGTCTGAAGGGAGGTGAAGATCTCGGAACCCGGCAGGTTCACGGTGCTCACGCCGATGGCGTTCATTGCCTCGCCGGCAAGACCCGGCAGGCGCAGGCGCAGGCCCTGCATATCGGCCAGCGAGTTGATCTCCTTCTTGAACCAGCCGGCCATCTGCGGGCCGGTGTTGCCCACCGCGAAGGGCTTGAGGTTGTGGTTGGCGTAGACCTCGTCCCACAGCTCCTGGCCGCCGCCGTGGTAGATCCAGGCGTTCATCTCGGTGGTGGTCATGCCAAACGGCACGGCAGAGAAGAACTGCGACGCCGCGACCTTGCCGCGCCAGTAGTAGGGCGTGGAGTGACCCATTTCGGCGGTACCGGCGGCGACCGCGTCGAACACCTCGAGGGCCGGCACCAGCTCGCCGGCGCCGTGCACGCGGATGCGCATGCGACCGTTGGAAAGCTCCTCGACCCGGCGAGCGAAGTCGTTGGCACCGGTACCGAGCGCCGGGAAGTTCTTCGGCCAGGAGGTGACCATGTCCCAGGTGTAGGTTTCCTGGGCGTGGGCCGTGGCGACGAAGGGCGCGGCGGCGACACCGGCGGCGCCGAAGCCGGCGGTTTTCAGAAATTGGCGGCGTTGCATGGCGGGTTCTACTCCAGCAGGAAGTTTTTTATAGAAGTGTGCGTGGTTCAGCGTCCGCCGAGCAGTATGCGTCAGTTGGGTTTTATTGGGCAAGCTGGCCTAAAGTGGAGTGAGCTTGGCAAACCCGAGTACCAGCCACTTCACGCCTTCGCCTTCGAAGCTGACCTGTACCCGGGCGCGTGCGCCCTCGCCCTCGGCGTTGAGGATCATGCCCTCGCCGAACACCGGATGGCTGACGCGCTGGCCCACGTGCAGGGCGGGAAGGTCGTCATGCGCCTCGACGGAGGTTTGCGCGTAGCTTGGCCGCGAAGCGGTCACCGGGCGCGAGACGTGGCCGCGCAGGCGCACCTCTTCCAGCAGGTGCGCCGGCAGTTCGCGCAGAAAGCGCGACGGGCGCGGAAACACCTCCTTGCCGTGCAGCCGCCGGGTTTCGGCGTGGGTGAGGTAGAGCTTCTGCATGGCGCGGGTCACGCCGACGTAGCAGAGCCTGCGCTCCTCCTCGAGCCGGCCCGGCTCCTCCACCGACATCTTGTGCGGAAAAAGACCCTCTTCCACGCCGGCGATGAACACCACCGGGAACTCGAGGCCCTTGGCGGAGTGCAGGGTCATCAGCTGCACGCTGTCCTCGAACTCCTCGGCCTCGTGGTCGCCGGCGTTGAGCGCGGCTTCCGACAAGAACGCCTCGAGCGCCACCATGCCCTCGCCGGCCTCCGGGGTCTCGAACGCGTCGCCCTGGGTGAAGGCCCGCGCCGCGGTGACCAGCTCCTCCAGGTTCTCGACCCGCGCCTGGCCCTTCTCGCCGCGCTCGCTCTTGTGGTGCTCGATCAGTCCGGTGTGTTCGATGACGTGATCGATGATCTCGTGCAGCGCCAAGCCCGCTGCGTCGTTGTCGAGCTGCTCGATCAGGTTGGTGAATGCCTGTACCGCGTTGCCCGCCCGGCCCTTGAGCGTGCCGTCACCGAGGGCATCGTGCAGCGCCTGCCAGAGCGATATGCTTTCCAGGCGCGCGCGGTGGCGCACGATCTCGACGGTGCGCGTGCCGATGCCCCGGGTGGGCACGTTGATCACCCGCTCCAGTGAGGCGTCGTCGTCGCGGTTGAGCAGAAGCCGCAGGTAGGCCAGCGCGTTCTTGATCTCCAGACGCTCGTAGAAGCGGTGGCCGCCATAGATACGGTACGGCATGCCCTGGCGAATCAGCGTCTCCTCGATCAGCCGCGACTGGGCGTTGGAGCGGTACAGAATCGCCACGTCTCGGCGGTTGATGCCCTCGTCGACCTTCTCCTTGATGGTATCGACGATGTAGCGCGCCTCTTCGAGATCGTTGAAGCCGGCGTAGACCGAGATCGGTTCGCCTTCGGCGCCGTCGGTCCAGAGATTCTTGCCCATGCGCTCGCTGTTGTGGCTGATCAGGGCGTTGGCGGCGTCGAGAATCGCGCTGGTGGAGCGGTAGTTCTGTTCCAGGCGCACGGTTCTGGTGTTCGGGAACTCCTCTTCGAAGCGGCGGATATTCTCGATCTTCGCTCCGCGCCAGCCGTAGATCGACTGGTCGTCGTCGCCCACGGCGGTCATCGGGGTTTCAAGGCCGGTCAGAAGCTTCAGCCAGGCGTACTGCAGGGTGTTGGTGTCCTGAAACTCGTCCACCAGCACATGGCCGAAGCGCTCGCGGTAGTGCTTCAAAAGCGCCGGGGTGTCGCGCAGAAGCTCGAGACTCCTGAGCAGCAGCTCGCCGAAATCAACCAGGCCGCCGCGCTCGCAGGTGAACTGGTAGCGCTCGTAGAGCTCGACCATCTGGGCGAGATAGCCGTCGCCATCGACGTTGACCTGGTGCGGGCGTAGTCCCTCTTCCTTGCAGCCGGAGATGAAACCCTGCACCTGGCGCGGCGGGTAGCGCTCGTCGTCGACGTTGTAATCCTTGATCAGGCGCTTGATCAGGCGGAGCTGGTCGTCGGAGTCGATGATCTGGAAGTTCTGGGGAAGTTTGGCGTCCTGCCAGTGAGTGCGCAAAAGCCGATGGGCGATGGAGTGAAAGGTGCCCACCCAGACATGGCGCATCGAGATGCCCAGCAGTGCCTCCAGGCGGGTGCGCATTTCGCGCGCGGCCTTGTTGGTGAAGGTGACGGCGAGCAGTGCGTAGGGCGACAGGCCTTCGGCCTGCATCAGCCAGGCGATGCGGTGCACCAGCACCCGGGTTTTGCCCGAGCCCGCCCCGGCGAGCACCAGAAGGTTGCCTTGGGGGGCGCTGACCGCCTCGCGCTGGGCGGTATTGAGCTGGTCGAGAATCGCCGTTACGTCATCCATGGTCGCCGCTGCCGGTTTGCAAAGGGGCCGACAGTCTAGCACACGCCCGCCACTGGACGACCATACAGGGGCGGTTCAGCGCTCGTCGGGGTAGCGCAGCGTGTTGAGGCTCTTCTTGACGGCCTTCAACTGTTCGGCGAGCTTCGGCCCGCGCGTCTTGGCCACGCCCACCGCCAGCACGTCGATCAGCACCAGATGCGCGATGCGCGAGCTCAAGGGCGTGTAGATTTCGGTGTCCTCGTGCACGTCGATGTAGAGCGGCAGGCTCACCTCGTCGGCCAGCGGCGACTCGCTCGGACAGAGCCCGATCACCGTGGCACCGGCTTCTCGCGCCAGGCGCACGCTCGCCACCAGCGCCCGGGTGCGCCCGGTCTGGGAGATCGCCACCACCACGTCGCCCTCCTGGAGTGTGACCGCCGACATGTTCTGCATGTGTGGGTCGGCGTAGGCGGAAGTCGAGATCTGCAGACGAAAGAACTTGTGCTGGGCATCAAAGGCCACCGCCCCGGAGGCGCCGAAACCGTAGAACTCGACCCGGTTGGCCATCGCCAGGGCGTTGACCGCGCGCCCCAGCGCATCGTTGTCGAGCCGGTCGCGCACCGACAGCAGAGTGCCCACGGTGGAGTCGAAGATGCTGTGAGAGAACTCGGCGACCGAGTCGCTATCGTTCATCGAGAACTGGGCGAACTGGCTGCCCGAGGCCAGCATCTGGGCAAGCTGCAGCTTGAAGTCCTGAAAGCCGTTGCAGCCCAGTGCCCGGCAAAAGCGCACCACCGTAGGCTCGCTGACGCCGGCTTCGGTGGCGAGATCGACGATGCGCATGTGGATCACTTCGTCCGGGTTTCGCAGCACGAAGCGGGCGACTTTTTGCTCGGAGCGGCGAAAGTGCTCCATGCGGCGTCTCATTTCATCGAACAGGGCGCGACTCACGGTGAGCTCCTTCGAATGGGGTGCGGGGTCATGCACGCAGCGTTTTGAACCAGTATGCCTGAGTGACGGGCGTATTGCGCCGCCGATCAACGGATGATATGCCGCGCGGCACCAGCGTTTAAACGCCGTTTAGGTTTTCACGGCCGGGCCGTCATCATTTTGTCAAGTAGGTTATAGTAAGAAATGACGTGCCGCACTGCATCATATGACAGGCGTCATGGCTGCAGGCGGGGTCAACCTGCCACCTGGAGGGGCGTCGATCATGAAAAACGTCGAACGATTGACTTCGGTTAAAAGCGAGCTGCTCGATATCCTCATGGGCATCGAGGTCACCGAACACTCCCAGCGCCAGCGCAGCGCCGCCCAGCGTAGCCTGCGAGCGCGGCGCGGTATCGAGCGCCACCGCGAGTCCCTGAAGCTTTCCCGGGACATCGCCTGGCTCGCGGAGGACGAGGAGACGCCGGAAGGCGAACTCCACTAGCCCTTGAACGAAAAAGCCCTGCACATAGGCAGGGCCAGGGTCTGAGAGGCGACGGCTTACAGGAAGCCGGCCAGGAAGACGACGATCACACCCAGCGGTGCCACGTACTTGGTGAGCAGGTTCCACAGGCTGTAGTCGTAGACGTCCATGGCGAGCTCGCGACGCGCCTCTTCTTTTTCCAGGCAGCGCGAGTAGAAGACGATGGCGCCCAGGCCGGTCAGCGGCAGCAGTACCTTGCCGGTGAAGGTGTCCAGGAAGTCGAAGATGTTCAGGCCGAGGATCGAGACGTCCGCCCAGACGTTGAACGATAGAAGAGCTGCGATACCGACCAGCCACACCGCCACAGCGCCCACCAGCGTCGAGCCCAGACGGCTCAGCGGCGTACGCTCTTCCAGGGTTTCCACCACCGGCTCCAGCAGCGAGATCGCCGAGGTGAGCGCGGCGAAGGTCAGCAGCAGGAAGAACGCCAGGCCCAGCAGGCTTCCGCCGACCATGTTGCCGAAGGCGATCGGCAGCGTCACGAAGATCAGCCCCGGACCACTGGACGCATCGAGCCCGTTGGCGAAGACGATCGGGAAGATCGCCAGCCCCGCCAGCAGCGCGATGACGGTATCCAGCACGATGACCGTGCGCGCGGTGCTCAAGAGGTTCACGTCCTCGCCCAGGTACGAGCCGTAGGCCATCATGATGCCCATGCCGAGCGACAGCGTGAAGAAGGCCTGCCCCATGGCGGCCAGCATGACACCACCGTCGAGCGCGCCCCAGTCCGGGCTGAACATGAAGGAGAACGCCTCGCCGAAGAAGCCGCTCGTCGCGCCGTAGCCCACCAGTATCAGCAGCAGCACGACCAGCAGCGGCATCAGCACGCGTGCGGCGGCTTCGAGCCCCTTGGTCACCCCGCGCGCGACGATGCCCACGACCAGCACCATGAACAGCGTGTGCCAGATCAGAAGCGTCTCGGGATCGCCCAGCAGGCCCTCGAAGGCGGCGCCGCTGGCGTCGGCGTCCTGAGCGGTGAACGAACCCATCACCGAGCCCAGGGTATAGTTGAGCGACCAGCCGCCGATCACGCTATAGAAGGAGAGAATCAAGAACGCCGCCAGTACGCCGCTGATGCCCACCAGCGCCCAGCTGCGGCTGCGGCCATGGCGCGTGGCGAGGTCCGCCATGGTATTGATCGGGTTCTTCTGGCCGCGCCGGCCGATCATCCACTCGGCGACCAGAATCGGCAGGCCCACCAGCGCCACGCACGCCAGGTAGACCAGCACGAAGGCGGCGCCGCCGCTCTCGCCGGTCAGATAGGAAAAGCGCCAGATATTGCCCAGGCCGACCGCCGAGCCCGCTGCCGCCAGCACGAAGCCCATACGCGAGGACCACTGTGCGTGTGCCAGTTTTGCCATACATCACCTAAAGTTTTCGGATTGTCATGCGCCGTACGCCGCTGCACGCCCTTCGCTACAAGACGCGGCGGCGAAAGTACGCGCAATTTATATGAACGCTCCACGCCTTGCCAGTGACACTTTGGCTAGGTCGAGTGAGGTTGAGCGTAAAAGCCGAGACGTATCAAAAGAGCGACGCCTGGCTTTCCCCGGGGAAATCGTCAAGCGGGGGCAGGACGACACGCTCACGCAGCGCCTCGTAAAGTAGTCTCGCCATCAGCGGGGATTCACGATTGTCGGCGGTATGCACAAATAAGAAAGGGGTTTTCCCCTGACTTATCCACAAGGCGAGCCGCTTGATCCAGGGTTCGAAATAGCCGCTGTTGATGGCCTTGTCAATATGCCCGATGAAGCGCACGATCGGCCGATTCGCCGTCGAGAGCACGTGCAGCGGGAGTCTCGGCTTTTCGCCCTGCGCCTTGATGAGCCCTTCATGATGGCCGGCCGGGGTCGAGAACACCGGGCGAACGTCGAGCATGACCCGGTCTACGCCGTGAGTTATCAACAATTGGTTGAGCGCCTTCTCGGCCGCGTCCTTGGCAAAGAATGTCGGGTGGCGCACCTCGACCGCGCACGGGAGCTCGTTCGGCCACTGGCGCAGCAGCGCCTCTAACCGAGGCAGCTCATCCGGCCCGAAGTCCCGCGGCAGTTGCACCATGGTCGGCCCCATCCGGTTGTGAAGCGGCGCGAACGCCTCCAGAAACGCCCACGCTTCATCCAGCCGGGCCAGGCGCTGCTCGTGAGTGACCCGGGCGGGAAGCTTCAGACAAAACCGGAAATCCCGTGGCGTTTGACGCGCCCAGGCGGCGATGGTCGCAGGCTTCGGCGCGCCGCTGTAGAAAGTGGTATTGCCCTCGACGCTCGAGAACACCGTGGCGTAGTCGCTGAGCAGATCGGTCTTCGCATGGGGCGGATAGAGCGTGCCCTGCCAGTCCGGATTGGCCCACATGGGTAGGCCCAGGTAGAGAGGGAGGGTCATGAGGGCACTTGATGGGTTCGAAAGGCGTAATAAGGTAGCATCACCTCTTTCGAGGTGTCGACAACTCCTGGCGAACCAAGGCGCTCAATCATGACCATTTCCCGCGTACTGCTTCTCAACGGCCCGAATCTCAATCTGCTGGGGGGGCGGCAACCGGATATCTACGGCAAGGAAACGCTCGACGACATCGTGAGCCGACTACGTACCCAGGCAGTAAAAGCGCAGTGGGAGCTCAAGGATTTTCAAAGCAACCACGAAGGCGATCTCATCGACGCAGTGCAAGCCGCAAGATTGGATGGAACGCGGGCGATCATTGTCAATCCTGCCGCCTATTCGCATACCTCGGTTGCACTGCTCGATGCCCTCAATGCCTACGAGGGCATGGTGATAGAAGTTCATCTTTCCAATATTCACAAGCGAGAAGCGTTTCGCCACCACTCCTACGTATCGCAGCGCGCTGATGGCATTATTGCCGGGTTGGGCAGCCAGGGGTATATCGCAGCGCTGGATGCGGTGATCGCCCGGTTTGCGGCTTAGCCGCTGACCGTCGTTCTGATCAAGCGTGCCATTTCCTGCAGAAGCGGTAAGTGCTCTTTCAGGAGCGTATCGAGATCGACGCGTGCCACGTTGGTACTGATGTTGATGGCGCCCAAGAGCTTGCCCTGTGCATCGAAGGCGGGGACTGCCAGTGAACGAAGTCCTGGGTCGAGCTCTTGATCCACGATGGCATAACCCTGCTGGCGCGCTTGTATGATCTCGTCCTTGAGTCTGCTGACCGTGACGATCGTCTTGTCCGTATGGCGGTGCAAGTCGACCTGATCGAGATAGGCATCAAGATCGCTCACGGTCTTCTGAGCAAGCAGGATGCGGCCCATGGAGGTGTAGGCCGCAGGCAGGCGCGTGCCCACCGAAAGAGTAATGGCCATGAGTCGGTGGCGTGCCGCCGAACGGGCAACGTAGATGACGTCGTTCCCTTCGAGCAAGCCAAGCGACGATGATTCGCCGGTCTGTGCCGTGATGGCCTCGAGGCATTGCTGTATGACACCTCGGTAGTTGTTGGCGGATAGAAAGGCGTAACCGAGATTGAGCACCGGCGGAGCAAGCTCGAAATAGCGCTGCTGTTTACGAATGTAGCCCAGCGCGTGCAGCGTCAATAGAAAGCGCCTTGCCTTGGCGCGGTTCATGCCGGTGCGTTGAGCGACCTCGCTCAACGTCATGCGCGGATGTTCTTGATCGAATGCCCGGATGACTTCCAATCCACTGGCCAGAGCAGTCACGAAATCGCGGCTATCCGGGCTAAGGGTTTCTTCCTCGAGCATTGCCACTCCTGATTCGAATTTCAATGTGCACTCGAATTTAATGCATATTAGTTCGTTATGCGAACTAATATTTGTTTTTGATAAGTGTAATCGCCTACCTTTCTTCTATCAGACTAAAGTTGTGTTGGGAATGATTCAAGAGAACAGTAATCTTTATGTATGTATCGCGAATAATTGTTCGTAAGGCGAACAAAAAATACGACATATATAAGGAAAAATAAAATGAACAAGCTTTTAAGCACTGCCTGTCTAGCCTTGGGTGGCACCGCTGTGTTTCTCTCTGTCGGCGTTACCACGGCTTCTGCCGACTGGCCAACCAAGGACGTCCATCTGGTCGTTCCCTACGCACCCGGTGGCACGACCGATGTCCTGTCTCGACGCGTTGCCGATCTGCTGCAAGACGCCTTGGGCGCCAACGTGATCGTCGAGAACCGCCCTGGCGCCGGGTCGACGGTAGGTACCGGTCGTCTGGCTCGGGGTGGTCGCGATGCCGACCATACGCTGCTGATGGCATCTCCGGGACATACCATCGGTGCGGCGATCTATCCAGACCTGCCTTACGATCCGGTCGAAGACTTCGTCTTCATTCAGAACGTCATCGATATCCCCAACGTCATGGTGGTACCTACCAGTAGCCCCTATCAGTCCGTCGAGGAGTTCATCGAAGCCGCTCGAGAAGAAAACATGGCGTTCAGTCATAGCGGTGTCGGCAGCTCCATTCACATGTCGGGCGAACTGTTCAAGACGCTGACCGGATCGAACATGACGGCGGTGCCTTTCGCGGGTAGCGGTGCGGCCTTGCCGGCGCTGCTTGGAGGCGATGTCGACGTCTCGTTTGAAAACATGCCGACGGTGTATTCGCATATTCAGTCGGGTGACTTGCGCGCTCTGGCGGTGACCTCTCAGGAACGCTCGCCGTACCTGCCCGACGTACCCACGCTCTCCGAAATCGGCGTCGACAATCTCGATCAGTTCGTGACGACCGCCTGGTTCGGTCTCATCGCTCATAACTCTTTCCCCGAAGAAGGGTATGACGCCATGCAAGCTGCGCTGGATGAAGTGATGGAGCGCGAGGAGTTCCTGGATTTTGCCGAACAGCTCGGTGCGGAGCCAGGCCAGGTGGAGGGGGAAGCCTTCAAGCAGTTCGTGATCGATGATCTCGCTCGCTGGCAGGAAGTGGCCGAGCAGGCGGGTATTCGTCAGTAAACGACGAATAACGATGAAGACGAAGGTTGGAGACAACCTTCGTCTTTTCACGATTTTAAGAGCGAGTCCTCGCGGAGAGGCACCTATGTCCCTTTCAAGATCCAGCGCAGCGAACAGCGCCAAAGACACGATCGATATCGTGACCGGCCTCGTGCTATTGGTCCTGTCGTTAGTGCTCGCGTTCTATTTGATACCCAACTATATCGGCGAACCACCGATACTTCAGAACCCGATGATGTCCCCTCGGTGGCTGCCCAACATCGTCAGCTGGTTGATGCTGGCGTTTGCACTGCTGCTCGTGGCGCAAGGAGTACTCACTAAAACCGCTAAGGAAGGCGATGAACGAAAACTGGTAAAGGGCCCTGTCCGGCGCTTTCTCGTCATGATCGCGGGCATCCTGGTCTACGTTTTCTTCTTCGAGATGCTGGGGGCCATCCTGTCTGGCGTCTTGGCAACGGTGCTGCTCTTTTTGGCTCATCCCGTCAGGACCTGGTGGGCCTACGGGTTCGCAATCGCTCTCCCTGTCGGGGTCACCTTATTGTTCGTCAATGTCATGAACGTCCCTCTGCCGTTGATGCCGTTTTAAACATTATCCTCTTGATAAGGTGATATATGGATAATCTTGCAGAAGTGCTCCAGCTGTTCTTGAGCATCGACAATTTCATCGCGATCGCTCTGGGAGTGGTCATCGGCGTCACCGTCGGCTCCATTCCCGGCTTGACCGCGACCATGGCGGTTGCTCTGGCCCTTCCCTTCACCTTTTCCATGCAGCCCGTCGCGGCCATTCTGCTGCTGGTCGGTATCTACAAAGGGGGCATGTACGGTGGCTCGATAACCGCCATTCTGATCCGCACTCCCGGATCGCCTGCCTCTGCCTGTACCTTGCTCGACGGCTATCCGATGGCGCAGCAAGGACATGCCAAGAAGGCGCTCAAGACTGCCCTGTTCTCCTCGGTCATCGCGGACTTCATCTCGAACATCGCGCTGATCTTCTTCGCCGCCTACCTGGCCAAGATCGCGCTGAATTTCGGGGCGCCGGAGTTCTTCTGGCTGATCTGCTTTTCACTGACCATCATCATTTCCCTTTCCAGTGGTTCGATGGTGAAAGGGCTGCTGGCCGCCTTCATGGGCATCATGCTATCGCTGGTGGGGCTGGACTCGGTTTTCGGCTCCCAGCGCTTCACCTTCGGCAACTACAACCTGATGGACTCGATTTCCTTCATTCCGTTGCTGATCGGGCTGTTCGCCATACCGGAAATCATGGAGTTCTATCGCAAGAAAGCCATGCCCCACCTGAAGGCAAAGGCCAGCGGTGTCGGCATGACCCTCGTCGAGTTGAAACGCTGCATGAAGAGTATCGTGCGCGGAAGCCTGATCGGCGTCATCATCGGCGCCATTCCCGGCACCGGCGCCACGGCTGCCGCCTTCATTTCATACAGCGAGGCGCGTCGGCGTTCGCCCAACAAGGAGAATTTCGGCAAGGGTGAGGTCGAGGGGGTCGCTGCGGCGGAGGCCGGTAACAACGGGGTGGCCGGTGCAACCTTGATCCCGCTTCTATCCCTGGGGATTCCCGGCGATGTCATCACGGCCATCATTCTGGGGGCCTTCATGGTTCATGGCCTAACCCCGGGCCCCATCATGTTCCAGGAAAATCTATCGCTCATCTATGCGCTTTTCCTGGGTATCATGCTCAGCTCGGTCATCCTGCTGGTGGTCGGCAATGCCGCCATCAAGTATTTCTCGCTGATTGCGGACATTCCCAAGTCCATTCTGTTTCCCATCGTCTTGATGTTCTGCGTCTACGGCGCCTACGCCGTCAACAACACGACCTTCGATATCTGGGTGATGCTCGCTTTCGGCGTGGTGGGCTACGTGTTCAATCGCACCGGCATTCCGGCAGCCCCGTTTCTCATTGGTTTCATTCTGGGGCCGATGTTCGAGGACAATCTGAGGCGCTCCTTGCTGATCGGCAATGGCGATCTCTCGATCTTCGTGCGGGGTCCGATTACGTGGTTCTTCATCGTCATTACCTTTGGCTCCATTGCGCTCGCGCTGTATCGGTTCTTCCAGTCCCGCAAGGAGAAGACCGGGTCCAGCCCCGATAATCAGAGTGCTTGATCGCCGAGGGACCTTGATACGACAACCATCGTTGATGACGAATAAAGGAGAGTGACCATGCCGGGACCCTTGCAAGGATTGCGTGTACTTGACTTGAGCAGGGTAATGGCAGGCCCGTGGTGCACCCAGATGCTGGCGGACATGGGGGCGGAGGTGATCAAGATAGAGCGGCCGGGCCTGGGTGACGACACGCGTCATTGGGGGCCACCCTGGTGGCAGGGAGAGAGCTCCCAGGTGCCACAGTCGGCGTATTTCCTATCGGCGAATCGCGGCAAGCACTCGGTCACCGTCGATATCGCCCATCCCGATGGGCAGGCGTTGATCCATGAGCTGGCTGCCCAAAGCGATATCGTGGTCGAGAATTTCAAGACCGGCGGTCTGGCCGAGAAGCGCCTGGACTATGCCACTCTGTCTACGATCAACCCCGCCCTCATCTATTGCTCGATCACCGGATTTGGTCAAACCGGGCCCATGGCGGCGATGGCGGGGTACGACTATCTCGTCCAGGCCCAGGCCGGGCTCATGAGCATCACCGGTGTACCCGACGGCTTGCCCGGTGAAGGGCCTCAGCGCGTCGGCATGGCCGTGGCCGATCTGACCACGGGGATGAATGCGGTCGTGGCCATTCTCGGCGCCTTGCACCACCGACACCGGACAGGCGAAGGTCAGCATATCGACATGGCACTGCTCGATGTTCAGGTAAGCTGGCTTGCCAACCAGGCGCTCAATTACTTCTGCAGCGGCACGGCGCCGACGCGTACCGGTGAGTATCATCCCAATCTGGTGCCTTACCAGCCTTTCGTGACGGCCAGCGGCGAGAAGGTGATCATTGCCATCGGCAACGATGGTCAGTTTCGTCGTTTCTGCAGCGCCGTCGGCATGGAGAACGTGGCGAGTGACGCGCGCTTTGTCACCAACCCGCAACGCGTCAAGCACCGGGTCGCGCTGGTGGCGCTGATCAACGATGTGACACGCGGTTATGAAAGCGGCGCCCTGATGGCGCTGTTGCAATCGATCGGCGTGCCGTGTGGCCCGATTCAGAACATCGCTCAGGTCTTCGAGGACGAACAGGTCAAGGCGCGCGGCATGAAGATCGAGATGCCGGGAGCGTCGGGCAGGGTGCCTGGGGTGGCCAATCCCATCAAGTATTCCAGGACCGCGATCGAGTATGCCAAGGCGCCACCGGTGCTGGGAGAGGATACTCAGGACGTGCTTGCACGGCTGCTGGGCAAGGACGAAGAGGAGATTGCCCGCCTGCAGGCGGCGGGCGTCGTCTAAGGGCTCATCCGACGGTGACGCCACCACATACGAACAGGGTCTGGCCGGTCACGAAGCCGCTGCGTCGATCACAGAAAAAACTGACCGCATGGGCCACTTCGTCCGGCTGGCCCATGCGCTGTACCGGGATGTTGTCGATGATGCGCCGCGCCCGCTCGGAGTCCGGCGGATTGTTTTCCCAGAAGGCCGTCGTGGCGATAGGACCCGGCGCAACGCAGTTGACGGTAATGCCGTCCTTGGCAAGCTCCAGCGCCCAGGTACGCGACATGGCCTGCACCGCGCCCTTGGTGGCGCTGTAAAGCGTCCTTGCCTCCTTGCCCAGCACCACGCGACTGGCGTTGAAAACGATGCGCCCGTGCTTGCTTTCACGCAGCTTGGGCAGCAAGGCCTGAGTGCAGACCAGCGCCGCGCGCACGTTAAGATGCATCAGGGTATCGAAGTCAGCGATATCGGTGTCGTCGAGCAGTGCGGGGGCGACGATACCGACGTTATTGACCAGACAGCTGACGTCAAGATCGCGGGTGATTTCCTCGAGTCGTTGCCGCGTGGCCTCCACGTCCGAGAGATCCACCCGGTAGGCGTGGCCCTTGAGCGATTCGGCTTCCGGTTCGACGATGTCGAGAACGATGACACGGTAACCGTCTTGCTGTAGACGCAAGGCGATGGCCTGGCCGATGTTGCGGGCACCGCCGGTCACGACGGCATAGGAAGTGGTCATGAAGCGCTCCTGAAAAGAGGGGTCGCCGAGCGGGCGACTCAGCGGTCGTCGTCTCGGATGGAGGAGGGGTGGCGACAAAGGGGTGTCACCGAGATCGCCATGTAGGGAAACAGGGGGAGCCCGGAGAGAATTTCGTGCAGCTCGGCATTGTCTTCGACATCGAAGATGCTGACATTGGCGTAGCTGCCGGCAATACGCCACAAGTGGCGCCACGTGCCCCGTTGTTGCAGCGCCTGGGCGTACTCGCGCTCGCGTGTCTTGATGTCGTCGGCAACCTCGCTAGGCATATCCTGGGGCAGATTGACGACCATTTTCACATGAAAAAGCATCTCGTATCTCCAGCGTTGAAAAGGGTCGGAGGACGTTACAGATGGCAGGCGCCGTCCAGGTACGCCTTGCGCCAGCGACAGATCACGACGCGCTCGAACAGCGCGACCCGGCTGAAGGGGTCACCATCGATGAATGCCTGGGCTTCTTCGCGCGTCTCGTAGTCGACCAGATAGACCCCGCCGGACGCGCGTTGGCCGTCTTCCGACAGCTTGGCACCACAGGCCAGCAGTCGCTTCTTGTGGGCCTCCAGATAAGCCAGATGCTCGTCGCGCGTTGCAAGGCGCAGGTCGTGCTCACCGGGCTTGTCGAAGGTCTCGATCATGTAAGGCATCGTACTCTCCAGAATGGGTGACATGAAAAGAAACAGGCATCAGACGGCCAGGTAACCCCAGAGCCAGACAGCGGCACCGAAGACAAGCCCGAGATACATCAAGATCAGCACCATGTAGCCCATCACATCGCGCAGCTTCAGCCCCGAGATGGCGAGCACGGGTAGAATCCAGAAGGGCTGGACCATGTTGGTCCACTGATCGCCGATCTGAACCGCCAGGGCGGTAGCGGCATGGGAAGCCCCGAGGGCATTGGCCGCTTCGATCATCACCGGGCCCTGTACCGCCCATTGCCCGCCGCCGGAAGGCGCGAGAATGTTGATCACACCGCCACTGATGAACGACCAGATAGGCAGCGTACTGGCGCTCGAGATATCCACGAACAGCCCGGCAAAGCTCACCATCAGCCCCGATCCGACGAGTATGCCCATAATGCCGGCATAGAAGGGGTACTGGATGATGATGCCGGAAACGATGCGTACGCCATCGTTCAGCGCGGCGAGGTACTGAGCAGGAGAGGCGAACAGCAGTATGCCGAGGAACACGAAGGTAAAGTTGACCGTGTTGAGGTTCAGCGACCCGCCATCGAGGCTGTAGAGGGCGACGTACAGCATGCCCAGCAACCCGATGCCGATACCGATGATACGGCTATGGTTAAGTCGTTCGGCCAGGGTGGCGTTTCTGGCATCGACCAGCGGCGGCGCAACGGGCTTGACCACGGTGGCGGGATCGAGCTCGATGATGTCCTCGGAGCGCCTGGGATGCAGCCACGCATTGAACAGCGGCAGTGTCACGATGATGAAGAGGCTGGTCGCCAGCATGATGGGGGAAAAGATCGTTTCGGACAGCGGAACCAGGCCCATCGTCTGCTCGAGAAAGTGGCCTGGTGTCGCGATCAACAGCGGCACGCTTCCAGAAAGCCCGATCCCGTAGAGTGCAAAGCCCGAGTAGGCGGCCGCGATGACCAGAGGATAGTGCAGACCCCGCACGTTGAGCGCCAGCTTCTGGGCAACGATGCCGCCGATCACGAGACCAAAACCCCAGTTGAGCCAGCTGCCGATGCCGCCGACCAGCGTGGCGACCACGATGGCCATGAACGGTGTCTTGACGCGGCTGGCGATTCGGTCGAGAAGGCGGTCGACCAACGGCGTCTTTGCCAGGATGTAGCCGGCCAGCAAGATGACGGTCATCTGCATGCTGAACGCCAGTAGTCCCCAGAAGCCGTCTCCCCAGAAGCGCGTGGCCGCCAGCGGCGACGTGCCCTCGACCAGCATGGCGAGCAGAATCGTCAAGGCGGTCAGGAGGATCGCGATGACCAGTGGGTCCGGCATGTAACGATTGACCAGCCGGGTAAAGAAATTGGCCATAGCCTGCATGGCGATTCTCCAGAAGTTGAGATACTTTGTTCGTACGCATGGCGCACTAATGTTCGCTATATGGTCAATGATTGAGCGTATTGAGCTGGCTAACAATGCGACGTTGGTCGCAGCGATATTGAAAGTTCAAAAGCAACGAGGAAAGCGGGTATGGAAATGACACCCCCTATCGAGCGCGCCGTGGTCATCGGTGCAGGCACCATGGGCACCACCCTCGCCAAGCTGATGCTGGCCAATCGCCTGTCGGTATGCGTCATCGATAGCCGTGCAGCGGCTCTGGAAACCTGCCGACAGAAGATGGATCAGGCGTTTGCCGGCACGGATGTCGATACGACGCGGCTCGCCCTGCAAACGCACTGGTCCCGGGAAGACGAGAGCAGCATCGTCATCGAGAGCGTGCCGGAGAATCTGGAGATCAAGCGTGCCGTGATGTCCCGAGCCGAGGCGTATTGTGATCCGGCCACTCTAATCGTCACCAATACGTCCGGACTCTCGATCGATGCCATCGGCCGGGATATGCGCCATCCCGAACGTCTTGCGGGAGCGCATTTCTTCAACCCGGCGGATCTCATCCCGGCCGTGGAAGTCATCCCGGGCGCGGTCACGACGAAGGCCGCCCTTCATCGGACCTGCACCTTTCTCGAACGCCTCGGCAAGCGCCCGGCAGTATTGAAGCAGGCGGTACCCGGTTTCGTCGCCAACCGTATACAGCACGCCATCATGCGCGAATGTCTGTCGCTGCTGGAGAAGGGCGTCGTCGATATCGAGGCTCTGGACGATATCGTTCAGTTTTCCATCGGCGTGCGTCTGGCCTTGAGTGGACCGCTGCTGCAGCGTGATCTCAATGGCCTCGATACGCATCTCAACATCGCTCGCTACCTGTACGAGGATCTCGAGCGTACACGTGAACCGTCGCGGCTTCTCGAAGAACGCGTGGCCCAGGGTTGGCTGGGGGCGAAGTCAGGGCAAGGGTTCTATCGCTGGGATGATCAGCGTATCGAGGGCAGGCAACGCCGCACCCGAGAAGGTCTGGAGCGCGTCATCGCCGTGGCGATGCAGCACACCCACGAGGAAAAGGGCAGCGATCATGACGCATCAAAGTGACAACAAGCGTTGGCAACAACGGCCCGAGGGCGCCAACTGGGGTGATTTCGGAACGGACGATCAGTTGGGCAGGGTCAATCTGCTCACGGCAGAACAGGTACTCAAAGGAGCCCGGGAGGTATTGACCGGAAACGTGTTCAGCCTTTCGCTACCGCTGGATCTGCCTGGAGGCAACGCGCTCAATCCAAGGCGCTTCCCGCCCCGCCTCTCGCCGACGCGCCTGGACGGTAACGACTATGTCAATTTTCCGCTTTCCAGGGTGCATGAAGGGCTTCTCGATGTCATCAGCGACGATGAGGTGGTGCTCTCGCTTCAGTACTCGTCCCAGTGGGATTCGCTCGCCCATGTCGGTGCCCTCTTCGACGCCGATGGCGACGGGCATGCCGAGCGTTGTTACTACAACGGCTATCGGGCCAAGGCGGATATTCAGCACCTGAGCGCCGTCGATGGTGAAGCCAGCGCCTCTCGCGCACGTCGACTCGGGATCGAGCACATGGCCGTACACGGCATGCAGGGGCGCGGCGTCCTCGTCGACCTGGCGCGCGTGTTCGGGACCGGTCGAACCCTCGTCGGGTACGCAGAGCTGATGCACGCCATGAAAACGCTCGACGTCACGGTCGAGGCAGGCGACATGCTGGTGCTGCGCACCGGGTTCGCCGAGGAGGTGATGCGCATGGGAGGCCGGCCCGATACGACCCTTCTCAAGCGCACCGGCGCAGTCCTGGACGGGCGGGACGATGCACTGCTCGAGTGGATCGGAGATAGCCAGATCGCAACGCTGTGCGCGGACAACTACGCCGTCGAGAACGCCGATCACGAACTCGATGGGACCGAGTGCTGCAAGCTGCCGCTTCACCATCACTGCCTTTTCAAGCTTGGTTTGCCCTTGGCCGAGCTTTGGTATCTAGGACCTCTGGCGAACTGGTTAGCCGCTCATGGACGATCACGTTTCATGCTCACGGCACCTCCCTTGCGCCTGCCGGGCGCGATCGGCTCTCCCGTTACGCCGGTCGCGACGGTCTAACTGCTAGCAGCGCTCGTCATACTTTTGTCGTGATTTTTGCTCGCCTGGCGTTTCTGCCCGATGCCTTTTTACGACCTATGAGGTTGATAAGTCAGTTATTTACAAAGACGCCGAATCTAGGGTGACGTCCACCCTACCGTCTCCGGCATTTGACGCAAACGACTAACCTCATTATTTTGTTCGTATAACAAATCAGTGTTCGTATTGCGAACAACAGTGTCGGTGATCAGTCAAGAGGCAATCAAATGGCCGAGTTCCTTAGCCTGCATGACGCGGTAGCCCGTTTCGTCGAAGACGGCGCGACCGTGGCCATGGAAGGCTTTACCCATCTCATCCCGTTCGCGGCGGGCCACGAAGTGATTCGTCAGCAAAAGCGTGATCTCACCCTGATCCGCATGACGCCGGACATCATCTATGATCAGTTGATCGGCGCCGGCTGCGCGAAAAAGGTGATCTTTTCCTGGGGCGGCAACCCGGGCGTGGGCTCGCTTCACCGCCTGCGCGACGCCGTCGAGAAGGGCTGGCCGCACAAGGTCGAGATTCTCGAGCACAGCCACGCCGCCATGGCCTGCGCGTTCGAGGCGGGAGCGGCGGGCCTACCGCTGGCGGTGCTGCGCGGCTACGTGGGAAGCGAATTGCCCAGCGTCAACGACCAGATCAAGTTCATCGAGTGCCCGTTCACCGGCGAGCGGCTGGCGGCGGTGCCGTCGGTGCGTCCGGACGTCTCGATCATTCACGCCCAGCGGGCAGACCGCCAGGGTAACGTGCTGGTCGAAGGCATCGTCGGCGTACAGAAAGAGGCCGTATTGGCCGCCAGGCACAGCATCGTCACGGTCGAGGAGGTTGTCGACGATCTGGACACCCACCCCAATGCCTGCGTGATTCCCGGCTGGGCGATCAGCGCCATCGCCGTCGCCGAGAAAGGCGCGCTGCCGTCCTACACCCACGGCTACTACGGGCGCAGCAACCGTTTCTACAAGGAGTGGGACGCCATCGCCCGCGATCGCGATACCTTCACCCAGTGGCTTGACAACAACGTGCATCAAACAGGGGAGAGCGCCTGATGAGTCTCGAATACACCTCTTCCGAAATGATGACCGTCACCGCCGCCCGGGCGCTGGAGAACGGCTCGACCTGCTTCGTGGGCATCGGCTTGCCCTCGGAAGCCGCCAACCTGGCGCGGCTGACCTACGCCCCGGACGTGGTGCTGATCTACGAGTCCGGCACGCTGCAGACCAAGCCCAATGTGCTGCCGCTTTCCATCGGCGACGGGGAGCTTGCCGAAACCGCGCTGACCACCGTGGCGGTGCCGGAGATGTTTCGCTACTGGCTGCAGGGCGGCAAGATCGATGTCGGCTTTCTGGGCACCGCTCAGATCGACAAGTACTGCAACCTCAACACCACGCTGATCGGCGACTACCGCTCACCAAAAGTGCGCCTGCCCGGCGGCGGCGGGGCGCCCGAGATCGCCACCAACGCCGGCGAAGTGTTCATTACCCTGAAGCACTCCAGCCGTGCGTTCGTGGAGAAGGTCGACTTCGTCACCACTCTCGGCTTTGGCCGGGACGGCAAGGGCCGCGATAACGTGCCCAACATCGGCAAGGGGCCGACCCGGGTGATTACCGACCTGTGCGTTATGAAGCCGGACCCGGAGACCAGGGAGCTGGTCGTCGTCTCGCTGCACCCGGGTGTTTCCCGCGAGCAGGTGCAGGAGGCCACCGGCTGGGAGATCCGTTTCGCCGAGCAGCTGGAGATCACGCCCGAGCCCGGCGAGAACGAGCTGACCATTCTGCGCGAGCTGAAAGCGCGCACCGATCGCGCCCACGCCGGCCAGTAAGGAGTCCACCATGAGTGATGTCTATCTTTGTCACCCCCGCCGTACGGCGATCGGCCGCTTCGGCGGAACGCTCGCCCCGATACGTCCGGACGATATGGCCGCGACGATCTTCAAGGCGGTGCTCGCCGAGGTGCCGCAGCTCGACCCGGCAGCCATCGAGGAAGTTTTCATGGGCTGCGCCAACCAGGCCGGCGAGGACAACCGCAACGTGGCGCGCATGTCGTCGCTGCTGGCGGGTATTCCCTCCAGCGTGCCTGGCACCACCATGAACCGCTTGTGCGGCTCGGGCATGGATGCCGTGGGCACCGCGTTTCGCGCCATCAAGGCGGGTGAGATGGCGCTAGCCCTGGCCGGCGGCGTGGAGTCGATGTCCCGCGCGCCTTACGTGATGGGCAAGGCCGACAGCGCCTTCTCTCGTGGCCAAGCCATCGAGGACACCACCATCGGCTGGCGTTTCGTCAATCCGCTGATGAAAAAGTCCTTCGGCATCGACTCCATGCCGGAAACGGCGGAAAACGTCGCCGAGCAGTTCGGTATTTCCCGGGAGGATCAGGACGCCTTCGCGCTACGTTCCCAGCAGAAGGCCGCCGCTGCGCAAAAGGCCGGCCGCTTCTCCTGCGAGATCACCGCCATCGAGATTCCCCGGCGCAAGCAGGAGCCGCTGGTGTTCGATACCGACGAGCATCTGCGGGAAACCACCCTCGAGAAGCTCGCAGCGCTTCCCACGCCGTTTCGTGACGGCGGAAGCGTCACCGCCGGCAACGCTTCGGGCGTCAACGACGGCGCCGCCGCCATGCTGGTGGCAAGCGAAGAGGCGGTGAAGCAGCACGGCCTTGAGCCGATGGCGAAGATCATCGGTATGGCCACCGCGGGTGTCGAGCCGCGCATCATGGGCTACGGGCCTGTTCCCGCGGTCAAGAAACTGCTGGCGCGCACCGGCGTGTCGCTTGATGAGATCGACGTGTTCGAGTTCAACGAGGCGTTTGCTGCCCAGGCGTTGGCCTGCATGCGCGACCTGGGCCTCGAAGATGACGACCCGCGGATCAACCCCAACGGTGGTGCGATCGCACTCGGCCACCCGCTCGGCATGTCCGGCGCGCGGCTGCTGCTCACCGCCGCCCATGAGCTCCATCAAAGCGGCAAGCGCTATGCGCTGTGCACCATGTGCGTCGGTGTCGGTCAGGGCATCGCTACGCTGATCGAACGCGCCTGAGGGAGGTTGCATGGCATATCTGGAGTTCAACGGCCGCAGCGTCGCCTACCGGTTGCTCGGCGCCCAGACCAACCCGCTGGTGGTCCTGGCGCATCCGCTGGGCATGAGCCAGGCCGTCTGGGACGACATGCTGCCGGCGTTGTTGCCGCGCTATCGTGTGCTGACCTGGGACCTGCCCGGCCACGGTGCAAGCGAAAGCGTGAACGGTGAGCGCGTCACGCCGGCGGATCTCGCCGACGAAGCGCTCGCGCTGATAGCTCAGGCTGGCGACGCACGTTTTCACTTCGTGGGTACGTCCATCGGCGGGGTGATCGGGCAGCGGCTGATCGAAGCCCACAGCGACCGGCTACTATCGGCCACGCTGACCAATACCGGCGCGGTCATCGGCAATCCCGATCTCTGGAACACCCGTGCCGCGCGGGTGCGTGACGAAGGACTCGAGGCGATGGCCGGGGAGATCGTGCCGCGCTGGTTTGGGCCGAAAGCGCTCGAGGCGAGCCCCGGGCTTAAAGCGGGCTGGTGTGTGCAGATGGGCCGCAGCGACGATGAGTCCTATGCTCAGCTCTGCGAGATGCTGGGCCGCGCTACCTTCACCGGTAAGCTTTCCGGCAAGAGAGTAAAGGTTCAGCTGCTTGGCGGTAGCGACGATCTGGCCACGCCGCCGGACACTCTTGCAGCGCTGGCCAAGGAGCTCGACGGTGCGCCGCTGACGATCTTCAACGACGTGGGGCACGTGCCGTCCATCGAAGCTCCCGAAAAGCTGCTGTACAAGGTTCACGAGATGTCGAAGCAGTAACGGCGGACGAGATTCAAGCGAGAGTACAGGAAGGTCAGAAACAAGGTGCCAGCTTGACCCGTAACCGGGTGCGATAGGCAGCGTCGTTGATACGACTGTTGGCCAACATGCGGTCCAGCAGCGCGCCACGCTTTTTTGCCGAGCTCGGTAGCGCTTTGACGTGCGTATCGATCCAGACAAGGTGACCTTGAGCGTCGATCAGCAGGTTGTCCAGGTGCAGGTCACGGTGGTAGTAGCCCGCCTGGGCGAGTTCGATCACTTGATTTGCCAGAGTGTCGATGAATGCCGTACGGCCCGGCTCGTCGAGCGCCTCGAAGTGGGCGCTACCCGTCACGCAGCCGTCCAGCCGCTCCATGGCGTAGAGCGAGCCGAGCGGGTTCAGAAAGTTGAGCGCCACGCCATAGCAGCGCACATCGACGGTGTTCTGCCCCACTTTCTGCAGAATGCGGCGGCTGGTGAACTCCTTGTAGGCGTCGTAAGAGCCGGTCAGGCGCTTGGAGATGATGTCGCGTCCCAGCCAGCGCCAGAAGTGCTCCTTGGGGGAGTACTTATCCCGAACCAACTTGAACAAGGTGCTCGAACGCGCTTGGAAATAGAAGTGGCTACTACTCCGAAGGTCCAGTTCGGGCAGTGACGTCAGCGGCTCCGTGTCCAGGCGAGTCCTCGACTGGGGCGACTTGACCCAATACCAGCTTGCCCCATGAACGAAGCGAAAGCGCTGCAACCTTTTGCGCATGAGAAAACCTAATAAGCCACGCCAGGACGAGGCCTGGATCGTGATGGACGAGAATGGTCAAAGCGTGGCTCCAAGCATTGCGGGAGCAGCGAGAAAGGCGAGAATAGCCGAACCGTTACGAGACCAAACCCTAAGCCTAGTCGTTACACTGCTAATCTCAAGGACTTTCGCGTTTTACGGCGCCCTGCCTTGAAAAAGCCCGGCGCCATTGCTTGGCAGGAGGTGCGTCGATCAACATTCGATGGCATTCACCGCGAGCCCGCCTTTTGACGTCTCCTTGTACTTGTCGAGCATGTCGCGGCCGGTGTCGCGCATGGTGCGGATCACTTTATCCAGCGAGATGAAGTGGGTGCCGTCGCCGTGCAGTGCCATTTGCGCTGCATTGATCGCCTTGATCGTGGCGATGGCGTTGCGCTCGATGCAGGGCACCTGAACGAGGCCGCCGACTGGGTCGCAGGTCAGCCCCAGGTTGTGCTCCAGGCCGATTTCCGCAGCGTGTTCGACCTGCTCCGGCGTTGCGCCCATCACCTCGGCCAGCCCCGCGGCGGCCATGGCGCAGGCGGAGCCGACCTCGCCCTGGCAGCCCACCTCGGCCCCAGAAATGGAGGCGTTTTTCTTGCACAGGATGCCGATGGCGCCTGCGGCGAGCAGGAAGTCGACCACGTTACGCTCGCTGGAACCGGCCTGGAACTTCATGTAGTAGTGCAGCACCGCCGGGATGATGCCCGCCGCGCCGTTGGTCGGTGCGGTGACCATGCGCCCGCCGGCGGCGTTCTCCTCGTTGACGGCGAGTGCGAAGATGTTGACCCACTCCATGGCCGAAAACGTGGTCGCGATCAGGCACGGGTTTTTTTCTGCGGCCTGCAGGCGTTGGTGCAGCAATTTGGCGCGCCGTTTGACGTTGAGCCCGCCAGGCAGCACGCCTTCGTGGGTGAGGCCGTTGTCGACGCACTCGCACATCACCCGCCAGATGCGCCACAGCTCGTCACGCACTTCCTGCTCGGGCCGCCAGGTCGTCTCGTTGGCCATCATCAGCTGGCTGACGCTCATCTTCTCGCGCCGGCAAAGCTGCAAGAGCTCCTCGGCGGAGTTGAAGTCGAAGGGGATCTCGGCGCTGTCCATGTCCTCGAGCTTCGCGTCCACCTGGTGCTGGTCGACGACGAAGCCGCCACCGACCGAGTAGTAGGTGTTGGCCAGCAGCGTCTGGCCGGCCTCGTCAAAAGCGCAGAGCTTCATGGCGTTGGGGTGGTGGGGGAGGCTTTCATCGTGAAAGCGCATGTCGCGCTCCCAGACGAAGGTGACATCCTGCTGGCGACCCAGTGACAGCGCCTGGGTCTGCTTGAGCGCTGCGATCGCGGGGCCGATGATCGACGGATCGATCCGGTCCGGGCGCTCGCCGAGCAGGCCCATGATGATGGCGTGGTCGGTGCCGTGGCCCACGCCGGTGGCAGAGAGCGAGCCGTAAAGGTGCACCTCCACCCGGCTGGTCCGGTCGAGTACGCCGGCGTCCTCCACCGCCGCGGCGAACTTGAAGGCCGCCATCATGGGGCCGACCGTGTGCGAGCTGGAGGGCCCGACGCCGATCTTGAAAAGGTCGAAGACACTGATAGGCATGGAAGACCTCTGATGAGAATGCCGCGCCGGCTCACCGGCAGCGGGCAAGGTCGCAAGCAGGTGAGTCGACGTCGTTTATTGTACTTACTGTAGCCAAGGCCTGCGGGGGTAATGCAAGGCGGTCAGTTGCCGAACACGACCGTGCGTCCGCCGTGCAGGAACACTCGCCGCTCCAGGTGGTAGCCGATGGCCCGGGCCAGCGTCAGGCACTCGATGTCGCGCCCCTTGGCCACCAGATCCTCGGGATAATGGGCATGATCTACCGGCTCGACGCCCTGGGCAATGATCGGACCTTCGTCCAGGTCGTTGTTGATGTAGTGGGCGGTGGCACCCACCAGCTTCACACCCTTGTCGTAGGCCTGGTGGTAGGGTTTGGCGCCCTTGAAGCCGGGCAGCAACGAGTGATGGATATTGATTGCCCGCCCGTCCAGCAGCTCGCACATGCGCGGTGAGAGCACCTGCATGTAGCGCGCCAGGATGACCAGCTCCGCGCCTGTCTGCTCGATGATCTCGAGCACCTGCGCTTCCTGCTCGACCTTGGTGTCCGGGGTGATCGGCAGATGATGGTAGGGCAGGTCGTGCCAGCGCGCCAAGGGTTCCAGGTCCGGGTGGTTGGAGACGATCGCCTTGATATCAAGCGCCAGCTGCCCGGTACGGTAGCGGTAGAGCATATCGTTCAGGCAGTGGTCTGCCTTGGAGACCAGAATGACCGCGCCGGTGCGCTTGGCCGGCGGCGTCAGCTCGAAGCTCATGTCGAAGTCCGCAGCCCGTGGCAGAAAGCTTTCCTCGAACGCCTTCTGGTCGAACGCGTCGCGCTCCGGGCGAAACTCCGCACGAATGAAGAAGCGTTCCCCCAGCCGGTCATCGAAGGAGCTGAGCTCGGTGATATAGCAGTGCTGCTCTTTTAAAAACCGGGTGACGACATCGACCGTGCCCAGAATGCTGGGGCACTGGGCGGTGATGATCCAGGTATCCGTTAGTCGGCTCATGGCGCTTCTCATTCATCAAGTTCAGTTCATCAAGGTCAGTTCATCGCGGTCAGGACGGTCGGGGAAGTCCGGCCGCCCTGCTTTTATTGTGTATCGATACCGTATTCTTTCGATGCATCGAGCAGCCAGCGGTAGCAGTAGTCGGCAAAGCTGCGCCGCACCACCAGCTCCCACTCGGTCTCGCTTGCGCGGCGCAGCACCACGGTCGCCTTGGCGAACACGGTGGTCACGCCCTTGCCGACCGGAAACGCCTGGGGATGCACGTCGAAGGCGACCGTCTTCATCAGCACCTCGCGCGCGTTTTCGCCGGCAAGCGTCAGCACGGTCTGGCCGCCGCTGACGTTGACGATGCTGACGTGCGCATCGCCCAGCGCCTCGCGAAGGCGTCGCTCAAGATCGCACTCCTCGCCGCCGGGCACGATCACGAGCCACTCGTCCGGCGAGATCCACTGAATCGAGCGCTCGCCGGCCTCGTCACGGGTGACGGTGTTGGGCTTGGCCGGCAGGCTCATGCCCAGTACCTGGCGCACCGCTTCATCCATCACGATGGCGCCGCCGCGCAGCACCACGTGACCCAGCAGCGCTTTCTCGCGCAGCACTACGCCGGCATTGGCGCTGGGGGTGCTCTTTTGCTGCTGGTAGCTCCAGTGAAGCGGCGACTCGACCGCCGGATTACCGGCGGGCACGGTGTTGAACTGCTTGGCGCTCACGTTAGACATTCTGGCGCTCTCCTTTCGGATCGATGAAGACGGGACTGACGATCTCGGCCTCGTGCACCGTGCCGTCGGCCATCGGCAGGTAGACGGTCTGACCCATGCGATCGCGGCCTTCGACCACCACCGCGAGGGCGAAGCCGTGGCCAAGCGACGGGCTGTAGTAGCTCGAGGTCACGTGGCCCTTCATGTCCATCGGGATGCTCTGCTCCTTGTCGAAGACGATCTGCGCGCCCTCTTCCAGCACGACGCTCGGGTCCTTCGGCTTGAGGCCAACGAACTGCTTGCGATCGCCACGCAGGGTGTCGGGGCGGCTCAGCGCGCGCTTGCCGATCCACGGGAAGGGCTTGTCGTAGCCGATCGCCCACTGCATGCCCAGATCTTCCGGGGTGACCGAACCGTCGGTGTCCTGACCGACGATGATCAGACCCTTCTCGGCGCGCAGCACGTGCATGGTTTCGGTGCCGTAGGGCGTGAGATCGTACTTCTCGCCGTGCTCGAAGAGCTTTTTCCAGACGTGCAGCGCGTAGTTGGCCTGCACGTTGATCTCGAAGGCAAGCTCCCCGGTGAACGAGATGCGGAAGATGCGCGCCGGCACGTCAGCCACGGTGGCGTCGCGCCAGTCCATGAACTTGAACGACTCTTTATCCAGATCCAGGTCGGTCAGCTCGGACAACAGCTTGCGCGCGTCCGGGCCGGTCACGGTCATGGTCGCCCAGTGATCGGTCACGGAGTTGAAGTAGACCTGAAGCTCCGGCCACTCGGTCTGGTGCCAAAGCTCCAGCCATTCCAGCACGCCCGCCGCACCGCCGGTGGTGGTGGTCATCAAGAAGTGGTTGTCGGCGAGGCAACTGGTCGTGCCGTCGTCCATCAGCATGCCGTCGTCCTTGCACATCAGCCCATAACGCACGCGGCCCGGGGCGAGCTGGGCCCACTTGTTGGTGTAGACGCGGCCCAGAAACTCCCGCGCATCCGGCCCCTGAATGTCGATCTTGCCCAGCGTCGAGGCGTCCAGAATGCCGACCTTCTCGCGCACTGCCAGACACTCGCGGGCGACGGCTTCATGCATCGTCTCCATACGCTCTTGACCATTGTCGCGGCGCTTTTTTGGAAAGTACCAGGGGCGCTTCCACTGACCCACGTCCTCGAACTCGGCGCCGTTTTCCATGTGCCACTGGTGAAGCGCGGTGTAGCGTTTCGGGTCGAACAGCTCGCCGCAGTGGCGGCCAACGATGGCGCCAAAGGTGATCGGCGTGTAGTTGGGGCGGAACACCGTGGTGCCGACGTCCGGAATCGAGCGGTCGAGGCAGCGCGCGGCGATGGCCATGCCGTTGATGTTGCCAAGCTTGCCCTGGTCGGTACCGAAACCGAGCGCGGTGTAGCGCTTGACATGCTCGATGGACTCGAAGCCCTCGCGAGTGGCGAGTTCGATACCGGCGGCGGTCACGTCGTTTTGCAAATCGACGAACTGCTTCGGTGCGCGCAGCGCGGTTTTTTCGTGCGGTACCTGGTAAAGCGCGCAAGCCTTGCCGTCGCGGCGAGCGCGGGTGGCGGGCAGGGTGATCGCCTGGGCGTTCTCGAAACCCGTGGCCTTGGCGGCCTGGCGGCCGGCGCGTTCGCCGTCGGCCAGCGTCTCATCAAGCCCGAAATGACCGGCCACACCGCCGGCCGAGATCATGCCTTTCACCTCGCCGGGCAGAAAGCACAGCAGCTCCTCGTTCCACTGCGGCCGCGTGCCGGTGTGCGAAGAAAGATGCACCACCGGGCTGTAGCCGCCGGAGCTTGCGATGGTGTCGCACTCGAGCTCCTCGGTCTTGCCGGTGACCACGAAGCGCTCGAGGTCGATCGCGCAGACCCGGGCACCGGTGACGCGCTGGCCGCCGCGCGCTTCGACCACGGCGCTACCCGTGATCACGCGAATGCCGCTGTCGCGGGCCTGACGCACCAGGTCACCGTCCGGGTTGGCGCGCGCATCGACGATGGCGATCACTTCACGGCCGGCCTCTTTCCAGTCAAGCGCAGCGCGGTAGGCATGGTCGTTGCTGGGGGAGAGCACCAGCTTCTTGCCCGGCACCACCGCGTAGCGGCGGATATAGGTCGAGACCGCCCCGGCGAGCATGTTGCCCGGAAGGTCGTTGTTGGCGTAGACCAGCGGGCGCTCGTGGGTGCCGCTGGCGAGAATCACGGTGCCTGCGCGCACGCGGTGCAGCCGCGCCCGCGCCTGACCGGCAAAGCCGGCCTCACTGGCGGTATCGGCCAGGTGCTCGGTGCGGCGTTCGTGCAGGGTGACGAAGTTGTGATCGTGGTAGCCGTTGGCGGTGGTGCGCGGCAGAAGCGTCACGTTTTCAAGGCTTGCAAGCTCCTTGACGCTCGCCTCGACCCAGCGCGCCGCCAAGACGCCGTCCAGCGTCTCGCGGCTGTCGAGCAGCGACCCGCCCATCTCTTCCTGTTCGTCGCAGAGGATCACGCGGGCGCCGGCGCGGGCCGCCGACAGCGCGGCAGCCAGGCCCGCCGGACCCGCGCCCACGACCATCACATCGCAGTGGTGGTGCATGTGGTCGTAGATGTCCGGGTCGGACTCGTGGGGGGCGCGGCCAAGACCCGCGCCCTTGCGGATGTATTTCTCATACGTCATCCACATCGAGGCCGGGGCCATGAAGGTCTTGTAGTAGAAGCCTGGCGGCATGAAGCCGCCACCCAGCCGGCCGACCCAGCTCATCACGTCGCGCTGAACGTTCGGCCAGCCGTTGGTGCTGCGCGCGACCAGGCCCTTGTAGAGCGCCTGCTGGGTGGCGCGCACGTTGGGCACCTGGGTCTCTTCCCGGGCGCCGAGCTGGACCACCGCGTTGGGTTCCTCGGCGCCGGCGGCGACGATGCCGCGGGCGCGCGAGTACTTGAAGCTGCGGTTGACGATGTCCACGCCGTTGGCAAGCAGAGCCGAGGCCAGGGTATCGCCCTTGAAGCCCTGGTAGCGCTGACCGTTGAAGGTGAATTCGAGCGTCTGAGAGCGATCGACATGTCCGCCGGCATTGATACGATGGGTCTGCGTCATGACGAGGTCTCCTCGTTCAAGGCTCTGGAGTCCGGCTGGGCACCGATGGTCTGCCAGCCGCCGTCGGCGGTTTGTACGCCCTGTTCCTTGCGAAGCTTCTCCGTTTCGGCGGTGATGCTCGGCTGCTCGCCCATCCGGTAGGTTTCGAGGATTTCGTAGGTCACCGTGTTGCGGGTGATGTTGAAGAACTTGCGACAACCCACGGAGTGGACCCACAGCTCGTGGTGGATACCGCGCGGGTTCTGGCGAAAGAACAGGTAGTCGCCCCACTCCTCGTCGGTGGCGTTGTCCGGATCGGTCGGGCGCATCAGGTGAGCCTCGCCGCGCGGATGGAACTCCTCTTCCTCGCGGTGCTCCTGGCAGTAGGGGCAGTGGATATAGAACATGTCAGCTCTCCTCAGTGCGCAACGCCGGCGGCGCCGTGTTCGTCGATCAGCGCACCGGTGTGGAAACGGTCGATGGAGAACGGCGCGGCGATCGGGTGCATCTCGCCCTTGGCCAGACTCGCCGCGAACACGTGGCCGGAGCCCGGGGTGGCCTTGAAGCCGCCGGTGCCCCAGCCGCAGTTGAAGTAAAGGCCCTTGACCTTCGTTTTCGAGAGGATCGGGCAGGCGTCCGGGCAGGTATCGACGATGCCGCCCCACTGGCGGTTCATGCGCACCCGCGAGAACATCGGGAACATCTCGACGATCGCCTGCAGCGTGTGCTCGATGGTCGGGTAGCTGCCGCGCTGGCCGTAGCCCAGATAACCGTCGATGCCCGCGCCGATGACCAGGTCACCCTTGTCGGACTGGCTGATGTAGCCGTGCACGTGGTTGGACATGGTGACGGTGTTGAGTACCGGCTTGAGCGGCTCGGAGACGAGCGCCTGCAGGGGGTGGGACTCGAGCGGAAGCCGGATACCCGCCATCTTCGCCAGCACCCCGGAGTTGCCTGCCGCCACGCAACCCACCGTATTGGCTTCGATGTCACCACGGTTGGTGTGAACGCCAAGCACCTTGCCGTCGCGAATCTTGAAGCCGGTGACCTCGGTGTTCTGCAGAAGGTCGACGCCGAGGGCGTCAGCGCCGCGGGCAAAGCCCCAGGCCACCGCGTCGTGGCGGGCCACACCGGCGCTCTTCTGCCAGGAAGCGCCCATGATCGGATAGCGCGCGCGGCTGGAGATATCCAGCGCCGGCTCGATCGCCTTGATCTGCTGCGGCGTGACCACTTCGCTGTCGATGCCGTTCAGGCGGTTGGCGTGAACGCGGCGCTGGATGTCGCGCATGTCCTGCAGCGTGTGGCCCAGATTCAATACGCCGCGCTGGGAGAACATGACGTTGTAGTTCAGATCCTGTGAGAGCCCCTTCCACAGGTCCAGCGAGTGGTTGTAAAGGCGAGCAGCCTCGTCCCACAGGTAGTTGGAGCGCACGATGGTGGTGTTGCGCGCCGTGTTGCCGCCGCCGAGCCAGCCCTTCTCGACCACGGCGACGTTCTTGACGCCAAACTCCTTGGCCAGATAGTAGGCGGTGGCGAGCCCGTGGCCGCCGCCGCCGACGATGATGACGTCGTAGCGCTTCTTGGGCGTGGGATTGCGCCACTGGCGCTCCCAGTTCTCGTGATGCCCGAGCGCGTGTTTGACCAGTCCGAAGCCGGAATAACGTTGCATGAAATCTCTCCTGAATCGGCGCCGCAAAGCCCGCAGGCGGCGCTGGTTACGCGACGGTGGCGTTTTCGACTGGCGTGGCCTGGGTGTGGGCCTGACCGTAAACCGGGTAGTGCGCACACAGATCAGCGACGTGGTCGCGCACCCGGTTTTCGATCTCGGTGGTGTCCTGCTTATCGGCCAGCACGTCGAGAATGTCGCAGATCCAGCCGGCGAGCTGCTCGCAGTCCGCCTCGACCAGCCCGCGCGTGGTTACCGCCGGGGTGCCGATGCGAAGGCCAGAGGTGACGAACGGGCTCTGCGGGTCGTTGGGCACGCTGTTCTTGTTGACCGTGATGTGAGCGCGGCCAAGGGCGGCATCCGCATCCTTGCCGGTCACGCCTTGCTTGATCAGGGAGAGCAGGAACAAATGGTCGTCGGTGCCGCCGGAGACAACGTCGAAGCCTCGCTCGACGAACACGCTTGCCATGGCGCGCGCGTTCGCGATCACCTGGCGCTGGTAGTTGACGAAGTCCTGGTTCATCGCTTCCTTGAAGGCCACGGCCTTGGCGGCGATGACGTGCATCAAGGGGCCACCCTGCTGGCCCGGGAACACCGCGCCGTTGAGCTTCTTGTAGAGCGTCTCGTCGCCATCGGCGGAAAGGATCAGGCCGCCTCTAGGTCCGCGCAGGGTCTTGTGGGTAGTGGTGGTGACCACGTGGGCGTAGGGCAGCGGGCTCGGGTAGAGGCCGGCGGCGACCAGCCCCGCGACGTGGGCCATATCGACCATGAAGTAGGCGCCCACTTCGTCGGCGATGGTACGAAAGCGCCGCCAGTCGACCACCCGCGAGTAGGCGGAGAAGCCGGCGATGATTATCTTCGGCTTGTGCTCGCGGGCCAGCCGCTCGACTTCCTCGTAGTCGATCTCGCCGGTGTCCTCCACCAGGCCGTACTGAACGGCGTTGTAGTGCTTGCCGGAGAAGTTCGGCGCCGCACCATGGGTCAGGTGGCCGCCGTGGGCCAGGCTCATGCCGAGAATGGTATCGCCGGGGCGGACCAGCGCCATGAACACCGCCGCGTTGGCCTGGGCGCCGGAGTGCGGCTGCACGTTGGCGTAGTTGGCGCCGAACAGGCTGCAGGCGCGCTCGATGGCGAGTGCCTCGACCTTGTCGACGAATTCGCAGCCGCCATAGTAGCGCTTGCCCGGGTAGCCTTCGGCGTACTTGTTGGTCAGTTGCGACCCCTGGGCTTCCATCACCAGTTGACTGGTGTAGTTCTCCGAGGCGATCAGCTCGATGTGGGCTTCCTGGCGCGTGGTTTCCTCGGCGATGGCCGAGGCGAGCGCCGTGTCGTAGTCGGCCAGGCGGGCGTTGGATGAAAAATTGTTGTGAGCCATCTGCTTCTCCAGGCTAGTCGCGTTGTTGGATGTCTTCGAGCGCCGGTCGCACTACGGAATGGACGCTATCTTGTCGCGATAGTATCGCCGTGCCTGCCCCCCAAGATGCTTGCTGGCGTCATCGCTCGGCGTATTTGCGACATCCGATGGCGATTCGTCTCGCTCCGTCAAACAGGTCGCTCCTTTACTGTTGGGTGTCGCCCATGGGCAATTTCATGCGCGCGTTATCGACCATGCTGGGCAGCGGGTCTATGCCTGTCCGGCGACATCGCTTGCCGGGCAGCGCCTCTATCGAGCGCCCGCTCGCGCCAGTTCATTCAAGAATAACGACGCGGCGCGACCCGCCGGGTCACGCCGCCAGCCAGAGAGGATGTCGCATGTCAAACAATCGTGGTGTCGTATACATCGGTGACGGCAAGGTCGAGGTTCAGGACATCGCCTACCCGAAAATGGAAACGCCCAATGGCAAGCCCATCGATCACGGCGTGATCCTGAAGGTGGTCTCCACCAACATCTGCGGCTCCGACCAGCACATGGTGCGCGGTCGCACCACGGCGCCCACCGGCATGGTGCTGGGACACGAGATCACCGGCGAGGTGATCGAGAAGGGCAAGGGCGTCGAGTTCCTGCAGATCGGTGACATCGTCTCGGTGCCGTTCAACGTCGCCTGCGGGCGCTGCCGTACCTGCAAGGAGGGCCACACCGGCCTTTGCCTGCACGTCAACGACGACCGCGCCGGCGGCGCCTACGGCTACGTCGACATGGGCGGCTGGGTCGGCGGTCAGGCGCACTACGTCATGGTGCCTTACGCCGACTTCAACCTGCTGAAGTTCCCGGACCGCGACCAGGCGATGAGCCAGATTCGCGATCTGACCATGCTGAGCGACATCCTGCCCACGGGCTTTCACGGCGCGCTGAAAGCCGGCGTCGGCGCGGGCTCCACGGTCTACGTCGCCGGTGCCGGCCCGGTGGGCCTGGCGGCGGCGGCCTCGGCACGCCTGCTCGGCGCGGCGGTCGTGATGATCGGCGACTTCAACCAGGCGCGCCTCGAGCACGCCCGCAAGATGGGGTTCGTGCCAATCGATCTCTCCCAGCATGACCGCCTGGGCGAGATGATCGCCGCCGTGGTGGGCGAGCCGAGCGTGGACAGCGCCATCGACGCGGTGGGCTTCGAGGCGATCGGTCACGGCGGCAAGGAGCAGCCGGCGGTGGTGCTCAACCAGATGATGGACATCACCCGCGAAGGTGGCTCGATCGGCATTCCCGGCCTTTACGTCACCGAGGACCCGGGGGCGGCGGAAAAAGCGGCGCAGACCGGCAGTCTCAGCCTGCGCTTTGGCAAGGGCTGGGCGAAGGGGCTCTCCTTTCACACCGGCCAGACCCCGGTGGTGCAGTACAACCGCCAGCTGATGCAGGCGATCCTGCACGGGCGGCTGAACATCGCCGAGATCGTCAACGCCCAGGTGATCTCGCTCGAGGACGCCCCGACAGGGTACGAGCAGTTCGATCAGGGCGTGGCGAGCAAGTTCGTCCTCGATCCGCACGGGCTGCTCGGCGCCGCCTGATGCGCCCGCCCGCGTGAACACGCGATGCCAACGACGCCCAGGGCTTTCGCCCCGGGCGTTTTTTCGCTGCGTTGACGCGTTTTCGGACAGCGTCCGGGTTTGAAAGAGTCCGGGGTTGAAAGAGGGGCCGGAAATGCGACACGAAAAAGCGGATACCGCGTGGCGGTATCCGCTCGAAAGGCCGGTCCGGTCAATGTCTAGAAATCGACCACCAGGCTACTCTTGGGCCGGCTGCAGCAGGTCAGGATGTAGCCCTCTTCGATATCCTCGTCGGTGATGCCGCCGTTGTGCTCCATTTCCACTTCGCCGGATTTCAGCGCCACCCGGCAGGTGCCGCAGATGCCCATGCCGCAGGCCTTGGGAATGTGCAGACCGAGTTTGGCGGCCGCGGCGTGCACGGTTTCGCCAGCCTGGATGCGCACGCTCTTGTTCGACTGGGCGAACTCGATGTTGAGCAGCTCTTCGGGCTCGGCGAGCTCCGCCTCCACTTCGGCCTGCTCGGCCAGCTCCAGCACGTCCTCACGCACCTCCACCGGCGTCGCCCCGAACAGCTCTTCATGGTAGTGATCCATGTTGAAGCCGTTGGCCTTGAGGATCGCCTTGATGGCGTTCATGTAGGGCACCGGGCCACAGCAGAAGATTTCCCGCTCGAGGAAGTCCGGGGCCATCATCTCGAGCATGGGCTGGGTCAGAAAGCCGCGATAGCCTGCCCAGGCCTCGCCGATGTCGTCCTTCTTCTCGCAGACGATGTGCAGCTTGAACTCGGGGATGCGCGAGAACATGTGCACGAGTTCGCGGTGGTAGATGACGTCGCGCGGCGCCCGGGCGCTGTGGATGAACTCGACGTCGACGCTTGCATTGGTGTCGAAGAACCAGCGCGTCATCGACATCAAGGGCGTGATGCCCACGCCCCCGGAGAGAAACAGCACCTTCTCGGCGGGAAAGTCGATGGAGTTGAAGTTGCCCACCGGGCCGTGAACCACCAGCTCGTCACCCACCTTCAGGTTGGCGTGCAGCCAGTTGGAGACCTGGCCGCCGGGGACCTGCTTGACCGTGATCGAGAAGCTGTATGGGATCGAGGGCGAGCTCGAGATGGTGTAGGAGCGCATCATTGGCTGGCCGTCTATCTCGAGCTCCAGGGTCACGAACTGGCCCGGCTTGAAGAAGAACATCACCGGCTGCTCCGCCATGAAGCAGAAAGTGCGAACGTCCCAGGTCTCCTGGATCACCTTGACGCAACGCACGTGGTGGCGGCCGTTGGTCCAGGTCTGGGTCGTGACGGGGTTGAAGAAGTTCGTGGTCATCGTTGTCTCTTTTATGGCCGTGCTCGCGTTGCCCTCACCGGTCCGCCGCTTGCCTGGTCGGTCCAGCACCGTTACCTGCATTCTGGGTACGCGCTATGGCGGCGACTTACCTGTCAGCGACACGCGCTTGTCTTGCGCCACCTCCTGCGGCGCGCAAATCCCTTCTTGCGTCGTCGATGCGTTATCCGGTGTCGCCGGTAGACAATTGAGGGCGCCCCCCCTGGACCACAATCCATCCACTACAAGCACGCGCTGCGCGCCTGCCAGTCGCCAGGTCATGCAAATCGATGACAAGACAATCTCGTTTGGTCACTGACTGTGTCGCCGTCTCGTCTCGGGAGGGCGGGTTTAAAAGGATATCTGGTATGAACAAGACGTCGGACTACCCCTGCAACGATCCCCTGGCCGCCATGCGTGAAGAGACGCTTCAGATGCTCCAGTCCCGGGCGCGCACCTACTCCCTGCCGCAGCCGTTCTACAACGATGCGCGGCTGTTCGCGCTGGACATGGAAGAGATCTTCGAGAAGGAGTGGCTGTTCGCCGGCATGAGCTGCGAGATCCCGGCCAAGGGCAACTTCATGACCCTGGAGATCGGTGACAACCCGGTGGTGATCGTGCGCGGTGGCGAAGGCCAGATCCACGCCTTCCACAACGTCTGCCGCCACCGCGGGTCACGGCTCTGCACCACCGGCAAGGGCAAGGTCGCCAAGCTCGTCTGCCCCTACCACCAGTGGACCTACGAGCTCGACGGACGGCTCTTGTTCGCCGGCAGCGACATGGGCACCGACTTCGATCTCAACCAGTTCGGCCTGAAGCCGGTGCACGTGCGCACCGCCGGCGGCTTCATGTTCATCAACCTCGCCGACAACCCGCCGGCCATCGACGACTTTCTGGTCACGCTCGAGCACTACCTCGAGCCCTACCAGATGGACAACGTCAAGGTCGCGGTGGAGTCGAGCATCGTCGAGCAGGCGAACTGGAAGCTGGTGATCGAGAACAACCGCGAGTGCTATCACTGCAACGGCTCGCATCCGGAGCTTCTGAACTCGCTGATGGAGTTCGACGACACCGAGGATCCGCGCGCTACCGACAAGTACAAGGACCTGGTCGCGCGCAAGCAGTCGGATTGGAACGGCGAGCAGGTGCCGTGGCAGCTCAAGCGCTTCGGCAAGCGCAACCGCGTGACCCGCACGCCGCTGCTCGATGGCGTGGTCTCCATGACCATGGACGGCAAGCCCGCCTGCAACAAGCTGATGGGCCGGCTGACCAGCCCGGACATGGGGTCGCTGCGCATTCTTCACCTGCCCAACTCCTGGAACCACTTCATGGGCGATCACGCCATCGTGTTCCGGGTGCTGCCGCTGGGCCCGCAGCAGACCGTGGTGACCACCAAGTGGCTGGTGCACAAGGATGCGGTGGAAGGTGTGGATTACGACACCGAGAACATGCGCCTGGTGTGGGACGCCACCAACGACCAGGACCGTCGCCTGGCCGAGGAGAACCAGCGCGGCATCAACTCCAAGGCCTACCAGCCGGGGCCGTACTCCAAAACCTACGAGTTCGGCGTGATCGACTTCATCGACTGGTACGCCGAGCGCATGCTGCAAAACCTCGAAGGCGAGGGCGTGTCGCTCTCCCTGGCCTCCTCCCAGGGGTAGTTCGCCGCTCCCGGGCCGCCGCCCCGTCGATTCGCTCGCCGGGGCGGCGGCATTTTCAGGCTGGAATCACGCCGCCCAGATGCCGGGCGATCGCCTGGCGAACCTCGGGCAGCACCACATCCTGGCGGTCGAGCTCGCGAAGGTACGCTTCGAGCCCTTCGACCGGGCGCGCGCGGTGGGCTTCCAAGGCGCGGCAAGCGCACTCGTCCGGCGTTGCCCCCTCCGCGATCTCGATACCCAGCCCGCGCAGCCCGGCGCGAAAATCGTCTCCATCGACCAGTTCGACGATCATCATGACGGCATCCTCTCTCGTGTGGATCCAGAAGCGCTCAGTGTATCCATAACCGCGTGACGATACGCCCATCGACGCGGCGATAGCTATGCGGGTGTCGGTTTCAAGCAACTGCCGCGACACGACTCGCCTAAGAATTTCAGAGGCCGTGTCCGTTCTTTCGGCACGTCGCGTCTAAAAAAACAACGAGGACAACCTATGGACCACGAGGATCCTATCCTGACCCCGGGCCAGGATAACAAGCAGGTCATGGGGCTGGATTTTCATAACCCCGTTTTCCCCCTCTCTGCACTCGCTATCTTGCTGTTCATTCTCTACGCGCTGGTCTACCCGGACGCGGCCAACACCCAGCTGAACCTAGCCAAGAACTGGTCGATCGAGCACTTCGACTGGCTGTTCATGATCGCGGGCAACGTGTTCGTGGTCTTCTGTCTGGTGCTGATCTGCCTGCCGATGGGCCGGATCCGGCTGGGGGGCAGTGATGCCCGGCCCGAGTACTCGCGCACCTCCTGGTTCGCGATGCTGTTCGCGGCGGGCATGGGCATCGGGCTTATGTTCTGGAGCGTGGCGGAGCCGGTGGCCTACTACACCGACTGGTACGGCACGCCTCTGAATACGCCGGCCAACACGCCGGAGGGCGCGAGTGCCGCGATGGGCGCGACCATGTTCCACTGGGGGCTCCACCCCTGGGCGATCTACGCGGTGGTCGGGCTGTCGCTTTCGTTCTTCGCCTACAACCGGGGGCTGCCGCTGACGCTGCGCTCGGCGTTCTACCCGGTCCTTGGCGAGCGCACCCGCGGCTGGGCGGGGCACATCATCGATATCCTGGCGGTGTTGGCGACCATCTTCGGCCTTGCCACCTCGCTTGGCCTTGGCGCCACCCAGGCGGCCAGCGGCATGGCCTACCTGTTCGATACGCCCAATACCATCGGCACCCAGCTCGCCATCATCGTGGTGGTGACGGTGATCGCGCTGATCTCGGTCTGGCGCGGGCTCGACGGCGGGGTGAAGCTGTTTTCGAACATCAATATGGTGCTCGCCGCCATCCTCCTGATCTTCGTGATCGCCGCCGGGCCGTCGCTGCTGATTCTGGCCGGCATCGGCACCACGGCGATGGATTACGCCAGCCACCTGTTGCCGCTGTCGAACTGGATCGGCCGCGACGACGATACCTGGTACCACGGCTGGACCATCTTCTACTGGGCCTGGTGGATCTCCTGGTCACCCTTCGTCGGCATGTTCATCGCCCGGGTCTCCAGGGGGCGCACGGTGCGTGAATTCCTGGTCGCGGTCCTGCTGGTACCGACGCTGGTCACGCTGGTATGGATGAGCGCCTTCGGCGGTGCGGCGCTGTTCCAGACCGAAAACGGCATAGGCGAGCTCTCCAATGGTATTTCGGACGTCTCGCTTGCCATGTTCCACATGCTCGAGCAGCTGCCGCTGACCGGTATCACCTCCACGCTCGCCATCGTGCTGGTGCTGGTGTTCTTCATCACCTCATCCGACTCCGGCTCCTTGGTGATCGACAGCATCACCGCCGGCGGCAAGACCGACGCGCCGAAGGGCCAGCGAGTGTTCTGGGCCGCGCTCGAAGGCGTGATCGCGGGCGCTTTGCTCTACGGCGGCGGCAGTGCCGCGCTCGGCGCCCTGCAGGCCGGAGCGGTGGCCACGGGCTTGCCCTTCACCTTGGTGCTGCTATTGATGTGCGCAAGCCTCTTTCTGGGGCTGCAACGGGAGTGGCGCGAGCTCAGCGCGGTGCCTGGCCTGGCCCGATGAGCTGGGAATGATCGTGACAGCGCAGGGATGCTCTGGAAGGCGCCCCTTCGCGTTTGGCTGGTATGCTTGGTTACCCGCCCGCTGGCGGGTGTCTTGCGTTCATCGATCAGGAGTCAATACATGCAGCTCAGTACTTACCAACGCGGTCTGGTGATCGTGCTGCTCGGCGTGGTGTTTCTCAGCTTCGACGGGCTGTTGATCCGTCTGGCGGATACCGACGGCTGGACGATCGTCTTCTGGCGCGGTTTCCTGATGTTCTGTGTGCTGGGGGCGGTCGCCGCCAGCCGCCGGCGGTTGAGGCTGGTACGCCTGCATCCCGTGGCCTCGCTGGGCTCGGCGATGATGCTGGGGCTGACGTCGGCACTGTTCGTGCTGGCGGTGATGAAGGCAAGCGTGGCCAACGTGGTGGTCATCCTGAGCACCGCCCCCATGTTCGCAGCGCTTTTGTCGCGGCTGTTTCTCGGCGAGCAGGTTGCGCTTCGCACGCTCGTGGCCATCGTGCTCTGCACGTTCGGCATGAGTCTGGTCTTTCTGGGCAAGGGGGCACTCGGCATGCTGGAGGGCAACCTCTACGCGCTCGCCGCCGCCGCCGCCATCGGCGCCAATCTGACCCTGCTGCGCCGCTATCCCCGCATCGATCGCGTCAGCGTGATCGCTGGCGGCGGGCTGCTGTCGGCGGCCATCGCGCTGCCTTTGGCCGCCCCCCTGGCGCTGGATGCGCCGCGCTTCGCGACCCTGGCGCTGATGGGGCTCGTGCAGATGCCTCTGGCCACCGTGTTGATCAACACCGCGACCCGCTACCTGCCCTCCACCGAGGTGGCGCTTTTCTATCTCGTGGAGACGGCGCTGGGCACGCTCTGGGTGTGGTGGCTTCTGGGTGAGCAGCCGGGCGTCTCGACGCTCGTCGGCGGCGCGATCGTGATCGCGGTGCTGGTGCTGCACGCCTGGCGCGGGCTGCATCTGGAGCGCCAGCGTTTGCGGCTCTACCCCGGTATCGTGCGTTAGACCGCTCAACGCAACGACCCGCCACATGGGCGGGTCGGGCTGTTGGCCAGCAGGTGCCCTAGCGCAGCACGCCTTCCTCCTTGAGCAGCTTGAAGATCGCCTCGGCGCCCTGTTCGGGGGTGACGTCAGCAAGCGTCTGCCCGCCGCCGCCTTCCGCCTTGGCGGCGGCGGCCTTGAAGCGATCCCGCGCCGAGGACGCCTTGACGATCTTGAGGCGTTTGGGACGCTTGCGCGCCTCCTGGAACTGCCAGCCGCTCAAGGGTTCGTCCACCTCGCTCGGCCGCGTCTGGTGCTCGAACTTGCCGCGCCGGGCCGGGCCGAAGGCGCTCTGGCGGGCGGGCGGGGCGCTGGCATCCACCGTGGCCAGCGCCGGCAGGCGAACGCGCAGGCGTCGACGCTTGCCGCGCGGCAGCGCCTGGAGCATCACCGCCGTGCCGTTCTCCACCTTTTCCACCGCCGCCAGGCTGGTGACGATCGGCCAGCCCAGCGCCTCGGCGAGCAGAAACGGCAGCGCGCCGGACGCCTCGCCGGCCTCGGCGCGGCTGCCGGTCAGAATCAATTGAGGCGCGCGGTGGCGAACCTCCTCCTCCAGCACCGAGATCACGTCGGCGTCGGCGCTCTGCTCGAGCAGGTCGAGTGTGTCGAGCCCCATGCCCAGGTAGCCGCGCAGCGCCTGCTGGCGCTCGGGATCGGCGGGGCCTGCGTGAAGCAGGCTGATCGCGGCGTTCTCGAGCGTCAGCGCCATCTCCACCGCCCGAGCATCCTGGTCGGCGCGGCGCGTGCCCGCGGTGAGTGGATGGCGGCCGACGGACACCAGAACGGCCACGTTCAGTCCGGCATTCGCCCGTGCGTTGGCATCATGCGGCATCGCGGTTCTCCTGCTGTTCAAGACGGTATTGCTCGACGCGCGCCACCAGGGCAGCGAGCACGGCGCTGGCATCGCCGATCACGGTCAGATCGGCCCGCTTGGCCATGTCGCAGCCCGGGTCGAGGTTGATGGCCACCACCTTCTCGCAGCTCTGGATACCCTGAAGGTGCTGGATGGCGCCGGAAATGCCCACTGCCACGTACACCTTGGCACAGACCCAGGTGCCGGTGGCGCCGACCTGGCGATCACGCGGCATGAAGCCGTCGTCCACCGCCACGCGCGAGGCGCCCTTGGTCGCGCCGAGCACCTCGGCGGCGTGATGATAGCCGTCCCAATCCTTGACGCCGTTGCCGGCGGAGAGGATGAACTCGGCCTCGGCAAGCGACACGCCGGCCGGGTCCACCGCTACCTCGCCCAGGTCCTCGATGCGCCCGAGCACGTCCAGGCTCGGCTGGGCAAGGGTAATGGCTTCGGCGGCGTGGCGTGTCTCGCTGACCGGATCGGCACACTCCGCCAGCGCCAGCACGACGCGCGGCAGAGCGCGCTGCACGTCCTGGCGGCCCGCTCCGGCCCGGGCGGTGGCGCGCCAGCCCGTCGCACTTTGGGCGTCGGCTTCCACCTGCCAGACCTGTGTCGCCGGGCGCTCGCCCAGGCGCGCCGCCAGGCGCCGGCCGAGCTCGCCGCCGCCGATGACCGAGTCGGGCAGCAGCCAGAAGCGCGGGTCGAGCTCGCGCTCCACGCTCTGCAGCACCGCCACCCTGCGCTCCGGCGTGTAGCCTGCGAGGCGCTCGTCCTCCAGGTGCAGGAGGCGGTCGATGCCGGCCTCACCGAAGGCGCTCTCCTTGTGCTCGCCGAACACCACCGCCAGCACCGCGCCCGGGCTTGCCGGGTCGGCGTCGGCGAGCTGGCGGGCCAGGCCCAGCAGATCACGGTCGTGGGCCGACAGGCGTCCGCCGGACATGTCCGGCACCACGGCCACGATGAAGGCCGGGGCGTCGATGGTGACGTTCTGGCGGGTATCCTTGGTCGCCGCGCTGTGCGCCGGGGCCTGAGCGGCCTGCTGGACGCCGCTTCTATCGATACGGCGTATGCCGCTCGGGCCGAGGAAGCCGACCGCGCGCGGGTCGCGGCGCATCACGCCGTTGGGGCCCATCCACTCGGTGGCTTTTGCACCGCCGCCGAGTTCGGCCATCACGCTCAGGTGCTGAGGGTGCAGGCGGTTACGGGCGACCCACTCCTTGCGGGGATCGCGGCGCAGAATGTCGCTCATGAGGTTTCCTCCAGCGCGAGGGCGGGGGCGGCCCGGGTCGAGTCGGCTTTCCCGACGGGGGCGTCGATGACCAGCGCGTCGGCGACCAGCTCGGCGATGTCCTTGATCTCGGCGCGCGGCTCCACCACGCCTTCGAGCATGGCGGTACACTGCGGGCAGCCCACGGCGACCAGGTCCGCGCCGGTGTCGCGCACGTCTTCCATGCGCATATCAGGAATCCGCTGCTTGCCGGGAATATCGGTGATCGGCGCGCCGCCGCCACCGCCGCAGCAGCGCGAGCGGTAGCCGGAGCGAGCCATTTCCTTGATCTCGATACCGAGTGCCTTCAACACGTCGCGCGGTGCCTCGTACTCGCCGTTGTAACGGCCCAGATAGCACGGGTCGTGGTAGGTGACGCTGCCGCCTTTCCACGCCTTGAAGCTGAGCTTGTTGGCGCTGACCAGTTCGCTGATGTAGGTACTGTGGTGCTGCACGTGATAGGTCGCCGGAGTCTCGCTGGTGCCCAGCTCGCCGTACTCGTTCTTGAGCACGTGGAAACTGTGCGGGTCGCAGGTCACGATGCGCGAGAAGCGGTATTGAGCAAGCGTCTTGATGTTGCGGCGGGCCAGCGTCTGAAAGGTGGCCTCGTCGCCCAGGCGCCGCGCCACGTCGCCGCTGTCGCGCTCCTCATTACCCAGCACGGCGAAGTCGACGCCTGCCGCGCGCATCACGCTGATGAAGGCGCGCAGGGTGCGCTGGTTGCGCATGTCGAACACGCCGTCGCCGAGCCACAAGAGCACGTCGGCCTCTTTCTTGTCCGCCATCAGCGGCAGGTTCAAATCCGCCGCCCAGTGCAGGCGCGAGCCGGGGTCGAAGCCGCCGGGGTTGTCGGTGGCGATCAGGTTGTCGAGCACCTCGGCGCCCTTGTTGGGGGTGTTGCCGTGCTCCAGGGTCAGAAAGCGGCGCATGTCGACGATGGCGTCGACATGCTCGATCATCATCGGGCACTCCTCGACGCAGGCGCGGCACGTGGTGCAGGACCAGAGCGTCTCGGCATCCACGAGTGAGGTGCCTTCGCGGGCGACGATCGGCCCGAAGGGTGAGCCCGCGTGCTCGCCCACCGGCTTGCCGGGGTAGGGCGAGCCGTAGTATCTGGCATCGCTGCCGCCGGCCATGCCGACGACCATGTCCTGAATCAGCTTTTTCGGGTTGAGCGGCTGGCCGGCGGCAAATGCCGGGCACATCGCCTCGCAGCGCCCGCACTGCACGCAGGCATCGAAGCCGAGCAGCTGGTTCCAGGTGAAGTCCGCAGGCGTCTCGACGCCGAGCTTGGCGTCGGGCTCATCGAGTCTGAGCGCTTTCAGACCGGTCGAGCGGTGCTCACCGCCGGTTTTATCCGAGAAGCGCTCCGGGCGGCGGTGCCAGGCCAGGTGCAGGGCACCGGCGAAGGCGTGCTTCATCGGCCCGCCCCAGGTCATGCCGAAGAACATCTCGCCCAGGCCCCAGACGATGATCGCCGCGAGCACGAGTGCCGCGATCCACCCCAGTCCTTGCTGGAAAACGCCCTCCGGCAGAATGCCGGCGGTGGGCAGCGTGACCACGAACATGCCGATCGAGAACGCCATCAGGCTTTTCGGCAGGCGCATCCACGGGCCCTTGGAGAGCCGCGAGGGCGGCGGGCGGCGGCGCTTGGCGACCAGCAGGCTGCCGATGAACATGCTGGTGGTCGCTGCCAGCAGCACCCAGCCGAGCATCGCGCTTTGCAGGCCAAAGCCGTGAACCACGATGGCAAGCAAAGCCGCCAGCACGAAGCCGCCGGCGGTGGCGACGTGGGTGTGGGAGATGTACTTGTCGCGTTCGACGACGTGGTGCAGGTCGACCAGATAGCGCCGGGGCACCCGCAAGAGCCCCTTGAGCACGGGCACGGACGAGGACCGGCCCTGGCGCCACAGGCGCACGCGGCGCACCGCGCCGAGGGCGGCGAGCGCGAGCGCGGTGAACAGCAGAACGGGTAGAAGCGTATCGAGCATGGCGTCTCTCCTCTCGGAGACACCGTAAGGACTTTGCCGCGGGCCAAAGGGCCCGCGGCGGTCGGCTTACAGCGTTATTGTGTCAGAAGTCCTTGCACAACCGCAGCGCATCATAGATGGCCGCATGCGTGTTGCGTGGCGCGGTGCAATCCCCCAGGCGGAACAGTGCGAAGCCGTCGCCGCTCTCTTGCAGGCAGGGCTGGGGCGCGATCGCATAGAGCGCTTCCAGGTCCATCTGGCCCTTGTTGCGCGACTGCTCCTTGAGCGCGTAATAGAGGGTTTCGTCCGGGCGCACGCCGTTCTCGACCACGACCTGGTCGACCACGCGCTCCTCCAGGGCACCCGTGTACTCGTTCTCGAGCACCGCGACCAGGGAGTCGCCTTCGCGATACACCTTATGCAGGGCGAGATCCGAGGTCATGATGACCTCCTTCTCGTAGAGGCTTCGGTAGTAGGTCGGGAAGGTGGTGCCGCCCACCGCCGCACCGGGCTTGATGTCGTCGGTGACGATCTCGACCTTGGCACCCTTGTCCGCCAGGAAGTCCGCCGCCGAGACACCGGAAAACTCACAGATGGTGTCGAAGACCAGCACGTTATTGCCGGGCGCGACGCGGCCCTCGAGGATGTCCCAGGTGCTGACGACCAGGCTCTTGTCGGACTCGGCGTCATAGCCCCACTCGGGTACCTGGGAGAGAAACGGCTGGCCGCCGGTGGCGAGGATCACCACGTTTGGACGCAGGTCAGTAATGGTCGCTTCGTCCGCCCTGGTGCCCAGACGCAGGTCGACGTTCAGGCGCGCGAGTTCGAGCTGGTACCAGCGAGTGATGCCCGCGATCTGGTCGCGCTGAGGCGCCTTGGAGGCGATGGTGATCTGCCCGCCGATCTGCTCCTTGGCTTCGAACAGCGTGACGTCGTGGCCACGCTCGGCGCACACCCTGGCCGCCTCCATGCCCGCAGGGCCACCGCCGACGATGACCACCTTGCGCTTGGGCCCGTCGCTCTTCTCGATGATATGCGGAAGCCCCATGTACTCCCGGGAGGTCGCGGCGTTCTGGATGCACAGCACATCCAGGCCCTGGTACTGGCGGTCGATGCAGTAGTTGGCACCCACGCACTGCTTGATCTGGTCGACCTGGTTGTTCTTGATCTTGGCGATGATGTGGGGGTCGGCGATGTGGGCACGGGTCATGCCGACCAGGTCCACGTAGCCGCCTTCCAGAATCCGCTGGGCCTGGTTGGGGTCCTTGATGTTCTGGGCGTGAATGACCGGCACGCTGACCACTTCCTTGATACCCGCTGCCAGGTGCAGAAACGGCTCCGGCGGGTAGGACATGTTGGGAATGACGTTGGCCAGGGTGTTGTGGGTATCGCAGCCCGAGCCCACCACGCCGAAGTAGTCGACCTTGCCGGTGGCGTCATAGTAGGCGGCGATGCGCTTCATTTCCTCGTGGTCGAGGCCGTCCGGGTGGAACTCGTCGCCGGTGATGCGCATGCCCACCACGAAGTCGTCGCCGACCTCGGCGCGCACCGCCTTGAGCACTTCCATGCCGAAGCGCATGCGGTTCTCGAAGCTGCCGCCCCATTCGTCGGTGCGCTTGTTGACCCGCGGGCTCCAGAACTGGTCGATCAGGTGCTGGTGCACGGCGGAGAGCTCGACGCCGTCGAGACCGCCTTCCTTCGCCCGGCGCGCGGCCTGGGCGAAGTCTTTGATGATGCGCCAGATCTCCTCGACCTCGATGGTCTTGCAGGTCGAGCGGTGGACCGGCTCGCGGATGCCGGAGGGCGAGAGCAGCGTCGACCAGTCGTAGCCGTCCCAACGCGAGCGCCGCCCCATGTGGGTGATCTGGATCATGATCTTGCCACCGTGCTTGTGCACGGCATCCGCCAGGTTCTGGAAGTGGGGGATGATGCGGTCGGTGGAAAGATTCACCGAGCTCCACCAGCCCTGGGGGCTGTCGATCGAGACAATCGACGAGCCGCCGCAGATGCACAGCCCGCAGCCCCCCTTGGCTTTCTCCTCGTAGTACTTGACGTAGCGCTCGGTGGTCATGCCGCCGTCGGTGGCGTACACCTCGGCATGCGCCGTGCTCACCACGCGGTTACGAATCGTCTGCTTGCCGATCTGGATCGGCTTGAACAGTGCCTCGAATGCCATGGCGCGATCCTCAGTTCAGGGGCGTGACGACGAACAGGCCGTGATCATGGCCCTCTTCGGCACCGCTTTGGGTCTGCTTTGCCACCGTGCGCCGCGAGCTGCCCCGCGCGCTCAGGATCTGGTCCATGGCGCCGGCGAACCAGCCGGTGAACATGTACTCGATCTTGCGGTTCACCTTGCCTATCTGGTAGACGAAGGCGCTATGCTCCAGGCGCACCCGGGCGGTGCCGGCGTCGAGGTCGATCTCTTCGGTGATGAACACCCCCCAGCCGCGCTGTGAAAGCCGCTTCATGTAGTGCTCGAACACTTCCTCGCCTTCGAGGCCGTGCAACTCGGCCTCCTTCTCGCACCAGTGCCAGGCGCTCTTGTAGCCGGCGTGGTAGAGGATCTCGGCGTACTTCGCCGGCCCCAGGGCATCTTCGACGGCCATGTGGTTGTTGACGAAGAAGTGGCGCGGCACGTACAGCATCGGCAGCGCATCGGTCGTCCAGACGCCGGTCTCGCTGTCGACTTCGATCGGAAGTTCGGGAGTCATCTTGGTCACGGTTTCATTCCTTCCACTTATCGTTGTTCTCGCGTGTTCGCCCACGGGGCCGGGGCGAGCGTCATTCATTCGCCCCAGACATCCTTCAGGGTGCGCACCCAGTTCTCGCCCATGATCTTTCTGACCTGCTGCTCGCTCATGCCGCGCCGCAGCAGCGCCTCGGTCAGGTTGGGGAACTCGCCGATGGTGCGGATGCCTTCGGGGTTGATGATCTTGCCGAAGTTGGTCAGACGGCGGGCGTAGCCCTTGTCGTGGGTCAGCCACTCGAAGAAGTTCTGGTCGTGGCCCTGAGTGAAGTCGGTGCCAATGCCGATGGCATCCTCGCCGACGATGTTCATGATGTACTCGATGGCCTCGACGTAGTCGTCGATGGTGGAGTCGACCCCTTTCTTGAGAAACGGGGTGAACATGGTCACGCCGACAAAGCCGCCGTGGTCGGCGATGAACTTGAGCTCCTTGTCGGACTTGTTGCGCGGGTGCTCCTTGAGCCCCGACGGCAGGCAGTGGGAGTAGCACACCGGCTTTTTGGACTCGAGGATGACCTCCTCGGAGGTCTTGGCGCCGACGTGGGAGAGGTCACACAGCATCCCCACCCGGTTCATCTCGGCGACGATCTCGCGCCCGAAGCCGGAAAGACCGCCATCGCGCTCGTAACAGCCGGTGCCGACCAGGTTCTGGGTGTTGTAGCACATCTGCACGATGCCCACGCCGAGCTGCTTGAAGATCTCGACGTAGCCGATCTGGTCTTCGAAGGCGTGGGCGTTCTGGAAGCCGAAGATGATGCCGGTCTTGCCCTCTTCCTTGGCGCGGGTGATGTCGGCCGTGGTGCGCACCGGGCGCACCAGGTCGCTGCACTCGGCCATCAGCTGGTTGGAGGCGACGATGTTGTCGACGGTGGCCTTGAACCCTTCCCACACCGAGACGGTGCAGTTGGCTGCGGTCAAGCCCCCGCGGCGCATGTCCTCGAGAAGCTCGCGGTTCCACTTGGCGATGATCAGGCCGTCGATGACGATGGCGTCTTGATGCAGTTCAGAAGGACTCATAGGGGGCTCCATAATTGTTCATAGGGTGGAGCATACCGCCGCGATGGCCCCGCTCTGCGCTTGGAAACGACGGCGGAAATTCCAAAAACGTCATCGTGGCGACCCGTCGACGTCCGGCAGTGGCGACGCGCCGCGCCAGGCGTGACAAGGCAAAAGGCTGCGGCCACAACGCAAGAAGCCGCCCGCAGGCGGCTTCTTGGATGAGGCAACGCTCAGTTGATCAACGGGACGCTGGCGAAGGTCGGCTCGCCCTGGGCGTAGGCCAGGGCCTGCAGCGCGCTCGAGGCGGGCTCGCCGCTGGCAGGCTCCATGCCCCAGTGCTTGATCAGGGTCGAAGACGAGATCTTCGGCGCCTGGCGCGACTGGCAGCCCATGCGCTCGTCGCGCGGGGGGATGCCGAAGCACTCGCGGTAGCACTTGGAGAAGTGCGGGGTGGAGACGAAGCCGCAGATCGAGGCGATCTCTATGATCGAGAGCGAGGTCTGCTTCAACAGCTGACGCGCCCGCACAAGGCGCAGTTTCAGGTAGTAGCGCGACGGCGAGCAGTGCAGGTAGCGTTGGAAGAGCCGCTCGAGCTGGCGCCTGGAGACGTCCACGTAGCTTGCCAGCTCGTTGAGCTCCAAAGGCTCCTCGAGGTTGGACTCCATCAGCGCGACGATATCCAGAAGCTTGGGCTGGGTAGTGCCCAGCACGTGCTTGAGCGGCACGCGCTGCTGGTCTTGTTCGTTGCGCATGTGCTCGTAGATGAACATCTCGGAAATGCCTGCCGACAGCGCCTTGCCGTGGTCGTGGGCGATCAGGTTGAGCATCATGTCGAGCGGCGCGGTGCCGCCGGAGGCGGTGAAACGGTCGCGGTCGATGGAGAAGAGCTTGGTGGTGAGCACGATTTTCGGGAAGGCTTCCTGAACCGAGGCCAGACACTCCCAGTGGATGCTGGTCTCGTAGTGATCCAGAAGCCCCGCCTTGGCCAGCGCCCAGCTGCCGGTACAGATGGCGCCCAGGTGGCGCAGCTGGCGCGACTGGGACTGCAGCCAGTGGATGTGCTCGCGGCTGACGCTGTGCTGCGGGGCGACGCCGCCGCAGACGATCACCCAGTCGAGCGCGAGCGGCGCCTGCATGGCAGCGTCCGGCGTCACGTTGAGCCCGTCGCTGGCGCGCACCGGCGAGCCGTCCTGGGTCAGCGTGTACCAACGGTAGAGCTCGCGGCCGGCCAGCTGATTGGCCATGCGCAAAGGTTCAATTGCCGAGGCAAGGGAAATCAGGGTGAAGTTGTCCAACAGAAGAAAACCGAGGGTCTGCGGAGCGCTGGAGCGCGAGGTGGTCGCGCTGGGTGTTGCTTGATCGGGTGTCATGGCCTGTACCTCTATCACCTGAACGTCATGGGTATTCTTCTTGTAGTTTTCGTCTGTCGCTGGCGTGTTGTTGTAATCCCTGCCTGAGCTGCTCGCTGCCTTTCTGCATATTGGCACGAATGCCACTTATACTGACAAAGCAAACTCGAGCGTAATGCACGTCGTGTCGTTATTGAGACACTCGAGGTCGCCTTGGGGTTGCTTCAATGAGGTTTTCTCCCGTTGGCGAGAGAAAGAAAATGTTTTTTGAACGCCCCAAGTTGCTTTGGTAAGTCTTTGACAAGACTGGTATTAAGCTTAAAACGTTATATGCTAATAAACCATTTCTATGAGGGAAGGTGAGATGTCGAAATTTATCAAGGAGTTTCGCGAGTTTGCCGTCAAGGGCAATGTGATCGACATGGCGGTGGGGATCATCATCGGTGGGGCCTTCACGCTGATCGTGCAGAGCATGGTGAAGGACGTCATGAACCCGGTGATCGGCCTGCTGGTGGGCGGTATCGATTTCTCCAACTTTTTCATTGTGTTGCGCGAAGGCGCGGTGGCCGGCCCTTATCTGACCCTGGGCGCCGCCCAGGCGGCGGGGGCGGTAACGCTCAATATCGGCCTGTTCCTGAACGCCGTGATCAGCTTCACCATCGTCGCCTTCGTGGTGTTCATGCTGGTGCGCAGCATCAACCGGCTCAAGCGCGAGGAGGTGGTCGCGCCCAAGAGCCCCGTCGAGAAACCCTGCCCGCACTGCCTGATGGCCGTGCCGATCAAGGCCACCCGCTGCGGGCACTGCACCTCGGTGATCGAGCCTGTGGAACCCGCTCCGGCTGCGAGTACGGCTTCACCCACCTCGTCGGTATGACCCGACCAGCCACGAAAAAGGGGTACCCGGTCGGGTACCCCTTTTTCATTGGCGTTCCAGCGCCCCATCGCAGTGGGGCGTATCACGATCAGCCTTGGGCGTCAGCGTTGGAGGTCTGTTCGCCGGTGGCACCGTTCTTGGCGGTCAGCTGGCTCAGCGAGGCCTTGCGATCGCTCTGAGCGTGGTCGCGCTTGACATGAGAGTGAGCGGGAGTGATCTGCTCACCGGAGGCGCTGTTGCGCGCGATGACCTGCTCGACGGAGGCCTGAGTGCCGGTGCTCTGGTGCGCGATCGTGGAGCTCGGCTGGCTGATGGCGTTGAGTTCGGCAGAGCCGCGCTCGGCGAAAGCGGAGCCGGAAACGAGAGCAAGAGCGATGGCAGCAGTAGCGGTCAATTTTTTCATGGTGGCGTACCTTTACATTTGAGTATTTTCATATGGTTATAAGGTTCTTTTCGCGGTGCCCGCTCGAGAACATGCGACTATAGTAGTATTGAAAAAATAGAATAAAAAGCGCTTAAAATCGACTAGACCGTTCGCTTATTTTGTATATTTTTCATGCTATCTATCTTGACGGTTCATAGAGACAAGGCGTAGCGCGCCATCAACCTCAAGAAAAGGCGTATAAGGTTGGCCGGGAAGATTGGGTGCGAGCAGATAGGCCTTATCAGACAGCCAGCCGAGGGCGTCGATCAGGTGCCCATGAAAAAAGGGTGCCCGAGAGGGCACCCTTTCATCGTTGCGACGCTGTTGTCAGCGGCGTTTTCTGCCGGCCTTGCCGGGGCCATCGCTGTCGCGTTCGTCGCTGGGTTGGGGGAGCGACGGCAGCGACTGCGCCATCATCTCCACGCTTTGACGATAGTAGAGCTGGCTTTTGTTATGCTCGCCAAGGCTTGCGTAGAGGCGCGCAAGCTCGGCGCACACCTCGCCGCTCGGACGCTGGCGCTGGCTCGCCTCGAAGTACTCGAGCGCCTTCTCCCACTGGCCGGTACGCAGCGATAGCCGTGCGCAAGCGAGCAGCAGCTCCGGATCGTTGGGACGCTCCTGCAACCACTTCTCGGCGCGAGTGCGCTGGCGCGCGGCATCGACGCCCAAAAGCCCGAAGCGCTTGACCAGCCGCGCATCCCAGTGGCTGTCCAGCGACTGGCTCAAGAGGCGCTCGGCGAGCGCTTCTTCGCCAGCCTGCAACAACGCCTCGACGTAGAGCACGATCAGCTCGGTATTGCCGCGCAGGTAGTCCGGCATGTCCGCCCACAGCCCGCGTACCCGTTCGATGTTGGCCGGATTGCCGGCTTCGAACACGATCAGCTCGCGGTAGGCCTTGAACTCGAGCTGCTCACGCTCCTGCTGGGTGATCAACTTCTTGGCCACCAGGCGCGGCACCAGATGGCGCAGCCCCTCCCAGTCGCTGATGCTGAGGTACACCTGCTTGAGCATCTTGAGCACTTGCGGGTGGTTGGGCAGCTTCTGGTCGAGACGGGTGAGGATCGCCAGCGCCTCTTCCGGCTGCTGGCGGTCAATCATCAGCTGCGCCTGCATCAGGCCCACGGCGGTATCGGCACCGTCGGTGGTGAGCTGTGCCTGATTGAGATGCTCCTGGGCGCGCTCGTGATGGCCTTGGTAGTGAGCGGCGAGCGCGGCGGAGAGGTGGTTGACCATCGGCGTGCTGGAATCCTCCGCCGCCCCCGCCAGGGTACGCTCGGCACGCTTGAAGCGGCCCTCGGTCAGTGCCACCAGCCCGCGCACGGTGCGCTTGCTGGCGCGACGATTGCGCGCGCGGGCGTTCCAGGTGCGAAACCGCCCGACCGGGCGAATGATGCCAGCCAACAGGCGCAGCGCGAAATGCACCACGATGAAGGCGCCGAGCAGCAGTACCAAGCCGAACCAGAACGAGGTCTGCACCGAGGTATCGCCGACGCGGATCAGCCAGTAGCCGGGCACCGACATCATCAGGTGGCCGAACAGAGCGCCTACGGCAAGGCCGGCGACGATCAGCAGAAGGAGTTTTCTCATTGCTCACCTCCGCTCTGGCGCCGCGCCTGGAAGCGGTTGTCGATGAAGTCGGCCATGGCCTGCTGCGAGCCGCTGATATCGGGAAGCTCCGGCTCGATGTCGCTCTGCTTGAGCTCCTGAAGGCGCGCGATGACGCTCTGGGTCTCTTCGCGCTCGGTATCGTAGTAGCCGTCGAGCAGGCTCAGCGCCTTGTCGAGGCTCGCCTCATAAAGCGGCTGCTCCTCCTTGAGCAGGGCGAGCTGCGCCTGCTCGAGAATCAGGCGCAGGCTCTGGCGCAGGTAGGACTCCTGTTCCGGTGTCACCAGGGTCTCGAGGGCTTCGTCGTGGTGGCGAATCACCACCAGATCACGCAGCTCGGCGCCGAATTTCGCCAGCTGGCGCTCGAAGGAGCCGCTCGGCGGCTGCTCGATGCCGGAGGTCACGGCACGCTCCTCGATCTCTTGGGAGAGACGCAGGCCTGCCACGCGCTCCTGCTGGGCGTTGAGCGCAAGATAAAGGCCGGTGCGGTCGACACGCGGCACGGCGTCCAGCGCCGCCAGTTCGCTTGCGATCTCGCGGCGTACCGGCGTCAGCGCCGGGTTGTCGGCGTCGACCAGGCGGGCGTCGGCGGTGCGCAGCAGAGCAGAGGCGCCCTCGACATCACCTTCGAGCTGCAGGCGCTGGTTGGCCAGGCGCAGGAGGTAGGCGGCTTCGGCGTGGAGCCAGTCGCGCTCATCGGTGTCTTGGGCCTGCGAGAGCTGGTCGAGCACCTGGTTGATGGTCTCGTCGACGTTCGACTGCACGCTTTCGAGCTCGCCGCGCAGTTCGCTGACGGTGCTTTCGAGGGTGTCGTTGCGCTCGGTCTCGCCGCTCTCGAGGCGTGACTCGAGATCATTCAGGCTCTGCTGCGTGGCGCTGGCCTCGGTTTGCTGGGCGATCTCGTCCAGGCGCGCCTGCTGGCTCTCAAGGCGCTGCCAGAGCTGCCAGGCGACGACGCCGAGCACCAGCGCCAGGATCAGCACCAGCACGATGGCAAGTGTGCCGGCCTTGCCGCCGCGCCCGCCTGGAGGCGGCGACGCGGGAGGCGGGCTGCCGGGGGGCTTGGCGGCGCCGGGCTTGGTTTCTGCGGTGCCCTTGACGGAGCTCGTCGGAGCGGGCGCGGCAGTGGCGGCGGGCGTCGTGGCCTTGGGCGCATCACTCGTCGAGGCGGCGCTGGCAGAGGCGTTCGGCGTCGAGGGCGTGCTGCCGCCGCTCCCCCCCTTGTTGCGACGTCGCGAGCGGCTGTTCTTGGCGACGTAGGCGTCGGCAGCGCGCTGGCTGTCCGCCGACGACGGGGTGCTGGCGGTATCGCTGCCCGAAGCCTTTTCCACCGGGCGGTCCTGAGAGGCGGCATCGGACGACTTGTCGGCGCCGGTCTGATCAAATGGTTCTTTGCTCATCTGTCGCTAGCCCTTATTGAGTTCTTTCATCGACATCGGCACCCCGTACGTTGCAGGACTCGTTCAACGCCGCTGCCAGCGCGGCCGGCGATGCACCCGACGCCACCTTGATGGCACGAAATCCCAGCCGGCCGGCCAGCAGGGCCAAGCGGTGGCTGGAGACGATTAATGGTTGGTTCAGCGCTTTTTCATGGCACCATCTTGCCAGATATTGCAGCAGCTCGCCGCTGGTCACGACCAATGCATGAAAACTGCCAGCCGCCAGCTGCCTTTGCAACTCGGCCTCCGGCGGCTGGTAACGCCGCCGGTAGACCTCGACCCGGGTCACCTCGGCGCCACGCTCGGCAAGCGTCTCCCCGAGCAGGGCGCGACCACCTTCGCCGGCCACCAGCAGCACGCGCTGGTGGGATAGGTCCGCAAGCGAGGCCAATGACAGCAGCGCTTCGCTCGACTCCTCGCCGGCGCCGGGGGGCGGCGTATGGGCACGCACGCCAAGCGTCTGATCGAGCACCTCGGCGGTGCCGCGCCCCAGGGTGTAGAAGTCGATGCCCACCGGCAGCTGCGGCCAGTAGCGATCGATCGCCTCACCCAGGCAGAGCGCCGCGAAGGGGCTGGCTACGATTATCTTAGGGTAGTGGTCGAGATCGAGCCACACGCCTCGCGTCGCGGCGTCCTCGTCGAGCGCCTCGAGGGTCATGACATCGAGACGCGCGACCACGAAACCCTTGTCGCGCAGCGCGCCCGCCAGGGTCTCGCCGCGCTCGCCGGGGCGGGCGATCAGTACCGGCGCCTGGTTCACCGTGGGCATCTCATACGTTGTCGCCGTACACCTCGGCGAGAATCTCGCCGGCGCCCTGGTCGAGCAGGTCCTCGGCCACGCGAATGCCCAGCGCCTCCGGCTCGTGGATCGAGCCGCGCCCTTCGGCGCGCAGCACCTCGGTCCCCTCGGGATTGCCGACCAGACCGCGCAGCCAGATCGTCTCGTTGGCCTTGTCGAGCACCGCGTGGCCGGCGATCGGCACCTGGCAGCCGCCTTCCAGACGCGTGTTCATGGCGCGCTCGGCGCGCACGCGGGTGGCGGTATCGGCGTGATCGAGCGGAGCGAGCAGGCTGATCAGCTCCGGGTCGTGCAGCCGGCACTCGACGCCCAGCGCCCCCTGGCCGCAGGCGGGCAGGCAGAGCTCCGGGGGCAGCTCCTGGGCGATACGCGCGCCAAGCCCCAGGCGCTTGAGCCCGGAGGTGGCGAGGATGATGGCGTCGAACTCGTCGGCGTCGAGCTTGGCCAGGCGAGTCTGCACGTTGCCGCGCAGGTTGAGTATCTCGAGATCCGGGCGCAGTTCGCGCAGTTGCAGACCACGGCGCAGGCTGGCGGTGCCGATGCGCGCGCCGTCGGGCAGCGCGTCGACGCTTTGAAAACGGTTGGAGACGAAGGCATCAGTGGGCTCGGCGCCCTCGAGGATGATGGAGAGCCCCAGACCTTCGGGGAAGTGCATCGGCACGTCCTTCATGGAGTGCACGGCGATGTCCGCCCGGCCGTCGAGCATGGCATCCTCCAGCTCTTTGACGAACAGCCCTTTTCCGCCAATCTTGGAAAGCGGGGTATCGAGGATCTTGTCGCCCTTGGTGGACAGCGCCACCAGCTCGACCTCCAGACCACTATGCGCCGCCATCAGTCGTTCCCGGACGTACTCGGCCTGCCACATGGCCAGTTGGCTCTTGCGCGTGGCGATGCGCAGTTTGGTGATGGATGACACGTTATTCTCCCTTTGCCGCTGACACGGCGCGTCGAACTATGATAAGTCTCATCATAAAGCACCCGGTCACGCAGTAAAAATAACCAGCCATAATTGGTTGATGGACCCTTTGTTCAGGTAACGCCCTATGTCCCCTGCCAAGCCGCAAGGCGAGCTAGATCAATTTTTCCTGCTGTCGCAGGACTTGTTCTGCTGCATCGATTTCATGGGGACGCTGTTGAACGTCAATCCCACCTTCGAGCACCTGCTGGGGTATTCCGCCCAGGAACTGATCGGTCGGCCCTGCGGGGTGATCATCGACCCGCAGGATTACGCGGTGATCGAGCACGCCCTGATGCGCCTTCGCGACGGCCGGAAGATCGAGGCATTCGACGTGCGCGCGCGCAGCTGGCAAGGCGAGCTCTTCTGGCTCGAGGTGAGCGCCTGTGCCAACGACGATGTCATCTACGTGATCGCTCGCGACATCACCCGGCGCAAGACCGCCGACCAGCAATTGGCGCTTTTGCAGCGCAGTGTGGAGTCGAGCACCAACGGCGTGGTGATCGTCGATGCCCAGGCCGACGACCTGCCGATGGTCTACGTCAATCGCGCCTTCGAGCAGATCACAGGCTACGCCCGGGACGACGTGATGGGACTCAACTGCCGCTTTCTGCAGGGTGAGGAGACCGACGCCGCCACGCTTAAGCAGCTGCGCCGCGCCATTCAGGAGCGGCGCGACGTGCACGTCATGCTGCGCAACTATCGCCGCGACGGCACGCTGTTCTGGAACGATCTCTACATCTCGCCGGTGCGCGACGAGCAGGGCGTGGTCACCCACTTCATCGGCGTGCAGAATGACGTCACCGCCCAGCGCGAGTATCAGGCGCAGCTCAGGCACAACGCCCACCACGATGCCCTGACAGGCCTGCCCAATCGCCAGCTCCTGCATCAGCGCCTGGCCCAGGGCTGCGTGCTGGCCAAGCGCTACCAGCGCTACCTGGCGGTACTGTTCATCGACCTGGACGACTTCAAGCCGATCAACGATTCCCTCGGCCACGACGTAGGCGATTTCATTCTGATCAGCGTGGCGCGGCGCCTCGAGGAGGAGCTGCGCCCCTGGGATACCGTGGCGCGCATCGGCGGCGACGAGTTCATCGTGCTGCTGCCGGATCTGGCCCACGAGCAGGATGTGATGCAGGTGGTCGAGCGCCTGCTGGCCAGACTGTCGGCGCCTTACTGGTACCAGGGCGAGGAGCTTCACATCACCGCCAGCATCGGTATCGGCACCGACGATGGCAGCATCACCAAGCCCCGGACGCTGATCCAGCAGGCGGATCTCGCCATGTACAAGGCCAAAGGGCGCGGGCGCAATACCTACCAGTGGTATACCGACGAGCTCAACCGGCGGGTCACCGAGCGGGTCAACCTGCGTCACGCCCTGGCCCAGGCCATCGAGCAGGAGCAGTTCGAGCTGCACTACCAGCCCCAGATCGATAGCGTCAGCGGGCGGGTGGTCGGGGTCGAGGCGCTGCTGCGCTGGCAGCACCCGCAGCAGGGCAACATCCCGCCGATCGACTTCATCGGGCTCTCCGAGGAGACCGGGCAGATCATCCCGATCAGCGACTGGGTGCTCAGACGCGCCTGCCTCGACGCGGTGGCCCTCAATCGCGGCGAACACGCCCCGCTGACCATGGCCGTCAACGTGTCGCCCATGCAGGTCCAGCGTCCGGGGTTCGTCGCCTCGATCGAGCGAGTGCTGGCCGAGACCGGCCTCTCGGCGGAGCTTCTGGAGATCGAGATCACCGAAGGCGTGCTGATGGATAGCACGGAGCATGCCATCGACGCCATCGAGGGGCTGCGCGCGCTGGGCGTGAACATCGCGCTGGACGACTTCGGCACCGGCTTCTCGAGTTTGAGCTACTTGAAGCGCCTGCCCATCCAGAAGCTCAAGATCGACCGCTCCTTCATTCGCGACGTGACCTGCGACGAGAACGACGCCGCCATCGTCGAGGGGGTGATCACCCTGGCGGAGAAGCTCGGCCTCACCGTGCTGATCGAAGGGGTGGAGACACGCGAGCAGTTTCTCTACCTGCGCGAGCGCCATCCGACCTACCTGCAGGGCTACTATTTCGCCCGCCCGATCCCGCTGGACGCGCTCATCGACTATCTGGATCGCTTCGACCAGCACGCCGTGCTGCGAGACCTCGCCGGGGCCTGAGGCCCGCCCTCGAACTCGCGCAAACCCCGTGCCGCGAAGGCGGCCGACTCTGGTACACTCTGGGCCAACGACTTCCTTGTTTTGCCAACCTTCGTTTTGCCAACAGGTACCCTTGATGAGCCACGCTACGAATCAATCCTGGGGCGGCCGCTTCAGCGAACCCACCGACGCCTTCGTCGCCCGCTTCACTGCCTCCGTGAACTTCGACCAGCGCCTGGCCGGCCAGGACATTCAAGGCTCGATTGCTCACGCCACGATGCTGGCCCGCGTCGGCGTGCTCAGCGACGCCGAGCGCGACGCGATCATCGAAGGCCTGACCGAGATCAAAGGCGAGATCGAACGCGGCGAGTTCGAGTGGTCGGTGCCGCTCGAGGACGTGCACATGAACATCGAGGCGCGCCTGACCCAGAAGATCGGCATCACCGGCAAGAAGCTGCACACCGGCCGCTCGCGTAACGACCAGGTGGCCACGGATATCCGGCTTTTCATGCGCGATGCCATCGACTCGATCGACTCAGAGCTTGCGCGCCTGCGTGAAGGCATGATCACACTCGCCGAGCGCGAGGCGGATACCATCATGCCGGGCTTTACCCACCTGCAGACCGCCCAGCCGGTCACCTTCGGCCACCACCTGCTGGCCTGGCAGGAGATGCTCGCCCGCGACCACGAGCGGCTTCTGGATACCCGCAAGCGGGTCAACGTGATGCCGCTGGGGGCCGCTGCCCTGGCCGGCACCACCTACCCGATCGACCGCCACGTCACCGCCGAGCTTCTGGGCTTCTCCCGCCCGGCGGAGAACTCGCTGGACGCGGTGTCCGATCGCGACTTCGCCATCGAATTCGCCAGCTTCGCCAGCATCCTCCTGATGCACCTGTCACGCATGAGCGAGGAGCTCGTGCTCTGGACCAGCGCCCAGTTCGACTTCATCGACTTGCCGGATCGCTTCTGCACCGGCTCCTCGATCATGCCGCAGAAGAAGAACCCCGACGTGCCGGAGCTCGTGCGCGGCAAGACCGGTCGCGTCTACGGCCACCTGATGAGCCTCCTCACGCTGATGAAGTCTCAGCCGCTGGCCTACAACAAGGACAACCAGGAGGACAAGGAGCCCTTGTTCGACGCCGTCGACACGGTGCTGGACTGTCTCAAGGCCTTTGCCGACATGGTGCCCGCCATCGAGCCGAAAAAAGAGAGCATGTTCGAGGCGGCGCGGCGCGGTTTCTCCACCGCGACGGACCTGGCGGATTACCTGGTGCGCAAGGGCGTGGCCTTCCGCGATGCCCACGAGATCGTCGGCCAGTCGGTAGCCTTCGGCCTGAAGGAGAAGAAGGATCTGTCCGAGATGACCCTCGAGGAGCTCAAGCAGTTCTCCGACATCATCGAGGCAGACGTTTTCGAGGTGCTCACACTCGAAGGCTCGGTCGCCGCGCGTAATCATATCGGCGGGACCGCGCCGGATCAGGTCCGCGCCGCGGCGAGCCGCGCCCGCGAGGCGCTCAAGGCGCACCGGGAGGCGAAATGAAGGCGCTGGCCGCGATCGCGCTGATCGCCTTCGTGCTTGCCGGCTGCGGGCAGAAGGGCCCGCTCTACCTGCCGGACGATAACGCCCAGACCGCCGCCGAGGAGTCCTGATGGATCACTTCAACTACCGTGACGGCGTACTGTTCGCCGAGGACGTGCCGCTCACGCGTCTTGCCGACGAGATCGGCACGCCCTGCTACGTCTACTCGAAGACCACCTTCACGCGCCACTTTCGCGCCTACACCGAGGCGCTGGGCGGCCACCCGCACCTGATCTGCTACGCGGTGAAGGCCAACTCGAACCTCGCGGTGCTGGGACTTCTGGCGAAGCTCGGCGCGGGCTTCGACATCGTCTCCATTGGCGAGCTCGAGCGCGTACTCAAAGCCGGTGGCGACCCGGGCAAGGTAGTCTTCTCGGGCGTGGCCAAGCGGCGTGACGAGATGGTTCGCGCGCTTGAGGTCGGCATCAAGTGTTTCAACGTCGAGTCCGTTCCGGAGCTCGAGCGGCTCAACGCCGTGGCCGCGGAGCTCGGCGTCGTCGCGCCGGTGTCGCTGCGCGTCAACCCGGACGTCGACGCAGGTACCCATCCGTACATCTCCACCGGGCTCAAGGACAACAAGTTCGGCATCGCCGTGGATGAGGCGCTTGAAGCCTACGCGCTCGCTTCCGATCTGCCGAACCTGGCGATCAAGGGGCTCGATTGCCACATCGGCTCGCAGCTCACCGAGACCGCGCCGTTTCTCGACGCCCTCGAGCGGCTTCTGGTACTGATGGAGCGGCTGCGCGAGCGCGGTATCGAGATCGAGCACCTGGATCTCGGTGGCGGCCTCGGCGTGCCCTACCGCGACGAGACTCCGCCGCAGCCCTTCGACTACGCAAGCCAGCTGCTCGCACGCCTGTCACGCTGGGAAGGCGGCGAGAATCTCACGCTTCTGTTCGAGCCTGGCCGTTCCATCGCCGCCAACGCCGGAGTGATGCTCACCCGGGTCGAGTTTTTGAAGCCCGGCGAGACCAAGAACTTCGCCATCGTCGATGCGGCGATGAACGATCTCATCCGCCCAGCGCTCTATCAGGCCTGGCAGATGATCGTGCGCGTCGACACCCGCGAGGCGCGCGAAAGCGCCATGTACGACGTGGTCGGCCCGGTGTGCGAAACCGGCGATTTTCTCGGCAAGGAGCGCGAACTCGCCATTGCCGCAAACGACTTGCTGGCGGTGCGCTCGGCCGGTGCCTACGGTTTCGTCATGGCGTCGAACTACAATAGCCGCCCGCGGCCTGCCGAAGTGATGGTCGACGGTGACCGCGTCCACGTGGTGCGTGCCCGGGAAACCCTCGAGCAGCTCTGGGCCGGCGAGGCGCTCTTGCCGGACGAGGCGAACTGATGCTTCTGCACTTCACCAAGATGCACGGGCTGGGCAACGATTTCATGGTGGTCGACCTGGTCACCCAGCGCGCTCGGCTGACCGACGAGGTGATCGCTCAGCTCGCCGACCGGCGCTTCGGCATCGGCTTCGATCAGCTTCTGGTGGTCGAGCCGCCCCGCGACCCGGACATGGACTTTCGCTACCGCATCTTCAACGCCGACGGCAGCGAAGTGGAGAACTGCGGCAACGGTGCGCGCTGCTTCGCTCGCTTCGTGCGCGAGCAGCGCCTGACCCACAAGCACGAGATCCACGTGGAAACCGCCGGCGGGCCGCTCATCCTGCACGTACAAAACGATGGCGAGGTACGCGTCGACATGGGCCGGCCGCGCTTCGAGCCGGCTGCGCTGCCTTTCGATGCCCAAGAGGATGCGGTGTGCCACGCCATCGAGGTCGACGGCGAGCAGCTCGAAATCGGCGCGGTATCGATGGGCAACCCGCACGCGGTGCTCACGGTCGAAAGCGTCGACAGCGCGCCGGTCGAGCGACTGGGGCCGCTGCTGGAAGCCCATCCGCGCTTTCCCCGCCGGGTCAACGTCGGCTTCATGCAGGTGGTGTCCAAAAGCGAGATTCGCCTGCGCGTGTTCGAGCGCGGCAGCGGCGAGACGCTCGCCTGCGGCACCGGCGCCTGCGCGGCGGTGGCCAGCGGCATTCGCCAGGGGCTTCTGCAAAGTCCGGTGACGGTGCACCTGCCCGGAGGGAAGCTTACCATCGAGTGGCCCGGCGAAGACGCCGCGCTGATCATGATCGGTCCCGCCACGCGCGTGTTCGACGGCCGCGTGACGCTCAACTAATCCAAGGAGAATGGCGATGTCGCAAGCCCCGGAGCCCCGCAAGACGCTCGACCCGGACCAGGTCGCGTTCTGGCTGGCCCGTCACCCGGACTTCTTCGTTGGCCGGGAAGGACTTCTGCAGCAGCTCAAGGTGCCGCACCCGCACATCGACGGCGCCGTATCGCTGCTGGAGCGGCTGGTGATCGACCTGCGCCAGCGCGCCGACAGCGCCGAAGGGCGCCTCGAGCACCTGCTCGAGACCGCTCGCCACAACGAGGCGCAGTACCGGCGCCTGCGCGAGACGCTGCTGGCGCTGATCGAGGCCGAGGACCGCGACGCCCTGGCCCAGGCGCTGGCCGTTCAGCTCGGCGAGCGCTTCGATACGCCCGCCATGGCGCTGTGGTGCCCCGCAAGCCTCAGCGATGACGAGCCCGCGCCGCCGCAGCCGCCGCGCCACGTGCTGGACCAGCACGCGACGGCCCGATTGACGGCGCTGCTCGATGGCCGCACCAGCCGCTGTGCCAAGCTCAGCGTGAGCGACTGGAAGTGCCTGCTGCCCCACACCAAACCGCCGCGCAAGGCCGGCTCCTGCGCCGTCTCGCGACTGGCGGCGGGCGAGCCCGTGGGCTACCTGCTGCTGGCGAGCCCCGACCCGCAGTGCTATCGCGCCAGCATGGACACGCTGTTCACCGAGTACCTGGGCGATATCGTCGCTCGCCTGCTCCAGCGCCTGGACGGGCATGGCTAGTTCGATACTCCAGGCAGCCATCGAGCGCTACCTGGACGCGCTCGCCCGGCGGGCCAGCCCCGCCACGGTCACGGGCTACCGGCAGGATTTGAGGGCCTTCGCGGCCTTCGCCGACGACGCGCAACTGCCTGGGTTTGACGCGCTCGACACGTCCCGGGCGCGTGCCTTTCTGGGGCGTGAGCGCAGCCGAGGGCTTGCGCCGCGCAGCCTGGCGCGGCGCCGCGCAGCGCTGTCCGGCTTCGCCGATCACCTGGTCGGCGAAGGGGCACTGGCGGACAATCCGGTGAAGCTTCTGCGCACGCCAAAGAAACCCGCCCACCTGCCCCGGCCGCTGGACGTCGACCAGCTGGCGCGCTTTCTGGACACGCCTCACGACGACTCGACCCAGGCCGTGCGCGACCAGGCGATGCTGGAGCTTTTCTACTCCAGCGGCCTGCGCCTGGCAGAGCTTGCCGCGCTCGATGTCGACCACCTGCACGAGCGCTTCGTGCGCGTGCTCGGCAAGGGTGGCAAGCCCCGTCAGGTACCGCTGGGCCGCCGCGCCCGCCAGGCGCTGGACGCGTGGCTCGCCCGGCGCCGTGACTTTGCAGCGGCCGACGAGCGGGCACTGTTCGTCGGCCGCCGCGGCGCGCGGCTCGGGCATCGCGCCATCCAGAAGCGCCTCGCCCAGCTCAGCGTCGAGCGCGGCCTTCCCGAACACCTGCACCCGCACCGGCTGCGCCACTCCTTCGCCAGCCACCTGCTCGAGTCGAGCCAGGATCTGCGCGCGGTGCAGGAGCTTCTCGGCCATGCCAACCTTTCCACCACCCAAGTCTACACCCGGCTCGACTGGCAGCATCTGGCCCAGAGCTACGACGCCTCCCATCCGCGCGCCCGGCGCCGCCCAAGGAGCGACTCATGAGCGAGCTTCACGCCATCACCTTCGATCTCGACGACACGCTGTGGGACAACCACGGCGTGATGCTCGCCACCGAGCAGGGCCACTACGGCTGGCTTCTGGAAGAACTCGCCGCCTGGCACCGGGCACGCGGCGAGGCGACGCTTTCGCTGTCGCGGGAGGAGGGGCTTGCCGACTACCTCGAACGCCGCCAGGCGCTCGCCCGGGCCACGCCCGAGCGGCGCGGCGATTTCACCTGGCTGCGGCTGCGCGCCCTGGAGGGGCAGCTCGAGGCGGTGGGGCTCGATCGCAGTACGGCGATTCTCTGGGCGGCGGCGGCGATGAACGAGTTTCACCGCCTGCGCGTACAGGTCACCCCGCACCCGGAGGCTTTTGATCTGCTCGAGACGCTCGGCCGGCGCTATCACCTTGCCGCCATCACCAATGGCAACATCCACCTCAAGCGCCAGCCCCTGGCGGCGTACTTCCCCGTCGCCGTGGCCGCCGGCGAGCTGTTCACCCCGAAGCCCGACCCGAATGCCTTCTTGAACGTGCTAGAGCGTTTGGCGGTAGCACCGAGTAACGCCATGCACGTGGGCGATTCCTGGGAGGAGGACGTGCTGCCCGCCCAGCGGCTGGGCATGCACGCGGTGTGGATCTCCGGCGTAGAGGATCGCGCACTGCCGCCGCGGGTCTACCGGATCGACCACGTCCGCCAGCTGCCGGAGGTGATCGCGCGCCTGGAGCGCGGGGTCGACGGCGCCTAGTCGGGTTCCGGGGCGTCGAGCCAGCGGTCGAGCGTCTGGGACAGAGGCGTGACGCCGTCGCGCTTGAGCGACGAGAAGAGCTGTACCGTGACCAGGTCCTCCCATTCGACCAGCTGCGAGCGCACCTTCTGCAGCGCCGCGCTCGCCGGTCCCTTCTTCAGCTTGTCCGCCTTGGTGAGCAGGATGTGCACCGGCAGGCCGCGCTGGTCGGCGACGTCGAGCATGGTCAGGTCGAACTCGGTGAGCGGATGGCGCACGTCCATCAACAGCACCACGCCCTTCAGGCTGAAGCGGTGCAACAGGTATTCGGAGAGGTGGCGCTGCCACTCGAGCTTGACCGACTCCGGCACCTTGGCGTAGCCGTAGCCGGGCAGGTCGACCATGCGCGTGGCGGGGTTGTTCATCAGGCTGAAGAAGTTGATCAGCTGGGTGCGTCCGGGCGTGCGCGAGGTGCGCGCCAGCGCCTTTTGCTGGGTCAGCGCGTTGATCGCGCTGGACTTGCCCGCGTTGGAGCGCCCGGCGAAGGCGACTTCCGCCCCCGTGTCGTCCGGGCACAGCGCAAGCGTGGGCGCGCTGACCATGAACTGGGCGGTGGCGTAGTTGAGACGCGGGTGTTGGCGGTCTGTCGACATGGCAAGGATCCTGAGCGCGTGAAGCATGCCAGCAAGGCGGCCGGCGCAACGCATCCACCGCTGGCGGCGGGCCGTTGGGGCGGCTTTAGGGATTCGATATAGTGGCGGCCTGGGCCAGCTTGCTGAAAGGCGCTAGTGTAACACCGTGGCGAGGCGAAAGAGCCGTGCCGCGCACGCAACCATTGATATTGGCCCGTCGCGCCGTATAGTGCGAAGAGCCGATGCGTGAAATCGATGCTCGCCCCGGGCGTGCATTGGGGGGCGGGAACCGGCGAATCCCTTTCATGGTCATAGGCTTCGCTCATTCTTGGAGAATTTCTGACATGCTCAAAGTATTCGTGGCTGCGCTGGCCGGTCTCACCCTCTCTGCCGCCGCCAGTGCGCAGACCGTTGTCGAAGGCCAGGACTACACCCTGCTCGAGACGCCCGTGGCCACCGTCGCCGACGACGATCATATCGAGGTCACCGAGGTCTTCTGGTTCGGTTGCCCGCACTGCTACGCGCTGCAGGACACCGTCGACGAGTGGTACGAGACCCTCGACGACGACGTCGAGGTCGTCAAGATGCCCGCCACCATGGGCGGCAACTGGAACACCCACGCCACGGCCTTCTACGCCGCCCAGTCGCTGGGCATCGAGGAGGAGCTGCACAAGGACTTCTTCGACGCGATTCACCAGGATGGCCAGCGCCTGACTGACGAGGACGACATCGCCGCGTTCTTCGCCAACTACGGCGTGAGCGAAGACGACGCCAAGAAGGCGCTCAACTCCTTCCCGGTCCGCAGCGAGACCAACAAGGCCAACAGCCGCATGCGCGCCATGCGCCTGATGGGCGTGCCGGCGCTGGTGGTCGACGGTCGCTACGTGATCACGCCGAGCACCGCCGGCGGCCTCGAGAACATGCCGGTGATCGCCGAGGCGCTCATCGAACAGGTGCGCAGCGAGCGCGACGAGTAACCGTGCAGGACCCCATGGACGGCAAGACCTCGCGCGACGAGCGGCCGCTGCTCGAAAGCGGAACGCTCAGGCTGATGACCTTCAACCTGCAGGTGGGCATCCAGACCTCGGCGTACCACCACTACCTGACGCGCAGCTGGCAGCACTTTCTGCCGCACCCGCGTCGCGTCAAGCGGCTCGACGTGATGGGTCAGGTACTGGGCCAGTTCGACGTGGTGGGACTGCAGGAGGTCGACGGCGGAAGCTTTCGCTCGAGCCGCATCAACCAGGTGGAGTACCTGGCCGCTCAGGCCGGGTTTCCCCACTATTTCCAGCAGCTCAACCGCAACCTGGGGCGCATCGCCCAGCACAGCAACGGCCTGCTTTCCCGCCTCACGCCCAGTCAGATCGAAGAGCATCGCCTGCCTGGCGCGCTTCCCGGACGCGGAGCGATCCACGTGCGCTACGGCCATGGCCCGGACGCGCTGCACATCTTCGTTGCCCATCTGGCGCTGAGCCATCGCGGGCGGGTACGCCAGCTCGACTACCTCAGCGAGATCATCGCACCGCTGCGCCATGTGGTGGTGATGGGCGATCTCAACTGCACCCCGGATCAGCTCCACGCCCACGAGCGCTTCAGCGCCTCGCTTCCGCTGCATCCGGTCAAGCCGCTTCTGAGCTACCCCTCCTGGCAGCCGCGCCGGGCGCTGGATCACATCCTGCTGTCCCAGACGCTGGAGGCCGCTGAGGTGAGCGTGCTCGATCATCTGTTCTCGGATCACCTGCCGGTGGCGGTGGAGCTGCCGCTGCCCGGCGCCTGCCTGGAGGCGCTGCGCGCCGCCGTCGACTGAACCCGGAAGAAACCGTGGCCGGACGCTGAAAAATGCCTCTCGTGCGGTGTACCGTGCCTGCGGGGGATGACGCGAGCCTTAGAATCAGCGATGATTCGGAGCCGTTTCACCAACGCAGGACACCCCAATGCGTGCAAATTCTCACGAGCCCCGTTTGTTGCGCTGGCTCGACAGCCTGACCGAAGGCGTCGGGCGAGCGATCGCGTGGCTCGTGATCGTCATGATGCTGGTGCAGTTCGCCATCGTGGTACTGCGCTATTTTCTGGGCGTCAACAGCATCGTCATGCAGGAGTCGGTGATGTACATGCACGCGACGGTATTCATGCTCGGCGCCGCCTGGACGCTCAAGCAGGACGGCCACGTGCGGGTCGACATCTTCTACCGCAAGCTGTCGAGCCGGGCGCGTGCCTGGGTCGACCTGCTGGGTACGCTGTTTCTGCTCGTTCCCGTGGCGCTGTTCATCGCCATCGGCAGCTACCACTACGTATTGACCAGCTGGACGATCATGGAGCGCTCGCCCAATGGTGGTATTCCGGCGGTGTACCTGCTCAAGACCCTGATTCTGGTGATGATGGCGCTTTTACTGCTGCAGGCGGTGGCGCAACTCGTTCGCCAGGCGCTGATCATTCGCGGGGCGCTGCCCAACCCCACCCATGAGCACGAGGAGATCGTCTAGTGGCCGTGTTACTCGATTTCATGCCGCTGGTGCTCTTCGCCGCCGTGTGCGGGGTGCTGATGCTGGGCTACCCGGTGGCGCTGTCGCTGGCCGGCACGGCGCTGGCCTTCGCAGGCGTCGGCCTGCTCTTGCAGCACCTGGGCGTGGCGGTACCGTTCGAGGCGCGCATGATGGGCGCGATGCCCAATCGCCTCTACGGCATCATGACCAACGAGACCCTGCTGGCGGTGCCGCTGTTCGTCCTGATGGGCGTGCTGCTGGAAAAGTCCCGGGTGGCGGAGACGCTCCTGGACGCCATGGCGATGGCCTTCGGGTCCTTGCGCGGCGGGCTGGGGCTTTCGGTGGTCATCGTCGGCATGCTGCTGGCGGCGTCCACCGGTATCGTCGGGGCCACCGTCGTCACCATGGGGCTTCTGTCACTGCCGACCATGCTCAAGCGCGGCTATTCACCGGCGCTCGCCACCGGCACCATCTGTGCCACGGGGACGCTGGGTCAGATCATCCCGCCGTCGATCGCGCTGGTGCTCCTGGGCGACGTGCTCTCCAACGCCTACCAGCAGGCCCAGCTGTCCATGGGCGTGTGGAGCCCGAAGACGCTCTCCATCGGTGACTTGTTCATCGGTGCGCTGGTACCGGGTCTTTTGCTGGTCGTCGCTTATATCGTCTACCTGTTGGTGCTTGCATGGCTCAAGCCGTCCTCGGCACCGGCGGTGGACCGCGAAGCGCTCAAGGCAGAACTGGGTCACAAAGGCTCGATCTGGCCGCTGATGCTCAAGGGGCTGGTGCCGCCGGTGCTTCTGATCGTCGCAGTGCTGGGTTCGATTCTCGGCGGCTTCGCCACGCCCACCGAGGCCTCTGCCGTGGGTGCCTTCGGTGCACTCTGTCTGGCGGCGGCGAGCCGGCGGCTGAGCTTCACCATGCTCAAGGAGACGCTCTACTCCACTGCCCAGGTCACCAGCATGGTGTTTCTGATCCTGATCGGTGCAGCGCTCTTTTCGCTGGTATTTCGCGCCTACGGCGGCGAGGAGCTGGTGACGCATCTGTTCGATTCGATGCCGGGCGGGGTGGTCGGCGCGACGATCATCGTCATGCTGGTGATCTTCCTGCTCGGTTTCATCCTCGATTTCATCGAGATCACCTTCGTGGTGGTGCCGATCGTCGGGCCGGTACTGCTGGCCATGGGGCTCGACCCGATCTGGCTCGGCATCATGATCGCGGTGAACCTGCAGACCTCGTTTTTGACGCCGCCGTTCGGTTTTGCGCTGTTCTACCTGCGCGGCGTCACCCCGCCGAGCGTTACCACTTCGACCATCTACAAGGGCGTCATTCCCTTCATTCTCATCCAGCTTTGCATGCTGCTGGCGCTGGCGCTGTTCCCGGGGATCGCCACCTGGCTCCCCTCGGTCATGTAGGAGGCGGACATGGATACGATCGCGAAGGTACTGACCATCGCCGGCTCCGACCCCTCCGGCGGGGCGGGGCTGCAGGGCGACATCAAGACGTTCTCGGCGCTCGGTGTCTACGCCACCAACGTGATCACCGCGGTGATCGCCCAGAACACCCGGGGTGTTGCCCGGGTGGAGCCGGTCTCTGCTGAAATGATCGGCGTGCAGCTCGAGAACCTGCTCGAGGACGTCGAGATCGACGCGGTGAAGATCGGTATGGTGGCCAGCCGCGAGGTGGCCGAGGTGATTGCCCGGGTGCTTGGCCGGCATCGCCCGCGCTGGATCGTGCTCGACCCGGTGATGGTGGCCAAGAGTGGCGACATCCTGGTCGATGACGAAGGCATTCGCGCGGTGCGCGATGTGCTGGTACCGCTGGCCCATGTGATCACTCCCAACCTGCCCGAGGCGGCGGTACTGCTCGACACTGCCTCACCCAAAACGCCGGGCGAGATGGAGGCAATGCTGCCGGGACTCACCGCGCTGGGCGCGCCCTACGCGGTGCTCAAGGGGGGCCACCTGACCGGCGAGAGCTGCCCGGATCTGCTGGCCACGCCCTCCGAGCACGCCTGGCTTCCCGCTTCGCGCATCGAGACCGACAATCTGCATGGCACCGGCTGCGCGCTCTCCTCGGCGATCACCGCTTGCCTTGCGAAGCTTCCGGTGGATGCCGACGAGCATGCCCCGGTCGAGGCGATTCGCGAGGCCAAGTCCTGGCTGCACGAGGCGCTGGCCGCCAGCGAGCGCCTGCAGGTCGGGCGTGGTCGCGGGCCGGTCCATCATTTTCACCGTTGGTGGTAGCGCCATGAAGGCCTTGATACAGCGCGTCAGTCATGCCGAGGTGCGGGTCGCGGGCGAGTGCATCGGCGCCATCGATCACGGGCTTCTGGCACTGATCGGCGTGGAGCGCGGCGATGGCGAGGCGGATGCGGACAAGCTTCTGCACAAGCTCTTGCACTACCGCGTGTTCAGCGACGGCGAGGGCAAGATGAACGACGACCTGCGAAAGGCCGAAGGCGGGCTCCTGCTGGTGTCGCAATTCACCCTGGCCGCCGAGACCCGCAAGGGGCTGCGCCCGGGGTTCTCCAGCGCCGCCGCCCCGGACGAGGGCGCGCGGCTGTTCGACTACCTGGTCGGCCAGGCGAAAGCGGCTTGGCCGAAGGTCGAGACCGGGCGCTTCGGCGCCGACATGCAGGTGTCGCTCACCAACGACGGCCCGGTGACCTTTCTGCTCGAAAGCCACTGAGTTGCTGAGCCGCTGAGCCGCTTGCGCTAGCGCTCGCTTTCGAGAATCTCCGCTTCCATCGCCTCGAGCGCCTCTTCGGCGGCGAGCCACTGCTGCTCGGCACGCTCCACGCGCTCCTTCTCGCGCGCCTGCTCGGCGAGCGCCTCGGTCAGTTCGGCCTTGCGTGCCGGGTCGGTATAGAGCTCGGCATCGGCCAGGCGCTCCTCCACCTTCTGCAGTGCCGCCTGAGCGGTTTCCATCGCCTTTTCCGCCTGGTCGCGAGCCTTCTTCTGCGGACGCAATTTCTCGCGAAGCTGAGCGGCGGCCTGGCGCATGGCCTTGCGATCCACGCTCGGTAACTGGCCCTGGCGCTCGCTCTTCTCGCTGCGCTCCTCGCGGCGGCTCTCCTCCAGGCGGGTCTTGAGCCAGGCGCGGTAGTCGTCCAGGTCGCCGTCGAAGGGCTCGACCCGGTGATCTGCCACGCGCCAGAACTCGTCCACCGTAGCGCGCAAGAGATGGCGGTCGTGGGAAACCAGGATCACCGTGCCCTCGAAGGCCGATAGCGCCTGGGTCAGCGCCTCGCGCATCTCCAGATCCAGGTGGTTGGTCGGCTCGTCAAGCAGCAGAAGGTTGGGCTTTTGCCAGGCCACCAATGACAGCGCCAGCCGCGCTTTCTCGCCGCCGGAGAAGTTCGCCACCTCGGCAAAGGCGTCGTCGCCCTTGAAACCGAAACCGCCGAGGAAGTTGCGGATCTCCTGGTCGCTGGCGGTGGGGGAGAGGCGCTGCACGTGCACGAAAGGCGTGGCGCTGACGTCGAGTCCTTCGAGCTGGTGCTGGGCGAAGTAGCCGATCGCCAGGTGCTCGCCGGGTACGCGCTTGCCGGCCAGCAGGGCGAGCTCCCCGGTCAACGACTTGATCAGCGTCGACTTACCCGCGCCGTTGGGCCCCAGCAGGCCGATGCGGCTGCCCGGCAGCAGCGTGATGTCGACCCGGTCGAGCTGGACGGTGTCACCGGCCTCGCCCCGGTAGCCAAGCGCTGCCTCGTCGAGCACCAGCAGCGGGTGCGATGTCTTGTCGGCGGCGGGCAGGCTGAAGTGGAAGGGCGAATCGACGTGGGCCACGGCGATCTCCTCCATGCGCTCGAGCATCTTCACCCGGCTCTGGGCCTGGCGCGCCTTGGTGGCCTTGGCCTTGAAGCGGGCGACGAAGCGCTCGATCTCCTCGCGCCGCGCCTGCTGCTTGGCGGCCTGGGCCTGCTGCAAGGCAAGCTTTTCGGCGCGGGTACGCTCGAAGCGCGAGTAGTTGCCGCGATAAAGCTCCAGCGTCTGGTGGTGCATGTGAACGATGTGATCGCACACCGCATCCAGGAAGTCCCGATCGTGGGAGATCAACAGCAGCGTGCCCGGGTAACGGGTCAGCCAATTCTCGAGCCACAGCAGCGCGTCGAGGTCCAGGTGGTTGGTGGGCTCGTCGAGCAGAAGCAGATCAGAAGGCATGAACAGCGTGCGCGCCAGGTTCACGCGCATGCGCCAGCCGCCGGAGAAGCTCGACAGCGGCTGCGACAGGTTGGCCTGCACGAAGCCAAGGCCAACCAGCAACTGCGCGGCGCGAGACTCGGCGCTGTAGCCGTCCAAGGTCTCGATCACGCCGTGCAGTTCCGCTTCGCGGTGAGCGTTGCCCCCTTGCTGGGCGGCGGCCAGATCCGCCTGGGCCTGGCGCAGGGCGCTATCGCCATCGAGCACGTATTCGATGATCGGCCGATCCAGCGCCTCCACTTCCTGGGCCATGTGGGCCACGCGCTGGCCGCCGCTCATTTCGATATCGCCCTGGTCCGGGCCGAGCTCGCCCAGCAGGAGCTTGAAAAGACTCGACTTGCCGGCGCCGTTGGCGCCGATGATGCCGGCCTTGACGCCATTGTGCAGCGTGAGGTCGGCGCCGTTCAGCAGCGTTTGCGTGCCCCGTTGCAGGGCGACTTGGCGCAGTGCGATCATGCTTTCTCCGAAATGAGGCGAAGGTGACGATGGATTCTAACCGATCGCAGCGCTTGCAGCAGGCACCGCTCTGGGATTTTGCCTGCGCGTTCTACGCCGACGAACAGGTCGCCACTGCCTGCCTGATGCTGCAGGACGAGGCGGGCGTCGATGTCTGCGAGCTGTTGTTTCACGCCTGGCTCTATCACCATGGGCTCGAGGCCTGCCGCCAGGCGGTGGAGCGGCAGCGCCCGCAGCGTGAGGCCTGGCAGCGCGAGGTGACTTTTCCGCTTCGCTCGCTGCGCCGTGAATTGAAGCGACAGGCGGCGTCCAGCCCCTCGATCGCCGCGCTGCGGGAGATGATCAAGCGTGCCGAACTCGCCGCCGAAAAAGAAAATCTCGCTGCCTGGCAGGCCTTCGCCGAAACCTCGAACGACGCAGTGAACCGCTTGAGAAAAAGGCCTGGAACGCGACTGGAGGCTGCTTTTTGGTTGCAGAATCAGGTTTTTTCAATACGGATTGATGGTTTTTATTCTTTTGACGTCAGCCGTCGTGCGCGCCTTGAAAACGCCTGGGGTGTCTTGGGAAGCCGCCTTGACCCTGCCGATCCAGCGCGCTAGCCTCGAGATAAGCTATTTTTGAATAACGCGTGGCTTTCAAGCCGAGCGTACCCGTTTTCAAACCTAGCCGGTAAGGCTTCGATCGAGTGCCAGGCGTTATACAAAACTAGATGATCGCGCACTTTCATGACGCGCTTACCACTTCAAGGGGAACACTGCATGAAGGCAAGCAAGACTCAGTTGACACAATCTCTGTCGACCCGTTCGGTCGCTTCCAAACTCCTGACTACCGCAAGCGTCGGCGCGCTGCTGTTCGGTCTGAGTGCCACTGCACAGGCGGACAACTGGCGCTACGCCCACGAGGAGTACGAAGACGACGTCCAAGATGTCTTCGCCCAGGAGTTCAAAAACTATATCGAAGAGAACTCCGATCATACCGTCCAGGTCTACCGCTTCGGTGAGCTGGGCGAGTCCGACGACATCATGGAGCAGACGCAAAACGGCATCCTCCAGTTCGTCAACCAGTCGCCCGGCTTTACCGGCGCCTTGATTCCCGAAGCCCAGATCTTCTTCATTCCCTATCTGCTGCCCACCGACGAGCAGACCGTCCTGAATTTCTTCGACGAGAGCCGGGCGATCAACGAGATGTTCCCGGAGCTCTACGCCGAGCAGGGCCTCGAGCTTCTCAAGATGTATCCTGAAGGCGAAATGGTCATCACCACCGACGAGCCGATCAGCTCGCCGGAGGACATGCGCAACAAGAAGATCCGCACCATGACCAACCCGCTGCTCTCTGAGACCTACAGCGCGTTCGGGGCGACGCCCACGCCGCTGCCTTGGGGCGAGGTGTACGGGGGCCTGCAGACCGGTATCCTCGACGGTCAGGAGAACCCGATCTTCTGGATCGAGTCCGGTGGTCTCTACGAGGTCTCGCCGCACCTGACCTTCACCGGGCATGGCTGGTTCACCACCGCGATGATGGCTAACCAGGACTTCTATGACGGCCTCTCGGAAGAGGACCAGCAGCTGGTTCAAGATGCCACCGAAGCCGCCTACGCGCACACCATGGAGCACATCCAAGGGCTTGCCGAGGAGTCGCTCGAGAAGATCCAGGAAGCGTCCGACGAGGTGACCGTGACGCGCCTCGACGAAGAGCAGATCGAAGCCTTCCGCGAGCGCGCGCCGCAAGTGGAGGAGCGGTTCCTGGAGATGACCGGCGAGCGCGGTGCCGAGCTTCTGGAGCTGTTCAAGGAAGACCTTGCCAACGTGACCAACGAGTAAGCATGCGTCGCGCCGTTCATGACGATGTCTATCGTTTCAAGCATTCGGCGGCGGTAACGTATCGCGCGGCAAGCCGCGCGTGACGCAAGGGGCAGCCACGGCTGCCCCTTTTGCGTGAAGTACGACGGTACTTTTCTCGCCAACCGGCTCAAGGCCATCCTCTTGCCCGCATCATGGGGCGAGAGGCGCTCAAGGAGACGCTCTTCATGACTGAAGACGAATCAGAGATCAACTACCACTCGGGGCTTCCGGGTGTGCTCGGCGTGATCGACACCGCAATTAGCAAAATCGAATCAGTGATTCTGGCACTGGGGGTTTTGCTAATGGCGTTGAATACGGTCATCAACGTCATCGCCCGCTTCGTGTTCGGGAACAGCATCATGTTCTCGGGCGAGCTCAACCGCATCCTGATCATCATGATCACCTTCGCCGGCATCGGCTATGCCGCCCGGCACGGTCGTCACATCCGCATGTCGGCGATCTACGACGCGCTGCCGATGGGCGGACGCCGCGCGCTGATGGTCTTCATCTCGCTGTTCACCTCGCTGGTGATGTTCTTTCTGCTCTACTACTCGGTGGTCTACATCCAGGACCTCTACGGCAAGGGGCGGGTGCTGCCGGCGCTGAGCCTTCCGGTCTGGATGATCTACGTCTGGGTCCCGATGGGGTTTTTCATCACCGCCCTGCAGTACCTGCTCACGGCGGTTAAGAACCTCACCAGTCGCAAGGTGTATCTCTCGACCGGCGTGGTCGATGGCTACAAAGAGACCAATACAGAAGTCTGACAAGGGCATCGTACGCTTAGGGGAACACTATGACGACGATAATGGTAGTGACCATGATCGCCCTGCTCTTGCTGGGCTTTCCCATGATGATCCCGTTGATCACTGCGGCGATCATCGGTTTTTACATGATGTTCAACGGCTTCGGCCAGATGGACACGCTGATCCAGCAGATGATGGCGGGCATTCGTCCCGCCTCGCTGATCGCCGTGCCAATGTTCATCCTCGCCGCCGACATCATGACCCGGGGCCAGTCCGCCAATCGCTTGATTGACATGGTCATGGCCTTCATCGGCCACATCAAGGGCGGACTTGCGGTGAGCACCGCCGCCTCCTGTACCCTGTTCGGTGCTGTCTCCGGCTCCACTCAGGCCACGGTGGTGGCGGTGGGCTCGCCGCTGCGACCCAAGATGCTCAAGGCGGGCTACTCCGACTCCTTCACGCTGGCCTTGATCATCAACGCAAGCGACATCGCGTTTTTGATCCCGCCGAGCATCGGAATGATCATCTACGGGGTCATTTCCGGTACCTCCATTGGCGAACTCTTCATCGCGGGGATCGGGCCGGGGCTTCTGATCCTGGTGCTGTTCTCGGCCTACTGCATTGCCTATGCCATCATCAAGGACGTGCCGACGGAGCCGCGCTCGAGCTGGAAGGCCCGGGCGGCGGCGGTGAAGGATGCGCTCTGGCCGCTGGGCTTTCCGGTCCTCATCGTCGGCGGTATCTATGGCGGCGTATTCAGCCCTACCGAGGCGGCGGCGGCCTGCGTGCTCTATGCGGTGCTGCTGGAATTCGTGGTGTTTCGTTCGCTGAAGATGGGCGATATCTACGCCATCGCCAAGTCGACCGGCTTGATCACGGCGGTGGTGTTCATTCTGGTGGCGGTGGGCAACAGCTTCTCCTGGATCATCTCCTTCGCCCAGATTCCCCAGACCATCCTTGAAGCCGTGGGCGTCAACGAGGCCGGCCCCACCGGCGTTCTGATCGCGATCTGCGTGTCGTTCTTCATCGCCTGCATGTTCGTCGACCCGATCGTCGTGATCCTGGTGCTGACCCCGATCTTCGCCCCGGCCGTGGCCGCCACCGGCCTCGATCCGGTGCTGGTGGGCATCCTGATCACCCTGCAGGTGGCGATCGGTTCGGCGACACCGCCGTTCGGCTGCGATATCTTCACCGCCATCGCGATCTTCAAGCGTCCCTACTGGGACGTGATCAAGGGAACGCCGCCGTTCATCTTGATCTTGATTCTGGTCGCGGCGCTTCTGATCATGTTCCCGCAGATCGCGCTGTTTCTGCGCGACGTGGCGTTTCGCTAGCCATGAAAGCGCAGACGACGGCTGTGCGTCTGCGCTTTCCGACTGGCGCCCTGAGGGGCAGCGTTTCACAGCGGGTCGCGGGAGCGTCGCTTTGTCCTACACTGGTGGCATAGCGCTAAACCTTTGACCCGAAAGATGGTCCTAGCATTAGCGTCACTAAATGCTATAACGTGAACAGCGACTCAACCCGTCGGCGCGAAGCGTCCTTGATAAAGGTTTCAACATGAAAGCACTGGTTACGCACACCTCGAAGACCACCCTGTTCAAAACTGCGGCGCTCACCGGCCTTCTACTGGCAGCGCCGTTCGCCGCCGCTCAGCCGGAAACCGACGAGCAGCGCCTGGCCTACAGCCTCGGCGTGACCTTGGGCGAGAGCATGCAGGCCGACGTCGAGGATCTCGACATCGACACCTTCTCCGAGGGCATGCGCGACGTGTTCGAGGGCAACGAGCTGGCCCTGAGCGAAGAGGAGATGATGGAGACGCTTGTCGCCTTCCAGCAGCGCTCCATGCAGGAGCGTGAAGAGCAGGCCGCCGAGATCGCCGAGATGAACAAGGAAGAGGGCGAGGCCTACCTCGAGGAGAACGCTGAACGTGAAGGCGTGGAGGTCACCGAATCGGGGCTGCAGTACGAGGTGCTCGAGTCCGGCGACGGCGAGACCTCACCGGGGCCGGAGGACACCGTCGAGGTGAACTACGAAGGCATGCTGCTCGACGGCACCGTGTTCGACAGCTCCTTCGAGCGCGGCGAGTCGGTCACCTTCCAGGTCAACCAGGTGATCGAAGGCTGGCAGGAGGCGCTGCAGATGATGAGCGTCGGCGACAGCTGGATGATCTACATCCCTTCCGAGCTCGCCTACGGCGAAAACGGCCAGGGCCCGATCGGCCCCAACGAAATGCTCACCTTCCGGGTCGAGCTTCTGGGTATCGAGTGATCACGGCCTTGCGCCCAGCCTTCACCCTGCGCCGCTTGATAGCGGCGCTTTTGTTGCTGGGTAGCGCAGATGCCTTCGCCGAGACGCCCGCGCTGCCGGCCCTGGGCGCCGCCCAAGAAGCGAGCGTGGTCGGCGTCTCCTCCGGAGGCTACATGGCAGCCCAGCTCGCCGTGGCCTGGCCCGAGCGCTTCACCGGGCTCGGGCTGGTGGCCGCCGGCCCCTGGGGCTGCGCCCAGGGGGCGCTGAGTCTGGCGCTGCGCCAATGCATGAGCACGCGCCAGGGTCTTCCTTCCCTCGAGACGCTCGACGAACGGTTGGCGAGCTACCGGACCCAGGGGCTTGCCGGTGACGAAGCGGCGCTGGAAAGCGTGCGGGTTTACGTTCGTCACGGCGATGGCGACGAGGTCGTCTCGCCGGAGCTCGGCGCACTGGCAGCCCGGCAGTGGCGACACTGGGTGGATCGGGAGGCGGTTCGCTTCACCTCCGCCGCGCACGGCCACGGCTGGCCCGTGCGCCTGGACGACGAGGAGAGCCTTGGCCCCTACGCCCTGGGCGGCTGTCGCCAGGGCGGGGGCAGCTACATGCTCGCTTGCGATGACGACATGGCCGGTGAGATGCTCGATTGGCTCTATCCGGAGCGCCCATCGGCGCCTTCGGAGGGAGCGCTCGTGCCCTTTGACCAGGCCGAGTTCGCCGTGAAGGGGCTGGCCGACACTGGCTATCTGTTCGTGCCCGAGCAGTGTCGCGACCAGCCCTGCCCGGTGACGCTCGCGCTGCACGGTTGCCAGATGAGCGCGAACGACATCGGTGACGTGTTCGTGCGCTACAGCGGCCTCAACCGCTGGGCCGCCGAGCACGCCCAGCTCGTGCTCTACCCTCAGGCCCAGGCAAGCCTCGCCAACCCGCAAGGGTGCTGGGACTGGTGGGGGTTCGCCGAAAGCGCCTGGCAGCCCAACCCGCATCACGATACTCGTGACGGCGTCCAGGCCCGCGCGCTGATGGCCATGCTCGACCGGCTCGAAACACCCGGGGACTGAGCCGATGCGTCACCCTTCGCGGCGGGCGAGCTCTCGGTCGAGGGTCGACACCAGCGCGGCCGGGGTGGGCGAGTAGAGCACCTGCTCGAGAATCTCGCCTTCCCGGTCAACCACGTAGAGCGCCGAGGTGTGATCCACCGTGTATTGCATCCGCGAGTCTTCCGCCTCGGTGCGCTGCCACGCCACGCCGTAACGCTCGGTGACGTCGGCAAGCTCGCCCGGGGTTCCCACCAGACCCACGAACTCGCTGCCGAAGGCTTCCATGTACTCGCGCATGCGCGCCAGGGTATCGCGCTCGAGATCCACCGTGATCATCACCGGCACCACTCGCGTGCGCTGCGCGTCATCCAGCTGGGAAAGCGCCTGGCGCTTGACGGCCTGGGTGATCGGGCACACGTCGGGGCAGGAGGTATAGCCGAACGAGATCACGGCCAACTGGTCCTCCTCCAGCTGGGAAAGCGAGAAGGCGCCTTGGGTGGAGGCCATGCTGATCGGGCCGCCCTGAACGCTCTCGTCGCGCTTGCCCGAATGCCATAAGTGAAACGCCAGGGCGGCCAGGGCGACCAGTAGTCCCAGCAGCGCGCCTACCTTCAAGGGCCAGCGCTTGTCGAGCGATGCTTGCATTGATTAACTCCGGGTAACGTCGAAATCGAACCAGCTGCCGATTTTACCCTCAGGCGTACTCAGTATGACACGGGCGCGCCAGGGCATGACGCGCTGAGTGCACAGGCCGACCTGACCCTGTCCGTTGAAATGCCCCGGCGCGGTGGCCACCAGGGTGAAGCGATGAAGTCCCATCTCCATGTCGCGGCCGACGAACTCGACGCTGACCTGGCTCGCCTCCACACCTTCCACCTTGACCTCCAGCGGCAGCGCGGTGAGCGCCTCGATGGCGCCATCGGCATCCACGCTGAACGTGAAACCCGCGTCGCCGAGCGAGGCGTGGCAGGTGGCTGCGTGCAAGTCGCAGCCGGGGTCGGGCGCGACCCAGCGGATGTTCTCCTCGCCGCGCAACCAGCTGTTCAGCCCATAACCCAGGCACACCATCAGCGCTATGGCCGTGATCAGGATGAGCACGTTGAGCAGCGGAAAACCCAGAAAGTATCCCGAAGACGTGGTTTTTTTCATGGCAGAATGGTCCTGCACGGCCAGGCGGCGAAAGATAGCCGCATGGTAGCAGCAAACGCGACCCGGCCGGGCAGGCCAGGATGTCGCATGGGGCCTTCGGGCGAGCTCACGATAACAAGGAATTGCCATGCAGAGCATCACGGCGGCGCTGGGACCGCTTTTCCTGCTGATTCTGCTGGGAGCAGCCATCGGCTACCGGCGCTGGCCGAGCGTCGAGTTCTGGGCGCAGATGGAAAAGCTCATCTACTTCGTGCTGTTTCCCGCCATGCTGGTGGCGACACTGGCCACGGCGGACGTGAGCCAAGTGCCGGTGGGGCGGTTGACCGGCGTGCTGCTGGGCGCCATTGCGATCCTCACGCTGCTGCTGTGGCGCCTGCGCGACTGGCTGGCGCTGCCCTCGCCGGCGTTCACCTCCGTGTTCCAGGGGGCGATTCGCTTCAACACCTACGTGGGCGTGGCTGGCGCCGGCGCTCTGCACGGCGAGCTCGGCGTGACCACGGCGGCGGTAGCCGTGGCGGTGATGGTGCCGGTAGTCAACGTGCTGTGCGTGGCAAGCTTCATCAAGGCGGGAACGCTTGGGACATCGAGCTTGCGTTCGAGCGTGCTGGCGCTGGTCAAGAATCCCCTGATCCTGGCGTGCCTGGCGGGGATCTTTCTGAACCTGACCGGCATCGGCCTGCCCGGCTGGAGCGAAAGCGCTTTTGATCTTCTCGGCCGCGCGGCGCTGCCGCTGGGGCTGGTGGCGGTCGGCGTGGCGCTGCGCCCGGCGGCGCTTTTTCGCCTGGATCGTGGCACCCTGACCACCAACGTCGCCAAGCTCGCGCTGATGCCGGTCATCGTGCTGGCACTCGCCTGGGCGTTCGGGCTGGACCCGCTGAGCCGCGACGTGGCGCTGCTGTTCGCCGCACTCCCCACCGCGACCTCCGCCTACATCCTTGCCCGCCAGCTCGGCGGCGACGCGGAGCTGATGGCGGCGATCATCACCGGTCAGACCTTGCTCGCCATGCTGACCCTACCGTTCTGGCTGAAGCTGGTGAGCGGCTAGGAAAAAAATAAATAAAAACTATTCGCATTCGTGTTGACGAATTAAATGAGAATGATTATATTGTTCTTGCTGGCGTTTGATGAGACGTCACAACCAGGACAGCAGGGCTTTTTCTGTCATGGTTTCTCCCTCTCATTGCTAGTCACGGTCTTTTGCCACTCCCTTGGAGTGGCTTTCTTTTTTGTGCCTTCCGAAAATTTTAAGCGCTGACCGCCCCGTCGGCGGGGGCAGCGTGTCTAGACTGAGCAATATTCCGTACGCGAGCCCACTCCTCATGGTCCATAAAAAGCCCCATCTGCCGACCAAAACCTGCCCCGTTTGCCAGAAGCCCTTTGCCTGGCGCAAGAAGTGGGCGCGGGACTGGGACAACGTCGTCTACTGCTCCGAGCGCTGCCGCCGCCAGGGACGGTAAGCGTTTACCTGCGCCTTGTGCGAGATCTTTTTCATGTTGCGCTCTCTCCCACGATAACGCTTCCACTTAAAACCTTTATGAAGCAAAGACACCGTGAGTGCTTGCGCCGACACAAGTGCTATTTGACGAAGTAAAGCGATCGTTTTACAGTAAAGTGATCGTTTTACTTGATGAGATGTTAATATGACCACAATGGACAAGATCCTGAGCTCGTCCGAAACACTTTTCGACCGCCACGGCTTCACTGCCACGGGCATGGACAAGCTCACCCAGGGCGCGGGCGTTTCGAGTCGTACGCTTTACAAGCATGTCGGCAGCAAGAATGCCCTGATCGCCCGGGTACTCGACGAGCGCGATCGGCGCTTTGCGCAGTTTATGGAGGACGACACCATCGAGGCGCTGTTCAACGCGCTGGAGGAGTGGGGGCGCGTGGAAGGGCGACGCGGCTGCCTGTTCCTGCGGGCGCTGAGCGAGACCGGAGGCGATACGCCGGAAATCAAGGAGGCGGTACTGGCACACAAGATGCGGATGGCAAAGCGGATCGCCCGGCTGGTCGAGCAAGAAACCGGAGATAGCGATGCCGCGTTGACCGAGCAGATCATCGTGCTGTTCGAGGGCGCCGCCGCCGCCGCGGCCTATCGCGGCGAACAGGCGGTCGCCGCCGCCCGTCAGGCGGCGGTCGCGCTGTTGGCGGGGGCGTGCTCATGAGCCCCGCCCTGTATCTTGGCGGTTTCGGCTTTGGGTTGATCGCAGTGTGCTACGGCTTCGCGCGCTTCGCCTTCGGGCTTTTCCTGCCGCAGATCGACGCGACGCTTTCGCTCTCGTCGACCCTGAGCGGGCTGATCTCCGGCGGCTCCTTTCTGGGCTACTGTGTGGCCATCCTGCTGTCGGCCTACCTTACCGAGCGGGCAGGGCCGCGGTTCGTGGCGCTGCTGGCAGCGCTGGTGGCGGCCTTCGGTATGGTGGGTATCGCCTTTGCAAACTCGCCCTGGTGGCTGGCGGCGGCGGTGATGCTGGCGGGCTCGAGCACCGGGCTTGCCTCGCCGCCGATGGCTGCGGCAGTCGCCGCCATCGTCGAGAGGCATCGCCAGAGCGCCACCAACACCGTGATCAACGCAGGTACCGGCGCCGGGGTGGTGCTCTCCGGGCCGGTAGCGCTGCTGATGGGCGAGCAGTGGCGCCTCGCCTTCGCCGGCTTCGCCGCGATCGCCTTCGCTTTCGCGCTGCTGACATTTTTCTGCGTGCCGGCCTCGGCGAACCGCTCCCGCGACGCCGCCCGCCTGCCGCCGTTGACCGGGGCACTCAAGCGCCTGATCGCGGCGTCGTTTCTGTTGGGGGCGGCGAGTACGGCGGTGTGGTCCTTCGGCGGGCAGCTGGTGGCGCTGAGCCTCGACTGGGGTAGTTTCGGGGCAGGGCTTTTATGGATCGCCATCGGCGCTGCGGGCATGGCTGGCGCCGCAGCGGGGAGTCTGGTCGAGCGCTTTGGCATCAATCGCGTGCATCGGGTGTTTCTCGCCGCATTGGTCGCCGGCACGCTGATGGTGGGTATGGTCAATACCACGCCCATGCTTGCGCTGCTTGGTGGGGCGCTGTTCGGGGTCGCCTACATCACGGTGACCGGGGTCTATCTGGTGTGGGGCGTGAAGGCGCTTTCCCACCGCCCGGCCACCGGGCTGATGGTCGGCTTTCTGACCATTGCTATCGGCCAGACCGCTGGCGCCCCGGTGTTCGGCTTGCTGATGGATCAGTTCTCGGCCACGGTAGCGGTGGCAAGCTTTGCTGCACTTGCCGCCGTCGCTGGCCTGGCGCGGGCCTAATCCGCGCGGCGGTAGATCAGATCCCACACGCCGTGGCCGAGCTTCTCGCCGCGGGCCTCGAACTTGGTCAGCGGGCGAAAGCTCGGGCGTGGTACGAACGGCGCGGTGTCGGCGTCTGCGGTGTTTTCGTAGCCAGGCGCTGCCTCCATCACCTCGGCCATCCATTCGGCGTAGGCTTCCCAGTCGGTGGCCATGTGGAACACCCCGTTCGGCGCCAGACGGGTACGGATCAGCTCGACGAAGGCGGGCTGGACGATGCGCCGCTTGTGGTGCTTCTTCTTCGGCCAGGGGTCGGGGAAGAAGAGCTGCACGGTGTCGATCGCGCCCTCCGGCAGGCACTCCTCCAGCACCCTGAGCGCATCCTCGCGGTAGACGCGCAGGTTGGTGAGCCCGTGCTTGTCGGCTTCGTCGAGCAGCTTGCCCACGCCCGGGGCGTGTACCTCGATGCCGATGAAGTCGGTGTCCGGGTGGGCCTTGGCCTGCTCGATCAGCGAGGTGCCCATGCCGAAGCCGATCTCGACCACACACGGCGCTCGGCGGCCGAACAGCGCCTGCAGATCCTGCGGGCCATCCTCAAGGCTCAAGCCCAGGCGTGGCCAGACGTCCTCGAGGCCGCGGGTCTGGGCCGGGGTCATGCGCCCGGCGCGAATCACGTAGCTCTTGATGCCGCGGCGGTGCAGCGGCGCGTCCGGACTTTCCGGGCCGGTGGTGGCGGCGCTTTCGGGCGGGGTGGCGTTGTTCTCGGTCATGGTATCCTGACAGGGTGTCTCGAAGTGGATCATTGAAGCAGGTCGATGGAACGGATCGTTGTAACGGGGCGTCGCATCAGCCGTTGATGCGCCCGGCAAAGGGCGAGGAGGGCTCGGCACTCGCCCGGCGAGCCATGCGTCCGGCCAGGAAGGCCTCTCGGCCGGCTTCGACCGCGAGCTTCATGGCGCGGGCCATGCGCAGCGGCTCGCGGGCGTGGGCGATGGCTGAGTTGAGCAGCACGCCGTCGCAGCCGAGCTCCATGGCGATCGCCGCTTCCGAGGCGGTACCGATGCCGGCATCCACCAGCACCGGCACGTTCGACTGCTCGATGATCAGGCGCACGTTGTAGGGGTTCTGGATGCCGTGGCCGGAACCGATCAAGGACCCCAGCGGCATGATCGCGCAGCAGCCGATCGCCTCGAGCTCGCGGGCGACGATCGGGTCGTCGCTGGTGTAGACCATCACGTCGAAGCCGTCGTCGACCAGCGTCTTCGCCGCGCTCAGGGTCTCGACCACGTTGGGGTAGAGCGTGGCGTCGTCGCCCAGCACCTCGAGCTTGACCAGGTTGTGGCCATCGAGAAGCTCCCGGGCGAGCCGGCAGGTGCGTACCGCGTCGCGGGCGTTGTAGCAGCCGGCGGTGTTGGGCAAGAGCGTATAGCGGCTGGGCGGAATCACGTCCAGCAGATTCGGCTCGTCCGCGTTCTGGCCAAGGTTGGTGCGGCGCACGGCGAAGGTGACCACCTCGGCGCCGCTTTCAGCCACGGCTTGGCCGGTTTCGGTCATGTCCTTGTACTTGCCGGTGCCGACCAGAAGGCGCGAGGCGAAGGTGCGTCCGGCCACGGTAAAGGGCGTATCATGCGATGTTGTCATAAGAAAATCCTCAAGCGAAGGCGGCGCTAGCCGCCGCCGATGGCGTGAACCACTTCGATCTGGTCGCCGTCATGGAGCGCGGTGGCGCCGAGCTGGCTCTTGGGTACGATCTGCTCGTTGATCTCCACGGCGATGCGCCGCTCGGTCAGGCCGAGCTGGTCGATCAGATCCGCCGCCGTCAGCCCTTGGGTGATGGCGTAAGGTTCGCCGTTGAGCCTAAGCTCTATGGAGACGTGGGGAGTCGACATGGGCGATGAGTATCCCTGATAAAGGTAAACAGCCCCCATTGTAGCGGTTTCGCGCCTCGCGAGGTATGTCACCTGATGGCAAGGGGGCATGAGATGCCCACACGACTCAAGGAGCGCAACGTGCAGCAAGCCGATAAAGGATGGTGGAGTTGGGTGGCGCTTTCCGGCGCCTCGATGGTCGCACTCGGCGCCTACGCCGCCCACGGCCTGCCCGCGCGGGTGAGCGCCGACTTGGTCAGCGCGGTGGAGACCGGCGTGCGCTACCAGGCCTGGCATACGCTAGCCATGCTGGCGCTGCTGGTTTGGCGCACCCAGCGCGCGCGAGCGGGCCAGCGCCTGGTACTGGCGCTGTGGCTTCTGGGTACGCTCGCCTTTTCCGGATCGCTCTACGCCATGGCGCTTCTGGGGCTGAACCTGGGCATCGTCACCCCCATCGGTGGGGTGGCGCTGATCGGCGGGTGGCTATCGCTTCTGCTGGTGGTGGTGCTGGCGCGCGATTAGCGGGGTTCGGGCTGTCCGGTGCTCTGGCGCACGATCAGCCGGGTTTCCAGCACCTGCTGGCGCTCGACCGGCTCATCGTGGATCAGCCCCAAGAGCAGGCGCATCGCGGCCTGGCCGATCTGCGCCCGGGGCTGGCTGATGGTGGTCAGCTCCGGGTCGCAGTACTCGCTCAGGCGAATGTTGTCGAAGCCGATGATCGATACGTCGCGTGGTACCTCGAGCCCGAGCTGGCGCGCGGCCTTGATTACGCCGATGGCCATTTCGTCGCTGTGGCAGAAGATCGCCGTCGGGCGGCTGTGCAACGGCGTCAGAAGCGCAAGCCCTTGAACGTAGCCGGAGTGGACGCCGAAGTCGCCGGCCAGGGTTTGCGCGCCGCCCGCCAGGCCATGGGCGGTGAGCGTGTCGCTCACACCGCGCTCGCGTTCGCGGCAGATCGGGTTGTGGACCGGCCCTGTGAGCGTGGCGATGCGACGATGGCCGAGGGCGACCAGGTAGTCGATCGCCTGACAAGCGGCGCGGTAGTTGTCCACCGTGACCGTGGGCAGGTCCCGGTCATCGAAGAACTCGCAGGCCATGACCAGCGGAAAGCGCCCGCGGCGGCGGGCGTCGTCGAGCAGGGCGCGCGGCACGTCGGCGGTGAGCAGCAGCATGCCATCGGCCTGGTTGGCGGGCAGCAGGTCGAAGTAGGCGCCGGCACGCTGCGGGTCGCGTTCGCAGTCGCCGATCAGCACCCGGTAGCCGGCCTGGTGAGCGACGTCCTCGATGCCGTTGATGATCTCGGAGAAGAACGGGTTCGAGATATCCGGCAGCAGCGCCACGATGGTGCGCGATTCGCGCCGGCGCAGGCTGCGTGCGGCGCCGTTGGGGGTATAGCCCACCTCGGCGATGGCGCGGGCGACGCGGGCGCGGGTCGCCTCGCTCACCTTGTCCGGGGTGGCCAGTGCGCGCGATACCGTGGCGGTGGAGCAGCCGGCAGCGCTTGCGACTTCCTTGATCGTACTCATGGCAGGGCATCTGGGTTGAAGAGGCGCTAGCTTAGCGCGGGGAGGCGACGACGGTAACGCCTGTGTGGCGCGAGTCGCTGCCCTCATTATTGTAAACGATTACACCATCGGGTCGAAAAAGACAGGGCCACGTATCAGAAACACCCGTCGGTGGCCGCTTTTGGAAGCTTTGTCGTCATACTTTGGTCGCTGGGCCCTGTTGGCGGCTTGCCATATATTCTCATTAAATCATTTGCTTGTCGGTTTTTAGGCAAATCGGGAACGCACTGGGTCCGCTTGACCGTTTCTCGTCGCTTTGCTGCAATGTAATCCATTACATTGGCCTCTCGGGTCTGGCTTTCATAACGACAATCACAACGACGATTACAACGACAATGTGTCAGGATATCCCATGAAGACCATCAAGGGCCCCGCCCTCTTTCTAGCGCAGTACGCAAGCGACGAGCCGCCTTTTGATACCCTCGACGCCATCGCCGGCTGGGCGGCATCCCTGGGGTTCAAGGCGGTGCAGATTCCGAGCTGGGACACGCGGCTGATCGATCTCGAGCGCGCTGCCCGTGAGCCCGACTACTGCCGCGAAATCAAGGCGACGCTTGCCCGCCACGGTCTCTCGATCAGCGAGCTTTCGTGTCATCTGCAGGGGCAGCTGGTGGCGGCGCACCCCACCTACGATAGCCTCTTCGACGGCTTCGCCCCCGCGCACCTGCACGGCGACCCGCACGCCCGCCAGGCCTGGGCGGTGGAACAACTCATGCTGGCCGCCCGCGCCAGCGCCAACCTGGGACTCACCGCCGTGGGCACGTTTTCCGGGGCGCTTCTGTGGCCGTTTCTCTACCCCTGGCCGCAGCGCCCGCCGGGGCTGGTAGAGGAGGGCTTTACCGAGCTCGCCCGCCGCTGGCGGCCGATCCTCGACGCTTATGAGGCGGCCGGGGTGGATCTATGTTTCGAGATCCACCCGGGGGAGGATCTGCACGACGGCGCCACCTTCGAGCGCTTTCTGGCGGCGGTCGATCACCATCCGCGCTGCCATATCCTGTACGACCCGTCGCACCTGCTGCTCCAGCAGCTCGACTATCTCGGCTTTCTCGACCGCTACCGCGAGCGCATCCGCATGTTTCACGTCAAGGATGCCGAGTTCACCCCGTCGGCGAGCCAGGGTGTCTACGGTGGCTACGCGTCCTGGGCCGAGCGCGCCGGGCGCTTTCGTTCGCTGGGCGATGGTCAGGTCGACTTCAAGGCGATTTTCTCGAAGTTCGCCCAGTACGACTTCGAGGGCTGGGCGGTGCTCGAGTGGGAGTGCGCGCTGAAGCACCCGGAGCAGGGGGCACGCGAGGGCGCGCGCTTCATCGCCGAGCACATCATCTTCGTCACCGACCGGGCGTTTGATGACTTCGCCGACGCCAGGACCGACTGCCACGCCAACCGCACGCTGCTGGGGCTTGCGCCCTTGGCGCCCCACGCCGGAGCCCGCCATGAGTGATTCGCCCATTTCACGACGCCTGCGCGTGGCCATGGTCGGCGGCGGCCAGGGAGCGTTCATCGGCGCGGTACACCGGATGGCGCTGCGCCTGGACGACCGCTTCGAGCTGCTCGCCGGTGTCTTTTCCTCGCAGCCCGAGCGCAACCGGCAAAGCGCCCGCGAGCTGCATGTCGCGCCCGAGCGCTGCTACGCCGACGTGGCCGCGCTGATCGAAGGCGAGGCGGTGCGCGAGGACGCCATCGAGGCGCTGATCATCGTCACGCCCAACCACCTGCACTTCGACGCCGCGCTCGAAGGGCTAAAGGCGGGGCTTCACGTGGTGTGCGAAAAGCCCATGACCCTGACCGCCGCCGAGGCAGAGCGGTTGAAAGCTGCGGCGGCACGAAGCGCCGGACATTTTCTGCTTACCCACACCTACGCCGGCTACCCGATGATCCAGCACGCCCGCGAGCTGGTCGCGAAGGGCGAGCTCGGCGCGCTTCGCCATGTGCAGGTGGAGTACGTGCAGGAGTGGCTGAGCGTCGCCCAGAATGACGACAACCGTCAGGCCGCCTGGCGCACCGACCCGACGAAGGCCGGCGCCGCCGGGTGTCTCGGTGATATCGGCGTGCACGCCTTTCAACTGGCGCAGTTCGTCACCGGCCAGAAGGTGGCCCGGGTGAGTGCTTCGCTTTCCACCGCCGTGGCGGGGCGCGCGCTCGATGACAGCGTGCAGGCGCTGTTGCGCTTTCAGGGCGGCGCCAGCGGCATGCTCTGGGCCAGCCAGTGCGCCCCGGGGTTCGAAAACGAATTGACCCTGCGCATCGTGGGCGAGAAGGCGAGCCTGTCCTGGGCCCAAGAGCACCCCAACGAGCTCTGGCTCAAGCCGCTCGACGCCCCGAGCCAGCGCCTGACCCGCCGCAGCGATGCGGTAAGCGAGGCGGTGGCGCGCAGCATACGCCTGCCCGGCGGCCATCCGGAGGGCTACATCGAAAGTTTCGCCAACCTCTACCGCGCCTTCGCCGACGACGTTCAGGGCGATGGACAGGCATGGCTGCCCGGCATCGAGGATGGCGTCGACGGCATGCGCTTCATCGAGGCGGCGATCGCCTCCAGCGCTGGCGACGGCGTCTGGACGGCGCTCGATGGCGATGAACGTAAGGGTGGGCGCAATGGCTGAGCCGCTGCTGCGCCTCGAGGGCATCGGCAAGTCCTTCGGCCCGGTGACGGTGCTCGAGGGGATCACGCTCGATATCGCCCAGGGCGAGGTGCTGGGCGTGCTGGGCGAGAACGGCGCCGGCAAGTCGACGCTTCTCAAGATCATCAGCGGTATCTACACGCCGAGCACCGGGCGCATTCTCATCGACGGCCAGCCGTTTGCCGCACTGGACCCGATTGGCGCGCGGCGCCTGGGCATCGCGATGATTCCCCAAGAGTTCAACCTGGTGGCCTCGCTCAAGGTGTACGAGAACGTCTTTCTCGGCCAGGAGCTTCGTCGCGGCGGCTTTCTCGACCATGCCCGCATGCGCGAGCAGACCCGGAAGCTTCTCGATTCGCTCGAGGTGCATCTCGACCCCAACCAGACCATCGAGCGCTTGAGCGTGGCGCAAAAGCAGATGGTCGAGGTGGCCCGGGTGCTGGTCAACGACGCGCGCATCGTGATCCTCGACGAGCCGACCACGGTGCTGACAAGTCACGAGACCGCGGTGCTGTTTCGCGTGGTGAAGGCGCTAGTCGCCCGGGGCGTCACCGTGCTGTTCATCTCCCACAAGCTGAAGGAGGTGAGGGAGCTCTGCGATCGCCTGCTGATCCTGCGCGATGGGCAGCTGGTCGAACACTGCGCGGTGGCCGGGATGAACGAGGAGGCGATGGCGCGCAAGATGGTGGGCCGGGAGCTTTCGCGGATATTTCCCGACAAGCCCGAGGCGCCCGTCACGCGCGGAACGCCTGCGCTCGAGGTGCGCGGGCTGTGCCTGACGAATGTGCTCCACGATATCGACTTCGCGGTGCATCGCGGCGAGGTGCTGGGTCTGGCCGGGCTGGTCGGCGCCGGACGCACCGAGATCGCCGAGACCCTCATGGGCCTGCGGCGCAGGAGCGCCGGCGAGATTCTCGTCGACGGTGAGCCGGTCGCCTTCACCTCGCCTCGCCAGGCGCACGCAAGAGGACTTGCCTATCTCTCCGAGGATCGTCAGGGCAAGGGCCTTCAGCTTTCGTTCAACGTGATGCAGAACGTCACCGACCTGAGCCTTGCGCGCTACGTGCGCGGGCTGATTCGCCACGGCCAGGAGCGCCGGCGCGCCGAGGAGTACCAGGCCAGGCTTTCGATCAAGGCCGCGCATCTCACCGCCCCGGTGGGGCTTCTGAGCGGCGGCAATCAGCAGAAGGTCTATTTCGCCAAGCTGCTCGACATCGAGCCGGAGATTCTGTTGCTCGACGAGCCTACTCGCGGCATCGACATCAGCGCCAAGCAGCAGATCTATCGCCTGATCCGCGAGCTGACCGCCCAGGGCAAGGCGGTGGTAGTGATCTCCTCGGAGCTCGAGGAGATCATCGGCCTGGCCGACCGGACGCTGGTGATCCGTCAGGGGCGCGTGGCGGCCACGCTCGAAGGCGACGACATCAATGAAGAGTGCATCATGCTCTACGCCGCCGGCGCCTGGGAGGCGGGCACCGAGCCCGCGACAGCGCACGAACCATCACAAGGAGCGCGCCCATGAGTCCGTTGTCCCAACGCACCACGCCGCTGGCCCAGCGGTTTCGCAACCTGCCGATCAGCGGGGCGATTCTCGCGCCGCTGTTGGCGCTGATCGTGCTGTTCGTCATCTCGTCGCTGGCAAGCGAATACTTTCTCAACACGCGCAATCTCTCCAACGTGCTGCGCCAGGTCTCCTACACCGGCATCATCGCCATCGGCATGACCTTCGTGATCATCGCCGGCGGCATCGATCTCTCCGTGGGCTCGATGTTGGCGCTGGTCGGCGTGGTCGTGCTCTACGTGCTCAACACCATCACCGACCCCTTCCAGGCGGTGATTCTCGCCATGCTCGCCGCGCTGGTGGGCGGGGCGCTGTTGGGGCTCTTCAACGGACTGCTGGTCACGCGCGGGCGCATCGCCGCCTTCGTGGTGACGCTGGCCACCATGTCGATCTTTCGCTCGCTGGCGCTCTACTTCACCGATGCCGCCGAGGTCAGCACCCGCAATCCGCTGTTCCAGGGCGTGGGTGGTGGCTTTGTGCTCGGCCTGCCGATTCCGGTGTGGACGTTTTTCGCTCTGGCGGTCGTCTCCCACGTGGTGCTGTTTCATACCGCTTACGGGCGCCACGTCTGCGCGGTAGGGGCCAACGCCCAAGTGGCGCGCTACTCGGGGATTCGCGTCGAGCGCGTGGTGCTCTCCACCTTCCTGATCGCCGGGGTGTGCGTGGGGCTTTCCGCCATCATGCTCACTTCAAGGCTCAACTCGGTCAGCCCGAGCGATGCGGGCTACTTCTTCGAGCTCGACGCGATCGCCGCGGTGGTGATCGGCGGCACCGCGCTTTCCGGCGGGCGCGGCACCGTGTGGGGCACGGTGATCGGCGCTTTGATTCTCGGCATCATCAACAACATGCTCAATCTGACCGGCGTTTCGCCCTACCTGCAGGGGTTGGTGAAAGGCGCAGTGATCCTGCTGGCAGTGCTCTTGCAGTACAAGCGCGCGCCTTGAACCAGGGCCGGCACGCCGGCCATCGCGGGCAAGGCGGGGCCTTGCCCATTACGCACGCAAACGGGGTAACAACAATGACACTCAAACGCGTATTGCAAAAGACGGCGCTGGGCGCGGCACTGATGGGCACCGCGCTCACCGCCAGCGCCCAGGAGTACACCATCGGGGTGACCGTACCCGCCGCCGAGCACGGCTGGACCGCAGGGCTTTCCTGGTGGGCCCAACAGGCCACCGAAGAACTCGCCGAGAAGCACCCGGACGTGAACTTCACGGTGCTTTCCGCCAACTCCGGTACCGCCCAGGTCGCCAACGTCGAGGACCTGATGATCCGCAACCTCGATGCGCTGGTGATTTTGCCCTACAACCCGGCCACGCTGCAGGCGGTGATCAGTGAGGCGTACGAAGAGGGCATCTACACCGTGGTGGTGGACCGTGAGCTCGAGACCCCGGCCCAGAACGTCTTCATCGCCGGCGACAACCCGGGGCTTGGCGAGCAGGCGGCGCGCTATATCGCCGAGGAACTCGGCGGCGAGGGCAATATCTTGGTGCTCGAAGGCCCGCCGATCCCGATCAACAGCCAGCGCGTCGATGCCTTCAACCGGGTGATGGAGAACTATCCGGGCATCAACATCCTCGCCTCGCAGAACACCGACTGGAACGCCCAGCAGGCGCTGAGCGTGACCGAGGACCTGCTCGGCAGCAACCCCGAGGTCGACGCGATCTGGGCCGGCGATGACGATGTGCTGGTCGCCGCCCTGCAGGCGATCGAGGAGAACAACCGCGACGACATCCAGCTCGTGGTGGGCGGCGGCGGCTCCCAGCGGGTGATCGAGATGATTCGCAGCGATCACCCTATCGTTAAGGGCACCGTGACCTACCCGCCGAGCATGATCGCCTCGGCGATCGCGCTGGCCGTGCACGGCGTGAAGGGCGAGCGGCTGGGCGACATGTACCACGGCGTGCCGTCGCGCATGATCCTCGCTGCCGACCTGATCACCGCCGACAACGTCGAGGAGTATTTTGAACCCGACGCGGCCTACTGAGCGCTATCCTCGCAACGCCCCCGAAACGCCCCGTGCGCTCGCGCGTACGGAGCGTTTTCACGCCAGGTCCTCAGGCCGGTCGATATCCAGGTGCACGCCCGGGTCGTCGACAGGCATCCGGTAGCGGTGCGCGGCGTGGGCCGCGAGCACTGCCCGGGCGCCTTCACCACCGCAAAGCGCGGCAAGTTCCGCCCAGAAGGCGCGCCCGAAAATCACCGGATGCCCTGGCGCCTCACGATAGAACGGAACGACGATCCGGTCGAACGCGGCCTGCTGACAAAGGGTGTTCAGCGTCTCTAGACGCAGGTAGGGCATGTCGCCGAGCAGCACGGCGGCGGCCTCGACGCCTTCGAAGGCGGGGTCGCGCGCAAGCTGCGTGAACGCCTCGCCGATGCTCGCCCCCAGCCCGTTTCGGGCACCCTTGACGCGGATCAGCTCGCGCTCGTCGAAGCCTTCCATGGTATCGTCGCTGCGCACCGCGATCCGTACCACGGGAAAGGCCCGCCGGGCGCTATCGACGCTTTGCGCCAGCAGCGTACTAGCGCAAAGCGGCGCCAGGCGCTTGTCCGCGGCGCCGAAGCGCCGCGAATAGCCCGCCGCCATCACCAGCGCGACGACCGGCTCACAGCTCATCGAGCGCTTTGCCATGCTGCACGCGCACGATGTCCGCCATCACCGCCAGCGCGATTTCCGCCGGGGTCTTGCTGCCGAGCGCAAGGCCAATCGGCATGTGGATGCGCGCGATGTCCGCCTCGCTCAAGCCTCCGGAGCGCGCGAGCCGCTCGGCCCGGGCTTTTGATGTGCGCTGCGATCCCATCACGCCGATGTAGAACGCCTTCGTGCACACCGCTTCCATCATCGCCAGGTCATCGATGCGCGGGTCGTGGGTGAGGGCCACCACGGCGGTGGCGCCGTGGCAGGTGCGATCCGAAATGAAAGCCGAGGGCAGGGTGGCGTGGACTTCAACGCCGGGCACATCAAAGGCCTGGCAGGTGGCCTCACTCGGGTCGCAGACGATCACTTCGAAGCCGAGCGTCACCGCAAAGGCCGCACAGGGCGCGGTGATCGGCGAGATGCCGGCGATCACCAGTCGGTGGGCCGGCGAGACGCGAAGCTCGATGACATCACCCTCGATCTCTACGCGCGGCCCGGTGGGCGGAGCGGGGATGAAGGCGCGCTCGCCGCTTACCGTATCGATTCGGCGAATCAGCGGCTCGCGGCCCTTAAGTGCTGCGAGAATCTCGCTCAGGTGGGTGCGGGTGGCGGGGGTGGACGGCAGGCGCTCGACAAGCACGTCGAGCACGCCACCGCAGGGCAGCGCCACGTTGGCCACGGCCCCTTCGCCCTCGCCGTAGCGGGTCTGGGTGATCGGCGCCTCAAAAGCGCCGCGCCCCAGGCGCGCGAGGAAATCTTCCTCCACGCAGCCGCCGGAGAGCGAGCCGACGTGCTCGCCGCGCGCGTTGGCACACAGCCACGCCCCTGGCGCTCGGGGCGAGGAGCCGAAGGTTTCCAGCACCGTGCACAGCCAGACCGTCTCGCCCTGGTCGCACCAGGCAAGCGAGCGCTCGATGACTTTCAGATCCAGATGTTGCATGACATTACGCGTTCCTCGTTGGGCGCCGGGGCGGTCGAGCCGGGCTGCTCCTCCAGCGTAGACCAGTCGATGAGTCTTGATGCAGGTTATCGGATACGCCGGGCCGAGCCTTCCATTCGCGTCTATGCTTAACCCGTCATGACCGTGACCCGGTACCGCATCATAATTAAAGGCAATGAAAATGACCTCAACGACGACGTTCGAGAAGCATCGCGAGAGCGCTCAAACGCGCTCAAGCGTTGCCTTGACCATCAACGGCCAGCGCCACGAGCTGACGCTTGATAATCGCACCACGCTGCTCGATGCCCTGCGCGAGCACCTGAACCTGACCGGCTCCAAGAAAGGCTGCGACCACGGCCAGTGCGGCGCCTGCACGGTGTTCATCGACGGCCAGCGGGTCAACGCCTGCCTGACCCTGGCCGTCATGCACCAGGACGACGAGATCACCACCATCGAAGGTGTCGGCGGCGTCGAGCACCTGGACCCGATGCAGCAGGCCTTCATCGACCACGATGCCTTCCAGTGCGGCTACTGCACGCCGGGCCAGATCTGCTCGGCGAAGGCGACCCTCGAGGAGATCCGTGCCGGCATCCCGAGCCACGTGACCAAGGAGCTCACGGGCCCGATCGAACTGAGCGACGAGGAAATTCGCGAGCGCATGTCCGGCAACCTCTGCCGCTGCGGTGCCTACGCCAACATTCTCGAGGCCATCCGGCAGGTCGCCAAGGAGCGCGCATGAAAGCCTTCTCGTTCGAGCGCGCTATTGATGCCGCCCAGGCGGCCAAGCGCGCCTTTGAAATGCCGGGCAGCAAGTTCATCGCCGGCGGCACCAACCTCTTGGATCTGATGAAACACGAGATCGAAGTGCCGCCGCACCTGATCGACGTCACCCACATCGGCCTCGACGAGATCACCGCCACCGACGACGGCGGACTCAGAATCGGCGCGCTGGTCAGCAATACCGCCCTCGGTGCAGACGAGCGCATCCGGCGCGACTACCCGGTGCTCAGCCGGGCGCTGTTCGCCGGCGCCTCTAGCCAGCTGCGCAACAAGGCCTCGACCGGCGGCAATCTTCTGCAGCGCACCCGCTGCCCCTACTTCTTCGATCCGAAGATGCCCTGCAACAAGCGCGAGCCAGGCGCGGGCTGCGCCGCCCTCGACGAGGGCGCCGACACCCGTCAGCTCGGCGTGATCGGCACCTCGGATCACTGCATCGCCACGCACCCGTCGGACATGGCGGTGGCGCTGCGTGTGCTCGACGCCGAGGTGGAGACCATCGACCCGGAAGGGCGCACCCGCCGGCTCACCCTCGACGAGTTCTACCTGTTGCCCGACGATACCCCGGAAGTTGAAAACGCGCTGTCGCCGGGCGAGATCATCACCGCCGTGGTACTGCCGGCCCCGGTAGGCGGAACCCAGCGCTACTTCAAGGTGCGCGACCGCGCCTCCTACGCCTTCGCGCTGGTCTCGGTGGCGCTGATCGAACAGGAGAACGGCGAGGGCCGCGTCGCGCTGGGGGGTGTTGCTCCCCGGCCCTGGCGGCGCGACGATGCCGACGCCGAGCTCGCCAATGGTGCCACGGCGGTCATGGCCAAGCTGCTTGACGGCGCCCGCCCCACCCCCGACAACGCCTACAAGCTGGTGCTGGCCGAACGCACGCTGGCGGCCCTTCTGGCCAAGGAGTGACTCATGGATTTCAATCAGTCAGCGGATGAGAACCTGTTCGACCGCGCCCGGATCATCGGTAAACCCCATAAGCGCATCGACGGCGCGCTGAAGGTTACCGGCACCGCCCCCTATGCCTACGAGCGCAACGACGTGGTGGAGAATCACCTGGTCGGCTACCCGCTGGGTGCGAGCATCGCCAAGGGGCGCATCACGCGCATGGACGCCGCAGCGGCGCGCAACGCCGAGGGCGTGGCGGCGGTGATCACGGCGCTGGACATCGACGAGCTGCCGCGCGCCGACAGCAACGTCGCCAAGCTGTTCGGCGGCGACCTCGTCGAGCACTATCATCAGGCGATCGCCGTGGTGGTGGCCGAAACGCTAGAGCAGGCCCGCGCGGCCACCTCGCTCATCGAGGTGGAGTACGAGGAGACGCCGGGCGAGTTCGACCTGGACGATGCCTGGAAGCGCCTGCAGGATCGTGACGTGATCAACGAGGTGGGCGATGTGGACGCGGCGTTCGAGCGCGCCGAGGTAAGCATCGACGAGATCTACCACACCGCCTCGCAAAGCCACGCCATGATGGAGCCCCACGCCTCCATCGCCGACTGGTGTGACGGCAAGCACCTGACGCTCTGGACCTCCAACCAGATGATCGCCTGGAGCAAGAAGGCGCTGGCCACCACGCTGGAGCTCGACGAGGCGGACATTCGCCTGGAAAGCCCGTTCGTGGGCGGCGGCTTCGGCGGCAAGCTGTGGCTGCGCGCCGATGCGGTGCTGGCGGCCCTCGGCTCTCGCGAAACCGGCCGGCCGGTGAAGGTCGCGCTGCCGCGTCCGTTCATCTTCAACAACGCCACCCACCGATCCGGCACCGTGCAGCGCCTGCGCATCGCCGCGAACAAGGATGGCCGCATCACCGCCTTCGATCATTCGGCGATCTCCCACACGCTGCCCGGCGGCAGCGGCGAGGACGCGGTGAACCAGACCCGCTGCTTCTACGCCGGCGAGAATCGCCGCGTGGCGCACCACGCCATCGACATGAACCTGCCGGAAGCCGCCGACATGCGCGCCCCCGGCGAGGCCTCGGGCCTGGCGGTGCTGGAGATCGCCATGGACGAGATGGCCGAGAAGCTCGGCCTCGACCCGGTGGAGTTCCGCATTCTCAACGACACCCAGGTCAATCCCGAAGAGCCGCATAAGCGCTACAGCGATCGCCACTTCGTCGAGTGCCTGCAAAAGGGTTCTGAGGCGTTCGGCTGGCGCGAGCGCAACAAGGTGCCGGGAAGCCGGCGTGAGGGGCAGTGGCTGATCGGCCAGGGCGTGGCCGGCGCCTATCGCGGCGCGATCACCATGGACTCCGGCGCCCGGGTGCGTTTGAGTCAGGGCAAGCTGGTCGTCGAGACCGACATGACCGACATCGGCACCGGCTCCTACACCATCATCGCGCAAACCGTGGCGGAAACCATGGGTGTCACGATGGACGAGGTGGAGGTGCGCCTGGGTAACAGCGCCTACCCGGTGTCGTCGGGCTCCGGCGGCCAGTTCGGCGCGGCCAGCTCCACGGCGGGCGTCTACGCGGCGTGCCTGGCGCTGCAAGAAGAGATCGGCAAGCGCTTGAGCATCGAATCGCCGCGCTTCGAGAATGGCCGGGTAGTGTCAGGTGATCAGGACCTGGGGCTTTTCGAGATCGAAGGCGAGGAGCTCGTCGGCGAGGATACGCTGCACTTCGGCGACTTCCAGGATGAGATCGAACTTGGCACCTTCGGCGCACACTTCGTCGAGGTGGCGGTCAACGCCTACACCGGCGAGACACGCCTTCGCCGGATGCTCTCGGTGTGCGACGCCGGGCGCATTCTCAACCCGATCACCGCGCGCAGCCAGGTGCTCGGCGGCATGGTCATGTCGATCGGCGCGGCGCTGTCGGAAAGCCTCAGCATCGACACCGCCCGGGGCTTTTTCGCCAACCACGACTTGGCGGGCTACGAGATCGCGGTGCACGCGGACATTCCCGAGCAGGAGGTGATCTTCCTCGATACGCTGGACGGCGCCTCGACACCGCTCAAGGCCAAGGGCGTGGGCGAGCTGGGCATTTGCGGCGGCGCGGCGGCGGTGGCCAACGCCATGTACAACGCCACCGGCATCCGCCTTCGCGACTACCCGCTCACACTGGATCGCATGCTCGACCGGCTACCCGCGATCTAGTCCTTGATCGGCAGGGCGTAGCTTGCAACGACGTGCGCCACCGGGCGCGCGTCGTCGCTCGTCGAATACACCTGCACTTCCCCCACGCCCATGCGCCGACCGAGCTTGATCAGCCGGGCGTGGGCGATAATGTCGTGATCTCCCGAGGCAGCGCGCAGAAAGTGGCAGTTCAGGTCGCAGGTCACCGCCATTGGCTCCGGGCCGATCTGCGCCAGAATCGCCACGTACAGCGCCACATCGGCAAAGCCCATCATCGTCGGCCCGCTCACCCGGGGGCCGGGGCGCAGGTGCTCGTGGCCTATTTTCAAGCGCATCGTCGCGCGCATCTCCCCTACGCTCTCTATCCGGCCCATGCGCTGGGGAAATACCTCGTCCAGAAAACGTTCGATCTCGTCGACGGTCATGACGGTCATTGTTGTTGTCTCCACGTGAGTAGACGCTCTTTCACGATGCCACAAAAAAGCCCCGAGTGGCTCGGGGCTTGTGTTGCTACCTGTGCTTACTTGGCTTTATCCACCTGGCGCCACTCGTGCAAAAGCGGCTCGGTGTAGCCCGACGGCTGCTCGCGGCCCTTGAAGATCAAATCCGATGCTGCCTTGAAGGCACTGGAATCCTCGAAGTGGCTGCTCATGGCGGTGTAGCTCGCGTCACCGGCGTTCTGCTCGTCGACCACCTTCGCCATGCGCGTGAGCGTCTCCTTCACGCGCGCCTCGTCGACGATACCGTGGTGCAGCCAGTTGGCGATGTGCTGGCTGGAGATGCGCAGTGTGGCGCGGTCTTCCATCAGGCCAACATCGTGGATGTCCGGCACCTTGGAGCAGCCCACGCCGTGCTCGACCCAGCGCACCACGTAGCCCAGGATGCCCTGGCAGTTGTTGTCGAGCTCCTGCTGGATCTCCTCACTAGACCAGTGGGCGTTCTCGGCCACCGGCACGCTGAGCAGATCCTCCAGCAGGTCGGATTCGCCGGCGCTCTCCATGTCGCGCTGGATGTCGGCCACCTTCACCTGGTGGTAGTGCAGCGCGTGAAGCGTCGCGGCGGTGGGCGAGGGCACCCAGGCGGTGTTGGCGCCGGCTTTCGGGTGACCGATCTTCTGCTCGAGCATGGCGTGCATCAGATCCGGCATCGCCCACATGCCCTTGCCGATCTGGGCGCGGCCGCGCAGGCCACAGGCAAGGCCCACCTCGACGTTGTTCTTTTCATAAGCGGTGATCCACTTGGCGGCCTTCATGTCGCCCTTGCGCACCATCGGGCCCGCTTCCATGGCGGTGTGCATCTCGTCGCCGGTGCGGTCGAGAAAGCCGGTGTTGATGAACACCACGCGCGAGGTTGCCTCGGCAATGCATGCTTTCAGGTTGACCGTGGTGCGACGCTCTTCGTCCATGATGCCCATCTTCAGGGTATCGCGACTCATGCCGAGGATGTCTTCCACGCGCGAGAAGAGCTCGTTGGCAAACGCCACTTCCTTCGGGCCGTGCATCTTCGGCTTGACGATGTAGACGGAGCCGGCACGCGAGTTGCGCGGCTGGTCGGCGTCCTTCTTCAGGTCATACAGCGCGATCAGCGAGGTGACCACGGCATCCAGAATGCCTTCCGGCAACTCATGGCCATTCTCGTCGAGGATCGCCGGCGTGGTCATCAGGTGGCCCACGTTGCGCACGAACATCAAGGAGCGCCCGGGAAGGGTGACGCTGCCGCCGTCCGTGGTCTTCCAGGTGCGATCGGCGCCCAGTTTACGCGTGGTGGTCTTGCCGCCTTTCTCGATCTGCTCTTCCAGGTCGCCGCGCATCAGGCCGAGCCAGTTCTGGTAGACGCCGACCTTGTCCTCGGCGTCCACCGCGGCCACGGAGTCTTCGCAGTCCATGATAGTGGTCAGTGCGGCCTCGACGACGACGTCCTTCACGCCCGCCGGGTCGGTCTTGCCGATGGCATCGGTGGCGTCGATCTGGATCTCGAGGTGCAGGTCGTTGTTGGCGAGCAGGATCGCGCTCGGCGCGCTTTCGTCGCCGTCGAAGCCGATCAGCTTGTCCGGATCTTTTAATCCGGTCTCGCGACCGCCTTCCAGGCGCACTACCAGGTGGCCGTCGCGCAAACGATAACCTTCGGCATCCGCGTGGGAGCCGGTGGCCAGGGGCGCTGCGCGGTCCAGCACCTCGCGGGCGTAGGCCACGACCTTCTCGCCACGCTTGGGGTTGAAGCTCTTGCCCTTCTCGGCCCCGTCTTCCTCGGAGATGACGTCGGTGCCGTAGAGCGCGTCGTACAGGCTGCCCCAGCGAGCGTTGGCGGCGTTCAGCGCGTAGCGGGCGTTGCTCACCGGGACCACCAGCTGCGGGCCGGCCTGAACGGCGACTTCACGGTCGACGTTGGCCGTTGTCACATTGACGCTGGTCGGTGCATCGACCAGATAGCCTTGCTCTTTAAGAAAGCGCTGGTAGGCGGCCATGTCGGTCACCGCGCCCGGGTGCGCCTTGTGCCAGCCGTCGAGCGCCTGTTGCAGCGTGTCGCGCTCTTCCAGCAGGCGCTGGTTTTTCGGAGTAAGATCATGGAACAGGGCATCGACGCCGGCCCAGAAAGCCTGTTCGTCGACGCCGGTGCCCGGCAGAGCCTGTTCGTTGATGAAACGGTCCAGCTCGGCGGCCACCTGCAGACGGTGACGCGTGATACGCTCGCTCATGGGTCTCTCCTCGAGAAGTGCCCGTGGGTGGATGAGGCTGCCACGGCCAGGATGAAAACGATTTATGGAAAATACTTCCATAAAGGTTGGGGCATGTAAACAGCCTAAACGCCAAAGCGCCGCCATGCTCGACTAAATGATAATAAAGGCGCGCCAACGCCAGGGATGTTCCTGACGACAGGGAGACGCAATGCACGAGTTTCAGCATCTATCAGAGGTGTTCGAGCAGGCGCCGGACGCGCCGGCGCTGCACTATCTTGCCCCGGGCACGGCCATGACCCGGGCGGTCGAGGCGTATTTCCACCACTACCGGCTCGATGCGCTGTTTTCGAGCACCCCGTCGGTCTACGCCGGGTTCATCGATACCGGGCGCTTCAACCTGTGGTGCCAGGTGTGGAGCCCCATCGCGCCCAAGGGCACGGTGTTCGTGGTGCACGGCTACTTCGATCACCTGGGGCTCTACCGCCATCTTTTGAAGAGCCTGCTGGAGAAGGGTTGGCTCGTGGTGCTGTGGGACCTGCCGGGACACGGGCTCTCCAGCGGCCCGCGAGCGGAAATCGGTGAGTTCGACGACTATCAGCACTGTTTCAGCCACGTCAAGCGGACGCTCGACGCGGCGGACCTGGCCCCGGCCCCCTGGCTCGGCATCGGCCAGAGCACCGGGGCGGCGATCCTGGCCACCGACGCCCTGGAGCAGCGCGAGGCGGCGCGCTGGGCGGGCATCGTGCTGCTGGCGCCGCTGGTGCGCCCCTGGCGCTGGGGGCAGGCGAGCTGGGTGCATCTGATCGCCAGCCCCTTCGTCAAGGAGCTGCCGCGCAAGTACCGGCCCAACTCCACCGACGAGACCTTCACCGCCTTTCTGCGCGACCAGGACCCGCTGCAGCCTGAACGCTTGAGCGTTGTCTGGATCTCGGCCATGCGCCGCTGGATTCCCAAGCTGCTGGCCTTCGAGCCGCTGGCGCTGCCGACATTGATCCTGCAAGGCGAGCAGGACACCACGGTGGACTGGGAACGCAATCTCGAGATCCTGACCGCGAAATTCCCCGCGGCGACGGTGTATCGCCATCCCCAGGCGCGCCATCATCTGGTCAACGAGTCGCCGGCCATTCGCCAGGCGCTGTTCGCGCAGCTGGAGGCGTTCGTCGACGCGGTGGACACCGACCTTCCCGCACCGCCGGCCTCGCGGGCGACCAGCGGTGAGCCGGCCGCGAATGCGCTGGTCTCCAAGTAGCCGCCCGCCCGTGATACCCACGCCTTCTTCCTCTCGGCCGGCAGGGCTTGCCCGCCACGCGGTCGCCGTGATCGCCCTGGCCCAGCTGCTAGGCACCTCGCTGTGGTTCAGCGCCAACAGCGCCATGCAGGAGCTTGCCCGCGAGTGGGGCGTCAGCGCCGTCGAGATCGGCTGGCTGACCGGCGCGGTGCAGGGCGGCTTCATTCTTGGCACGCTCACGCTGGCGCTGACCGGGCTCGCCGACCGCTTCCGTGCAAGCCATCTGTTCGTGGCCAGCGCCCTGGCGGGAGCGCTGTTCAACGGCCTGTTCGCCTGGGCCGCCCAAGGCCTGGCCGACGGCCTTGTGTGGCGGTTTCTGGTCGGGCTTTGCCTTGCCGGCATCTACCCGGTGGGCATGAAGCTGGTGGTGAGCTTCGCCCCCGAGCGCACCGGCCAGGCGCTGGCCCAGCTGGTGGCGATGCTCACGCTCGGCACTGCCTTGCCCCACGGGCTCAGGGAGCTGGGTGCGGCGCTGCCCTGGCCGCTCGTCATCAGCGCCTCTTCACTGCTTGCACTGATCGGGGCGGCGCTGATCTGGCGGCTGGGTGACGGGCCGCATCTGCCAGTGCAGCGCACCTCCTCTCATCCACGAACCGGGCTTCGCGAGGCCTTCGCGGTGCGCCGTTTTCGGGCTGCCGCCTGGGGCTATTTCGGCCACATGTGGGAGCTCTACGCCTTCTGGACGGTAGTGCCGCTGCTGGTGGCGAACTCCCCGCTCGCCGCCGCCTACCCGGGGCTGGGCGTCTCGGGCATGGCTTTTGCCGTGATCGGCGTGGGGGCGATGGGTTGCCTGCTGGGCGGAGCGCTGTCGCGGCGTTTCGGCAGCGCCGCCGTGGCGCTTTCGGCGCTGGCGCTCTCAGGGCTCTGCGCGGTGGCGTTCGCGCTTTTCTGGAGCGCGCTGCCGCCGGCGGGGCTGGCGCTTCTGCTGCTGGTCTGGGGGGCGGCGGTGGTCGCGGACTCGCCGCAGTTCTCGGCGTTGGCGTCGAAAACCTGCCCGCCGACGGCGGTAGGGGCGTCACTGGCCATCCTGAATGCCATCGGCTTCGCCATCACCGTGGTCGCTATCGCTTTCGTCACCGCGCTGTTCGAGCGCATCGGCCTCGACGCCGCCTGGTTGCTGGTGCCGGGGCCCGTGCTCGGGCTGATCGGCTATGGGCTGGCTTCGCGGCGGCGTTTGAGTTGAATGCCGGAATCACGCCTTGTTTGAGGGTCGCCGACGTTTTCCTGCTCCCAGGGTTGAAGCGAATATCATGCCCACCGCCGCCAGCTGCACCGCCGCCACTAGCCCCAGCACCCCCGCGAAGCCCGCGCGGCTGAAGATCGCAGCGGAGAGAATCGCTCCCAGCGCCCCGCCGGCGTAGTAGAAGCCAAGGTACATGCCACTGGCGAACGCCGCGGGCACGCGCTCGGCGCGACTGACCAGGCGCGTGGTCAAGGTCTGCAGCAGGTAGGTGCCGACCGAGAAGAGGATCACGCCAGCGATGATCGAGGCATACCCCTGCCCGATGATGGCAAGCGACAGCCACACGAGCCCGGCGAACGCGGCGAAGAAGGGCGTCTCCCGACGGTTCTGGTAGAGCCGGGGGCTTGCCAGCACCGCCGCGATGGCGGGCAGGCTCGCCAGATAGACGAGCCCGATCTGCGCGGCACTCTGCATGAAAGGCGGCTGGGCGAGCTTGAGCCCCAGGGCGGTGAAGATGGCACTCTGGGTGAAGAGCAGGCTGAAGCCGACGATGAAGGCAAGCCGCAGCCGCGTCTCGACGAGCGCCTTTTTCAGGAGTTCGCGAAAGGGCGGCTGGGCGGCGGGCGCTGCGTAGTCAGGAGTATGCCGGCGCTGGCGAAGAAGGAGCAGCCACGCCACGCCGAGAAGCCCTGCGGCGCTGCCGAACCCGCCGGCCCAGCCCAGCGTATCGAGCGCCCAGGCGGGGTAGAAACGGCTCAAGGTGCTGCCGGCGATGGTGCCGGTCACGAACAGCCCCACCCACTGCGCGCGCTGGCGCTCGCTCTTGGCGCCGGCCAGGAGCGCCACGCAGGCGGTGAGCACGCAGGGCAGCACGACCCCCTGGACCAGACGAACGAGCCAAAGACCCGTGAGCGTGGCGCTCGCCGCCAGCAGGGCGTTCAATACGACCAGCAGCCCGATACCGGCGAGAATGGCGTTGGCCGGCGCCAGATGGCGCGTCCAGCGGCTGGCGAAGGGAGCGGTGAACATCATGCCGAGCAGCGTGGCCATGTTGAGCCAACCCGCCTGGGTGAGCGTTGCCTCGAAGCGCGCGGCGAGCCACGGGTAGAGCGCCTGGAGCTGGTAGAGGTTGAAGAATGCCCCGGTCGAGGTGGCGAGGATCAAAAGACGCACGCAGGGTTCCTTTCTGTGGCGAGGCGGCTAGAGTAAGCCGAGGACCTGCCCAGTGTCAGCTTGCGACTGCTCGTACCACCGTCATTTTCAGATCCATGGGAGTTCATCACGTGTCACATATTCTAATCTCTGCTCAGGCGCTCGTGGAGCGTTTAGCGTCCCCTTTGCCGCCCAAGATACTGGACGCCTCGCTGCCCAATAGCCCCATCGCCCCTTTCGTTGCCGAGGATGGCCGCACGCTACCCGGCGCGCTCGCGTTCGATATCGAGCGGGTCTTCTCCGACCCGAGCGCGCCCTTCCCGCACACGCTGCCGGCGCTCGCCTCCTTGCGGGAGGCGTGCCGGCAGCTCGGGCTTTCGATCGATGACGAGATCGTGGTGTTCGACAACCGCGGTATATTTTCGGCCCCGCGTGCCTACTGGCTGCTGACCCAGGCGGGCTTCACGAACGTACGGCTGCTCGACGGCGGCCTGCCGGGGTGGCTTGCGCAGTCGCTGCCGGTGCAGCAGGGCTATAGCGCGCCGACGCCGCTTGCAACGCCGCCCGCCCTTTCGGCCAACGAGAGCGTGGTCAGCATCGATGACGTGGAGGCCAATATCGCCACGCCGCGCTTCACGCTGGTGGATGCCAGAAGCGCCGGGCGTTTTTCCGGCGAGGCCCCGGAACCCCGCCCGGAGCTTGCGAGCGGCCATATTCCCGGCGCCTGCAACCTGCCCTTTCCCGAGGTGCTGGAGAACGGCTACTTCAAAAGCCCCGAGGCGATTGCCCGGCTGCTGCACGAAAGAGGACTGTCGCCGGAGGATCACCTGACCTTCAGCTGCGGCTCCGGCATCACTGCGTGCATCCTGTGGGTGGCCGCCGAGCTTGCCGGGTACAAACGGCTTTCACTGTTCGACGGCTCCTGGACGGCCTGGGTGATGAGCGGGCGCCACGCCGGGTAGGAGGAGCGCTCACCCCTTGCCCAAGAGCCGATCCAGCTGGCGGTAGCCGATCGCCTCGATCAGGTGCGCCTGGGCGGGCTTGGGGGCGCCTTCCAGGTCACAAAGCGTCAGCGCCACCCGCAGCACGCGGTGGTAGGCGCGGGCCGAAAGCTTGAGTCTTTCCAGCACCCCGGCGAGCCAGGCGCGCTCCTCGTCGTCGAGGGCGCAGGCGGCTTCCAGCGCCTTGCCGCCGAGCTGGCTGTTGAGTGCGCCCCTTTCCATCTGGCGCTCGCGGGCGGCCATCACCCGCTCGCGCACCGCTTCAGAAGACTCGCCCGGCGTCTGGGCGGTGAGCTGCTCCGGCGGCAGCGCCGGGACTTCCACCTGCAGGTCGATACGGTCAAGTAGCGGCCCGGAGAGCCGCGCCTGGTAGCGCTGGATCTGGCTGGCCGTGCACTGGCAGCGGTTGCGCGGATCGCCCAGGTGACCGCAGGGGCAGGGGTTCATGGCCGCGACCAATTGAAAGCGCGCCGGGTAGCGGCGCTCGTGGCTGGCGCGCGACAGATGGATCTCGCCGGTTTCCAGGGGCTGGCGCAAGACCTCCAGCACGCTTCGGGAAAACTCCGGCAGCTCGTCGAGAAACAGCACGCCCATGTGGGCGAGCGAAATCTCGCCGGGTTTGGGCTTCGAGCCGCCGCCCACGAGTGCCGCCGCGCTGGCGCTGTGATGGGGCTGACGAAACGGGCGCTGGCCCCAGTCGGCTTCGAGCGCCAGCCCGCACACCGAGCGCACGGCGGCCACCTGCAGGGCATCGTCCTCGTCCAGTGGTGGCAGAATGCCCGGCAGGCGGCTCGCGAGCATCGTCTTGCCGGTGCCCGGGGGGCCGGCCAGCAGGAGGTTATGGCCCCCGGCAGCCGCGACTTCCAGCGCCCGGCGCGCCTGGTGCTGGCCGCGCACATCGGCAAGGTCCGGCGCCGGGTTGTGCGCCTTGGGCGGGGCGGGCAGCACGTGGGGGGCGATACGCTCCTGGTCAAGCAGGTGTGCCACCACCTCCCAGAGCGTGGCGGCGGGCAGCACGGTCAGGCCATTGCCGGCAAGCGCGGCTTCGTCGGCGCAGGCGTTGGGGACGATCAACCGGCGTCCGGCGGCCTTGGTGGCCAGGGCGAAGGGCAGCATGCCGGGAACCGGGCGCAGCTTGCCGTCGAGGGCCAACTCTCCCGCGCACTCGATGCTCTCCAGCGCGTCCACCGGCAGCTGGCCGGAGGCGGCGAGAATGCCCAGCGCGATCGGTAGATCGAACCGCCCACCCTCCTTGGGCAGATCCGCCGGCGCCAGATTGAGCGTGATGCGCCGGGTATTGGGGAAGTCGAAGCCGGCGTTGACCAGCGCACTGCGTACCCGCTCGCGGCTCTCCTTCACGGCGGCCTCCGGCAGGCCCACCAGCGTCAGCCCCGGCAGGCCGTTGGTCAGGTGCACCTCGACCTGCACGGCGGGGGCGTCGAGCCCCACCCCGGCGCGCGTGTTCACGATGGCAAGCGTCATTGTGTTCCCCCGAGCAGTGAAAGACTAATTTTGTTTTGTCTTTCAACGTAGCGCATTTACCGCACGCTTGATAGCCAGGCGAGGGCGTATTACGCTTGGCATCAATGACAATTATTCTCATTTTTTGCCTGCCTGCTTCCAACAGAGACTGCTTCCATGCTCCACCGTGATTTCTTTCCCCGGCGCCCGCTCGTCTGCGCCATTGCCCTTTCGATGCCTGCCGCCGCGGGAGCGCTGACGGCGCATGCCCAGGAGGTCGCCATCGAAAGCGCCCCGGTCGTGGTGGTAGGCACGGCGCTCAAGGTCGCGACTCCGTTGGTCGAGACGCCACGCCCGGTCTCGACGGTGGAGCGTGAAGAGCTCGAGCTGCGCAACGTCCAGCAGCTCGACGAGACCTTTCGCTACCGCTCCGGTGTACTTTCCGGTCACTACGGCAGCGACAACGACACCGACTGGCTGAAGGTGCGCGGCTTCGACCACTCCACCTACCAGGATGGGTTGCGCATCTACCGTGAAGGTTTCTATCAATGGCTGCCGGAGCCTTTCGGGCTCGACCGAGTGGAGGTCTTCAAGGGGCCGTCGTCGATCCTCTACGGCGAGGCGCCGCCCGGGGGGCTGATCAACGCGATCAGCAAGCGCCCTACCGATACCGCTCAGGGCGAGGTGAACCTGCAGGTGGGCAACCGCCAGCATCGCCAGATCGGTATCGACTCCAGCGGTCCGGTCACTGACACCGGCGACGTGCGCTACCGCCTGGTGGGGCTCTACAAGGAGCGCGACGGCGACCTGGATCACACCGACAACGAACGCTACTACTTCGCGCCGAGCCTGGCAGTGGATATCAGCGACGCTACCAGCGTGACCTTTCTTGCCAGCCTCCAGAAGGACGACGGCGTGCCGGTCAACGGCTTCAAGCTGCCCTACGGCACCGTGGAGAGCACACCCTTCGGCCGGGTGGGGCGCTCGGTGAACTACAGCGAGCCGGGTTACGATCGCAACCAGCGCACCCAGTGGGGCCTGGGATACGAGCTGCGCCACACCTTCGACGACACTTGGTCCTTCGAGCAGGATCTGCGCTACAGCGAGATGGATCTGAACTTGACGAGCACCTATGTGCTGTCCCAGCTCGACGAGCGCCGCGCTACCCGCGGGCTGACTTACCGCGACGGTACCGTGGACAGCTGGACCGTGGACAACCGCATGGTGGGCAACTGGTACACCGAGCGCACCGAGAACACCCTGCTGGTGGGCCTGGACTACCAGAACCTGGGCATTCGCGGTGACGAGGCGGACGACTACGCCTTCGGCGCGCCGATCGATCTGTTCGCGCCGCAGTACGGCAACTACACCCCGGTGGCCCCCGAGCAGATCATCCGTCGCGACATCGACAAGGAGCAGACCGGGGTCTACCTGCAGAACCAGCTGCGCATCGACGACCGCTGGGTGCTGCTCGGCGGGGTGCGCTACGACCGCGCCGAGACCGAGAACACCAACCGCACCGCCGGTACCCGCGAGCGCTCCGACGACAGCGAACTCTCCTGGTCCGGCGGGGCGATGTACCTGGGCGAGAACGGCCTCAACCCCTACATCAGCTACACCGAGTCCTTCCAGCCGGTGGGTCAGGTGGACGGCGCCGGGGCGCTCTACGACCCGCGCAAGGGCGAGCAGTGGGAAGTCGGCGTCAAGTACGCCCCCTTCGAGTGGGACGGCTACGTCACCGCCTCGGTCTTCGATCTGTCCGAGAACAATACCCTGGTCACCTCTCCCGCCGGGTTCCAGGTGCAGGAGGGCGAGCGCACCTCCCAGGGCTTCGAGCTCGAAGGCGTGGGCTATGTGACCGACGCCCTGCGCGCGACCATCGCTTACACCTATACCGATGCACGGCTCGAGGACGATGAGCGGGCGAGCCTGATTCCCCGCCACCAGGCGTCGTCCTGGCTCGACTACACCGCCGCCGGTGGCGCCTTCGACGGCGTGACCGTGGGCGGTGGGGTGCGCTACGTTGGCTCGAGCGTGGACGGCGACACGCGGGTGGGCGACTACACCCTGGTGGATGCGATGATCGGCTACGAGTTCGCCGACGGCTGGCAGGCCCAGGTCAATATCAACAACCTGACCGACAAGGAGTACGTGGCCAGCTGCGACTACTGGTGCTACTTCGGCGAGTCACGCAGCGTGATCGGCAGCCTCAGCTACCGCTGGTAGTCTCCTCGCCGCTGCGTGAATCCACCAGCGCGGCGGCGAGCTCCCGGGCGAAGCGCTGGGCCGAGGGTAATGCGCCGAAGCTCCACACTGGCGCCAGGCGAATGACGCGGTTCTCTTCGATGACCGGCAGGTGCTGCCATAGCCCGCTTCGGGCAAGCTCTTCTTCCACCCCGGCGGGAATGGGGTCGACGATCAGCAGCGTCGCCTCGTCGAAGCGCGCCAGCGCCTCGATCCCCGTCAGGGTGAAACCCCACTCGTTGGTGGGTGCCGTCCAGGCATTCTCGATCCCCAACCGATCCAGCACGGCACTGTAGAGGCTGTTCTGGCCGAATACCCGCACGTGGCGGGCATCCATGAACTGAATCATGACCAGCGCCGGGGGCTCGGCGGGCATGTCCTGGCGCAACCGGGCGAGCAGCGCATCGGTATCGTCGATCAGCGCTTCGGCTTCGGTTTGTCGCTGAGTGATATCGCCAAGCTTTCGGGTGAAGTCGAGCACCTCGCTCCAGGTCTGAGCGCCGGGCGAGTAGAGCGCAAGCGAGGTCACTGGCGCGATGCGCGAAAGCTTCGGGGCGAGTGCCGCGGCCATGGTGGAGATCAAAAAACCCTGGGGGGCGGCGCGGGCCATCAGTTCGAAGTTGGGCGACTGGCGAAGCCCCAGATCCGTCACCGTCTCGGGAATGCGCGGCTCGCCCACCCAGTCGTGATAGGCGGGAATCTGGGCCACCCCTTCGATCGGTGCGTCGATGGCCATGAGGGTTTCGGCGATGGTCCAGTCCAGCGTGGCCCATTGAGCCTGAGCGGCACTGAACGGCACGAGGCTGGTGGCCATCAGCAGGGCGCGGGCGAGAAGGGCGGTCAGGCGCATGAGGGAGCATCACTCGAGAAGTCAGCCGATATTTAAACGATAATCTTTATTGTTTGCAAACGTGGCAACGCCCAACGCTCGAGCGCGGCGGCTCGAGCGTTGGGCGCGGGGCGCGGGGTCAGAAACGGTAGTGGACGCTGGCGGTCACGCTGCGCTCTGCGCCGAAGTAGCAGTAGTCGAGCGAGTTGCAGGTGGCGACGTACTCCTTGTCCAGCACGTTGTTGACGTTGAGGCGGGTCTCAACGCCTTCGAAGCCCTGCTGGCCCCAGTCGTAGCCCACCGTGGCGTCGACCAAGGTGTAGTCGGGTACCTTCTCGGTGTTGGCGCGGTCGGCGGCGATGTCGGCGTAGTGGCGAACGCCCAGGCCTGCGTCCATGCCGCTCAGCAGGCCATCGGTGGGTGCGTAGTGGCCCCAGGCCTGAAGCTGATGACGTGGCGCGTAGATGGCATTGTTGCCTTCGTTGCCGTCGTCGCTCTTGGCATAAGTGATATCGGTGAAGCTGTAACCCGCCTGCAGCGACAGCGTGTCGGTGAGCCGGGTCTGCGCTTCGAGCTCCAAGCCCCGGGACTCGATCTCGCCGACGGCGCGGTAGGGGTCGGTCGGCTGTTCCTTGGTCGCCACGTTCTCCTGGCGGATGTGGAAAACGGCGGCGCTGAACTGGCTTTGGCTGCCCTCGGGCTGGACCTTGACGCCGGCCTCCCACTGCTCGCCTTCCATGGGGGCGAGCAAATCGCCACGCTCGTCAACGAAGCTGGTGGGCGTGAAGGCGGTGGAGTAGCTCACGTAGGGCGCCACGCCGTTGTCGAACAGGTAAACCACGCCGGCGCGGCCGCTGAGCTGGGTATCGCTGAGCGAGCTGTTATCGTTGGTGTCGCGGTTGGTGTTGTCGATGCTGACCCAGTCGTAGCGCCCGCCCAGGGTGAAGCGCCAGCTGTCCAAAGCGATCTGATCCTGCAGGTAGATGCCGGTCTGCTCGATTTGGTGACGCTCGCGAACCGGCGCGTAGAAGGTGACCTCGCTCGGGTCGACGCCATAGATCGGATCGAAGGCGTTCAGCGATGGAAACGCGCCCGAGGGCCAGGCGACATCGTTCTCGCGGCGCTGGTAATCCACGCCGAAGAGCAGTGTATGCGCCATGGCCCCACTGTCGAGGTGGGCTTCGAGCTGGTTATCGACGGTCCAGGCCTCCAGCGACTCCTCGGCCCCCGAGTAGTAGCGCGTCAGTTCGTCGGACGTGGGCGATGTCCAGCCGAATCCATAGGGCTGGTTGAGGAGCACGTCCGAGTTCAGGTAGCGCAGCAGCTGACGACCGGTGACCTGCTCGTTGAAGCGATGCTCCAACGAGTAGCCGAACATCCGCTGGGTACGCTCGTAGGCGTCGTATGCCGGCTCGCCATCGAAGAAGTTGTTGCTGATCCTGCGTCCATTGCGGGGTACCACGGCTCCCTCGAAGGGCACGCCGGAGTGGTAGCCGCCTTCGGGCTCGTCCTGTAGATACGCTTCGAGCGTCAGGCTGGTGGCATCGGTCATGTCCCAGGTCAGGCGCGGGGCGATGGCGTAACGCTCTTCTTCGGCGGGGTCGAACTGAGTATCGGCGGCGTGAGCGATACCGGTCAGGCGGAACGCCACGCGCTGCGTGTCGCCCAGCGGCCCGGTCACATCGAACGCGGCGCTGCGCTGGTTATTATTTCCGACCCGAAAGCGCAGCTCGCCGCCTGGCTCGAATTCGGGGCGCTTGCTGTTGAGCGCCACCACCCCGCCCGGTGAGGCGCGCCCGTAAAGTACCGAGGCCGGGCCGCGCACCACTTCGATACTGTCCAGAAACCAGGGATCGATTCTCATGGTGCTGTGGGAGTTGGCGTCGCCCATCAGTTTCAGGCCGTCGAGAAACGTGTTGCTCAGGCTGCCGTCGGAAAAGCCGCGCAGCACGAGGTAGTCGAAGCGGTTGGAGGCGCCGACCTGATTGGTGTACACCCCGGGGGTGTAGTCGGCGGCGCGCTGAACGGTATCGACGCCACGGCGTTGCATCTGCTCGTCGGTGATGGTCGAGACGCTCTGGGGTGTTTCCAGAAAGGGGGTGGCGACCTTGGTGGCCGCCTGCTGGGCGGTCACCGTGACGGTCGCAAGCTTGCTCGAGGCGGTTTGAGCCTGGGCACCAAACGATGCCAGAAGAACGGCGAGGGTGACAGGCGCGAGCGTGAGGGAGCGGGTGGGCAGCATGATGGGTCCTGATGGCAAGGCGAAACGCTGTTTTAGGTAATGAGAATTATTACCTTTTGTGCCTCGGAAAAGGTATGCGTAGCGCCAGATTTGCTATGCGTGATGTCACAAGGCAGGGAGGCGAGGAACCGTTGGCGACGAGCGCGCCGATAGCGCTCAGGGCGGAAGGCTTGAGATGTGGGGAGTGACACCGAAGGCCCGCTTGAAGGCGGTGGCGAAGTTGGTCGCATGCTTGAAACCGCAGGCGTGGGCGACTTGCTGCACGCTGTGCCCCTGGGCGAGAAGGCGGCGGGCCTGCTCCAGCCGGCAGCGTCGAATATGCTCGAAAAGCGTGTAGCCGTAGAGTCGGCGAAACTTCTGGCGCAGGCTGCTCGTACTCATGGCGGCGTCGCTGGCAAGGGTCGCCAGACGATACTCTGCGCCGGGGTGATGGCGAATGCGTTCGTGCAGCGCGGTCAACCGCGCCCGCTCGGGCGGTGAAAGCCCCGGCACGGGAGCGGTTGCATGGCCCTCGGGAAGAGCGATGCCAAGCAGTTGCAGGGCGAGCCCCTGCCAGGTCAGCCGCTGGCGCCAGCTACCGGCGGACAGGTGGGCCATATCGCACAGCGTGCGATGCAGGGCGGTGGGCAGGGCCCAGGTATGCAGCATGTCCTGGCTCGATGGCGCGGGGAGTTCCAGCGGCGCCGTATCCAGCACCGCGAGGTTCACGGTTTGCAGCTGGCGCTGGCGGGGTTGATGAACGACCAGTGGCCGGTCGGCCGCCAGTGATGCGCAGAATCCTTCGCCGGGGCCCAGGCGACGGGCCTGTTCGCCCAGCGTCAGCGATACGCCGCCTGACAGCACCACGCTGATGAACCACGGCACGCTCTGACAGGACGACGAGGTATAACCGCGCTCGATGTCGAGGTTCGAGAGCGTCAGGTGCAGCGAATCGAGCAGGCGTACATCGTGGACCTGCCCGCTCGCCACCCACGCCCCTGCCGGGGTGTCGTCGAGGCAGTAGCGAATGCCGAACCGTTGTCCCCATTGGTTCAGGGTCTGGTGGGTAATGGCGTTCAAGAGTGCTGCCCCGTATTGGTGCGCCGCGGCGGGGCGACATCGAGCCTTGGCCGTCAGCCCAGCGCGGCCCTCGAACCGCCCTCGGCGCCTTGCAGTTTCACTCGCCGAGGTCGGGATTTATTCCGGTGGCGTCTTTGGTGGCCTTGGTGGCGCGCGGCTTGGGCGCTTTCTTGGCGGGCTCGGCCGGGGCAGGCGTTGCCTGCGCTTCGGCTTCCATCGCCGGTGCCTGGGTTGCCTGGGCGGCATCGATGGAGGCTTCCAGGTTGGCCACCTGGCGCTCCAGCGCCTCGACCCGCGAGCGTGTGCGCTGGAGCACGTCCATCAGAATGTCGAAGTCTTCCCGCGACACCAGCTCCAGCCGGTCGAAGGCGCCGCGCATGACCTGCTGCACGCCTTTCTGGATATCCTCCGGGGTGTGGGAGGCATTCTGCAAGCGGTCGCCGATCTGCTGCGCGAGTCGGCTGATGCGGTCTTGGGTCGCCATGGCTATCTCCTGGTACGAACGCATAGAAGTGAACTGCTTGTTCACAAGGATACGCAACGCGGACGAAATACGCATGTTTCCTCGCCGCGGGGGCGCGAAATTTTGCTGCATCAAAATGATGCGAGGCATTTTTCTTTCCGCACCCGGCTGGTGCAAGCCCTTGGGGCCGGTCTCCAGGCTTCGCTCGTCGAGACGGCCAGGAAAGGCCGTTTAGCGTTCAAGTGGCTGATTTAAATGGCCATGAGGGTGAGTGGCACGGTATGCGCATTAGCGAGGCAGTGCATTCGTTCAGGCGGCGCGCCGCTACCCATCCAGCAGGAGAACCGGGATGAAACTCATCACCGCTATCATCAAGCCCTTCAAGCTCGACGATGTCCGCGAAGCACTCGCCGACAACGGCGTGCAGGGCATCACGGTCACCGAGGTCAAGGGCTTCGGGCGTCAGAAGGGGCATACCGAACTCTATCGCGGCGCCGAGTACGTCGTCGACTTTCTGCCCAAGGTGAAGGTGGAAGTGGCGGTGGACGACTCGCGCCTCGACGGCGTGCTCGACGCCATCTGCAGCGCGGCCAACAGCGGCAAGATCGGTGACGGCAAGGTGTTCGTCACGCCGCTCGAGGACGTCATCCGTATCCGGACCGGAGAACGCGGTGCTGACGCGGTATAACGCTCCAGCGGTGCTATCCGTCCATCGTTTTCGATCCTCTTTCACCGACTGCCTCTCTAAAAAGACAACGTTATTCGTACACGGGGAATGACTCATGAATGAAGTAACCGATCTGAGCTATGCGCTCGATACGTTTTACTTTCTGATCTGCGGCGCGCTGGTCATGTGGATGGCCGCCGGCTTCTCGATGCTGGAAGCCGGCATGGTGCGCGGCAAGAACACCGCCGAGATCCTGACCAAGAATATCGCGCTGTTCGCCATCGCCTGCACCATGTACCTGCTGGTGGGATACGCCATCATGTACTCGAGCGGCGAGGGCGGCTTTCTGCCGAGCCTGAGCTTTCTGATCGGCGGTGAGAACAGTGTCGAGGCGGCACTGGGCGGCGGCGAAGACGCGCCTTACTACGCCATGCGTGCCGACTTCTTCTTCCAGGTGGTGTTCGTGGCCACGGCCATGTCCATTGTCTCCGGGGCCGTGGCCGAGCGCATGAAGCTCTGGGCATTTCTGGCCTTTGCCGTGGTGATGACTAGCGTCATCTATCCGGTTTCCGGCTACTGGACCTGGGGCGGCGGCTGGCTCGACGCCGTCGGCTACTCCGACTATGCCGGCTCCGGTATCGTGCACATGGCTGGCGCTGCCGCGGCGCTTGCCGGTGTACTGATTCTGGGTCCGCGTCGGGGCAAGTACGGCAAGGACGGGGCGATCCACGCCATCCCCGGTGCCAACATGCCGCTGGCGACCCTGGGTACCTTCATCCTGTGGATGGGCTGGTTCGGCTTCAACGGCGGCTCCGAGCTCAAGCTCTCCGATGTCGCCTCGGCCAACAACGTCGCCCAGGTGTTCGTGAACACCAACGCTGCTGCCGCTGCCGGGGTCATCGCTGCGCTGGTACTGGCCAAGCTGTGGTTCCGCAAGGCGGATTTGACCATGGCCCTCAACGGCGCACTTGCCGGGCTCGTGGCCATCACTGCCGACCCGCTTTCACCCACTGCCCAAGGGGCAGCCTTGATCGGCGCCATTGGCGGGGTAATCGTTGTGGGCTCCATCGTCATGCTCGACAAGATGAAACTCGATGACCCGGTGGGCGCGATTTCGGTGCACGGCGTAGTGGGTATCTGGGGCGTGCTGGCGGTTCCCTTCAACAATGCCGATGCCTCTTTCGGTGCGCAGTTGATCGGTATTGCCGGTATCTTCGCCTGGGTCTTCCTGGCGAGCCTTGTGGTCTGGCTGGTACTCAAGGCCATCATGGGCATTCGTGTCAGCGAAGAAGAGGAGTACGAGGGCGTGGACATCGCCGAGTGTGGCCTCGAGGCCTACCCGGAGTTCAGCGTCAAGAAATAAGCATTCTGGGCACCTGTCAGCGCCCCTGGCCTCCCCTTTGCGGGAGGCCTTTTTATTCTCCGGCAGGAGCGGTGTATGCTTAAGGGGAACAGGGCGCGTTTGGCCTCCAGTGACCTTCGCTTACCCAGATAATAACGGGCTACAAGTTAAAGGATGTCGCAATGAAACTGATCTCAGCCATTATCAAGCCGTTCAAGCTTGATGACGTACGCGAATCCCTGTCGGACATCGGCGTGCAGGGCATCACCGTGACGGAAGTTAAGGGCTTTGGCCGCCAGAAGGGGCACACCGAGCTCTACCGAGGTGCCGAGTACGTGGTCGATTTCCTGCCCAAGGTGAAGCTCGAGGTCGCCGTCGACGACGAACTGGCCGAGCAGGTGATCGAGGCGATCACCCAGGTCGCCAACACCGGCAAGATCGGCGATGGCAAGATCTTCGTCATGCCGCTGGAGCAGGTGATCCGTATCCGTACCGGCGAGACCGGCAAGGATGCCGTCTGAGTCGCACGCGTTTCTGGTGCGCCAATAAAAAGCCCCGTACTCGCCGAGTACGGGGCTTTTTGCATGAAAGCGTCTATTTCTCAACGAAGGCGCGCTCGATCACGTAGTCGCCGGGTTCACCCATGCGTGGCGAGATGTTCATGCCGAGTTCGTCGAGCAGGGCGCTGGTGTCGTCGAGCATCGCCGGGCTTCCGCAGATCATCGCGCGGTCCTGGCGCGGATCGATCGGCGCAAGGCCGGTATCCTCGAAAATTTTGCCGGTACGAATGTGATCCGTCAGCCGGCCCATGGTGTGAAACTCTTCACGGGTGACCGTCGGGTAGTAGACGAGCTTTTGGGCAACGTCTTCGCCCAGGTACTCGTGGGCGGGCAGCTCCTTCGTGATGAAGTCGGCGTAAGCCAGCTCCGATACTTCACGCACGCCGTGCACCAGCACCACTTTCTCGTAGCGCTCGTAGACCTCCGGGTCCTGGATCAGGCTCATGAAGGGGGCCAAGCCAGTGCCGGTGGAGAGCATGTAGAGATTGCGTCCGGGCAGCAGGTCGTCGCACACGAGCGTTCCGGTCGGCTTTCTGCTGACCATGATCTGATCGCCCACCTTCAGGTGCTGCAGGCGCGAAGTGAGCGGGCCGTCCGGCACCTTGATGCTGAAGAACTCGAGGTGATCCTCGTAGTTAGGGCTGGCGATGGAGTAGGCGCGCATCAAGGGCTTGCCGTCGACCTCCAGGCCGATCATCACGAACTGGCCGGTCTTGAAGCGCAGGCTGCGCTCGCGGGTGGTGCGAAAGCTGAACAGCGTGTCGTTCCAATGATGAACGCTCAGCACTTCTTCCAGGGCAAACTTGCTCATGACGGCTCCTTGGGGTGCGAATGTCCTGTCAATAGAAAGGTATTCAATGGAAAGGCATTCGCATTCAATATTCTTGAAAAGAATAAAAGAACGTTGACGTTGATGTGAGTAAGTCTAAATAGTCGCGTCTTATCTGTTAAGCCAATTATACTGATAATCCTTATCTGTAAAATCGATATAGGCCTTGCATGCATTACACCCTGCGCCAGCTCGAGGTCTTCGTCGCCGTGGCCCAGCACGAAAGCGTCTCCCAGGCGGCGCGCTCGCTCGCCATGTCGCAGTCCGCCACCAGCACCGCGCTGACCGAGCTCGAGCGCCAGTTCGACTGCCAGTTGCTCGACCGCCTCGGCAAGCGCTTGAAGCTCAACGCCTTGGGCTTTCAACTGCTGCCCAAGGCGGTGGCGCTTCTCGATCGCGCCGAGGAGATCGAGGAGCTTCTGCGCGGACAAAATGGCGTGGGGGCGCTGGAGGTCGGAGCGACCCTGACCATCGGCAACTACCTGGCCACGCTTCTGATCAGCGACTTCATGCAGCGCTACCCGGGCAGCCGCGTGCGGCTTGCGGTGCGCAACACGCGCCACATCATCGATGGCGTGCGCCAGCATGCGCTGGACCTGGGCCTGATCGAGGGTCAGTGCGACGACGAGATGATCGTCAGTCAGCCCTGGGTCGAGGACGAGCTGTGCGTGTTCTGCTCGCCGCGCCACCCCTTGGCCGGGCGCGCGCATCTCGAGCTCGAAGAGCTGCTGCGCGAGGACTGGATCATGCGCGAGGAGGGCTCCGGCACGCGCATGACGCTCGAGCATGCCGCGCGCCATCGCCGAAGCCGCTTCAACATGCTTCTGGAACTCGAGCACACCGAGGGCATCAAGCGCGCGGTGGAGTCGGGCCTGGGTATCGGCTGCGTCTCGAAACTGGCGCTGCGCGACGCCTTCCGGCGCGGGAGCCTCGTCGCACTTCCCACACCGGAGCTGGATTTGAAACGCCAGTTCACCTTCATCTGGCACCGCCACAAGTACCTGACCACCGGCGTGCGCGAATTCCTGCGGCTATGTCGCGAGATGACCGCCGGCGCCAGCAAGAGCGACGATATCGCGCTGCCGCCGGTGCCTTGATCAATGCATGGCGGGCCGCCAGCGCGGCAAGAACGTCAAAGGCCGCTCGACATGAGCGGCCTTTGACGTGAGGGAAGGATGAGTGACGGCACCTTCATTGCTCAGTCGAGCCTGCTGATCGCCTGCTCGATCTCATCGGCGGTGGCCTTGCTCAGGTCCTTGGCCAGGGTATGGGTTACCAGCTTCTGGGTGGGCCCATCGAGCTTGTCTCGCAGAAGCCCGAGAAACGTCGGCGGCGCCACGAGCACGAGCGCGTCCATCTGATGGTTCACCCGGGCGTCGTAGAGCCGTTGGGTGACTGCCTTGGCGAACAGCTCGTTCTCGTGTTGCAGGGCCTTACCCCCTTCCGCCGAGGAACGGGTCGCCCCGGCGGACGAGGTATGGACATCCCCGCCGGGGCTATCGGTGACCAAGTCACCCTCGTGCATGCGTCCTTCGGCGTGCACCAGGCTCTGCGTCTCCGTGAGCGTGCCTGCGGCGTGGGTAAAGATCCGCGCTCGGCCCGCATCGGCAACCACGATATAGGTCGGCATGAGTAACGTCCTCCGTGTCGTCAGTGTCCATTAAACATGGCAAGCCTTGCGTGTGGGGTCAACTGAGTCACCTGCCCGTTCGGCAACGCCTAGAGCACCTTGCGCCTCAGAAGGCTCGTCACCGCCTCGCCAATCAATACCAGCACGATGATCGCCAGCAGGATCGTGGCCACCGTTGGCCAGGCGAAGGTGTCGATGGAACCCTGGAGGATGACACCGATACCGCCGGCCCCGACCAGCCCGAGCACCGTGGATTCGCGGATGTTGATGTCCCAGCGCAGAATCACGATGGCAAAAAACGCCGGCATCACTTGGGGCACGATAGCGTAGGCGATCACCTTGGCTTTCGAGGCGCCGGTGGCTTCCATCGCCTCCACCGGACGGCGGTCGATCTCCTCGATGGCCTCGCCCATGAGCTTGCCGATGAAGCCGACGGAGCGGAACACGATGGCGAGAATGCCCGCCAGCACCCCGGGGCCGAAGATCGCCACGAACAGCAGCGCCCAGATGATGGTGTTCACCGAGCGGCTGGCCACCAGGATGAAGCGTCCGATCCACAGGCACACCCGGTTGGGGGTGGTGTTTTGAGCCGCGATGTAGGCCACCGGCAGGGCGAGGAAGATCGTCAGGAAGGTGGCCAGGGTGGCGATATGCACGGTTTCGAGCAGCGCACTCAGGATGTTGGCCAGCCCCGCCGGGCTGGGTGGCCACATGCGCCCGGCAAGGCCCGAGATCTGGTTGGGGGCGTCCCACACCCAGGGCCAGAAGATGTCGATGTCCCGCAGCGCCCAGACCACCAGCATCAAGGTGAGCAGCAGCACGGCGTAGCGGATCAGACGCTCCTTGCGGTCATAGCGTTGCCAGACGCGGTCGGCGAGTCGTTCGGCGTGATCTACCATATCTTTTTCCTTACCCAGCCGCTCACGCCTTCGCTCAGTAGAATCACCGCGATGATCACCAGCAGGATCGCGAAGGCGAAGTCATAGTCGTAGCGCCCGAAGGCATTCATCAAGGTGCCGCCGATACCGCCGGCCCCCACGATCCCCACCACGGCGGAGGCGCGCAGGTTGCTGTCGAGCTGGTACATGGAAAGCCCCACCTGGCGCGGCAGGATCTGCGGGAACACCGCGTAGAAGAGGGTCGCCAGATACCCCGCCCCCGCCGCGCGCATGGCCTCCACCTGGCCCCAGTCGATCTCCTCGATCTCCTCGGCCAGAAGCTTCCCGACGAAGCCGATCGAGTAGAGCGTCAGGGTCAGGATGCCCGCCAGCGGGCCAAAGCCCACGGCGGCGACGAACAGGATCGCCACGATGACCGGGTGAAAGCTTCGGGAGACGATGATGATCGCGCGGCCCACCAGGTAAATGGGCATTGGCGCGATGTTGCGCGCCGCCATCACCGCGAAGGGGATCGACAGCAGTACCCCCAGAAGCGTTGCCAGAAGGGCGATCTGGAAGCTCTCCTTGAACCCGGTGAGCAGGAGCCCGTAGCGGTCGAAGTTCGGCGGGAAGCCGCCGCTGAAGATGCGTGCCGCCCGGGGCAGGCCCTCGCTGATCCGCGCCCAGTTGAACGGCAGCGAGCCGAAGGCCCAGATCAGGTACGCCGCAGCCAGGACCAGAAGGCCATAGCGCAGCAGCGGATTGGCGATGAACGGGGGCTTCTTCCAGTGCCGGACCGGCGCGGTGTCAGGAGACGCCATGGGAGGCCTCCTTCGGCGGCGGTGGCGCCAGTTCCTCGTCCGGCGCTTCGATACCGCCGTAGATCGCCTCCAGAGCCTCCTTGTTGAAATCCACCGGCGCACCGTCGAAGATCATCTTGCCGTGACGCAGGCCGACGACCCGCTCGGTATAGGTCTTCGCCTGGGCGACATTGTGGATGTTGATCAGTACCGGCAGCGACAGCTCCGCCGCCAGGCTCTGAAGCAGCATCATGATCTGCTCGGAGGTACGCGGGTCGAGCGAGGCGGTGGGTTCGTCCGCCAGCAGCACTTCCGGGTCCTGCATCAGCGCGCGCACCACCCCCACCCGCTGGCGTTCGCCGCCGGAGAGCTCATCGGCGCGCTTGTTGGCGTAGTGGGCAATGCCGACCCGCTCCATCAGATAGAAGGCGCGGTCGATGTCCGCCTGGGGGTAGCGTCGGGAAATGGCCTGGAACAGATTCACGTAACCGAGCCTTCCGGCCAGCACGTTCTCCATCACCGTGAGCCGGTCGAGCAGATTGAACCCCTGGAACACCATGCCGATCTTGCGCCGGGCGCGCCGGAGCTCTCCTCCCTTGAGGTTGACGAGCTCGGTACCGTTGAGGGTGATCGAGCCGGAGGTAGGCTCCACCAGCCGGTTGATGCAGCGAAGCATGGTGCTTTTACCCGCTCCGGAGGCGCCCACGATCGAGACCACGGTGTTGCCTTCGACGCTCAGGTTCAAACCCTTGAGCACCGCTTCGCCATGGCCGTACTGCTTGACCAGATCCTTGATTACTAACATGTCATCGTACTCATTCGCGAAAGAGTGTCGCACCGCGTGAGCGGTGCGACCAGGGTTACTCCAGGTTTTCCTGGGTATAGCTCACGCCGTTGGCGGCCTGGATGGTACGGATGACCTGCCAGTTATCCTTGTAATTGATCGGAATGAATTTCTCCACGCCCTCGAACTCCTCGCCAAGCTCGGTGCCGGCGAAATCGAAGCTGAAGAACGCCTCTTCGATCTTCTCGACCAGATCCGGATGCAGGTTGTAGGCGTAGTTGTAGGAGGTGGTGGGGAAACGGTCGGACTCGTAGATCATGCGCACGTCGTCGGTATCATAGAGCCCGCGCGCGGCCATGCGATCCACAACCTCCGAGGCTACCGGTGCGGCGTCGTAGTCGCGAGCGACCACGCCCAGCATCGACTGGTCGTGGCTGCCGGAGTAGACGACCTCGTAGTCCTCGTCCGGGGTGATGCCGAGTTCCGGCAACAGCGCCCGAGGCGCCAGGTTGCCGGAGTTGGAGGTGGGCGAGGTGTGGGCCACGCGCTTGCCCTTGAGGTCCTCCAGGTCCTGGATGTCGGAATCCACGTGGGTGAACATCTGCAGCGTGTAGCCGAACTGGCCGTCGTCGGAGCCCATCAGTGCGAAGGGCACGGCCCCGGCCAGGTTCACGGCGAAGGGGGTGGGGCCCGTCGAGAACCCGGCAATGTGCAGCCGGCCGCTGCGCATCGCTTCGACCTGGGCGGCGTTGGACTGGACGGCAAAAAAGCGCACGTCGCGCCCGGTTACCTCGGAAAGATGGTCAATGAAAGGCTGCCAGATGTCGGTATAGATGGCAGGATCTTCTACCGGGGTGTAGGCGAAGATCAGCGTGTCCGGATCGAGCCACTTAGACTCGTCCGTCGGACGGTCGGCGACCAGGTCGCCGTTTTCATCGCAGTACAGGGCGTCCAGGTCGCCGCGCTCACACTCGGCGAAGGCATGAGTGGACAAGAACGCTAGGGGGAGAACCGCACCCGCCAGCAGCGAACGCTTGAAGGCGCGCTTGGAAGCAGTGAACGTAGTCATGTGAACCTCGATTGTGGGGTTATTTTTATGAAGTTATGCGCAGTTTTGAGCGTCGTGTGGCAATGTAAGCGGCGTGAGTTTCGTTACTGCGCATAAAATGTTTGTTTTTCGAAAACGACACTTCTTCAACGTAGGGTTTGTGACAAACTTATGTCAAGCACTTTACAGGGCTCCTTATACCATTGGCGCAATCGCTATCTGCTGATGCGCCACGGCCATAGTCAGGCCAACGAACGTGGGCTGATCATAAGCTCTCCGGAGCGCGGGCTCGAGGCCTTCGGGCTTTCCGATACCGGCCAGCGTCAGCTCGATGACAGGATCGCGCACTGGACCTGGCCCAGGCCCACGAAGGTGGTCCATTCGGATTTCTTGCGCACTACCCATACCGCCCAACGCGTGGCCGAGGCCTTCGGCCTCTCCATGGCGGTGGATACTCGCCTGCGCGAGCGGGGGTTCGGTGAGTTCGAGGGGGGCGCCGACAGCGCCTATCCGACGGTCTGGGAGCAGGACGCCGCCAGTGCCGAGCACGATACCGGCGGGGTCGAACCCGTGAGTCGGGTGGCGGCGCGCATGCGCGAGGCGATCGAGGCGCTGGAGCAGCGCTACACGGGAGAGGTGATCCTGGTAGTGAGCCACGGCGACCCACTGCAGATACTGCTCACTGCGCTGGCCGGCCGGCCGCTCACGAGACATCGCGAGCAGCCGGCGCTTTTGCCTGCCAGCATCACCGAGTGGGGCTAGTGGCCGAGGATCTGGCTCAGGAAGAGCTGGGTGCGCTCGGACTGGGGGTTGTTGAAGAACGGCTCCGGCGCGTTCTCCTCGATGATCTGGCCCTGGTCCATGAAGATGACTCGGTCCGCCACGGTCTTGGCGAAGCCCATTTCGTGGGTTACGCAGAGCATGGTCATGCCTTCGTTGGCGAGCTCGATCATGACGTCCAGCACTTCCTTGATCATTTCCGGGTCAAGCGCCGAGGTGGGCTCGTCGAACAGCATCACGTCCGGGTGCATGCATAGCGAGCGGGCGATGGCCACGCGCTGCTGCTGACCGCCAGAGAGCTGGCCTGGATACTTCTTGGCCTGTTCGGCGATTCGCACCCGTTCCAGGTACTTCATCGCCTGGGCCTCGGCTTCGCGGCGGGGTTTCTTCTGCACCCACATCGGCGCGATACAGCAGTTCTCCAGCACGGAGAGGTGGGGAAACAGGTTGAAATGCTGAAATACCATGCCGACGCTTCGGCGCACCTGCTCGATGCGCTTGACGTCCTGGGTGAGCGGCACGCCGCCCACCACGATCTCGCCCTGCTGATGTTCTTCCAGGTGGTTGATGCAGCGGATCATGGTCGACTTGCCCGAGCCTGAGGGCCCGCAGATCACGATACGCTCGCCACGTTTCACTTCAAAGTCGATATCGCGCAACACGTGAAAGTCGCCGTACCACTTGTTGACGCCGCGCATCTCGACCATCAGGTCTTGGGGTTTCAAAGCTGCTTCGCTCATGAGGGGGTCCTTGAATCAAATAGCGGCGTTAGCGCTTGTGGCCGGTGTTGAGGCGGCGTTCGAGATACTGGCTGTAGCGCGACATGCTGAAACAGAAGATCCAGAACATGAACGCGGCGAACACATAGCCTTCCAGCGAGAAACCCAGCCAGCGGGAGTCGGAAAGCGCGGCCTGGACGATACCCAGAAGATCGAAGAGCCCGATGATCATCACCAGCGTCGTGTCCTTGAACAGTGAAATGAAGGTATTTACGATGCCGGGAATCATCATCTTGAGCGCCTGAGGCATGACGATCAGCCCCATGCGTTTCCAGTAGGTCATGCCCAGGGCCGCGGCGGCCTCCTCCTGGCCCTTGGGAATCGCCTGAAGCCCGCCGCGAATCACCTCGGCCATATAGGCGCTCTGAAACAGCGTGATGCCGATCAGCGCTCGCACCAGCCGGTCCACGGTGATGCCCGTGGGGAGAAACAGCGGCAGCATGACCGAGGCCATGAACAGTACCGTGATCAACGGCACGCCGCGCCAGAATTCGATGAACACCACCGAGAAGCTCTTGACGATGGGCATGTTCGAGCGCCGGCCCAGCGCCAGCACGATGCCGATGGGCAGGGCCCCCACCATGCCGACAGTGGCCAGCAGCAGCGTGAGCATCAGCCCGCCCCAGCGGTGGGTGGGTACCCGGGGCAGGTCGAAGTAGCCGCCGTACAGCAGCACGAAGGCGATCACCGGGAACACCAGCAGCGCGAAGGCCGCTACCCAGCGCTTGAAGGGCAGGCGCGGAATGGCGAGCCAGGCGATCAGCGTGAAGAAGCCTGCGAAGACGATGTTGGCCCGCCAGATCTCCGAGCGGGGGTAGAGCCCGTAGATGAACTGAGTGAAGCGCGCATTGATGAACACCCAGCACGCGCCCTCCCGGGAGCAGTCGTCCCGGGTGGTGCCCACCCAGTCGGCGTCGATGAACGCCCACTGCACCGTGGGCACCACCAGCAGGTAGAGCACGTACAGGCCGATCAACGTGAACAGCGTGTTGATGGGGCCGTTGAAGAGGTGGGTGCGCAGCCACGCCACGGGGCCGAGGGTGTTTCTCGGGGCCGGGCGCGGGTCGATCATGGTGCGATTATGGATCATGGTTTGTTTCCACCCTTGCCTAGCGTTCGACCAGCGCCACGCGGGCGTTGAACCAGTTCATGAACATGGAGACCGTGAGGCTGATACTCAGATAGACCGCCATGGTCATGGCGATGACCTCGATGGCCTGGCCGGTCTGGTTCAGCGTGGTACCGGCGAACACCGACACGAGATCCGGGTAGCCGATGGCGGTTGCCAGCGACGAGTTCTTGATCAGGTTCAGGTACTGGCTGGTCAGTGGCGGAATGATCACGCGCATGGCCTGGGGAATGACCACCAGTCGCAGGATCAGGTTACGCGGCAGGCTCAAGGCCTGGGCGGCCTCGGTCTGGCCGTGGGAGATCGCCTGAATGCCCGAGCGCACGATCTCGGCGATGAACGAGGCGGTGTAGATCGAAAGCGCGAGCCACAGCGCCAGAAACTCCGGAATCACCGTCACGCCGCCGCGAAAGTTGAAGCCTCTGAGCTCGGGCACGTCCCAGGTGATCGGCACCCCCGAGGCCACCAGCACCAGAAGCGGCAGGCCGAGGATCAGCGCAAACGACAGCCAGTAGGCCGGCAGGCGCTTGCCGGTAGCCTCGTGACGGCGCTTGTTCCAGACGATCAGCGCGATGCTCGCAGCGATCGCCACCCCGAAGGCCAGCGGAATCAGCCCGAAGCCGGATTCGAACAGGGGCTCGGGCAGGTAGAGCCCGCGCACGTTCAAGAAAAACACTTCACCGAAGGAGAGGCTGTCCCGGGCCCCGGGCAGCGTGCGCAGCACGGCGAAGTACCAGAAGAAGATCTGCAGCAGCAGAGGAATGTTACGAAAGGTCTCGATGTAGGCGGCGGCCAGCTTGGCGATGAGCCAGTTGGGCGAGAGCCTGGCAATGCCGACGATGAAACCGATGAGGGTGGCGGCGAGCACACCGAGCCCGCCCACCAGCAACGTATTGAGCAGCCCCACGAAGAAGGTGCGCCCGTAGGTGCTTTGAGACGAATAGTCGATCAGGCTCTGGACGATGCCGAAGCCTGCGGTGTTGTCGAGAAAGCCGAAGCCCGTGGTGATGCCACGGGAGGCCAGGTTCTGCTGGGTATTGCCCACGATGTAGAGCAGGAAGGCGGCCACCGCCGCAATCACCAGCACCTGGAAGATGAGGGCGCGCTTGGCGCGGTCTCGCCAGAAAGGGGGCTTGTGGCCCATCGGACGAGCGTTGGGTCTTACGGACATGAAAAGCGTCTCCGCTGATACGGCAGAATCGATCGAAGGGCCCGCTGCCCCGCTTGTGGATTGTTGTCGGAGCGGCGGGCCGGGGTTCTACGAGACGCTTAGCGAATCGGCGGGGCGTAGTGGAAGCCGCCCTGGTTCCACAGCGCGTTGACGCCGCGCTCGATCTGAAGCGGTGAGTCCATGCCCACGTTGCGCTCGAAGCTTTCACCGTAGTTGCCGACCTGGCTTACGATGTTGTAGGCCCAGTCCGCTTCCAGCCCCATGCCTTCACCGTAGTTGCCGTCCTGACCGAGAATACGCGCCACGTCCGGGTTCTCGCTATCCATCATGTCGTCGACGTTTTCCGAGGTGATGCCGTACTCCTCGGCATTGAGCATGGCGAACAGCGACCACTTGACGATGTTGAGCCAGTTGTCATCGCCTTGGCGCACGACCGGCCCCAGAGGCTCCTTGGAGATGATCTCCGGCAGGATCATGGCGCTGTCCGGATCGTCGAGCTGGATGCGCAGCGCCGCCAACTGAGAGGTGTCAGAGGTCAGCACGTCGCAACGCCCGGCCTGGAAGCCGCCCACGGTCTGCTCGGAGGTGTCGAACACGATCGGGTCGAAGGCCATGTCGTTGGCACGGAAGTAGTCCGCCACGTTGAGCTCGGTGGTGGTGCCGGACTGGATGCAGATCGCCGCCCCGTCGAGCTCGTCGGCGCCGCTGATGCCCAGGTCGCGGTTGATCATGAAGCCGATGCCGTCGTAGAAGGTCACGCCGGTGAAGTTGAGACCGAGGGTAGTATCGCGGGTGGTGGTCCAGGTGGTGTTACGAGAAAGGACGTCGATTTCGCCGGACTGCAGCGCCGTGAAGCGCTCAACGGCGTTGAGCGAGACGTAGTTCACCGCGTTCGCGTCTCCCAGCACCGCCGCCGCGACCGCCCGGCACACGTCGACGTCGAGACCCTGCCATTCGCCGCTGTCGTCCGGCGCGGAGAAGCCCGGCAGACCATCGCTCACACCACACTGTACGGCGCCTCGTGAGCGCGTCTCTTCCAGCGTATCCGCCTGAACGTTCGCCATACCAGATAGGGTGATGGCGCCGGCGGAGGCCAGCAGTACCACGTGTTTCTTGTTAAGCATGGTTGTTTCCCTTCCTCGTTTTATACGTATCGTTGTACATGTCAGCGCATGTCACCCATAACGCTAGCAAGGAAGATGCCAGAAGCGGCACGGGGACTCATTCAGCGCTTTTCAACGCTAAAGGGCCGACGTTGGGACCAAAGTTGTGCTGTAAAATGGAGCGGGATCGACTAGCGGGAGCACCCTTTTGGTGCGCTGGCCGAAGAAAGATGACTCATTCGGCCAGCAAAAACAGTCGGCTAGTGCGCGGAGGTCAGCGAATCGGGGGCGCGTAGTGCAACCCGCCGTCGCGCCATAGCGCGTTCAGCCCGCGGCCGATATTAAACGGTGAGCCTGCCCCAACGCTGCGTTCGAATACCTCGGCGTAATTGCCGACCTGCTTGACGATCTGGTAGGCCCAGTCCGCCGCAAGCCCCATGCCTTCGCCGTAATCTCCGTCGCGACCCAGAAGGCGCATCACGTCCGGGGAGTCGTCGTCGAGCATGTCGTCCACGTTGGCCTGGGTCACCCCGAGCTCCTCGGCATTGAGCAGCGCATAAAGCGACCACTTGACGATGTTGAACCACTGATCGTCCCCCTGGCGCACCGCCGGGCCCAGCGGCTCCTTCGAGATGATCTCCGGCAGCACCACCGCCATGTCCGGATCAGCAAGCTGCACGCGCTGCGCATAGAGCTGGGAGGCGTCGGTACTCAACACGTCGCAGCGCCCCTCCTCGAAGCCGACGATCGACTGCTCCGGCGCATCGAAGACGACGGGATCGAAGCTCATGCCATTGAGGCGAAAGTAGTCGGAAAGATTGAGCTCGCTGGTGGTGCCGGACTGGGTGCAGACCGCCGCGCCGTCGAGTTCCTTGGCGCTCTGCACGCCGAGATCGCTTGCCACCATGAATGCCTGGCCATCAAAATAGCTCACCCCGACGAAGTGCAGCCCGAGCGTGGTGTCTCGGGTGGAGGTCCAGGTGGTGGTGCGCGAGAGCACGTCGACCTCGCCGGACTGCAGGGCCGCGAAGCGCTCGACGGAATCGAGCGGCACGAAGTCGACCCGAGCGCCTTCGCCGAGCGCGGCGGCGGCCACCGCCCGGCAGATGTCGGTATCGAGCCCCTGGTAGGTGTCCTCGTCGTCCAACGCCGAGAAGCCCGGCTGGGCGGCGTTGACCCCGCAGCGCAGCGCCCCGCGCTCCTTGACCGTCTCGAGGGTGCTGGCCAGCGCCAGACCCGGCAGTAGAAGCGCCGCCGCCAGCACGCCGGTCACTCTGTTTGATCGATGCACGTTATTCATTGTTGTTTCCCCTTGTGAAGAGGGATCGCGTGATCCGTGAAAAGGACGAAAAAAAGGCCGGGCAGTGCCCGGCCTCGTCGATACTGCAGCCTGATCCGTCGCTAGGCGAATGCGGCGCGCATGAACGGCGGCAGCGCCAGGGCGCCACGGTGGGCCTCCACCGTATAGTACTGTAGCGGCATTTCGTGGCCCGTGGCGGCCTCTTCACGAAAGCGTTCAACGCTTGCACCCTTGCCGGCGAGCGTCACGCTCCACCAGCCGGAGGGATAGACCGGCTGCGGGAAGGGCAGGGTGGCCACGCTTTCAAAGCCCGCCGCCTGCATGTCGCTGCGCAGTTCGCGAATGATCGAGCCCGAGTGGTAGAGCGGCGACTCGCTCTGCTGCACCAGCACGCCGCCGGGCTTGAGAATCCGGTGACAGCGCTTGAGGAAATCGGTCTTGAATAGCCCCTCCGCCGGCCCCACCGGGTCGGTGGAGTCGATGATCAATACATCGATGCTCTCGTCCTCGGCGTCATCGACCCACTTCACCCCGTCGGCGAACAGAAGCTCGGCGCGCGGATCATTATTGGACTCGACCAGGCTCGGAAAGAAGCGCTCGGCGGCCTTGGTGACTTCCTCGTCGATGTCGATCTGGGTGACCTTCTCCACGCCTTCATGGCGTAGCACCTCTTTCAGCGTGCCGCAGTCGCCGCCGCCGATGATCACTACCCGCTTGGGGTCTTCGTGGGTAAAGAGCGCCGGGTGGGCGATCATCTCGTGATACAGGAAGTTGTCCCGGTCGGTGAGCATGACGCAGCCGTCGAGCACCATCAGGTTGCCGTAGGTCTCGGTGGCGTACACCTCGAGGTGCTGATAGTCGCTCTGCACGTCGAGCAGTTTCTCGCTGATCCTGAGCGCGAAGGCACTGCCGTGGCTGTCGAATACTTCGGTAAACCACTGATCCTGATTCAAATCGCTCATCGAGCGTCTCCGTCGTTCTGGTTCTGATGCTGATTCTGATGGTACTGAGGGCTGAGCTCGTGCAGCGCGTCCATGAAGGCGCTGACGTTGTTCGGGTGGGTGAACTGACTGATGCCGTGGCCCAGGTTGAAGACGTGGCCGGGGCCCGCGCCGTAGCTCTCCAGCACCCGGGCGACCTCGGCGCGAATCGCGGACGGGCGGGCGAAGAGCACGTTGGGGTCCAGGTTGCCCTGCAGCGCTACCTTGTGACCGATGCGGGCGCGGGCGTCTGAAAGCTCCGTGGTCCAGTCGAGACCCACCGCATCGGCACCGGCGCAGGCGATGTGCTCGAGCCACTGACCGCCGTTCTTGGTGAACAGGATCACCGGCACGCGGCGGCCGTCGTGCTCGCGAATCAGGCCGGAGACGATCTGCTCCATGTAGCGCAGCGAGAACTCCAGATACGCGGGTGTCGACAGCGACCCGCCCCAGGTGTCGAAGATCTGCACCGCCTGGGCGCCGGCGCGAATCTGGGCGTTCAGGTAGTCGGTCACCGCCTGGGCCAGGATGTCGAGCAGCTGGTGCATGGCGTCCGGGGTGTCGTAGAGCATGGTTTTCAGGTGGCGAAAATCCTTGCTCGAGCCGCCTTCGACCATGTAAGTGGCCAGCGTCCAGGGGCTGCCCGAAAAGCCGATCAGCGGCACGCGGCCATTGAGCTCGCGGCGAATGGTGGAGACGGCGCGCATCACGTAGTCCAGGTCACGCTCGGCGTCGGGGGCGGCCAGTGCCGCCACGTCCTGCGGAGTGCGCACGGTCTTTCTGAATTTCGGCCCCTCTCCGGTCTCGAAGTAGAGCCCCAGGCCCATGGCGTCGGGAATCGTCAGGATGTCGGAAAACAGGATCGCCGCGTCGAGCGGAAAGCGCTCCAGGGGCTGCAGGGTCACTTCGCAGGCCAGGTCGTGGTTGCGGCACAGGTCCATGAAGCTACCCGCGTGGGCGCGGCGCTCGCGGTATTCCGGCAGGTAGCGCCCGGCCTGGCGCATCATCCAGACCGGGGTGCGGTCCACGGGCTGGCGCGCCAGCGCGCGAAGGAAGCGGTCGTTGTGCAGGGGAGTCGTGGTCATGACAAGGCTCTTGGACAGTGGGCGGGCCGCGCTCGAAAGGCGGCCAGTATACGTCAGATCCCGGCAGGCGTCTGGGGCGGCGAAGACCGGCGGTCGTGGGCGCCTCGCCGCCGCATCACTTCTTCGCCGACAAGGACTTTTTCGTCGAGAAAGGATAGACCTCGCTGGCCTCGCCGTCCTTGACCGCGGGGGGCGTCTTGCCCCGCTCCCGGGCACGCAGGTCACGGTACACGGCGGTGCGCATGATCAGCATGGCGACCACCGGCGCGGTCAGCATGATGAACGCGGTGATCAGCACCTCATGGATCACCAACCGGGACTGGAGCGCCGAGAAGTAGATCATGGAGGCCACGAGAATGGCGCCGGTACCGAGGGTGATGGTGATGGCAGGCCCGTGGATGCGCTGGAAAAAGTGCGGCAACTTTACCAAACCTAACGCGCCGATCAAGACGATGGCGCTTCCCAGCAGCAGCAGAAGCGTCACCGGCAGGCTGACCCAGACCGGGAGGGTGTCGAGTTCCGGGGTCATTCGATCACCTCGCCGCGCATCAGGAACTTGGTCAGGGCGACGGTGGAGACGAAGCCCGTCAGGGCGATCAGCATCGCCGCTTCGAAATAGATGATGCTGGCAAAGCGCAGGCCGAGGGCCAGGGCCAGCAGCATGGCGCACATCCAAAGGGTGTCGAGGGCGAGCACCCGGTCCTGGGCGGTGGGCCCCAGCAGCAGCCGGATCATGCACAACAGCATCGCCAGGATGACGCTCAGCAGCGTGATGTCGATGGCTAAAGAGAGCAGTGCCGTCATGGGAAACGCTCCTTATTCATGGTCGAAGATCTCGATCAATGGCTGTTCGTAGCGGGTCTTGATGGTGTCGATCCACCACTGCTCGTCGTGAAGATCGAAGACGTGCAGGGCCAGGTCGTTCGAGCCGGGCAGCTGCTCGACCCAGACCGTCCCCGGGGTCGAGTTGATCAGACACGACAGCAGCGCAAGCCCGTAGGGATCCTTGAGGTCGAGGGGGATGCGAATGAACTGGGACTCCACCCCCCTGGACTTGAACAAGATGATGCGGCTGACGTTGAAGCACGAGCGCACGATCTCCACCATCGACATGAACAGCAGCCGAGCCAGCACCCAGGGCTTGCGAAAGGGCGCCGGGGCGAGCGGGCGCAGCGGCCTGGCCAGAAGCGGCGCGGCCAGGGCGATCGCGGCGCCGAGCAGGATCTGGGCGGGGGCGATGCTCTGGCTCAGCAGAAGCCACATCACCAGCAGCGCCGCGGACAGGACTGGGGAGGGGAGCCAGCGGGTCATAGTGCGGCCTCCGTCATGGAATCACCCACCGCCTGAGACGCTTCCAGGCGCTCGAGATAGAGCGCGGGCTGACTCAGCGGCTCGGCGCTGCGTTCGAGATAGGCCAGGGTCGGTCCCGCCTGAGCGGTGAGCAGCACGCACACCAGCAAGAGTGCCGTGATCGGCATGACTTCTGAGCGCTGCAGGTGCGGGGCCACCGGGTTCTGGGCCGCCCAGAAGGTACGCACGCCAAAGCGCATCAGCGAGACGATGCCGGCGAGCCCCGACAGCACCACCAACACGATCATGACCCAGGTGGTCAGGTCGATGCCGGTGCCGGCAGGGCCTGCGTTGAGCAGGGTATGGAACAGCCCGAACTTGGCAATGAACCCGGACAGCGGCGGAAGCCCCGTGATGATCAGGGCGCAGCAGGCGAACGCCAGCCCGAGAAAGGCCAGCGCCCCGGGAATGGCCTTGCCCACGGGCTCGCCGGGCTTGTCCTCCAGGCCGAAGGCCTCCATGGTCAGCGCCAGCATGGCCGCCCCCGGCACGCGAATGCGCTCGACGAGTTCGATCAACAGCAAGAAGGCCGCCACGGCGATGGTCGAGCTGATCATGTAGAACAGCGCCACGTTGATCAGGGCCGGCTCGCCGTAGCCCACCGCCGCCAGCAGCGTGCCGGAGGAGATGACCGCGGCGTAGCCCGCCATTCGCCCGGGCTCCTGGCTCGCCAGTATGCCGATGGTGCCGAAGGCCAGGGTCGCGAGCCCGCCGACGAGCAGCAGGTCGAAGCCGAAGCCCGCCGCCGGGCCTTCGGAGAACAGCAAAAGCCAAAGGCGAATCAGCACGTAGACGCCGATCTTGGTCATCAGCACCATCATCGCCGCCACCGGGGGCGAAGCGGCGGAGTAGGTGGTCGGCAGCCAGAAGCCCAGCGGCCACATGGCGCTCTTGGTCAGAAACGCCAGGGCCAGGATGACCACGCCGATCTTCAACAGCACCAGGTCCTCCGGGTTCAGCCCTTCGAGGCGCCCGGCCAGGTCGGTCATGTTCAGCGTGCCGGCGGTGGCGTAGATCAAGGCCACCCCGATCAAGAAGAAGAACGACGCCAAGAGGTTCACCACGATGTACTGCATCCCCGCCCGGATGCGGGTGGTGTTGTAGCCGTGCAGCACCAGGCCGTAAGAAGCTGCCAGCATGACCTCGAAGAACACGAACAGGTTGAACAGGTCGTTGGTCAGAAAAGCCCCGTTGATGCCCATCATCAGAAACTGGAACAGCGAATGGAAGTGGACCCCGATCCGGCTCCAGCGGGTCATGGCGAAGATCAAAGAGGCGCTCGCCAGCACCGAGGAGAGCAGCAGCATCACTGCCGTCAGCCGGTCGACCAGCAGCACCACGCCGAACGGCGCCGCCCAGTTGGCGGACAGATACACCCCGATACCCGACGGCCAGTGCTCCTGGTCCGTCAGCAGCAGAAGGGCCACGGCGGTGCCCAGCATCGACAGGGTCGCCGCCAGGTTGATCAGGAACTTGCGCTGGTGATGGCGCTCGTTGATCAGCACGAGCCCGGCGCCGACGATCAGGGGCACCAGGATCGGTGCCAGGATCAGGTGTTGAACCCAGGAAAGACTCATCAGTGGGTCTCCTTGCCGTCGACGTGGTCGGTGCCGGTCAGACCCCGAGCGCCGATCATCACCACCAGGTACAGCGCCGTGGTGGCAAAGCCGATGACGATGGCGGTCAGCACCAGCGCCTGGGGCATCGGATCGGCATAGAGCGCCGGGTCGATGGTCCCTTCCGCCAGGGTCAGCGGCGGCCGGTTGAGGGTGAGCCGGCCCATGATGAAGATGAACAGGTTGACCGCATAGGACACCAGCAACAGGCCGGTGATGACCTGGAACGTTCGCGGGCGCAGCAGTAGCCAGACCCCGGCGCCGAACATGATGCCCATGGCGATGGCGATCACGGCTTCCATCAGAAGATCTCCTTGTGAGCGGCTGCGGCAGGCGCCGCCGTGGTGGCCGGTAAGCGGTGGCTGCGCACGGACTGGTGCGCGAGGGCGGTGAGGATGAGCAGCGTGGCCCCGACCACCACGCCGAAGACCCCCAGGTCGAAGACAAAGGCGCTGGGCAGGTGAATCTCGCCCAATACCGGCAGCGTGTAGTGGGCGGTATGGCTGGTCAGGAACGGATAGCCCAGCAGCCAGGCCCCCATGCCCGTCACGCAGGCGATCCAGAGCCCGAAGGCGATCCAGCGGTGGGGTTGCAGGCGCAGGTGGCTCTCCACCCACTGGGTACCGGCCAGCATGTACTGCACGATGATGGCGACGGAGAAGGTCAACCCGGCCACGAAGCCGCCACCGGGCAGGTTATGTCCGCGAATGAAGAAGTAGGCGGCGATGACCCCCATGATCGGCAGCAGCAGGCGCAGGTAGACGCTGGGCACCTTCAGGTAGCCGGTCTCCACCTGCTGAATCGGTGTCTGCCCTGCCGCGGGGTCGACGCTGTTGGTCTGCTGGGCGGGAATCGGCAGGCTTTCCGGGGCCGGGCGAAAGCGCCGCAGCAGGGCGTAGACTGTCAGAGCAACGATGGCCAGCACCGCGATCTCGCCCAGAGTGTCGATGCTCCGGAAATCCACCAGCAGCACGTTGACCACATTGCTGCCGCCGCCTTCGCTCAGGGCGCGGGTCAGGAAGAAGTCGGAAATCCCCCCGGTGGAGGGGCCGCGCAGCAGCGCGACGTAGCTGACCAGCGCCATGGCGAGGCCCGCGCAGACCGCCACCACCATGTCCCGGGCGCGGCGCAGCCGCGCGCGCCGGGACGTGGTGATGTTCAGCTCCCGCGGGGTGATCCGCGGCGGCAGCCAGCGCAGACCCAGCAGGATCAGCACCGTCGTGATGGTCTCCACCATGAGCTGGGTCAGCGCCAGGTCCGGCGCCGAGAGCCACAGGAAGGCCAGACTCACGGTGATCCCGACGCCCCCGACCAGGCTCAACGCTGCCAGGCGGTGGTACTTGGCCTGCCAGGCCGCCCCGAGGGCGCAGACGGCGCCAATCACCCAGAGCCCGGCGAACAACCAGGAGAACTCGCCGTTGGCGGGCAGAGCGAGAAGGGATACCGGGCGCACGATCAGCGTCGGCACCGCCAGCAGCAGCACAATCATCAGCAGAAGCTGGGGCTGCAGGCGACGGGTACCCAGCAGTTTCTCCAGAAGCGAAGCGCTGGCGGACAAGCGAAGCATGGTGTCCTCGTAGGCCTGCTTGCCGTTGAAGCGCCCGAGAAAGGGCACGTAGGTGGACTGGATCAATCCGTAGCGTGTTCGCAGCCACACGTACAGCGCCACGCCCCCGACCAGGGCGAGAAGACTCATCGCCAGCGGCAGATTGAAGCCGTGCCATACCGCCAGACTGTAGTAGGGGGTGTCCTCGCCGAGCACCGATGTGACGGCAGCGCTCAGAAACGGACCGATGCTCAGGCCCGGAATGATGCCCACGATCAAACAGCACAGCACCAGAAACTCCACGGGGAAGCGCATCCAGCGCGGCGGCTCGTGGGGTTGCCTGGGCAGATCCTGGGGCTGACGGCCGAAGAAAACATAGATGAAGCGTAGCGAGTAAGCCACCCCGAAGATACCCATCAAGACGGCGGCAATGGACATGCCCCAGTTGCGGGCCGAACCCACCGCCAGCGCCTCGGCAAAGAACATCTCCTTGGAGATGAAACCGTTGAGCAGAGGCACGCCGGCCATGGCGGCACTGGCGACGATCGCCAGGGTCGCGGTATAGGGCAGCGACGCATAGAGCCCGCGAAGATGGCGCATGTCCCGGGTGCCGGTCTCGTGATCGATGATGCCCGCCGCCATGAACAACGAGGCCTTGAATGTCGCGTGGTTGAAGGTATGAAAGACCGCGGCGACCAGCGCCAGCGGGGTGCCGATACCGAGCAGGACGGTGATCAGCCCGAGGTGGCTGATGGTCGAGTAGGCGAGCAGCCCCTTCAGGTCGTGCTGGAAGATGGCGGTGAAGGCACCGATCAGCATGGTGCAGGCCCCGGCTCCCATGATGATCCATGTCCACTCCGGCGTACCCGAGAGAGCCGGCCACAGGCGCATCAGCAAGAACACGCCGGCCTTGACCATGGTAGCGGAGTGCAGAAACGCCGAGACCGGGGTCGGTGCCGCCATGGCGTGAGGAAGCCAGAAGTGGAACGGGAACTGAGCGCTCTTGGTCAGCGCGCCGAGGGCGACCAGCACCAGCATGGGAAGGTACAGGTCGTGCTCGCGAATCAGGTCCCCGGAGGCCAGTACGACGTCCAGCGAGTAGCTGCCCACCATGTGCCCGAGCAGCAAGACCCCGATCAACAGACAAAGCCCGCCGCTGGCGGTGACGGTAAAGGCCATGCGTGCGCCGCGCCGGGCATCGGCGCGGTGGTGCCAGTAGCCGATGAGCAGAAACGAGGTCACGCTGGTCAACTCCCAGAACACGACCAGTTGGATGAGGTTGCCCGACAGCACCACCCCGAGCATCGAGCCCATGAAGGCGAGCAGAAAGGAGAAGAAGCGCGGTACCGGGTCCTTCGGCGACATGTAGTAGCGCGCATAGATGACCACGAGCAGCCCGATTCCCTGGATCAGCATGGCGAACAGCCACGCCAGCCCATCCATGCGCAGCACCAGGTTCAGCCCGAACGCCGGCAGCCAGCCGAACTCGCGCTGCACCACGCCGTTCGTGCCCAGCTGGGTGTACAGGTAGCTTGTAACCAGAAGCCCGGATAGCGCCACGATACCCGCCAGCCACGACTCGCGGTTACGGGCATCCGCCGGCAGCAAGGCGGCGACGAGACTGGCAATGAAAGGCCCTGCAATCAATGAAAGTAGCAGCATGGGAATCCAGAGTGATCGGTGACGTTATAGCGTGGAAAATACGTGATTGAAGGTAATATTACTTCAAGTGCGATGAAATTTTCATGTCCTCGTATTGCGACGACTCGTCGCAAGGCCCTCAAGGCCTGCCCGATCATCCCTCGTGAGACGCGCCCGGCTTCCTGTTAAACTAGGCCCCTGTTCCATACCGTTTTGGTTGATCCGTGGAGTAATACGTGACCATTCGCTTCATTGCCGCTTCCCGGCTGCCCACTCCCTGGGCCACATTCACCATGCACGGCTTCGAAGACGACGCGACGGGCAAGGACCATATTGCCCTGACCTTGGGGGATGTGACGGGCGAGGCTCCGGTGCTGGGGCGCGTGCACTCCGAGTGCCTGACCGGCGACGCGCTCTTCTCCATGCGCTGCGATTGCGGCTACCAGCTTCAGGAAGCGCTCAAGCGCATTGCCGAAGAGGGGCGCGGGGTACTCCTGTACCTGCGACAGGAAGGCCGCGGTATCGGGCTTTTGAACAAGATCCGTGCCTACCACCTGCAGGACCAGGGGGCAGACACCGTCGAGGCCAACGAGCGCCTGGGGTTTGGTGCCGACATGCGCCGCTATGATCTGTGCGTGCCCATGCTCGATCACCTGGGCATTCAGGCACTGAAACTGATGACCAACAACCCGCGCAAGGTGAGTGCACTTACCCAGGACGGTGTCAACGTTGTCGAACGCTTAGCGATCACCACCGGGCTCAACCCCCACAACGAGCAGTACCTGGCCACCAAGGCGGGCAAGCTCGGCCACATGATGGCGCTGGACGATTTCACTCAGGCCCAGGACGTCGACATCGAACGCAACTCCTAGGCCGGACGCTCGGCGGCGGCCTTTTCGCGCGCGATGGCACCGTGCAGTGCCGGGCGTTGGCGATGACGCGCGCGGTAGTCGAGCAGGGCCTGAGGCAAGCGGTGTTTCATGCTTTCGGCCCACTGCAGCGTATGAGTCAGGAAGATGTCTGCCAGGCTGAAGGCGTCGCCCACCAGATACTCGCCGCCGGTATAGCGGCGCTCGAGCGCTTTCAAGGCGCGCTCGAACTCCCAGGCGCAGGTCGGAATGACCGCCGGGATGCGCTTGTTCTCGGGCAGGGCGAAGGTGTGCTTGGCCTGATTCCACAAAGGCTGCTCCAGCTCGGTGACGATGAAGCTCAGCCACTGCTCCACCTGCGCGCGCTCGGCGGTGTCCTTGGACAGCAGCATGGCCTCATCATCGTAGCGCTCGGCCAGGTAGCGACAAATCGCCACGGACTCGAACAGCACCAGGGCGCCGTCTTCGAGCACCGGCAGCTTGCCGTCCGGGTGGCGTGCCAGGTGTGCAGGCGAGCGACCCTCGCCCTTGTCCAGCGCCACGTGTTCGCAGCGGTACTCGAGCCCCAGCTCCTCGAGCGTCCAGGTGGCGCGCAGCGAGCGGGAGTGAGGAAAGGTGTAAACCGTCAGCATGATCGATTCCTTGCGTTTGCGTGAGGAAGCTTAGACCTCGAAGATTAAGACGCCGAACAGAACATTGCCATGGCCGGCGTGTCCCATCGTCATGCCGCGGCGCTTTCGCTTTCGAAGATGACTGTTAGACTTTCAGCGATATCGCTGTCCGGCGCCCCGCCCCTGACCTCCTGGAGATGCATCATGGCCTCACCCAACCCCGATACGTCCGTCCGCAAGAAAGCGGTCGAGCACGACCCCGCCGTTGGCGAGTATCACAACCCGGCGGGCGGATGGGGAGCGCTCAAGGCAGTGAGCCAGCATCTTCTCCACAGCCGGTCGCCGGCGGCCAATGCCCGGGCGCTGTTGAAGCTCAACCAGCCCGACGGCTTCGACTGCCCCGGCTGCGCCTGGGGCGACCCGGAGCACGGCTCCTCCTTCGAGTTCTGCGAGAACGGCGTGAAAGCAGTGACCTGGGAGGCGACCGCCAAGCGGGTCAAGCGCGACTTCTTCGCCCGCCACAGCGTCACCGAGCTCAAGACCTGGGACGACTACCGCCTGGAGGACCAGGGGCGGCTGATCGAGCCGATGGTCTACAACGCAGAGACCGACCACTTCGAACCCATCGGCTGGGAGGCGGCGCTGGATCTCGTCGCCGCCGAGCTCAAGGCGCTACCCACCCCGGATGACGCGATCTTCTACACCTCCGGCAAGGCGTGCAACGAATCCGCCTACGTCTTCCAGCTTCTGGCGCGGCTCTATGGCACCAACAATCTGCCGGACTGCTCCAACATGTGCCACGAGGCGAGCGGCGTGGCGCTGGGCGAGGCGCTGGGCACCGGCAAGGGCAGCGTGCGCCTGGAGGATTTCGAGCACGCCGAGGCGATCTTCGTGTTCGGCCAGAACCCGGGCACCAACCACCCGCGCATGCTGGGTACCCTGCGCGAGGCCGCCGAGCGAGGCGCGACCATCGCCAGCTTCAATCCGCTGCGCGAGCGCGGCCTCGAGAAGTTCGCCGACCCGCAGAAGCCGCTGGAGATGCTGCATAACGGCAGCCACCGTATCAGCTCGCACTACTTCTGCCCCAAGCTCGGCGGCGACATGGCGGCGGTGCGTGGCATCGCCAAGGCGCTGTTCGAGCGCGAGGCAACTGGCGAGACGGTGCTCGACCACGCTTTCCTTAGCGAGCACACTGCGCACTTCGAGGCCTACAAGGCGCGGGTGGAGGCGACGCCCTGGGCCGCGCTCGAGGCCCAGTCCGGACTCCTGCGGCGCGAGATGGAAGAAGCCGCCGAGCTCTACGCCCGCTCGAACGCGACGATCATCTGCTGGGCAATGGGCATCACCCAGCACGTGCACTCGGTGGCCACGGTGCGCGAGATCGTCAACCTCTTGATGCTGCGCGGCAACCTCGGGCGCCCCGGCACCGGTACCTCGCCGGTGCGCGGACACTCCAACGTCCAGGGGGATCGCACCATGGGCATCTTCGAGAAGCCGTCCGATGAGCTTCTCGACGCCCTGGAGGCGCGCTACAAGACGCCCATGCCTCGCGAACATGGGGTCGACTCCGTCGCTGCGGTGGTAGCGATGCGCGACCGCCCGGGCAAGGTGTTCGTCGGTCTTGCCGGCAACTTCACCCGGGCGATCTCCGACAGCCAGGTGGCCGAGGCGGCGATGGCCAGCTGCCGGCTCACCGCCTTCATCGGTACCAAGCTCAACCGCAGCCATCTGGTGACCGGCCGCAAGGCGCTGATCCTGCCCTGCCTTGGGCGTAGCGAGATCGACAAGACCGGCGGCAAGACCCAGCTGATCACCGTCGAGGACTCGATGAGCATGGTCCACGGCTCCGCCGGTATCAATCGCCCGGCAAGCCCCGGCCTGCCCTCGGAAGTGGAGATACTGACCCGGCTCGGCGAGCGCTTGGTCGGCAGCGAGGCGGTGGAGTGGGCGGCAATGCGTGCCGACTACGACGTGATCCGTGACCACGTGGCCGAGGTGATCCCGGGCTTCGACGACTTCAACGCCCGGGTGCGCGTGCCACGCGGCTTCTGGCTGGGCAACCCCACCGCCGAGCGCCACTTTCCCACTGCAAGCGGCAAGGCCGAGTTTTCCGATGCGCCGCTGCCCGAGCGCATCATGCACCAGCAGATGGCCGAACGCGAAGGCTGGCTGACGCTTCAGACCCTGCGCTCCCACGACCAGTACAACACCACCGTCTACGGCTACAACGACCGCTACCGGGGCATCGAGAACGGCCGCCAGGTGGTGTTTCTGAACCCGACGGACATCGAGCGCCTGGGCGTCTCGGTGGGGCAGTGGGTAGATCTGGTGGGGGAATCGGAGGATGGTATCATCCGCCGGGTCGAGGGCTTCAAGGTAGTGGCCTATGACACCCCGGCCGGCTGCGCGGCGGCCTACTACCCGGAAACCAACCCGCTGGTGCCGCTCTCGCACAAGGGTGAGGGTAGCCACACGCCAGCGTATAAATCCATCGCCATTCGCCTCGAACCCAACGCCCGCATTGCCTGATACCGCGACGCTCGAACGCGCGCTGAAGAATCTTCAGCGCGCCCATCCCTCGCTCGATGCACTGCAAGCGCTGGTGCTGCTCGCCCTCGATGACCAGGGGAAAGACGGGCTCTCCAGCGCGCTTCTTTCGCGGCGGCTCGGTATCGAGCACGCGCTGATCCGCCGCGCGCTGGCCGAGCTCGAAGTCCAAGGATGGGTGCACCTCACCGCCGGCGGCGGGGCGTCGCCGGCGCTGCGCGTCACGCTTGCGCGCTCACTGCCAGGCGCCGCGCCGTACACCTGAACGAGACAGGCAATGCGATGCGTGCTCGATACGCAAACGGGCAGGCCCAGGGGCCTGCCCGTTTGCGTGCAGCGAGGCGTGACTGGCGAAGCGCCTAGCGCTGCAGCCGCGCCAAGCGCTTTTCGATTGCCGCCTGAATGCCCTCGACGTCCAGCCCGCAGTCGTGAAGGAGCTCCTCCGGGGTGCCGTGCTCGACGAAGCTGTCGGGCAGGCCGAGATTCAGCACGCTCGCCGCCACGTTCTCGGCGTGGAGCAGTTCATTGACCGCGCTGCCGGCGCCGCCGGCCACCACGTTCTCTTCTAGCGTCACCAGCAGGTCGTGCTCGGCGGCGGCGGTGAGCACCGCGTCGCGGTCCAGCGGCTTGATGGTGCGCATGTTGAGGTGGGTGGCGTCGAGCGCCTCGGCGACCTCGGCAGCGGGGACATTCATGCTGCCGAATGCCAGCAGCGCGATCCTGGGGCCGTCGCCCTCGGCGCGGCGGCGCGTCTCGGCGCGGCCGATGGTCAGGGGCTCCAAGTGCTCGGGAACGGCCACACCCGGGCCGGTGCCGCGCGGGTAGCGCACCGCCGCCGGGCCCTCGTACTGGTAGGCGGCACTCAACATGGCGCGGCACTCGGCTTCGTCCGCCGGGGCCAGGATCACCAGGTTGGGCACGCAGCGCAGAAACGAGATATCCATGCTGCCGTGGTGGGTCGGGCCATCCTCGCCGACCAGGCCCGCACGGTCGATGGCGAAGGTGACATCCAGCCCCTGCACCGCCACGTCGTGAATCAACTGGTCATAGCCGCGCTGCAGGAAGGTAGAGTAGATCGCCACCACCGGCTTGATGCCCTCGCAGGCCATGCCGGCAGCGAGCGTGACCGCGTGCTGCTCGGCGATCGCCACATCGAAGTAGCGCTCCGGGTACTCCTTCGAGAAGCGGATCAAGTCCGAGCCTTCGCGCATCGCCGGCGTGATGCCCATCAGTCGCGCATCGGCGGCGGCCATGTCGCACAGCCAGTGGCCGAACACGTTGCAGTACTTCTGCTTGGGGGCGGCGGGCGCGGCGGCGGGCTTTTTCGCCTCGGCCTGGGCAGCGCGGGGTTTTTCCAGTTTGGTGATGGCGTGGTAGCCGATCTGGTCGGCTTCTGCCGGCAGAAAGCCCTTGCCCTTGACGGTCTTGATATGCAGGAACTGCGGGCCGCTCTGGCCGCGCAGCATGCTCAGGGTGTCGGTCAGCGCGTCCAGGTCGTGGCCGTCGATGGGGCCGACGTAGTTGAAGCCGAGCTCCTCGAACAACGTGGCGGGGCTGACGAAGCCCTTCATGTGCTCTTCGGTGCGCTTGGCGAGCTTGAGCGCGCCGGGCAGATGCGAAAGCACCTTCTTGCCCTCTTCGCGCATCTTGAGATACGGCTTGCTTGCCAGCATCCGTGCGAGATACGTGGCCAGGCCCCCGACGTTCTCGGAGATCGACATCTCGTTGTCGTTGAGCACTACCAGCAGGTTGGCATCGACGTGGCCGGCGTGGGTCAATGCCTCGAAGGCCATGCCGGCGGTCAGGGCGCCGTCGCCGATGATCGCGCAGACGCGGCGGTCGTCGTTTTGCGCGCGAGCGGCCAGCGCCATGCCAAGGGCGGCCGAGATTGAGGTACTCGAGTGGCCCACGCCGAAGGTGTCGAACTCGGATTCGGCGCGGCGCGGAAAGGCGGCCAGGCCGCCGTGCTGGCGGATGCCAGTCATCGCCTCGCGCCGCCCGGTGAGGATCTTGTGCGGGTAGGCCTGGTGGCCCACGTCCCATACCAGCCGGTCCTTCGGGGTATGGTAGACGTGATGCAGCGCCACGCTGAGCTCGACTACGCCGAGCCCAGCGCCGAAGTGTCCGCCGGAAACCCCCACGCTATAGAGCAGGTAGGCGCGCAGCTCGTCGGCAAGCGTGGCGAGTTGGGCGTCGTTCATGGCCCGCAGCGCGGCGGGGTGATCAAAGGAGTCGAGCAGCGGCGTTGCCGGGCGCTCGCGGGGTATCTCGTCGAACAGCTTCATGGGCATGTTTTCACGGTCTTCTTTGCGGGCTCTTGCATCGCGGCGAGCGTATGCAGGGCCATTGTTCAGTGGTCGCGCTCGATCATGTAGCGGGCCAGATCGATCAGCGGCGCGGCGCCTTCGCCCAGCGGCGCCAGGGCGGCGATGGCCTCATCGGTCAGCTCGCGCGCCTTGGCGCGAGCGCCCTCCAGGCCCAAAAGGCTCGAATAGGTGGGCTTGGCTCTGGCGGCATCGGCGCCGGAGGTCTTGCCGAGCGTGGCGGTATCGCCGGTCACGTCCAGCACGTCGTCGTGAATCTGGAAGGCTAGACCAACCGCGCGGGCGTAGCGAGCAAGTGCCGTCAGGCGCGAATCGTCTTCCTCGACGGCGACGAGCCCGCCCATCCGTACCGCCGCCTCGATCAGCGCGCCGGTCTTGTGGGCATGCATGTGGGCGAGCGCCGCGACGTCGGGAAGCCCGCCCACGGCAGCCAGATCCAACGCCTGGCCCGCCACCATGCCCTGGCGCCCGGAGGCGACGGCCAGCGTCGTGACCAGTGCCGCCAGGCGCGGATGGCTGGCCTTCGCCAGCACCTCGAAGGCCAGCGCCTGCAGGGCGTCGCCGGCGAGAATCGCGGTGGCCTCGTCATACGCCTTGTGGACGGTCGGCTGGCCGCGGCGCAGATCGTCGTCGTCCATGGCGGGCAGGTCGTCGTGGATCAGGGAGTAGGCGTGGATCAGCTCGATGGCCGCCGCCGGGGCGTCGAGGTCATCGTCCGATGCGCCCAGCGCCCGGCCCGAAAGGTAGACCAGCAGCGGCCGCAGGCGCTTGCCGCCGACCAGCAGCCCGTGGTGCATCGCCTGCTCCAGGCGCGCGTCGACGGCGGGGGCAGAAAACAGCGCCTCGAGAGACGCATCGACCCGGGCGTTGCTGGCCTGGCGGTGTTCGCTCAGGCGGGTGAGGGTCTGGCTTACCATGGCGGCGTCTGCTCCTGGTCGTCGTCGGGGGCGTCGCCCGAGGCGCTTGGCGGTTGATCGAACGGCGCCACGCGCAGCTGGCCGTCCGCATCTTCGGTCAGAGCGCGCACCTTGAGCTCTGCGCGGTCCAGGCGTGCCTGGGCGTCGCGGGTGAGTTTCACGCCCTGCTCGAAGGCGCCGAGCGCTTCCTCCAGCGAAAGCTCGCCGGATTCGAGCCGTTCCACCAGGGTTTCAAGCGCTGAAACCGTGGTGGCGAAATCCTGTTCGGGGGGAGTGCTGTCGCTCATTGACCCTAGCCTGCCTGTTGGCGCCCGTTCGAGGCGGCGTACCTGCCCGCCCACCGTAAACGCACAGTATACACCGAGGCCGGGGGGTGGCGTCTGCCCTCCGCCGCGCCGTGCGGTCAACGTGCGACACGTTCATTTTGAAAACGCACCGTTTTCATCCAGGCCCAGGCGCCCACTGTGCTACCATGGCGGCCTTTCGTGAACCGATAAACGGCGCCCGTCGCCGAGCATAGGGGTTGATTCAGCCATGGCCAAAACGTCCCTGGAAAAGAGCAAGATCAAGATCCTGCTTCTCGAGGGCGTCCACCAGAGCGCGGTGGACAATTTTCGCAACGCCGGATACGAAAACATCGAGCACCTGCCGACGTCCCTGGACGAAGAGGCGCTGATCGAGAAGATCCGCGATGTTCACTTCATCGGCATCCGCTCGCGCACCCAGCTCAACGAGCGGGTGTTCGCGGCGGCGGAAAAGCTCGTGGCCGTGGGCTGTTTCTGCATCGGCACCAACCAGGTGGACCTGAACGCCGCGCTCAAGCGGGGCGTGGTGGTGTTCAACGCTCCTTACTCCAACACCCGTTCGGTGGCGGAGCTGGTACTGGCCGAGGCCATCATGCTGCTGCGCGGCATTCCCGAGAAGAACGCTCGCGCCCACCAGGGCGGCTGGCTGAAATCCGCGGCGAACTCCCACGAGGCGCGCGGCAAGACCCTCGGTATCGTCGGCTACGGCAGCATCGGTGCACAGCTCTCGGTGCTCGCCGAGTCGCTCGGCTTCAACGTCATCTATTTCGATATCATCACCAAGCTCGGCATGGGCAACGCAAGCCAGGTCGGCAGCCTCGAGGAGCTTCTCGGTCGCTCCGACGTGGTCAGCCTGCACGTGCCGGATCTGCCCTCCACGCGCTGGATGATCGGCCAGAAGGAGATCGCGGCGATGAAGCCCGGCGCGGTGCTCATCAACGCCTCGCGCGGCAGCGTCGTCGAGATCGAGCCGCTGGCCGACGCGATCAAGTCCGGCTATCTCAATGGCGCGGCGGTGGACGTCTTCCCGGTGGAGCCCAAGGGCAACAACGAGGAGTTCGAGAGCCCGCTGCGCGGTCTCGAGAACGTGATCCTCACCCCGCACATCGGCGGCTCCACCCTCGAGGCCCAGGAGAACATCGGCATCGAGGTAGCGGAGAAACTCACCACCTACTCCGACAACGGCACCACCATCACCTCGGTCAACTTCCCCGAAGTGGCGCTGCCTGCCCACCCGGACAAGCATCGCTTGCTGCATATCCACGACAACGTGCCCGGCGTGATGTCCCAGATCAACCGCGTGCTGTCGGAAAACGGCATCAACATCTCCGGCCAGTACCTGCAGACCAACGAAAGCGTCGGCTACGTGGTGATCGACGTCGACAAGGCCTACGGCCCGCAGGCGCTCGAGGCGCTCAGGGAAGTCGAGCACACCCTGAAGATTCGCGTGCTCTACTCGGCACACTAAGCGCACCGACCCTGCGCGAACACGCAAGCGGCCTCCCTCGGGAGGCCGCTTTTTCATGCCTGGAGCCGGACGCTTCAGGCCAGATCGAACAGCAGCACATGAGCGCCTTCGGCCTGGCCGATCTCGCGCGGCTCGTCGGGGCCGAGGGCGGCGGCGTCTCCGGTCTCCAGGCGCTCGCCGTTGAGCTCGAGCGTCCCCTCCACCACGTGAAGCCAGACGTGACGCCGGGCGGGCAGCGCAGGCACCTCGCCGTCGAACAGGCCGCTGTAGAGATCGACGTCCTGATGGATGCCGACGGACCCCTCGCGCGCGTCGCGGGAGACGACCAGCCGCCACTGGCCCTGGCGCGACGCCGGCGTGAACGCCTTCTGCGCGTAGCTCGGCGCAAGCCCGAGCGCGTCCGGCTCGATCCAGATCTGAAGAAAATGCAGCCGTTGCTGCTCGAGGCGTTGTATTCGCTGTGGCGCACGCCGGTGCCGGCGCTCATGCGCTGGACATCGCCCGGGCGCATGATCTCAACGTTGCCGAGACTATCTTTGTGGGCCATTTCGCCTTTCAGCACGTAGGAGACGATCTCCATGTCGCGGTGGGCATGGGTGCCAAAGCCGTGGCCCGGGGCGACGCGGTCCTCGTTGATCACTCGCAGCGCGCGAAAGCCCATGTGGGCCGGGTCCATGTAGTGGGCAAACGAAAAGGTGTGGTGAGAGCTCAGCCAGCCGTGGTCGGCATGGCCGCGTTCCTGCGAGCGACGAATTTTCATGAATACTCTCCAGATGAAACATGTCGTTCACTATACGACCGGCCGTGGCCGCGCCGAAGTGAAGCTTTTGGCGCCCTGCGGTCGATAAAATCGACGATTGAGCCCATCGCGCCATGATCTGCGTCAAGTCGACATCGTTCACGCCGGGCGGGCGCTTTGGTAGAATGGGCGCGTTTTCAACCGGGTCCGCCCTTTGCGAGGGCGACTACCAGGAGTATGTCATGACTGTCTCTTCCCCGACGGCCCCCATCGTGGTGGCTGCGCTGTACAAGTTCGTCACCCTGAACGATTTCGAGGCACTGCGCGAGCCGCTCAGACAGACCATGGTCGACCACGGCGTGAAAGGCACGCTGCTGCTGGCCCGCGAGGGCATCAACGGTACCGTGGCCGGTTCCCGCGAAGGCATCGATGCCTTGCTGAGCTGGCTGAGTGCCGATGCGCGCCTGACGAATATCGATCACAAGGAGTCGTACTGCGACGAGATGCCCTTCTACCGCACCAAGGTGAAGCTCAAGCGCGAGATCGTCACCATGGGGATCGAGGGCGTCGACCCCAACGCGTCCGTGGGCACCTACGTCGAGCCCGAACAGTGGAACGACGTGATCAGTGATCCGGAAGTGCTGGTCATCGACACCCGCAACGACTACGAGGTGGAGATCGGCACCTTCGAAGGCGCCATCGACCCGAAGACCGCCACCTTCCGCGAGTTTCCCGACTACGTGCGCAAGCACTACGACCCGGCCAAGCACAAGAAGGTGGCCATGTTCTGCACCGGCGGCATACGCTGCGAAAAGGCCTCGAGCTTCATGCTGAACGAGGGCTTCGAGGAGGTGTATCACCTCAAGGGCGGCGTGCTGAACTATCTCGAGAAGGTGCCGGAAGAGAAATCGCTGTGGCGCGGCGAGTGCTTCGTGTTCGACAACCGCGTCACCGTGCGCCACGACCTGAGCGAAGGCGCTTTCGAGCAGTGCCACGCCTGCCGCCGGCCGATTTCCGAAGAAGACATGCGAAGCGCAGCCTATGAGCCCGGCATCAGCTGCCCGCACTGCATCGACTCGCTGCCGGAGAAGACCCGCGCTGCGGCCCGCGAGCGCCAGCGCCAGATCGAGCTTGCCCGCGCGCGCGGCGAGCCCCACCCGCTGGGCTACGATCAGCGTCAACGCGTCTGATTCGACCGCGTCACCCTCGATAGCGCCTGCATGGTGCTATCGTCGTTTTTACCCGCTTGCGTGGGATTTATTTCCGCAAACGCGACATTCGGCGGCGCCTCGCGTTATCCTGCCGGTTTTGCGTCGAAAGCGAGTGAGGAGAAGGTACGGTGAGCGAGGCCAAGCGCAGGTCAGTAGGACGCCCGGCGGGAACCGCGAAGGCAAGCGGTGGGCACAGCCAGTCGCTGGTGCGCGGCTTGACGCTGCTTGAGCATCTGGCGGCGAGCCCGCTGGGGCTGGCGCTTTCCGAGCTCGCCGAGATGGCCGAGCTTGCGCCTTCCACCACTCACCGCCTGCTGCAGGCGCTGCAGGGCCAGGGCTTCGTCACCCAGGAGAGCGAGCAGGGCCTATGGCGCATCGACGTCAAGACGTTTCGTATCGGCAACAGCTTTCTCGAGGCGCGCGACGTGGTCGCCACCAGCCGGCCGTTTCTGCGTCGGCTCACCTTGGATACCGGTGAAACCGCCAACCTTGGCATTCGCGATGGCGCAACGGCGGTGTTTCTTGCCCAGCATGAATCGACCCAGATGATGCGCATGATCACCAAGCTCGGCTCGCGGGCGCCGCTGCACGCCTCGGGCGTGGGCAAGGCGCTGCTCGCCGGCATGAGCGACGACGAGCGCGCCGAGCTCTTGAAAGGCGATACGCTGTCGCGGGTCACGCCCAACACCTTCTTCGATCCAGAGGCGATCGAGGCGGAAGTGCGCGTCATTCGTCGCCAGGGGTTTGCCTGCGATCGTGAGGAGCACGCCATCGGCCTGCACTGCGTGGCGGCGTGCATCTTCGACGAGCGGCGCATGCCGATCGCGGCGATCTCGGTTTCCGGCCCCATGGCGCGCATTCCCGAAGAGCGCCTGCTCAGCCTGGGAGCGCTCGTTCGAGAGGCGGCCAACAACATCACCGCCAAGCTCGGTGGTCGGCTGCCCTGAGCCGTCGATCCGCTAGCCTCGACTCGTGTTCAGCCTGTTCTGGATTGCGCTGCTCAGCGCAACGCTCTTGCCCGGCGGCTCCGAAGTGTGGCTCGCCCGCCAGTGGTGCCAGGGCCACACGGTACTCGCCCTCTGGTGCGTGGCCACGCTCGGCAACACCTTGGGCAGTCTCGTCAACGTGGCGCTCGGGCGCTACGCGCGCCGCTTTCGCCACCGGCGCTGGTTTCCCGCCTCACCTGCCCAGCTCGATCGCGCCGGGCGCTTCTACGCGCGCTTCGGCGCCTACAGCCTGTTGCTCAGCTGGGTACCGATCATCGGCGATCCGCTCACCGTGGTGGCTGGGCTCTTGCGGCTCTCCTGGTGGCGCGCCATCGGTTTGATCGTGCTGGCAAAGGGTGCGCGCTATGCCCTGGTACTGGCCTTCGCCGCCCAATGGCTTGCGCCTTACTGCGTTTGATCCGGCGCTGCACGGTAACGATCAAAGGGGCGCCGTGTTACCCTGCGCCCTTGCGAAACCGGTCGTTGCGCGCTGCCGGTTATGCAGGATTCGCGACTCAACGCTATGATTTGTATAACGCGGTTTTGCCGTTAGTTCGACTACCCCCACCACCTAAAGGGAGATTCAGGTGTGACGCCATCACGTTCACTACCCTGGCTCGGCGTTTGGCTGCTTGCGCTGTTCGCCATGATCAGCCCGGCGCTGGCTCAAACCACGATCAGCGCCGACAGCGGCGAAACCACCGAGACCGCCGACGCTCCGCCTTCCTACGAAGCGCTGGCCGAGATTCTCGAAAACGACCAGACCCGCCAGGAGCTCATCGAGCGGCTGCGCAGCGAGGCCTCCACGCTTCCTGCGGGGCTTGAAAGCCAGCTGTCGCCGGAGGCGGCCGCCGAGGGCGGCAACCTGGCCCCGGAAGACGTATCGACGCCGCGCCAACTGGCGGAACTGACCAGTCGCGTGGTGGGGGACGTGGGTACGCAGCTCGAGCAGGCGGTGGGAATCGTAGGTGCGTTGTTCAGCGGCCAGGGCGGGGGCAACTTCGATACCGCTGCCTTCATGAGTGCGGCGATCAACCTCGGCATCGTGATCCTGGCCACCTTCGCCGTTTTCTTCGTGCTGCGCCGCCTGGCGAAGAGCCTGTTCATGAAACTCAGCACGTGGTCGCGAGCCGGTGAGCAGGTGACGTCCATCTTCCGGCTGGTGATCTGCGTGTTCTTGGCCGCAGTCGTGGACGTGGTGCTGATCGGCGCTGCCTACGTGGTGGGCAATCTGATCGCCACCTTCGCCGTGGGGGAAACTGGCGAGCTCTCGACTCGGGCATCGCTGTTCCTCAACGCCTTCTTGATCATCGAGCTGCTCAAGGCGGCCATGCGCATGCTCTTCTCATCGAGCTACGAGGGGCTTCGCCTGCTGCCGATCTCGAGCCACGAGGCCAATTACTGGAACCGCTGGATCGCCCGGCTGATCGGTATGGTCGGCTACGGGCTGATGGTGGTGGTACCGCTGGTCAACTTCTACGTGTCGCCCACCCTGGGCCAGGCCGTGGGCACGTTCATCATGGTGCTGGCGTTCGTCTACGCCGTGGGCGTGGTGCTGAAGAACCGCGTGCGCCTGCGGGACAACCTCTACGGCATGGGCAGTCGCACCACCATGACGGCGAGTCGCCTCTCGCTGCATCTGTTTGCCCGCACCTGGCACCTGTTCGCGCTGCTCTACTTCTTGATCGTGTTCGTACTGGTGCTGATTCGTCCAGGCGAGGCGCTGCCTTTCGTGCTGTTCGCCACCCTCAAGACCCTGGCGGCAGTGGTGATCGGCATCTTGCTGTCCACCTTCCTGACCCAGACCATCGGCCGGCGCATTCATCTGTCCGACGATCTGCGTCGCAAGCTTCCGATGCTCGAGCACCGGCTCAACAGCTACGTGCCCAACGCTCTGCGCGTTCTACGTACCATCATCCTGGTAGCGGTCATCATGGTGGTGCTGGACGCCTGGGGCGCGTTCAACCTGGCTACCTGGTACGCCTCCGAGCGCGGGGGGCTGATCGTGGGTCGCCTGATCAGCATCGCGGTGATTCTCATCGTGTCTTTGGGCATCTGGCTTGCCCTGGCGAGTCTGATCGAGCACAAGCTCAACCCTGAAACTGGCGGCGGCGAACCCTCCCCCCGGGCCAAGACCCTGTTGAGCCTGTTCCGCAACGCCCTGGCGATCGCCATGGTGACGATCACCGGCATGATCCTGCTGTCCGAGATCGGCATCAACATCGGCCCATTGATCGCCGGTGCCGGTGTGCTGGGTCTGGCGATCGGTTTCGGTGCCCAGAAGCTCGTCCAGGACGTGATCACCGGCGTGTTCATCCAGATCGAGAACGCCATGAACACCGGCGACGTGGTCACCGTGGGCGGCATCACCGGCACCGCCGAGCGCCTGAGCATTCGTTCGGTGGCGATTCGTGATCTCTCCGGCACCTACCACATCGTGCCGTTCTCGAGCGTGGATACCGTCTCGAACTACATGCGCGAGTACGGCAATCACGTGGGCGAGTACGGTATCGCCTACCGCGAGAGCATCGACGATGCCATCGACCAGCTGAAGCTCGCCTTCGAGGACCTCAAGGCCAGCGAAGAGCACGGCTTCAAGCTCCTGGCGGACATGACCGTGGCCGGCGTCACGGCGCTTGCCGACAGCTCGGTCAATATTCGCGTGGTGATCAAGACCACCCCGGGCGATCAGTGGGGCGTGGGCCGGGCCTTCAACCGCTTGGTCAAGATGCGCTTCGATCAGGCTGGTATCGAGATTCCGTTCCCGCACTCCACGATCTATTTCGGCCAGGACAAGTCCGGCTCCGCGCCGCCCGCAAACCTGCGCGTCATGCAGCAGGACTTCACCATCGACGGCAGCCCCGCAGGCCAGCCGAAGAAGGGGGATAGCGAGGTGGACGACCGCTTCGATCCGCGTCGCAAGCTGAGCGGGCCGGAAGTGGAAGGCCACAACCTGCCCGATGACGAGGACGTTTGACCCTCGATCGTCATCCAGCGGGGCCGCCTTCGGGCGGCCCCGCTGCGTTCGGGCGAGGAAAAGCTAATGTTGCGGCCTGGCCTGCCGATAAGCCTTTCATAAGCACTTTCCATCGACCCGATTTCAAGAGACGCGCACGACGGGCATGTTCACCCTGGCGACCAATATCTCCTCGCTTGTGGCGCAGAAGCACCTGCGCGCCAGCCAGCAGGCCATCCAGACCTCCATGCAGCGGCTTTCCTCGGGGCTGCGGATCAACAGCGCCAAGGACGACCCGGCAGGACAGGCGATCGCCAACCGCATGGGCGCGCAGATTCGCGGCATGCACCAGGCCATTCGTAACACCAACGACGGGATCTCGATGGTGCAGACCGCCGAAGGCACCCTCGACCAGATCAACGACAACCTGCAGCGCATCCGCGAGCTCACCGTGCAGGCGGGCAACGGCACCTACAACGCCCAGGACCTGCGCTCGATCCAGGACGAGATCGACCAGCGCCTGGAGGAGATCGACCGTCTCGCCGGGCAGAGCAATTTCAACGGCGTGGGGTTGATGGAGGAGAAAACCCTCAGCATCCAGGTCGGCGCCAACAGCGGCGACACCATCGGCGTGCGCCTTGCCGCCATGAACGTTGACGCGCTGGGGCTGACCGGCTTCAACGTGCTCGACGGTGAGGCGACCGTAAAACCCACCGATCTGCTCGACGGGGCCATCGGCACTCTCGACCGCCAGCGAAGCTATCTTGGCGCGGTGCAGAACCGCTTCGAGAGCGTGATCAGCGGGCTGGAAAACGGTATCGTCAATCTTTCCGCCGCCCAGTCGCGCATCCAGGACACCGACTACGCCCGGGAAGTCTCCAACCTGATTCGCGCTCAGATCCTCCAGCAGGCGGGCATGGCGATCCTCGCCCAGGCCAACCAGCAGCCGAATCTCATCCTGCGGCTTCTCGACGGCCTTTAGCGCGCCGCCCTCGATTCATTCCAGGCCAGCCTTTTCACGCGTCGTCCGGCGGTCCAAAGGGCTTGACCGTGTGCTTGCATTCCTTATCGGAATGCGTTGAGCGTTTTTTTTCGTTTGTGCTGCCCGCATCCGATTGGTTTGATAGCGTCATTCACCCGAACAACGAAGCACCGTGAGGATGCCATGACGACCTATCTTTCGACCGACGACGTACGCGACCGCTTCTCCAAGGCCATGTCGGCCATGTATCAGGAGGAGGTGCCGCAGTACACCACGCTTCTGGACCTGGTGGCCGAGGTCAACCGGGAGACGCTGGCCGCGCAGCCCGAGCTTGCCCGGCGCCTGGAGGCCCAGAGCGAGCTTTCGCGGCTGAGCGTCGAGCGCCACGGCGCGATTCGCGTCGGTACCGCCGAGGAGCTCGCCATGCTGCGCCGGCTGTTCGCGGTCATGGGCATGTACCCGGTGGGCTACTACGATCTCTCGGAAGCGGGCGTGCCGGTGCACTCCACGGCGTTTCGACCCATCGACGATGACGCGCTGGCCAGAAATCCCTTCCGTGTCTTTACCTCACTCTTGCGTCTCGAGCTGATCGAGGATGCGGCGCTGCGCGACCGCGCCGCCGAGATCCTCGCCCGACGCGACATCTTCACCCAAGGTGCGCGGGAGCTGATCGAGTGCCACGAGTCCCAGGGTGGGCTCGACGCCGAACAGGCAAACGCTTTCGTCAAGGAGGCGCTGGAGACCTTCCGCTGGCACCGCGAGGCCACCGTCGATCATGCCACCTACCAGGCGCTGCACGACGAACACCGATTGATCGCCGACGTGGTCTGCTTTCGCGGTCCGCACATCAACCACCTGACCCCGCGCACTCTGGACATCGACGAGGTACAGCGGCGCATGCCGGCGGTGGGAATCAACCCGAAAGCCGTGATCGAAGGACCGCCGCGCCGCGAATGCCCCATCCTGCTGCGCCAGACCAGCTTCAAGGCGCTGGAGGAGACCATCCGCTTCGCCGGCGAGCACGAAGGCACTCACACCGCACGCTTCGGCGAGATCGAGCAGCGCGGCGTGGCGCTGACGCCCAAGGGCCGGGCGCTCTACGACCGGCTGCTGACGAAGGCGCGCCAGCAAAGCGACGGCAAGGAGAACGATGCCCACCAGCAGGTGATGGCAAAGGTCTTCAGCGACTTTCCGGACGACGACGCGGGCCTTCGCCGCGAAGCGCTGGCCTTCTTCCACTACCACCTGACCGAACAGGGGCGTGGCTACCGAGGCGAGGAGCGTGATCTGGAGAGGCTGATCGAGCAGGGCGTGGTCGAGGCGCACCCGATCACTTACGAGGATTTCCTGCCCGTCAGCGCCGCCGGTATCTTCCAGTCGAACCTCGGCGGCGAGGCGAGCGGCGCCTACGCCGGCAACGCCAACCGCGAGACCTTCGAGGCCGCGCTCGGCGCCCCGGTCACCGATGAGCTCGCACTCTATGCCGAGCGTGAGCAGGCCTCCCGGCGCCAGGTGCTGGAAAGCCTCGACAACTGATCGACCCGGTCCCGCCCGACTCGGGGCGGGACTCCCCCGCGTGACTCTCCCTTCTCCCCGCTTCTTGTGGCGTTGCACGGCTTACTCGGCGAGCTCGCTCCGGGTGATCTCGGCGCAGACGACGATGTGGTCGACGAAGCGGCGCACGTTGGCAAGCTCCCCCAGATGCTCCGGGTAGACCAGGTAGTAGGCGCTGGCGCTTTGAAAGCGATAGGGCCAGGCGATCGCCAACTGTCCGGCGGCGAGCTCCTCGTCCACGGTGAAGCGCGGCACCAGCGCCACGCCGCCGCCGGCCATGGCCGTGCGTACCAGCATGGGGAACGTCTCGAAGCGGGTGCCGTGATAGCTGCGGTCGGTGGCGATGCCCTGGTCGGCAAACCAGTGATGCCAGGCATCCGGGCGGGTCGACAGATGCAAGAGCGCAAGCTCGGCAAGCTGTGAAGCGCTCTGCACCGGATGATGGGCCAACAGCGACGGCGCGGCGACGGCCACCATGCGCTCGTCGAACAGCTTGTGGCAGGCCAGGTCCGGCCAGCTGCCGTGACCGTAGAAGAACGCGATGTCGATGTCCTGCTGCTCGAGGTCGAAATCCTCCACCCGGTCGTGGAACTCGAGGCTGATGCCCGGGTGTGCGGCCAGGAAGGCGGGCAGCTTGCTGGCCAGCCAACGGCTGCCGAAGCTCGGCAGGGTAGCCACCTTGAGCACCTCGCTGTTGCCGCTGTAGGTCATGATCGCCTGGGTCGACATGTCGAGCTGGGTGAGCACCTTGCGCACGTCGCTCAGGAAGATCGCGCCTTCCGGCGTCAACAGCAGGCTGCGCCGCACTCGGCGAAACAGCTTGTGCTGCAGCGAGGACTCGAGCTGGGCGACCTGCTTGCTGACCGCGCTCTGGGTCAGGTTCAGCTCATCCGCGGCGCGGGTGAAGCTCATGTGGCGCGCAGCCGCTTCGAAGCACTGCATTGCGGTGGTAGACGGAAGATTGCGAGAAAACACGCGTGGGGCTCCTGATGACCGATCCACCCTCCCGGCGGCGGGACCGGGAGGATAGCTCAAAGCCGCCGTGCCTGCGATCTCGACACCCCCCCGGGCCAGTGCCCTGACCATCGAGGGGGGCGGCGCGTGCGCGCCGCGCTCAGTCGATGATTCCCTGCTCGCGGGCCATCGCGTAGGCCGCCTGCGGGCCGTTCCACAGCGACGGCAGCAGAAACAGCGAGACCGGTACGGCGGTGATCACGATGAACTGCTGGAGCGCGGCGATCTGGCCTTCGCGCATGGCCAGCAGCACCGCCGCCATGACGGCCATGATGATGCCCCAGAAGGCGCGCATGAACGCGCTCGGCTTGTCGTGGCCAGCGCCGACCATGGCGATGGAGTAGCTCATGGAGTCCCCGGTGGTGGCCACGAAGATGGTGGTCAGCAACAGGATCGCCAGGGCCATCCAGTTGCCGCCGGGCAGCGCCTGGGCGACCGACAGGGTGGCGATGTCGAACTGGAAGTTGGTCAGCGCCTCGGTCAGTTCGACGGCGCCGGTCAGCTGGTAGTAGATCCCCGAGCCGCCGAGCAGGGTGAACCATACCGTGGTGGCGATGGGCGCCATGACGGCGACGGCCAGGATCATCTCGCGGATGGTGCGCCCGCGCGAGATGCGCGCCACGAAGATCGCCATCAAGGGGGCGAAGGCGATGAACCAGGCGTAGAAGAACACGATCCACCACTGCATCCACTCTGCCGGGGCGGTCTCGGCGGTCAGGGTGACCATCTTGAAGAAATCGCCCAGGTAGGTACCCATGCCACTGAAGTAGCTGTTGAACAGAAACAGCGTCGGGCCGAACAGAAAGATGATGCCGCCGATGGCCAGCGCCAGTATCACGTTGACGCGGCTCAGAAACTGCATGCCTTTCTGGACACCGCTCACCGACGAGAGCACGTACACTGCGCCCAGCACGACCAGTACGGCGAGCTTGGTGAAGAAGTTGTTGGGCAGGCCGAACAGGTCGTGCAGGCCGAAGCTCACCTGGGTGGCCAGAAAGTCCACCGGGCCGACGGTGCCCGCCACCACGGCGATCACGCAGCAGGCGTCGATCAACCCGCCGAGCGGGCCGCGCAAGAGCCGCTCACCGAAGACCGGGTAGAGCAGCGTGCGCGGCTGCAGCGGCTGGCCCTTCACGTAGTGGGCGTGGGCCATCACCACGGCGGTGAGCGAGCCCAGTATCGCCCAGCCGACGAACCCCCAGTGGGTGAACGACTGCGCCAGCGCTCCGGGCACCGCGGCGGGAACGCCAGGGTCGGTATCGAAGGCCGGCGGTACGTTGACGAAGTGGTAGATCGGCTCGCCAGCGGCGAAGAACACCCCGCCGCCAGCCAGCAGCGTGCACAGGATGATCGAGATCCACTTGAACGTGCTCAATTCTGGTGCATCGAGATTGCCGATCTTGGCCTTGCCGGCAGGCGTCAGGGCGAGCCCGATGGCGATGAAGAAGGTCACCAGCATCAAGAACTGGAAGTAGGTACCGAAGTTCAGCGCACTCCAGGCGAAGCCCTGGCTGATGGCGTTGGCGAGGAAGTCCAGATCGAAGATCGAAAGCGCGAGGAAGAGGAGAATAAAGCCGATGCTTAGGATGAGTACGATGGGATCGCCTAGCGCATGACGCGGTCGGCTTTCGGCATCTAAGGCCGGTTGTTTCATCAAGAAGAACACCTTTGGTGGGACGAGAGGAAGCAGCGTGATTGCGTATAGCGTAGGCAATAAGTAGATAAAAAAAAGCGCCATTGGGGAAATGGCGCGAGGACAGGAAACAGCCGTCAGTATAGCGGCGCCATAGACCAAAGTCTAATACGTTTTACATTGGTGCGAAAAGATTGCCTTCTGCACCAAAAGCGAGCATACGCAACGCGACAAGAAGCAAGGCGCGTAGCGCAAGTCGCTGATAAAGAATGACATACTGGTTTCTGGCCGCGTTGATGCAGTAGGTGGGCAACGCTTATTGTATACAAGGTGCTCCTCATGTCCCTGTTCTCTGCTTCCTGGCGCGTGGCGCTTCTCACCTCGCTTGGTCTGGCATTCGCTTCCGCGCAGGCCCTGGGCGACACGCCAATCCGCTTTCAGCTCGACTGGCGCTTCGAGGGCCCCGCCGCGCCGTTCTTGATGGCCAAGGAGAAGGGCTACTTCGCCGACGAGGGGCTGGATGTCCAGATCGACTCCGGCAGCGGCTCCGCCGGGGCGATCAACCGGGTTGCTTCCGGCGCCTACGAGATGGGCTTTGGTGACCTGAACGCGGTGGTGGAGTTTCTGGCCGAGAACCCGGACGGCCCCGGCGTCAGCGGCGTCTACGTGCTTTACGACGGGACGCCGGCGGCGGTGCTCGCCCGCAAGGATCGCGGCATCGAGACCCCGGCGGATCTCGTCGGCAAGCGCATCGCCGCGCCCGCCTTCGATACCGGCTACCGCGCCTGGGCAGCCTTCGCCGCCGCCAACGGCCTCGAGGCCGATGCGGTGGCGTGGCAGAACGTCGACCCGACCCTGCGCGAGACGCTGCTGGCGCGCGGCGACGTGGATGCCATCACCGGCTTCTCCTTCACCAGTCTGCTCAACCTCGAGGAGCGTGGCCTGGGCGAGGAGGCGTTGACCATCATGGCGTTCCCGGATTTCGGCGTACCGCTCTACGGCAACGCCATCATCGCAAGCGACGCCTTCGCCGAGGCGCACCCGGAAGCCGTGGAGGGCTTCTTGCGTGCCTTCGACCGCGCCCTGGCGGATACCTTCGCCGACCCGGAGGCGGCGGTGGCCTTCGTGGCCCAGCGTGACGGCTTGATCGACACGGAGATGGAGACGCGCCGCCTGAAACTCGCCCTCGAAAGCGTGGTGAACACGCCCTACACCCGCGAGCACGGTGTCGGCGGGGTGGACGAGGCGCGCCTCGAGCAGGCGATTGCCCTGGTGGCGGACGTCTTCGAGCTGCCCACGGTGCCGTCGGCCGAGCAGGTGTTCACCGCGCGGTTTCTGCCGCCGGTGGAGGAGCGCCTGTTGCCGGTGACGCCGTGATGGCCTCGGCCTTTGTCGATTTCGAGGCGGTCGCGCTCTCCTACGATGGCCAGGACAACGCCATCGAAGGTATCGACCTGTCGATCGCGGAAGGGGAGTTCGTGGCCTTCGTGGGGCCGTCGGGCTGCGGCAAGTCCACCTTCATGAAGCTCTGCACCGGGCTTCACGCGCCCACCACGGGTCGGGTGCGGGTGGATGGTGAGCCGGTGAATGGCCCGTTGAAGATCACCGGCATGGCGTTTCAGAACGCCAACCTGCTGCCCTGGCGCACCGTGCTCGACAACGTCCTCTTGCCGCTGGAGATCGTCGAGCCCTACCGGCGCCAGTTTCGCCGCCGCCGCGAGGAGTTCGCGGGCTGGGCGCGAGCGCTCTTGAACACCGTCGGGCTTGCCGACTACGCGGACAAGTACCCCTGGCAGCTCTCCGGCGGCATGCAGCAGCGCGCCTCGATCTGTCGGGCGCTGATTCACCGCCCAAGGCTTCTGATGCTCGACGAGCCCTTCGGAGCGCTTGATGCCTTCACCCGGGAGGAGCTCTGGTGCGTGCTGCGCGATCTGTGGCAGGCGCAGCGCTTCACCGTGGTGCTGGTGACCCACGACCTGCGCGAGGCGGCGTTTCTCGCCGATACCGTCTACGTGATGAGCGCCCGCCCCGGGCGGGTGATCGAGAAGCGCGAGATCGCGCTGCCGCGCCCGCGCTCGATCGAGTCCACCTACGAAAAAACCTTCATCGATCTGGTGCATGCGTTACGCAGCCGGATCGGCGACGTGCGCGAAAGCTAAAAGGTTTGCCATGAAACCACCGAGTAAAACCCTCGAGCGCCTCGCGCCCTGGATCGCTGTGGCGGCGCTGGTGATGATCTGGGAGGCGACGGTGCGGCTGTTCGACGTGCCAAGCTTCATCTTTCCCAGCGCTCTGGAGACGCTCCAGGCGCTCATCACCTACGCCGGGCCCATCGGGCGTCACTCCTGGCAGACCTTCTGGACCACGCTGATCGGCTTTGGCCTCGGGGTGGCGGTGGGGCTGGTGCTGGGCTTGATCATCGGCTCGTCGCGCTTTCTCTACAACGCCTGCTACCCGCTGCTGGTCGGCTTCAACGCCATTCCCAAGGTCGCCTTCGTGCCGATCCTGGTGGTGTGGTTCGGCATCGGTTCGGTGCCGGCGATACTGACGGCGTTTCTGATCTGCTTTTTCCCCATCGTGGTCAACGTGGCCACGGGACTTGCCACTCTCGAGCCGGAAATGGAGGATGTGCTGCGCGTGCTCGGCGCGCGGCGCCTGGACGTGCTGTTGAAGGTGGGCCTGCCGCGCTCGCTGCCCTACTTCTTCGCCTCGCTCAAGATCGCGATCACGCTGGCCTTCGTGGGCACCGTGGTGTCGGAAACCGTGGCATCGAACCAGGGCATCGGCTACCTGATGATGAGCGCGGGCTCGCAGATGCGCATGGGGCTGGTGTTCGCCGGACTGATCGTGATCAGCGCCATGGCCATGGTGATGTACGAGTGCTTCTCGTGGCTCGAGAAGCGCATGACCGGCTGGGCGCATCGCGGGCGGTAGGCGGGCAGGCTACCAGCGGTAGAGCAGCGAAGCGCTGGTGGTGGTATCGGTGCGCTCGCTGGCGTCGTCCGGCGGCTGGGAGTTCTGCTTGATCTCGTGGGACAAGCGTAGCGAGATGCGCGAGCTGATCCGGGCGGTCAGCGCCGTCAGCGAGCGGGAGGTGGTGTTATCGCTGGTGTACTCGAGCGACATCTCCTGTTCGAAGTCGGCGACGTCCGAGATGCTGTAGCGATAGGCCAGCGCGCTGTAGGCCACGGCCAGCTGCTCGTTGTCGTCGTCGCGCAGCCGGTCGTTGCGATAGCCCGGCCCCGCCTCCAGCGACAGCGCCTGGAGGTCGCTGTCGATCAACTGGCGGCCATAGCCGCCGATCACCGAGAGCTGCTGGTCGTAGCCGGCGAAACGATCCTTCTCCCAGCGCGCGAAACCGAACAGGTAATGAGGGCCGCTGAAGTCGAAGCGCTCACGACCGGCAATCAGATACTGCTCGGCGCTGGTCTCGCTATCCTTGGTGACGTTTCGGACCTCGCCGCGCAGCGAGTGGGTGATGTCCCCGGTCAGCCAGGTGAGCCGTGTCTTGCCGATCAGCGTCTGGCTGTTGGTGTTGCCGGACAGGGACGTGAAGCCGAGCTCGGCATCACCGGTGAAACGCGGCGAGCCGTCGTCCGGCGGCGGCGGCGCGTAGAACGGATTCGCCATCGCCGCGCCGGCCAGCAACGGCCCGCCGATCAATACACTGGCTCGCAAAAAAGTCAGCACGTTACTCCTTTCTACTGGCAACGAGAGGGAAAAGGCGAGTCGTCCGCCGTCTTCGACGGCGCGTTCAAGGCTCGATAGGTTACCGTGGCTTGGGCCCGCGTGCCATAATGACGCCACCGCGCACGTCGAGTTCCTTATGACCCCTTCCCGGTTCCCATCGCTTTCCGACCTGCCGCTTGGTCAGCGCCCGCGCGCCAAGCGCCGCTGGTACAAGCGCAGCTTTCGTCTGCAGGTCATGCTGCTGGTGGGCTTTCTGCTGGCCACGATGCTGCTCGCCCAGGGGGCCTACCTCAATCACCGCAAGGCCGACATCGTCAGCGAGCAGATGGGCGAGCGGGCGCTGGCCGTGGCCAAGAGCGTGGCGGGCATGCCGAGCATCGTCGCCGCCTTCGAAACCGACGACCCCGCGCGCATCATCCAGCCGCTGGCGGAGCGGGTGCGCCAGGAGACCGGCGCCCGCTACGTGGTGGTCGGCAACGCCCAGTCGATTCGCTACTCCCACCCGGTGGCCGAGCGTCTGGGCGAGCGCATGGTCGGCGGCGACAACGAGCAGGCGCTGATCCACGGCCAATCCTACGTCTCCCGGGCCACCGGGACGCTCGGCACCGCCATGCGCGGCAAGACGCCGATCTGGGACGAGGAGGGCAACGTCATCGGCCTGGTATCGGTGGGCTTTCTGGCCGACCGGGTGGCCTCGGATGCGGCGCGCTACACGCTTTTGGGCTGGTCGCTGGTAGGCTTGATGATCGTGCTCGGCTTTGCCGGGGCGTACTGGCTCTCCCAGCACCTCAAACGGGTGATCCTGGGCCTCGAGCCCTACGAGATCGCGCGGCTGGCCATGGAGAAGGAGGCGATCCTCCAGTCCATCCACGAGGGGATTCTTGCGGTCAACCGCGAAGGCCAGATCACCCTGGTCAACCAGCAGGCGCGCCGTTTCATGGGCGTGCCCGACGACCACGTGCTGCTCGGCCAGCCGATCCGCGAGGTGGTGCCCAACTCGCGGCTTCTGGAGGTATTGAAGCGCGGCGAGCAGGAGTTCGACCAGCAGATGTGGCTCGGCGATCACCCGGTGGTGGTCAACCGCGTGCCGATCGTCGACGAGGGCGAGATCGAAGGGGCGGTGGCCACCTTCAGAAGCCGCCGGGAGATCATCGACCTGTCCGAGGCGCTCACCCAGGCGAGCCGCGACGTCGACATGCTGCGCGCCCAGGCCCACGAGTTCTCCAACAAGCTCTACACCATCTCCGGGCTCTTGCAGCTTGGGCGCGTCGAAGAGGCGCTCAAGCTGATCCACCAGGAGAGCGAGCGGGCGCAACAGCAGATGAGCTTTCTGATGAGCCGCGTGGCGGACACCGTGCTCAGCGGAACGCTTCTGGGCAAGCTGACCCGGGCACGGGAGCTCGGCGTCACGCTCGAGATCGACGAGCACAGCTTGCTATCGAAACCGCTGACCCCGAGCGGCCAGGAGGTGATGATGAGCGTGGTGGGCAATCTGCTGGACAACGCCTGCTTCGCCGCGCGCAGCGGCCCCAATGCCCAGAGCGCCAAGGTGCGGCTGTTTTTCACCGACCTGGGCGAGCAGGTGCTGGTCGAGGTCGAGGACAACGGCGCCGGGGTGGCGCCGGAGCACGCCGAAGCGATCTTCACCGAAGGCTTCTCGACCAAGCGCGGCAAGCACCAGGGTCTGGGGCTGGCGCTGGTCAGCCGGCTTTGCCAGCAGCACGGCGGGGCCGTGACGCTCGAGGAGAGCGAACTCGGCGGGGCGTGCTTCACCGCCGTGCTGGACGCGCTTTCCAGCAAGCCCGCGCCGGCTCTATAACAATCACAAGGAGTCTTCATGAGCGCGACGCACTACGGCATTCTGATCGTCGAGGACGACTTTCGCATCGCCGATATCCACAAGGCGTTCATCGAGCGCAGCGATGGCTTTCGCGTGGTGGGCGTGGCCCACAACGCCGCCGAGGCCCGGGCATTGATGGCCGCGCACCACACAAGCGTCGATCTGGTGCTGCTCGACGCCTTTCTGCCCGATGTCGAAGGGCTGGAGCTTCTATGGGCGCTGCGTCAGCGCTATACCCGAGTGGACATCGTCATGGTCACCGCCGCCAAGGAGGTCGAGACCATCTCCGAGGCACTGCGCGGCGGCGTGTTCGACTACCTGATCAAGCCCATCGAGGCCGAGCGAATGAATCGCATGCTCACCCGCTTTCGCCACGAGCGCGAAGCGATGGCCAACCGCGACGAGATGAGCCAGGAGGAGCTCGACCAGATGCTGGCAAGACTCTCTCCCGGCGCCGCCCCGGCCACAAGCGGTGCCGGCACGGCCGGCCTGCCCAAGGGCATCGACCGGCTCACCTTGAACCGGGTGGAGCAGGCGCTGCGCGCCGAGCACGCCTCGCAGACTGCCATGCAGGTGGCCCGTGCCATGGGCGCGAGCCGCTCGACGGCGCGGCGTTATCTCGAGTTCCTGGTCGCCGAGCAGCGCGTGGTCGCCGAGCTCGGCTACGGCGACGTGGGCCGCCCGGAGCGGCGCTACCGGCTGATCGAGCCTGACTGAGCGCGCCATGAACAAAATGAACACAATGCCCATAAAGAATTTTTTGCCGTTTATAACCACAAGCTTGTTTGCCGTGGCCCCGGTCTTCTAACGTGCGCGGCGTAAGACGATATAACAACACGCATAAATACGTGGAGACGCCAATGAAGACTTCCCTGAAACGCCTCACTCTGCTGGCCCTGCCCGCTGCATTGCTCGTGGGCGCTACTGCCAGTGCCCAGGCGCAAGAGTGGGCACCCACCAAGTCGATCGAATTTGTTGCGCCGGCCAACCCCGGCGGCGGCTGGGACACCTTGGTTCGCACCGTATCCCGCGTACTGCAGGAAGAAGGCCTGGCGGAGCGCAATTTCGCCGCGATCAACGTGCCCGGCGGCGGCGGCGCGGTCGCCTGGGCGCAGATCGCCCGGGATAACGGCAACCCCCACAAGCTCTTCGCCACCAGCCCGCCGATCATCCTGGTACCGCTGTCCGGCGCCTCGCGCTATGATCACACCGATTTCACGCCGATCGCGCGTCTGATCACCGACTACTCGATCATTCTGGTGTCCGCGGACTCCGAGTACGAGACCCTGAACGACCTGTTCGACGCGCTCAAGGAAAACCCCAACCTTAGCGTTGGCGGCGGAAGCGCTCCGGGTTCCATGGATCACATCTCCATGGCCGGCGCGGCGGCGGCGGCGGGTCTCGAGGCCGCCAGCGTCAACTACGTACCCTTCTCCGGCGGCGGCGATGCCATGACCAACCTGATGGGCGGCCATATCGAAGCGGTCATCACCGGTGCCGGTGAGTCCGTCGGCCAACTGGGCGAAGGCAGCCAGCTGCGCGCGCTCGGGGTGTCCGCGCCAGAGCGTCTGGGCGGGGGGCTGGAAGACGTGCCCACCTACCAGGAGCAGGGGATCGACTACACCTTCGATATCTGGCGTGGCGTAATGGGCACGCCGGACATGCCTGCCGAGGCGGTGGCCTACTACGAAGACCTCTTCGCCGAAATGCTCGAGACCGATGGCTGGCAGCGCGCTCGCGACCAGTTGGGCTGGATCGACGCCTACCAGGACAGCGAAGCGTTCGGCGACTTCCTCGACGCTCAGCAAGAACAGTTCAGCAGCGTGCTGGGCGACCTGGGCCTTCTGCGCCAGTAACAAAGCACTAGAACGACACGCCCGGCGTCGCTGTCGCCGGGCGTTTGTGCATGCTTGCCTCACGGCATGTCTATCGGAGAACCTCCATGACTCGACTCAATACCAATCAGTGGCTGGCGCTGGTGCTTGCCCTGGTGGCGGCGGCCTATATCGCCATGGCCTGGCAGATCGCCACATTCCCGCTGCCGCGCCCGGTGGATTCGGACCTCTTTCCCAAGGTGCTGGGCTTTGCGCTGCTGATTCTGTCCGCTTTTCTGTTCTTCGAGCCGCCAGCACCACTGGCCGGGGCCGACACCATCGACCCGGACGCGCCGCGCGGGCCACTACTATCCACTCCCTGGGCGCGGGTGATCGTTACCGTCGTGGCCGTGGCCGCCTATGCACTCTTGCTGGTGCCGTTGGGATTCGTGCTCGCCTCCATGCTCTTGTGCGTGGGTCTGACGGTGTATTACGGATATCGTCGCCACTCCGTCACCCTGGCGGTGACCCTCGGTGTGGTGCTGGGGCTCTATCTGATGATGACCCGCGTGATGGACGTCTACCTGCCCACCGGCGTGCTGCCGTTCTAGGCCCTGCCTGAACGCCGCCTTCGATCCTGTTTTAGAGAGACACGCCCATGGATGCTCTGAACAATCTCATGTATGGCTTCAGCATTGCGCTCGAGCCAATCAACATCGCCTACGTCTTCGCCGGCGTGTTCGCCGGTACCATCATCGGCATGTTGCCGGGCCTTGGCCCGATCAGCGCCTTGGCGCTGATGATTCCCATCACCTTCTCGATGGAGCCTTCCTCGGGACTGATCCTGATGGCCGGCGTCTACTACGGCGCTATCTTCGGCGGCTCCACCTCGTCGATCCTTCTGAACGCACCGGGGGTGGCGGGCACTGTTGCCACCTCCTTCGACGGTTACCCGATGGCGAAGAAGGGCCAGGCCGGCAAGGCCCTGGCCATCGCCGCCTATGCCTCCTTCATCGGCGGCACCGTGTCCGTGGTCTTCTTGATGCTGGTAGCACCGCTTCTGTCCAAGGTGGCGGTGAGCTTCGGGCCGGCGGAGTACTTCGCCCTGATGGTGCTAGGCCTGACCGCGGTGGTGTCGTTATCGGACAAGTCGCTGGTCAAGGGGCTGATCGCCGCCGTGATCGGGGTAATGATCTCGATCGTCGGCATCGATATGCAGACCGGCACCGAGCGCTTCACCTTCGGCTCGATCAACCTGCTCGACGGCATCGATTTCCTGGTGGTGGCGCTGGGTATCTTTGCCCTCGCCGAAGTGTTCTACATGCTGCTGCGCGGCGGTGACAGCAAGGAGGGGCCGCGCAACGCCATCGGCTCGCTCAAGCTGACCCGCTCTGAAGTGGGTGAGATCGCAGGCCCCGTGAGCAGAGGCTCGGTGCTCGGTTTCTTCACCGGCGTACTGCCCGGTGCTGGCGCCACGATCGGCTCGTTTCTGGGCTACAGCATGGAGAAGAAGATCGCGAAGGACGGCGATACCTTCGGCCAGGGCAACATCAAGGGCGTGGCCGCTCCGGAAGCCGCCAACAACGCTGCCTGCACCGGCTCGTTCGTGCCGCTTCTGACCCTCGGCGTACCGGGTTCCGGTACCACTGCGGTGCTGCTCGGGGCGCTGCTGGTCATGGGCGTCAACCCCGGGCCGATGATGCTCGAACAGCGCCCGGACGTGTTCTGGGGCGTGGTGGCGAGCATGTACATCGGCAACATCTTTCTGCTGGTGCTGAACCTGCCGCTGATCCCTTTTATTGCCAAGATCCTCGACATGCCCAAGGCACTGCTGCTGTCGCTGATCCTGATCTTCTGCATGATCGGCGTCTACGGCATGAGCTTCAGCGTGTTCGACCTGTTGCTGCTGCTCGGCTTCGGCGTCCTGGGTCTCGGCATGCGCCTGTTCGGCTTCCCGGCAGCCCCCCTGATCCTGGCCTTGATTCTCGGCAACATCATGGAAGAGTCCATGCGCCGGGCGCTGCAGATCTCCGGCGGCGACTGGATGACCTTCATCGACAAGCCCATTTCCTTGTCGCTGCTCGTCATCGCCGCGCTGTCGCTGACGCTGCCGCTGATCAAGAAGCGTCGCCGCAAGGCCTGATCGCGCAGCGACGTCTTTTTACCAAGCGCCCTGCGGGGCGCTTTTTTAGTTTCAGGCGTTGGCGAACGCTTTTGGTGCGCCCTTTCATTTTGGTGCGTTGACAGCGTGCACGTTGGGCGGCGTTTTGGTCCAGCATAGTGCAGCCAAACATCGAAACGACAATGTGAGTGTTTCCAACCGATTGATTAGAAAGGAGTGAGTCGGCAAGGCTTCAGCTTGGCGCATCCCTTGCAAGAGCTCTGGGCGATGCTTTCGCGCGCCGGTAATCGACCGGTTCGCCGCTCAAACAACGAGCCCTTCGAAAAGGGTGCAAGGAGATCCAAGTGGCCATTCCAACGCACAACCCGCTTTCTCGCCGTTTCGTCACCTCCCTTCTCGCCGCCGCCGTGATGGGCGTGGGTACCCAGGCCGTCGCCCAGGAGAGCGATGATCCGATCAAGGTCGGTATCCTGCACTCGCTCTCCGGCACCATGGCGATCAGCGAGTCGACGCTCAAGGACACCGTCGAGATGCTTATCGCGCAGCAGAACGAGGCCGGGGGCTTGCTCGGGCGTCAGCTCGAAGCCGTGGTAGTCGACCCGGCCTCCAACTGGCCGCTGTTCGCCGAGCGCGCCCGCGAGCTGCTCGCCCAGGAGGAAGTGGACGTGGTGTTCGGCAACTGGACCTCCGTGTCGCGCAAGGCGGTGCTGCCAGTGTTCGAGGAACTCAACGGCCTGCTCTTCTACCCGGTGCAGTACGAAGGCGAGGAGTCTTCCGAGAACGTCTTCTACACCGGGGCGGCACCCAACCAGCAGGCGATTCCCGCCGTCGACTACCTGATCAATGAAGTCGGCATCGAGCGCTTCGCGCTGGTCGGCACCGACTACGTCTATCCGCGCACCACCAACCGTATCCTCGAGGCCTATCTACAGGAAGAGCACGGCATCGATGAGGCGGACATCATGGTCAACTACACGCCTTTCGGCCATTCGGACTGGCAGAACATCGTCTCCGAGATTCGCCGCTTCGGCGAAGAGGGCAAGCCCACCGCGGTCGTCTCGACCGTCAACGGCGACGCCAACGTGCCGTTCTACCGCGAGCTCGCCAACCAGGGCATCGACGCTGCGGACATTCCGGTCATCGCCTTCTCCGTGGGCGAGCAGGAGCTTTCCGGCATCGACACCGGCCCGCTGGTCGGCCACCTGGCGGCCTGGAACTACTTCATGAGCGTGGACACCGACGAGAACTATGACTTCATCGATGCCTGGCTAGACTGGACCGGCGACGAGGAGGCAGTGACCAATGACCCGATGGAGGCCCATTACATCGGCTTCAACATGTGGGCGGAAGCGGTGCGCAAGGCGGGCACCACGGACGTCGACGCGGTGAAGGATGCGATCATCGGCGTGACCGTGCCGAACCTTTCCGGCGGCTATGCGGCCATGATGCCCAACCACCACATCACCAAGCCAGTGCTGATCGGCGAAGTGCAGGACAACGGCCAGTTCGACATCGTCTGGCAGACGCCCTCCACCGTGGCCGGTGACGCCTGGTCCGACTTCCTGCCGGGGTCTCGCGACCTGATCGCGGACTGGCGCAAGCCCATGGAGTGCGGCAACTTCAACGTCGTCAACGGTTCGTGCGGTGGCAGCACCGCGGTAGAAGAAGCCGAAGCGGCACTCGCCGAGTAACGCCCCAACCCCTTGCCGCCGCCCGGCGGCAAGGGAGCACGCTGTCTCTTCACCTCTTTTCGAAGGAACAACCCCATGAGGCGCTTCCTTTCCAAGGCATTCGTGTGCGCGCTCCTGCTGGGCCTGCTGCCCGCAGCACTAGCCCAGACCGACGCTCCGCCGACCGATGATGCGGGCTATCGATTGCTCGAAACCCTGGACGTCGACTCCTACCGCGCCAAGGGCGAAGCGATCACTGCCATCCTGCAGAGCGACGACGAGCGCGCCCGCGAGTGGCTGCAGGCGCTGCTCGACGGCCGCCTGCAGCGCACGGACGACGGGCGCTTCGTGGTCGTGCTGAACAATACCGGGCGCGACTGGCCCGTCGAGGATGCGCTCAGCGGCGAGCCGCTGGGCGAACTATCGCGCCGCGAGCTCGACCGTATCGGCATCAACAATGCGCTGCGCAACCAGCTGAGAAGTGCCATCGCCGTGGTTGATCTCTACTCCCCCAACGTCGAGCGCCGGCGCAGCTCCGCCGACCGCCTCCTGGGTGAGGTGGACGACGAGCTTTTCGAGACCCTGACGCCGGTGATCGAGGAGGCTGAGGACGACTACGTGCGCCGGCGCCTGGCGCAAGCAGTGGCCATCCATCAGGCAGAAAACGGTGAGATGGAAGGCGTCGAGGCGCTGGCCGGAAGCCTCCACCCGCGCGCCCGGGTGGCACTCAACCGCGCCACCCATGCCGACGACCCGGCGGTGGCGGACGCCGCTCGCGCGGCGCTTGCAAGCGTCGAGCAGAACCTGAAGATCAACCGCGGCGTCGAGACGCTCTACTTCGGCCTGAGTCTTGGCTCCGTACTGGTGCTGGCGGCGATCGGGCTGGCCATCACCTTCGGCGTGATGGGCGTGATCAACATGGCCCACGGCGAGCTGATGATGCTCGGCGCCTACACCACCTGGATGATGCAGCAGCTGTTGCCCGGCCAGCCCGGCCTTGCGCTGCTGCTCTCGATCCCGGCGGGCTTTGTGGTGGCGGCCCTGGCCGGTATCGCCATCGAGCGCAGCGTGATTCAGTTTCTCAAGGGGCGCCCGCTGGAGACGCTGCTGGCCACCTTCGGCATCAGCCTGATCCTGCAGCAGCTGGTGCGCACGGTGATCTCGCCGCTCAACCGCACGGTGGTGACACCGGAGTGGATGAGCGGGTCACTCATCATCAACGACGCGCTGTCGCTGACGCTCAACCGTCTCTACGTGATGGGCTTTGCGCTTTTCGTGTTCGCGGCGCTGATGCTGGTCATGCGCCGCACGCGCCTGGGGCTGGAGGTGCGCGCGGTGACGCAGAACCGCGCCATGGCGCGCTCGATGGGCATTCGCGCCACCCGCGTGGATATTCTCACTTTCGCGCTGGGCTCGGGAGTCGCCGGGCTTGCCGGCGTGGCGCTCTCCCAGCTCACCAACGTCGGTCCGAACCTGGGCCAGAACTACATCATCGATTCGTTCATGGTGGTGGTGTTCGGCGGCGTGGGCAATCTGTGGGGCACACTCGTGGCGGGGCTGTCGCTGGGTGTGATCAACCAGGTGCTCGAGCCCTGGGCGGGGGCGGTGCTGGCCAAGATCATCGTGCTGGTGTTCATCATCCTGTTCATTCAAAAGCGCCCGCGGGGACTCTTCCCGCAGAAGGGCCGCGCGGCGGAGGGCTAACCGATGACATCATCGCATTCGACTCGTTTCTGGCTGCTGCGCCCCTTCGGCGAGCGCACCACTCAGCTCTTTCTCGGCGTGCTGCTGGCCGCGTTGGCGCTGGTCACCGTGCTGCACGTGGCGCTGCCTCAGGGCCATGCGCTGCACGTGAACGCTTACACCGTGAACCTGTTCGGCAAGTACTTGAGCTATGCGCTGCTCGCCGTGGCGGTGGATCTGGTATGGGGGTATCTGGGCATTCTGAGCCTCGGGCACGGGGCCTTTTTCGCCCTCGGCGGCTACGCCATGGGCATGTACCTGATGCGTCAGATCGGCGATCGCGGTACCTACGGCCACCCGGTGCTGCCGGACTTCATGGTGTTTCTCAACTGGGAAAGCCTGCCCTGGTACTGGCAAGGTTTCGACATGGCCTGGTTTGCGTTTGCCATGGTACTGCTGGCGCCGGGGCTTCTAGCGCTGGTGTTCGGCTTTCTGGCGTTTCGCTCGCGGGTGACCGGGGTGTATCTCTCGATCATCACCCAGGCGCTGACGTTTGCCCTGATGCTGGCGTTCTTTCGTAACGAGATGGGCTTTGGCGGCAACAACGGCCTCACCGACTTCCGCGAGATTCTCGGCTTCAACCTGCGCAGCAGTGACACGCGCCTTGGGCTCTTTCTGGCGTCCGGCGTGGCGTTGGCGCTGGGCTACCTGCTGTGCCGGGCGATCGTGACCAGCAAGCTTGGCCGGGTGTGCGTGGCCACCCGCGATGCCGAGGCACGTACGCGCTTTCTCGGCTACCGGGTCGAGCGCTTCCAGCTCTTCGTTTTCGTGGTCTCGGCGATGCTGGCCGGGGTTGCCGGGGCGCTCTACGTGCCGCAAGTGGGTATCATCAACCCGAGCGAGTTCTCGCCGCTGTTTTCCATCGAGATCGTGCTGTGGGTGGCACTCGGTGGGCGGGCGACGCTCTATGGCGCGGTGATCGGCGCGATTCTGGTCAACTACGCCAAGACCGTGTTCACCGGCGTGATGCCGGACGCTTGGCTCTTCGCCCTCGGCGGGCTGTTCGTGCTGGTCACGGTACTTTTGCCCAAAGGCGTGGCGGGGCTCTTCGCTCACCTGCGCCGGCGCCATGTCACTCAACCACAGGAGGCGAGCGCATGAGCTTCTTGCAAGAGATCAAGAGCCGCGACCGGGTGTTCGACTTTCTCGCCCCTCAGAGCTCTCGGGTGGATGTGCGCCACGGCCCGATCCTCTACCTGGAAGACGTGAGCGTCAGCTTCGACGGCTTCAAGGCGATCAACAAGCTTAACCTGACCATCGACGACGGTGAGCTTCGTTGCATCATCGGCCCCAACGGCGCGGGCAAGACCACCATGATGGACATCATCACCGGCAAGACCCGTCCCAATGAGGGCAGCGTCTGGTTCGGCAGCCGTCACAACCTCTTGCACATGAACGAGCCGGAGATCGCAAGCCTCGGCATCGGGCGCAAGTTCCAGAAACCCACGGTGTTCGAAGCGCTCAGCGTGTTCGAGAACCTGGAGCTTGCCATGGCGGCGGACAAGCGCATTCTGGCCACCCTCACCGCGCGCATGACCGGCGAGATCCAGGATCATATCGATGAGGTGCTGGTGCTCATCGGTCTGACGGCGCTGCGGCATCGACCCGCGGGCATTCTCTCCCACGGCCAGAAACAGTGGCTCGAGATCGGCATGCTGCTCATGCAGCGTCCGCGCCTGTTGTTGGTGGACGAGCCCGTGGCCGGCATGACCGAACAGGAAATGGAGCGCACCGCCGAGCTTCTGACGAGCCTTGCCGGCCAGCAGTCGGTGGTGGTGGTGGAGCATGACATGGGCTTCGTGCGCTCCATCGCGCGCAAGGTGACGGTGCTCCACCAGGGAAGCGTATTGGCGGAGGGCAGTATGGATCAGGTATCGAACGACCCGAAGGTGATCGAGGTGTACCTGGGCGCGGACGAGGAGGTGGCCTGATGCTCGCAATTGACAAGCTCAACCAGTTCTACGGCGAAAGCCACACCCTGTGGGATCTGGATCTTGAGGTGCCAAAGGGCCAGTGCACCTGCGTGATGGGCAGAAACGGCGTGGGCAAGACCACGCTGATGAAGGCGATCATGGGGGAGGTAGCGGTGAAAAGCGGCGCGCTCCGATTCCAGGCGGAAAATGGCGAGGTCGAGCTGACCAAAAAGGCGATCGAGGCGCGCTCGCGCTTAGGGATAGGTTTCGTGCCACAGGGTCGCCAGATCTTTCCACTGCTCACGGTGGAGGAGAACCTGCGCACGGGCCTGGCCGCCCGCAGCGACGGCCTGAAGCGAATTCCCGAGCGCATTTATGAGCTCTTCCCGGTGCTCAAGGAGATGAAGTACCGCCGGGGCGGGGATCTCTCCGGTGGCCAGCAGCAGCAGCTCGCCATCGGGCGTGCCTTGGTAATCGAGCCCAAACTCTTGATTCTCGACGAGCCCGGCGAAGGCATCCAGCCCAATATCGTGGCGCAAATCGGCCAGGTCATCCGCCAGCTGATCGAAGAGGACGGCCTGACGGTACTGCTGGTCGAGCAGAAACTGCCCTTTGCTAGAAAATACGCCGACCGCTTCGTGATCATGGACCGCGGCCGTCCGGTGGCGAAAGGTGAAATCAGCGAGCTATCTCAGGAGCTGATCAAGACTCACCTGACGGTGTGAGTTATCCACACCGGGTTCGACACCGGCAGACTCGCTCAGCGGGTTCAGGGCAAACGACGAATCACCCGCGCCGGGTTGCCGACGGCCACCACGTTGGCGGGAATGTCCCGGGTCACCACGGCGCCGGCGCCGATCACGCTGTTCTCGCCGATGGTGACACCGGCCAGCACGATCACCCCACCCCCCAGCCACACGTTGTCGTGAATGACGATGGGAGCGCCGGCTTCGAGCTTCTGGCGGCGCGCCTCGGCATCGAGCGGGTGGGTCGGGGTCAGAAGCTGCACGTTGGGGCCGATCTGGACGTCGCGACCGACCGTGATGGGGGCCACGTCCAGCGCCATCAGCCCGAAGTTGGCGAAGGAGCCTTCACCGAAACTGATGTGGTAGCCGTAGTCGACATACAGCGGCGGGCGGATGTGGGCGGTGTCGCCGAATCGCTTGAACAAGCCTTTCAAGACGGCGTGAGCGGCGTTCACGTCGTGTTCGTAGTGCCGGGCGAACTCGGCCATGGCCCGTTTGGCGAGCTCGGACTCCCGGGCGAGCTCCGGGTCATCGGCGGTGTAGAGGTCGCCGGCGAGCATTCTCTGCTTTTGCGAACGGCGGTCGGACGGATTCTGGCTCATGACACTCTCCCTGCGCGTCGGCGGGTTTCTCCAGGTGTTTATATCTTGGCGGCCGGCGCCAAACGGCGGCGACGCAGCCGCCGCGCAATCACGCCGTAGCGCGGCCCGCCCAGAAAGGCGAGGATCAGGAAAACCCCGGTCATCACCGCCATCATGCCGCCGATCGAGACGTTGAAGTGTACGGCGAGATAGTAGCCCAGAACGCTCGAGGCGATCGAGATCAGCGCGCCGATGACGAACATCATCCACAGCCGGTCAGTGAGCAGGTACGCCGCCGATGCCGGCACGATGGCGAAGGCGATGAACAGCACCGCGCCGACAGCGTCGAACGCCGCCACGGCGGTGGAGCTGGTGAGCATCAAAAGCCCATAGAAGAGCAGGGTGGGCATGAAGCCGAAGGCCTTGGCCAGCGCCGGGTCGAAGGTGGCGAGCTTGAGCTCCTTGTAGAACAGCCCGATGAACGCGTAGTTGATCAGCGTCATTGCGCTCATCGTCACCAGCGCCTGGGGAATCGGCAGGCCGAAGAGCTCCACGGTGTCGAGCCAGACGAAGCCGATCTCGCCCAGCAGCACCGTGTGGGTGTCGATATGCACGTCGTGGGCGTAGATATTGAGCAATAGCACCCCCACCGAGAACAGCGCCGGGAAGACCAGCCCGATGGCGGCGTCCTGCTTCACTCGCTTGGTGCCGGCGAGCGCTTCGGTGAGAAAGACCGTCAGAAGCCCGGTCAAGGCGGCGCCGATGAGCTGCACCGGCCCGCTCTGCTGGCCGGTCAGGATCCACACGATGACAATGCCGAAGACGATCGAATGGCTGATCGCATCCGACAGCATGCTGTTGCCGCGCAGCACCAGAAAGGTGCCCACCGCCGAAGAGGCGATGCCGACCATGGCACCGACCAGGATGATCGGCAGCGCCGTGGCGTTCAAGAGCTCCTCGATCATGGCGTGGCCTCCTCGAAAGCGGCAACGACCTGACGGGCGCGGGCGCGCCCGGCGTCGGTGAGCGTCACGCCGGCGGTGTCTTCAGTGCGGGCGAGATAGCCCTTGCGCGCCAGCCGCGACAGCGTGCGCCGGGCGCCCAGCGTGGTTCGGGGCGGTGTCTCGGGGTGCCTGTAGAGCGCATAGAGAAGCTGCCGCGACTGCAGGTCGGCTTTCTGGCGGTAGTGTTTAACGATGCCCCACAAAAGCCCGCGCCCCGGCGCCAGTGCCAGCGACACCAGCACGATGGCGGTAGCGGTCAGCACGATCAATGGGCCAGTGGCGAGCCCGCGCGAGAGCGTGCTGATGCTCGCGCCGGTCACGCCGCTGGCGATACCCACCGCCGCGGCGATCACCAGCATGCCGCCCAAGTGGCGGCTCCACTGGCGTGCCGCCGCCGCCGGGGCGACGATCATCGCCGCCATCAGCACCACCCCGACCATCTGCAAACCGACCACGACCGCCAGCGTGACCATGGCGGTCAGTGCAGCCTCGATGGCGGCAGCGGGCATGCCGAGCGTGCGGGCGTACTCGGCGTCGAAGGTCACCAGCTTGGCCTGTTTCCAGAACGCGGCGAGCAGCGTGAGGGTGGCCAGCGTGATCGCCCCCATCACCCATAGATCCGAACGCAGCGTGGCAGCCGCCTGACCGAACAGGAAGGCCTCGAGCCCGCCCTGGGCGGCGTTGCGGGTGCCCTGAATATAGGTGAGCAGCACGATGCCGACGGCGAAGAAAAGACTCAGACATATGCCCAGCCCGGCGTCGGTTTTCAGCCGGCTTTTACGCGTGAGCAGCAGCATCAAAAGCGCGGCCAGCGTACCGGTGACCAGCGAACCGATGATGATGCCACCCAGATCGCGACTGCCGGTGATGATGAAACTCAGGCAGATGCCGGGAAGTGCCGCGTGGGAAATGGCGTCGCCCAGAAGGCTCTGGCGGCGCAGCACCGCAAAGCAGCCCAGCGGCCCGCTGATCAGGCCCAGGAGTGCTGCGCCGATCACCACGTTCTGGAAGGTGTAGTCCGATAGAAGCTCGTGCCAGGCCATGGCGTCACGTCACCTTCGAGGCGGGAAACATCAGCGAGTCGTGATCGCCGAGCAGGGCGATCTGGCCGCCGTAGGCCTTGCGCAGGTGGTCGATCTTGAAGACGTCCTGAGCGTTGCCTGCAGCGATCACGCGCACGTTGAGAAGCAGCAGCCAGTCGAAGTAAGTGCTCACCGTCTGCAGGTCGTGGTGGACCACGATCACGGTCTTGCCCTGATCGCGCAGGCGGCGCAGGATCTCGATGATCGCCCGCTCCGTGGTGGCATCCACCCCGGCCATGGGCTCGTCGAGAAAGTAGACGTCCGCCTGCTGGACCAGGGCGCGTGCCAGAAACACCCGCTGCTGCTGGCCGCCGGAGAGCTGGCTGATCTGGCGCTCGGCGAAGTCGGTCATGCCGACCATCGCAAGCGCCTCCATGGCCTCGCGGCGTTCGCGTCGGCCCGGGCGGCGGAACCAGCCCAGGCGCCCATAGAGGCCCATCATCACCACGTCGAGCGCCGTGGTGGGAAAGTCCCAGTCCACGCTCGAGCGCTGAGGCACGTAGCCCACCCGCTTGCGCTGGGAGGCGTAGGACTTGCCGTGCACCCGCACTTCGCCGGAGAGCGACGGCACCAGCTCCAAAAGGCTCTTGATCAGCGTGCTCTTGCCCGCCCCGTTGGGGCCGACGATGCCCGCCATGACGCCGGCGGGAATATCGAGCTCGATATCCCACAGCACGGGCTGATTGTGATAACTCACGGTCAGGTTGTGGATGCTGAGCGCCGGCTCGGCGTTACCGGGTGGTGCCATCAAGAGTGCCTTTTATCGTCAGGTATCGAGCTGCCATTCGCTTGCCCAGTCGTTGAGCGCTTCCGGCAGGGGCGCCAGGGTGCCGCCCAGCGCCTCGACGATGTGCTCGGTATTGCGGTAGAGCATGCCCATGTAGGTGCCATCGACGGTGTCCTCGTCTCCCATGGCATCCGAATAAAGCTCGCCGCCGACCACCACTTCGTGGCCTTGCTGGGCCGCCGCGTCGATTACCGCCTGAATGGTGCGCGGGTTGATGGTGCTTTCGACGAACACCGCCGGTACGTTGCGCTCCACCACACTATTGGCCATGTTGCGGATATCGGCAATGCCGGTTTCGGTGGCGGTGCTGATGCCCTGGATGCCTTCGACGTCGATATCGTAGGCGCGGCCGAAGTAGCTGAAGGCGTCGTGGGCGGTGACCAGCACGCGCTGCTCGTCGGGAATGCTGGCGATGCTCTGCTTGATCCACTCGTGCAGCGCGAGAAGTTCGGTTGCGTAGCGCTCGGCGTTGGCCTCGATGGTCGCGGTACATGCCGGGCGCGCCTCGATCAGGGTATCGCGCAAGGTCGGGACGGTTTGCGCCCAGAGCGAAACGTCCATCCACAGGTGCGGGTCGACCCCATAGGTGCCCTGAGAGGCGATCAACGCCTCCTCCTCGATCGACGCGGGGGCGACGGCGAGCGTCGGCGTGCGCTTGGCGAAGTTCTCCAGCACCGAGCCGAGCTGGCCCTCGAGCGCGTAGCCCGAGTAGAGAATCTGCTCGGCGCTGCGCAGCATGGCCACGTCGCTGGCGCTGGCCTGGTAAAGGTGCGGGTCGACCCCGGGTCCCATCATCGCTTCCACCGCGACGCACTCGCCGCCCACGTTTCGGGCCACGTCGGCGATCATGCCGATGGTGGCCACCACATTCAACGGTGGTTCCTCCGCCAGCGCCATAGAGCTCAATGGAAGCAGACTTAACGCGGCGACGGCGCGTTTGATGGACATGAGACCCCCTTTGAATGGTGAGCGGCGTTGACGCGGGCCCGCTGTTCGTTACGATGATTATGCATTCGGAAAGAAGTATAGCCTTTGCTAAGTTTCCTGCTGGCGGACTTGTCTGTCAAGCGGTAAAAAGGGAGAAGAAGTGCCCCGGCTCAGACGAACGAGCCGGGGAAAAAGGGCTGTGGCAAAGAGCCGGAGAAAGGGTCAAGCGCCGCGTGCGGCGAGGCGGCGCTGCTGCAGAGGGCGGACCAGACACCAATCGACGATCAGCATGACGAAAATTGCCGCGCCGGTCAGTGGAAAGAGAACCCCGCCGACGACGAGAATCGCCAGCATGCCGCGAAAGGCGCGCTGGTCTCGCGGCAGCGGCGGCACGCCGAGGCCGCCTGTCGGGCGACGCTTCCACCACATGACGCCGGCGCTGGCGCACATCAGGACGATCGCCACGCACACCGCCAGAAAGAGCAGCTGATTCGCCAGGCCGAACTGCTGGCCCATGTGCACGTTGATGCCGAACTCCAGCCAGCGCCCCAGCGGCCCGTAATCCGCGTAGCGCATGTCCACGAGCGGCTCGCCGGAGTAGCGGTCCAGGTGCACCACCCGCTGCTGACTCAAATCGTCCGGGTAGACCGAGCCCGAGTAGACGCCGGTGGGGCTGCCGGGCAGGCTCACCGCGAAGCCCCGGTGCAGCCCCAACTGCTCGAAGCGGGCTACCGCCTCGTCCAGGCCGATGCCCGGCGCGCTCGCCAGCGCCGTGGACTCGGGAATTCGCGCCTGCTCCATGGACCAGCTCGTCGGTGTTGCCTCGCTCAGGCGAACGTCGGACATTGGCACCTCGACCCGCACGCCAGCGGGGTAACCGAAGTTGTTGCCGTTGGCCCACTGGTTCACCTGGCCGCCCCACACCCCGGACCAGGGCATGCCGGTGATCGCCAGAAACGCAATGAAGCCGCCGACGAACAGTCCTGTAACCGCGTGCAAGTCGCGCCAGAAGACGCGCTTTTTCGGCGCGCCGCGCACGCTCACCACGCCGCCTTTGGCTTTCTGGCGCGGCCACCAGAGATAAATGCCGGTCAGCACCAGCAGTATCGAGAAGCCGCCGACGATCTCGATCAGCTTGCGCGGGGTGGCACCAAAGAGCTTGAAACTGTGCAAGTAGCGCACCGTCCACATGATCGTGCCCCGGTCGTCCATCGCACCGAGTACCTCGGCGGTGTAAGGATTCACATACACTGCCAGGCGCTCCCCTTCGCGGGTATTGACGGTGATTTCCGCCGAGCTTCGGGGTGTTGCCGGGTCGGTGTACTTCACGGCGGTGCCCGGATGCGCCGCGAGCGCGGCACTGGCCAGTGTCGAGGGGGGTTGGAGGGTTTCCTGCACCGCGACGCGTTTCACATCGGCGTGGACGAGGGCATCGATCTCGTCCTTGAACAGATACAACGCCCCGGTGATCGAGAGCGTGATCAGAAAGGGCAGGACCAGAAGCCCCGCGTAGAAGTGCCAGCGCCAGACGGCGCGGTAGAGATCGGACGCACGTGACTTTTGTCCTGACTCCAATGTCATGTTGGACATGGTGTTTCTCCGGGCCGCCCACGTGGGGCGGCCTTTGTTTGACTACGTGGAAAAGAGTCGAATATCGATCAGAAACGCAGGTCCGCACGCGCCCAGACCATGCGGCCGGGCTCGTTGATACCGGTGTCCAGATCGGCGGGGTAGCCGAAGGCGGCATTGCCTGCAAGGTTCAGGTGCTCGGTGTAGGTGGTATCGAAGACGTTATCCACACCCAGGCTCAAAGTGAGGTAGTTCGTTGCCCGGTAGGCACCGTTGAGCGAGAACACCCCAAACCCGGCGGTGGATTCCAGATCCTGACCGACCACGTTGCCCTTGTCGCGAGCGATGCGGTTCTGAGCCGCCACGCCACGCCAGAGCCCGCCGATGGAGTAGGCATCCTGCTCGAAGGTCAGGCCCAGATTGGCTTCCAGCGGGGGGATCTGCGGCAGCGCTTCGTGATCATCGCGGTTGCGTCCCCAGGCGTAGGCAAGCGAGGCGTTGCCGGTCCAGTGGTCGCTGAACTGGTAGCGTGCGCCCACTTCGGCCCCGGCGATCTGAGCATCGACGTTGCCGATCTGGGCGTTGCCCATGGGGGCGGCGTAATCGAACAAGATGAAGTCGTTGACCACGCCGGCGTAGCCCGAGACCCAGGCGTTCAGACGCTCGGTCGTGTACTGGGCACCGATATCGAGCTGGGTCGTCTTTTCAGGCTGTACGCCGTCGAAGGCGTTCAGGCTGCCCTCCGGCCCGGCATTATAGACGCTCATTTCCCAGTAATCGGGGAAGCGCTCGACGTAGCCGACACCGGCGTACCACGTGGCAGGCGTGCTCGCAAGATCCTGCTCGTAGCGCAAGAAGGCGCTGGGCAGCGTATCGCGACGGGTCTGGCCAGCGGTGGCGGTGGCCAGGCTTTCATCGCTTGCGCGGTAGCGGTCGAGGCGGGCGCCGCCGATCACACGCTCACGCTCGCCGATAAAGCGGGTGACTTCACTAAAAGCGCCGAACTGGGTCAGCGCGTAGTCCGGCTGCCAATGGCTGCCTTCCTCGTTGCGATGAATCTGGCGTTCGGCATCCACGCCGGCGATCCAGGTCGTGTTTTCCCACTCCCAGGTGGAGGCGAGGCGCGCGCTGCGGGTACGGCGATCAACCCGCATGGCCATGCCTTCGTTCATGTCCATGCCGCCACCCATATCCATGCTGTCGCCCATGTCCATGCTGTCGCCCATGTCCATGCCACCCCCGTGCCCCATGTCCATATGGCCAGGCTCGCGCAGGGTAAAGTCGTCCATGATGTGGTCGGCGTAAGCGTAGTTGGCTTGCATCTCCAGCTGCTTCCAGTGCTCACTCAGGTTCTCGCGACGAAAGCGCAGGCCGACGGTTTCGCGCAGAAACTTGCTGCCGTCCATGCTGCGGCCGGCATAGCGCGCCTCGCCGTCGCCCCGCCCGGCGGTCACCTCGAGCCAAGTATCTTCATCCGGTGTCCAGCCCAGGGCGACGTCACCGTTCCACTTGTCCCACTGCGAGGGCACCACGTTGCCGTTGCCATCCTTGTAGTCGTTGGCTTCCGACTGGTTACCGGTCAAGCGAAGGTACCCCTGCTGATTGCCTAGGGCGGCATCGATACGTCGATCAAAGCGGCCGTAGGTGCCGGTCATGACGCTGGCATCGATGCGCGTGCCTGGTTCCTTGAACGCTTCCGGGCCGCGGTCGAAGCGTACCGTGGCGGCCGAGGCTCCCGGGCCCCAGATAACCGACTGCGGCCCCTTGGTCACGGTGAGGCTGTCGTAATTTTCCGGCGAGATGTAGGACGTGGGCGCATCCATTCGGGCCGGGCAGGCGCCCAGCATCTGACTGCCGTTGGTCAGGACACGAAGTCGTGAGCCGAACATGCCGCGAAAGACCGGGTCACCGTTGGTGCCCCCGTTACGAATGGCGGAAAACCCCGGAATGGTTTGCAGGTAGTCGGCGCCGTCGCTGGCGGGCGCCGGCTGGCGAGGAATGCGCGGGTCCGTCTCGACGGTCAGAGGCGAGCTGGGGACAACGCCGGTCACGACCAAAGTCTCCAGCGTATGGCGGTGAGGCATGGACGAGAAGTCGGACTGTGCGGCTGCCGTATGCGCCAGCAGCGTCGAGGCCAGCGCCACGCTCAGAGTAAGAGGGCGTCGCCCCAGTTGTTCGAGTGACGCGCAGGCAGGCGCGATGGCGCCATGCCCCTTGTTGAAAATTGGCATAATGATCCCTTTCTTTTATGTACACACCACTTGGCCGAGCGGGACGAGACCCGTCAGTCAGCGGTGGGGGAATTTCTTACACATCTGGAAAGGGAGGAGGGGCGCGGGGTCGTGCGTTAGGGTAGTGATCGCAGGGAGGAAGCGCCTGCGGCGAATGCCGACTCGGTGGTGCATGCGCGATGAACGCCTGCCGGGCGATGCCGGGCACCACCGCGTGGGCGGTGGGAAACTGCTGCCAGAGCGAGCAGTAACCGCACTCGTGAAACCAGGTGAAGATCGGCTCTAGCGTCTGGGGGGAGGCGTGGCTCGAATGAGAGTGCGCTGATTGATGAGCGTGAGGGTGGGCTGAGTGAGCATCATGCGAATGAGCTGCATGAGGGTGACCGGCGTGATGATCGTGATGTCCCGCCTGGGATTGCGAAATCAGCGGGCCAATCAGCAGCAACAGCATCGCCGTCAGCGCGGCAAGAAGCGCCAGGCGATAACAATGGCTATGCGTAAAGCGCTGAAGTGACACGAGGAGCACTCATTATCAAACGTTGGCCGTCGCGGGACCCATCATGGGTAGCGGATTCGGATCGATCAGAAACCCGCTGACTGGAGGCGCCATGGTAGCGTAAAAGCCTGCTGCACATGCGTTTCCAGGTGTGGTGTTTTGTCCTATAAAGCCAGGCGAGTGAATGCGCCACGTTGGTGCCTTTGAGTGACAAGTGAATTATTTTGGTGCAACTGGTGCGGCTTGCTTATATGAGATAGGGGAAGCACAGCACGGCTTCTCTGATGTTCACCATTTTGGCGCATAAATTGCATTTTCCTGCTCATGAATACTTCAAGCAAAACGACTCTTTCATGATGACACGTCACTGCGACGCCTCGCCTACGGATTCCGGCCACCGCTTTGATAGTCAGCGCCGCTGGGCGGCGCGGCTGTCGCTGCGCTTCGCTCGGCGCGACCAGACCACGCGCATGGTGCAGGCCCGCCACCAGGGCCCGCTTCGCGTGCAGCGCCCGTTCTACCCGGAGGGCCGCTTTGATGCCTGCCATACCTACCTGCTGCACCCGCCCGGGGGCCTGGTCAGCGGCGATGCGCTGGAGATCTCCGCCCACGTGGAGAAGGGCGCCCACGCGCTCCTGACCACGCCCGCCGCCAACAAGCTCTACAAGGCGGATAGCCAGGACGTGGCCTGGAGCCAGCGCACCGCGCTCACCGTGGAGGACGGCGCAGTACTCGAGTGGCTGCCCCAGGAGACCATCGCCTTCGATGGCTCGAAAGGCGAGCAGCGCACCCATATCGCGCTTCACGGCAGCGCAAAGTGCCTTGGCTGGGAGATGATGGCGCTGGGCCGCCCGGCCAGTCGGCTTCCGTTCGTCACGGGGCGCATCGAACAGCACTTTCGCCTGACCCTGGATGACAAGCCCCTGTGGCTCGAGCGCCAGCCGCTCGACCCGCTGCACCCGCGCTTTGCCGGCCGTTGGGGCCAGGGCGGGGCCACGGTGCAGGCCACGCTCTGGGCGGTCGGGCTCGAAGAGGTCGACGCCGCCATCGAGGCGCTGCGCGAGACGCTTATCGCCTGCCCGCACTGGGCGGTCACTGCGCGCCACGGCGTGCTGCTGCTGCGCTATCTGGGCGGCTCGCGAAGAGATGCCTGGGCGCTGTGCGAGCAGGCCTGGCGGCTTCTGCGTCCGCGCCTGATCGGCCGCGAGGCGCACACGCCGCGCATCTGGCTCACCTGACCCATCATCGACTTTCAAGAGGACGACCCCATGGAACTGACCCCGAGAGACAAGGACAAGCTATTGCTGTTCTCCGCCGCGCAGCTCGCCGAGCGCCGAAAGGCGCGCGGGCTGAAGCTCAACTATCCGGAAGCGGTGGCGCTGATCAGCTTCGAGATCATGGAGGGCGCCCGCGACGGCAAGAGCGTGGCCGAGCTCATGAGCTTCGGTCGCGAGATTCTCGGCCGTGACGACGTGATGGAGGGCGTGGCCGAGATGGTCGACGAGGTGCAGGTCGAGGCGACCTTTCCCGATGGCACGAAGCTCGTGACCGTTCATACGCCCATCAACTAGCCATTGACAGGAGAGCGCCATGATTCCCGGCGAGTACCAGTTGAAAGACGGCGAGATCGAGCTCTGCGCCGGTCGCGAGCGGATCACCGTCGAGGTCGCCAACACCGGTGACCGGCCCATCCAGCTTGGCTCCCACTACCACTTCGCCGAGGCCAACCCGGCGCTGGTGTTCGACCGCGACAGGACCCGCGGCTTTCGCCTCGACGTGGCGGCCGGCACGGCGATTCGCTTCGAGCCGGGCCAGACCCGCGAGGTCACGCTGATCCCGTTCGTCGGCAAGCGCGAAATCTACGGTTTTCGCGGCGACGTGATGGGGCCGCTTGACGACACCAGGGGAGACGCGCAATGACCACCAACAGGATCAGCCGCCAGGCCTACGCCGACATGTACGGCCCTACTGTAGGCGACCGGGTGCGCCTGGGCGACACCGAGCTCTGGATCGAGGTCGAGCGTGACGCCACCCACTACGGCGACGAGGTGAAGTTCGGCGGCGGCAAGGTGATCCGCGACGGCCAGGGCCAGAGCCAGCGCGTGGATGATGCCGTGATGGATACCGTCATCACCAACGCGCTGATTATCGACTGGTGGGGCATCGTCAAGGCGGATGTCGGCTTGAAGGCGGGGCGAATCGCGGCGATCGGCAAGGCGGGAAACCCGGACACCCAGCCGGACGTCGACATCGTGGTGGGTCCGGGCACCGAGATCATCGCAGGAGAGGGCAAGATTCTTACCGCCGGCGGCATCGACGCCCATATCCACTTCATCTGCCCGCAGCAGGTGGAAGAGGCGCTGATGAGCGGCGTGACCACCATGCTCGGCGGCGGCACCGGCCCCGCCACCGGCTCCAATGCCACCACCTGCACGCCGGGGCCCTGGCACCTGGGCAAGATGCTCCAGGCGGTGGACGAGCTTCCCATGAACATCGGCTTGCTCGGCAAAGGTAATGCCAGCCTGCCGCAAGGGCTCGAGGCGCAGATCGAGGCCGGGGCCATGGGCCTCAAGCTCCACGAGGACTGGGGCACCACGCCCGCCTCCATCGACACCTGCCTGAGCGTGGCGGAGAAGTACGATGTCCAGATCGCGATCCACACCGACACCCTCAACGAGTCCGGCTTCGTCGAGGATACGTTGGCGGCGTTCAAGGAGCGCGGCATCCACACCTACCATACCGAAGGGGCGGGCGGCGGCCACGCGCCGGATATCATTACCGCCTGTTCGCTCGAGTACGTGCTGCCGTCCTCCACCAACCCGACGCGCCCCTACACGGTCAACACCATCGACGAGCACCTGGACATGCTGATGGTGTGCCACCACCTGGACCCCAACATCCCGGAAGACGTGGCCTTCGCCGACTCGCGCATCCGCCGTGAGACCATCGCCGCCGAGGACATCCTGCACGATCTCGGCGTGATCTCGATGATCGCCTCGGACTCTCAGGCCATGGGTCGGGTGGGCGAAGTGGTCTGCCGCACCTGGCAGACCGCGCACAAGATGAAGCTCCAGCGCGGCCTCTTGCCGGAAGATCAGGCCCTGGGGGCGGACAATTTTCGCGCCAGGCGCTACATCGCCAAGTACACCATCAACCCGGCGATTACCCATGGCATTGCGCACGAGGTGGGTTCCGTCGAGGTAGGCAAGCTGGCCGATCTGGTGCTGTGGAAACCGGCGTTCTTCGGCGTGAAGCCGTCCTTGATCCTCAAGGGCGGCATGATCGCCGCCGCGCCCATGGGCGACCCCAACGCCTCGATTCCCACGCCCCAGCCGGTGCACTACCGCCCGATGTTCGGCGCCTTTGGCCGCGCGGCGAGCTTGACGCGGCTGAGCTTCGTCAGCCAAGCAGCGATTGACGCCGGGCTCAAGGAGCGTCTGGGGCTTCAAAGCACGCTTTCGGCGTGCAAGAACGTGCGCGGGGTTCGCAAGAAGGACATGAAGCTCAACGACGCCTGCCCCGAACTCACCGTGGACCCGCAGACCTATGAAGTGCGCTGCGACGGCGAGCTTCTGACCTGCGAGCCTGCCACGGAGCTGCCGCTGGCGCAGCGGTATCACTTGTTCTGACGGGTTCTCGCTGCAGGGGGGCGCCGGGGGTAGGCCTACGAGAGGGCGCTGTGAATACGTCCCTGTACGCTACTTTTGCCATCCATGGCAAAAGACCCTCTCTACGACCTACCCCCGGCACAGCCTTCACGGATCGCATAAGGAAGAGAACATGTTGAAACTGATAGAACGCCTCGGCCCCATCGACGAAAGCGCCGCCAACGATACTCTGACGCTGCCCTTCGAGCTGCGTATTCGCGGGCGTCTGAAAGCTGAAAGCGATTCCGGAAAAGCCTTGGGGCTGTTTCTCGACCGTGGCCCAGTGCTGCGCGACGGTGATGGCTTAAAGGCCGAGGATGGCACGGTAATACGGGTGTGCGCCGCCATCGAGCCGGTGGTCACCGCCCGTGTGACCCCGGGCCTGCCGCTGGCGCGGCTCGCCTACCACTTGGGCAACCGCCACGTGCAGCTGGCGCTGGGCGAGGACGAGAAGGGCGGCTGGGTGCGCTTCCCGCCGGATCACGTGCTCGAAGAGCTCGCGGGGCTTCTGGGCGCACGCCTCGAACGTCATGACGACACCTTCGACCCGGAGCCCGGCGCCTACCAGCAGCTCGGCCACGCCCATGCCCACGACCACGTCTACCACGACCGGGAAGCGCCAGAGGCGGCTCACGAGCATCACCACGATCATGACCACGACCATACCCATGGCCACTGAGGTTCAAGACGATCTGTCGCTGCTCGGGCTTTTGCAACTGGTCAGTCCGGCGCTGCCGATCGGCGCCTTTGCCTTCTCCCAGGGGCTCGAGAGCGCCTTCGAGCTTGGCTGGGTGAGTGATGAGAAGAGTCTGGCCGAGTGGCTTGCAGGCGTGCTCGACGACGGCCTGACCCGCTGTGAGCTGCCGGTGATCGCGCGCCTTTATGAGGCTTTCGAAAAGTTCGACGGCGAAAGCGTGGCCGAGTGGGACGGCTGGCTTGCCGCCAGCCGCGAAACCGCCGAGCTCGCCGCCGAGGACGCAAGGCTCGGGGCCGCCCTCGAGCGTCTTCTGGCAAGCCTTGCGCTGTTGCCCCAAGAGCATTGGCTACCGCGCCCCGCTGGTTACGTAACGCTTTTCGCTTACACCGCCTTTACACGCGGCGTGAGCCCGCGCCAGGCGATGCTCGGCTTTGGCTGGGCGTGGCTCGAAAACCAGTTGGCGGTGGCCTGCAAGGCGCTACCGCTGGGTCACACCAGCGCCCAGCGCCTCATCGAGCGGTTACGCCCAACGCTCTCCAGCGCGGTGGACGAGGCGTTCTCGCTTGATGACGGTGAGCTCGGCCCGGCGCTGCCTGGCGTTGCGCTGGCAAGCGCGCTGCACGAAACCCAATATTCCCGACTGTTCAGAAGTTGATTCGATCGATACAGGAGAACAACATGACACACTGTTTACGCGTAGGGGTCGGTGGCCCGGTCGGTTCCGGCAAGACGGCGCTGTTGAAGCAGCTCTGCCTGGCACTGCGTGACCATTACGATATCGCCGTGGTGACCAACGACATCTACACCCGCGAGGATGCGGATTTTCTGCTCAAGCACGACGCGCTGGCCTCGGATCGGATTCTGGGTGTGGAGACCGGTGGCTGCCCGCACACTGCCATTCGCGAGGACGCCTCGATGAACCTGGCGGCGATCGACGAGCTGCAGGGGCGCCACCCGGGCCTCGAACTCGTGCTGGTCGAGTCCGGCGGCGATAACCTCTCCGCCACCTTCAGCCCGGAGCTTTCCGATCTCACCCTCTACGTGATCGACGTTTCCGCCGGCGACAAGATTCCCCGCAAGGGCGGGCCGGGCATCACCAAGTCCGATCTGCTGATCATCAACAAGATCGACATCGCCGAGCAGGTACACGCCTCACTGGAGGTCATGGAGCGGGACTCGAAAAAGATGCGCGGCGAGCGACCCTTCGTGTTCACCAATCTCTACGATGGCGTGGGGCTCGAGGAGATCATCCGCTTCATTCTGGACAAGGGAATGCTGGAGGAGCGTCGCGAGACGCGTGCAGCGCAGTAAGCGCCGGCAGGTAATAAAACGGCCGCTCTGTCCAGGCGGTTGAATGGGCAGAGCAGCCAAAACGGTGGGGTACGTCCCTGTACGAGCGGGTCGTCCCTGACCGCCACCTCTGTACAGTGGACCCTCTGCTCCTCAATGACCTTAATCTGGGTTATAAATAACTATTTATTCTGCGATTTTGAAGCTTATTGCCGTCAAGTGACCGCGATCTTGAGCGTATCTGCCCGCACGAAAGGGCGATATTCAGCCGGTGCGACGCTCTTCCTGGCGCTTTGCCAGCAGCGTGGCGGCGCGATGGGCCGTGGCCGAAAGGCCCGTTTCCGGCCGGGCGAGGCTTGCCATTAGGCGCTGCTTCATCGGCCGGGCCCAGAACGTCTCGACATGGCGGCAGGTAGCCGTCGCGGCGCTCTCCTCGTCGCGGCCACCGCCCAGGTTGAGGGCGATCTGGTTGAGCATGCTGATCAGGTTGTCGTCTGGGTGGGCGGACATGACGCTTCTCCTTGGTGAAGTGCGGGCCGGTGGTAGATCACGTGCCGGTTGGGGCGGGCGAACCCGACGAGCAGCAGGTTCGCTGAGCGAGCCTGGGACACCGCCAGGGCCGTGGCCGCCGAGACGGCGACGAGCGCGCCGATGCTGGCGCTGGCGCACTTGTGCACCATTTCGTAGCTGGCGCGGCTCGAGACCAGCACGAAGCCGCGCTCGAGCGCTGTCTCGCTGCAGGCCAGCGCGCCGATCAGCTTGTCCAGCGCATTGTGGCGTCCCACGTCCTCGCGCACGCAGAGAATCTCGCCTTCCAGGCTGCACCAGGCCGCCCCATGCACCGCGCCGGTGGCAGCCTTGAGCGGCTGGTGCGCGGCGAACGCCTCGAGCGCGCGGGCGATGGCGGTATCATCGACCGTCGGCGCCTGAACCTGGGGAATCGGACGGATCGCCTGGTCGAGCGCCTCGGTACCGCACAGTCCGCAGCCGGTGCGCCCGGTGGTGCTGCGCCGGCGCTCCTTGAGAGCGGCGAGTCGCTGGGTGGCGATGGTCAGATGAACCGCCAGGCCGTTTGGCTCCTCGCGCACTTCCCAGTCGTAGCACTCGTGAACGTGGGCGATGATTCCTTCGGTCAGGCTGAACCCCAGCGCCAGATCGAGAAGTTCGCTGGGGCTTGCCATCATCACCGCATGGGAGATGCCGTTGTAGATCAGCGCCACCGGCACTTCCTCGGCCAGGGCGTCCTCACCGACATTGCCCTGCCACTCACCCGCTTGGCGGCGCACCTCGACCAGCAGGTGCGCCAGGGCGATTTCCTCGCTTTCGTACGCGCTCACGGCGTCTCCTGTCGGGCGCTTTCGAGGTGGTTCTTCTGGGTCTGGTCGAAGGCGCTGAAGCGCTGCTGCCAAGCCGAAGGCTGGCTGACTTTTTCTACCTGCACGGCGGTCACCTTGTATTCCGGGCAGTTGGTGGCCCAGTCCGAGTTGTCGGTCGTGATCACGTTGGCACCGCTGCCCGGGTGGTGGAAGGTGGTGTAGACCACGCCGGGCTGCATGCGTTCGCTAAGCCTAGCACGCAATACCGTCTGACCCGAGCGGCTGGTGATGCCGAGCCAGTCACCGTCACTCACGCCACGCACCTCAGCATCAGACGGGTGCAGCTCCAGCACGTCCTCGTCATGCCAGTGCTGGTTGTGGGTGCGCCTCGTCTGGGCGCCGACGTTGTACTGGCTCAAGATCCGCCCGGTGGTAAGCAGCAGCGGGAAGCGGCGGTTGGTGCGCTCTTCGGTGGCCACGTACTCGGTGATCGCAAAGCGGCCAAGGCCAATCGGGAAGTCGATCGCGTGCATGGTCGGCATGCCGCGAGGGTTCGCATCGTTGCAGGGCCACTGGAGGCTGCCATATTGCTCGAGCTTTTCGTAGCTGACGCCTGCAAAGCTCGGTGCAAGCGCTGCGATCTCGTCCATGATCTCGGACGGGTGGGCGTAGTTCATCGGGTAGCCCAAGGCGTTGGCGAGATCCTGAGTGACTTCCCAGTCCTGCTTGCCGGCCACCGGCGGGGTCACCTTGCGCACGCGGTTGATGCGCCGCTCGGCGTTGGTGAAGGTGCCGTCCTTTTCCAGAAAGCTCGAGCCCGGCAGCAGCACGTGGGCGAACTTGGCGGTTTCGTTGAGGAAAATATCCTGCACGATCAGGCAGTCCAGCGAGCGCAGCGCCGCCTCGACGTGCTGGGTGTTAGGGTCGGACTGGGCAATGTCTTCGCCCTGCACGTAGAGCGCCTTGAAGGTGCCTTCGATCGCGGCATCGAACATGTTGGGAATGCGCAGTCCCGGCTCGTCGTCGAGCGCTACACCCCACCTGGCTTCGAAGCGCCCGCGGGCGATGGGGTCCGCCACGTGCTGGTAGCCCGGAAGCTCGTGGGGGAAGGAGCCCATGTCACACGAGCCCTGCACGTTGTTCTGACCGCGCAAGGGGTTCACGCCCACGCCTTCGCGGCCGATGTTGCCGGTGGCCATGGCGAGGTTGGCGATGCCCATCACCATGGTCGAGCCCTGGCTGTGCTCGGTGACACCGAGACCGTAGTAGATCGCGCCGTTGGGAGCGGTGGCGTAGGTGCGTGCGGCGCGACGTACCGCCTCCGACGGTACGCCGGTAATCATCTCGGACGCCTCGGGGCTGTGGCGCGGCTCACTGATGAACGCGCGCCAGCGCTGGTAGGCATCCGTGTCGCAGCGTCTGGCGACGAAGCCGGTATCCTCTAGGCCTTCGGTGATCACCACGTGAGCCAGGGCGTTGACCAGCGCGACGTTAGTGCCCGGGCGCAGCGGCAGGTGCTGGGCCTCATTCAGGTGCGGCGTTTTCAAAAGATCGATGCGGCGTGGGTCGGCGACGATCAGCTTCGCCCCCTGGCGCAGGCGCTTGCGCATCATCGAGCCGAACACCGGGTGGGCGTCGGTGGGATTGGCGCCGATGACGATGATGGCGTCGGCCTTCATCACCGAATCAAACGTCTGGGTGCCGGCGGATTCGCCCATCGTGGTCTTCAAGCCGTAGCCGGTGGGCGAGTGACACACCCGGGCGCAGGTGTCGGTGTTGTTATTGCCGAAGGCCGCGCGGATCAGCTTCTGCACCAGATAGGTTTCCTCGTTGGTGCAGCGCGAGGAGGTGATGCCGCCGATGCTTTCACGGCCGTGCTCCGCCTGGATCGCCTTCAAGCGCTGGGCGGCGAAGCCGATCGCCTCTTCCCAGCTCGCTTCGCGCCAGGGCTGGTCGATGGAATCGCGAATCATCGGCGTGGTCAGGCGGTCCGGGTGCGAGGCGTAGCCGAAGGCGAAGCGCCCCTTCACGCAGGAGTGGCCGTGGTTGGCGTCGCCGCCCTTGTAGGGCACCATGCGCACGAGCTTGTCGCCCTTCATCTGGGCTTCGAAGGAGCAGCCTACACCGCAGTAGGCGCAGGTGGTCACCACGCTTCGATCCGGCACGCCGTGGTCGATCACGCTGTTGTCCATGAGTGTGGCGGTCGGGCAGGCCTGTACGCAGGCCCCACACGAGACGCAGTCCGAGTCCATGAACGCCTCGTCCTGACCGGCGGCCACTTTCGAGTCGAAGCCGCGCCCGTCGATGGTCAGCGCAAAGGTGCCCTGCACCTCCTCGCAGGCGCGTACGCAGCGCGAGCAGACGATGCACTTGCTCGGATCGAAGGTGAAATAGGGGTTGGAGGTGTCTTTCTGCTCGGCGAGGTGGTTTTCGCCCTCGAAGCCGTAGCGTACCTCGCGAAGCCCGACGCTGCCCGCCATGTCCTGAAGCTCGCAGTCGCCGTTGGCCGGGCAGGTCAGGCAATCCAGCGGGTGGTCAGAAATGTAGAGCTCCATCACGCCCCGGCGAAGCTTCGCCAGCCGCGCGTTTTGGGTGGTCACCTTCATGCCTTCCACCACCGGCGTGGTGCACGACGCCGGAAGGCCCCGGCGGCCTTCGATCTCGACCGCGCAGAGCCGGCAGGAGCCGAACGCCTCGAGGCTGTCGGTGGCGCAGAGCTTCGGGATGCTGATATCGGCAAGGGCGGCGGCGCGCAGCACCGAGGTGCCTTCCGGCACGCTCAAGCGTACGCCGTCGATTTCGACGCTGACCGAGGCCGCGCCCGGGCGGGCCGCGGGGGTGCCATAGTCCTTGCTGAAATCGGCCTTGCTGAAATCGACGCCGTTGGTCTGACGACGGGGGTCGAAATGTTCAATCATGCGTGTTCTCCGCTGGCCGGACGCTGGAAGTCCTCGGAAAAGTGCCTGAGCGCGCTCTGCACCGGGAAGGGGGTCATGCCGCCCATGGCGCACAGCGAACCGTCCACCATCGTCTCGCAAAGATCAGCGAGCAGCGCGAGGTTGGCCACGCGATTCTCGCCTTTGCGGATGCGGTCGATCACCTCGACGCCGCGGGTCGAGCCGATCCGGCACGGCGTGCACTTGCCGCAGGATTCCGCCTTGCAGAACTCCATCGAAAAGCGCGCCTGCTCGGCCATGTCGACGCGGTCGTCGAACATGACCACGCCCGCGCCGACCGAAGCGAAGGTTTCGTAATCGAGCGGCATGTCCCACTGGCTTTCCGGCAGATAGGCGCACAGCGGCCCGCCCACCTGCACCGCGCGCAGCGGCCGCCCGCTCAGGGTGCCACCGCCGAACTCCTCCATCAGCGTGCGCAGGGTGGTGCCGAAGGCGAGCTCCACGAGCCCGCCGCGCTTGACGTTGCCCGCCAGCTGTAGCGCCAGCGTGCCCTTGGAACGGCCCATGCCGTATTGCGCGTAGGCCTGGCCGCCTTCGGCCAGGATGAACGGCACCGCGGCGAGCGACAGTACGTTGTTGACCACGGTGGGTTGGCCAAACAGGCCCTCGATGGCGGGCAGCGGCGGTTTGAAGCGCACCAGCCCCCGCTTGCCTTCGAGGCTTTCCAGCAGCGACGTCTCTTCGCCACAGATGTAGGCGCCGGCGCCCAGGCGCACTTCCAGGTGGAAGGCGCGGCCGCTGTCGCGGATATCGTCGCCCAGGTAACCCTCTGCCTCGGCGCGCAGGATCGCCTCATCCAGTATTTCCTTCGCCAGCGGGTACTCCGAGCGCAGGTAGATGTAACCCTGAGTGGCACCCACGGCGAGCCCGGCGATGGTCATGCCCTCGATCAGCATGAACGGGTCGCACTCCATGGCGAGCCGGTCGGCGAAGGTGCCGGAGTCGCCTTCGTCGGCGTTGCAGACGATGTACTTTCGATCCGCCTGCGCGTTAAGCACGGTCTGCCACTTGATGCCGGTAGGAAACGCCGCGCCGCCGCGCCCACGAAGCCCGGAAGCCTTCACTTCATCGACGATGGCCTGGGGCGAAAGCGCAAGCGCCGCCTCGAGCCCGGCAAAGCCCCGGTGGGCGCGGTATTCGTCGAGCGACAGCGGGTCGGTCACGCCGATGCGCGCAAAGGTGAGGCGCTGCTGGCGGGCCAGATAGTCGATTTCATCCACCGGGCCGAGCGCCAGCGGATGGCCGACGCCGCCTTCGAGCAGGCCACTGTCGAGCAGCGCCGGCACATCAGAGGGCGTGACCGGGCCATAAGCGACGCGGCCCTTGGGCGTTTCGACCTCGACCAGCGGCTCGAGCCAGAAAAGCCCGCGGGAGCCGTTGCGCACGATGTCGATGCCTTCGTGGCGAGCGGCGGCCTCGCGCGCTAGGCGCTTCGCCACGGCGTCAGCGCCCAGTGACAGGGCCGTCGTGTCGCGGGGAACGAAAACGCGAATGCTCATGCGCTCACCTCCAACGGCCGGGTCTGCAGCTCGTCGAGCAGTTCATCGAAGGCTTCCTCGGTCACGCGTCCGCGCACCTGGTCGTCGACGCGAATCGACGGGCCACAGGCGCAGTTGCCCAGACAATAAACGGCTTCTAACGTGATCTCGCGATCCGGCGTGGTCTGGTAGTAATCCACGCCCAGGCGCGCCTTGGCGTGGGCTTCGAGTTGGCGCCCACCCACCGACTGACACGCCTCGGCGCGGCAGATCTGCACCACGTGGCGCCCCGGAGGAGCGGTACGAAAATGGTGGTAGAAGCTGATCACGCCGTGGATTTCGGCGCGGGTCTGCTGAAGCGATGCGGCGATCAGGGAAATCGCATCGGTCGGAATGAAGCCGAAGCGGTCCTGCAGGGCGTGAAGAATCGGCAGCAGCGCGCCGGGCTTGTGCTTGAACGCATCGATCTCGGCTTGAATCGACGCTGACGACCACTCTGGAGACGGCTTCATGATGTCTCTCCCGGTGCGGATTGTTTGTTATAAATATGCACGCTGATGCTTATTTTAAGTCGATTTGAAAAGGCGTGCACCACGGTTAATGTCACGCTAGCATCAAGCCTATAACGACAAAATATGAAAGATGCTGCCAATGAAGAAAATCACCGTGCTTCCCTCCTGGTGCTTTCGCGACGATGCGGGCAATCAGCTGGATTTACAGCTCCTTCGCCTGCTGGGCGCGGTTCATCGACGAGGCAAGTTGACCCAGGCCGCCGAGGACGTGGGTATCTCATATCGGCATGCGTGGAGCGTATTGCGCCAAGGCAACGCGTTTTTCGGCGTGGCGCTGGTCGAACTTCAGCGCGGTCGCGGCGCGCAGCTAACGCCGCTGGGTGACAAGCTTCTATGGGCGGAGCAGCGCGCCGTGGCACGGCTGGGGCCGCAGCTCGAAAGCCTCGGCTCGGAGCTCAATCTCGCCATCGCGCGCGAGCAGCAGGGGGCGGTGTCGGTGCTGCGCCTGTACGCAAGCCACGGCTTCGCCGTCGAGCTTCTGCCCAAGCACCTGACGGCGCTGCCGCTGGATCTGCAGTACTGCAGTCCTCACGAGTCGCTCGCCGCACTCGATCGCGGCAGCTGCGACGTGGCGGGCTTTCATCTGCCGCGCGGCGCGGTGGGCGAGCACATTCGTGCGAGCTACCACGAGCGCTTGAACCCCCGCGAGCATCGGGTGATTGGCTTCATCACCCGCACTCAGGGGCTGATGGTGGCCCCAAACAATCCGCTCGGCATCGAGGGCGTGGCATCGCTTGCGCTTGAGGGCGTGCGCTTCGTCAATCGCCAGGCGTCGTCCGGCACGCGTTCGCTGCTCGATGGTCTTCTGAACGAGGCGGGCGTGGCGAGCACCGCCATTCGCGGTTTTGAAGTCGAGGAGTTCACCCACTCCGCCGTGGCCGCTTACGTGGCCGCCGGCATGGCGGATGTCGGGTTCGGCGTGCAGGCCGGCGCCGAGAAGTTCGGCCTCGATTTCATTGCGCTTGCCACCGAGGACTACCTGCTTGCCTGCCGCCATCAAGCCTTGAAGGAGTCGCGGCTGCAGGCGTTTCTCGACGTTCTGGGGAGTGACGCTTTTCAGCAGGCGGTGCAGACGCTGCCCGGCTATCGGCTGAGCCGGTGTGGCGAGGTGATGACGGTGGAAGAGGTGCTGGCACCATGAGAGAGCGATTTTCGAGCACGTTGAAGAACCGGTTTCGTCAGCATCTCGCACTTTCGCAGCTGTTTTCACCAGCTCTTCGACATCACGCCGAGGCAGTTTCGCAAGGCCTACCAGCAGGAGGGTCACGCCGATTGAGGTCGCGTGAACGAAAAGGGAGCCCCTGGGGGCTCCCTCGTGGCAGGCGCTTCAGCGCCCCGACCAGCCCATGAAGATGGGCACGTAGACCACCAGCAGCAGCACGCCGATCAGCCCCAGCATATACGGCACGATCGCCCGGGTGATGCGCTCCAGCGGCAGCTGGGTGACCGACGAGGCCACGTACAGGTTGATCGCTACCGGCGGAGTGATCATGCCGATCGAAAGCCCCACCACGATGATCAGGCCGAAGTGGATCGGATCGATCCCGAGCTGCAGCACCAGCGGCAGGAGCACCGGCGTCAGGATGATCAGGGCACTGGCGGTTTCGATGAATACACCGGTGAGCAGGATCACCGCGACCACCAGGAGCATCACCACCAGCGGGTCGGTCGAGAGCGACAGCACCGATTGCGCGATGGCACCGGGCACCTGCCAGCTCGACAGCGTCCAGCTCAGCACCGCCGACATGGCGATCACCAGCATGATCACCGCTGTGGTCATCGCCGAGCGCAGCAAGAGCCGATACACCTGGGGCAGCGTCAGGTCGCGATAGACGAACAGCGACACCAATAGCGCGTAGTTCACCGCCACCACCGCCGCCTCCGAGGGCGTGAAAATGCCGGTGAAGATGCCGCCGAGAATGATGATTGGCGTCATCAGCCCCCAGCTCGCCGCCTTGAAGGTGCGCCAGATGGTGGCGGGCGACAACGGCGTGCCCTTGGGGTACTGGCGCTTGTAGGCCTGCACGAGAGCGATCGCCATCAGCCCGAGGCCCATGGCGAGCCCGGGCAGAAAGCCGTTCAGAAACAGCTTCGAGACCGACTGCTGGGCGATCACCGCGTAGATGATCATCGGCACCGACGGCGGGATGACCACGCCGATGGTGCCGCTCGCGGCGATCAGGCTCGCCGCCGAAGCGGGATCGTAGCCCTTGCGCTTGAGCTCCGGCACGAGACTCGACCCCACTGCGGCGGTGGTGGCCGCCCCCGAGCCCGAGATCGCGGCGAAGAACATCCCTGCCATGACCGAGACGATCGAAAGCCCGCCGCGCAGAAAGCCCACCAGCGAGTCGGCGAAGCTCACCAGCCGCTCGCTGACCCGGCCCTGGGCCATCAGGTCGCCGGCCAGGATGAACATTGGAATCGCTACCAGCGCAAAGGAGTTGATGCCCTGGAACATCTGCTGGGTGACCACCATCAGCGGCACGCCGCCCTGATACAGCGCGTAGAGCGAGCTTGCGCCGATGGCGAAGGCGATCGGCACGCCCAACAGCATGAGCAAGAAGAACAACCCGAAGAGAAGAAGCGTCATGGTGTCTGTTCCCCCATCGGCTTGCGCGGCTCGCCTTCCAGCACGATCTCGAAAAGATCCACCAGCGCGTACCAGGCCATGATCGCCGCGCTGATCGGCATCACCGCGTAGACGTAGGACATCGGCACGCGCAGCGACGCGGATTTCTGGAAGCTCTGCACCTGCATGTAGCGGTAGCCGATCACGATCAGCGTGATCAGAAAGGCAATCACCGCCAGCACGGCGAGCGCCCGGGCAAGGCGCCGGACGCGTGCCGGCAGGGCATCGACGGCGAAGGTGACGGCGATGTGGTGGCCACGCTGAAACGCCAGCGTGCCGGCCAGAAAGGTGATCCAGATCAGCAGGAAACGAGCGAGCTCCTCGGTCCAGCCCGCGGCGGTGAAGAACACTCTGGAAACGATCTGCAGCGTGATCACCGCGATCAGCGCGGCCATACCGAGAAACACCACGGGTTTGAGCACGGCGTCCAGGCCTCGCTCGACGCCGCGCAGCAGGGAGACGACAGGGGCGAGTGACGAGTTCATCGACATGACGGCCTACTCGAGCGCCTGCTGGATACGCGGCAGGTAGTCGCCGAACTGATCGCCGTAGCGCTCATACACCGGCGCGACGGCAGAGCGGAAGGCGTCGAGGTCCGGCGAATCGACGATCTGCATGCCGGCATCGGCCAGTGCTTGGAGCTGCTCGGCTTCGGTGGCGGCGTTCTGCTCGCGGGCGTAGGCGGACGCCTCGACGGCGGCCTCCTGCACCAGTGCCTGGACCTCGTCGGGCAGCGCGTTCCACTTGGGCAGGCTCATCACGAACAGCGCCGGCGCGTAGATGTGGCGCGTCATGGTGAGGTAGTCCTGCGTCTCGGCCAGATTGAAGGCGTAGATGGCGTTGATCGGGTTCTCCTGGCCGTCGATGGTGCCTTGCTGGAGCGCCGTCAGCGTTTCCGTCCAGGCCATGGGCACGGCGTTGGCGCCCAGGGTGCGGAAGGTATCCACGTAGACCTCGTTCTCGATCACGCGCAGGCGCAGCCCGTCGAGATCCGACGGCTCGCTGATCGGGTTGCGGCTGTTGGTGATGTTGCGAAAGCCGCGCTCGGCGAAGGCCAGACCCTTGAGGTTGACCCCTTCGAGCTTGTCGAGTATCTCCTGGCCGATCTCGCCGTCGAGCACCTGGTACGCGGACTCGGCGTCGGGGAACAGGAACGGCAGTTCGAACACCGAGAACTCGTCGACGAAGTTGGCCACCGGCCCGTTGGTGATCACGCCCATGTCGACGGTGCCGATCTGCATGCCCTCGAGCAGGGTGCGCTCGTCACCCAGGCTCGCGTTGGGGAAGATCTCGACGCTCACCGCGCCGTCGCTGCGCTCGGCGAGGATCTCCTGAAAGCGCGTGGCGGCGATGTGGTAGGTATCGTCGCTGTTGACCACGTGGGCCAGGCGCAGCGAAGTCTGGGGCGTGTCGGCACTGGCGGCGGTGCCCAGGCCGAGAAGGCCGGCGGTGGCGAAGGCGAGCGCAAGATGTCGGGCGCGAGAACGGGGCTCGAGCAGCGAAAGGCGAGAATTCACGTGATCTCCTTGGGTGTGCAGGCGTTGTCAGAGTGGTGCTGTTTTATAAGAGTGGCTGCATTATATAGATATCGGCGCGTGAGCTTCACTCTATCGGTTTTATCTACCGATGCCTCGTGGGCCAGGACGTCCTTAGCCGAAAGAATGATGGCGCTTGAGCGCGACCGGCGTAGGCGGTAGCCTGCATGGCCGCCAGGCACCGCGTTCGGGGTGGCGCCGATCGTCGCATCACTTTATATTCGAAACGACTAAATTAAAAATTGGGCGGGCCACCGCGCAGGGCCCGCTCGACAGGTAAAGAGACAGGTAGCGATCATGAACACGTTGATGGACGAGCTTGAAAACATCGTCGGCAAGAACGGCGTTTTGCTGGGTGAGGACGTCGCTCAAAGAAGCGTCGACTGGTTTACCAAGGCCCCCTGCGAGGCCATGGCGATCATTCGTCCGCAAAGCACCGAGCAGCTCAGCCAGGTGATGGCCGCCTGCCACGCCGCCAAGCAGCCGGTGGTGACCCACGGGGGCCTGACCGGCGTGGTACACGGCGCGGTCGCCAGCCCCAACGAACTCGTGGTCTCGCTGGAGCTGATGAACCGCATCGAGGAGGTCGACGCGACGGGCTCGACCATGCAGGTGCAGGCAGGCGTGACCCTGCAGCGGGTCCAGGAAGCCGCCGAGGAGATCGATCTGCAGTTCCCGCTCGATCTCGGCGCGCGCGGCTCCTGCACCATCGGCGGCAACATCGCCACCAACGCCGGCGGCATCCGCGTGATTCGCTACGGCATGATGCGCCAGCAGGTGCTGGGGCTCGAGGCGGTCTTGAGCGACGGCACCGTGGTCAGCTCGATGAACACCATGCTCAAGAACAACGCCGGCTTCGATCTCAAGCAGCTCTTCATCGGCAGCGAAGGCACGCTCGGTATCGTCACCCGCGCGGTGCTGCGTCTGGCGCCCAAGATGCCCAGCGAGCAGACCGCGCTGGTCGCGGTTCCCTCCTTCGATGCCCTGACGAGGCTCTTGCAGCTCGCCTCCAAGGAGCTCGCCAATAGCTTGAGCGCCTTCGAGGCGCTGTGGAACAACCACTACGCGCTGATGACCAGTGCCGCCACCAAGCACGCCGAGATACTCGCCGGCGACTCGCCCTTCTACGCCATCATCGAGACCCTGGGCGCCAACGAGGCGCAGGACGCCGAGGCCTTCGCCGCGATGCTCGAGAAGGCGCTGGAAGAGGAGCTGATCACCGACGCGGTACTGGCGAACTCCAGTACCCAGCGCCAGGGCATCTGGGACATTCGCGAGGATATCGAGACGCTGGTCTACGCGCTGAACCCGATGTTCTCCTTCGACATCAGCCTGCCGATCGTCCACATGGACGAATACGTCACCACCCTCGAGGAGAAGCTCAAGGCGAAGTGGCCAGAGACCGGTCAGATGGTGGTGTTCGGCCACCTGGGCGACGGTAACCTGCACATCATGATCACCGTGCGCGACCCGAGCCCGCACAGCCGTCACGAGGTCGAGGAGCAGGTGTACGGTACGCTTTCGACCTACCGCGGCTCGATCTCCGCCGAGCACGGCGTGGGCCTTGAAAAGCGCGACTACCTGAGCCTGTCGCGCAGCCCGGAAGAGATCGCGCTGATGAAGCGCATGAAGCTGGCGCTGGACCCCAAGGGGCTCTTGAACCCGGGCAAGGTGTTAAGCTGAGCGATCTTCGAAACGTAGAAACGACGAGGCCACCGAGAGGTGGTCTCGTCGTTTTTGACCCATCAATAAGAAACTCGTATATCCAGACCAAACGGTTGCATGGCAGATGTTGAAACAATTACCAGTAATCGGGTTTGTCGGCAGGTTTCTTTCGAGTATGGACTCGGTTGGGGAACTGGTTTGACATCAACTCATTGTTTGAAATATAGCGACGAACCCAGTCGGCGTTGTTTCTAAGGGACCCCGGTGGCGTTCGCTCAATGCCCTGGCGGTGGGGCAAGATGATGCCAATACGTAATTGGGGAAAGTCATCCCGAATAGCCTCCAGTGCTGGCGCCATATCTGTATCACCGGATACAAGCACCAGTTGTTCAATCGGGGGTTCCGAGGTGGTTCTCCAATACTGCTTTGCCGCCAGACGATACATGGCAATGCCGATACGCACATCGGTTTCTTTTTCTTCCAGATGCCATATGTCGACTTGATCCTGGCGTGAGGCAGGAGTCCCCCGAGAGACAAAGCGAGGCGCCTTTCGATGGTCTAGCCGGTGACGACCCCAGTGCACGATGACATCGCGTGCTTTCAGCGCACGGATGTATACATCCTGAGCCTGCTTTGAAAGTAGCCCTCTTGTGGCCAGGGTCGGCTGAACGGGAGAGGTGAAGTAATGTACCTCAACTAGGTGGCTAGCAGGATCGTTTTCGTGCGTGATCGCTTCAAGTAGTCCCGGCAAGTCAAGCCACTTGTAGGGTGTGCCGGCCAACAAGCCGTAAAAGAGGTTGTACCCATCGATGAAAAAGGCGGTTCGCACAAGCTGAATCCTTTGAAACGAAAAAACCGGCGCATCGGCCGGTTTTTTCACCCTGACTGCCAGCGAATTGAATCGCTGCGTACAGGGTTGAGTCGTAGAGCCATTCTTGCCTATACGAGACACGGCGTCAATGGGCAACGCAACCTTACTGGCCGATCGCCTCGCGAATGCGCGGCAGGTAGTCGCCGAAGCGCTCGCCGTACTGCTCGTAGATCGGCTCGACGGCGGCCTGGAAGGCCTCGAGGTCCGGTGATGCGTTGATCTGCATGCCTGACTCCTCGAGGGAGGCGAGCTGCTCGGCTTCCATGTCGGCGTTGAGCGCTCGCTCGTACTCCGCGGCTTCCTGGGCGGCCTCTTCCAGTACCGTTTGAGCGGCTTCCGGCAGCTGGCTCCAGGCGGGCAGGCCCATCACGAAGAGCGCCGGCGCGTAGGTATGGCGCGACAGCGTCATGTAGTTCTGCGTCTCCTCCAGGTTGAAGGAGTAGACCACGTTCACCGGGTTCTCCTGACCGTCGATGGTGCCCTGCTGCATGGCGGTGAGCGCCTCGGTCCAGGCCATCGGCACCGCGTTGGCGCCCAGCGCCCGGAAGGTATCGGTGTAGACCGGGTTCTCCATCACGCGAATGCGAAGCCCGTCCATGTCCTCGGGCGTGTTCACCGCGCGTTCGCTGTTGGTCAGGTTGCGAAAGCCGCGCTCGGCATAGGCCAGGCCCTTCAGGTTCACATCGCCCAGTTTGTCCAGAAGCTCCTGGCCGATCTCGCCGTCCAGCACGCGGTAGGCGGCCTCGGGGGAGGGGAAGAGAAACGGCAGCTCGAACACCGCCATCTCCTCGACGAAGTTGGCCACCGGGCCGTTGGTGATCACGCCCATGTCCACGGTGCCGATCTGCATGCCCTCGAGCAGCGTACGCTCGTCACCCAGGCTCGCGTTGGGGTAGATCTCAATCGCGACCTTGCCGCCCGTGCGCTCCTCTACCAGCTCCTCGAACTTGGTGGCGGCCATGTGGAAACCGTCCTGCTCGTTGACCACGTGGGCCAGGCGCAGCGTGATCGGGTCCATGTCGTCGAAATCGTTGGCGTTGGCGGTGCTCGCCGCCAGTGAAACCGCCAGGGTCAGTGTGCTCAGCGTGAAGATTTTCATTTTTTATGAGGTTCCGAAAACAGAAATGCGACAGTGCCCGTCGAGCATGCCCCAGCCCGGGGAAGCCGGTCAATCGCTCACGTCACGGCGCGTGCACGGCTGGACAGCGCTCGCCCACACAGGTACGATACGCCCCCTACGCGCCCATAGCTCAGCTGGATAGAGTACTGCCCTCCGAAGGCAGGGGTCGCAGGTTCGAATCCTGCTGGGCGCGCCAGAATATATGGAAAGGGCCTGCGAGAAATCGCAGGCCCTTTCTTGTAATTTCAATAGATTGATTTATTAACCAGCCAGTCTAATTTAATTATTATTAATATTTGGGTTCCTGGCAACATCTTTGCCAATTAGCAGCTTGCTCGTGACAGACGTAAATGCATACATCTTATGTTAGAGTCTGTCAATCAATAGGTATGCCAAATGGTGTCAGGCCCATACTGTGAAATAAGCATAAAGTATGCTATCTCAAAGTAAGATATAGGTAGCGAAAAATGCCTGCCCAGTGCAATATTCGAGCTTATTAGCAGTCAATGGACGGAATTGGCAAATGCTTTGGTCATCAACAGTGGCTATTGATACAACGATCTACCCCTTACAGGTGGCTCAAAAGGCTTCCTATGCTTTAGCAAATACGCTATCGATTCTTATTCAAACGAACGATACAGGTTTAAATCTTTTAGTGACTCCAGCGGATCCCGCCGCTGCACCTTCAGAAGCCGCAGCGCGCACCTTGGTGATCAGAACGCTCAATGATTTTGCCTTGCGTGAGCAGGTGCACAAAGAAACATCCGGCATTCGTGAATTACTGGCTCGTACCGCGCTTAAGGAATCACTTGCTTGAGCGCCGCACGTCAGTTGATTACCAAGGAATCAGGCTATCAACTTTTACCTTTCCGCTTCATGCGCTTAGATAGTAATCAGCATGACAACATTTTGATTACCGCCGAGACAGGTGAATACTTTTTTTTAACTGAAGCTCAGTTAAATCAGCTTGTCTATAAGCAGATTGATCGTCATGGAGATTTGTACCGTAACTTACTTGCGCGTCACTTTATCTATGAGCCTGGCGTACATGATCCGTTACCAGAAATGGCTGCGCAATATCGTAGCCGCAAGGGCTTTTTATTTGGTGGCCCCGCACTACATATTTTTGTTGTCACGCTACGTTGTAATCATACCTGCCAGTATTGCCAAGTCTCACGCGCCCCCCTAGGTGACGCTCGCCACGATATGTCCGCCGAGCATGCTGCCTTGGCTGTGGAACGTTTATTTGAATCGCCGTCACCGGTATTGACGGTAGAGTTTCAGGGCGGTGAGCCACTTCTGGCTTTTGATCGCATTCGGCAGGTGATTGAGGCTGTTCGACAACGCAATGAAACCGAGCAGCGCAATATCCAGTTTGTCATCAGTAGTACTCTGCACCCGTTGAACGAGGAAATGCTCGACTTCGCTGAGGAGCATGATGTGCATTTTTCGACATCCTTGGATGGCCCGGCTTTTTTGCATAATACTAACCGACCAACACCCACTAGAGACTCTTACGAGCGTACTCTTGAAGGTATCCGCAGAGTGAGGGAAAGGCTTGGCGATGATAAAGTCTCAGCACTTACTACGCTGACTGCGAAAAGCCTACAACATCCTGAAGCGATTATTGATGAGTATGTGGCTCAAGGCTTTAACAGCATATCGCTACGCCCATTGAGTCCCTATGGTTTCGCTAAAAAGTCAGCGTTGCGGTTAGACTATTCGGTAAACGACTACATCGAGTTCTATAAAAAAGCACTCACCTACCTTATCGACGTAAATGCTCAGGGAGCTTATCTTTCAGAAGGTTATGCTTCGCTACTACTGACGAATATGCTGACCCCCTTTTCAACAGGTTATGTAGACCTTCGCTCTCCCGCTGGTGCTGGAGTAGGCGTACTGGTGTACAATTACGATGGTAGCGTCTATCCCTCGGACGAAGCGCGGATGCTGCTGGAAATGGGAGAAGATGGACTTCGTCTAGGTGATGTCAGTCAGCCGCTTAACGAGCTACTCGCTTCTTCAGTCATGGATTTAATTCTTTCAGCGGGTGTTGCAGAGGCACTGCCGGGATGCGCGGATTGTGCATTGGTTCCTTACTGTGGCGCCGACCCCATAGAGCATTACGCTCGACAGGGTGATCCCGTAGGCCATCGCGCATTGAGTGCATTTTGCCAACGAAATATGAATCTGCTAACCCATCTTTTCGGTTTGCTGCGTGGGAGCAATGAACAGTCTCAGCGTGTTCTACTATCTTGGATATCGCGCCGCTCTTTAGCTGATCTCCCGTCTGCCGGATATCGAGGGTGAGGTATGCTAAGACTTGATACTCAGTTTGAGGTTCATAATCTACGTAACACTAAATTATTTAAGGTAGTCACGCTTTCCGAGTTCATAGAGAAAGGAATGGCTACCTGCGCGGGAGTGGCACATTTTGATGACTTGATGCTTTGGGTAGATAACGTTTCAGACGCCATTCATCAACTGCTGTCTTTACCGGTGGGAGGCTTACTTTTTGCCACAAGCTTATCACCAATGAATGCATTCTCGGGTACTCAGCTTTTCAGTCCCAAGGACCCTCGTGTAGTTCAGCCAGGAGACGTCATTGTCGTATCGACTGGGTCGCCAGTCGTGCGAGTACTGTATCGCCGAGGATCCAACAGTAACCTCTTGTTCATGACTGACCGTTGTAACAGTCTTTGCTTGATGTGCTCGCAACCGCCGAAGAACATTGATGATGCTTGGCATGTAGAAGAGAACCTTCGTGTAATGGATCTAATTGACCCGGGCGAAGAGCAGTTGGGTATTAGTGGTGGGGAGCCAACGCTTTATCGTGAAGGGCTACTGGAAATTCTACGAAAAGCCAAAAAACAATTGCCAGAAAAATCTCTGCATCTTCTCAGTAATGGCAGGCTATTAAATGATTCAACATGGATTGAGGATTTAAGAAGGGTTGATCATCCGCAACTGACCTGGGGCGTACCATTGTATGCCGATAATGCCTATGACCATGATCATGTCGTGCAAGCGCCTGGCGCCTTCAGCGAGACGATACAAGGTATTTACAACCTTGCCAGAGCGAATCAGCGAATCGAGATTCGTGTGGTGTTGAGCCGCCTGACGACCCGCCGATTGCCTGAACTTGCTCATTTCATCTTTAGAAATATGCCTTTTGTCGAGCATGTCGCGCTTATGGGAATAGAAAATATGGGGTTGGCAAAGAAGCACTACGAAGAACTTTGGATTGATCCTATGGATTACCAAGAGGAGCTGGGCCAGGCGGCACACTTTCTGAACGCAAGAGGTATGAATGTGTCTGTATATAATCTGCCGCTTTGTGTTTTAAAGCCGTCGCTTTTGTCCTTTTACCGTCAAAGCATTTCTGATTGGAAGAATCTGTTTATCGACACATGTCAAAGCTGTGCGGGCGTGGAGCGCTGTGCTGGCTTCTTCAAGTCTCATACGGTTCGTTGGCAGAGTCGTGGGATACGTTCAATAACGACAGAAGAGCTTGCTGAATACACAAGGAGAGCCTCGTGAAATTGTTGACTCGTTGGAAGCTATTGCTGGGCCAGACCATGGCGCTTATTCCTATGACCGGGGCGCCATTTGCCTATGCTGGGATAGAGGCGCTAGAGGGATTTGACTGGGCGGAAGAGGCGGGAGATGAGCCTCCCGTATTCAGAAATACGCTCAACGCTGAGGATGCGGTGAATATGTATGCAGCGCATCGTTCGCACCGCTCCCATAGCTCGCACCGATCACACAGTTCTCACCGTTCCCATTACAGTGGATCGAGTGGTTATAGCGCACCTAGATCTACTTATACACCTCCAGCTACCCGGTCTATACCAAATACAACTAATAACAGTATTGACTCAAATCGAAGCACTAGTGAAGGTTCTAATCTAAATGATGGTTCCTCACCTTCTTTAAGCTCTTCTAATGTAGCGCCTCGAAGGGCGCCTAATAGTGATGATCTTGCTCAGCTCATTATGCGTGTGCAAACGGCATTAATGATCCAGGGATATTACAAGGGAGTGTTGGATGGGATAATGGGCAATCAAACTCAAGGGGCACTGAGATTGTTTCAATCTGATTCGGGAATAGAGGTTAATGGTCGGATGGATACACCAACACTGAATGCGCTGGGTATCGTAGTTCCCTGAGACTTGAGCTTGTGTACGCACCTCTTCACTCCACCCGACTGATCGGCGCCCGATCCGGGGCCACGTACCAGACGAGCCCCAGCCGCGAGTTGCGCTCGAGCTCGGCGATTACCTGAGCGCCGAGCAGCAAAATGATCGCGCCGATCTCGAGGCTGAGCAGCACGATGATGAGGGCGGCGAGCGAGCCGTAGATGGCGTTGACGAAAGAAAGGTGCGTGAAGTAGTAGACCAGCAGCAGACGCACGGCTTCCCACAAGAGCGCGGCGACGAAGCCGCCGACGATGGCCCGGTGCAGGGCGATCCGGACCACCGGCAGCACCTTGTAGATGGCGCTGAACAGCAGGAACACGCCGAGAAAGCTCGCCAGGTTGAGCACCGAGCCGGAGAGACCCGCCAGCGGCAGTTCCTGGGCAAAAAGCGCCAGCGCCAGGGCGTTGAGCGAGCTTGCCAGGGTGACCACGAGGGTGAGGGCGGTGAGCCCGGCGCCCAGCACCAGCATGAAGGCGTAGGGCAGCAGCATCGAGATCCACAGCCGCCGCCTTGGCGTCTCGGAGGTATGGAAGATCAGCGCCAGCGCATCCTCGAGCATGCGAAAGGCGAAGGAGCTCAGCAGCAGCAGGATGGGCAGGCTAAGTATGCCGATCACGTCGCGGGAGTCGAGGAGTCCGCGCACTGCGTCCATCACTACCTCGGCATGCGCCGGGGCGAGATGGCGCGCTTGGACCGCCAGCACCTCGAGCAGATGCTGCTCGTCGACCACGCGGGTCAGCATCACCGCCAGCAGGGCGAACAGTGGCACCACGGAAAGCAGGATGTTGTAGCCCACCCCGCCGGCCAGCAGGATGCCGCGGTTGTGCAGAAAGTGATTGATCACTCGCCAGGCAAAGGCGGCCAGCCGTGGCAGCAGTAGCAAAAGGGCGCTGAACAGGGTGCGATTGCGAGCCATGGGTGCCACGTTCCTTGTGCGCCTGGGTGAGGGTGTCGAGCCGCGCCGCGCTTCTCGAGCATCGATCATCACAGCTTACCTTGTTTCACCACCGAAGGCGCCGGTTCGGCGCAACGCGCATGGTCTGGCCGAGTCGTATCAGCCAGGGAATGGGTCCTCGAGCAGCCTGGTGAAGTGCGCCGGCGACATCGGACGCGCCAGATAAAACCCCTGCGCCTGATCGCAGGTCAGCTCGATCAGCCGGTCGAGCTGTTCGGCGGTCTCGATCCCTTCCGCCGTGACCGTCAGGGAGAGCGCGTGGCCCATGCTGATGATGGCATCCACGATGGCCTGGCTGCTTTGCGACTGTTCCATCTCCATGATGAAGCTGCGATCGATCTTGAGCCCGTCGAAAGGATAGCGGCGCAGGTAACCGAGCGACGAGTAGCCGGTGCCAAAATCGTCCATCGACAGGCGCACGCCCAAGGCCTTGAGCCGGTGCATCATTCTCAGCGCCGACACCGCATCCTCGAGCATGACGTTCTCGGTAATCTCGAGTTCCAGCCGGTGCGCCGCCAGGCCAGTCTCCTTCAGCGCGTTCTGGACACGCTCGACCAGGTCGGCGCGCTGGAACTCCACGGCGGACAGGTTCACCGAGACGATCAGCGCGTCGTCCCAGGCGAGGGCGTGGCGGCACGCCGCGCGCAGTACCCAGTCGCTGAGCTCGAAAATGAGGCCGGTATCCTCGGCCAGCACGATGAAGCTGGCCGGGCTCAGCAGGTCGCGGCTCGGATGCGCCCAGCGCACCAGCGCTTCGGCGCCCAGCACTTTCCTGGACCGTGCATCGAAGCGGGGCTGGAAGAAGACGCGGAACTCATCCTGGTGTAGCGCCTGGCGCAGGTCCATCTCGAGCTGGCGCCGGGTCATGATGCGCTCGTTCATGGTCGGTTCGTAGAGGTTGAACCGATTGCGTTCGCCGGCCTTGGCTTCATGAAGCGCGATATCCGCGTAGCGCAGCAGCTCCCCGGCGACTCGACCATGCTCGGGAGCGATGGCGACGCCGATGCTGGCACCGACGTTGACGTCGATGTCACCGACGCGAATCGGGCGATTGATCTGCTCGATCAGGCGTTGGCAGAAGCGCTCGGCGCTCTTTACGGTACGACAGCCGGTGGTCACGATGACGAATTCGTCGCCGCCCGGCCGGGCGATGAAATCGCTCTCTCGGGTACAGCGGCTGATGGCGTTGGCCACCTCCTTGAGGACGGTGTCGCCGGCCAGGTGCCCGAAGGTATCATTGATCGGCTTGAAACGGTCGAGATCGAGGGCGAGCAGAAAGAGCGGCTGCTCGGCGCTGACGTACTCGTCCAGGCGATGGCCGAGGTAATGGTGGAGATGGTGGCGGTTCGCAAGCCCGGTCAGGGCGTCGTGGTGGCTGATGTGCTCGATGTGTGCGCGAGCCTCGATCTCCGGGGTGATGTCGCAAACGGTGCCCTGGTAGCCTTGCAGGCGGCCGCCCTCGCGCACCTCGCAGGCAAAGAGCTGGCAGTGGCGAAGATGTCCGTGGTGGTCGCGCATGCGGCAGTCGACCGGCTTGCGTCCCGGAACGTCGTCATCGCTGGCCGTGGCCGTGAGTCTGGCGGCGTCGTGATCGAGCAGCTCGCTCAAGGGGCGGCCGATCCAGTCGCTGCGCGAAAGGCCGGTGAGGATGGTGAATCGTTCGGAGAGAAAGGTCAGCGTTTGTCGCGCATCGGTTTCCCAGATCCAGTCCGAGGTGGCCTCCGAGATGTTCTTGAACCGCTGCTCGCTGATGCGCAGCGCCTGCTGCGCCCGCTCGGTGGTCTCGCCGGCGCGCTGGACGCGGCGACGCAGGATCAGGACCAGTACGGCGACCAGCGCCCCCAGCACTGCCAGCATCGGCAGGAACTTGATCAAAATCGCGCGCCCCAGCGCTTCGCTTTGCCACTGCAAGGTGATGCCGTCGCCAATGCTCTTGCTGAGCGTAAGCGCCGGCGAGGCGACGTCGAGCGCGACCCCGGGTCGGGCGGTCAATCCCGGCAGGTTGAAGTCCGTGGCGATACGGGCAAGCTCGGCCGGGGTCAACACGTCGACGAACAGCAGGTAAGAGAGCTGGTCGAACTGCTGGTCCGTGCTCTGCTCGCGGATGACGGCGGCGTAGGTGATGGCGGCGGCGCCGTCGACGGAAAAGTAGCCGGAAGCGATGTCATCCTTCACCGAGGCCTCGCGGGCGCGGGCGAGCAGGGTGGGAATATAGCCCTGCAGCCAGTCGCTCGCCCTCACGTCGTCCAGGGCGCCGTCGATCAGGGTATAGCGGGTCGCGCCCGTGGGGCCCAGGACGAAGACGCCCTCCAGACCATAGGTCGCGTACAGGGAGGGGCCGAGGTTGTCGCGCTCGAAGGCCCAGATGTGATCGATAACGCCGAGCGTGGCGCGATAGGCTTCGAGCCAGAACGCGTAGTCCGTCAGCGCCGTGCCGGTCTTGTCCTCCCGGCTCTCCAGCGCCTGGGCCGCGTAAGCCTCGCTTTGGCGTACCTGGTGCGCGTCCATCGTCAGGCTCAAGTGAACCAGCGTGCCTCCCGCCACCAGAAACAAGGCGCAAATGACCGCAATGAAAATGCGCGACGCTCCGCGTGCCGTCATGGCGTACTGACGGACGTCACCGGATGTTGTCGAGGTGGGGTCGGCCATAGAGCAGTGACTCACCTGGCAAGGGGAAGGGCTCGTCGCGCCATATCGACCGGTGAGGCGCGTTCTTGAATTCAGGATAGGCCTTGAAGCCAGGATAGGCGAAGCTTGCCGCCGGCATCGCACAGTCACAGCGTCGCGCCCAAGGTGAACGCAACATGAACGCCGCCATCACGCTGGTGAAAGGTGGCGCCGGATAGAGTGATCCTCGATGGAGGAAGTCGCCCGGTACAGCGGCGCTCCACCTGCGGAGTCACTCATTGAAAAGGATGATCACCATGAAAAAGACATCAATCGCACTCGCTATCACCGCCGCCGCCGCACTGGGTCTCAGCCAAGGCGCCATGGCCGACCGCAACGACTACCAGGAAGCGCTCGACCAGACGGCGTTCGCCAACCTGATCGAGCAATCCGCGAGCGCAGGCGTGGCTTCGTTCCGTGAGCTTCAGGTCGATGAGGAGCGCGGCACGCTGGAGTTCGAGGTCGAGGGGTGGGACGCCGAAGGCCAGCAGATCGAAATGACGCTAAACGGTGAAAGTGGCGAAGTGCTTCGCCAGTCGGCTCACGCCACTCAGGTCGCACCTTGGGGACTCGACGCCGAGCAGCTCGCGAGTCTTCTGGATCGCGCAAGCCAGGACGGCTTCGACCGCTTCGAGGATATCGACCTCGACGAGGATGGTTCGGTCGAGATCAGTGGTTTCGACGCCGACCAGCGCGAAATGGAGCGCAGCTACGGCATCGACGAGTTCAACGGCGGCCAGTAATTCCGCCAGGTTCCCTCATTCAGCGCCCTGCGATCAGCTCGCGGGGCGCTGTCGTTTTCTGATCGGCCAACACGATGGTCGGGGAGTGAATTCATTGCTCCAGAGTGAGTGATTGCATACGAAAGCTGCCCAGATGTTGAACAAAACTTTAAAATCTAACCGATTTGACGTCAGGTGGAAGCCTTTAACTGCCATTGAAAACAATAGGTAATTCCGACAATCATAATAAATGATAATAATTATAATTTAATGCCTGACTTGCCACTTCAGGCACAGGTAGTTCTCACGAGACCCCGGATGAAAAACCTTTCCGTCAAGACGCTCATTTCAACAGCGCTGATACTGCTGCTGGGCATGATCATCATCACTGGCACGCTGGCCATTCGCAGCGAGCTCGAATCCATCGACAAGCTGTCGGAAATCAACCAGATCAGTGCCGTTCAGGCCAACGACGCCAATCGCTTGAAGGCCCACCTCATGGAAGTGCGCCTGCGTCTGGCCCGCATGGTACTGCACAATATGGGCGGTAACGCCGACCGTGCCGCCAACGCCCTCGACCAGGCACGCGATAACCTCGTCGAGAGTGACACGCTCGTCGAGTACCTGAGGCTTGCCGATGATGCGCCCGCCGGCGAGCACCGTGATCTGCTGCACGCCATCACTACGGCCTTTGACAGTGTCATGACGCCGCCGCTGCGCCAGGCCATGGCCGCCGGCGACTACGCCGAGCTCGATCGGCTGCGCGACGGCATTAACGAAAGCTTTCCGGCCTTCAGCGACGCGGTGGATCGCTTCAGCGTGCATGCACTCCAGTACGGCGAAACGCTCATCGAAGACGAGCGCCAGGACAGCAAGGTCTCCATGCTGGTCGTCGGTACGCTGCTGGCGGTGGGCGTGGCGCTGTTCATTGCCATGCAATTGCTCGTCAACCGCCTGATCGTCGCGCCGCTCCAGCATGCCGCCGGCGTGTGCGAAGGCATCGCCCAGGGCGATCTTACCCATCGGCTCGAGCCTGGTGGGCGCAACGAGGTCGGCCGCTTCTATAACGCCCTGGCGGACATGCAGTCGCGTCTGGAGGGTATCATCGGCACCTTGAGCCAGAGCGGCGAGGCCGTGGCCAGCAGCTCCAAGCAGATCGCCGGCGGCAGCCAGGATCTGGCCTCGCGCACCGAGCAGCAGGCGGCGGCGCTGCAGCAGACGGCTGCCAGCATGGACGAGATCTCGTCGCTGGTGCGCCAGAACGCCGAAACCGCCTCGGAAGCGGAACGCCTGACCCAGGACGCCGCCGGCAAGGTGGCGCGAGGACAGCAGACCTCGGAGCGCACCACGCAGCTCATGCGCGAGCTCGAGGCGACCTCCCACCGAGTTCACGATATCGTTCAGGTCATCGACTCCATCGCTTTCCAGACCAACATCCTGGCACTCAACGCCTCCGTCGAGGCGGCGCGGGCCGGCGAACATGGCCGTGGCTTCGCCGTGGTGGCAAGCGAGGTTCGTTCGCTGGCCACCAAGACCTCCTCGTCGTCCAAGGAGATCCGCGCCATGATCGAGGACATTGCCCAGCGCATCGCCCAGGGCGCCGAGCAGTCCGCCCACAGCCGGCACGACATGGAGGAGATCAACGGTGCGATCATGAAGGTCAACGACATGATGCAGTCGCTGGCCATGGCGGCGAAGGAGCAGGACGCCGGCATCAGCCAGGTGAGCACCGCAGTGGCCCAGATGGACAGCGCCACCCAGGAGAACGTGTCGCTGGTGGAGGAAACCAGCACCGCCTCCGCCGCCCTCGAGGACGAGGCGAGCCGTCTGGCGGAGCTGGTCGGCACTTTCAAACTCAACCAGACCATCGAGCGTACCCTGCCGCGCCAGAAAGCGGCACCGCTGCATAAGCCCGCCAGCCGTGCCATCGGTGAACCCGAATGGGAGGCGTTTTAACACGAAACGCTCAGCGGGCCAGCACTAACCGCTGCTCGTATGCATGCAATGTCATCAAGAGAGGCGGCTGGCGGTGGAAGTAATTGACGTTCAAGCGTCTTGAGTTACCGGCACCAGCCGCACCTCGCGAATATCCAGCGTTTCCCAGACGCGGCCGGTGGTGTAGGGGTCCTGCACGAGCCAGGCGTCGAGCGCGGCGCGGGTGTCGAAGGCCACGTGGACGGTGGAGCCGATCATGCGACCGGCGTCATTCAGGATCGCGCCGCCGCTGAGAAAGCGGCCTTCCTCGATCATGCGCTGGACCCCTTCCAGGTGGGCCTCGCGGTTGGCCAGTCGACGCGACAGGGCGTCGTCGTCGGTGAAGTCATAAGCGGTCACGACATACTGCATGCAAGGCTCCTGGTTGAGTAAGGCAGCGACCGGTGTCGCTCGGGAACTGGGATCGTCGCACGATAAACCGTACCCTGTGCAGTACAAATAAACATCGTCAACGTTGCAAGAGCGTTGTATTTCATTGATGGCAATACGATCTCTCATTGGTCATCATTGGCTAATTCCAGTTTGCCACCTGATAGAAGGCGCAGGTCATGATGTACACGCCCAGCGTGTTGTCACTCGACGAGTTTCCGATGGGGTGTGTGGTCACAAACGCCCGGCGACGCGTTCTCTACAGCAATCGCTACATCGCGCGCCAGTACGGGCATGCGCCCGAGGCGTTGGCGGGGTGCGATCTGTTTCATCTGTTCAGCAAGGCGTCGCGCATCGTCTTCGAGTCGTTCGTCGTGCCGGCGCTTGCCCGCGACGGGCAGTGCGAGGAGGTCCGCCTGACGCTGCTCTCGGCAAAGCAACGCCCCGTGCCGGTCGTGGTGAGCGCAGTGTATGATGATGTCTGCGAGCGTTGTTTCTGGAGCATCGCCAACGCCCAGCGCTCCGAGCAGCTGTACGTCGAGCTGAAGAAGACCCAGCAACTGCTGGAGCACAAGGTGGCGCTTTTGCGTTCGCTGTCGCACTCCGATCCTCTTACCGGGTTGCCCAACCGCGCCGCCCTGAGTCGAGACCTGGATCGCCGGATCGTCGATCACACCCCCGGCGGTCGCGGGTTCGCGCTGGCGTTCATCGATCTGGACGGCTTCAAGGAGGTCAACGACCGTCACGGTCACGCGATCGGCGACCGGGTGCTGCAGCAGGTGGCCGAGCGGCTGACGTCGACGCTGCGCCAGAACGACCTGGTCGCGCGCTTCGGAGGGGATGAGTTCGTGGTGGTGGTGGAGGGCTGCGCCTCCCAGGCGATCGAACGGACGCTGCTGGCGCGGTTGGGGAGCCGGCTTTCGGAGCCCTTCGTGATCGACGACATTCAGCTGACGCTCTCGGCCAGCATCGGTGTGACGCTTTACCCCCAGGCCCGGGCGCTTGAGCCGGATCAACTCGTGCGCCAGGCGGACAACGCCATGTACCAGGCCAAGCTTTCCGGCAAGAATCAGGTGCGCTTTTTCGATAGCGACGACGAGGACGTGCAGAAGGAGCGCCACTCGGCGCTGGTCGCGGTCAACGAGGCGCTGGTCGCCGGGGCGTTCGAGCTTTACTACCAGCCCAAGGTCAACATGCGTACCGGCGAGGTGCTCGGTGCCGAGGCGTTGATCCGCTGGAACCACCCCGAACGCGGGCTGCTCGGCCCCCACGCCTTTCTGCCGGCACTGGGCAAGACGCTGTGCGGCGTGCGCCTGGGGCGCTGGGTTCTCGCCACCGCGCTCGACCAGCTCGCCACGTGGCACCATCAGGGCCTGACGCTTGGCGTCAGCGTGAACATCGACGGCTACCACCTGCTGCACCCGCGATTCCTTCAGGACCTGGGAACGCTGCTCGACGAGTTTCCCGATCTGCCGCGTGGCAGCCTCGAGCTGGAGGTGCTCGAAACCAGCGCGATCGAAGACATAGCTCAGGCCGCCATGATCATCAACGCCTGCCGCACGCTGGGGCTCCGGGTGTCGCTGGATGATTTCGGCACCGGCTACTCGTCGCTTAGCCAGCTGCGCGACTTGCCGGTAGACACGCTCAAGATCGACCGCAGCTTCGTGCAGAACATGCTGACGAGCCGCGGAGACCTGGCCATTCTCAAAGGCGTGATCGGCTTCGCGATGGCATTCGAGTGCGAGGTGATCGCCGAAGGCGTGGAATCCCTGCAGCATGGCCGGGAGCTTCTGGCACTGGGCTGCGAGCAGGGCCAGGGCTACTACATCGCAAGACCCATGCCCGCCGACGCGCTGCCCGACTGGGTGCAGGCCTGGCACCAGGGCGAATTCAAGGCGAAGTATCACCCCGATGACACAGGCAAGGAGTAACGCGGTTTGTTGACCCCCTCGGAAATCAGAAAACGCAACAATGTCACGGTGCTGGGCGAGGGCGCCGAAACGCTGGTGCTGGCCCATGGCTTCGGCTGCGACCAGAGGGTGTGGCAGTACATCGTGCCGGCACTCGCCGAGCGCTACACGCTGGTGCTGTTCGACTACGTGGGCTCCGGGCGCTCGCAGCTCTCGGCCTTCGACGCCACGCGCTACGCGACCCTTGAAGGCTACGCCCGGGACGTGATGGAGGTCTGCCAGGCGCTCGATCTTCGCGATGTGCATGTCGTCGGCCATTCGGTCAGCGCCACCATCGGCCAACTGGCGGCGCTCGAGATTCCCGAGCGCATCGCGAGCCAGGTGATGATCTGTCCGTCACCCTGCTTTCTGAACGTGGCACCGGACTATCACGGCGGCTTCGAGCGCGCCGATCTCGAGGAGCTTCTCGAGCTGATGGATCGCAACTACATCGGCTGGGCCAACTACCTGGCGCCGCTGGTAATGGGGCCGGAAAGTGCCGACTACCTGATCGGCAAGCTGTCGGAGAGCTTCTGCTCCACCGACCCGATCGTCGCCAAGGTGTTCGCCCGGGCCACCTTCTTCGCCGACTACCGTCACGTGCTGCCCCAGGCCGCCCATCCGACGCTCTTGCTGCAAAGTCAGGTCGATACGCTGGCGAACCCGAACGTCGGCCGCTACATGCACGCGCGCATGGCGCGCGCCACGCTCAAGGAGCTGCCATGCGTCGGCCACTGCATCCACATGACCCACCCGGAGAGCGTCGTGAGCGAGATCCACGCCTGGCTCGCCGACGGCACCTCACGTCAAGCTCCGAACGCAGACGTCCGCTCGGGCAGTGTGTGAAAGTGGTCGGCGTCAATCACCGTCGGGGCAATGCTCGTTCGTCTGCTCGGGCAGGGGGCATGCTATGATCGCGCCGTCAGCGGGGCCTACTCTTTCGAGCTGTCAGTCCCGTCTTTTCTAGCCTTCGGGTCGATTCCCCATGCGTATGTCTCCCATGCCGCCGCTCAACTCTCTGATCGCGTTCGAGGCGGCGGTTCGGCACATGAGCTTTACCCGGGCCGCAGTGGAACTGCACCTTTCCCAAAGTGCCGTCAGTCGTCAAGTCGTTCACCTCGAGCAGTTTCTGGGGCGCAAGCTGTTCGTGCGCCAGCAGCGTCAACTGGCCCTGACGCGCGCCGGCGAGACCTATGCACTGCGGGTTCGTTCGTTGCTCGATGATTGCGCACAGGCGACAGCCGAGGTGATGAAGAGCACTGGCGAGAACGAGCTGACGATTGCCTGCACGGCGGGCGTCGCCCTGTTCTGGATGGCGCCACGCTTGAGCCGGTTCCGGCGCGAGCACCCCTCCATCAATCTGCGTCTGATCGTGCGAGATGGCGTCTCACTGCTGTCTCCTTTCGAGTTTGATCTGGCGCTCTATTATCTCAAGGTACCGACACTGGCGGGCTTCGACACGTCACTGCTGCTAAGCGAGCAGGTCGGGCCAGTATGCGCGCCCGGTTATCTCGACGCCTGTCGAGCGCGTCATGGTCTGGCGGTCGGGGACTTGCTGGCGCCACACCAGCTGCTCGACGAGAGCTTGCTGGCGCTGGAGGATGCGCAAAGCTTGTGGATCTCCTGGCGCGACTGGTTTCGCTATCACCATCTGGTCATGCCCACTCACGCGAGCCCGGTGGTGTTCAACAACTACCCTGCACTGGTGGAAATGGCGATTCAAGAGCAGGGGGTCGTGCTTGGCTGGCGCCATGTCATCGACAGTCAGATCGACAGCGGGCGCCTGGTCTGGGCGTCGTCCAGCTGGGCCGGCCACGGGGGCGGTTACTACCTGATCACCCCCGAGGAGCGTCGCGAAACGGCTGCCACGCGGCGTTTCAAGGCATGGCTGCGCCAGCACGAGGCCATCGCCGAGTAGCGTTTTTTACAATGCGCCATGCGCATGTTGGCATGCGTTTTTATCGTTTTTCACCTGTGCGCAGCGCTGGTTAGGCTTGGATGAACATGCGATATATCCACAAGACATAAGAGCCTATCCCATGACCGACTCCGCTTCCTCTGCTTTGCTGTTGACCAATGCTACGCTGGTGGATGGTACATCGCCTGACCCGCAGTGTGGTGTCCACGTGCTGATCGAGAATGACCGGATCACGCAGGTGTCATCGGCGCCCATTTCCGCACCCCACGCTCGCGAGTTCGATCTGACCGGCCGCACGCTGATGCCAGGGTTGATCGACTGCCATGTACACGTCATCGCGACGACCGCCGATCTAGGCGCCAACGCGTTGTTGCCGGATGCGCTCGTCGCCGCCCGGGCAACGCCAATCATGAAGGGCATGTTGATGCGCGGCTTCACCACCGTGCGCGATGTCGGCGGTGCCGACCGGGGTATTCAGCAGGCCGTTGCCGAAGGACACTTCGTTGGCCCGCGCCTGGTCATCTGCGGCAAGGCGCTTTCCCAGACCGGCGGACATAACGACTACCGCGGTTTCTACGACGAGCGCGATGATCAGTACCAGACCCGCCGCCTGGGATCGATGGGGCGCATCTGCGACGGCGTGGAGTCCGTGCGCCGTGCCGTGCGCCAAGAGATCAAGGCCGGCGCGCAGTTCATCAAGGTGATGGCCAATGGCGGCGTCTCCTCCCCGAGCGACCCGATCGAGTTCTTGAGCTTTTCCGTCGACGAACTCAAGACCATCGTCGAGGAGGCCTCCAACGCTCAGACCTATGTCAGTGCCCACCTCTATACCGACGAGGCGATTCGCCGGGCGGTCGAGGCAGGCGTACGCTCACTGGAGCACTGCAACCTGATCGAGCCGGACACCGCTCGGCTTGCCGCCGAGCGCGGCGCGATCGCCTGCCCGACGCTGGTCACCTACGAACGGCTCAAGATCGAGGGGGCCGACTACGGGCTGAAGCCCGAGTCCGTCGCCAAGATTGACGATGTGCGCCTGGCCGGGCTCGAGAGCCTGATCACCATGCGCGAGGCCGGCCTCGAGATGGCCTACGGCACGGACCTTCTGGGCGAAATGCATCCGCACCAGTCCGAGGAGTTCGTGATTCGCTCTCAGGTCCTGCCGGCGCATGAGGTGATTCGCAGTGCCACGGTCACCGCCGCCAAGCTTCTGCGCATGGAGGGCGAGGTTGGCTGCGTGGCGCCGGGCGCCTTTGCCGACCTGATCGTTGTTGACGGCAACCCCCTGGAAGACATGCGCCTGCTGACCGGCCAGGGCGAACACCTGTCGCTGATCCTGCAGGGCGGGCGCGAGGTCAAGAACCGACTGGATGCGTAAGAACACGGCGCCGGATCACTCTTGATCCGGCGCCTGCTGGAAAATACTCCCAAACGATAACTAAAACCGGAGGCCTGCATTCATGCACGCATTCTTCGTGGTTGCCTATATTCTGCTCATGGTCGTGATCGGCCTCTACTTTTCTCGGCGTAAGGTGCACGACGATACCGACTTCATCGTCGCCGGACGCTCGCTCTCCACGATCGTGTTGACCGCAACCTTATTGGCCACCTTCGTTGGCTCAGGGTCGATCGTGGGTGGCGCCAGCTTCGTCTTTCAGCATGGCCCGGGAGCGGCGATCTTTTTCTTCGCCGGTACGCCGATTGCCGCGCTGGTGGTCTACTTCTTTTTGGCGCGCAAGATGCGTCTTTCGCGGGCCACCACCATTCCTGGCTTGATCGAGGAGCGCTTTGGCCCCGCCGCGCGCTCTATTGCCTCGCTGATCATCCTGTTTGCCTATGTGGGCATCGTCTCCTACCAGTTCACCGGCGCCGGACACGCGCTGAACCTCGCCTTCGACTTGCCGGTATGGCAGGGCGTACTGATTGCGGCGGCCGTGATGATTGGCCTGGCCACGATGGGGGGCTTGGTATCGGTGGCCTATACCGACTATCTCAGTGCCGTGATCATCTTTGGCAGCATGCTGATCGCGCTACCCTTGGTGCTAAGCCGCCTGGGTGGTCTCGATGGAATGATGGAGGCGTTGCCGACAACGCATCAAACGCTGCTGGGCGGCTTATCGCCTTGGCAGGCGCTTGGGTATTTCCTGCCGCTGTTCTTGTTGATTCTGGGCGACCAGAACCTGTTCCAGCGGTTTGCCGCCGCGCGCGATCCGGCCACGGCCAAGAAGGCGGCACTGGGCTTGGTCATCGCGTCGATCGTCTGCTCGTCGCTGATTACCCTGCTGGTATGCGCCACACGTGTGCTCTATCCCGATATCACGCCCTCCACGGCGATGATGACGCTGGCGCAGCAGGGACTGCCGGTCACCGTCGGTGGGCTAATGCTTGCGTCGCTCGTGGCGCTTTTGCTGACCACGGGCAACTCCTACCTGCTGTCGGCCTCGGCAAGCCTGACCCAGGACATCCTGGTGGGCTGGCTCAAGTTCGATATCTCGCCGCATCGGGCACTGCTCGTCAACCGCCTGAGCGTGGTCGGGCTCGGAGTGCTGGCATGGGTCTTGGGCGCCTTCTTCCCCAGCGTACTGGCGATGCAGATGTACTCCTATGGTATGTATGGCGCCGCTATTACGCCGATTTTCCTGGCTGCCCTGCTGTGGTCACGGGCGACTCCGCGGGCAGCATTGGCGGCCATGATCGTCGGGGGCTTGGTCACGCTGATATGGGAAATCCTGCTGGGTAAGCCCATGGGCTGGAATAGCGTGCTCGTCGCCATGCCGTTGGCCACGCTGACGCTGGTCGGGTTGAGTCTGATGCAGCGCCGTCCCTTGCCTGGCAACGTGTCACGCTAAGCCTTGGATAGGCCCCCGATAAGCCGTGCAGGCGCCCCATAGGGGCGCCTGCAGTACGGGCATCTAGCCTCGTTGATTTACTGCGGACGCAGAATCGTCGTCTTGCGCGGGGAAAAGATGCCGGTGAGCTCTTCATCGGCATCGGTGATCAGCGTCCAGCGCGCGGGCAGAGGAGTCCAGTGCTGCTGGCTGGCGCGGCCGATTTTGGTGGCATCGGCCATGACGTAGACTTCGGCACCCCGGGCGATCATCGCCTCCTTCAGCCAAGCCTGATCTGGGCTGGCCTCGCACAGACCCTGCTCGGTGACGCCGTCGGCGCTGACGAAGACGCGGTCGACGGTGAGTCGCGACAGCGTTTCATAGGCCAGTGGGCCGTAGACCGTCATGCTCGGCGTGCGCAAGTCGCCGCCGAGTACCGTGGTGCGTCCTTCGGGAAGCTGAGTGAGCAGCGGCAGCGCGGCCATGTTGTTGGTAATGACGTGTAGTCCCTTGCGCTCGTTCAAACGTGCGGCAAGGGCGGCGGTAGTGGTGCCGCCATCCAATAAAAGGGTATCGCCATCTTTGATGCAGTCGAGCGCGCACTCGGCCAGGCGAATTTTGATATCGCCTTGGCGGGCGCGGCGCTGTTCGAGGTTGAGCTCGGGTTCGCGCTGGCCGATCGAGGTGGTGGCGCCGCCGTAGGTGCGCACGAGAACACCCTCGCGTGACAGTGCGCCAAGATCACGCCTGACGGTCGCCTCAGAGATACCGAAGTGATGGCACAGCGCTTCGATACTGCACACTCCGGAACGGACGGCTTCAAGCATGGCCTTGCGGCGTTTGACGACTTTCATGGCGAACTCGGCTGATGGCGTTGGCGGTGAGTATGGCAGCCGCAAAGGCTATATGCATCACTAAAGTCCCAAATTGTGATCGAAGTGATCATGTTTGTGTTAGACATTAGTATAGTCCCTTTCGATATTTTTTCTATTATTGTCCATTTATATCAGTTATTTATAATAATCATGCTTTGTCAGTATGACACTGCTCGATCAAGGCCGTATTGCCAAAAAGGATTGAACAGATCATTTTGTCACTCAAGATTTAGGCTTTTGATTGGTTTGGTCGTTGCCTGGTGGCTGACTGCCAGACACGCGCAAACATGTACCGATCAGCTAGATAACCGAGTTAGACAACAGGGTAGAGCAACATGTTACTCAAACGAACCGATTGTGGGTTGGCCCTTTTACTTCTGGCGTTTTGCGCCTTCGCTGCCTGGCGCACGACCATGGTGCCTTCCTCGGGCGCCGGTAGCCAGGCAGGGCCGGCTTTCTTGCCGTGGATCACCGTGGTGGGCATTGCTCTGCTCTCCGTGGCGCTGTTCATTCGCGGCTTGCGTACGGAAGTCACAGTAAGCGAGGTGAGCGCCGCCAACGAGGAGCGTGCTCCCCAACGCTCGGGCGTGCGCTACGCCACCGTGGTGCTGGTGCTCTTCGTGGTATTGATGATTGCCTACGCCATTGCGTTCGAGCGTGTTGGTTACCTGCCCAGTACGATTGCCACCTTCGTCATCGGTATGCTGCTGCTGCGCGAGCGCCGTGTGCTGCAGGTTCTAGTCGTTCCCGCTGTGGTCGTGGCCTGCGTCTACTACGGGTTCACGTATCTGCTCGACGTCTATCTACCGTAACCGGGGTGGGGCCGTTTGCCACCCTTCATTAAGGGCGACTGCCCGTCCATATAGACAATAACCATTAAAAACCTATTGGAGAACGCTGATGCAAAAATTGCTCCCGACTCTCGCCACCCTTGGTTGCGGTGTTCTGTTCACTGCTGCGACCGCTGCTGCTGCCGACTACCCGGTACGTCCGGTACAGATCGTCGTGCCCTACTCAGCCGGTGGGGGCACCGATCTATCGGCTCGCATCATGGCCGATACGCTGAAGAAGTACCTGGGCAAATCGCTCGTGGTACGTAATCAGCCCGGCGGCGGCGGCTCGATCGGTACCAGCGCGGCGGTGCATGCGCGTGCCGATGGTTACACCCTGGGCATGGGTGCCCAGGGCCCGCTGGCCATGCTGCCTCACTACGGCGGTGTCGACTATAGCCTCGACGACGTCGAATTCATTGCGCTGATGGGGCGTAACCTGATGGTCGTTGCAGGCTGCCAGGGCGCACCCTTCGACGATGCCGAAGGTTTCGTCGAGTACACCCGTGAGCATCCGGGCGAAGTCCGTGTCGGTAACTCCGGTGCCGGTGGTGCCAACCACATCGCCATCGAAGGTTTCGGCAACGCCGCTGACCTCGACTTCAACAGCATGCCTTTCGGCGGTGCATCGGCAGCGGTAACCGCCTGCGTTGGTGGTCACATCGACGCCGTCGTTGCTTCTCCGGCCGAAGTGCTGCCGCAGATCCAGTCCGGCAGCATCAATGCGCTGCTGGTGATGGAAGACGAGCGTATCGACGTGCTGCCCGATACGCCGGTGCCGGAAGAGCTCGGTATCGACTTCACTTGGTCCTCCTGGAAGGGCGTGATTGCGCCTGTCGGCCTGCCGGACGACGTCAAGGAGACGCTCTCTGAAGCGCTGCGCCAAACCTTCGAAGACGAAGAGTTCCTGGCCCGCATGGAAGAAATGGGTGAGTTCGTCGACTACCGCTCGGCCGATGACTTCCGCGAGCTGGCCGAGCGCGACTCTGCCACCGCTGAAGAGATCATTCGTCAGCTGGGTATGTACGGCGTAAACCAGTAAGACCGAAGCAGGCTTGCCCCCCGCCTTGTCGGGGGGCAAGTAGTTTTTGGCTGTTTATCTGATTGAGCAGGTCGCTATGGAAATTTCATCGTATGTGTTGGCAGTCTTTGATCCCAGTGTTCTCTGGATCATCGCACTAGGCACGCTGGGGGGCATGATCATCGGTGCCCTGCCGGGGCTGACGGCCACCATGGGGGTGGCGCTGCTGATTCCCCTGACCTTCGGTATGGCGCCGGTCATGGGCTTGAACATGCTCATCGGCATCTATATCGGCGGCATTTACGGTGGCTGTATCTCGGCTATCTTGCTGCGTACACCCGGCACGCCCTCCTCGGCGGCCACGGTGCTCGATGGCTATCCGCTGGCCCAGAGGGGCGAAGCGGGCAAGGCGCTGGGCATGGCGACCATCGCCTCCTTCGTGGGCGGGATCTTCGCGGCCATCGTACTGGCGGCGCTGGCGCCCCAGCTGGCGACGCTGGCGCTCAAGTTCGGTCCGGCCGAGTATTTTGCGCTGGCCGTCTTCGGCCTGACCATCATCGCCAGCCTCTCCGGCGACATTCTGAAAGGGGCCATCGCCGGGCTTGCCGGCGTGTTGATCGGTTGCGTTGGCGCCGATCCCATTAGCGGTATTTCTCGCTACACCTTTGGCGTTTCGGGCTTTGCCTCGGGATTTGCCTTTACCCCTGCGCTGATCGGTCTGTTCGCGCTGTCGGAAGTCTTCGTTCAGATCGAAAAGATCCTCAGTGACCGCGTCGAGCGTATGAAAGTGGGCGGCATCTGGCCCAATCGCCAAGAGATGAAAGAGAGCGGCATGCCCATGCTGCGCGGCTCTTTGATCGGCACCTTCATCGGTATCGTGCCGGGGACGGGCTCGGGCACCGCTGCCTGGATCAGCTACAACGAAGCACGGCGTACCTCGAAAACCCCCGAGAAATTCGGTACCGGCCACATGCCCGGGGTTGCCGCCACGGAAAGCGCCAACAATGCCGTGTGCGCGGCGGCGCTGATTCCGCTGCTGGCCCTGGGCATTCCGGGGGACGTGGTGACCGCCGTGTTGATGGGCGGGCTGATGATTCAGGGTCTGGCCCCGGGTCCGATGCTGTTCCAGCAGAACCCGGAGGTGGTAACCGGCATCTTCACGGGGGTGTTCGTCGCCACCATCTTCATGCTGGTGTTCGGCCTTTTGGGCATTCGCTTCTTCACCCAGATTTTGCGGGTGCCGCGGCGCCTGCTGACCATGGCCATTGTGGTGTTCTGCTTCGTCGGCTCCTGGGCGATCAACCTCAACGTGGTCGATCTCTACACCATGGTGGGCTTCGGCGTGCTGGGCTACTTCATGCAGAAGTACGGTTTCTCCCAGGCGGCGCTGTGTATCGCGCTGATTCTCGGGCCGATGGCCGAGTCCAACCTGCGTCTTGGCTTGATGAGCGCACGCGACGATCTCGGTGTATTCCTTTCTGGCCCCATCACGCTATTCTTCCTGGGGTTGGCGGTGCTCTCTCTGCTGCTGCCTGCACTGCGCAGCTGGAAACAACAGCGCCAAGCGGCGAAGGTATGATCCTTCGCCCGCTATCGAGGTGACGCTATGAGACCTAGTTACGCGAAGCTCGTCGAGGGCGTGGCGCTGCCACCGATGGCGCTCGTACGCCAGCACTTCGACACCGAGCCGGCCACTGATCCTGCCGCGGCGATAGAGAAAGCCTTTGCTCAGGCCAAGGTCGTGAGCGAGCGTATCGAGCCGGGCATGTCGGTGGCGCTTACGGTCGGCAGCCGCGGGCTCGCCAGCTTGCCGGAGCTGGTGCGCGCCATCGTCATCGAGCTCAAGGCACGCGGCGCCAAGCCCTTCATCGTCCCCTCCATGGGCAGCCACGGTGGTGCGACGGCCGAGGGGCAGATCAGCGTGTTGGCGCACCTTGGCATCACCGAAGAGAGCGTTGACTGCGAGATTCGCTCGAGCATGGAAACCGTCGAGATCGGCGTGCTCGAAAACGGCATGTCGGTGCAGATCGACAAGCTCGCCTTCGAAGCCGATGGCATCGTGCTGTTCAACCGCATCAAGCCGCACAGCGCCTTTCGCTCGGACAACGAAAGCGGTCTGATCAAGATGCTCTCCATCGGGCTTGGCAAGCAGTCAGGGGCAGACAACTGCCACGCCTGGGGCTTCCACTACGTTGGCCGTTTCATCGTCGAGATGGGGCGCATGAAGCTCAAAAAGTGCCGCGTGCTGTTTGGCGTGGGTACCCTGGAGAACGCCTACGACGAACTGGCCCGGGTGGTGATCCTGCCCCCGGAAACCATGGTCGAGGAGGAGCGCGTCTATTTAGGCCAGGCGATGCGCAACATGCCGCGCCTGCCGCTTGGCCCACTTGATGCGCCGCTGGCCTCGGGGCCCTTGGACGTACTGATCGTCGACTACGTAGGCAAGGAGTTTTCGGGCAGCGGCATGGACCCCAACATCACCGGCCGACCCTCGTCCACCGCGATCAGCGGCGGCCCGGACGTCGCGCGCATCGCCGTGCTCGACGTCACCGACAAGAGCGAGGGCAACGCCAACGGCGTCGCGCGTGCCGATGTGATCACCGAGCGCCTCTTCCAGCGTTTCGACCGCGAGAAGGTCTATACCAACTCGCTCACGTCGGGCGTGCTGATCGCCGCCTCGATCCCGCTGGCGATGCCCGACGAGCGCACGACCCTTCAGGCAGCCGTGAAGACCTGCGGGTCCCATACGCCTGACGCCATCGGCATCATGCGTATCCCCAATACGCTGCACCTGGAGTACCTCTACGTCTCCGAAGCGCTTTTACCCGAGGTGCGTAAGCGTCCTGGTATCGAGGTGATCCACGAGCCGCGCCCCATGCGCTTCGACGCTGAGGGCCAGCTGCTCGATCACTGGCCGGAGCACTAGGGCGGAAGAGCAATACGCTATCGTTCGAGAATAAAATACCGCCCCCGCCAGAGCCTCTGGCGGGGGCGGTATCGTTTCAAGCACTACTCACCGCGAACAGGGCGAGTATCGTTCAGGCCTAGGCCTAGGCCTAGGCCTAGGCCTTGACCGGATGCTTGGGAGTATCGCCGCGTAAAACGGCGAGAACGTCTTCAACGCAGGTGGTGCTGAGCGTGGTAAGCGCGTTCTCGGTGTAGCCTGCGATATGGGCGCTGACGATGACGTTGTCCAGGGCGTAGAGCGGGCTTTCGGTCAGCGGCTCCTGTTCGAAGGCATCGATGGCCGCACCGGCCAGGCGTTTGGCGTCAAGCGCGTCGAACAGAGCGCTTTCATCGACGATGCCACCGCGAGCGGCGTTGATCAGCATGGCCGTCGGTTTCATCATCGCCAGCCGCTCGGCGTTGATCAGGTGGTGGGTCTGCTCGGAGAGCCCAACGTGCAGGGTGACGAAGTCCGCTTCCCGGCACAGGGTCTCGAGATCGACCAGCTCCACGCCGAGAGCCGCCACCGCCTCGGGTTTGGCGAAGGGATCATAAGCGATCACGCGCATCTCGAAGCCCGCAGCGCGCTTGGCGACTGCCTGGCCGATGCTGCCGATGCCGACGATGCCCAGCGTCATGCTGTGAACGTCGCGACCGAAGCAGCGCGGCCACTCACCGGCGCGGGTAGCCGCATCGACGCGCGGCAGGTCGCGGGCGAGCGAGAGCAGCAGGGCGAAGGTGAAGTCGGCAACGGCGTGTCGGTTGGCGGCCGGTACGTTGGTCACGCGAACGCCGTGGCGCTCGGCGGCAGCAAGATCGATGTTGTCGACGCCGACACCGTGCTTGGTCACCACCTTGAGGTTGGGCAGGGCGCTGAACACGGCCTCGGTCATGGGGTTGAAGGCGACGATGGCGGCGTCGGCATCGGCAGCGCGGGCGATGAAGTCCGCCTCGCTGATGTCCGCCGGCAGGCTCTCGACGGTGGCGCCCGCCGCCTCGATTAGATCGAAAGGCGTGCGGGAGTACTTGGCGAAGGACGGGGAAGTACAGACGATCTTCACGCGAACTCCTTAAAACAGGCTGAGCTGATGGCGGCTGGCGACGATATCGGAAAGCTCCGGCACGAACTTGTCGCCGTCGCCCTGGGCCAGGGCACTGGCGTAAAGATCGCTCACCGCGTGGGCGACATCGGCCTTCACGTCCAGGGCGTCGGCCAGCGCCGCCACGTAGCGGATGTCCTTGCCGGCGTTGGCCAGAGTGAAGCGGTGGGCGTTGCGGTCGCGCTCGAGCACGTACTGGAAGAAAGTCTGGTAGAAGCCGCTGTCCATGCGCGAGCCGCGAATGACGCTGTCGAACACCTGGGGCGAGATGCCGGCCTTGGCACCAATGGTCAGCGCCTCGGAGAACACCGCGCCGTAGCTCATGGCCAGAAACTGGTTCAAGAGCTTCATGGTGTGGCCGGTGCCGACACCGCCGCAGTGCAGAATCTTGCCCGCCCAGGCCTCGAGCACCGGGCGCAGGCGCGCGAGCGTCTCGTCGCTGCTGCCGACGATGGCCTGCAGTTGGCCGGATTCGGCTTGGGTCGGGGTGCCGCCGAGGGCCGCGTCGACCAGCGTGATGCCATCGTCGGCAAGCGACTCTGCCAGGCGCCGGGTCACGGTGGGCTGGGACGTGGAGCAGTCGACGATGATCAGCGCGTTGCCTGCCGCCTTGGCGCCGGCGCGCAGGCCGTTGTCGCCGTCGATCACCTGCTCGACGTGCTCGGAGGTGGGCACGCAGAGAAACACGATGCTGCAGTCACGACCCAGTTCCGCGGCGTTCTCACCGCCCTTGGCACCTTTGGCGATGAGCGCTTCGACCGCTGCGGCCTTGGGATCGAAGGCCTTGAGCGGGTAGCCCGCGGCGAGGATGTTGGAGGCCATGTAGCCGCCCATCAAGCCAAGTCCGATAAAACCGATGCGTTCCATGATGCTCTCCTTATGTAACGGCGGCGGACAGGCGCCTGGCAGTACCTGCCCGCCGATACGAGATAAAAACGTCGCGACGTGACGGGTCGGCCTCAGGCCGCCTCGGTGCGCCGGCTGGCGAGTTCAACCGCTTGGCTCAACGCCTCGATCAGGCTGCGCTCGTCGGCGATGCCCTTGCCGGCGATGTCGAAGGCGGTGCCGTGATCCACCGAGGTACGCACCACCGGAAGTCCCACGGTGACGTTGACGCCGGCTTCCAGGCCCATCACCTTGACCGGGCCGTGGCCCTGGTCGTGGTACATGGCGACGACGCAGTCGAAATCGCCTCGGCCGGCGCGGAAGAACAGGGTATCCGCCGGTAGCGGCCCTTCGACGTCCCAGCCCCGGGCGCGCAGCGCCTCGATGGCGGGAACGATCTTCTCTTCCTCTTCGCCGTAGCCGAACAGGCCGTTCTCGCCGGCGTGGGGGTTGATGCCGCACACCGCGATGCGCGGGTGGTGGTTGCCGGCCCGGGCCAGTGTCTCGTGGGCGCGCTCGATGGTGCGCGTCACCAGCCCCGGGTTGATCCGCGCGATGGCGTCGATGATGCCCACATGGGTAGTGACGTGGATGACCTTCATCTTGGGGGTCACCAGCATCATCGAGACTTCCTCGGTGCCGGTCAGATGCGCCAGAAGCTCCGTATGGCCGGGGAACACGTGACCGCCGGCATGCAGCGCCTCCTTATTCAACGGCGCGGTGCAAATGGCGTCGAGCTCGCCGGCTTCGATCAGCTCCACGGTCCTGGCGATGTAGCGGTAGGCGGCATCGCCCGCCACGCTCGAGACCTTGCCCCAAGGCAGGTCGTCGGGAATCAGCCCCAGGTCGATGCACTCGATCACGCCGCGCTGAAAACGTGCCTGGGTGGGGGTATCGACCACATGCAGCGAAAGCGTCGAGCCGACCACGTCCATGGCCTTCTTGAGGCGCCCCGCATCGCCGATGACCAGCGGGCGGCAGACATCGTGGACGTCGTCGTGGGCCAGGGCCCGCACGATGACTTCAGGGCCGATGCCGGCGGCATCGCCCATGGTAATACCGATAACGGGACGGTCGCTCATGAACATTCCTTATGGATAGAAGAATCACTGGGGTCGGGCTGGCCCTGCCAGACCCGCTGAAAGGCGTGCTCGTCGCCGAATCCGCCAGCCTTGGTGATCACCTCGAGCGGCCCGGCGGGCGTGGCGGCGAGCAGCCGCGCCATGCCGGTATCCGGGGCGTCGACGAGCGCAAGGCGGGCAATACCGGCCTCAACCAGAATCGCCCGGGCGGTGGCGCCGCCGGTGGCGATCAGCCGCTCGACGCGGCCAAGGCGCGGCGCCAGAAGCGCGGCCAGCGCCTGACCAAGCAAGGGTCCCTCGGCGGCATTACGATCTGTGCCCTGGCGAAGGCGTACCATCACGTTCTGGCGCCGGGCGAGGGCGTCGTCGAGGCACGCCTCGATTTCGCGAAGGTCGCCACTCGCCCGCAGCGCGCTGGCATCGATCTCGATCAGCGTCGGCGCTTGCGGACTCTCCAGCAGGCGGTCGGCCTGACGGTGGGAAACGCCGCTCATGCTGCCGATGACGATCAGGGTATGGGGTGTGCCGATCAAAGACCGCAGGCGCTCGCCTTGGCCAATGAGGCCGAGCGCTTTTGGCAGGTGGTTGCCGAGCCCCGCCGACCCGACCCAGAAGACGCCTGACAGAGCGGCGCTCCGGGCGGCCAGCCGCGCCAGATCTGCCTCATCTTCGGCGTCGCACACCAGCGCCTGGATGCCACGATCGCGATGGCCGGCAAGCGTTGCCGTCAGGTCCGCATCGTTTCTGAGCATGGCGAGATCGAGCCGGGCGCAGGCGAGTTCCGCGCCTTCGAGCATCTCGACCAGGTTCGCTCGGCCTTGGATGCCTTCGTTGGTCCACACTTCGGTCTGCTCGACGGGCACGCCGTCGAGGTACTGGCGGCCGCCCCGAGTGGTGCGCCCGGTGGCCGGGTAGGCCGGGGCGACGATCGCCATGCCGGCAAGCGGCACCAGGCTTGCGATCTCGGCGGCGACGTTGCCACGCAGGGTCGAATCCACCTTCTTGAACAGACAGCGAAAGCGCCCCTGCCAGGCAGCGAGCGCCTGGCGGTGTCGCTCGGCGGCCTCGGCGGCGCTGACGCCGCGCGAATCAAGATCCAGCGCCACCGCCTCGGCGCACTCGGTGGCCTGGGCGCCGAGCACCACGGCGGTCGCAAGACCCGCCTGGGTACAGCCCACGGCGGAATCCGCCGTGCCGGTCAGGTCATCGGCGACGATCAGCAGTTGAACGGTGCGCGACTCAGCGCTCGACACGGTCGTAGACCTTCAGCACCTGCTTGAGCTTCTCAAGGGCCTCGGGGGTGAGCGCTTGCACCGGCGAGCGCGCGGGACCTGCGGGCATGCCGAGCAGGGTGGCAGCGGTCTTCAGCACGCTCGGCATGGTGCCGAGGGCGAAGGCGTTGCGCAGCGGGCGCAGCTTCTCCTGGGCTTCGCGGGCGGTCTCCATGTCACCGGCCTGCCAGGCGTTCCAGATGGTCATGACCACGTCCGGTACGGCGTTGGTGGTCGCCGCAACGGCGCCGTCGCCGCCGGCCATCAGCGTCCACAGGATCATCGAGTCGGTGCCGGTGAACACGGCGAAGTCGTCACGACGCAGGCGAATCAGCTGGACCAGACGGTCGAAGTCGCCGCCGCTGTCCTTGATCGCGCGGATGTTGGGGATTTCGGAGAGCTTGGCGACGCTGTCGATGGTCAGGGTCACGCCGGCCTTGGCCGGGATGGTGTAGAGCAGAATCGGCAGCGGCGTGGCTTCGGCGATGCGCTGGTAGTGCAGAATCAGCTCGGCTTGGGTGGCGCCGTTGAAGTAGGGGGTGATGATTGAAAGCCCGTCGACGCCCACTTCTTCCATGCGACGGTTGAGCTCGATGACGCCGCGCGTGGTGTAACCGCCGGTACCGGCATAAACGGGTACGCGGCCAGCGGCCTGGTCCTTGACGATGGTCGCCACGCGCACTTTCTCGTCATCGGTCAGCGAGAAGAATTCACCGTTGGTGCCCAGGGCGAAGAGGCCATGCACGCCTTTCTTGATCAGTGTTTCCGTGAGCTCGCGCAGCCCCTGCTCGTCGATCTCTTCATGCTCGTCCAGGGGGGTGATCAGTGCGGGTACGATGCCACGGAATTCGAAATTGCTCATGCGAGCCTCCAGAAAGGCGGTGAATGATCGGTTTGATGAGTATGCGCACTAAAATGATCGAATCGAGCATATTTAGCAAGCTATACCATCGTCTAGTGAGCAAAAAACGTGGACTCACCGCATCTAACCGTCGGCTCATGAGCGAAGCCAAGCGTGGAAAGCGAAAAGCGCGCACGGGAAGGCACTACCGAAGTGATCAAAGCGATCAATCCAGCAGTGCGAAAGGGCGATGTATCAGGGCTGGCGGGTGGAGCGGGTCTGTTCCCAGGCGTTGAGAACCAGGCGTTGCACCTGGTCGATGCTGCGCCCATGGGCACGCGCTAGACGCGCGACGTCTTCGTATTCGGCGCTCACGCGGACGAGGTGGCCATTCAGATAGCCGAGCTTGACGTTAGCGGTGCCAAGCTCGGTGGTCACCTCTTCGAAGTGGCGCACGAGGATACGGCGGCTTGCCGCAGAGCGGCGCACACCGAAGGTAGGCAGCGTCTTCAGCAAACAGTGCTCGAGCGCATCGGCGCGTTCGGGAGTCGCGAGCACGCTGACCAGCACGCCAGGGCGCGACTTTTTCATACTGATCGGCGTATGAAAAACGTCCAGCGCACCTTCCGCCAACAGCGTTTCTAACGCAAAGCCGAGCTGCTCGCCGGTGGTGTCGTCGAGCTGGCACTCCAGGATGGCGATGTGCTCGCGAGCGGCATCTTCCTCTTCTGGCGGGGCCAGGCGCACTGCGCGCAACACGTTAGGGTGGGCGAACTCACGGTTGCCCGCGCCGTACCCAATGGCCAGCGGTGTGCCCTGCGGCGCCGGCGTGAAGCGCTCGACCAGCACCTTGAGCAGCGCCGCGCCCGTTGGGGTCGTCAGCTCGCCCTGAGCACTGAAAGAGGAGAGCGGTATGCCCTTGAGCAGCTCCAGGGTGGCCGGCGCGGGGATGGGGAAGTTGCCGTGGGCCATACTAACGACGCCATGGCCGACCGGCACGGGCGTTGCCGTGATGGTAGCGATATCCAACGCTTCCAGCGCCAGGCAGACACCGATGATATCGATGATCGAGTCCATCGCCCCCACTTCGTGCAGATGGACTGCCTGCGGCGGCAGATCGTGGATGCGGCCTTCGGCCTCGGCGATGGCACTAAAGATGGCCGTGGCGCGCTGCTTCACACGGGGGGGGAGATGGGACGCGGCGAGCATGGCGAGTATCTCGCCTGCCGGGCGCTGCGGGTGCCAATGATCATGGCCGTGTGAATGATCGTGTGAGTGGCTGTGTGAATGCGTGTGCGAGTGCTCATGCGTTGTGTGGTACTGCGCCAAACCCTCGGGAGCGGGTTCCAGCGCGTGTGCTAGCGTGATGTTGAGCAACCGCGCGCGAATGGCGCAGCGCATCACGTTCTGAGTGGAGAGCGAGAAGTCGTCCAGCGGCAGTTTGCGCAGCTCAACGGCAATGGCGTCGAGGTCGGCGCCGAGGTCTACCAGCGCGGCGAGCAGCATGTCGCCAGCAATGCCAAAGGTGCAGTCGATATGAAGCGTCGGCGTCACGGGCGTATCCAGTCAGGTGGGGAGGGAGAAACTGGCCGGGGGCTCGGCCGGGCCGCGCTCGACCAGCGCTAGAATACGCGCCGCCTGCCACGCTGCACCGAAACCATTATCGATATTGACCACGCTCATGCCCGTCGCGCAGCCCGATAGCATGCCCAGTAACGCGGTAATGCCGTTCAAACTCGCGCCATAGCCAATCGACGTTGGCACTGCGATGACCGGATTGCGCACCAAGCCCGTCACCACGCTGGGCAGCGCGCCCTCCATACCGGCGACGACGATCACCACATCGGCGCGTGCCAGCGCTTCGCGGTGTGCCAGCAAGCGATCAATGCCCGCCACGCCGACGTCGCTCAAGCGGGCGACAGGCGCGCCGAGCCATTCGAGCGTTTGCGCGGCCTCCTCGGCCACGGGCAGGTCGGAGGTGCCTGCACAGACCACGGCCACGGTGCCTCTCAGCGTTTCGGGCGCGCGGCCCCACCACATCAGCCGCGAACGCGGATCGTAGTGGCCGCCCGGCTGTTCGCGGGCGACCTCTTCGGCCTTGGAGGCATTCAGGCGAGTGACCAGGGCGCGCGCGTGGCGTTCCACCAGCCGTGCCACGATGGCGGCGATCTGAGCGGCGCTCTTGCCTTCGCCATAGACCACTTCGGGCACACCGTTGCGCGCCTCGCGCGCGTGGTCGACCTGGGCAAACCCAAGATGGCCGATGGGCTCGAGCGGTGGACGTTCACTCATTGGGCGCGTCTCCAGTGGTGGGGGCGAGAAGGCGGTTCATACTGCCGCTGCGATAGCCAGCAAGGTCGAGGGTCACCCAGGCGAAGCCGAGGGCGGTGAGCTCATCCACCAGGCGCTGGTGGTGTGCTAACGCCACCGCCATCTCCTCGGGGTCGAGCTCGATACGTGCCAGCTCGCCGTGGTGGCGTACGCGCACCTGCCCAACCCCCAGCGCCCGCACGCGGCGCTCGGCTTCGGCCACGCGTTCGAGTTTTTCGAGCGTAATGGTTTCGCCGTAGGCGATGCGCGAGGAGAGGCAAGCAAGCGAAGGCTTGTTCCAGGTGGGCAGGCCCATGGCCTGGGAGAGTGTTCGAATTTCGGCCTTGTAGAGCCCGACTTCGTGTAGCGGCCCGCGTACGCCGTGCTGGCGTGCGGCGAGTGTGCCAGGGCGGTGCTCGCCATCGTCGTCGGCAATCAAACCGAACACGATGTTGTTCAAGCCCGCCTCGCGCATGACCGGCGCCAAATGCGTGAACAGTCCCGATTTGCAGTAGAAACAGCGATTGGCATCGTTCTCGGCGTAGCCAGGAATGGCCAATTCGGAAACTTCGATGACGCGATGCCTGGCGTTCAGACGCTCGGCCAACGCCCGCGCTGCATCAAGCTCTTCGAAGGGGTAGGATTCGGAATCGGCAATGACGGCCAGCACGCGTTCGCGCCCCAGCGTCTCCAGGGCCACGGCGAGCAGAAAGGTGCTATCGACGCCGCCAGAGAACGCCACCACCACATCGCCCATGTCGCGCAGGGTCTGGCGCAGATGGTCGAGCTTGAGCTCCAGCGCTTGCCCTTCGGCAACGTCCGCCGTGAGCGCCACGCTTGGCGAAGGGGGCGGCGCCGGGGCGGCGTCGATGGCAATGGCAGCTATTCGCTCGACATCGGTGTCCCGGTTCATTGGCGCGCTCCTCGGCAAAGGGGCAGCGATTATGCCAGCACTGCGATTGGAATAGAAAGTCGTCCCGGCGCGAAGCGGGTAGCGTTATGATCGTCCGCCATTTTGTGAATGCTACTGCCTACTGGTGATCGACGACCATGACGCTACTCGACAAGCGCGCGCTCTATCTGCTCGAAATCGGCAGCTGCGGAGGCATTCGTGCGGCCGCCGAGCATCTGCATGTCAACCCGTCGGTGGTGAGCCGACAGGTGCGCAGCCTGGAGCGCGAGCTCAACATGGCACTGCTCGAACGCCACGGTCGCCACGTACGTTTGACCGAAGCGGGGCAGCTAGTGGTCGAGGGGCTTCTGGCCCAGCGGCGTCTCAACGCGGAGCTCGGTGATACGCTCTCGCGACTGCGCAATCTACAGGCGGGAAAGGTCGTGGTCTCGGTCGGCGACGGCTTCGTCGATAGCTTCATTACCTACGTGATGAAGCGCGTTGCCGAGCAGTACCCCGACGTTCTCGTCGACATCAAGACGGGGATCTACTACCCCCGCGAGCCGCACGAAATGGTCGCCAACGACGAGGTCGACATGGCCATCACCTACGGCCCGATTTCGGACCCACGGCTGATCGTTCACTCGTTCGAGCGCGGCCCGCTGTGTGCGTTGGTGGCGCCTTCGCACCCGCTCGCTGAAAAGCGCTCGGTGACACCGGATGAGCTGGTCACGCACAAGCTGATCTTTCTGCCCGACGTATCGGGCTCCCAGCAGTTCGTCAATGCGCTCTTTGCTGCCAGCGGCCTGCCAGCGACGCCTGCTTACCGCTGCAACCTGCACTCGATATCGCGCCGTTTGGCCTGCGCCGGTATCGGCGTATCGTTCATGACCGCAGCGGCCGCGCGCGGTGAGGTCGAGGAGGGGCTGCTGCGCGCCATTCCCATTCGCCACCCGTTTGCCGAAAGCAGCCAGGGGAATCTGGTACGACGCGTCGGCAGAAGGCTCTCGCCCGCTGCCGACTATCTGTGGAAGCTGATGCTGACGATACGCTGATCAGTTGGCCATCATGTAGACGCCCGGCCCAATCTGCCAGCCCATCACGAGCCAGAACATCAGAAACGCCGACCAGGCAATCAAGAAGCCCAGCGCCAGCGGTAGCATGGTCGCCATCAGCGTGCCCAGGCCCATGTCGGGCTTGTAGCGCTGCATGTAAACCAGCGCCACCGAGAAGTACGGACTCATGGGCGAGATGATGTTGGTGCTGGAGTCGCCGATGCGGTACATCGCCAGCACGAAGGCGGGGTCGAAATCGATCATCATCAGCATGGGTACGAAGACCGGCGCCATGAGCGCCCACTGCGCCGAACCGCTGGTCATGAAGACGTTGAGCACTGCCGTCATGACGATGAAGGCACCCACCAGGGGAAGCCCGGTGAACCCCGTGCTTTGCAGCACGTTCGAGCCCTCGATGGCGATGAACTGCCCCAGCTGCGACCAGCCGAAGTAGGCGATGAACTGCGAAATGGCGAAGAACAGCACCAGGGTCGGCGCAAGGTCGCTGGCGGCTTCCGCCATGCGCTGGGGCACGTCGCGGCTGCTGGTGATCTTGCCGGTAGCGATACCGTAGGTCAGACCGATGGTGACGAAGTAGCCGAACATCAGCGGCACCAGCGAGCGCAGAAACGGCGAGGGAATCAGCCCACCCTCGGGGTTGCGCAGCGGCGATGCCTCCGGCAGTACGGCCAGCAGCACCAGCGCCAGATAGACCAGGGTCGCCACACCCACGAGCTTGAGACCACGTTTCTCGGCCTTGCTGAGCTCGGGGGCGACCTCGTCACTCTTGAAATCCTTGCTCATCGGCAGCGTGCGTTGCAGCCGGGGTTCCACCACCTTGTCGATCAATAGCGTACCGACGATGGCCAGCACGAAGACCGAGCAGGCCACGAAGTAGTAGTTGTCCACCGGTGATATGTAGGCATCGGGGTCGACGATGCGCGCTGCCTCGGTGGTGATACCGGCAAACAAGGCATCACCCACGGTGATGAAGAGACTGGCATCGAAGCCTGCACCTGCGGCTGCGTAGGCCGCTGCGGCCCCGGCAATCGGATGGCGACCCACCGAGTGGTAGACCATGGCCGCCAGCGGAATCAGGATGAGGTAGTTGGCATCCGAGGCGACGCTGCCGCAGATACCCGCGAGAAAGACGCAGAACGTCAACAGCGACGGTGGCGCCTTGGCCACGCTGACCTGCATCAGCGTCGACATCAGCCCCACCTTGTCGGCCAGGCCGATGCCGAACATCACGACCAAAATGAGACCCAGCGGCGGGAAGTTGACGAAGTTGCTGACCACGCTCGTCAACATGAACTCAAGCCCGGGCCCCGAAAGCAGGCTTCTGACGTAGACGTCTTCGCCGCTTTGCGGGTTCGACGCGGCAATGCCCAGAAGTGAGAGCAGGGCGGAGGTAACGATCACCACCACGGCAAGAACGGTGAAGAGAATGAACGGATGAGGAAGCTTGTTCCCCATGCGCTCGATGGAGGAGAGCATGGATGACATAAGAAAATCCTTTGTTCTTAGTTAATTATTGAATCAGTCGATGGGAGAGACGGCCCTTGGCCTTTCGCCGAGTGATTGCCGGCGTAGAGCCGCCATCGAGGGCATTTAAGCGTTGCGCGCCAGCACGCCCTTGGCCAAGGCCACGAACATGCCGCCCGCTACCGGCAGAATGTCGTCGTTGAAGTCGTAGTGCTCGTTATGCAGGTAGGCGCTATCGCCGTTGCCGACGAAGAAGAAACAGCCCGGCACCTCCTGCAGGTAGAAGGCAAAATCCTCCGCGCCCATGGTCGGCATGTAGTCGAGCTTCTGAATGTCGTCGCTGACGCCGTGCTCGGCGGCTAAGGCAAGTACCCGGTCTGACCAGTCAGCGTCGTTGAGCAGCGGCGGAATCTGGTGCTTGTGCTCCAGGGTGTAGTGAGCACCGTGAGCGTCGCAGACGCCCTTGATCACGCGCTCCAGCTGGCCCGCCAGGGCGTTGCGCGAGGAGGGGCGGTCGCTACGAATATTGACCAGCAGCTCGGCCTTGCCAGGGATCACGTTGGCGGCGTCACCGGCATGGAAGGAGGAGACCGTGATCACGCCCGACTCCAGCGGCGACTTGTTGCGCGCTACCAAGCCCTGCAGTTGCTGCACCACCGAGGTGGCGACGTAGATGGCATCGACGGCCAGATGAGGCATGGCCGCATGGCCGGAGACGCCTTCGATGGTGACCTTGAAGGTATCGTTGCCACCCATGGCCGAGCCCGGCTTGACGAACAGTTGCCCCGCCGGAAAGCCGGGTCGGTTGTGATAACCGAACACGGCCTCGACCCGCGGGTTGTCCAGCACCCCTGCTTTGACCATCGCATCGGCGCCGTTGCCACCCTCTTCGGCGGGCTGGAAGATCAGTTTGATGTAGCCACAAAGCTCTTCGCGCAGCGCCATGATCGTCTCGGCCGCGAGCAGCAGCGTCGCGGTATGACCATCGTGACCGCAGGCATGCATGCGCCCTGGCCGCTTGGAGTGGTGGCCGAAGGTGTTGGCCTCTTCGATGGGCAGCGCATCCATATCGGCGCGCAGCGCAATGCAGGGGCCGGGGCGGCCGGTATCGAGCTCGCCCAGCACGCCCGTGGTGGCGATGCCTTCGGTCACCTTATAGCCCAGGGCATCGAGCTTCTCGGCAACGAGCTTGGCGGTGACTTTCTCTTCGTACATGAGTTCCGGTTGCTCGTGCAGCTGGTGACGCACGGCCTTGGCGTTGGCTATTTGTTGTTGGCTAAACATATCCTGTCCTTCGTGATGGGTAGAGAACGCCTGCACGTTAACGCTACCCAAGACGACGCAAGAGAAAGAGAGCCAAAATGAGCCAGTTTGTTGCCTTTCGGGCAACGTTGGTTAAGAAGCGCTTCGAGGAATTGCATGTGAAACGCCGCGTGCCTATTTTTAGGCAAACGTTTGGGTTTAGGTACGTGCTTGGGAGCCAATACGGCATGAAGAATGACGCTCATACCCTACAGAATGCCCGGCGCTCACTCTGGGCAGCGGTGCTGGTGGGCGTCGGCGTGATGGCCGCGCTCGACGAGATCGTCTTTCATCAATTGTTGCAGTGGCACCACTTTTTCGACTTCTCCACGCCCGCCTTTGGCATTCTCTCCGATGGCCTATTGCACGCTTTCGAGCTGCTGGCCGTTGTGGTGGGGGTGTCCTTGCTGCTCGATCTTTCCCAGCGCGGGTGGTTGTGCGTAGCTTGGGCAAAGGCAGGTTTCTTTCTGGGTATGGGGAGCTTTCAGCTCTTCGACGGCATCATCAATCACAAGATTCTACGGCTGCATCAGATTCGCTACGGCGTGGATCCGCTGATGTACGACCTGACCTGGAACGCCTTCGCCATCGGCTTTTTACTGATCGGCTTTTGGCTCTTACGCCGTGCCCGCAGCGGCTCCAGGCGCTAGATGCACCCCCATCAAACGGCGCCGTTCGACTGGTTGCCTTTCTTGCTGGTGGTGCTGGTCACCTTCGAATATTTAGCCGCGGCTTGGTTACAACGCGCCGCTAGCGCAGGCTGGAGCCTCTGGCGCTGCGGATTTTTCCTATTAGGTAGCATACTTTTGGCCATTGCGTTCTGGCCGCCGCTGATGCACTGGGCGCATGGCGATCTGGTCGGGCACATGACGCTGCATTTGCTGATCGGCATGCTCGCCCCGCTGGCCTGGGTATTAGCCGCGCCGATGACGCTGCTGCTCAAGACACTGCCCCAAACCGGCGGCAAGTGGGTAGTAGCGCTGCTGCATAGCCGCTGCATGCGGGTTGTGGCTCACCCGATCACGGCACTACTGCTCAATGTTGGCGGCATGTACGTGCTCTACCTCACGCCGCTCTACGCTGCCTCGCTTGAAAGCCCGCTGCTTCACTACGCCGTTCACCTGCATTTTCTCCTCGCGGGCTACCTTTTCTGCTGGGCGATTCTCGCCGCGCCCGACGCCTCTGTGAACAGGCTCTCGCTGCGGTTTCGCCTGGGCGTGCTGTTCGCCTCTATTGCCACCCACAGCCTGCTCGGCAAACTGATGTATGCAGAAGGCTTTCCCCGCGGCACGGGCCACGGTCTCGACGAGATCCAGGCCGCCGCGCAGCTGATGTACTACGGCGGTGATCTCGCCGAGGTGCTATTGGCGGTGGTGCTGTTGACGCTGTGGCTGCGCCGACCGGTGGGGCGGCGCGAGCGTCTGTTTTTCGCCGTCGATTAATGCATGTCCGCGTGATGCTGCGATGCCAGTAGCGCGCACCCTTCTCGCGCCGTAGCGCTTTCTTTCAGGCGCGGGCGTCGGCGGACATACATGAGGTCTTGTGACGGCGGCCCATCAGTCAGCGAAGGTGTGGTCATGGTGAGGCTTTCCAGTGCATGAAAAGCAACGCCTGGATCGGGGTCAGAACCCCATGAACCCTTCGGCTTCCTTGAGCGGGCGCGCTTGGCTCAGCGCGGCGATATCCACCTGCGGGCGGCAAAGCGCCTTGTCACCCTCGAACAGCGCTTCCAGTTCACGGGCGAAGGCCAGGGTGGCCAGATCGCTGCCCCGGCGGCCGATGATCTGCAGGCCGAAGGGCAGGCCGTTGTGGTCGCGCCCGGTAGGCAGCGTGACCGACGGATGCCCGGCGAGCGTGGAGGCGTAGGCCATGGAGAGCCAATGGTAGTAGCTCTGGGTCGGCTCGCCGTCGATCTCGGTGGGGTAGAGCTCGTGCCAGTCCCGCGGGCTGATGGTGGTGGTAGGCGCCAACACGAAGTCGTGATGCTCGAAAAACGTCTGCCAGTGGCGGTAGAGGTGCTGCTGGTTGGTCAGCGCGCGCACCACGTCCAGTGCCGAGTAGCCCTCGCCCTCGCGCACATTGTCGCGCACGTTGGGACCGACCTGGTCCGGGTACTGCTGCAAGAGCTCGCGGTGCATGCCGGAGAAGCAGAGCGCGCGAATCACCGCGAAAGTGTCGTCGGCGTCCGGGCATTCGGGATGGGTATCGACGAGTCGGGCGAAGACGTGGCCAAAGCGCGATAGCTTGTCGCTGAAGCTTTCACGCACCACCCGCTCGGTCATGGCGAAGCCGAAATCTTCGGTGAAGGCGACCCGCTGACTGCAAAGATCCACCCGAGGAAGCTGGCGAAACGCCTCTGCTGTGTGAACCGGCCGATTCTCGACCACCGGCGTCCAGGGGTCGCGGCGGTCCGGGCGGATCATCGTCGAGAGCATCAGCGCGGCGTCCTCCACGCTGCGCGCCATGGGGCCGTTCATCGACATGGGAAGCCAGGCCTGGGCGCGGTTGCCGGGCACCAGGCCTGGCGTAGGGCGAAAGCCCACCACGGCGCAGAACGCCGCCGGATTACGCAGGCTGCCGCCGGTGTCGGAGCCCGTTGCCAGCGGTGCCATGCCGCAGGCCAAGGCCACGGCGGAGCCGCCGGAGGAGCCCGCCGCAGAGCGCGTGACATCGAAGGGGTTGGCAGTGGCGCCATAGACGGCGTTGCGGGTGTTGCCGCCAGCGCTCCATTCGGGGTTATTCGTCTTGCCGACCATCAAGGCGCCGGCCGCGCGCAGCTGCGCCACCAGCGGGTCGTCGCCCTGGGCGACGTTGTCGGCGTAGATCTGGCTGCCGAAGGTGGTAGGTAGCCCGACCACATCGACCATATCCTTCACGCACAGCGGCAGGCCATGCAGCGCCCCGAGCCGCTCGCCCTGGTCGATGGCGCGCTGGGCGTTCCTGGCGCCTTCACGCCAGGCGTCGACGTCCTGGGCCACCAGGGCGTTGACGGCGGGATTGACCGCCTCGATACGGGCCAGGCAGCTCTCGGTCAGCTCCACGGCGGAGAGCTTCTTGGTACTCATCAAACGGCGCGCCTCGACGGCGCTCAGGTCACAGGGAGTCATCGATATCGCTTCCTTTTAGTAAAAAACCGGCTGGGCGGTCCGCCTCAAACGCGGGGGGCAAAGGCGGCGAAATTCCAGCTTCGCCCGGGCGCGACCTCGATCAACTGGCCGCGCTGCATCATCGCGACGCCGAGACGTTCCTGAATGTCGTCCAAAAGCGCCAGTACCCGGGTCTGCACCGAGACATCCAGCGCCGAGACGGCTTCCCCGTCTCAAGCAGTGCTTACGTTCGACCTTGACGATGGGGCCCACGGGCATGAGTGCTCATGAGTTCTGATATCCTAAAGCATTGGCTATATAACCCATTGATTTAAATAAATTGATGATGCTTCATTTTTGTTAATTAAAGTTGATTTTTATGTTAGTATGTCATCGATAATAGCCTCCCATGGAAAAGCTTGCTGGACAAAAGCGATGAGCGTGTTTAGAAAATTAATGAAGCATGAAAAATTTCAGCCGTTACGGTTTGTTTTTATTGGTGGTTTAGCGACACTGGTCCATATCTTAGTTGCAGCAATATTGATCTTCTCCTTCCCTTTGTTACATGTATACCTGATTAATATAACAGCATTCTTGTTTGCTTTTATGTTTTCTTTTCTGGGCCATCAGTATATTACTTTTCAAAAGGAAGGATCCATCGTCAAGTTCTTGGGAATGTCTTTGTTAGGGTTCCTGTTGAATAACATCATCTTGACGCTCGGCTTGCTTTTTTCATTGCCGGATTTTTACGCTCTCGTAATCGCCACTATGTGTGTGCCTTTACTTACTTATGTAGTCTCAAAAAACTTGATTTTCAAGGGTAGTGCTAATGGATGATAATCAAAGAAGTTTGCTTTCTCTGATAGTTCCAGTATTCAATGAAGAGGAGTCAATAGCGCCTTTCCTTGAAATCATAGATAAAGAATTATCGACACTCGATCTGGAGTTGGAAGTACTTTTTGTCGATGATGGTTCTACGGACAGGACTTTCGAAAAAATAGTCCTGGCCGCTGAAAAAGATCAACGAGTGAAATACCTGAAATTGTCGCGTAATTTTGGTAAAGAAGCGGCTATGACGGCAGGAATTGATCATGCATGCGGAGATGCTGTCGTTCCCATGGATGTTGATTTACAAGACCCTCCGGCCTTGATCCATGAGTTCGTTCGTTACTGGCGTGAAGGTTACGATACCGTTTACGGTATGCGCGCCAGCCGTAAAGAGGATGGACGTAGAAAAAGAGCCTCGGCAGGCATGTTCTACCGTGTTTTTAACAGACTGTCTCATACTACCATACCGCCTAATGCAGGTGACTATCGACTCATAAGCCGACGTGTTATTGACATTATTAAAAATATGCCTGAGCGCAATCGCTTCATGAAAGGTATATTTGCATGGCCTGGTTTCTCGTCTATTGGCGTTGAGTATGATCGACCTGCGCGGCATGCAGGTGAAACAAAGTGGAATTACTGGAAGTTATGGAATTTTGCGCTGGATGGACTGACAAGTTTTTCTACATGGCCACTTAGGGTTTGGTCATATGTAGGCGGCGTTATTGCACTGCTAAGCTTGATCTATATGGTTTTTATCATTTTAAGAACTCTTGTTTTAGGTGTGGACTGGCCGGGTTACGCTTCTTTGATGTCAGCAGTTCTGTTTTTTGGTTCTATACAGCTTATTTCCATTGGTGTATTGGGAGAGTATATCGGGAGGCTGTATATAGAATCGAAAAAAAGGCCTGTTTATATTGTTGAAAAAAGTACATCTAAAAAAGGTGTTTAAATTGAAGATTAAGTTGGAATATTATTTTTTGCTTGCATGCTTCCTATTTTCCATGCCTGCTTTGACGCTTGGCATTTATTACAGGGACGATTACTGGAGAGTAGTTACAGGAGAAAATTTTTGGGGATGGGCTGGGAGACAAGGAGCTGATCAATTAGCACACTTTTTTTCATTAAACCGTTTCCATGTTGACTCCTATCCTTTTGGGTTGCTAATCGCCGTTGTAACAATGGTTGGTGTTTTATATTTTATTGCCAGCAAGCTTTCAAAGCAGTCTAATTACGCTAAATTGGCCTTGCCGCTTTTATTTATAAATCCTTTTTTTGTTCAAAACTTGGCTTATAGATTTGATGCGCCTCAGATGATAATATCTCTAGCGTTGGCCATTCTTGCTTACTATATAGTCGATGGTAGGTTGTCTCGAAAAATAGCTTCTATTGGCTTGGTTTTTCTGTCCTTAATTATTTATCAGCCATGCGTAAATATTTTCTTAGGGCTTATGGCTGTAAATTACTGCTTCGATATTAAAGAATATCGTTCAAGCAAGAACAAGTTGATAATATCTGAGCTCATTGTATTTCTGGTAGGATATGTTACATATCTCTTTTTTCAAAAGGTTGTTATTGGGAATATTCCTAGAAGTGAAACCGTCGGGCTTTTAGAGCTTCACTTGTCTAGCTTATATGTTCTGAAATATCTTTATCATGCAGTAAGTAGCTTGTTTGTTGGATATGCTTTTTACTTGCTGTCATTTTTTGTTTTCGTTTCAGCCTTGTGTTCGATTTCTTTTATAAAAATATCTTTTTTTAAAAAGATATTAAAAAAAGAAAATTTATTTTCTTTGTGTGTTTTTATATCAATCCCATTTTTGTTTTTTTTTGCATCTACCGGCCCATCTTTTATATTGGCGGAAGGGGTAACTGATATTAGAGTCTTAGTTGGATTTTCATCTGTTATTTTCTTTTTAGCAGTTGCCGTTTTAAAGAGGATTCCCGGTAAGTTTTCTTTCTATATCATGCTATTGCCTATTTACTGCTTTATTGTTTTTTCGTTTCAGTTTTTTAATGCTATTCAATCACAAAGATTTTTCGAAGAGAATATAATTTCAGATATTTCATATGATTTAGGTGCTTATGAGACCCAGAATGAAGAAGTCTATATGTCTGGTGGAGTGCCGATTTCGCCTATTGCTAATGTCATTGCCTCAAGGCATCCTCTTATAATGCGAATGCTTAGCCCCATGGAAGGATGGATATCTGGACCTGCACTCAAGGCATATGGTAATAATGTTGTTATTAGCTGGAGCGATCTAGATGTTGATCGAGTCGCAGAGGTATGTAACGGATTAATGGAGAAAGTGTTAGACAAAAAAATGTACGAGATTTATAGAAGAAATGATATTTTAATAGTTCATATAAAGGGGGCAGGAGATATTTGCTGAAATTCATATATTTAAAGCAAGATAAATTATAGAATTTGATCGATCTTAAAAAAGTTGGTCTGTGAGCCCCATGGATTTCATGTCATGGGGCTTGATTACAATTAAGACTATGCTTGACCCGCCTTACCCGCCGCCAACACGTACAGAAACTCCAGCCCCAAGGTCGCAGCGGCCAAGGAGGTGATGTCGCCGTGATCATAAGCGGGGTTGACCTCGACGATGTCCATGCCGACCAGCTCCATGCCGACCAGCCCCCGGATCACCTTGAGCATCAAGTCGGTGGACAGGCCGCCGCAGACCGGGGTACCGGTACCCGGGGCGAAGGCCGGGTCCAGGCCGTCGATGTCGAGGGTCACGTAGGCCGGATGATGGCCGACGCGGGCGCGGATCTTCTCGAGCACCGCTTTGGGGCCGTGGTCGTTGACCCAGTCGGCGTCCAGCACCTCATAGGGGTGGTTGTGGCGATCATAGCTCGTGCGAATGCCGATCTGCAGCGAGTGTTCCGGCACCACCAAACCCTCTTTCAGCGCGTGGTGGAAGATGGTGCCGTGATCGAACCGGGTGCCCTGCTCGTAGGTGTCCGTGTGGGCATCGAAGTGAATCAGTGCCAGCGGCCCGTGCTCACGGGCATGGGCGCGCAGCAGCGGCAGGCTGATGTAGTGATCGCCGCCGAGGGTGAGCATCTTCTTGCCCGCCGCCAGCCAGCGTCCGGCGTGGCTCTCCAGGTTGTCCACCAGGCTTTCGGGTTCGCCATAGGCGTAATCCAGGTTGCCCGCGTCCACTACCTTCAAGCGCTCTTCCAGGGCGAAATCCCAGGGCCAGCGCTTGCCTTCCCAGATCAGGTTCGCCGTGGCCTGACGGATGGCGTTCGGCCCCATGCGCGTGCCCGCACGCCCCGAACAGGCGAGATCGAAGGGCACGCCGCTGACCACCACGTCCGCCTCGGTCGATCTGGGGTCGAACGCCCGAGGCACGTTCATGAAACTCGTGATGACATCGCCAAAGAGGCTTGGCATGGTGGGCGAGGCAAGGGGGGTAGAGTGGGTCACCGGCGGTGATCTCCTGAGGCGCAAGGTGGAAACGCGACGAGAGCGCGACGATAAAAGTTTTGCAGCGATGAATGAAATGAATGTTTAGAATCTTGTCATTCACTTCATGAATGGTGGCGAGCGATGCGCCTGCTTCGACAGTTCGATCTCAATCTGCTGCTGGTCTTCGTGACGCTGATGCACGAACGCCACGTCACCCGCGCCGCCGAGAAGCTCCACTTGAGCCAGCCCGCGATCAGTCACGCCCTGAAGCGCCTGCGCGAAGCGCTCGACGACCCGCTTCTGGTGCGCACCGAGCAGGGCATGCAGCCCACCCCTCGCGCCCAGGCGCTGTTGCCGGTGGTGCAGCAGGCGCTCGCCGTGCTGCAGGAGGGGTTGACGCCGCCGGTCTCCTTCGCGCCGCTCACCAGCACGCGGCGCTTCACCCTGGCCACCACGGACTATTTCGAGGAGGTGATGTACCCGGCATTTCTGAGCCGGCTGCTGGCCAAGGCGCCGGGCATCAGCTTCGCCATCGAGCTGATCACCCCGGAGGTGCTGAGCAACGCGCTGGAGAGTCGCCAGGTGGACATGGTGGTGGGCGTGGACAGCCGCATTGCGCTGCCCGGCGGCGTGGTGAAGACTGCCTGGCTCGACGAGGCGTGGGTGTGCCTTTCGGCGCTCGACAACCCCGATATCGGCGCGCGCCTGAGCCTTGCCGCGTTCGCCCAGGCAAGCCATGTGGAGCTTGCCGACATCAGCGGCCTGGGGCCGACCCCCATCGACCACTGCCTAGAGCAGCACGGGCTGGGGCGGCGGGTGATCTCGCAAAACCTCAACTATCTCGCCGCCGCGCGGGTAGTGGCGCTGACCGGGGCGATCATGACGCTGCCCCGGCGCATGGCCGAGCGGTTCATCTCGCTGCTGCCGGTGCGTCTCGTCGAGGCGCCGGTGGAGCTCGGGGCGTTGACCATGACGCTGGCCCAGCACGAGCTCTACGCCAAGGAGCCCGCCATCGCCTGGCTGCACGCGGAGCTACTGGCCTTTGCCGACACCGTGCGTGCAACGGGCTGACTGGCCTCCATCTTGCTTGATCCAAAGACGCGGCGGTTCGAGACGTAGCAGCCCGAGATACGGTAGTCTCGAAGCGGCCCTTTTGATCATCATTCACCAGTGAGGAGGCGCTATGGCGCTGGATATCGTCGTGATCGGCGCGGGCATGGGCGGCTTGAGCGCCGCCCTGGCGCTGAAGGCCCGGGGGCACCGGGTGAAGGTCTTCGAGCGTGTCGAGGTGATGCGCCCGGTGGGCGCGGCCATTTCACTTTGGCCCAACGGCGTCAAGGTGATGCACGAACTCGGGCTGGGCACCACCATCGAGCGTCTCAGCGGCGAGATGACGCGGATGCGTTATCTGAGTCACGATGGACATCTGCTGAGCGACTTCTCGCTGACGCCGCTTTTTGATGCGGTGAACCAGCGCGCCTGCCCGATCTCCCGCGCCGCGCTGCAGCAGACGCTGTTCGACGCCGTCGGCGCCGAGCACATTCATCTCGGGCGCCACTGCGTGGGCTACACCTCCGGGCCCGAGAAGGTCGTCACCACCTTCGAGGACGGGGAGCGCGTCGAGGCGGACCTGCTGGTGGTGGCCGACGGCACCCACTCGAAGCTTCGCGACACGCTTGTCGGTCGGCGCGTCGAGCGCCAGTACGTGGGCTACGTGAACTGGAACGTGCGCGTGGCGGCCTCCGGTGCCCTGGCCCCGCTCGAGAGCTGGGACCAGTACGTGGGCGAGGGCAAGCGCGTCTCGCTGATGCCGATGGGAACGGGAGGCAACGACGCCGGCGAGCAGGAGTTCTACTGCTTCTTCGACGTGCCGCTGCCGGCGGGCACGCCGAACGACTCGGCCCGCTATCGTGACGAGTTGAAAGAGCACTTCGCCGGCTGGGGCGCCCCGGTGCAGGCGCTGATCGAGCGCTTCGACCCCGCGCGCATGGCGCGCGTCGAGATCCACGACATCGAACCGCTCTCGCGGCTCACCGATACCCGCGTGGCGCTGCTGGGCGACGCCGCCCACGCCATGGCGCCGGATCTCGGCCAGGGCGGCTGCCAGGCGATGGAGGATGCCTGGGTGCTGGCCGAGACGCTGACGAGCGCGCTTGCCGAACAGGCCGATACGAAAGCGGCGCTGGCTCGGGCGCTGGCGCGCTACGACCAAGCGCGCGTCGAGCGGGTCGGCGAGATCGTCAGACGGGCACGAGCCCGGGCGGCGATGATTCACGGTGCGAACGCCGCCGAGACCCGCGCCTGGTACGAGGAGCTTGGCCGCGAGGACGGGAACGGCGTACGTGCGGGGATCGAGAAGACGATCCGGGGCGGCCCGCTGCCGTGACCGCCCGGTGGATCACATGATGAATTGAACGACGACGTAGCCGACCGACAGAAGCGTCAGCGTGGCGATCGCCAGCCAGCTCCAAGCGTTGATCAGTCTCGAGGGGCGCAGGGCGACGGGCACGGTGCGGCCGTTGGCGGTGAAGTGGTTGAGCGCGGCAAGAATCGGGCTCAACAGAAACGCCACTACCATCACGAAGTCCATGAACAGGCGGAAGTTGCCCATCAGGGTGTAGAGGATCACCACCGCCAGCAGCGACAGCCCGACCAGCGAAACCAGAAACGCCGGGCTGCCCTCCAGGGTGCGCGACTCGTTCACCGCGTCCGCCGGGCGAATGAAGGTGTACCAGGAGGCACTGATCATGCGCGGGAAGCCGTCGAGCACGGTGAGCAGCGTGGTCAGCATCACCGTGAAGGCGGAGATGCCCACCACCACGCCGCTCCACTCGCCGAGTGTGGAGGTGTAGAGGCTGATCACCTGGTTTGCAAAGCCCACCGCGCCGTCGGCGGGGCTCACTCCCTGGCTATGCATCACGCCGGCGCCCATGATCACGAAACATGCCGCCAGTACCGCCGCGCCGATGTAGCCGATATTGAAGTCGATCTTTTCGGCGGCGGTGTCGCTGCGCCGTCCCTGGGTCTTGTTGCGCGCCTCGGACCACAGCGAGTTCATGATGGCGAGGGTGATGTCGGACGGCATCAGGCCGAGCACCGCCACCAGGGTCACGAAGGTGGTCACGCTCCAAAGTGGCGAAATCGCCGTCGACGGGTAGAACGACCAGTCCACCAGTGGCAGCGCCGCCAGAGCGGCGAACAGCGTGGTCACGCTCAGGATCACCACGAACACCTTGTTCACCCAGTCCAGCAGCCGGTAGCCGCCGGCGACGGTGAGCACGCCGCACAGCGCGATGAGAATCACCGCCACCGTGGGCGGGGAGAGCGCCAGTGGCACGAGACTGCCGGCAAGCCCGGCGGTGGTGATGGCGATCGCGGCGATGATGATCGCGGTCACCGGGATCTGCACCAGCGCGAACAGCGCGACCACCGAGCGCCCGAAGGTCTGGCGATATCCCTCGACCAGCGACTGGCCGGTCACGCTGACGTAGAAGGGCCCGAACAGAAACGACGGATACTTCAGCAGCACCGCGAGCAGGATGAAGCCCAGAAGCCCGGTGCCATACTCCGCCCCGGCGCGGGTGGACTGCACCACGTGAGAGGTGCCGATCGCCGCGCCCGCGAACAGAAAGCCCGGGCCTAGAGCGGCGAGGTATTTGGCGTAGGTGGACCGGGAAGGCGCATCGCCAAGGGATGCGGAGTCTTGAGAGGGCATGAAGTGCTCCTTGTGAGCCATATGGGCGGGGGCATGGCTTGTTGTTCTGCCCCCGCTGCGCGAGGCGGCTATGGTAGCCCAGCTCGCCTGCGCTTTCATGCCGCATGCGACCATAAGCGCATATCTGCTATATATACGGCACACCTTTGCTACTCTAGGTCTTCTTGGCGTTTCAACGTCCACCCACCAGCAGGTTCGCCCATGCTCAGCGCTCTCATCTACGTTCTGATCTTCGTCGGCGTCACCGCGACGCTCTACCAGCTCTACGCGGTGAACTACGCGATCAACTTCGATAACCACAAGCGGCTCTCGCGCGACCAGGCCGAGCGGCTCGAGGCGCTCAAGCACGCGGGCACCGAGTACCGCGCAAGCGGTGAGCGTGCGCCCTTCGAGCGGGTGGTACGCAGCACCCTGGGAGAGCAGGTGGAGGCGGCGCTGGTGCGCGAGGCCCTGGAACATGACGACGAGCAGGCCATCAAGGCGCTGCTGCGCCGCCGCCCGCGGCTGCGCTTTGGCGAGCGTGTCACGGCGCGCCATCCGCTGCTGGGCGAGACGCGCTTGCCCCGCCGCGACTGGCGGTCGTTGTTCATCGGCCTGGTCATCCTCAACAGTCTGATCGCGCAGTTTCTGGGCGGCATGAGCATCTACACGCTGCTCTACCGCGTCGAGACGCCGTCGCTTGCCTGGCTCAACGAGCCGAGCATCCTGATGGTGCTGATCTTCTTGCTGATACCGCTGACCCACGCTATCGGCCGGCTCGACTTCTACGTGAACGATCTCTACCAGGTCGGCCGGCTCGAACGCGAGACCACCGCCGTCGAAGCGTACTCCTGAGCGAGGCGTTCCCAACGCGTCGGTGAGCCAGTAAAGTAGCCTGCTCATCATTTTCGATACAGGCAGGCACCATGACCCGACGACGTTTTCCCGAACAGCGTCTGCTGGCGGCGCGCAAGCTGCACCCACGCTTCACGCCGGTGGTCTTCGCGCTCTACATGTCCTCGATCATGGCGTTTTTGATGACGCTGGTGATCACCGCGGTCAACAGCGGCCTGGACGGCGCGTTCATGGCCCGGGTGTGGCAGGCCTACCGAGTGGCGATGCCGGTGGCTTTCCTGTGCATTCTGGTGGTGCGCCCGGTAGTCGCGCGGCTAGTGCAGTGGACCGTGCGCTCGATCTGACCTGACGCCGCCTCAGTCGTTGTTGACCTGGCGCCAGGAGCGCCGCCCCAGGTGCGAGGGGTTGAGCCCGATCGTGATCGGAGTGGCCGCGCCCCCGGGGCTTCCCACGTAGAGCGTCTCGGTTTGGGCGCCCGGGTTCTGGATGCCCACCAGCCGCTCGCCACTCCCCGCCTGAAGACCCGTGATGGCATCGCCATTGACTTTGGCGCCGGCATCGATCTGCCCATCCCCGTTGAAATCGAAGATGCTTGCCCCGCCGCTGCCCCCCGTATCCGCCAGAAGCGACATGAAGTAGCCGGTTCGCCCGCCGCCGCAGGGGTTGCCGATGTCCGGCAGCATGCTCGAGAAGCGCACCCGCCTGGGAAGATCGCTCGAGAGCGTGGGCGAGTTGATCACCCGTTCGCCGGCGGGCAGCTCCAGGCGCCATCCCTCGTAGCCGGCGGTCAGCGCGACGTTGGTGCTGGCGCGCACGTTGAAGCCGTCGCGCGTGGCGCTGCCGGTGATGCGCTGCGTGAGCAACTGCGCGCCGGTGAGGGCGCTCGTGCGATCGACGCGATCGCGCAGGCCAATGAGCTGCTGCACGCTGCGGTCGTTGACGTCCTGGGTTCTGAAGTAGCTGCCGGTGCCGAACAGCACCATCAGCGTATTGGTCGAGTTGGTGCTCAGGGTGACCGCCGGGGCCGAGGTGATCGGCTGGCTGCGCGAGCCCGTGTAGACCCTGGTAACGCTGCCGCTGCCGGTAAGCGAAAAACGCCACAGGTTGCCGGCCAGATCCCCCGCGTAGGCGAAGCGCGCGCCGTTGAAATTAGGCCAGGCGGTCACCGTTGGCGGGGCCAGCCCGTTGGGCGCCTGGGCGTTGCCTTCGTTGGTCAGCCGGTGCGAGATCAGCTGGCCGGTGCGCAAATCTACCACGAACAGCGATGCCTGGTAGCCGACGCTGTTGTAGCCGTTGCCGAAGATCGCTACCCAGCGCCCGTCCACGAGCTGGGTGATAGTCGGGGTGGTGACGCCGGTGCCCAGCGCCGGGTGGCGAAACTCCCACAGCACGCTCGACGCGCCCATCTGGGTGGGCTGACTGACGTCGAGCGCGAAGACCGTACGCCCGCCGGCACCCATGGTGCCCACGGCGATGGCGCTGGGGCCACCTGCGATGTTCACCTCGCGCACCGCCGGAGTGCCATCCATGAAGTAGCGGTGGCGATAGCCTGGCTGGGTGAGCGGGCGCAGCGCCGGGGTTTGCCCCTGGGTGAGCTCGGACGGCAGGTAGGCGAAGAGCTCGCGCCCGGTGTCGGCGTTGAAGCCGTGCAGCATGCCGTCGTTGGCGGCGGCCAGCAGAAGCGCCGGTCGGCTGCCGCTAGCCGGCAGTACCACCGGACTGGCGTTGATGATGTCGCCCAAAAGCGACTGGCGGGTGCGCAGGCCCGGCTGACTCAGCCCCTGCAGCCAGTTGATCTCGGCCTGGGTGAAGCCGCTGGTGGTGGTCGACAGCAGCGCCCCGGTCGGGCGCGTGGCCGAGGCGGGGCGATAGGCGGTCAGAAGCCGCCGGCTGCCGGCCTGGCCTGCCAGCTGGGTCTCCGCGTTCCAGCGCGGCGTACGCTGGCCGGTCGCGGAAATGGCCGAGGCGGTCAGCCGCCCCGACCAGTCGGTGCTGCGAAACCCGGCGCTGTAGATCAGGTTGCCGGCCTGCAGATCGACGAGGTCACTGTTGACCGCCGACGAGGTGTTGGAGTCCGAGGTGGCGATGATGTTGCCCAGTACCTGCTGCATGACCTGACTGAGCGAGGCCTCGTCGTTGGCGAAGTAGGCCTGTTCGGTGCCGCCGGCCCGGGCCAGTTCCCCCAGCGGATCGGCGGGAACGCCTGGCAGGTTGTTGATGTCCAGCGGCAGGTTGAAGCCCACCACATAGGTGCGTACCGGGTTGCGCAGGGCGCTGCCGGTATCGTTGTAGAGCCTTCGAATGGCGTTCTGGGCGTCCGTCAGCGCCTGGCTCACGTTGTTGCCCAGCGAGCGACCGGTGCGGTCCACCGAAGGCAGCCCGTCGGTCAGCCAGATGTTGGCGTTGACCAGGCACTGCTGGGCGCTGGCGTTGTTCATGTTGGGGATGCTGAGGCCAGCACGGCGCCCCTGATCGGTGCCGAAGGAGGTGCCGGCGCCGGCGTTGTTCAGAAAGTAGTCCCGAGCGGTGTACATGGTGCCCTCGATGGGCGTCAGGCCCGTGGCCAATAGCGGCCAGGCAGGGTCGGTCATCGGATTGCCGCTGCCGTTCCAGTCGTGACGCTGGGGCTGGAGTTTGGCGACGATCTGGTTCCAGTGGGCATCGTTGATCGAGCCGTCGGCGTTGAGCCCGCCGATGGGCACGTGCAGATAGCCCAGGCCCGGCGAGGAGGCGGTACGCCACTCGAGCTGGTTCAGGGCAAGCGAGGCGATATGCGGCCCCCAGTTAGGGATACCGCGCTGGCGAAGGCTATCGACCAGCGGAAGACTGTAGGTGCCGATGATCGGCGTCAGCCCCAGCAGGCCCGTATAGCCCACGATGACGGGGCTGTCGTACCAGACCCGGTTGGGTTCGACCACGGGCCGGCCGGTGTTATAGCCGGCAAAGGCGCGAAAGCGCTCGATGACCTGGTCGGCACTGGCGGTGGGGTTCTGGATGCTGTGCCAGTACTCGGTGACATCCCGAGAGGGAACACCCGTGGAAAACGACTCTTCGAAGCTGTAGCCCGGCACGCCCACGTTGAAGAAAGCGTAGTAGTTGCTGCTTGGCAAGCGGGCGCGATAGCGCTTGGTCGGGGCGTCCCAGGTGCCGGTAAAGCCCGGGTTGTACCAGCTGGGATTGGCCTCCGTGGAGTAGCGTGTGGCCAGCGCCCGTTCGGTCAGGCGCCACACGACCGTCCGATTGTTGAAGGCGTCATCTCGGGTGCGCGAAGCAGGGTTCTGCTGATAGGCCATCAGCCCCAGGTTGATGTTGCCCCGGTAGCGGTCGATCAGCTCGCGCCCGACGCGCTTCATGGTGCTCGACTTGCTCAGCGGCGAGCGCGCCCCGGCCGGGCAGTTGGTGGCGTTGAACGTAGTGAGCTGGCAGGCGGCGAGGTTTTCCCGGTCGCCCAGGTTGGTACCGATCGCCACGCGCCCGTCGAGCCCCTCCTGGCCGCTTTCCGAGTTGTCCAGAATCAGCAGCACGTTGGGTGGCACGCGGCTGACGACGTTCAGCGGAGCGCTGGAGACCCCGGTCTCGTCGCTGGGAATGGCGTAGTTCTCGTCGTAGCTGTTGTCGCCGCCACCTACCGGGGTGTCCGGCGTCGGCGTAGGAGTTGGAGTAGGCGTCGGTGTCGGTTCCGGTGTGGGCGAGGGCGTGGTGCCCATGCTCCAGGCAGGCAGTGTCCAGAACCCCAGGCTCAGAGAGCAGAGGAGCGTCAAGGCAAGTCGCGCACACGGTTTCTTGTTCATGATCCTTCTCGCTGTTCATGGGCGAAGAGGCTTTCCAGGGCGACGCTGGTGGCCTCCGAGCGGCCGGCGCCTTGCGCTTCGATCCGGTAGAGCACTTCGCGGACTTCTTGGCCGTCACTGGTGGCACGCGAGCCGACGATGACCAGATCACAAATGCGGTAGCGAGAGCTGAGTGACTGACCGTTGACCGTGCTGGCGTGTGTCTTCCAGGCGGATTCGGAGAAGGAGCCGCATTTGACGATTCCCGTTGCGGTACCGGCTTGCAAGGCCTGCTCACCCGCCCTCAAGGCGGCCTCGGCCGCTTGAAGTGCCACGCTGTACTCCTGCTGGTTGGCGGCCATGCGCCCCTGGATCACCGACCCCTGCATCGACGACAGGCTGACCAGCGTGACGATGGCGAGAAAGATCAGGCTGAGCACCAGCGCCATGCCGCGCTGAGTTGCCGGGCGTTGAGGTGCGCGGTTCATGGCCGGTTCCTCAAGGTAATGGTGGTGGTGAACGCCTGGTAGAGGCGTCCGTCATCGGCGCTGAAGGGGGCGTCGCGAAAGTTGCCGGTGGCGATGGTGGTGGGAGCTGCGCGCAGGTCGGTGCGCTCGCTTTGCACGATCAGGCTCACCCGCATGGCTCGCGTCTGCGCCCACTGGGCTGCCGTCAGCGCCTCTGGAGCCAGATACTGCTCGCCGACCAGCACGCGGGTGCGCAGGGCCACGACGTTGTTGGCCAGTACTTCGTTGCGCGGCGTCGGCGTACCGGTGTCCAGACGCATCAGCGATGGCGCGCCGGCGCTCTCGGCATCACGGCCCAGATAGTAAAGGCCGCTGTCGATGGCGCTCAGCGTCACCGGCTGGCCCTGCAGGTAGGGCACCGCGCCGTTTTTCGACCAGGCACTGGTCTGAGGCGCCAGATTGCCCGGCATGCCGCTCGCCGCCTTGATCAGGCGGTTGGGCTGGGTGGAGACGTTGTAGAACAGATCGCAGTTCTGAAGCCCTTGAAGCAGCACCAGCCGCTCAGTGTAAGGGACGCTCCCCGTCAGATTGAGCTGCTGGTTGCTGGCGAGCGTCTCGATCGTCGTCGTGACCGGCGGCAGGGTCGTGGCGGCACGAAAGGCGATGCCCTGGGTATCGGGCAAGGGGCTTTCGAGCGCGGTGGTCATCCCCTGTGCCTGCGCGCCGGTAACGACCTGAAGCGCCGGAGCGGCGAGAGCGGCGTCGCTTGCGCTGCGCACATGAACGCTGAGCAGGTTCTGGGCGCAGCCGCCCTTGTAATCCACCTGACGCAGCTCGCGGGACAGCGTCTCCAGCGCGAAGCGCCCAGTATCCTGCATGTTGGCAAGCGCGGTGGTGATGCGATAGCTCTGCTGCGAGGCGATGAACAGTTGGGTGGCACCCAGGATCACCAGCACGCCGATCACCGTGGCGACCAGCAGTTCGATCAGCGTGAAGCCCGTCTGGGCGGAGGAGGGCGAGTGGGGTGAGCGAGCCGTCATCTCAAAGCTCCGAGGCCAGTTGCACGACGCGCCATGGCCGCGACGGCGAGACGATATCGGTAAAGCGTACCGTCACGCTGACGTTCGATTGGGCGACGCTGATCGCCCCTTGGCCCTGGGGCAGCACCGTGGCCACGTCTGCCGCCCACTCGCGCTTGTCGCGGGCGGCGAGCCCAGTGCCGCTCACGTTCTGGCCGAAGGCGAGCGTGTAGGCGCCGGCCAGATCACGATTGGCGCGAATCCGGTCCATCATGTCCTGGGCCATGTTGGTGGCCTGGGTCTCGAGGTAGGCGCTGCGCTGCTGGGTGAGCGCCTCGGTTTGCAGCTTGGCAACGCCCAGCAGGCCAACCGCCATGATGAGCATGGCGACAAGCGATTCGATCAACGACAGACCCTGCTGCTTTTTCATCGCGGCCTCCATGGGCGGTCAGGGCGCAGAACACGCCTGCGGCGGGGTCAGAACGCGCGAGAGGCCGCTGGGCTCCAGGCGAATGCAGCGCGCCTGATCTCCTATCCCGAGCGCGATGTGCCGAACCGCCGATGTGCCGGTGGACGGCGCGAAACGCCCGAGGCTATTGAAGCGAATCTCGTCGAGCCCTGTCGATATCTGCACCGTGGCGTTCGAGCGCGGCCATTGGCGCAGCGGCTGACCGTTCTGCTCGACTCGCCAACCCGACGACCACTGCCTCGATTCCAAGGGGATCAGCATCGTACTGCGGTTGCGCCGCACCGCCTCGCTGCGCGCGTACATCAGCGCGGTCTGGAACTCGTTGGTCGCGCTCACCAGGCGGTTCGCCTCGATCACGCGGGCGAAGTTCGGAAAGGCCACCGCCGCGAGCAGCCCCAGCAGGGCCAGGGTCACCAGAAGCTCGAGCAGGGTGAAGCCGTTCATGATGCGATGGCGTAGGGGATCCAAGGCGGTGCCTCTGAAGGCGCGCGGCGCGCCGTCTCTTTTAATGGGTGGCGGTCCTGAACAAGTATGGCCTTTAATTGGCGATCGTGGTCATAAAGTACCAGATGAAAAGCGCGGGAAGCGGCCAAATACGCCTGTATAAGCAGCGTAATTGCTTTGATTCGACCGTGTTCTAACATATGACGTTAAACCCACGCATGGCACGAGTCGACGCAAGGGCGCTGATCGGCAAGGCGATCGGGGACATGATGTCGCTGATATTGCGGGAGGCGTCGTTGATGGAGCGCCGCCTGCTTGCCCGCAGCGAGTACTCTTGAAAGAAACCTTGACGATTTTTCCCTGCTTTTATTTAGTTATCATTACAAAATAATTGTCGGTATTAGCCAAAAGTTGGGTGTATATAAATGTAATATTACTACATATTGGCGATATTTGGATTCATGCGGGCGGCGGCGTGCGTCGCCTTCTCTAGCCGAGCCGGAAAGAGCGGGTGGCGTTGCTTGGCTTTCTTACCCAAGGGAGACATCGAGTGAAAATAGGCGCATTGAAAGAGCGCTTTCGGGGCGAGGCGCGGGTCGCGCTCACCCCGGAGAGCGCTGGCCAGCTCCAGAAGCTGGGCCACGAGTGCTTGATCGAGACCGGGGCTGGTATGGCAGCGGGCTTCGACGACGAAGCCTACCGCACCGCCGGCGTGACGGTCGTCGAGGGGCCGACGGCGCTTTTCGACGCCGCCGAGGTCGTCATCAAGGTACGCGAGCCCAGTGACGAAGAAGCCGAGCGCCTGCGCGAGGGCCAGACGCTGATCTCCTTCTTCTGGCCCGCCCAGAACGAGGCGATGCTCGAGAAGTGCCGGGCGAAGGGCGCCAGCGTCATCGCCATGGACATGGTGCCGCGCATCTCGCGGGCGCAGAAGATGGACGCGCTCTCGTCGATGGCCAACATCGCCGGCTACCGCGCGGTGATCGAGGCGGGCAACCACTTCGGGCGCTTCTTCACAGGGCAAGTGACCGCCGCGGGCAAGGTGCCGCCGGCCAAGGTGCTGGTGATCGGCGCGGGCGTGGCCGGCCTTGCCGCCATCGGCACCGCCACGAGCCTGGGGGCGGTGGTGCGCGCGTTCGACGTGCGCCCGGAAGTCTCCGAGCAGATCGAGTCGATGGGCGCGGAGTTTCTGTTTCTCGATTTCGACGACACCCAGGACGGCTCGGAAAGCGGCGGCTACGCCTCGCCCTCGAGCCCGGAGTTTCGCGAGAAGCAGCTCGAGTGCTTCCGCGCGCAGGCAGCCGAAGTCGATATCGTCATCACCACGGCGCTGATTCCCGGCCGCCCGGCACCCAAGCTGTGGCTCGAGGACATGGTCGCCTTGATGAAGCCGGGCTCTGTGATCGTCGATCTCGCCGCCGAGAAGGGCGGCAACTGCGACCTGACGAAGCCTGATGAGCGGGTGGTGTCCGACAACGGCGTGATCGTGATCGGCTACACCGACTTTCCCTCGCGCATGGCGACCCAGGCGTCACTCCTGTACGCCACCAACATCCGTCACATGCTTTCCGATCTTACCCCGGAAAAGGATGGCGTGATCGTTCACGACATGGAGGACGACGTGATCCGCGGGGCGACGGTGACCCACCGAAGCGAGATCACCTTCCCGCCGCCGCCGCCGAAGGTGAAGGCGATCGCCGCGGCCAAGCCGAAGAAGAAGGAGAAGGAACCGACGCCCGAGGAGAAACGGGCGTTGGAGACCGCCGCCTTCAAGGCCCAGACCACGCGTCAGGTCGGGCTTCTGGCCGTGGGCGGTGTGTTGATGCTGCTGCTCGGCCAGGTCGCGCCGGCGTCGTTCATGCAGCACTTCATCGTCTTCGTGCTGGCGTGTTTCATCGGTTTCCAGGTGATCTGGAAGGTGAGCCACTCGCTGCACACGCCGCTGATGGCGGTGACCAACGCGATCTCCGGCATCATCATTCTCGGCGCGGTGCTTCAGATCGGCTCCGGCAGCGCGGTCGTGGTCGTCCTGGCAGCGATCTCGGTGCTGATCGCCACCATCAATATCGTGGGGGGCTTTCTGGTGACACGCCGGATGCTCGCCATGTTCCAGAAATCCTGAGCGGCGGGGACACGCTATGTTGAGTCAAGGGTTCGTATCCGCCGCTGCGATCGCGGCAAGCGTTCTATTCATTCTCTCGCTGGGGGGCTTGAGCAACCAGGAGAAGGCCAAGCGCGCCGTCTGGTACGGCATCGTCGGCATGGCGGTGGCGGTGGGTTTCACCGCGCTCGGCCCCGGTATCGGCGGCTACGGATGGCTGATCCCGATGGTGCTGATCGGCGCCGGTATCGGCACGTACCTGGCGCGCAAGGTCGAGATGACCGAGATGCCCCAGCTGGTGGCGGCACTGCACAGCTTCGTCGGCCTGGCGGCGGTGTTCGTCGCCTGGAGCGCGGATCTCGAGCGTCGCCGGGTGCTGGCGGCTCGCGCCGCCGACGGCGTGATGCAGGAGTTCTCGGCGTTTGCCGCGCTGGTCGCGACCAAGGCGCCGGACGAGCTGACGTTTCTGCAGATCGAGGTGGTACTGGGCATCTTCATCGGTGCGGTGACCTTCACGGGCTCGGTGATCGCGTTTGGCAAACTCGCCGGCAAGGTCGATGGCAAGCCGCGCCAGCTCCCCGGTGGGCACCTGCTCAACGCCGGTGCAGCGGTGCTCTCCCTGGTGCTGGCCGTGATGTACCTGAACGGCGCCGGCTTCTGGACGCTGATCCTGCTGGCGCTGCTGGCCTTCTTCATCGGCTACCACCTGATCATGGGCATCGGCGGCGCCGATATGCCGGTGGTGGTGTCGATGCTCAATAGCTACTCCGGCTGGGCGGCGGCGGCGATCGGCTTCACGCTCTCCAATGATCTGTTGATCGTCACCGGCGCGTTGGTGGGCTCCTCTGGCGCAATCCTCTCCTACATCATGTGCAAGGCGATGAACCGTAACTTCGTCAACGTGATTCTGGGCGGCTTCGGGGGAAGCCAAGGGCCGGCGGCGGAGATCGAGGGCGAGCAGGTCGCCATCGACGCCGGCGGCGTGGCGAGCGCCTTGAACGACGCCGACAGCGTCATCATCGTGCCGGGCTACGGCATGGCGGTGGCCCAGGCGCAGAGCGCGGTGAGCGACCTGGTGCGCAAGCTGCGCGCCGCCGGCAAAGAGGTACGCTTCGGCATCCACCCGGTCGCCGGACGTCTGCCAGGGCACATGAACGTGCTGCTGGCGGAAGCCAAGGTGCCCTACGACATCGTACTGGAGATGGACGAGATCAACGACGACTTCGCCTCGACGGACGTGGTGATCGTCATTGGCTCTAACGACATCGTCAACCCGGCGGCCCAGGAAGATCCCAACAGCCCCATCGCCGGCATGCCGGTGCTCAAGGTGTGGGAGGCCAAGCAGGTGTTCATCTCCAAGCGTGGCCAGGGTACCGGCTATTCCGGCATCGAGAACCCGCTGTTCTACAAGGAGAACAGCCGCATGTTCTACGGCGATGCGCGGGAGAGCCTGAATACGCTGCTGCCGCTGATCGACTGACGGCCTGCTTCTGAAACGCTAGCTATTGAAATACAAGCTCTTGAAACACAAGCTCTTGAAACGCAAAACCCGCGACCTGGTCGCGGGTTTTTTGTGGATCGAAAAGCGCGGCTCAGGTGATATCGACCCGGTAGCGAAACGGCCCGGCGTCGCCGGTGGAGCGGCGAAATTCCAGCGGCGTGGCGTCGTAGCCCTTGGCGATACGCTCGATCACGATCACCGGTTGGCCCGGGTCGATCGATAACCGATCGGCCATCGCTTGGCTGGCGGTCGCCACCGACAGGGTCTCCTCGGCCGCACCGATCAGCTGTCCGCACTGCTGTTCGTAGAACGGGTAAAGCAGGTTGCCGAAGTCGGCGGGGTCGACGGTCAAGAGAGGGGCAAAACGTCGGGTGTCGAGCCAGATCTGCTCATGAAAGATCGTCTGCCCGTCGATCTGGCGCACGCGCTCCAGGTAGACGACCGACGCGCCCTCCTCGAGCCCCAGCGCGTCGGCCACGCGGCGGCCGGCGGATTCTTCATGGCGCACCATGACGCGGCCGGTGGGCACGCGCCGCTCGCCTTGGCTATCCACGTGGCGAAAGAAGCGAAACAGCGAGCCGTCGAAGTTGGGCCGGCGAATGAAGGTGCCGCGGCCTTGACTGCGCTCCATAAGCCCATCCTGAACCAGCGTCTCGACCGCTCGGCGCAGGGTGCCCACGGCCACGCCATAGTACTTGGTCAGTTCGGCCTCAGTGGGAATCGCCGTGCCCGGCGCCCAGTCGCCGGCGGCGATTCGGGCCAGCATGTCGTCGCGCAGACGCTGGTAAAGCGGTAGCCGCATGTCCGTCATCGAGCGTGTTCCTTGGTGTCATCCGCGCATATTTTTCTGTTCAGAATGTACCACCTTTAGTCGTAGACCGCGCCCAGGGCGTTCAAAAACGTGTATTGTGCGATTCATCTATTCATATATATGAATTTACAAGAAGCCGTCAGACCGCCGAGCGCCTCAGTTGGCTCTCAGGCAGGCACGGTTCGAATACAGAGGGCTCGCGCGCCTGCACTCGAGCCTACATCATGAGGAAAACCATGGCCCCGCCTACTTCAGCGGCATTGACCGGCATCGATACCCACGCCCACATCTTCGAACGCGACCTGCCTCTGACGGCGGGCCGGCGTTACAGCCCGGAGTATGACGCTCGGGTGGAGCAGTATCTGGCCCACCTGGACCGCTCAGGGCTTTCCCACGGCGTGTTGGTCCAGCCGAGCTTTCTGGGCACCGACAACCGCTACATGGTCGAGGCGCTCTCTCGCCATCCGGCGCGGCTGCGCGGCACCGCCGTGGTCGAAAACGACATCGATGGCGCGACGCTCAACGCGCTGGAAGAGGCCGGCGTCGTCGGCATTCGCCTCAACCTGATCGGCAAGAATCCGCAGGCGTACCTGAGCGCCCAGTGGCAGGCGCTGTTCGCCGAGCTTGGCCGGCGCGGCTGGTCGGTGGAGGTGCAGCGCGGCATCGACGATATCGCCCAGGTAGTGCAGCCGATTCTCGCCTCGGGCGTGACGGTGGTGGTGGATCACTTCGGCCTGCCAGCGGGCGCGCTCGACCCGGCAAGGGCCGGCGATCGCGCGCTGCTCGAGCTCGCGGCGAGCGAGGATGTCTGGGTCAAGCTTTCCGCGCCCTACCGCTGCGAGGCGGGGCTCGCCCAGGCCCAGGCGTCGCTTTCACGGTTGCGCGAGGCGTTTGGCCACAGCGAGCGTCTGGTATGGGGCAGCGACTGGCCGCATACCCGCTTCGAGGCGCAAACCGACTACGCCGCCCAGATCGCCTTCATGGAGGCGTTGCTGCCCCAGGCCGAGGAGCGTCAGCGGGTGCTGTGCGACAACCCGGCGCGGCTATTCAAGATCGAGCGGTCCGCGTAAGACCGCCTTCCCAACGCGAAAAGAGAATCCGCTCATGATGAGTCTACTGGTGGTCGGAGCGATCGTTGTCTCCATCGTTCTGGGCTATCGCACCAAGATCAATATCGGCTTGTTCGCGATCGCCTTCGCTTACCTTCTGGGCTGCTTCGGCCTGGGCTTGAGCCCACGCGAAGTGATCGCCTCGTGGCCCTTGAACATCTTTTTCATCATCTTCTCGGTGTGCCTGTTCTACAGCTTCGCCATCGTCAACGGCACCCTCGAGAAGCTGGCCGAGCATCTGATGTACCGCTGCCGGAACTTCCCTCACCTGCTGCCGTTCGCGATCTTCTTCGCGGCGGTGGTGATCTCGGCGCTGGGGGCGGGTTATTACACGGTGCTGGCGTTCATGGCGCCGTTGACGCTGCTGCTCTGCGCGCGCACCGGACTCAATCTGATCATCGGCGCGATGGCGGTCAACTATGGGGCGCTGGCCGGAGCCAACTTCGTCTCCAGCCAGAGTGGCATCATCTTTCGTACTCTGATGACCCAGGCCGGGGTCTCCGACAGCCAGGCATTCATCAACAGCGCCGGCATCTTCGCCAGCACCCTGGTGGTGCCGATCATCGTGCTGGGCGGGCTGATCGTGTTCAACCGCCGCCGGGGCGTAGTCATGGCCACCCTCGATCACGTCGAGCGGCCTGCGCCGCTCAACCGCGAGCAGCGAATGACCCTGGGGCTGACGCTTCTGATGATGGCGACAGTGCTGCTGCCGCCGATCGCAAGTCTGATTGCTCCGGACAACGCGACCGTCGCGCTGCTCAACAGCAAGGTGGATATCGGCCTGATCGCCAGCGTCTTCTCGGTGATCGCGCTGCTGCTCAAGCTCGGCGACGAGCGCAAGGCGATCGCTTCGTTGCCCTGGGGCACGATCATCATGATCTGTGGCGTCGGCATGCTGATTTCAATCGCGATCAAGGCGGGCACCATCGACATGCTGGGCGCGTGGATCGGCACCAGCATTCCACCGGTGCTGATCGCCGTCGCCTTCGGTGTAGTGGCCGCCTGCATGTCGCTGTTCGCCAGCACCCTGGGTGTGGTGACGCCGGCGCTCTTCCCGCTGGTGCCCTCGATCGCCGCCTCCGTCGGTATCGACCCGATGGTGATCTTCATCGCCATCGTGGTCGGCGCTCAGGCGACTTCGATCTCGCCATTCTCCTCCGGCGGCAGCCTCATCCTCGGCTCCTGCCCGGGCGACGAGGAGCGCGCGGGACTCTTGCCGAAGCTTCTGTTTCGCGCCGCCCCCTTGGGGTTCGTCGCCGCGCTGGTGTTCAACCTGCTGCTGACGTTCGTGTTCTAGGGCGTTCGTGTTCGCAAAGATAAGGCCTGAACGCAACCGGCCCGCCACCTTTCGGTGGCGGGCCGGTTGCGTTGGGGGCGGCCGATCGACCTTAGAACTCTTCCCACTCGGCCACGGCGGGCTGGGGCTTGCGCGGCGCGGCGGTTGCCTGGGGCGTGGGCAGGGCGGGAGCGGCTCGCGGCGGCGTGCGAGTCGTCCGGGCGGCGCCTTCGTTGCCCAGCACGAACTCGCTCATCAGCTGGTCCAGGCGCTCGGCGTTCTCGCGCATGGCGGCGGCAAGCGTCGCGCTCTGGCTGACCATCGAGGCGTTCTGCTGGGTCATGGTATCCATTTCCGCGATCGCCGTGTTGACCTGCTCGATGCCCGCCGTCTGCTCCCGGGCGCCGGCGGCGATCTCGCCGATGACATCGGTGACCTGGGTGATACTGCGATGGATTTCCGCCATCTGCTGCGCGGCGGTGGAGACGATCTGGTTGCCCTGCTGAGTGTGATCCACGGAGACGTCGATCAGCGCGCGAATCTCCTGGGCGGCGCTGGCCGAGCGGCTGGCGAGCGTGCGTACCTCGCTTGCCACCACGGCGAAACCACGGCCCTGCTCGCCAGCCCGCGCCGCCTCGACGGAGGCATTGAGCGCCAGGATATTGGTCTGGAAGGCGATCGAATCGATCATGCCGATGATCTCGCTGATCTTGTTCGAGGAGTCGGTGATCGCCTGCATCTTGGCCTGCATCTGGGTCATCGACTCGTTGCCGCGCTGGGAGGCGCTGGAGGCCTCGAAGGCGAGCCCGCTGGCCTGATCCGAGGCATGCGAGGTGTGCGATACCGTGGAGTGGATCTCCTCCATCGACGCCGAGGTCTCCTGCAGGTTGGCCGCCGACTGCTCGGTGCGCGAGGAGAGCTCGTGAGTGCCATCGGCGATGTCGCCGGCGCCGATCAGTACCGTCTGGGCGCTCTGGCGCACCTCGACCAGGGTGTTCTGCATGCGCTCGACGAAGGCGTTGAAGCCGTTGGCGAGATCGCCGATCTCGTCCTGGCTCTTCGCTTCCAGGCGGCGGGTCAGGTCGCCCTTGCCCTGGGCAATGTCCGCCATGGCGCGAGCGGTGTGCTTGATCGGGGCGAGTGCGCGGCGCGCAGCAAAAGCGACCACGCCCAGAAGTGCCAGCAACAGGAGTCCGCCGGCGACCAGCAGCGACTGTAGAAGGCTGTTGGTCACGGCGGTGAAGGCGGCGGCAGGCACCGTCACGCCGACCACCCAGGAGGTGCCCTGCACCGGGCTCCACATCAGCACGCTGCGCTCGCCGTCGGGCATGAGGATCTCGCCGGAGCCCGGGGTGCCGTCGAGAATTCGCCCGCTCAGTGCGCTCAGGCCTTCGTAGCCCTGGGTTTCGTCGCCGTCGGTGTAGTTGAGGCTCATGCGATACTCCTCCACCGGGTGGGCGATCACCTGGCCTTGGCTGTCGATCATCCAGCCGTAGCTGCCCTCGCCGACGTTGATGTCCGAGGTGATGTCCGACACCGCCGCCATGGACACGGTGATGCCCAGAAGTCCGGCGCGGTTGCCGGCGTCGTCGAAGACCGCATCGACGATCAGCGCGGTCGGCAGGCCGCTCACCATCGAGATGACCGGATCGACCAGCAGGCTGTCCTGGGTGGCGTCGCTGACCACGGTCTTGAAGTAGCCGCGCTCGGAGATATCCAGCACCACGCCGGCATGGGTGAGGGTGTCGCCGGTGGCGTCCGAGAAGAACAGTGACTCGATGGTGCCGCCCGGCGGGTAGCGCTTCTCGAGCCAGCCAAGGTGCGAGGCCATCGGTACGTCCGCGGCCAGGCGCTCGTCCTCGGCCAGCACCGCGTTCCAGTTGCGATAGCCGGTGATCCAGCGGCTGATCTCGTCGGCCCGCGCCGCCACCTGGCGCTTGCCGGCGTTGTCGATCAGCGCAGGAATGGCGGTATTGAGCTGCTGATTGACGATGATGCCGAGAATCACGGCGACGACGAGCAGCGGCAGCGCGACGGCGCACAGCAGTTTTTGTGTCAACGACAGGCGGGAGAGCTTGCGCATTTACATCCTCGAGGGTTTCGAATGAGCCATAGCCGGGTCGACAGGGTCGGATAGGGCTGCCAAATCGACCGTATTTTGTTGTGTGTACCCTGTTTATAACGACCGTTTCATTGTCAACTTGAATGAGAATGTCACCGTATATTCGAAGCCATCGGCGCATCGCCAACGTTTTCACGCAGACGCGCGCGAACGATGTCCGGCGTGAACGGCGGCCGGGTGAAGCGAAGCCCCAGCGCATCGAACAGGGCGTTGGCGATGGCGGGCGCACCCGGTAGCGAGGTGGATTCGCCCACCCCCAGCGGCGGCTGGTCGGCCCTATCCAGCAGCAGGAGATCGATCGCCGGCAGCTCCGAGAAGCGCAGGATCGGATAGCTTCCCCACTCCCGGGAAGCCGGAAGGCCGGCCTCGAACTCCACCCGCTCCTTCAAGGTGCGGCTCAAGGTCTGGAGGATATTGCCATGCACCTGGTGGCGCACGCCGGCGGGGTTGACCATCAGCCCCGCGTCCTGGGCAACCCAGAGCCGCTCGACGACGATGCGCCCGCTCTCACCGTGTACCTTGAGCTCCACCACCCAGGCCGCCAGCGCTGCACCGAAGCCGGGAAACTTGCTGTGCACGTACTGGGCGTAGGCGAATCCTCGCCCGTAGTGCCAGCCCGCCTCCTCCCGGGGGGCGCTGAACGCCCGGCGAGGCTGCCAGTCGGCGCGCTCGGCGAGCGCTCTAGCCAGGGCCACGGCCCGTGGGTCGCTCAGGTGGCGGCACCGAAAGGCGACCGGGTCCGCCTTTGCCGCGTGAGCGAGCTCGTCGATGGCGCACTCGTGGGCGAAGGCGTTGGGCATGGCGGAGACGCCGCGAAGCCAGGAGGCGCGCACTAGCGTGGGCACGTCATCGCAGCCGATACGGCGATGCGGGTAGCGATAAGGGGGCACCGAAGTACGATCCCCCATCTGGAAGGGCACGTCGCTGGGAGGCTGCACGCCGGTCAGAAGCGATGCCAGCAGCGGCGCGTTGTTCGAGGGGTAGCGGGTCACGAAACGATATCCCGCAAGCGCGCCGTCGGCGTCGATGCCGGCCTCGATCTCCATGCGCTGGGCCGCGCCCTTGGGCTCCCACAAATGCTCCTGCTCCCGGGTGAGCTGGACCCGCACCGGCCGGCCCACCGCGCGGGAGAGCAGAGCCGCATCCCCGCCCACGTCATCGGCGCAGTTGCGTCCGTAGCAGCCGGCGGCTTCCAGGCGCGTCACCGTGATCGCGCCTTCGTCGAGTTCCAACAGGCGGGAAAGGTCTGCCCGCAGGCTGTGCGGGTTCTGGGTGCCGGACCACACCTCGAGGCGGCCGTCGCGGTAGTCCGCCACCGAGCAGGAAGGGCCGATGGAGCCATGCAGCTGGAACGGCCAGAGGTAGGTACGGTGTATCCGGTGGTGAGCCGAGGCCAGTGCGGCGTCGGTGTCGCCCTCGTCGAGCAGCGACCGGTGCTGGGCGGGCAGAGCGACGAGGGCGGCCTCGATGTCGCTCAGATCCGTAAGGCCTTGCGGAGGACGCCAGGTCAGCCGCAGGGCCCGGGCGGCGGCGGCGGCCTGCTCCTCGCGCTCGGCTACCACGCCGACGAAATCTCCCTGTACCACCACGTCGACGACGCCTGGCATATCCATCACCGAGGACTTGTCGACGTCCATCAGCGACGTCCCGACGAAGGCGCCCCGGTCGTGACCGGCGTAGGGCGGGCGCACTACCCGGGCGTGCAGCATGCCGGGCACGCGCAGGTCGTGCACGAAGGTCAGTGCCCCGGTTGCCTTGCCGGGAATGTCCACCCGGGCCGAGGACTTGCCCACCAGGGTGTAGGCATCGGCGGGTTTCAAGGCGACGGTCTCGGCGAGTTTCAGCGCGTGGCGCCTGCCCTGGAGCAGTGCCCCGTAGCCGATGGCCAGGCAGGCGGTATCCCGAGGCTTGATGCTTCCGCTTGCGCAGACCAGCCGCTCCCGTGGCGCCTCGAAGTGCTCTGACGCCAAATCGATCAGGTATTCCCGGGCCTGGGCAGCGGCCCGGCGCAGCGGCTCGGCGGTGATCTGGATGGTGGCGCTGGCGATGGTCGGGCCCTGGTTCGGCACGTCGAATGGATCCCCCAGCACCATGGTCACCGAGCCAAGCGCTACCCCGAGCTCCTCGGCGACGATCTGGGCCAGGGCCGTGCGAATGCCGGTCCCCAGGTCCACATGGCCGTTGAAAGCGAGCACCTGGCCGCTGTCGAGTATGGCGACGAAGAATTCCGGCTCCGTGGGCACGAAATCCGAGTGGGTCCCCGGTTGGCCGGGGGCCGGCTTGGGCGACGCCACCGGGTCCCGGTAGACGACGAGAATATTGGAGCCGTGAAGCAGCGCCTGCCGGTCGTGGGATCGGGGGGAGAGCGGTCGATGAGCGAACACGGGAAGCCTCCTAGGTTATTGTTGGATCACGGGGCAACGCGTCTTGGACAGAGGTTGCCTGAGTCTACGGTAAAATTATAATGTACACACCATAAATAGGCGGGCCAGGTAGTAACCCTTTCAGACAGGCCGCCATCCACTCAAGGAATCTGAATGACATCGGATCGTTCCATGCTCGACCCCCATGCCGACCATCCCACTCCGTCCCAACAGGGCTACGATTTCTCCGAGCAGGTGGGGCATCTGTTGCGCAAGGCCTACCAGCGTCATATCGCCATCTTTCAGCGCCACGTGGCGGAAAAACAGCTCACCGCCATCCAGTTCGTGACTCTCTGCACCGTGATGGAGCGTGGGCCGAGCTCGCTGACCGACATCGTCAACGCCACGGCCATCGACCCGGCCACCCTGCGCGGGGTGATCAAGCGCCTCAAGGCACGGGAGTGGGTACGTCTCAGCACCGACCCGCGGGATCAGCGCAAGGTCATGGTGGTGATCACCGAGCCCGGTGAGGCCCTGGTCGAGGAGATGGTGCCCGAGGCCAAGCGCATCAGCGACGCCACCATGGCAAACCTCAACCCCGCCGAGCAGGTCGCGCTGATGCACCTGCTCGACAAGATGAACGCCGACCCGGCGGCTTGACCGCTCCGCCCCGTCTCTTGCGGAGCGGACCTCACGGCGTTCGCGCTCGTTTGATGTCCTCGCCAAGGCGTACCCACAGCGGTGCCAGCAGCGGCAGCACGATGGCCACAAGGGACAGACCGAACAGGCCCATGGCAATGGGGCTATGCAGGAACACGTCCCAGGAACCGCGACCAAGCAACAGGCTGCGGCGCAGGTTCTCCTCGAGCAGCGGGCCGAGTATCAGCCCGAACGCGAGAGGAGCGGTGGGTAGCGACAGCAGGTACAGCACGTAACCCACGGCGCCAAAGAACAGCATGATGTAGACGTCCGCCATGTTGTTGCGAATAGCGTAAGCGCCCACCACGCAGAGAAGCGCAATACCGATCAAGAGCATGTGGTTCGGGATACGCAGTATCCAGGGCAGCCAACGCATGAGCACGAGCCCGAGCGCCAGAGTCAGCAGCAGGGCAAGCAGGAAGCCCGCGTAGAGGCTGCCGACAAAGCCCGGGTTTTCGGCAAAGAGCAAGGGCCCCGGGCGCAGCCCGTGGATCAGCAGCGACCCCATCAGTACCGCCGTGATGGCATCCCCCGGTACGCCGAGCGTCATCATTGGAATCAAGGTGCCACCGATGCTCGAACTGTTGGCGGCCTCCGGCGCGACCACCCCTTCGATGGCTCCTTGACCAAAGCGCTCTGGCCGGCGCGAAAAGCGCATTTCCTGGGCGTAGGCGATGGCCACGGCAATGGCCGAGCCTGCGGCGGGAATGGCGCCGACCAGCGCGCCGATGAACGAACCGCGCAGCATCGAGGCCCAGCGCTTGGCGAGAGCGCCGAACTTGGGTGCCGGTGAGTGCAGCGTCGCCATATCGACATCGGGGCGGCGTTGGCGCAAGGCGTGCAAATGCCTGAGCACCTCGGCCAGACCAAAAAGCCCAACGCAGAGTGGCACAAGCTCGATGCCTCCCTGCAGGCTGCGGCTATCGAAAGTGAAGCGCGACACATCGGTCAGGGCATCGAAGCCGACCATGCCGCATAGCAGGCCAATGGCACCGACCAATAGTCCGCGCACGGTCGAGCCGGGTGAGGCATAGGCCAGCAGCACCAGGCCGAAAACGGCGATGGCGGTGAACTCGGGGCTGCGAAACTGCATCGCCACCGAGGCCAATAAAGGCGCGATGAGTACCAGCAACACCAAGCCGATCACACCGCCGACGCTGGAGGCGACCAGTGCGTACACCAAGGCCTCCTTGGCGCGACCCTGGCGCGCCAACGGGTGGCCGTCGAGCTGGGTAACGATCGCCCCGGGCGTACCCGGTATGTTGATCAGAATGGCCGAAATGGAGCCGCCATAGACGCTGGCAACGAAAACGCAGAGCAGAAAGAGAATGGCAAGCTCGGGCGTCATGCCGAAGCTCAGCGGAAGCAGGATCGCCAGCGCCATGGTGGAGCTAACGCCCGGCAACGCCCCGAGCACGATGCCCAGCAGGGTGCCCAATACGGCCAGCGTCACGCCCCAAGGGGAGGCGAGGGTAGCCAAGAGCGAGGTAAAGAAACTGTCGATCAACATGCGATACTCCTGGCACAGGGCAGATCACCGGGCTGATTAAATGGCGATGCCCAGCAGAGTGACGAAGACGACGTGCAGGGCGATGGCCAGCAACGCGGCGACCACCACGCCCAGCAGTAGCGCGCGGCGGCGGCTAACTCCCCGGCGGTACTCCAGCCAGATGAGCCAGGGGGCGGCAAACAGAGTGCTGGCGAGTAAAAACCCAAGCCACGAAATCATCACGGGTAGCACCGCGAGCGAGGCAAGCAAGGCTATGGCGTGCAGGTGCTGGCTTGGCGGCGGTGTCTCGGTCGGGTCTTTTTCAACCGCGTCTTTTTCGTCCGCTTCAGGTGGCGTGAATGTCCAGCCTGCCAGCCCTTTGAGCAGCAAGACCGCGCCGCCTGTCAGCAGAAGCGAGAGCACGATCAGCGGCAGCAGCGCCGGGCCTGGGTCGGGCCCGCGCCCAAAGGTATCCATGAGCCGAGCATTGGTAGTGACCTCGATCAGGCCGACGACGGCGACGGCGCCAAACAGAAGACCGCAGGCAAGGTCGCGCCTTGGGGTGCGACCCAAACGCAGCAGGAAGCGCATGGCGTTTTTCTCCCTTATTTTTCCCGGTAAGGCGGCGGCTGCCTCAGCGAGCCAGGCTGGCATCGACCAGATGGGCGGCTTCGAGAAGGGTGTAAACCTCATCGGCACGCTGGCTAAGGTAGGTGGCCGTCGCCTGTTGCGGGCGAGGCGCTATCACCAGCCCTACCTCGCTTGCTGCTGCTTGGAAAGCGTCGTCCTCGAGCAGGGAGTAGAACATCGATGCCAGCGCTTCGCGGCGCTCATCGGACACGCCATTGGGGAGGTAGAGCATGAAGAAGTCTTCGGCAACGAAGTCGTACCCTTGCTCCTTGAAGGTGGGAACCTCAGGTGCGAAAGGGTGGCGCGCATCGGCGGCCACGCCCAGAAGCGTCAACTGACCGGCAGCGTGCTGGTCGGCCAGCAACGGAATGGGGAGAAGCGCCGACATGACCTCGCCCGAGAGAAGGGCCGATACCGTTGGCGAGTAGCCCTGGTAGGGAATCTTCGTCAGGCTAACGTCGAACTGCGATTCGAGCATGCTGGCTGCGATGTAGGAGAACCCACCTGGCGAGTCGTTGCCGTTGATGATCGAACCGGGCGTCTCCTGCAGCGCTTGTAGGTAGGCTGCGATATCCGTGATGCCGGTGTCGCTTGCCACGGCCAGCGCTGCCGGTTCCGGGCCAATGAACACGAGCGGATCGAGCGCCTCGAGCGGCGTCGCATTGGGGTTCATGTAGCTCTGGGCAATAGCATGGGTGCCCATCATGCCCAGGGTGTAGCCATCGGCGTCTGCCTCGGCTACTTGGCGCACGCCGGTCGAGCCCGCTGCCCCCGTCACGTTCTGCACCACCAGTGGCGCGCCAAGATAGTCATTGGCATGCTCGGCCATCAGGCGCGCGGCCAAATCGTAAGCACCGCCCGCGGGCCAGGGGACCACAAGGGTCAGCGCGCGGTCGGGAAAATCGGCAGCGAACGCCCCGGCGCTAAGGGAAAGGCCCAGGGTAGAGGTGAGTAGCAAACGGCGAAGGGTCATGTCGGTTTCCTGTCGTTGTGTCCGTGGGGTCAACGCTTGAGCGTTTTGTTGTGGTTGTGAGTGTCGTGGCGTGCGTTGAGAGAGCTACCTCCTTTATCGTCGATACCCGCAGGGCCACGCGGGCGGCCTTGCGGGTAGGGTTCATGGCGTACCAAGTAGATGATCGATGGCGCTCTGACGGTCGATGACATCGCCGTACTTGCTGTCGATGTCGAACAGGTTCGCCTCGTGCGGGTCGGGGTGGCGGTCGCCCACGCAGTCGCGCACCACCATCACCCGAAACCCGTACTGCAGGCCGTCGACGGCGGTGGCGCGAATGCAGCCGCTGGTCGAGCAGCCGGTGACGATGATCGTGTCCACCCCCATCGCCACCAGCATCGCGGAAAGCGAGGTGCCGAAGAAGGCGCTGGCGTACTGCTTGGTGATGACCGGCTCCGTAGGTAGCGGCGCCACCTCGTCACAGAACTCGGCGAAGGGATTGCCCGCCACCATGGCCCGCATCACCGGCGATTTCTGCACCCAGAGGCCGCCGTCGAGCTGATCCGGGGCATGGTAGAGAATGTTGGTGTGAATGACCGGGGTGTCGCTCTGGCGGGCGGCCTCGAGCAGCGCCGGCATGTTTGCCACCGCCTCGACGACACCGGGGGCGAACAGCGGCGACTCCTCGCGTACGTAGCCTTGCATGAAGTCCACTACCAAAAGCGCTGCCTTGCGCCCGAACCCGATGCGTCCGTCCCAGACGCCGCGATAGTTTTCCTGGGCCGAGGGGCCGGGGTTGGCGTGTTGGCTAGCCATGGGTGTGCTCCTAGTAAGCGCCGGAAAGCAGAGCGCCCGCGCCCGGCACGACCGGCTCCAGGTCGAGCGCCTTGAGCATGGCGTAGGTGGTGGCGATGGCGGCAGTGACCACGGGCTTGCCGGTCAGGGCCTCGACCTTGGAGACCGCCGCCAGCGACGGCATCTGCACGCAGGCGGACAGCACGATGGCGTCGACGTCGCTGACATCAAGGCTCGCCACGATCTCGGGCAGCTTGACCGGGTCGTGGCGGGCCACGTCCAGGTTGTTGGGGATCTCCAGCGCCCGGTAATCGACCACCTCGACGCCTTCCTGGCGAATGTAGTCCACCACCATCTCGGTCAGGGGCTTCATGTAAGGGGCGACCACGACCACGCGCTTGGCCTTCATAACGTGCAGGGCGTCCACCAGGGCGCCGGCGCTGGTCACCACCGGCGTGTCGCAGCCGTTCTCCTCGGTGCGTCCGCGCAGCCGCTTCTGGGATTCCCGGTGGTAGCCCGGCCCCATGGCCATGATGGCCACCAGGCAGGCGTAGCCCATGACGTCGACGGCGGCGTCGGAAAGCTCCAGGGCGCAGCGGTCGGACTCACCGTCCATCGCCGCCAGCTCGTCCTTGCTCACGGTCTTCATGCGCATGCGGCTGGAATGAAAGGTGAAGCGCTCCGGGCGGATCAACTGGCGCGCGGTCAGCATGGCCGGGATTTCCGTTTCCATGGTGATGTTGGAGCTCGGCACGATCTGGCCGATACGGTAGATCTTGGTGGGGGATGTCATGGTAATCGACCTCTCAAAGGGGGGGTGCCGAGAAAGTCCTCGAAGGCGGCGAAGAAGCCGTCGAGGTCGTCCCAGGGAATCATGTGACCGGCGCTTGCGGCGGTAGTGATGCGGATCGACGGCAACAGGGTCTGGATCTCCTGACGGTCCGCCTCTTCGATGACGCCGCCCTTGCCCGCGCACATCAAAAGTGTCGGCACCTGGATAGCCGGAAGGTCCTGGTGGATGTCCACGCTGTGGAACTCCTCGAAGGCCTGGATGATGGCCGGCGTGTAACAGGTGTGCAGCCACTCGGCGCGCAAGCGCAGCTGCTCCTCGCTCCAGGTGGGGCAGTAGGTGCGCATCGTGTCGATGTCCGCGCCGTGGGTGCAGTCGCGAATGGAGTCGACGTACCAGGGCAGCTTGCTGGGATACTCGCGACGCCCGGGGCCCGAGACCGGCGGGTCGATCAGCACGAGCTTCGCCACGCCCCGGGCGCCACGGGTCATGGCGCGAAGGGCAAAGCGTGCCCCCATGGAGTGGCCGGCCAGCACCACGTTCGAAAGGCCCAGCGCGTCGATGAAGGCGATGACGTCGTCGGCGCAGGTGTCCGTGTCGTAGTCGAGTTCCGGGCCGGTGGCGGAGAGCCCGCGCCCACGCACGTCCAGCACGTAGGTATCGAAGTGGCGGCCCAGGCGCTCGGCCACGAAGGACCAGGTAATGGCCGGGCTGGTAATACCAGGAATCAGTACCAGGGCCTGGCCGGTGGCGGCGGTGTCGCCGCCAAAGCGCAGGTAGTGCTGGCGGATGCCGTTGGCGTGAACGTGGGCGCCGTAACGGTAGGTAGAGTCGTGAGAAGAGGTCATGCGGGGTTCTCCTCGCGAGCGGTTTCGGGTGCCTTCAGGGGCGTTTCGAACACGTCGTAGCCGAACACCCAGGCCGGGTCCTCGTCCTGGCGCAGCCAGGTGTTGTCGTGGGACACCTTCTGTACCCGAGAGGCCCGCTCGAAGCGGTTGGTGCGGTAGAGCTCGAAGGCGTCGCGATAGTTGCTGGCGCCCACTTCCTCCAGGCAGCGCACCAGCATGGCGGCGTCCTCGATGGCCATCGCGGCCCCTTGGGCCATGTGCGGCTTCATCGGGTGGCAGGCATCGCCAAGCAGTACCAGGCGGTTGTCGTGCCAAAGCGGCAGGGGGTTGCGCTCGAGAAGCGGCCACTTGGTCACCGTCTCGGTGCAGTCGATCAGCGCCTGAACCGTGGGGTGATAGCCCTTGAACGCCTCGCGCATCTCCTCCCGGGAGCTGTCGACGAAGGAGGTGCCGTGGTTCCACTCCGGTTCCGGCACGCCGGTGACGTAGTAGTACTCCTTCTCGTCGCCGGTGACGAAGTAGACCATCATGTGGCGATCCTCTGACCACCACTTCACGCAGGCCTCGAAATCCAGCTCAAAAGCCTTGAGCTTCTCGGCGGAGATGATCGCCCGATGGGCGACCCACCCGCTGTAGATCGGCGCCTCGGTGCCCAGGAGCTTCTCGCGAATGCGGGAGTTGACGCCATCGGCGCCGATGACCAGATCGGCCTCCTCGGTGGTGCCGTCGGCGAAGGTCATGCGTACCTTGCCGCCCTGATCATCCACGTCCACCAGCCGCTTGTCGAAGAACAGGTTCTCCTGATCGAGAGTGCTGACCATCAGCTCGTGCAGGTCGCCGCGATGAACGGTGATGTAGGAGGCGCCGTAGTGTTCTTGGGCGAACTCGCCGAGCGGAATGCGCGACTGGTACTCCCCGGTCAGCCCGTTGCGGCTGAACCAGTGATCCGGGTGCGACCCCATGGCATTGAGCTTGTCCTCGATGCCGATGCGGCGCATCACCTTCATCACGTTGGGCCCCAAGTGGATGCCGGCGCCGAGGCGGGAAAACGCCGGGGCCTGCTCGAACACCTTGGTAGGGTAGCCGGCCTGCTGAAGCAGGGCACCGGCGGCAGCGCCGCCAAGGCCTGCGCCGATCACGGCAATGGTGGGCTTGTCGTTCATGGAGTCTTTTCCTCGCTTTTTATTGGCATTGAGCGCCGAGGGGAAGCGCCTGAGGCCTCAGGGCTGGCCCTTGTTTTATTGATCGGCTTCGCTTAAAACAACGTATACACCATTTATTTGGCGGTCAAGAGAAATTGAAATCCTGATGCCATATTGGTGGTGTGTTTTGTTATTTAATTTTAAATATATGAAATATATAGTTTTTAATAAAACATTAGAGAGTTTTTCAAAATGCTTGCCTAGTGATAGGCAACAGTGATATATGTTTTATAGGTCGTTTTTATAGTGTATGCACTAATAATGAACGGCGGTTTGCCGATTGCACCGGGATGGTGCGAAAGGTCGGCAAACGGGGTCGGCCGGTGGTTGCGATAACCTCAACTCAAACGCAACGCCTTACCGTCGACGACCGGCCTGTCTTCGTATCGTCGACGAAGACGACGGTTTCGAGAACGCTGGTTTCGAGAACGATGGCTTCGATAAAATTGCTTCAACAATAACGATGACTCTTTTTTTATGACGCTGACGCTGAAAGTGAACGGCCAGGAACATAGCCTGCACGTACCTCGAGAGACGTCGCTGCTGGCTGTGCTGCGCAATGACCTGGCTCTGAACGGGCCGAAGTACGGCTGCGGGTTGGGGGAGTGCGGCGCCTGTAGCGTGCTGGTGGATGGCATAGCGGCACGAGCCTGCGTGCTATCGGTCGCTGCCGTGAACGGACGCGAGGTGACCACTCTGGACGGCCTGGCGCAAGGCGACCGGCTCGACCCGGTACAGCAAGCGTTCATCGATGCCCAGGCGGCCCAGTGCGGTTACTGTCTCAACGGCATGATCCTGAGCGTACGCTCACTGCTCAATCACACCCCGGTCCCGAGCGAGGCGCAGATCATCGCTGCCCTCGATCACAATCTCTGCCGTTGCGGCACGCACCTGGAAATTCTCGACGCCGCCCGCCGGGCCATCGACCTGGACGCGGCTCAGCGAGGAGACCTCGATGGGTGAGCCCGTGCTCGGCGCCGAGGCGCTGCCCGTTCATCCCACGGGGCTCGTGTTCGGCGTCGTGGTGCGTCCGCCCCACTACCGCTGGGACGGCCTGAGTCTCGTCAACGACCGGCTCATTGCCGTCGACGACAAGGCGCTGGCCGCCCTCGATGACACGCTTCAGGTCGTGATCGAGGGCGACTTCGTTGGCGTGGTGGCCAAGAGCCTCACTCTTGCTCGCCAGGGCGCCGAACGCCTGGCGCTGCGCTGGGAGCCGGCCTTGGCTTCCGACTCCACTCGCACTGTCGAGCCCGCGCCGCAACAGAGCGTGGTTCGGCAGCACGTAAGCCAAGAGCCCGTAAGCCGAAAGCACGTCAGCCAAGAGTACGGCTGGCCGAGTCGCCTGCGCTGGGGCGAGGCACCGGGTTGGGTGGTGGTCGAACAGAGCGACGCGACGCTTCGCGTCTGGACCCACACCGCCACCCCGGAGGCACTGCGCCTCGATCTGAGCCGAGCGACGGGGCGGGCGCCTGGGGAGATCCTGATCGAGGGGCCGGAGCATCACCTTGCCACGGGACTTGGCCGCCACTGCGGTGACGACGCCGCAGTGGACGCCGCACTGATGGCCAAGGCGGTGGGCCGGCCGGTCGCGGTATGGCTGGACGCGGGATACATGGGCGATGTCCAGGCCCTTGGCCAAGCCCAGCGCATGACACTTGCCGCAAGCGTCGACCCACACGCACCGATTACCGGCTATCGCTACCGGCAGGCTTTCCCGCGGGGCGACGTGGCGGCGGTGGGCCTGCTGCTGAGCGGTCGCGCCGCCGGCGACGAGGGGGGCGCGTGCGCGGTGGCGCTGCACTCTCCCTATACCTTCGACGAGACCCGGTTATCGGCGCATACCGGCGTTCGGGATGGCGCCCGGGAGGAACTGGCGGAGATTCAGGAGACCTTCGCCCGGGAGGCTTTTCTCGACGAGCTCGCTCGCGCCCGAGGCGATGATGCCCTGACGCTTCGCGTGTCCCACCTGGAAGATGATCGCGGCCGTGAGCTGCTTGAAAACGTGGCTCGTCGCGCCGAGTGGGGTACTGCGCTGAAGGGCGACTCCGCCAGCGAGCTTGCCCGCGGGCGGGGGCTTGCCTACGCCCAGTTGCCGGATCGTCATGACCGGATGGAAAGCGGCGTGCGCAGCGCCTGGATCGCGGAGGTGGACGTCAATCGCATCACCGGCGAGGTACGCCTGACCCGCCTGGTGGTCGGTCAGGACAGTGGCGCGGAGGTGGATACCGCACGCCTGCAGTCGTCGCTTCAGACCCGGCTGCTCGGTCGCGCGCCGGCTTTCGATGAGTGGGGCGATGGCGGCGGGCCGCCCCCGGCGGCACTGCCCGCGACGACCGGCACCGCGCTGAACAGCGAGACGTCCGCGCCGCCTTCCAAGGATTCGGCCCGGGTGTCGTCAGGGTTCGATGAGGCGGCGCTCGCCCCGGGGGTTGCGGTGATCGCCAACGCGCTGTTCGACGCCACCGGCGTGCGCTTTCGCGAGCCGCCCTTTACCGCGACCCGTGTTCGGAGGGCGCTGGCCCAGGCGGTGCCGGGCCAGAAGGCCGGTGGCACACCGACATCGGTGACGTTCAAGGGCCGGCGCTGGCTGGCGGCGGCGGCGCTGACCACCGTGGCCGGCAGCGCCGTCATGGCTTGGCCCTGGAAAGGGGCGATCGCGCCGATCGCCCGGCCCGCGGCCACGCTCTACTCCGCCGAGACCATCGAGCGCGGCCGCCTGGTAGCGGCGGCGGGCGACTGCGCGGCCTGCCATACCGTGGCGGGTGGAGCGACCAACGCCGGCGGCCACGCCTTTGACACGCCTTTCGGTACGCTTTACAGCACCAACATCACCCCGGACGAGGCGACGGGGATCGGCCGCTGGTCCTACGCCGCCTTCGAACGCGCCATGCGCCAGGGTATCGGCCGGGACGGTCGCCATCTCTATCCGGCCTTCCCCTACACGGCTTTTGCCAAGACCAGCGACGCCGATCTTCAGGCCCTTTATGCTTACCTGATGGCACAACCCTCGGTGTCCGCGCCGCCGCGGGACAACGCGCTTTCGTTTCCTTTCAACCAGCGGGCGCTCATGGCGCCTTGGAACGCCCTTTTTCATGATCCGACCCCGTTTTCGCCGGATCCGGCTCAGAGTGAGCTGTACAATCGCGGAGCGTATCTGGCCGAGGGGCTCGGGCACTGCAGTGCCTGCCACAGCCCGCGCAACGCCCTGGGGGCCGAGCAGGGCGGGGAACGCTACCTGGCGGGGGCACTGGTGGATGGCTGGGAGGCGCCGGCGCTGAATACACTGTCGCGCGCGCCGGTCCCCTGGAGCGAAGGGGCACTGTTCGATTACCTGCGTACCGGTCGCGCCGACCTTCACGGGGTGGCCTCCGGGCCGATGGCGCCGGTGGTGGCGGGGCTTGCCGAGCTTCCCGAATACGACGTTCGGGCCATCGCCCACTACGTGGCACGTCAGATGGACGCTCCGGTGGTGGACGCCCCGGCCAGCGCCGCCGCGAGCGAGCGGCTGCTCGCCGCCGAGACGGGGCCTGTGGGGCAGGAGGCGGGGGAGCGTCTGTTCGAAGGGGCGTGTGCGGCTTGCCACGTGGACAACGGCGTGCCCGGGTTCACCAAGGCCTCGATGTCGCTTGCGCTCAACACCAATCTGCACAGTGACCATCCGGACAACGTCATCCAGTCGATCCTGGGCGGCGTTCACGACAGCGCCGTTCCCGGCACGGGCAGCATGCCGGGCTTCGCCGACAGTTTCAGCAACACCCAGGTCGCCACCCTGGCGGCCTATCTTCGGGCGCGGTTCGCGCCCGAAGCGGACCCTTGGCAACAACTCGAACAACGCGTTGCTGAAATACGCCGACCTCACTAGAACAACCCGCAACGCTCTCCCTGACAATACAAGACGAGGTGGATCATGAAACGAAGCAAGTGGATATGGGCCGTCTGGCTCGTGGTGCTCGCAAGCTGCATTGCCCCCTACACGATCCTGACGGACGTGGCGGCCTGGTACGGCAGTTTTCTCTTCTGGAGTTGCGCGGGGCTTGCGGTCATCGCGCTGAACATCCATATCACCAAGGATTTCGAGGAGCACGATCATGAGTGAGTCGATGATCTGGTGGTCGATCGCCATCTACCTGCTGATCGCGGTCGGCATCGCATTTCTTTCGCGCCAGGGGCCGGCGGAAAGCATGTCCGGCTACTTTCTCGGCAACCGGCAGATGAACGGCTTCGTGTCGGCGCTGAGCTACAGCGCGACGACCTACAGTGCTTTCATGATGGTGGGGCTCGCCGGGCTCACCTACGCCGGCGGCGTCGGGGCGCTTGGCTTCGAGATCATCTACTTCGCCGGGGTGTCCCTGGTGGCGATCTTCGGGCCGCGCTTCTGGGCGGTGGGCAAGAAATTCGGCTTCGTCACCCCCAGCGAGATGCTCGGCCACCGCTACAACAGCAAACGGGTCGCCATGGCGGTGTCGATCGCCAGCTGCATCTTCCTGATTCCCTACTCCGCCGTGCAGCTCGCCGGCGTCGGCTACCTGCTCGAGGGCATGACCGACGGGGCGATCAACTTCACCACCGGCGTGGTCATGGCCACGGCCATCGCGATCTTCTTCTCCTATATCGCCGGCATTCGCTCGGTGATGTGGACCGACTCGCTCCAGGCGTTGATGATGATCATTGCCTCGACGCTGGTGGCGTTTCTGGTCATCCAGGGCCTTGGCGGTTTCAGCGGTCTGTTCGGCACTCTCGAGCGTGATCATCCGGCCTCGCTCACCGTGCCCGGCTCCGGGCTCTTCAGCCTGGTCACCTTCCTGGGGCTGTGCATTCCCTGGTTCTTCTTCAGCCTGTCCAACCCTCAGGTGAGCCAGCGTCTGTTCATGCCGTCGTCGCTTCGCTCCATGCGCCAGATGCTGATCGGGTTTCTGGTGTTCGGCTTCATCTACACCCTGGTCTCGGTGCTCTGGGGCTTCTCGGCGCTGGCCGCCTTCCCGGACCTGGCCCGGGCGGATCTGGCAACGCCCACGCTTCTGGCCTCCGAGTTCGTGCCGCCGGTACTGGGGGTGATCGTGATGATCGGCATCATGGCTGCCGCGGTCTCGACCATCGACTCGATCATGCTGACCCTGGCCTCCATGATCTCTCGAGACGTCTACGCCAACGCCAAGCCCGGCGTCGACGAGAAGCGCCAGCTTTTGATGGGCAAGATCGTCGTGCCGGTCATCGCGCTGCTGGCGCTGGGCTTCGCGGAGCTTCAGCTCGACTTGATCGCGGTGCTGTCGGTGGCGGCCTCCTCGGGGCTCGTGGCCATGGTGCCGGCGATCATCGGTGCCTTCTTCTGGAAGCGCGGTACCGCCGCCGGCGCCCTGGCAAGCGTGGTGGGCACCAGCGCGTTCGTGCTCGGCATGTACGCCACGGGCAACTCGTTGCTGGGCCTGCCGTCGGGCATCTGGGGCATCGTCGTGTCCACGGCGCTGTTCGTTGGCGTGAGCCTGGCAACGAAACCCCACGTCGCCTCCAGCGAGGCCTTCCTGAGTGCGATCAAGGAGGAGCTGGGTCGCCGCAAGCGCGCGCCCCAGGTGCCGGCCTCGCCATCGACCCCCGAGCAAGTGAGCGTCTGAGCCTCGGCGCTCGAGCCCGGGCCCGTCGCCGCATCAAAGGCGGCGGGCCCCTGACGAACAGCAGGAGTCATCATGGATCACGCAAGCTTTACGGAAATCTGTCTGCACCAGCTGAAAATGTCCGGCGTGCGCTCGGACGAGCGGCTCGTCGTGCTGACCCAAGGCAGCGAACGGCTCGACTACGCCGATGCCTTCATGGCCGCCGGCCAGCGCCTGGGGGCCAACATGTACCACATGCGCCTGCCGGCACCGCCCGCCATGGGGGGCTGGAACGTGGGCGCCACCGGGCTTGCGGCGATGCCGGAGGCAGTGGAGGCGCTGAAGAACTGCGACATGCTCATCGACTGCGTCTTCTTGCTCTTCTCTCCGGAGCAGATGGCGATCCAGGCGGCGGGCACGCGCATTCTCACGGCGGTGGAGCCGCCGGCGCTGCTGGCGCGCATGCTGCCCTCCCAGGAGCTTCGGGAGAAGGTCGAGATCGGCGCCGCGCTTCTGGATCGGGCCAAGGTGATGCGCATCACCTCGCCCCACGGTACCGACGTCACCTACCGGCTGAACACCTACCCGACCGTTGCGGAATACGCCTGTACCGACGAGCCCGGACGCTGGGATCACTGGCCCTCCGGGTTCGTCTTCACCGGCGGTGATGACGACGGCGTTGACGGCACCATCGTCGTGGCTCCGGGGGATATCCTGCTGCCCCAGAACATGTACGTTCGCGACCCGATCACCTACACCATCGAGAAGGGGTTCATCACCGATATTCGCGGTGGTCTCGATGCCGAGCTGGTGAAGTCCTACATGGACGGCTTCAACGACCCGCGCGGGCTGGGCATGAGTCACGTGGGCTGGGGCATGAACCCGGACGCCAAGTGGCATCGCATGGTGCCCGGGGAGTTTCCCGGCGGCATGGGGATGGAACCGCGCAGCTTCTACGGCAACGTGATGTTCTCGACCGGCCCCAACAACGAGCTGGGCGGGCCCAACGATACCGCCTGCCATCTGGACATCCCGATGCGCGGCTGCTCCTTGTTCCTCGATGACGAGCCCATCGTCATCGACGGCGACATCGTGGTGAAAGAGATGCAGATGGCCCGCCGCTGAGGCGAGCCACCTCGCACCGGCGTTACCAAGGCACCCGCGGGTGCCTTTTTTGTGGGCGTGGCCTCAGCGTGCCCGCTCCAGGCTCTGCACCGTGAGATCCAGCGCCTTGTACATATCAAGTCGGGCGGAGAGGCCGATGTCCGGGTGTTCCAGGTCGTGGGCGCGCTCCGAGGGCAGGATTGGCGCGGTCAGGTCGTCCGCATCCGTGGGTTCGAAGTCGAACTCCTCGCCGATCGGCATCGCGCTTCGGCGCAGCAGGATGCGCAGCTGGGCCGGGGTGAGAGTCGGGTCGATGGACATCATGGCCGCCAGCAGCCCTGTGACCAGCGGGGTGGAGTAGGAGGTGCCGCAGTGCGTGTCGCCGGGCTCCCCCTCGGCGGTGGAGCCGTGCACACAGGCCGCGGCGGTGATGTCGACGCGCATGTCGATGTTCGAGGCATCGCGCTTGACCGCGTAGCGCGCATCGTCGACCGCCACGTCCTCCTCGCTTCGCTCGTGACCGCCTACCACGAACAGCTGGTCAGTGACGAAGGAGGAGGGCAGGCGGTATTCGTCCCGCCCGGAGAAGGACGAGGCGTTACCCGCGGAGTTGACCACCACCACGTCCGGGTGCTCGCGGCGCAACCACAAAAAGAACTCCTCGAGCAGCTCCTCGTAGCCGTCCATGGCGATGCCGGAGCGCACCAGGGAGTCGACCTCCTCGCCGTTGATGTCGATGGTGCCCACCCGGTGAATGCCCCAGCTCCAGTTGAGCAGTCGCGCGCCGTCCTCCACCAGGTTGACCGAGGCGGCGATGTTGGCGGTAATGCCAGCATCAGAATCGCGATCGACGATCACGTCGAAGCCGGGGCCGACGCTGTCGAGACCGCGCAAGAACCCGGTATTGCCGCCCTCGTTCCAGGCGGCGGCAAGAATGCCCGCCACCGTGGTGCCGTGGCCGGCGGGGTCGGCGGCGTCCTTGGCGTAGACGCAGGTGCGAGTCGCATCGACACGGCAGTCACCCAGGTAGTCGGCGAAATCCGGCGTGTCGAAATCCACGTTGCGTTCGATCACGCCGATACGCACCGGATGGGTGTCGACATCGTCATGCTCCCGGGAAAGGCGCCGTTGATAGAAGTTCACCGCATCCAGGAAACGGTTCGCCGCCCACTCCTGATCATGGGCATCCGGCGGGGCGCTCGCCTCCTGTTCAAGAAAGCTCTCCTCCGCGTTGGACTCCTCCACGACCACTGCATCGACGCTGAGCTCACTGCCCAGGCGAAGCACCAGCGCATCCCGGGCCTCCAGGTCGCTCACCGGCAGGCGCAGCTGATAGGTGTTCAACGGCGGTATCTGGCCAACCACCGTGGCGCCGTACTTGTCTGCCAGGCGGCGAGCCTCCTCGAGCCCGTCGTGCTCCTCCTCGATGATCACGCTGACCAAGTCCACGTAGCTCGATACACCGTCCATGTTCTCGGCGATCTCGTCGCTTGAGGCGGCGATCACGTGGCTGCCCTGGCGGGTGAGCCACACCGGGTTGCTGCGCCGCTCGCCCTGGGCGAGCCAGAGCGGACCGCTTCGGGTTGCGGGGTCCAGGGTGAGGCGCAGGCGCTGAGGCTTGCGCTCGATCTGGGCCGGGTCGAGGGCGACGCCGTCGAGCAGCAAGGTGAGTTCTGCCTCCTCGAGCCCGGCCACTGCCAGACAGAACGTGGGGGCGTCGGCGTCGAGCAGATCGCCGCAGCGCTGAAGCTGCTCGATGCGAAGCGGCGTGTCCGCCGGGGCACCGGCGGATACCAGAAGGGCGGCCAGTGCCGCCAAGCGGGTGAAAGGGGTGACGGCCATGTCGCGGCTCCCGAAAGCATCCATGAAAGTGCTCAAGCATAGCCGTGACGACTTAACCGAACATGAACGGGGTTCGATGCACGAGGCCACGCGGCCGCGGGGCCTCGACTAACCCCAGGCGCTGAGCTGGCGCCGGTGGTTCATCTGCGCCTGAGTGGCGCTGATCGGCGCGAGCCTTACCCGAGTGCCGGGCAGGCATTGGGCGAGCCGGGCGCAGGCGCCGGGGGTGAGCGCGCCGATGCGCGGGTAGCCGCCGATGGTCTGGCGGTCGTTCATCAGCACGATCGGCTGACCGTCCGGCGGGATCTGCACTGCGCCGAGCGGAATGCCCTCCGAGACGATGCCGGTGAGCGTACTTTTAAGCGGCGTACCGGTCAGGCGAATGCCCATGCGATCGGCACGCTGATCCACCGTCCACTCCTGGTTGAAGGCCTGGTAGAGGCTGCGCCCGGCAAAGTGCGCCGCCTGGGCGCCGAGCACGAAGGGCAGTGTGACAACGCCTTGAGCAGGCAGCGGCAGCTGGGCGCTGCGCGGTAGCCACCGCGGGGTAGGCTCACCGCCGTGCCAGGTGAGCCGGTCACCGGTCTTGAGCGGCGCGCCGTCATCCGTGAGCCCGCCGATCTTCTCGCGCACCGTGCAGGCGCGGCTGCCGAGCGTCTCGGGCGCGTCCAGCCCGCCGGGAAACGCCAGATAGGTGCGAAGCCCGCCCTGGGGTCTGCGAAAGCAAAGGCGCTGACCCGGTGCCAGCGTGAAGGTGCCCTGCGCCGCGAGCGGCGCGTCGTCGATGCGCGCACCGAGATCCGCCCCGACCAGCGCCAGCGTCACCTCGCGCTCGGCCTCGAGGGTCAGGTTACCGCCTATGACGATCTCGAGCGCGGCGCTGTGCACGGGGTTGCCCAGAAGCCAGTTGGCCCAGCGATGAGAGATCCAGTCGGCGGCGCCGCCTTGGGTGACGCCCAGGTGGTTGACCCCGAAGCGGCCGCTGTCCTGAATCAGGGCGAGCGGGCCTGCCTGGATGACGCGTAATCCCTTCATGAACGCTCCTCCATCGGAGTGGTGTCGCCGCCGGCGGCCTCGAACTCGGCCTTCGAGATCGCCTTGAAGCGCACCTTGTCGCCGGGGTTGAAGAGCGGCTCGCCGCGGCGGGCGTACTCGAACAGCGGCACCGCCGTGCGCCCGAGAATGTTCCAACCGCCGGGGGAGAGCAGCGGGTAGATCGCCGTCTGGCGATCGGCGATGCCGACGCTGCCCGCCGGCACGCGCTTACGCGGCGTGGTCAGCCGCGGCGTGGCGAGCGCCTCTTCCACCAGTCCCATGAAGCCGTAGCCCGGGGCGAAGCCGAGGGCGAACACGCAGTAGTCGTGGGCACAGTGACGCTGGATCAGCGCCTCGACGCCTATACCCGCCCGCTTGGCGACCAAGGGAAGCTCCGGGCCGACGCTTTCGTCGTACCAGACGGGAATCTCGTGGAGCTGGCCGTCTTGCGTCGTTGCCGGCTGCAGGCCGTCCAGCGCGCGGCGCGCCTTGTTCGAGGCCTCGCAGAACGAGAGCCGCGTGCAGTCGTAGTGGATCAAAAGCGTCGTGTAGGAGGGCGTCAGGTCGGTCAGGGCGTCGCCGAAGGCGTGGCGCAGGGCGCTGTCTGCGGCCATGATCCAGGCCATGTTCTCTTCTTCGATGGTGTCGAAAAGACGCAGCGTGATCGCGTCCATCGCGGCGGTTTCAAGACGTGGGTTCACGCGCGCTCCAGAGCGTCGAACGCGTCACGAATGGCGCGCACCGCCTTGATCGATTCCGGGTTGTCGCCGTGTACGCAGAGCGTGTCGCAGGCCAGTATCAGCGGCGTACCGTCGCGGGCGGTCAGCGCCTCGCCCCGGGCGAGCTTCTCGGCCTGGGCGACGATGGTGGCGCGGTCGTGATGCACCGCGCCTTCGAGTCTTCGCGAAGCGAGGTGCCCGTTGGCCTCATAGGCGCGGTCGGCGAAGGTCTCGAACCACAGCGTCACGCCCATTTGCTCGGCCAGCGCCCGCTGGCCTTGAGTGTCGGCGGTGGACATCACCATCAGCGGGAGCGTGGCATCGAAGGTCTTGACCGCGCGAAGCGCGCCTTCAAGCAATTCGAGGTTGGCGGCCATGTCGTTGTACATCGCGCCGTGCGGCTTGATGTAGGCAAGCTCGGCGCCTTCGGCGCGGCAGATGCCGGAAAGCGCGCCTGCCTGATAGAGGATCATGTCCTCGACCTCGGCCGCCGAGCAGGCCATCGAGCGCCGTCCGAACCCCATCAGGTCCGGGTAGCCGGGGTGTGCGCCGATGCGCACGCCGTGTGTGGCGGCCAGCGCCACGGTACGGCGCATCACGTGGGGGTCCGAGGCGTGGTAGCCGCAGGCGATGTTGGCGCAGTCGACGAACGGCATGACGTCGGCGTCCATTCCCAAGTGCCAGTTGCCGAAACTTTCACCCATGTCGCAGTTGAGCAGAGGGAGCTTGTTGGTCATTGTTGACTCTCCTTTATGCATCGGCCGGTGCGCTAGGGCAGCGTCATCGACTGATAGCGCTGGTAGGCGCTCATGATGGTCTCGTACTGTACCTGGTGAGCCATCACAAAATCATCGCCGTAGATCGTCTCGTCGGGATATTCGGTGATCAGCTGAAGCGGGGTGAGCTGAGCGTCGTCCCGGGTCAAAAGGTAAGGAATGTCGTGACGCACGGCGAACTCGAGTTGCCCGGCGTGGGCCTCGAAGGCGTCGATCTGGCGGCGGTTGTAGTCGATCAGTCCCGGGACCGTCGCCAGATGCGCCGTCACCGCCTCGAGCAGCGCTTCGGCCTGGGTTTCCCAGCCTTGATGATAGCGAATGACGAGGAAAAACCCCTTGGGAATCGACCACAGCTCGAAGTTGCGCGGCACGTAGCCGGTCAGCGGGCGCGTCCACTCATGGGCCGGATAGCCGTGCAGGTTGATGTGAAGCTTGGCGCCGCTCATTGCGCGGGCGCGCTCGCGAATGGCCAGCTCGAACTCGCCACCGGGGCGCTGCGCCTGCAGGTCGCTGCCGAAGGCCGTGTAGCGCGCGGCGTGGTGCATGTGGGTCGGCTGCTCGCTGACCAGCCGCTGCTGCAGCCGATAGCCGTCCGGGTTTTCCAGCGGCGAGAGCACGAAGTGGGCCGCGGGGCTGGCGGCAAGCGCCTGCCCGGCGCGCAGCGCGCCGACGATGCCCGAGGGCTCGTTGGCATGCTGGGCGGCGCTGATCATTACCGCGCGCTCGGTGCCCTGGCGGTAGCGAGCATGGAGCGTGCGCCCGCTGCGGCTTGCGGCCGCGAGCGCCTCGCCATCGAGGGCGTCGAGCTCGGCGTGAATGCGCGCCACGCTCAAGGGGCGCTCGACGCGCGCAAGAGCCGCTTCGTCGTTCGCGATATCCGGCTCGCTGCGGTCGAGCGGGGCGAGCGTGACGACCAGCGAGATCGGCGCGCCCGGGCGGGTCTTGATCTCTGGCACGATCTGGCCCGGCTGGATCGAACGGTCACCCGAGGGCAGCCCCGCCAGACGCTGATACACCTCCAGCAGCGAGAAGTAGAGCTCTTCGTGCAGCGCCTCGGCAAGGCTTACGTGCTCGAGGCCGAAGGGCAGCGGCGTGTCCTGTGCGGGCAGGGTGACGCTGATGTTGAGCTCCTCGAAGAACGGCTGCTCGGCGGGCCACTCGGCCCCGGTGACGGCCTGCATGGCCGCGTCGAACAGCGCCGGGTAGTCGCAGGCGTAGAAGGCGCTATCGCCTTCGCCGTCGGCGTTTTCCCAGGCGACCCAGCCGCAGGGCGAAAGCTGCCAGGCCTCGACGTGGTCTTGGTGATGGCGGTTGGGGGCGGCGATGCGAACCTGCTCTTCGCGGCCATCCGCGTAGCCGAGCGCCAGCTCGTAGTAATAGAGCGCGGTGGACGGCGCGCAGTCGACGGCCTCGAAGCTCAGCGCGACGCCATCGTCCAGCATTCCCGCCAGCGGGTAGGCTTCGAGCACGAAGCGCTTGGGTGCCTTGGTGGGCGCCGGATAGCGCACGTGCAGCCTGCGCAGCCCGTTTGCGTCAAGCTCCTCGAGTACGTAGTGCACCAGCGGCTTGTAGGCGCTGCGAAAGCGTGCGGTGATGCCGCGCGCCGCCAGCGTCTTCTCGGCGTGCTGGCGGGCGGCGCGGTCGTCGAACACCCAGGCATCCAGAGTGGCACCGGGGGCGAGTTCACGTTCGAAGCGCGCAACGAGCGCCTCGACGCTGCGCTCGAAGGTGGTATCGAGTAGCGTGGTCATCGTGAGGTCCGCCCTGTCGGGTCGAGGGTGTCGCGCAGCCAGTCACCCAGAAGGTTCAGCCCCAGCACCGTAAGCAAGATCGCCACGCCCGGGAAGACGCTGACCCACCAGGCGGTCTGCAGATAGGTGCGGCCTTCGGCCAGCATGCCGCCCCAGCTCGGGATGACCGGGTCGACCCCCAGACCCAGGAAGGTCAGGCTGCTTTCCAGCAGGATGTTGTTGGCCACGTTCAGCGTCATCAGCACGATTACCGGACCCAGCAGGTTGGGCAGCAGGTGCTGGAACAGGATGCGCCAGTCGCGCACGCCGATCGCCTGGGCCGAGAGAATGAACTCGCGATCCTTGAGCGATAGCACCGAGCCGCGCACCAGGCGGGCGTACTGCACCCACTGGGAGACGATCAGCAGGATGATCATGTTGGAAAGCCCCCCGCCGATCACCGCGATGAAGGTGATTGCCAGCAGGATGAACGGCAGGGCGAGCTGCACGTCGGCGAAGCGCATCACGATCATGTCGATGACGCCGCCGTAGTAGCCGGATAGAAGCCCCATGACGATGCCCAGGACCACCGCGCCCAGCGCCGAATAGAAGCCGACCTTGAGCGAGATCTCGCCGCCGATGATCACCCGTGCCAGCACGTCGCGACCCAGCGGGTCGGTACCCAGCGGGAAGCTGCCGTCGGCCATCGGCGGCGTCAAGCGCATGGCGAGATTGACGCCGCTGGCGCCGTCGGGGAACAGCCAGCCGGAGAACAGCACGGCAAAGCCGATACCGCCCACCAGCAGCGCCCCCATGATGAATTCGAAGCTCTTGAAGCGCTCGAGCTTCAGTGCATTGATCGTCATGGCAATCCCCTAGCTCTTGCGCACGCGCGGGTCGACGAAGCCGTAGGCGATGTCGACCAGCAGATTGATGGAGATGATCAAAAGCGACAGCACCGTGATCACCCCTTGCAGCACCGGATAGTCGCGCGCAGCGACGGCGTCGAAGGCGAGCGTGCCGAGCCCCGGCCAGTTGAAGACGCGCTCGATGACCACGATGCCGCCGAGAAGCCCGCCGAACTGCAGGCCGAAGTAGGTGATCAGCGGGATCGAGCAGTTGCGCAGCGCGTGTTTGTAGAGCACCACCGAGTCCGACAGCCCCTTGGCGCGGGCCACCATGATGTACTGCGAACGCAGGGTTTCGAGCATGGTGGTGCGGACCAGGCGTACGTTGGTGGCGGTCAGGATGATGCCCATGGTGGCCGCCGGCATGATGAAGCTCTGCCAGCCTTCCATGCCGCTGGGCGGCAGCAGGTTGAAGGTGATGGAGAGCAGCAGCACCAGCATGATCGCCAGCCAGAAGTTGGGAAAGGAGAGCCCCACCAGCGAGACGACGCGAATCACCTGGTCCGGCCACCGGCCTCGCGAGACCGCCGCCTTGACGCCGAGCGGAATCGACAGCGCAATGGAGACGAACATCGAGGCAAACGCGAGCGCAAGCGTTGCCGGCAGCGCCCGGCCGATCAGATCGCCCACCGGCGTGCCGCCCATGAAGCTGCGGCCCAGGTCGCCGGTGAACAGCCCTTTGAGGAAATTCAGGTACTGGACCAGAAACGGCTGGTTGAGACCCAGCGCCTCGCGAATGCGCTCAAGGTCGGCTTCCGTGATGCTGCCGGCGCCCTGGGCGAGCATGACGGCGGGGTCGCCGGTCAGGCGAATCGCGAACGACACGATCAGGGTGACCGCCACCAGCACGAACAGCGCCTGCAGCAGTCGGTAGAAAAGAAACTTGGCCACGTGGCCTCTCCTCGCAATAACGGACGGCCGCCGCCCGGAGGCGGCGGCAGGTTGGGCTTACTCGGTGACGTCGACGTCGGTCAGGCGAATCCGGTTGTCCGGCGCCGGCTCGAAGTTCTCCACGCGGCTACCCACGCCGTACAGTGCGTTCAGGCTGTAGAGCGGCATCTCGAGTGCCCGCTCCTTGGTGTAGCGCGCCACGAACTGGAGCAGCGTCTCGCGCTCGGCGCGGTCGGTGATGCTGCGCTGGGCGTCGAGCATCTCGTCGAGGGTTGCATCGCTGTCGTAGGGGTTCCAGCGCTCGCCGGAGTGGTACATGAGGTAGGCGGTGTTGTCGAAGTCGAAGGTCCAGCCGCCCCACTTCTGCTGGAACATCGCGCCGGTACGTCCGGCGGGAATGATGTCGTTGAGCAGCACGTTGGTTTCGTAAGGCTGGATGGAGGCGTTCAGCCCCACGCCCTGCAGGTAGGCGGCGACCACCTGAGCCACTTCGGCGAAGGTCGCGTCGTTGCCGCGGATATCGATCTGAAGCTCGGTACCCGGCTCGACGCCCGCTTCCGTGAGCAGCGCCTGAGCTTGCTGCGGATCGAAGGGGTAGGGCTCGAGAGAGGCGTCGAAGCCGAAGGACTGCTCGCCCTGGAAGCTTGCGATCACGCTGCCTTCGCCGGCAAGGATTGAATCCACGATGGCCTGGCGGTCCACCGCCATGATGATCGCCTGACGCACCCGTTCATCGGCGGTGATGCCGGACTGGGTGTTGAAGCGCAGCGCCTCGACGGTGGGCGAGGCCACGCTCACGACTTCCGCATTGGGGTGGGCGTTGATCGAGTCAATCATACCGATGGGCACAGTCGGCGGCAGCACGATGTCGACCCGACCGGCCTGGAGTTCCGCCACGGCGGTGGAGGGCTCGGAGATGAAGCGGTAGGTGACGCTGTCGAGCTTCGGCGCGCCGCCCCAGTGCTCAGCGAAAGCCTCGAGCTTGACGTCCGAGCGCGGCGTGTACTCGACCACCTTGAACGGACCGGTGCCGACCGGGTGGGTATCGAAATACTCCTCGCCGTGCTCCTCGATGTAGCCCGGCGGCACGATCATCGCCCCGTAGGCCGCCAGCTTCGTCAGCAGCACCGGGTCGGGCTGGTAGAGGAAGAAATCGACGGTGGTGTCGTCGACCACGGTGACGTGGGAGATCGCCGTGTAGTTGGAGCGCTGCGGGCCGCGCGCGCCTTCGTCACCGAGCAGCCGGTCGAAGGTGAACTTCACCGCTTCGGCGTCGAAGGGCTCGCCGTTGTGGAACACCACGCCTTCGCGCAGCGTGAAGCGGATGCGCTTGCCGTCGTCGAGCTCTTCCCAGCTGGTGGCCAGCCCCGGCACCAGCTCGAGGTCCGGGCCGCGATAGGTCAAGCCGTCGAAGATGTTGGTGCCCACCGAGGCCCAGTTGACCAGGAAGGTGTCGATCGGGTCCCAGCTGCCCGGATCCTGGGGCGAGGCGATGGTCAGCGAGCCCGCGTGACTTGCGGACGCGGCGGCCATGGCCACGGCCAGGGTGCATGCCTTGAAGAGAGTCGTCTTTTTCATCGTTGTGTTTCTCTTGGGTGGTTGTTCAAGGGGAAAGCAGCGCTACGAACGCAGGGAGGCGCCGTTGCGGGAGACGAAGTGGCCGGCGGTGATCTCGTCGAGCGGATAGACGGTGGGTTCATCGCCCACCCGACGAATCGGACTTGGAATATCGCCCTCCAGCAGCAGATGCTCGCGGCGATGGTGCGGGTCGGCGACCGGCACCGCCGACAGCAGTTTTTTGGTGTAGGCGTGCTGGGGCGCGTCGAACACCCGCTGGCGCGGGCCCATCTCGACGATCTGACCCAGATGCAGCACCGCCACGCGGTGGCTCATCTTCTCGACCACCGCCATGTCGTGGCTGATGAACAGGTACGCAAGCCCCTCTTCGCGCTGAAGCTGCATCATCAGGTGGATGATCTGCGCCTGGATGGAGACGTCCAGCGCCGAGAGCGCTTCGTCGGCGATGATCAGTTTCGGCTTGGAGGCCAGCGCCCGGGCGATGCAGATGCGCTGGCGCTGGCCGCCGGAGAACTCGTGCGGATAGCGCTCGCCGTGCTCGGGCGAAAGGCCGACGCGTTCCAGAAGCTCGCCGACGCGCTGCTTGATGCGCCGCTCGTCGCCCATCAGGCGATGGGTGCGGATCGGTTCGGCGATCGAGAAGCCCACGGTCTTGCGCGGGTCGAGCGAGGCGAAGGGGTCCTGGAAGATGTACTGCACCTGCTGACGCAGCGTCATCTTCTCGGCGCGGGACATCTCGGCCACGGGCTTGCCGGAAAAGACGATGTCGCCGCTGGTGCTCTTCTGAAGCTGCTGAATGGTGCGCCCGATGGTGGACTTGCCGGAGCCGGATTCGCCTACCAGCGCCAGAGTCTCGCCGGGCTGGATATCGAAGCTGACGTTCTCGACGGCGTGAACCCGATGGCTCACGCCGCCGAAGAAGCCCTTGTGGATATCGAAGCGGGTCACCAGATTGCGCACGCTGACCACCGGCGTTTGTTGCACCTGCACGGTGTCCTGGAGCGTGGCTTCGCCTTGGGTCACGACCTTCTCGCCGTCGAAGATTATTAGCGGCTCGGCGCGGGGGAGCGCCTCGCCTTGCATGCTGCCGAGTGTCGGCACTGCCGCCAGCAGCGCCTGGGTGTAGGGTTTCTGCGGCGCGGCGAACAGCGTAGCGACGTCCGCCTCCTCGACCTTTTCGCCGTTGCGCATCACCACCACGTGGTCGGCCACCTCCGCCACCACGCCCATGTCGTGGGTGATGAAGATCACCGCCATGCCGAGCTCTTTCTGCAGATCCTTGATGATGGCGAGAATCTGCGCCTGGATGGTGACGTCCAGCGCCGTGGTGGGTTCATCGGCGACCAGTACCTTGGGTTTGCAGGCCAGCGCCATGGCGATCATGACCCGCTGACGCATGCCGCCGGAGAGCTGGTGCGGGTAGCGCTTCAAGAGCGATTCGGCATCCGCCAGGCGCACCAGGCGCAAAAGGCGCAGCGCCTCTTCGCGCGCCGTGGCGCGGCTGTAGTCGCCGTGCAGCCGCAAAACCTCGGTGATCTGGTCGCCCACGGTATAGACCGGGTTGAGCGAGGTCATCGGCTCCTGGAAGATCATCGAGATCTCCTTGCCGCGAATGCGCCGCATCTCCTTGTCCGAGAGCGCGGTCAGCTCCAGCGGCGCGCTGTCGCTCGTGCGCCGGTACAGGATGCGTCCCTTGGCAATGGTGGCGTTGAGGTAATGCACCAGGCCCATGGTGGCCAGCGACGTCATCGATTTGCCCGAGCCGGACTCGCCGACGATCGCCAGCGTCTGACCAGCGTGCAGGTCGAATGACAGATCCTTGACGACACGATGGGACCCGAAGGCGATATCGAGCGACTGGACGGAAAGCAGGGGAGGTGTTGATGACACGTGTTTACCTGTACTTTTTATGTAATTTATCCAGAAATTATCTTCAAGATGTCGGTATGTCAATTCAGCATTCGTCATGCCGATGGGGTCAATGGTCTTGACCGATAGCAAGAAGTCGTTTGCCAATCGGCGTGGAAAAGGCCGATCATGAAGGGGCCGGGTTCGCCGCGTGCGACTCGAGACGCCTTCGATATCAACTATAAAGAGCACGCCATGAGTAGAAAGAGCCCTGCCGCACCCACCAAGCGAGGGCCGATCGTGTCTTCCGAGCACTTGTCACACAAAGCGCAGGAGCTTTCCGAGTTCGAGTTTGGGCTGATCATCTCGAGTAACGCCTTCAACCGCTGGATGGTGCGCTGCATGGCGGCCACCGGCTACCCGGAGCTCGGCGCACTGGACGTGCTGGTACTGCACAGCGTGAATCATCGCAGCCGGGCCAAGCGCCAGGGCGATATCTGCCTGGTGCTCAATGTCGAGGATACCCACACGGTGACCTATGCGCTGCGCAAGCTGGTGAAGCTCGATCTGGTGGTAGGCGAGAAGCAGGGCAAGGAGACGCTCTTCCAAACCACCGAGCTTGGCCGCGAGGCCTGCAAGCGCTACGCCGAGATTCGTGAGGCGTGCCTGATCGAATCGCTGGACTCGATGGGCATCGAGCGCAGCGAGATCAGCAAGGTGGCCGGGGTGCTGCGCGCCATGTCCGGCCTTTACGACCAGGCGGCGCGCTCGGCAGCCTCGCTCTAGCGTGAAGGTGTTGTCGATGGTACTCATCGGGAATTTCTATCTTGCTGTTATGCGTGAAAAAAGGGTTGACGACCGCAGGCGTTGAGATTATCAACGTAGAATAGCCATACGAAAGCAATAAGATGAAGCAGCCTTCGATCGCTCGACCCTTCGGGCAGCGAAGAAGCGCTTCGCGGAGTGGAACCTGCACTCCTGATCCATGCGCCCGCATCCCGTAGTCTTCGGGGCGGATGCTGGAGCTACCTCATACCGCGGCAGGCGGAACGCCTTTTGCAAGCTTGTGGGCCGACCGGGTCGCCGCGCGCGTGGAGACGGCAACACCATGCTCGATTTCAAGGAGCTCGAAGCCTTCGTCTGGGCAGTGAAACTGGGCTCGTTTCGCAAGGCGGCGATTCGTCTGTGCCTGACACAGCCTTCGATCTCGGAGCGTATCTCGCGGCTGGAGTCGACGGTCGGCGAGCTGCTGCTCGAGCGTTCGGCGCGGCCGATCCAACCCACCATGCGCGGGCGCGAGTTCTTTCTGCACGCCCAGCGCATGCTAGACCAGCGCGACGAGGCGATGCGGCTGTTCGACAGCGACGAGGATTTCTCGGCACCGCTGCGCCTGGGAACCGTCGAGACCATCGCCCACAGCTGGTTTCCCGATTTCATGCGCTCGCTCACCGAGCGCTATCCCAAGCTGAGCATCGAGCTCACGGTGGACTATTCGCTGGCATTGAACGAGCGACTCATCGCCAACGAACTGGATATCGTGCTGGCCATGAACGGGTTTCTGCCCGTCGACCAGGTCGAGTACCTCGCCCTGAATCCTTACGAAATGGGCATGTTCGTGGCGCCGCACCACGCAGAGCTACTGGGGCAGTCCCCGTTTGCCTGGCTCGAGCGTCTGCCGTTCATCTCCTTCGGCAAGGCGGCGCGTCCCTACCAGGAACTGGCCGCCTATTTGGCCGATCAAGGGGTGGATGACCCGCATATTCATAGCGTAAGTACGCTGATGACCATTGTACGCTTGACCACGGAAGGGTTGGGAATCGGTGCACTGCCGGTTTCCACGGTGCTCGAGCAGTGGCAGGGCGGCGAGCTGTGTCGGCTGGATCTGCCACGGCCTTTGCCGGCGATGTACTACGACATTATCTGGCGCAAGGCCAGTCACCCACGCTTTTGCAAGAGCGTGGCACGGATGGCGCAGACCTGTTCGCGCGCCTATGCCAACGATCGGGCGAATCAGGTCGCCCCTTCACGTTTCGATGGGCAGTGGTTGAAGGCGCCACCCTTTGCCGACGCACCCTGAACGAATGACCAACGCGATAATCGACTATAAAGAGAGCGAGGAACCACCCCATGCGATCGATGAAACCCCTAGTAGTGGCGCTGGCCTGCGCCATGGCCACCGGTGCCCAGGCCGCCGAGTGGACCATGGCCACACCCTACGGCGATGCTAGCTTCCACACCCAGAATACCAAGCAGTTCGCCGAGGACGTTCGCGATGCCACCGACGGTGAGTTGACCATCACCGTGCACAGCGGAGGCTCCCTGGTATCTCACGGCGAGATCAAGCCCTCCGTGCGCCGTGGCACCATCGACGCCGGCGAGGTGTTCATGTCGGTGCTCTCCAACGACGACCCGATCTTCGAGGTGGACACGCTGCCGGGCGTGGCGGGCAGCTACGACGACGCCTTCGCGCTCTGGCAGGCGACCAAGCCGATGATCACCGAGCTCTTTGCCTACGAGGGGCTGATACCGCTCTACGCGGTGGCCTGGCCCGCCCAGGGCATCTACACCGCCCAGGCGCTGACCGATCCGGCTCAGTTCGAGGGGCTCCGGGTGCGCGCGCCGAACATCAACACCCAGCGCTTCGTCAACAACCTGGGCGGCAGCCCCACCGAGACCGAGGAGTCGGACATCCCGACGGCCTTCAGCACCGGCCGTGTCGATGCGATGATCACCTCGAGTTCCACCGGCAACGCGATGAGTGCCTGGGACTACGTCTCGGACTACACCGACGCCAACCTGTGGCTGCCCAAGAACATCGTGTTCATCAGCCAACGCAGCTTCGACCGGCTGGATGAAACCACCCAGCAGGTGCTCATGGACGCCGCTGCGCGTGCCGAGGAGCGGGGCTGGCAGATGAGTCGTGAAGATAACCAGGCGAGTCTGGCCGCACTCGAGGAGAACGGCGTCAGCGTCTCCGAGCCCAACGCCGAGGTGGCGGCAGCGCTGCAGGCGGCCGGCGACGAGCTGTATCAGGATTGGCTCGAGCGTGCCGACGAGGAAGCCGAGCAGGCACTCGAAAGCTATCGCGCCCAGATCGGCGAATGACCTGTCGGGGAGAGGCGTCGGCCTCTCCCCGCTGGCGCTCCATCCGAGGTAGACACCATGTTATTCAAGCTCGACAAGCTCTATCGCCTGGGCGCGTGGGGGGCGGCTGCCTGCATGATCGCGATCTGTGCGCTGATCACGCTACAGGTCTCGTTTCGCCTGATCGATGCGCTGCTGGTGCTGGTGGGCCAGGCCCGGCTCGGCATCAGCATCACCGGGGTCTCCGAAATGGCCGCGTATCTACTGGTCGGGGCGACCTTTCTGGGCCTGGCCTATACCTTCACCCACCATGCGCACATTCGCGTAACGCTGCTGATCGCCAAGCTGCCTTCGCGGGTGCGGGTGTGGTTCGAGGTCGCCGCGCTGCTCGTGGCGCTCGCCATCAGCCTGGTGCTCGGGTACGGCCTGATCGAGCTGGCCCGGGAGAGCCTCCAGTACAACGACGTTTCATCGGGCTTTCTGAAGCTTCCGCTGTGGATTCCGCAGGCCGTGCTGGTCACCGGCGTGGCGCTTCTGTGCCTGGCGCTGATCGAGGCGCTGGTGATCGCACTCAGGATCGCCGTGCGCGACCCGTCGAGTTTTCGCGAAGCCACCGCCACCGACGATAGCGAGATGCATTGATTCGCCGGCCGCCAAGCCAGCATCGAACGATAAACCCCTGGAGAAGCCTTCGTGCTACTACTGAGTCTGGTCACCATCGTCACCCTGTTCGCGCTGCTGGGCAGCGGCGTCTGGGTGGCCTTTGCATTGATGGGCACGGCCTGGGTCGCGCTCGAATTCTTCAGCCCCTTCGCGCCGGGCACCGTGCTCGCCTCGGACTTCTGGGGCGCCAGCTACGGCTGGGATCTCACCGCGCTTCCCATGTTCATCTGGATGGGTGAGATCCTGTTTCGCTCGGGGCTTGCGGACAACATGTTCCGCGGGCTCTCGCCGTGGCTCAATCGCCTGCCGGGGCGCCTTTTGCACACCAACATCATCGGCAGCGGTCTGTTCGCCGCGGTGTGCGGCTCGTCGGCCGCCACCTGCGCCACCGTGGGCAAGATGACGCTGCCCGAGCTCGAGCGTCGTGGCTACGACAGCAGCCTCGCGATCGGCACGCTCGCCAGCGCCTCTACTTTGGGGCTTCTGATTCCGCCGTCGATCGTGCTGATCGTCTACGGCGTAGTCACCGAGCAGTCGATCTCGCGGCTGTTCATGGCCGGGGTCGGCCCGGGACTCATGATCCTGGCGCTGTTCATGGGCTACCTGATCGTCTGGGCGCTGGTGAAGGGCGAGCGCGCGGGATTGACCGGGAGCGACGAGGCCTCGATGAGCCTGGGCGAGAAGCTGCGCAGGACGCTATCGCTCTTGCCGATTCTGCTGCTGATCGGTGGCATCATCACCTCGATCTACGGCGGGCTTGCCTCGCCCACCGAAGCGGCGGCCATCGGGGTGGTGCTGTCGATGATCATCGCGCGCTTCAACGGCCACTTCGATCGGGCGATCTTCACGAGTTCACTGTTCGCCGCGATCCGCACCGCCTGCATGATCGCCTTCATCATCGCCGGAGCATCGTTTCTGACCTCCGCCATGGGCTTCACTCAGGTACCCATGCGCCTGGCCCAGACGATTAGCGAAATGGGGCTTTCCCCGACCATGCTGCTGGTCGCGTTGACGCTGCTGCTGCTGGTCATGGGCTGTTTTCTGGATGGCATTTCGCTGATTCTGCTGGTCACGGCGATCATCATGCCGGTCGTCAGCGCAGCGGGGTTCGATCTGATCTGGTTCGGCATTTACCTGGTCATCGTGGTGGAAATGTCGCAGATCACCCCGCCGGTCGGCTTCAACCTGTTCGTCATCCAGAGCCTGACCGGCAAGGACATCCTGACGATCACCAAGGCGACGCTGCCGTTTTTCCTGCTGATGCTGCTTTCGATCGCGCTGCTGCACCTGTTCCCGGCCATCGCCCTGTATCTCCCCCGGGCAATGACGGGTTAATGGCCGTAGACCGCCACGCCGCTGCGGCCCGAGCGCTTGATGTGATACATGCTCTGGTCGGCGGCGGCGATCAGCTCGTGTTCGCTTGCGAACATGCCGTCTTCCAGGCAGGCGATGCCGATCGACACCGAGATGTAGAGCGGGCCGAACTCGCTCCGGGCCATGGGCTCGCGGTCAAGCAGCGTCATGATGCGCTGGGCGAGCTGGCGGGCGCTTTCTGCGGTCTCGTCGGGCAGGATGATCAAGAACTCCTCGCCGCCGTAGCGGCCCGCCACGTCGGTGGCTCGTACCAGCGAGGAGAGCGCCTGGCCGAAGCACTGCAGTACCTCGTCGCCGGTGCCGTGGCCGTGTTCGTCGTTGAGCGCCTTGAAGTGATCCAAATCGATGAAGACGACCGTCATGGCGCGTTTTTCGAGGCGACAGCGCGCGAAGTGCTCGTGAAGCTGCTCTTCGAGCCAGGCGCGGTTGGCAAGCCCGGTCAAAGGGTCGATGCGGCTGCGCTCGAGCAACTGGCCGTGGCGGCTTTCGAGCGCTTCGAGCGTTTCCTGCTGGGCCTGCAGACGAGCGCCAAGAACGAGCGCGTGCTGATACAGCAGCTGCTTGGCTTCGGTGAGCACCTCGACGCTGTCCAGAGGAAGCGGAATCGCCAGCTTGAGCAGATCGCTCAACAGCGCGATCTGACGATGCATGGCGTAGAAGAGCGCCTCGAGGATGACCACGTGCTCGGTATTGGAGACGGAAAGCTCGTAGAGCAGCGTCGAGAACGCGCGCGCCGGATTCGCCGAAAGCCAGGCATCCGCCAGTGGACCGGAAAGCCGTACGCACACGGCGACATTGTCGTCGGTGAAGACGCTATCGTGGCTCTCGTTGATGGCGTGCACGAGGCTTTCGGGCAGCCCCCACCGGGCGGCGATCCAGGCACCCACCAGCGTATGGTCGCAGCCGAAATGATGGCGCTCGTTCTGGGCCAGCTGCATGTGGGATTGATCGTGTCGTTCGTAGAGTGCTTGCGCCTGGGCCGGGAACGTCATCTGCAGCGCCAGCACGCCGATGTCCTGCAGCAGGGCGACGGTGAACACGTAGCCCAGCCGATCCGGGCAGAGTTTCTGGGCCAGTTGGCTCGCGATCGCCGCCGCGGCGATCGCGCGCTGCCAGATAGGCACCGCCGTTTCGTTGGCCTCGATGTCCTTGAGCAGCGTGAAGCTCAATACGGTCGCGATCGTCGCGTCCGTTCCCAGCCGTTGGGTCGCCTCGAGCCCGGTGCAAGCCGAGCCCGCCGCGTTGAGATGGTGGGCGCTGTTGGCGGCGCCGATCAGTCGCGCGGTGAGCGCGGGATCGTGTTCGATGACGCTGGCGTAGTCCTGGAGCGAAGCATCCGGCGAGCGCGCGACCTCGAGCACCTCGAGCGCTACGGCGGGCAGCGATGGCAGGCTGGGCGCGCGGGCAAGGGATTTTGCCAGCATGGGCGGCAGCTTCGCTGTCAAGGTGTCATAGAGCGTGTTGTTCACCGCTGAAAGGCTCGTCATCTTCTCTCCAAAGGCACTGTTCAGCGCAGTAAGCGGCCATCATGAATCGCGCTAGCATATACCCTCGGCTGCGCGGCGTCGCCACCTAAGCGCCCCGGCGCATTGACGACACCCGTGCGACCACAGCGAGCACCTCGCTGGCAGCGCTGGCCTCAAGGGGGGCCTGCATCGACCAAAGATGGGACGCCCGCCTCGTTTCGTCAATTGCCTAAAGGTGCACAGGGGCGTGGCGGTCGAGTTCACCGACTTGCCATGGACGTGAAAAGCCGCGCTTGGGCGCGGCTGGTGGGCGAGAGAGGCGGCGTCTGGCGTGAAACGCTTGAAGCGCTGGCGGTTTCGGTGAACGGTAGCCAGGCACGAATGTAGCCATGCAGGTTCAGTCGCGCGGGAACCTGGCCTCGAGTTCGGCGACCTGCTCCGGGGTCAGGGTGCGCGGGCTTTCGCCGCGCAGCAGCAAGAAGAGCTTGGCGGTCTCCTCGAGCTCCTCGGTGGCGTAGACGGCGGCCTCCAGGTTCTTGCCCGCCACCACCGGGCCGTGGTTGGCCAGCAGCACGGCGCTGTGCTTTCCCGCAAGCCCACGTACCGCGTCTCCCAGCGCCTTGTCGCCGGGAATGTGGTAGGGCACCAGGGGCAGCTTGCCCACCCGCATCGCGTAGTAGGCGGTGATCGGTGGAATGCAGTCGCAGGGGTCGATGCCCGGCAGGCAGGAGACCGCGACGGAGTGGGTGGAGTGCAGGTGGACGATGGCGCCGGACTGAGGACGCTCGTCGTACATCGCCGTGTGCAGGAAATGCTCCTTGGTGGGGGCATCGCCACTCACCAGGCGACCGTGCGGGTCGAGATGCGAGATGCGCGCCGGGTCCAGTCGACCCAGGCACGCGTTGGTCGGCGTCATCAGCCAGCCGCCGTCCTCCAGGCGTACGCTGATGTTGCCGCTCGAGCCCATGGTCAGGCCCCGGTCGAACAGCGACTTGCCGAGAAGGCTGATCTGCTCGCGCTGGCGGTTCTGCTCGTGAATGCTCATGACAATACCTCGAAGGCGCGGGTGAAGAAGTCGACGCCGCCGAAATTACCCGATTTCAGCGCCAAGGAAAGCGGAGCGGTGTGGCCCTTGAGCGTGGCCTGAGTCCAGGGCACCCCCGGGTCGATCTGCTCGCCGATGCGCAGCGCCGAGATCCTGAGGGCCGAGACCACCGCCCCGGAGGTTTCGCCGCCGGCCACCAGCAGTCGTCCCACGCCTTCATTGACCAGCGTTACCGCCAGTTGACTCAGGGCGCACTCCACCAGTTCTCCAGCCCGCTCGACGCCAAGCCTTTGCTGAGCGGCCTGGACCTTCGTCGGGTCGGCGGAGGCGTAGATCAGCACCGGTGCGTCTTGCTCGATACGATCCAGGGCGAAGGCCAGCGCCTGCTCCCACTGCTCGTCGCCCAGTGCCAGGGCGTTCGGGTCCAGAGCGAAGCCGGCGCCGGGATGACGGCCTAGGAAGTCGTCCACCTGGGCAAGGGTCGCCCGGGAGCAACTGCCCGATAGCACCAGTGCCGCGCCGCAGGCGGGCGACAGGCGCCCGGGGGTAGCGATTTCGTCGAGCCAACCCTTGGCGCGGTATTGGGCGGGCAGGGCCTGGCCGAGCCCGGAGCCGCCGGTCACCAGCGCGAGATCGACGCTGGCCTCGGCGAGAACCTCGAGATCGGTATCGTCCACGCTATCGCAGATGACGTGGCGCACGCCCTGATCCGCGAGCTCGGCCAGACGCTGGCGGGCGGCATCGGCGCCGCGCCCGAGCGTGGCCCGGTCGACCAGTCCCACCCGGTGCGGGGTCTGGTGCGAGAGCACGCGTATCAGGTCCGCATCGGTCATGGGCGTGAGCGGGTGGTGCTGCATGCCGCTATCGTTCAAGAGCCGGTCGCCGACGAACAGGTGCCCCTGGTAGACCGTGCGCCCGTTGATCGGAAAGGCAGGCACCATCACGGTGTGGCGGGCGCCCAGGCGTTCGAGCAAGGCGTCCGCCACCGGGCCGATGTTGCCCCGCTCGGTGGAGTCGAAGGTGGAGCAGTACTTGAAAAATATCTGACGAGCCCCCTGCTCCTGTAACCACGCCAGGGCAGCGAGGGAGTCGCGAACGGCGTCATCCGCGGGACAGGAACGGGACTTCAGCGCCACCACCACCGCGTCCACGTCGCTCAGATCTGCCGGGGTGTCGGGCACGCCGATCACCTGGACGCAGCGCATGCCGCCGCGCACCAGATTGTTGGCAAGATCGGTCGCGCCGGTGAAATCGTCGGCGATGGCACCCAGTACGAGCGTCATGTCATTCTCCAAAGGACGGGCCGGTGGCGGCGCGACGGCGCGCGCGCTTGACCAGCGGCATGAACAAGGTGACAGCGAGCAGCAAGAGCGCCACTGCCAGCAGCGTGGCACTGATCGGGCGAGTCAGGAAGATCTCGAAACTGCCCTGGGACATGGACAGCGACCGGCGCAGCTCGCTTTCGGCGATAGGGCCGAGCACAAGGCCAAGGATGATCGACACCATGGGGAAGTTGATCTTCTCGAGCAGATAGCCCAGCACCCCGAAGCCGAGCATTAGCCAGACATCGAACATGGAGTTGCGCACCGAGTAGGTACCCACCACACAGCACATGATGATGATGGGACCCAGCGCCGAGTAGGGCACGTTCAAGAGCTTGGTGAACAGCACGATGAACGGCTTGGAAAAGAGCAGGATCATGAAATTGACGATGAACAGCCCCGCAAAGACCGCGTAGATCAGGTCGCTGCTGGTAAGCATGAACATCGGCCCCGGCTGCAGGCCGTGCATGATGAAGGCTCCCAGGATGACCGCGGTGGTACCGCTTCCCGGAATACCGAGGGCGAACAACGGCACCAAGGCCCCCATGGCCGCGGCGTTGTTGGCGGATTCCGGCGCGGCGATGCCTTCAGGCGCCCCCTTGCCGAATTTTTCCGGATGCTTGGACCAGCGCACCGTTTCGCTGTAGCTGACCATGGCCGCGGTGCTCGCGCCGATACCGGGCAGGATGCCGATGATCACCCCGATGATCGAGGAGCGAGTAAGGGTATTGCCGATCTGGCGCAGGATGGGCAGATCGAAGATCTTGACCTTCACCTTGGTCAACGGCTGGTGGCTTTCATGGTCCAGGGTGCGCTTCATCACCTCGGACACGGCGAACAGCCCCACGATGACCGGAATCAGGCCAACGCCCTCGGCCAGATTGAGGTTGCCGAAGGTATAGCGGCTGGTGCCGGTCAGCGGGTCGATCCCGATGGTGGCGATGAAGAGCCCGAGGGCAGCGCCGATCAGGCCGAAGATGAGCCGCCCACCCAATGAGGCCACCACGGTCAGCCCCAGCACCGCCAGGGCGAAATATTCCGGCGAGGAAAACCGAAGCGCCATGGTCGCGAGCATGGGGGTGAAGACGATCAGTGCGATGGTGCCGACGAGCCCGCCGATGGCGGAGCTCAGCACGCCGATGCCCAAGGCCTTTCCGGCTTCGCCGCGCTGGGTCATCGGGTAGCCGTCGAAGGCGGTCATCACCGCCTCGGGGGTGCCCGGGGCACGGTAGAGAATTGCCGTGATCAACCCCGAGAAGACCGTGGCCCCGTAGATGGCGGTCAGCACCATGAACGCGGTGGTGGGCTCCATGCCATAGGTGACGGGCAGCAGGATGACCACGAGGATCACGCCGCTGATGCCGGGCAGGGCGCCACCGATGAAGCCAATGAAGACCGCAGAGGTCAAGAGCAGCAGGTTCAGTGGCTGCATCACCACCGCCAACCCGCCCAAGAAATTTTCTAGCATGTTCGACTCCCTGGAAAGTGAAGGTAAGGGGGCAGCCTCAAGGCATGGGGATGCCGAGCAGGGTGACGAACACGCCCTGCATCAGCGCCGCGGCAACGATCAAGGTGATCAGGATGGTGACCCAGGAGCGGGCGCCAAGCAGCAGGGTGCCGAGCAGCGTGAAGACCAGACTGGCCACGAGAAACCCCACGCTCTGCATCAAGAGCGTGTAACCCACGGCGGCGGCGATGAACCACCAGTGGCGAAAGCGCCCGGCCCCGAGCGCCGGGCGCTGGGTGTCGGGTTCATCGTTGACGGGCGCACGGGCGCGGTCGCGCCAGGTCAATGCCAGAAGCACGACACCCAGCACCAGCAAGACGACGATCAGCGTCAAGGGCCAGACGCGCGGGCCGATGAAGGTGGAAACCTGGGCGGAGCTTGGGAATTGCAGCGTCGGGTAGAGCGCGACCCCCGCGAGCGACACGATCCCCAGTGCAAAGAGAGTGATCCTGGCGTGCATGATAAGTCCTGAGGGAATATCGGAAGACCGGCCCTGGGGACCGGTCTTTTGAACGAAGCGTCAAAGGAGCCCGATGAGGGATCAGTCGTTTTCCAGCAGACGCGTGTACAGCTCATAGTTGCTTTCCAGACGCTGGCGGTACTCGTCGCCGCCCATCCAGCCATCGCGGTAGTCGAGGTTGACCCGCTCGGCGTAGGCCTGGTAGTCCTCGGAGTCGAAGACGGTCTTGAAGGCGTCTTCAAGGCGCGCAACGATCAAAGCTGGCGTATCCGCGTGCACGAAGATGGCCCGGTCGTTGCCGTCGGTGAGTTCCCAACCGTTGTCCACGGTGGTGGGCACGTCCGGGTAATCCTCGAGACGCTCGTCGCTGAAGACCAGGATCGGCGCCATCTGGCCTGCATCGATGTAGCTCAGAAGCGGACTCAGGGAGGTGGTGGTGGCGTCGATGTTGCCGCCGAGCACGTTGGCGGTGGCGTTGCCGGTGCTGTCGTAGGGAATGAAGTTCATGTCCAGGCCCGAGGCATCCACCAGCGACAGAAACGCCATGTGGTCCGGGCTCGCTGTGTGGGTACCGCCCACGGTGACCTTGCCCGGGTTCTCTTCGGCGTAGGTCTTGAAGGCGTCGAAGTCCTCGAAGCGCTCTGGATTGACGAACAGTGCCATCACGTCAGACTGCATGCGCGCCACCGGTGTCAGCTGATCCAGGCCTACCGGATTCTGACCGGCCGCCAGAGAGGTCACGAGGGTGGTGGAGGCGAAGTCCAGGGTGTGGCCGTCGGGCTCACCGTTCGCGGTACGCTGGTGGGCCAGCGCTCCAGAGGCGGCGGGCAGGTTGACCACGGTGATGCGGGCACCGCCAATGGCCTCTTCAAACATCGGGCGAACCACCCGGGCGAAGTTGTCGGTACCGCCGCCGGCGCCAGCGGCCACCAGAAACTGGATGGGCTTGCTGGGGAAATCGTCGGCGTCGCTGGCAACGGCGCCGGTGGTGGTGCCGAGCAGGGCCAGACCGAGGGTGGCGTACTTGAAGTAGTGAGCAGGCATTATGTTCTCCAGAGTGTTTGTTATTGCTTTCGGCTATGCTGCCGGACAACGACGACGTTGCCCGGCATCGCTTTCGCGGGTTACATCGAGAAAAGAGCGTCCTGGGCCAGGCGCAGCGCCTTGAGCTTGCTGTCCGGCAGGTCAACGTCCGCCAGGGTGATGAGCTGACCAGGGGCAATGTCGCGCAGCACCTTCGCACCGGGCAGCAGGTAGAACGGCACCCTCGCGTCGTTGGCCAGGGCCTGGGCGGGGTGGATCTCCGGGCGCAGGCCGTCGATATGACGGTGATGGCCTTTCATCTCGAGCAACTGCCCCGCCGGGATGGCCAGGGTGGCCCGGGCGGTCAGGTCAAATTTCGGTGTAGTCGCCTCGCCGCCGCCGGAGCTTAGGCCATTGAGCACCGCATCGAGCAGTGAAATGGGCGCTTCCAGACCAAGCAGGTGACGCGGCAGGTAGATCATGGCGCTGTCACCGCTGCGGCTCATCACGTGACCCTTGCCCCGCAGCAGTTGCCACACGTGGGGGTCTTCACAGCGCACCACAACGAACACGCCGCCAGCAAAGCTCAGCTCGTCCGGACGGCGCAGGCAGTTGAAGACCTCCAGACGGCGGCCGCCCTCGAGCACTCCCCCGTGGGCCTGGGTGTCCAGCAGGGTGGGCACTTCGATGGTACGCAGCACCAAGGCATGAAATTCCGGCAGATCCGGCTGCAAACCGGTGGCATTGGCGACGTTGACCATCTCGCAAAGATCCGGCACCGAAATCTGGGGGATGGCGGCGAGCACCTCCCCTCGTGCCTTCACTGTGGCGCGGGCATCCTGGTCTTCCAAGGCCCACAAGGGGGCCAGGTCCCGGGCGTCGTACTCGCTGTCGTTGCAACGCACGACCCCTGCCGACTCGTCCCAGATGAAGTCGTATTCGCTGCTCTTGCCGGCGGCGATGATTTCGAAGCCCAGGGTCTCCGCCCAGGTGAGAAGGCCGACCAACAGGCTCGGCTGATCGCCGTCCAGAGGGGTGAAAAGACGCCCTTGCTCCATGGCCAGGCGGGTCAGGTAGGGGCCGACGACGGATTCGGTCTCCTTGGTGGCGATCCCCACGTGCTTGCCGGCCAGCAGTGCGCTTTCTGCGTACTGGGCGCCAACGTCCGGTATGCCGGTGGACTCGACAAGAATGTCGAAAGGCAGTGCCTTGATGGTATCGAAAGAGGAGGCCGCGACGAACAGGCCTTTGTCCCAGGCTTGCTGAGCGTCGCTTTCCGAATGGCATACCATAATGTCGCTATCCGCCACGCCCGCATACCGGAAGGCTTGTGCCGCTCGTTCCGGATTGATGTCGATGGCGATACGCGCCGAGAGCTGTTTCATCTGACGCGCCTGGCGCAGCACGCCGCGGCCGAAGTCTCCCGCACCGGCCACGCAGGCTTCCACGATAGCGGTCGGCTCGAAATGCTGTAAATAATTCATGGTGAAGGGTATTTCCTGATAAGGCCAACGATGCTGCGATACAGCGACGGATGCAGACATACTTCGATGCCGTAAAGGCAAGGCATGCAGACCGTGGAAATGTAGTGGTATACCATTTATAGGGTCAACGGGTTGAGCCTGCTACTTTAGTCGACAATGGTATTTATGGTTATATAAGTAACTGTTAGTTATAAGTTATTATAAAAATGCAAATTGGCATGACGAGTTTGAAAGGTTTTTTTTGGTATGCCATTCTGCTCCATCACTATGAAAAGCGAATAACGCTATGGAAGAAACCGTTCAAAACGCCCACGCGGGGTTGGTCGAGAAGGTCGCCCATTACCTGCGCGAGCACATTGTCATGGACCATTTCCAGCCGGGCCAGCGTTTGCCGGAACGTACACTGGCCCTGGAGCTCCAGGTGTCCCGAACGCCCTTGCGTGAAGCACTCAAGATCCTCGCTGCCGAGGGGCTGGTGGTCATCTCCCCGAATCGCGGCGCGGTCGTGGCAGAGGTGAGTGCGGCGGACATGAAAGAGAAGGCGTATGTGCTGAGTGTCCTCGAGCAGGCCGCCGCCGAGTTGACCTGTGCCGTGGCGAGCGACGAGGACATCGCCGAGTTCCAGGCACTCCACTATGAAATGAAGGCGGCGTTTCTACGTCGCGACCGGCAGAACTACTTTCGCTTGAATCAGGATATCCACAACCGGATCGTGGCGCTTTCGGGTAACGCCACACTGATCGACATGCATGCCAACTTGAGTCGCCAGCTCTATCGCGTTCGCTATCTTTCGAACCAGAAGAACGACAAGTGGGCGAGTGCCATGGAGGAGCATGAAGCCATCCTCGCGGCTCTCGAGGCCCGCGACGGCAAGCGCGTAGGCCACGAGTTGCGTAATCATCTAGGCAAGACCTGGATCAAGTACGCCAATGGCGAGGCCGTCACAAGATAATCAGCGTCGCCAGCCCCAGAAATGACAGAAAGCCCACCACGTCGGTCACGGTGGTGAGGATGACCGCACCGGAGAGCGCCGGGTCGATCTTGAGGCGCTTGAGGATCAGCGGAATGACGACGCCGGAGAGGTTGGCGAGACTCATGTTGACGAAGATCGCCAGGGTGATGACCAGGGTGATGAGGGCCTGGCCGAACCATACGTACGAGATCGCGCCGACCACCAGGGACCATACCAGGCCGTTGCTCATGCCGACCATGAGTTCCTTGTTGTAGAGCCAGCGCGTGTTGTCGCCGACCAGCTGGCCCAGCGCCAGACCGCGAATCACTACCGTGAGCGTCTGGCTACCGGCGATGCCGCCCATGCTGGCGACCACTGGCATGAGGATGGCCAGGGCCACGATCTGATCAAGCACGGCCTCGAACTGGCCGATCACGAACGCTGCCAGGAAGGCGGTGAGCAGGTTGAGCCCGAGCCAGAGGCCGCGGCTCTTGGCGCTGCGCAGGATGGGGGTGAAGACCTCCTCCTCGTCGCTCACCCCGGACATGTGCTTGAGCGTCATGTCCGCGTTGTCCTGGGTGATCTCCAGCACGTCGGCGGCGTTGAGCTGGCCGACCAGGATGCCGTCGGCATCGCACACCGGCACGAAGGACAGCTCCTTGGAGCGCAGCAGCACGGCAGCGTTGTTGACGCGCATCTGGTCGTTCAGGGTGAAGGAGTCGACCATGTACTCTTCCACTCGCGCTTCCTGGGGCTGCTTGACCAGATCGATCAGTGTCAGCGTGCCGAGCAGGCGCTTCTCCTTGTCGGTGATCATGATCTGCTGCGACTGATCGTCGAGCAGGTGATGGATGCGGATGTAGCGCTGCACCGCCTCGAGGGAGACGCCCTGCTTCACGTTGACGGTTTCCGGGTCCATGTAGCGGCCCACCACGTCCTCCTCGTAGGCGTGCAGGTTTTCCACCTGGGCGCGGATGTTGTCGTCGAGGCTGGCGTAGACGCTGCTCTTGGTCTCGTCGTCGGTGACGTCGAGCACTTCCGCAACGTCCTGGGCGTCGAGCCCACGCACGATGGTTTCCAGGTCGCTTGCCGAGAGATCCTCGACGTAGTCGGCGCGGATCTCCTCGTCGACGCCGGCGAGCACCTCGCCGATGTCCTCCGTCGGGATGAGCGGCCACAGAAGATCGCGGGTCTTCTGCGGGAAGGACTCGAGGATTCGAGTGGTCTCGACGGTCTCGAGCGCGTTGAACAGCGCGGCGAGGGCGGGCGTGTCCTGTTCGTCGAGGCGCTCCTGGATGTAGAGAAGCCGGGTTTCGTTGTCGGGGTGTTGATCGTCGTCGGCCATCAAAGCCATCCTTGGAGAGTGAATCGGAAAAGGCAGGCTCAAGCGGGCCGCGGTGACAGTGTGCAGTAAGTGACAGTATGAATAAAAAGCCCCGCACGAGGAAAGCACAGGGCCTTGCAATGGCTACTTCTTGTTCTTGCGCATGAACGGCAGCACCTTCGCCATCGTATCCGCCATGACCTGATCCAGCGGCGTGTGGTCGAGGCTGATAGCGGCCCGGGCGGCGGTATAGGTGCCCTTGTACTCCCGGGCGATCGCCTCGTCGCTCACGCTCTCGGGAATGCCTTCGTTCTGGCGAATCACGTCGATGATCTTCTTGTCCATGGACAGGCTCCAGCAGTGGGTCATTCCAGTGTAGCCCAGCCTACAGAGCGGCCCGCCAAACGACAGGCACAAAAAAAGCACCCAAAGGTGCTTGATTTGCGGGGTGTCTGGTGGAGGCGGCGGGAATTGAACCCGCGTCCGCCAGCACTTGCCCATCGGCTCTACATGCTTAGATTTCGTCTTTTGCTTTGACGCTACCGGCTCCGACGATCAGGATCCGGCCGCGCGAGCCTTCTAAAGTTTAACGGTTGACGAGAAGACACCGCCAACCGCGGTCCTATCAGCTTTAGCTCATATCCCCTTCGCGATGAATAGGCACATCACCGCAGGGCCAGACAAGAAGCTAGCAGGGTTTAAGCTGCCAGCGCGCCTTGAGCGTAGTTTTCGTCGTTTGCGACTATTTTTCGTGATGTGGTATTTACGAGATACATCACGCTCTCGGCATGCACCTCAGGGTTTGTTACCAGCGTCGAAACCATGTCGCCCCCTAGGTCAGAACACTAGTCTAACGTGCTCGACTTCAATTGACCAGCTAGGCGCGGTTATGTTCCCGCATGATCCGGCCTTTTTGACGACTCCAGTCGCGGTCTTTCTCGGTGGCCCGCTTGTCGTGAAGCTTCTTGCCGGTCACCAGCGCCAGTTCGCACTTCACCTTGTTGCGCTTCCAGTAGAGTTTCAGCGGCACGCAGGTGTGGCCCTTGTCCTGGGTCACGGAGAAGATCTTGGCGATCTCCTTGCGGTGCAGCAGAAGCTTTCGAGTGCGGGTGGGGTCGGCGATCTCGTGGGTGCTGGCCGTGTTGAGCGGCGTGATGTGGCTACCCAGCAGCCACGCCTCGCCGTTGCGTATCAGAATGTAGGTGTCGGTGAGCTGGGCATTGCCCGCGCGCAGGCTCTTCACTTCCCAGCCGGCAAGCGCAAGGCCCGCCTCGAAGGTCTCGTCGATATGGTACTCGAAGCGCGCCTTCTTGTTCTGGGCAATGGAGCTGCTGCTGGGGCCCTTGCTGTTACCTTTCTTCGTGGCCATGGAACCTCGTCGTCTAGTCTTTCGGTAGCCCCCTTCGTCATGAGGGTAGGCGTGATACCATTCAAGGTCTGAAAATATGCGTCCCATGATACGCTGTGGGCACTGTGAAGTCAGCGGAGAGGTCAATGCCAACCGTCAATCGTACCGCCCTGGTGCGGCACACTCCTCAACAGATGTTCGATTTGGTGAATGACTTCGAACGCTACCCCGAGTTCCTTCCCGGCTGTCGCCGTGCCCGGCTGATCGAGCGCGACGAGACGCATCTGGTCGGCGAAATGACCCTGGGCCGCGCCGGTGTCGAGCAGACCATCACCACCCGCAACGAGCTGGAGGCGCCGGAGCGTATCGAGCTTTCGCTGGTCAATGGGCCTTTCAAGCGCTTGAAGGGGCGCTGGCTTTTCACCCCGATGGGCGAGGATGCCTGCAAGGTCAGCCTGGAGATGGAGTTCGAGTTCGCCAATCGGCTGCTCAGCATGGCCTTCGGCAAGATTTTCCAGCAGATCGCGGGGCAGTTGGTGGATGCGTTCACCAAACGTGCGGACGAGCTGTATGGCCGGTAGTGCGGAAAACGCCCCGTTTCTCGTCGAGGTCGCCTTTGCCACGCCTGCCTGCCAGCGTGTGGTGAGTGTCGAGGTCATGGGCGAGACGACCGCCCGCGAGGCCGTTGCCCTTGCCGGGCTCCCCTTGCTCTTCCCCGAGGTGTCGCCGGCTCTGTTCGACGAGGCGCCGCTCGGCGTCTTCGGCAAGACGCTGCGCGAGCCGCAGCGCCAGACGCTTTCGCCGGGCGATCGCATCGAAGTGTATCGCCCGCTCGAGATCGATCCCAAGGCTGCCCGCCTGGCGCGCGCCCGGCGCCAGGCGAAGCGCTAGCGCGCTATTCGGAGAGGAGTACCGGCTGCGGCTCCGGCGCGTTGTCGGGGGTGGCCGCCGGCGCGTTCGACGGGGTCGGCTGCGTGTCTGCCGGGCGGCTCGGTGTCAGAAGCGGCATCGCCGGATCGTCGAACTCCGTGGCCGGGCCCACGCCGCGATCGGTGCTGATCGAAGGTGCCCGCGAGAGATCGCCCTGCTGCTCCACGTTGACCAGCCGACCGGCGTCATCGAAGGTGAGAGTGACGCGGCGCTGCTCGACGCCGGCGTAGGCCTTGTCGAGGCGGTAGACGTAATCCCACTCGCGAGAGTCAAAAGGCGCCTCCAGAAGCGGCCGCCCCATGACGTAGGTCACCTGCTCCTGGGTCATGCCCGGCTGAAGCTGGCTGACCATCTCCTGAGTCACCAGGTTGCCCTGGGGGATGTCGCGCTTGTAGACGCCGACGTAGCTGCAGCCGCTGACGACGGTCAGGGCGACGGAAAGCGTAATGATTCGTGTCAATTTTTGCATTTGGGCCTGTTCTTCACTATCGTGGTTTCGGTCGATCATACCCGACCTAACCTGTTACTGCGAAGAGCAACCATGGCCGATCAGAACCATGAACTGCGCAAAGCCGGGCTGAAAGTGACCCTGCCGCGCGTCAAGATCCTGCAGATCCTCGAAAATGCTTCGGGTCAGCACCACCTTAGCGCAGAAGAAGTGTACAAGACACTGATCGATGCGGGCGAGGACGTGGGCCTTGCCACCGTCTATCGCGTGCTGACGCAGTTCGAGACGGCGGGACTGGTGATCCGTCACAACTTCGATGGCGGCCACGCGGTGTTCGAGATGACTCAGGAGGAGCATCACGACCATATGGTGTGCCTGGATAGCGGCGAGATCATCGAGTTCGTCGATGAGATCATCGAGCGCCGCCAGCAGGAGATTGCCGAAGAGCATGGGTTCGAGCTGATCGATCATGCGCTGGTGCTGTACGTGCGGCCCAAGGCGTGACGGTGGACTGACCGTTTGATGCGCACCCCGGCAAGAAAGCGCCCCCGTCGATCGATCGACGGGGGCGCTTTGGTTTCTGGAGAAGTACGCGGTGTCAGTGCGGGCGGCGCTGGCTGGCGTCGAGCATCTCGCGGGCGTGGGCCAGGGTCTGTTCCGAAAGCGTCACCCCGCCCAGCATGCGGGCCAGCTCGCTGATTCGTCCCTGCTCGTCGAGCAGCGCCATGTGGGTCAAGGTGCTGTCGCGCTTGGCACGTTTTTCGATATGCAGGTGCTGATGGGCTTGCGCGGCTACCTGGGGCAGGTGGGTCACGGTCATCACCTGGCCGTTTTCGCCCAGCTTGCGCAGAAGCTGGCCGACGATTTCCGCCGTGGCGCCGGAGATACCCACGTCCACCTCGTCGAACACTAGGCTGGGGATGGTGGAGTGGCTGGCCGCGACGACCTGGATCGCCAGGCTGATGCGCGAAAGCTCGCCCCCGGAGGCGACCTTGGTCAAGGGGCGTGCAGGCTGGCCCGGGTTGGCGCTGATCAGAAACTGCACCTGGTCGAGGCCCTCCTGGCTCGGCGTCTCCCGCGGTGAGACCGCCACCTCGAAGTGTGCCTTACCCATGGCCAGAAACGCCAGCTGCTGCTGGACTTCCTTGCCCAGGCGCCCGGCGGCCTTCTGGCGCGCCTCGCTGAGGGTCTTGGCCTGCTCGCGATAGCGCTCGCGAAGCTCTGCCACCCGATTGCTCAACGTCTCGAGATCCTCGTCGCTGGCCTCGAGCTGGGTGACCTCGCGGGTCAGCGACTGGTGAAGCGCGCAGAGTTCCTCCGGTGCGACGTGATGCTTGCGCGCGATGCGGTGCACGTCGGTCAGGCGCTCGTCCACCCAGGCCAGACGCTCCGGGTCGAGTTCGGTGGTGTCGGCGAAGCGGGCAAGCTCGCCGGCGGCCTCTTCCACCTGAATGCGGGCGTCCGAGAGCATGGCGAGCGTATTGGCCAGCACGCCCTTGTCGCTGCCGGGCAGGGCGCTGAGCCGCGCGTGGGCCTGGTTGAGCAATGACAGCGCCCCGCCATCGTCGCTTTCGCAGCACTTTGCGGCGAACTGGGTCTCGCGCAGCGTCTCCTCTGCGTGAGCCAGGGTGTGCTGCTCCTCCTCCAAAGTCTTGAGCTCGCCCTCGGCCAGCGCCAACTGGTCGAGCTCCTCGACCTGATAGCGCAGCAGCTGGCGCTTGGCCTCCACTTCACTGCCCGCCTCGCGGCTCTGCTTGAGCCGCGTCCTGGCGCTTCGCCACTGCTTGTAGGTGTCGCCGAGCTGCTGGCGCCGCTCGCGAAGCCCCGCGTAGTCGTCGAGCAGCGCCAGATGAGTCTCCTCGCGCATCAAGGCCTGGTGGGCGTGCTGGCCGTGCACCTGGATCAAGAGCTCGCCCAGCGCCTTGAGGTCGGCGATGGTCACCGGCTGGCCGTTGATCCACGCCTTGGAGCGGCCGTTGGCGCTCACCACGCGGCGCAGCAGACACTCTTCCGAGCAGAGTTCTCGGGCCTCGAGCCACTCGATGGCCGCAGGCAGGTGGGCGAGGTCGAAGCTCGCCGATAGATCGGTGCGCTCGCAGCCATGGCGCACGCTGCCCGCCTCGGCGCGCTCGCCAAGGCACAGCCCCAGCGCCCCCAGCAAGATGGATTTGCCCGCCCCGGTCTCGCCGGTGATGGCGGTCATGCCATGGGTCAGATCAAGCTCTAGGCGATCGACGATCGCGTAATCCTGGATCACTAGCTGGGTCAGCATAGGGCCTCCTGGGCAGGGCTCTATAGAAACTGGATGCTTATACAATAATTGGTGTTTTATACAGTAGTCGATAACTCACTTCAATGCCCCTCTTGAGATGCCCGGGAAGGCCCCCATATAGCGTGCAGGCAAACTCACAACCCTTTTCAACGTAGGCTGCCGCGCGCGGCGCCGCTACCTCATTTAGGAGCACGGCATGGCAAAAGAACCGCAAACCCCGTTGGATGACGAGCTGGCCCGCCAGGAGCAGGAAGCCGACGTGTCCGAGCAAATCGACGAGGAGCGCCTGGTGGAAGGTGACATCGACGGCGTGCTGGACGACGGCCCGGTGCTGGACGGCGACCTGATGGGCGACGGCACGGGCAACCCGGAGGCCGACGTGCTGGCCGCTCAGGTCGAGGAGCTTGAGCAGAGTCTGGCGGAGGCCAAGGATCAGGCGCTGCGCGCCGCCGCTGAGGCCCAGAACGTGCGCCGCCGTGCCGAGGCCGAAGCCGACAAGGCGCGCAAGTTCGCGCTGGAGAAGTTCGTCAAGGAGCTCCTGCCAGTGGTCGATGGCCTCGAGAAGGCACTCGAGAGCATGCAGGAAGACGCGTCAGAAGCGCATCGTGAAGGTGTGTCCATGACGCTCAAGATGCAGCTCGACGTGCTCCAGAAGTTCGGCGTCGAGAGCGTCGAGCCCCACGGCGAGCCCTTCGACCCGCAGGTGCACGAGGCCATGGCCATGGTGCCCAACCCGGATCTCGAGCCCAACACCGTGATGGACGTCATGCAGAAGGGGTATCTGCTCAACGGCCGGCTGGTGCGTCCGGCGATGGTCGTGGTCAGCCAGAAAGCCGGCTGACGCGATCCGGCGATATTGCGATATCGCCCCTTGAAAAGTACCGGGCGGCCCCCAGATAAAGGCCAACCCGCGGCGCTGCCGCAGACCGATTGCACTTTTTGTCACCACCGAATTCGAGGTTTTTGCTATGGGACGCATCATTGGTATTGACCTGGGCACCACCAACTCCTGCGTGGCGGTTCTCGACGGCGATAGCGCCAAGGTCATCGAAAACGCCGAGGGCGGCCGCACCACGCCGTCCATCATCGCCTACACCGACGACGGCGAGACGCTGGTCGGTCAGGCAGCCAAGCGCCAGGCGGTCACCAACCCGGAAAACACCTTGTACGCCATCAAGCGTCTGATCGGTCGTCGTTTCAAGGACGATGTCGTTCAGAAGGACATCAAGATGGTGCCTTACAAGATCGCCGAAGCCGACAACGGCGACGCCTGGGTGGAAGTGAAGGGCAAGAAGATGGCCCCGCCCCAGGTCAGCGCCGAAGTGCTGAAAAAGATGAAGAAGACCGCCGAGGACTACCTCGGTGAAGCGGTCACCGAGGCGGTCATCACCGTGCCGGCTTACTTCAACGACAGCCAGCGCCAGGCGACCAAGGATGCCGGCCGCATCGCCGGTCTCGACGTCAAGCGCATCATCAACGAGCCGACCGCTGCGGCACTCGCCTACGGCATGGATAAGTCGCGCGGCGATAAGACCATCGCGGTCTATGACCTGGGCGGCGGTACCTTCGATATCTCCATCATCGAAGTGGCCGATGTCGACGGCGAGACCCAGTTCGAAGTGCTCGCCACCAACGGCGACACCTTCCTGGGCGGCGAAGACTTCGACCTGGCGCTGATCAACTACCTGGTCGACCAGTTCAAGTCCGATAGCGGCATCGACCTGTCCGGCGACAACCTCGCCATGCAGCGCCTGAAGGAAGCCGCCGAGAAGGCCAAGATCGAGCTGTCCAGTGCCCAGCAGACCGACGTGAACCTGCCCTACATCACGGCAGACAACACCGGCCCGAAACACCTCAACGTCAAGGTGACCCGCGCCAAGCTTGAATCGCTGGTCGAAAACCTGGTGCAGCGTTCCCTCGAGCCTTGCAAGATGGCGCTGAAAGACGCTGGTCTTTCCGCCTCCGAGATCGACGAAGTGATCCTGGTCGGCGGCCAGACCCGCATGCCGATGGTGCAGCAGAAAGCGGCCGAGTTTTTCGGCAAGGACGCGCGCAAGGACGTCAACCCGGATGAAGCCGTGGCCGTCGGTGCCGCGATCCAGGGCGGCGTGCTGGGCGGCGACGTCAAGGATGTGCTGCTTCTGGACGTCACTCCGCTGACCCTGGGTATCGAAACCCTGGGTGGCGTGATGACCCCGCTGATCGAGAAGAACACCACCATCCCGACGAAGAAGACCCAGACCTTCTCCACCGCGGATGACAACCAGACCGCCGTGACCATTCACGTGGCTCAGGGCGAGCGCAAGCAGGTCGCGCAGAACAAGTCGCTGGGTCGCTTCGATCTCAGCGACATTCCGCCGGCCCCGCGCGGCGTGCCGCAGATCGAGGTCGCCTTCGATCTGGACGCCAACGGTATCCTGAACGTCTCCGCGAAGGACAAGGCGACCGGCAAGGAGCAGTCCATCGTCATCAAGGCCTCGAGCGGTCTGTCCGATGAAGAGATCGATCAGATGGTGCGCGACGCCGAGGCTCACGCCGACGAAGACAAGAAGTTCGAGGCGCTGGTCCAACTGCGCAATCAGGCGGACGGCATGATCCACGCCACCCGCAAGACTCTGGAAGAGGCCGGCGACAAGGCGACCGACGACGAGAAGCAGGCGATCGAAACCGCCATCGGCGACCTGGAAGCCGCGGTCAAGACCGACGACCAGGACGACATCCAGAAGAAACTGGATGCGCTGACCGAGGCCTCCGGCCAGCTCGCCCAGAAGATGTACGCCGAGCAGGCGGACGCCGCCCAGGCAGGTGGTGAAGGCGCCGAGGAAGCCGCGTCCAAGCCCGAGGACGACGTGGTCGACGCCGAGTACGAAGAAGTGAAAGACGAGCAGAAGAAGCAGTAACTCCTCTTTCTGCCAAGGAAGACGGTGACGCGGGGGCCAGCTCCCGCGTCGGCGTTTCCGAGCCGACCCTCATCACGTAACGAATTGACCAGGAGGCGTGGGACCCATGTCCAAGCGCGATTACTACGAAGTCCTGGGTGTTGAAAAAGGGGCCGATCAGAAAGAGATCAAGAAGGCCTACCGCCGCCTGGCGCAAAAATTCCACCCTGACCGTAACCCGGACGACGAGACCGCCGCAGAGAAATTCCGCGAGGTCTCCGACGCCTACGAAGTACTCAGCGACGAGCAGAAGCGCGCCGCTTATGATCAGTTCGGCCATGCCGGTGTGGATGGCCAGGGCGGTGGCGGCTTCGGCGGCGGCGGTGCGGGTGACTTCAGCGACATCTTCGGCGATGTGTTCGGCGATATCTTCGGTGGAGGCGGCGGCCGGCGTCGCGGGCCCAACGCCCCGGCGCGCGGCTCTGACCTGCGCTACAACCTCGAGCTCGATCTGGAAAGCGCGGTGGCCGGCACCACCGTCGACATTCGCGTGCCGCGTCACATCACCTGTGATCGCTGCGATGGCGATGGCGCCGAGCCCGGTACCACCAAGGACACCTGCCCGACCTGTCAGGGCATGGGTCAGGTGCGCATGCAGCAGGGCTTCTTCGCCGTGCAGCAGACCTGTCCGACCTGTCACGGCACCGGCGTGCAGATCAAGGTGCCGTGTCACAAGTGCAATGCCGAAGGCCGCGTACGCGAGACTCGCACGCTTTCGGTCAAGATTCCGCCCGGCGTGGATACCGGCGATCGCATTCGCCTGAACGGCGAGGGCGAGTCCGGCATCAACGGCGGCCCGGCGGGCGATCTCTACGTTCAGGTGGTGATCAAGTCGCACCCGATCTTCCATCGTGACGGCAAGCACCTGCAGTGCGAAGTGCCGATCAACTTCGTCGATGCCGCGCTTGGCGGCGAGCTCGAAGTGCCGACGCTGGATGGCCGCGTGAAGCTCAAGATCCCGCCGGAGACCCAGACCGGCAAGCTCTTCCGCCTGCGCGGCAAGGGCGTGAAGCCCGTGCGTGGCGGCGCCCCGGGCGATCTGCTCTGCAAGGTGGTGATCGAGACCCCGGTGAACCTCAACGACGAGCAAAAGGATCTGCTGCGCCAGCTCCAGAAAAGCTTCGACGGCAGCAACAGCCACAGCCACTCGCCCAAGAAGACCGGCTTCTTCGACAGCGTGAAGAAGTTCTTCGAAGAGATGAAGCCGTAGATACGGCAAGGCCGGCCCGCCGCGTTAGCGTCACTGTTTCGGTAGCGCGACAGAGCATCAGCCATTAGCGTACAAGGTCCCCGGTGCCCACCGGGGACCTTTTTGTTTTCAAGGACGTCGATCATGACTGGATTGCAGGATCGCCCGGGGCTGGGCATTTTTCTTCGCGTGCTGTCGGGGGTGATGTTCACCGGCATGTTCGTGTGCATCAAGGCGGTGAGCGAGACGGTGCCGGTGGGCCAGTCGATCTTCTTTCGCTCGCTGTTCGCGCTGATCCCGATCGTGATCTTTCTGCTGGTGCGCCGCGAGTTTCCCGGGGCGTTGGCGACCCGGCGGCCGCTCGGGCATCTGCTGCGCTCGGGGTTGGGGGCGACGGCGATGTTCTTCTCGTTCTCGTCGGTGGCGTTTCTGCCGGTGGCCGAGGCAACGCTTCTGGTGCAGCTGTCGCCGATCTTCATGGCCGTGGGCGGCGTGCTGCTGCTGGGCGAGCGGTTCTCGTTCTACCGCGCCGGGGCCATCGTGCTCGCACTTCTCGGCATGGCGGTGCTGGTGGTGCCCCAGCTGGGCGCGGGCAGCGGCGACGGGCGGCTTCTGGGCTATGCGCTCGGCACCATAGGGGCGCTTTTGACCGCCGGCGCCCTGCTCACCATTCGTCATATCTCGCGTACCGAAACCGCCGGCTCCATCGCGTTCTACTTCATCGTGGTGTCGGCGCTGGCCGGGTTTGCCACGTGGCCGCTGGGGTGGGCGCCGCTGACCGGCACAGAGCTTTCGCTGCTGGTGCTCTCGGGGCTTTTCGGCGGGGCGGGGCATATCGCCATGACGCTGGCGTTTCGCTACGCCGAGGTGTCGAAACTCGCCCCCTTCGAGTACGTGGCATTGGTGTGGCCGATCGCCGCCGACTGGGTGCTGTTCGGCATTCCCATCTCCAGCGGTTTCCTCCTGGCGCTGCCGCTGATGCTGGCCGGCGTGGCGCTGGCCTCGCTTGAAGGACGTGGGCTTGGCTGGCGACGTCGCCGAAGGCGCTAGAGATACGGCCAGACACTTTTTCGAACTGAATTGCCCTTTGTATTTGCGGTGTATTGTCGCGTCTCCTATGTTTCAGGTTAATAGTTAGCAGGTTATGAGTTTTGCCCGGCTATCTATCGATCCGTTGCGGCCTTTGCATGCGGCGGGCTGAAACGAAAAAAGGGAACCGTGATGAAAAAGAGAGACGAGCCTGCTGCCTCCGGCGGGCTGACCCGCAGGGAGCTACTGGGGTCGTCGGCGGCGCTGCTGGTCGGTGCCGCTGCCCCGGGCGCCGCCCAGGCGCTGACCTTTCAAGGCACCCCGGAATGGAAGCCTTTGGCCAACGTGGCCGTCGAGCCGGTGGATGAAAGCGCCGGCTGGCAGTTCTTCACCGAGGAGGAGGCGGCGACCGTCGAGGCGATCGTCGAGCGGCTGATCCCGGCGGATGACCTGAGCATCAGCGGCAAGGAAGCAGGCTGCGCGATCTTCATCGACCGCCAGTTGGCCGGTGCCTACGGCGGCTTCGAGCGCCTCTACATGCACGGCCCCTTCCAGGACGGCACGCCCGAGCAGGGCGACCAGTCCCCCCTCACGCCGGGCCAGCGCTACCGCATTGGCCTTGCCGCCTTGGATGATCATTGCCGCCGCGAGCACGACGCGCGCTTTGCCGAGCTCGAGGCCGACCGGCGCGACCAGATCCTTTCCCAGCTCGAGCAGGAGCAGATCCAGCTCGACGATATCGACAGCCAACTCTTTTTCGAGCTGGTGCTCACCAACACCATGGAAGGCTTCTTCGCCGACCCCTTGTACGGCGGCAATCGCGACATGGTCTCCTGGAAGATGCTCGGTTTTCCCGGCGCCCGCTACGACTACCGCGACTACATCGAGCGACACAACGAAGACCTGGAGTTTACGCCGGTGAGTATCGGCGGACGTTCCGACTGGCAAGCGCAGGGATAAGCGACCATGGCAACCAAACTACCTCTCACGGACGCAGTGGTGGTCGGGCTCGGCTGGGCCGGGGCGATCATCGCCAACGAACTCGTCGATGCGGGCCTCAAGGTCGTCGGCATCGAACGCGGCCCCTGGCGCGATACCGCCAAGGATTTCAACATCGCCTCGGTCACTGATGAGCTGCGCTACGCTCAGCGTCAGGAGCTGATGCTGCGCACCGCCCAGAACACCATCACCATGCGCAATACGCCTTCGCAGACGGCGCTGCCGATGCGCAAGTGGGGCTCGTTTCACCCGGGCAACGGCACCGGCGGGGCGGGCAACCACTGGGCGGGCATCACCTTTCGTTTCCAGCCCGAGGAGTTTCGCCTGCGCAGCCACCTCGAGGAGCGCTACGGCGCGGATGCGATTCCCGACGAACTCTCCTTGCAGGATTGGGGCACCGACTGGGACGAGATGGAACCCTTCTACGACGCCTTCGAGAAGGTGGCCGGCACCTCCGGCCGGGCCGGGCAGCTCAAAAGCGGCCAGCAGCCGGGCGGCAACCCCTTCGAGGGCGCGCGCTCGAGCGACTACCCGACGCCGCCGCTCAAGCAACCCTACTCGCCGACGCTGTTCGCCGACACCGCCCGCGAAATGGGCTACAGCCCGTTCCCGGTGCCGTCGTCGCTGGTCTCCGAGGCCTACACCAACCCGCTCGGCGTGACCATGGGACCGTGCACCTTCTGCGGCTTCTGCACCAACTACGGCTGTGCCAACTACTCCAAGGCAAGTGCGATCACCACGGTACTGCCGGCGCTGATCCGCAAGGAGAACTTCGAGGCGCGCACCCACTGCGAGGTGCTCGAGGTCACTACCGACTCGGACGGGCGCCGCGCCACCGGCATCATCTACGTCGACTCCGCAGGGCGGCGCTGGGAGCAGCCCGCCGAGATCGTCGTCGTCGCCGCCTTCACCTTCGAGAACGTGCGTTTGATGCTCACCTCGAACATCGGCCAGGCCTATGACCCGGCCACGCGCCAGGGCACCACCGGGCGCAACTACGCCTACCAGACCGCCAACAACGTGCAGCTTTTTTTCGATGACAAGAACTTCAACCCGTTCATCGGCGCCGGCGCGGTGGGCATGGGCATCGACGACTTCAACAATGACAACTTCGACCACGCGGGGCTGGGCTTTTTCGGCGGCGGCAGCACCCGGGTGACGCCGATCGGCGCGGCGCCGATCAACGCGCGCCCAACGCCGCCGGGCACGCCGCGCTGGGGCTCGAACTGGAAGCGTGCCACCGTTGACAACTATAAGAGCACCATGTCGATCGGCTGCGAGGCGAGCAACTACTCTTCGCCCAACAACTACCTGTCACTGGACCCCACCTACCGGGACCGGCTGGGGCGGCCGCTTCTGCGCATCACCTTCGATTTCACCCAAAACGACCTGCGCATGGCCCAGTACGTCACCGACAAGACCGCGGAGATCGCCCGGCGGATGAATCCGCGCCAGATCGTCGCCAACCCGCGCACCGGCCCTTGGGACGGGCGGCCCTACCAGTCCTCCCACGTGGTGGGTGGCTTCGTCATGGGGGCGGATCCGAGCAACAGCTCGGTGAACAAGCACTTGCAGGTGTGGGGCGTGCCCAACCTGTTCGTGGTCGGCGCCTCGGCGTTTCCCCAGAACCCGGGCTACAACCCTACCGGCACGGTCGGGGCACTCGCCTTCAAGGCCGCTTACGGCATCGTCAACCGCTACCTGAGAAACCCGGGGGAGATGATGTCATGAAAACGCTCACCGGGGTCACACTCGCGCTGCTGCCGCTGTCGGCGCTGGCCGCCAGCACCGAGTACCAGGACATCGAACGCGGTCGCTACATCAGCGTGCTGGGCGATTGCGCTGCCTGCCATACCGTCGACGACGACCGGCCGCTGGCTGGGGGCGTACCGCTTGAAACACCGTTCGGCACGCTGATCGCGCCTAACATCACGCCGGACGACGCCACCGGCCTTGGCCGCTGGAGTCTCGAGGAATTCAAGGCAGCGATGACCGAAGGGGTGGGCAAGGGCGGCTACCATCTCTATCCGGCCATGCCGTACCCCTCCTACACCCTGATGACCGACAAGGACATCCACGATCTCTGGGCGTTCCTGCAGACCGTCACGCCGGTGGAGAACGACATCGAGGCCAACCAGTTGCCGTTCCCGTTCAGCATTCGCGGCGTCATGCGCGGCTGGAACTGGCTCAACTTCGACGAGCGCCGCTTCGAGCCCGACCCGGAGCAGCCCGACGACATCAATCGCGGAGCGTATCTGGTCGAGAGCCTGGGCCACTGCGGCACCTGTCACACGCCGCGCAATTTCATGGGCGGCGACGGCGGCGACAAGTTCGCCGGGGCCACCATCGAGGGGTGGTACGCGCCGAACATCACCCCGAACCGGCACGTCGGCATCGGCGCCTGGAGCGAGGAGGAGCTCGTCGAGTACCTGAAGACCGGCGGCAACCGGTTCGGTTTCGCCTCCGGGCCGATGGCCGATGAGGTACATCACTCGTCGCAATACTGGAGCGACAGCGACCTGAGCGCGGTGGCGCGCTACCTGCTCTCGGGGGCGGGGCTCGAGTCCGACGACTGGGATCGCGAGCCGCCGGAGCCCCTTGGCGAGGACGACCCGCAGGTACGCGCCGGTAGCCATATCTACTTCGATCGCTGTTCGGGCTGCCATACGCCCAGTGGCGGCGGAGAGGAGGGCATCTTCCCGCAACTGGCAAGCAATCCGCTGGTCAACGGCGACAACACCACGTCGCTGATCCGCGTGGTGCTGGCGGGCAGCCGCCCGGTGGCTACCGACGCCAAGCCCACCGCCCCGGCGATGCCGGCCTTTGCCTGGAACTTGAGCGACGAGGAAGTGGCGAACGTGCTGACCTACGTGCGCAACAGCTGGGGTAACGCCGCACCGGCGGTCGCGGCCGGCGATGTCGCCGATATCCGCGAAGCGCTGGAAGAGGAGTGAAAGTGACGGCGCAGTCAACGCGGCGTTGCTCGATACAAAACGCCGCGTTGCAGCTCGTTCATTGGCGTGGCGCAGAGCGTGTGCGCTACTGTGAAGTGCCAATATCTTCATCTCGCTTACAGGAGAACCTCCATGCCGATTTCTCGCGCCGACATTTCTACCGAATCGGGCACTCGCCTGATCAACCGCCTGTGCAAGCACTGGTCGCACAAGCTCGAGGTCGAGTACACCGATCAGGACGCCAGAATCGTCTTTCCCGACGAGAAGGGCACCTGCCTGCTGCACGCCGAGGCGGACAAGCTTTCGGTCTCGATCAAGACGCTTGACCAAGAGGCCCTCGATCAGCTCGAGGGTGTGGTCGAAAGCCACCTGGTGCGCATGGCCGCCAAGGACGAGACCCTCGAGATCGTCTGGGAGAACTGAGCTCGGCCTTCGCCGCCTCTGGTATACTCGCGACCTTTCACTGACACGGGCCGCCAAAGGCGCCCTCTAGGAGATCGCATGACTCGAGTAGCCATCGTGGGCGTGGCCGGTCGCATGGGCCGTACCCTGGTCAGCGCCGTGAACCAGGACGAGACCGCAACGCTCGCCGGCGGCATCGTCGAGCCGGGAAGTTCGCTGGCCGGCGCCGACATCGGTGAACTGGCCGGTACCGGCAAGAGTGGCGTGGCCGCCGTGGATTCCCTTGAGGCGATCAAGGACGACTTCGACGTACTGATCGACTTTACCGCCCCCAAGGTGACGCTTGCCAATCTCGCTTTCTGTGCAGAGCACGGCAAGGCGATCGTGATCGGCACCACCGGCATGAGCGACGACGAACTTGAGGCCCTCGATGGCTACCGCGACCGCGTGCCGATGGTCTTCGCCCCCAACATGAGCGTGGGCGTGAACCTCACGCTCAAGCTTCTGGAAACCGCCGCCCGGGCGCTCGGTGACGAGGGCTACGACATCGAAGTGATCGAAGCGCACCATCGCCACAAGGTCGATGCGCCTTCCGGCACCGCCATCAAGATGGGCGAAGTGGTCGCGGACGCGCTCGGGCGCACCCTCAAGGAGCACGGCGTGTTCGAACGTGTCGGCCAGTGCGGGCCGCGTAGCGACACCGAGATCGGCTTCGCCACCGTGCGCGCCGGCGATATCGTCGGCGAGCATACGGTGATGTTCGCCACTGAAGGCGAGCGCATCGAGATCACCCACAAGGCGTCGAGCCGCATGACCTTTGCCAAGGGCGCGGTGCGCGCCGCACGCTGGGTGTCGAGCCAGAAGGCCGGGCGTTTCGACATGCAGGACGTGCTGGGTCTGGCTCGGGGCTAAGCATGATTCATCATCGCGGGCTGGCCTGATGCGCCGGAATGCTGTAACATTCCAAAAATTTTGGCCGGGTGGTGGTGTGTGAGGTGACAAAAGACGGCGAAAGCGCTTCGCTTGTTGCACCGGCCCTGTTCGACGCCACCACTGACGCTTCACCATGGCATTGCCACGGAAGAGAACAACAAGCGGGATGAAACCGATTTTTCTTGTCGGCTTCGTCCCGCTTTTTTACGACCCGACGTTTGCCCGCAAACGCCGACACCGGATCGCCGAGCCTGCGCCCACAGGCTCCCACCAGCATGGGAGAACTTGCCTTGAATAACCCCGCATTGAGCAAACCCGCGATATTGGCCCTGGAAGATGGCAGCGTGTTCCATGGTATCGCCATCGGCGCCGAAGGCGTCACCAGCGGGGAGGTGGTGTTCAATACGGCCATGACCGGCTACCAGGAAATACTCACCGACCCCTCCTACACCCGCCAGATCGTCACCCTCACCTACCCGCACATCGGCAACACCGGCATCAACGCCGAGGACGTGGAGTCCGCCTCCATCGCCGCGGCGGGCCTGGTGATTCGCGATCTGCCGCTGATGGCGAGCAGCTTTCGCAGCCAGCAAAGCCTGTCCGAGTATCTCGAAAGCCAGAACGTGCTGGGCATCGCCGATATCGACACTCGCCGCTTGACGCGCATTCTGCGCGACAAGGGCGCGCAGAACGGCGCGATCCTGGCAGGCTCTGAGGCGCAAGGCGACGACGCCGTCGAGCGGGCGCTGGCAGCGGCGCGGGCATTCCCGGGGCTCAAGGGCATGGATCTGGCCAAGGAGGTTTCCTGCAAAGAGGCCTATGAGTGGAGCGAAGGCGAGTGGACCCTGGGCGCGGGCTACGCTGATACCACTCAGGGCGAGCGCCCCTACCACGTGGTGGCGTACGATTACGGAGTGAAGTTCAACATCCTGCGCATGCTGGCCGCCCGCGGCTGCCGCCTGACGGTGGTGCCGGCGCAGACGCCCGCTAGTGAGGTACTGGCGATGAACCCGGACGGCGTATTCCTGGCCAACGGCCCCGGCGACCCGGAGCCCTGCGACTACGCCATCAAGGCAATCCAGGAAGTGCTCGAGACCGAGACGCCGGTGTTCGGCATCTGCCTGGGCCATCAACTGCTGGCGCTGGCAAGCGGTGCCAAGACCGTGAAGATGAGCCATGGCCACCACGGCGCCAACCACCCGGTGCAGGATCTCGACACCGGCACGGTGATGATCACGAGCCAGAACCACGGCTTCGCCGCCGATGAGGCGACGCTGCCCGCGAACCTGCGCGCCACGCACCGCTCGCTGTTCGACGGCACCCTGCAGGGTATCGAGCGTACCGACCGCCCGGCGTTCAGTTTTCAGGGCCACCCGGAGGCGAGTCCGGGGCCGAAGGATGTGTCGCCGCTGTTCGACCGCTTCATTTCAATGATGCAGGCACGTCGCTGATTCGTCAGGTGCTGTAAACGTTCAATCGAGCCCATCGTCACTTTTTTGCGGGAACCGTTATGCCCAAGCGTACCGATATCAATACCATTCTCATCATTGGCGCCGGCCCCATCGTCATCGGCCAGGCCTGCGAATTCGACTACTCCGGCGCCCAGGCGTGCAAGGCGCTGCGCGAGGAGGGCTTTCGCGTTGTACTGGTGAACTCCAACCCGGCCACCATCATGACCGACCCGGCCATGGCGGACGCTACCTACATCGAGCCGATCACCTGGCAGGCGGTGGAGAAGATCATCGAAGCGGAGAAGCCCGACGCTATCCTGCCCACCATGGGCGGCCAGACCGCGCTCAACTGCGCCCTGGATCTCGAAAAGCACGGCGTACTCGAAAAGCACGGCGTCGAGATGATCGGCGCCAACGCCGACGCCATCAACATGGCCGAAGACCGCGACCTGTTCGACCAGGCGATGAAACGCATCGGTCTCGAGTGCCCGAAGGCGAAGGTTGCCCACACCATGGACGAGGCCTGGGAAATCCAGGCGGAGCTCGGCTTTCCGACCATCATTCGTCCCTCCTACACCATGGGCGGCTCCGGTGGCGGCGTGGCCTACAACAAGGAGGAGTTCGAGGAGATCTGCACCCGCGGCTTCGAGCTCTCCAACAACCACGAGCTTCTGATCGACGAATCGCTTCTGGGCTGGAAGGAGTACGAGATGGAGGTCGTTCGGGACAAGAACGACAACTGCATCATCGTCTGCGCGATCGAGAACTTCGACCCGATGGGCGTGCACACCGGCGACTCGATCACCGTGGCGCCGGCCCAGACGCTGACGGATAAAGAGTACCAGATCATGCGCGACGCCTCCTTGGCGGTGCTGCGCGAGATCGGCGTCGAGACCGGCGGCTCCAACGTCCAGTTCGGCATGGACCCGAAGACCGGCCGCCTGGTGGTCATCGAGATGAACCCGCGGGTATCGCGTTCCTCTGCTCTGGCCTCCAAGGCGACGGGCTTCCCGATCGCCAAGATCGCCGCGAAACTGGCCGTCGGCTACACCCTGGACGAGCTGCAGAACGACATCACCGGCGGCGCGACCCCGGCCTCCTTCGAGCCGTCGATCGACTACGTCGTCACCAAGATTCCGCGCTTCACCTTCGAGAAATTCCCCCAGGCCAACGACCGCCTGACCACCCAGATGAAGTCGGTGGGCGAGGTAATGGCGATCGGTCGCACCTTCCAGGAATCCTTGCAGAAGGCGCTGCGCGGCATGGAGACCGGCAACGACGGACTCGATCCGATCGTCACCGACTTCAGCGACGACAACATGGCGCTGATCAAGGGCGAGCTTCAGGCCGCCGGTGCCGAGCGCATCTTCTTTGTGGCCGACGCCATGCGCAGCGGCATGAGCGTGGACGAGGTGTTCGCGCTGACCAACATCGACCCCTGGTTCCTCGTCCAGCTCGAGGACCTGGTACTGACCGAGAAGGCGGTCGCCGAGCGCACGCTCTCCGACTTCACTGCACAGGAGCTCTACCGCTTGAAGCGCAAAGGCTTCGGCGATGCGCGCCTCTCGAGGCTCCTCGGCGTCTCGGAAAAGGAGTTCCGCCAGACGCGTCAGAAAGCCGGCATCCGACCGGTCTACAAGCGGGTCGATACCTGTGCGGCCGAGTTTGCCTCCGATACCGCCTACATGTACTCCACTTACGAGGAGGAGTGCGAGGCGGACGTGTCCGATCGCCAGAAGATCATGGTGCTTGGCGGCGGGCCGAACCGCATCGGCCAGGGTATCGAGTTCGATTACTGCTGCGTTCACGCCGCCTTCGCCATGCGCGACGACGGTTATGAAACCATCATGGTCAACTGCAACCCGGAAACCGTCTCCACCGACTACGACACCTCGGATCGTCTCTACTTCGAGCCGGTGACCCTCGAGGACGTGCTCGAGATCGCCGACAAGGAGAAGCCGGTCGGCGTGATCGTCCAGTTCGGCGGCCAGACGCCGCTCAAGCTCGCCCGCGAGCTCGAAGCGGCGGGCGTGCCGATCATCGGCACCACGCCGGACGCCATCGACCGCGCCGAGGACCGCGAGCGCTTCCAGCAGATGATCGACAAGCTGGGCCTCAAGCAGCCGCCCAACGCCACTGCGAGAAGCTTCGACGAGGCCTTCGCCAAGGCCGAGACTATCGGCTACCCGCTGGTGGTGCGCCCGAGCTACGTGCTCGGCGGCCGGGCCATGGAGATCGTTTATGATGCCTCCGAGCTCGAAAACTACATGACCAACGCGGTGAAGGTCTCCAACGACTCGCCGGTGCTGCTGGATCACTTCCTGAGCGCGGCGGTGGAGGTCGACATCGACGCCGTGTCCGACGGTGAGCAGGTGGTGATCGGCGGCATCATGCAGCACGTCGAGCAGGCAGGCGTTCACTCCGGCGACTCCGCCTGTGCGCTGCCGCCTTATTCACTGCCGGCGGATGTTCAGGACGAGATGCGCGATCAGGTCAAGCGCATGGCGGTCGAGCTCGGCGTGAAGGGCCTGATGAACGTGCAGCTCGCCTGGCAGGACGGTGAGATCTACGTCATCGAGGTGAACCCGCGCGCCTCGCGCACCGTGCCCTTCGTCTCGAAGTGCATCGGCACCTCGCTTGCCCAGGTGGCGGCGCGCTGCATGGCCGGCGTAACGCTCGCCGCGCAAGGCTTCGAGCGCGAGATCGTGCCGCACTTCTACAGCGTCAAGGAGGCGGTGTTCCCGTTCAACAAGTTCCAGGGGGTCGACCCGATTCTCTCGCCGGAAATGAAGTCCACCGGCGAGGTAATGGGCTCCGGCGACACCTTCGCCGAGGCGTTCTACAAGGCGCAGCTCGGCGCCGGCGAGGCGATTCCGGCCCTCGATGGCCCGCGCAAGGCGTTCCTGTCGGTGCGTGAGCCGGATAAGGCGGGGATTATCGAAGTCGCGCGTTCTCTGCTAACATTGGGCTTCACGCTATGTGCCACTCGCGGCACGGCAGCGGCCCTGGAGGCCGCCGGCCTCGCGGTGGAGCACGTCAATAAAGTCTACGAAGGCCGCCCCCATATCGTCGATTCGCTCAAGAACGACGAGATCGCCTATATCGTGAATACCACCGAAGGTCGTCAAGCCATCAACGACTCTTCGATCATTCGCCGTACTGCGCTGGCGCGCAAGGTGCCCTATGCGACCACCTTGGCGGGCGCCAATGCCGTTTGCATGGCGCTGGAGTACGGCCGGGAGATCACGGTGCGGCGCCTTCAGGATCTGCATGCAGGAGCAAGTCAATGAACAAGGTCCCGATGACCGTCGCGGGCGAGCAAAGCCTTCGCGAAGAGCTCAATCACCTCAAGGGCGAAGCGCGCCCCACGGTGATTGCAGCCATCGCCGAGGCGCGGGAGCACGGTGATCTCAAGGAGAACGCCGAGTACCACGCCGCTCGCGAGCAGCAGGGCTTCATCGAAGGGCGCATCCAGGAGATCGAGAGCAAGCTCTCCGGCGCCCAGGTGATCGATGTGACCAAGCTGCCGAAGACCGGCAAGGTGATCTTCGGGGTGACGGTATCGCTTCTGAACCTGGATAGCGACGCTGAAGTGACCTACAAGATCGTCGGCGAGGACGAAGCCGACATCAAGGCCGGGCGCATCTCGGTCACTTCCCCCATCGCGCGTGCGCTGATCGGCAAGGAAGAGGGTGACGTGGTGGTGGTCAAGACCCCGGGTGGCGACGTCGAGTACGAGATCGAGAGCGTCGAGCACCTCTAGCCGTCAGGCAGGTCAAAAAAAGCCCGGGAGTCTTCTCCCGGGCTTTTGGCGTTTCGAGGCTTTCATGCGCTCTTGGCGGCATCGGGCGCGGCGCTCAGTGCCGGCCGTGATGGTTCTCGAAGCGGCTGATGTTGGAAAGCTTGGGGTTGGCGCTTGGGTTTCTGCGATACAGTAGCGCCATCTTGCCGATGGTCTGGACGAGCTCCGCGCCGCTGTCGTTGACCAGCTCCTGGATCATCGCCGCGCGGTCGTCGCGCTCAGGCAAGGCCAGCTTGACCTTGATCAGCTCATGGTCGTTCAGCGCCCGGCCGAGCTCGGCGAGCAGCGTCTCGGAAATGCCGTTCTCGGAGACCGTTACCACCGGGTTCAGGTGGTGGCCGATGCTGCGAAATGCTTTCTTTTGTGCCTGTGACAAGCTCATGGTATCTTGCGGTATCCCGGTTTGCGCTTAACGCTCCATCTTACGGCGAAACGTCGTCGAGTGAAAGCGTCCCGCCCGGTCGTTTCCGACATCCATGCCTTCACGCCAGACAGACACCCCATGCAGCAAAAGCCCCCAGGCCGCAAGCACGCCGTCAGCAAGACCAGCGCCAGCTGGATGAAAGAGCACTTCGACGACCAGTACGTCAAGCAGAGCTGGCAGGATGGCTATCGCTCCCGGGCAAGCTACAAGCTCCTGGAGCTCGACGAGAAGGACAAGCTGTTTCGCCCCGGCATGACGGTGATCGATCTCGGCGCCGCCCCCGGCGGCTGGAGCCAGGTGGCTGCCGAGAAGGTCGGCATCGATGGCGTGGTGATCGCCTCGGACATTCTCGAGATGGACGCGCTGGCCGGGGTCGATTTCATCCAGGGCGATTTCACCGAAGAGAGCGTCCTAAACGCGATTTTGGAAACGCTCGGTGATCGGCAGGTGGACCTTGTGATGTCGGACATGGCCCCCAATATGAGTGGCATGGCCGCCATCGACCAGCCCCAGGCGATGTACCTGGTCGAGCTCGCGCTCGAGCTTGCCCGGGAAACCCTGCCCAAGGGCGGCACGTTTCTCGCCAAGGTGTTCCAGGGCGAAGGGTTCGATGCCTATCTCAAGGAGCTGAAAGGGTCGTTCGACCGCGTGGTGACGCGCAAGCCCGGCGCCTCGCGCGCACGCTCCCGCGAGGTCTATTTCCTGGCTCAGGGGTTTCGCGGATGACCCGTGCAAAGCCGTACCGATAGAAGATGCACCGAAACAATAGTAAAGCGATCATCGCCCCGGCGGGCGCAGCGCCTGCCACCCTGGTGAACGCGCATATGGCATTGATGGCCCAAAGTCAAACGTGCTTTGGCAATGGTTGAACGGAGTGCTCTAGTGTAAGGTCTGAGTATCGACGGTTAACTGACGGATTCTTGTAATGAGGGTAGCCCCTTGAACGATATGGCGAAGAACCTGATCCTGTGGTTGGTCATCGCGGCCGTGCTGCTGACAGTGTTCAATAATTTCAGTACGGAAAGCGCACCGCAGTCCACCAACTACTCCCAGTTCGTGCAGCAGGTGCAAAATCAACAGGTTCGTAGCGTCACCATCGACGGCTACACCATTTCCGGTGAGCGCACCGACGGTTCGCAGTTCCAGACCATCCGCCCGGCGGCGGAAGACCCCAAGCTGATGGATGACCTTCTGAGCAACAACGTCACTGTCGTCGGCAAGGAGCCGGAGCAGCAGAGCATCTGGACGCGACTCTTGATCGCGAGTTTCCCGATCCTGCTGATCCTGGCCATCTTCATGTTCTTCATGCGCCAGATGCAGGGCGGGGCCGGCGGCGGCAAGGGAGGGCCGATGAGCTTCGGCAAGTCCAAGGCCAAGCTGCTGTCCCAGGATCAGATCAAGACCACCTTCGCCGATGTCGCCGGCTGCGACGAGGCGAAAGAGGAGGTCGAGGAGCTGGTCGACTTCCTGCGTGACCCGACCAAGTTCCAGCGCCTGGGCGGTACCATTCCGCGCGGCGTGCTGATGGTGGGCCCGCCGGGTACCGGCAAGACGCTGCTGGCGAAATCCATCGCCGGCGAGGCGAAGGTGCCGTTCTTCTCGATCTCCGGCTCCGACTTCGTCGAGATGTTCGTGGGTGTCGGCGCCTCGCGGGTACGCGACATGTTCGAGCAGGCCAAGAAGCAGGCGCCCTGCATCATCTTCATCGACGAGATCGATGCCGTGGGTCGTTCGCGCGGCGCCGGCATGGGCGGCGGCAACGACGAGCGTGAGCAGACGCTGAACCAGCTGCTGGTCGAGATGGATGGCTTCGAGGCCAACGAAGGCATCATCGTCATCGCCGCGACCAACCGCCCGGACGTGCTCGACCCCGCGCTTCTGCGCCCGGGCCGTTTCGATCGTCAGGTTACCGTGGGCCTGCCCGACATTCGTGGTCGTGAGCACATCCTTGGCGTGCACCTGCGCAAGGTGCCGCTGGCCGAGGACGTCAAGCCGGTGATCATCGCTCGTGGTACGCCCGGCTTCTCCGGTGCGGATCTGGCCAACCTGGTCAACGAGGCCGCACTCTTTGCCGCGCGGCGCAACAAGCGCCTGGTCGGCATGGAGGAGCTCGAGCTCGCCAAGGACAAGATCATGATGGGCGCCGAGCGCAAGTCCATGGTCATGACCGACAAGGAGAAGCTCAACACCGCCTACCACGAAGCCGGTCACGCGATCATCGGTCTGGTCATGCCGGAGCACGACCCGGTCTACAAGGTGACGATCATTCCGCGCGGACGTGCCTTGGGCGTCACGATGTTCCTGCCGGAAGAGGATCGCTACAGCCTGTCGCGCCAGCAGATCCTGAGCCAGATCTGCTCGCTGTTCGGCGGCCGTATCGCCGAGGAGATGACGCTCGGTCCCAACGGCGTGACCACCGGTGCCTCGAACGACATCAAGCGGGCCACCGAATTGGCCCACAACATGGTCGCCAAGTGGGGCCTGTCGGACGAGATGGGCCCGATCATGTACGACGAGGACGAGTCCCACCAGTTCCTCGGCGGCCCGGGCCAGGGTGGTGGCAAGCTGAAGTCCGGCGAGACCACCTCTCGCCTGGACAAGGAAGTGCGCAAGATCATCGATGAGTGCTATGAGCAGGCGCGCCAGATCCTGCACGACAACCGCGACAAGCTCGACGCCATGACCGAAGCGCTGATGAAGTACGAGACCATCGATGCACTTCAGCTCAAGGACATCATGGAAGGCAAGGATCCGCGCCCGCCGGAAGGCTGGAACGACGGCGACTCCTCCGGCGGCGGTACGCCCATCGGCGGCGACAAGGTCGAGCCGAAGCAGGACGATGCGGAGGTAGGCGAACCCGGTGATGACGAGGAAGATGACGACGAACCGCGCCGTCGTCCCTCGGACCCGCTCGGTGGGCCGGCCGGGCCTTGAGCCAGGCATCTCGTCACGAAGGCGCCCCACCCTGGGGCGCCTTTTTTGTTATGCTATGGGCCAATTAGCCTCCACGTTTTCATTTATCGGGCTGTCCCATGACCTCAACCGTTGACCCCGAGCAGGCCCCGAGCCACGCTCCCTTCCTGCAGTGCGGCCGCCACCGGCTCGATCTCTCCTTTCCTCGCGTGATGGGAATATTGAACGTCACTCCCGACTCCTTTTCCGACGGCGGCCGCCATGTGGCGCTGGACGACGCGCTGCGCCGTGCCGAGCAAATGCTCGCCGAGGGAGCGGCGGTGATCGATGTCGGCGGCGAGTCGACCCGTCCCGGCGCCGATGCCGTGCCGGAGCAGCAGGAACTGGATCGCGTCGCGCCGGTGGTCGAGGCGCTGGTGCGCGAGCTCGATGCGCTGGTCTCCGTGGATACCAGCAGCGCACGGGTGATGCGCGAGTCCGCGGCGCGCGGGGCGAGCATGATCAACGACGTGCGTGGTCTCGAGCGCGACGGTGCGCTCGCCGCGGCGGCGGAAAGCTGCCTGCCGGTGTGCCTGATGCATCGCCAGGGTGAGCCGCGGGACATGCAGCACGCCCCACACTATGACGTGCCCGTCGAACAGGCCGTCGCGGACTACCTCGCCGCGCGGGTCAGCGCCTGCAACGCTGCCGGGATCAATCGCCATCAGCTGCTGCTCGACCCGGGTTTCGGTTTCGGCAAGAGCGTCGAGCACAACTTGCGCCTTCTCAATCGGATGCGCTCGCTCGACATGCTGGGCTTGCCGTTGCTGGTCGGCATGTCGCGCAAGAGCATGATCGGCAAGGTGCTGGGGCGGCCAGTCGAGGAGCGCCTGCCCGGGGGGCTGGCACTCTCGGCACTGGCGGTGGAGCGGGGGGCGAAAATAGTACGCGTGCATGATGTCGGCGCCACCGTGGATGCCGTTACCATGGCGTGGGCGGTCCTCCAGGAAGGCTGCGAGCCGTCGATCCACAAGGAATCCTTATCATGACACGACGCTATTTCGGTACCGACGGCATTCGCGGCACGGTGGGCGAGGCGCCCATTACCGCCGACTTCATGCTCAAACTCGGCTGGGCGGCAGGGCAGGTGCTGCGCCGCGAGAAGGGTCGCACCCGCGTGCTGATCGGTAAGGACACGCGCATTTCGGGCTACATGTTCGAATCTGCCCTCGAGGCGGGCCTTTCCGCCGCCGGCGTGGATGTGTCGCTTCTGGGTCCCATGCCGACGCCGGGTATCGCGTATCTCACGCGCACCTTCCGTGCCGACGCCGGTATTGTCATCTCCGCCTCGCACAACCCGTTCGAGGACAACGGCATCAAGTTCTTCTCTGCCGAGGGCCGAAAGCTTCCCGACGAGTTCGAGGACCGGATCGAGGCCATGCTGGACGCGCCGCTCGAGACCGTGGCGGCCGCCCATCTCGGCAAGGCCACGCGGATCGACGACGCCGCCGGGCGCTATATCGAGTTCTGCAAGTCGACACTGCCGGATCGGCTCAGTCTTCACGGGCTCTCGGTGGTGCTTGACTGCGCCCACGGCGCGACCTACCACATCGCGCCGAGCGTGTTTCGCGAGCTGGGCGCCGAGGTGAGCGTGATCGGCGCCGCCCCCAACGGGCTCAACATCAACCAGCAGGTGGGCTCCACCCATCCGGCGGCACTGCGCGCGGCGGTGATCCAGCAGGGCGCGGATATCGGCATCGCCTTCGACGGTGACGGCGACCGGGTACTGCTGGTCGACGCCGATGGCCGCGAGGTCGACGGCGACGACATTCTCTACCTGATCGCCCGCGACCGCTTCGACCGGGGCCTGCTGGAAGGCGGGGTGGTCGGCACTCAGATGAGCAACTTCGGCCTGGCCATGGCGCTTTCGGAGCTCGGTATTCCCTTCGAGCGTGCCAAGGTGGGCGATCGCTTCGTGATGGAAAAGATGGCCGCCCACGGTTGGGAGCTCGGCGGCGAGTCCTCCGGGCATATCGTCTGCGCCCACGTGCAGACCACCGGCGACGGCATCGTGTCGGCGCTTCAGGTGCTGGCATTGATGATGCGCGAACAGCAGACGCTGGCGGCGCTGTTGAAGGGGTTCGAGAAGGTGCCTCAGGCGTTGGTCAACGTGCGCCTGCCCGCCGGCACCGATGCTCGGCAGGTGATGGCCGCGCCGGCGCTCGATGAGGCGGTCGGCGAGCTCGAAGCCACGCTCGGCGACCAGGGGCGAGTGCTCCTGCGCCCGTCCGGTACCGAGCCCTTGATTCGCGTGATGGTCGAAGGCCGGGCCCATCTTGATGTCCAGGCCCTGGCCCAGGGGCTCGCCCAGCGCGTCGAGGCGCTTTTGCCCTAGGCGGCGCGAGCTCTGACGGTCATGTTGACAGCGGTTGTCTTGACAAGGCCGCTCCTATACCATTTCGCTCCACCTTGAGAGAGGATACTGAATGCGCACACTCCTGATTGCCGGTAACTGGAAGATGAACGGTTCCAAGGCGCTGCTGGACGCGTTCGCAAGCGCCTTTGCGCCCCCCGCCCTGGCGGACCGGGTGGAGGTGGCGATGATCGTGCCGTTTCCCTACCTGGATGCCGCCCGGCGGGCGTTCGAGTCCACGCCGCTCAAGCTGGGTGCACAGACGTTGAATCCCGAGGCCTCCGGTGCCCATACCGGCGAGGTGAGCGCGTCGATGCTGGGCGAGTGTGGCGTCACCTACGTGCTGGTGGGTCACTCCGAGCGTCGCGCCCTCTACGGCGAGACCGATGCCGACGTGCTGGCCCGGGCCAAGACCGCGCTCGAGAACGATCTCACGCCGATTCTGTGCGTGGGCGAAACGCTTGAAGAGCGCGAGGCCGGGCGCACCATGGACGTGGTGCTCGCCCAGGTCGAGGCGGTGCTGTCGCCGCTGGCGCCGACGGCGCGTCAGCGCCTGGTGATCGCTTATGAGCCCGTCTGGGCGATCGGCACCGGACGCACGGCGACGCCTGAACAGGCCCAGGAGGTGATGGCCGGCATTCGCGGCTATCTCGCGCGTCTGGATACGACCCTCGCCGAGGGGATGGTACTTCTCTACGGTGGAAGCATGAACGCCGGCAATGCCGCCGAGCTTCTCGCAAAGCCGGATATCGACGGCGGTTTGGTGGGCGGCGCTTCGCTCAAAACCGACGATTTCTTAGCCATTTGTCAGTCAGCAGGATAACGTCATGCAAGTTGCAATATTGATGGTTCACGTGGTCATCGCGATCGCGCTCGTAGTACTTATCCTGCTTCAGCAGGGCAAGGGTGCCGATGCCGGTGCCTCCTTCGGCGGTGGCGCCTCGCAGACCGTGTTCGGCTCGCGCGGCAGCGGCAACTTCCTGTCACGCACCACCGGCGTACTGGCGGCGGGTTTCTTCGTCACATCCCTGACGCTGGCCTACTTCGCGACCCAGGCCGGTCAGGCGCCCGAGGCCGGTATTCCGGATGCGCGCGTGATCGAGCAACAACAAAGTGTTCCAACGCTTGACGAAGGGTCCGATAGTGTGGATAATGCAGCGCCAGTGCTAGAGGGAAACGGCGAGTAAGTGATTGACGCCGCTTTCGTTTAGCCTCCCCTGATGCCGAAGTGGTGGAATTGGTAGACACGCTATCTTGAGGGGGTAGTGACCTTACGGTCGTGCGGGTTCAAGTCCCGCCTTCGGCACCATTCTGAAGCAGATTTCGATCTGTGTCCCAGAGTTCAGGATTGGCACCTGAGACGAAAAGAGCCCTTGACGAAAGTTGGTTGAGTGGCTATTATCGTCCACCTAGATTGATGCGGGGTGGAGCAGTCTGGTAGCTCGTCGGGCTCATAACCCGAAGGTCATCGGTTCAAATCCGGTCCCCGCTACCATCTTCTACAAACGGTGTATGCGCAGCTTGAGTTTCGATTTCGATCGAATTGCTGGCAAGAATACAGCACCGGCTTGTCGAGATGGGCCTACAGGTTTCTTTTGAAAAGCCCCTTCCTGTGAAGGGGCTTTTTGTTAGTCGCTTATCGCCTCGAGCGAGAAATGGACTGACGACCGAAGTAGCTTTTTGCGAGCCAAGCGTGTCTCGATATCGGCGCAAGCCTCGTCGGGCGCACATTTTCAGGTAACGCCAATCAGCCACCTAGCTTTCCTCATGACTCCTGGCCAGGTGCCTGATGCAACGGCTATAGGAGCTTCGTTTGTGGCCACGAAACATGCAGCGCTGCACGCGCTGATCGAGCCTGTCGTTGCTGCCATGGGTTTCGAGCTATGGGGCATCGACCATCTTTCCCAAGGCAAGCACTCGCGTCTGGTGATCTACATCGAGCGCGAAAGCGGCGTGAGCGTCGAGGACTGCGCCGACATCAGCCGCCAGGTCAGTGCGGTGATGGATGTCGAAGATCCCATTCCCGGCGAGTACCGCCTGGAAGTCTCGTCGCCGGGCATGGCTCGGCCTCTTTATACCCTTGATCATTTCACCCGCTATCAGGGCCACGACGTGGCGCTCAAGCTGCGGACCGCCTTCGACGGGCGTCGCAAGTTTCAGGGCCTGCTCGCGGGTGTCGAGGGCGACGAGGTGTTGCTTCAGATCGACGGCGAGGAGTACTGCTTCCCGATCGAAAGCATCGACGCTGCACAGATTGTCCCGCGGTTCGACGATTAAAAAAAGCGCGGCCCCAACGGCTGGGGCGAAGCACAAAAGGACAGGTTTACTGGCGAGGCATACGCATGAGTAAAGAAATCTTGATGGTCGTTGACACGATCTCCAACGAAAAGGGCGTTTCACGCGACGTGATCTTCGAGGCGGTCGAAGCGGCGCTGGCCAGCGCCTCGCGCAAGCGCTTCGAGCAAGAAGAAGCCAACGTGCGCGTGCATATCGATCGTCGCACCGGCGACTACGACACCTTCCGCTACTGGACGGTGGTCGAGGACGACGAGTTCGAGACCCCGGACTACGAGATCAAGCAGACCATCGCCGAGCAGCGCGATCCGCCTCTGGCACTCGGTGACGTGGTCGAGCAGAAGATCGAGAACGCCGTGTTCGGCCGCATCGCTGCCCAGACCGCCAAGCAGGTCATCGTGCAGAAGGTGCGCGAGGCCGAGCGCGCCGAAGTGGTTCGCCAGTACGCCGACCGTGAAGGCGAGCTGGTCGCCGGTATCGTCAAGAAGACGACCCGTGACGGCCTGATCATCGACCTTGGCGAGAACGCCGAGGCATTCCTGGCGCGCAACGAGATGATTCACGGCGAACGCTACCGCATGAACGAACGCGTGCGGGCGCTGCTGGTCAAGGTCGACGCGGATGCTCGTGGCGCCCAGCTGCAGCTTTCGCGCACTAATCCCCAGTTCATCATCGAGCTGTTCAAGATCGAGGTGCCGGAGATCGCCGAGCAGCTCATCGAGATCAAGGGCGCGGCGCGCGATCCGGGCTCGCGGGCCAAGATCGCCGTCAAGACCAACGACCGGCGTATCGACCCGGTCGGCGCCTGTGTCGGCATGCGCGGCTCGCGGGTTCAGGCGGTCTCTTCCGAGCTTCAAAACGAGCGTGTCGACATCGTGCTGTGGGACGACAACCCGGCGCAGTTGGTCATCAACGCCATGGCTCCGGCGGACGTCGCCTCGATTCTGGTCGATGAAGATGCCCACGCCATGGACGTCGCGGTTGCCCAGGACAACCTGGCTCAGGCCATCGGCCGCAGCGGTCAGAACGTGCGCCTGGCCTCGGAACTCACTGGCTGGCGGATCAACGTCATGACCGAAGATGAGGCCGAGTCCAAGCGCGAGCAGGAGATCGACAGTCTGGTCGACTCTTTCGTGGCACATCTGGGCGTGGACGACGAGGTCGCGCGTCTGCTGGTCGAGGAAGGGTTCACCACCCTGGAAGAAGTGGCCTACGTGCCGCTTGAAGAGATGCTCGAGATCGAGGAGTTCGACGAAGAGCTGGTCGAGGAGCTGCGCGCCCGCGCCAAGGACGAGCTGCTGACGATGGCGATCGCCTCTGAAGAAGCACTCGACGGCGCTCAGCCGGCGACTGATTTGCTTGAAATGGACGGCATGGAGCGCCATCTGGCCTTCATCCTGGCCAGTCGTGGCATCGTCACCATGGAGGATCTCGCCGAGCAGTCTGTCGATGATCTGATCGATATCGAGGAATTGGACGAAGCGCGCGCAGCGGCACTGATCATGACTGCCCGTGCGCCCTGGTTCGAAGACGACAGTGAAACGGCTTCGAACACACAGTAAACAGGTCACGGGCTTTGGAGGGTCACTATGTCAGATATGACGGTTAAGGATTTTGCAGCGAAAGTGGGCCGCGATGTGCCCCGCCTGCTGGAACAGATGAAAGAGGCGGGCCTTGCGCACGCCTCGGAAAGCGATGCCGTGTCCGAAGAGGACAAGCAGAAGCTCTTGAGCTTTCTCAAGAAGAGCCACGGCGGAAGCGACGCCGCGGATGCGGGCAAGAACCGCATCACCCTGACGCGCAAGACGCGCAGCCGTATCAAGACCGGCGAGCGCGGCAAGACCATCGAGGTCCAGGTTCGCAAGAAAAAGACCTACGTCAAGCGCGCCGAGGAAGAGAAGCCCAAGGCAGCGGAGCCTGCACACACAGGTCCGCGCCAGCTGGTCGGCGACATGGCCGAGGCGGAAGCCGAGCGCAAGGTGCGTGAAGCCGAAGAGCGCGCTGCCACCGAGAAGGCCAAGGCCGCCGAGGACGCCGCACGCAAGGAAACCGAAGGCAAGGCCGCTGCCGCCAAGCTCGAGGTGCCGGAACTTCAGATCGACGACACCCCAGCGTCCGACGACCTGCCCCCGGCACCGCCGAAGGAAGGTCGTACCGATCGCCGTACCGCGCCGCCCAAGAAGACGGCCACCAAGAAGAAAGGCCGTGACGACGATGACGATCGCGGTGATCGCGAAGAGCGCAAGCGCGGTGGCGCCGGCAAGAAGGCCAAGCGTGCCGAGCGTCGCGGCGGTCGTCGTGGCAGCATCAGTGGCAACGGCAAGCACGGCTTCCAGAAACCGACCCAGCCGATCGTGCGTGAAGTCTCGATCCCCGAGTCGATCAGCGTGGCCGAGCTCGCCGACAAGATGTCGATCAAGGCCAACGAAGTGATCAAGGCGATGTTCACCATGGGCGCGGCGGTGACCATCAACCAGACCATCGACCAGGACACCGCAGCGATCGTCGTCGAGGAGATGGGTCACAAGGTCAAGCTGGTGAAGGACGATGCGCTTGAGACCGAAATGCTCGAGGGCATCTCCTACGAAGGCGAAGAGATCACCCGTTCGCCGGTCGTGACCGTCATGGGGCACGTCGACCACGGTAAAACATCGCTTCTCGACTACGTGCGTCGCGCCAAGGTGGCCACCGGCGAAGCCGGCGGCATCACACAGCACATCGGTGCCTACCACGTGGAAGACGAGCACGGTGGCGTGACCTTCCTCGATACCCCCGGCCACGCGGCGTTCACCGCCATGCGTGCCCGCGGTGCCAAGGCCACCGACGTGGTCATCCTGGTGGTCGCGGCGGACGACGGCGTCATGCCCCAGACCATCGAGGCGATCGAGCACTCCAAGGCGGCCGAGGTTCCGATGGTCGTCGCGGTGAACAAGATCGACAAGCCGGACGCCGATCCGGACCGGGTCAAGAACGAGCTCTCCCAGCACGGCGTCATCTCCGAGGAGTGGGGCGGCGACACCCAGTTCGTCCACGTCTCGGCGAAAAGCGGTGAAGGCATCGAGGATCTGCTCGAAGCGATCCAGCTGGTGTCCGAAGTGCTCGAGCTCAAGGCCGTACCGTCAGCGCCGGGCAAGGGCGTGGTGGTCGAATCGCGTCTCGACAAGGGCCGCGGCCCGGTCGCGACCGTACTGGTCCAGAACGGTACCCTGAAGAAGGGCGACATCGTGCTGGCCGGCCTGCACTACGGCCGCGTACGTGCGCTGACCAATGAACTCGGCAAGCAGGTCGATGAGGCCGGCCCCGCCATGCCCGTCGAGATCCAGGGCCTGGACGGAACGCCGGATGCCGGTGACGACTTCATGGTCGTGGCCGACGAGCGCAAGGCGCGCGAAGTCGCCAACTTCCGTCAGGGCAAGTACCGCGAAGTGCGTCTGGCGCGCCAGCAGAAGGCCAAGCTCGAGAACATGTTCAGCCAGATGGGCCAGGACGAAGTCGCCAAGGTCAACATCGTGCTCAAGGCCGACGTGCAGGGCTCTTTAGAGGCGATTCGCGGTGCGCTCGAAGAGCTCTCCACCGACGAAGTGCAGGTGGCGGTCGTCTCCTCCGGTGTGGGCGGCATCACCGGTACCGACGCCAACCTGGCGCTAGCCTCCGAGGCCATCGTGGTCGGCTTCAACGTGCGTGCCGACGCCGCTGCCCGCGAGATCATCGAGCGTGAAGGGCTGGATCTGCGCTACTACAGCGTCATCTACCACCTGATCGATGAGGTCAAGCAGGCGATGAGCGGTATGCTCGCGCCGGAGTGGAAAGAAGAGATCGTCGGCGTGGCTGAGGTTCGCGACGTGTTCCGCGCGCCGAAGATCGGTGCAGTGGCCGGCTGTATGGTCGTCGAGGGCACCGTGCACCGCAACAAGCGCATCCGCGTGCTGCGCGAGAACGTGGTGATCTACGAGGGCGAGCTCGAGTCGCTGCGTCGCTTCAAGGACGACGTTCAGGAAGTGCGTAACGGCATCGAGTGCGGTATCGGCGTAAAGAACTACAACGACGTCCAGGTCGGCGACAAGATCGAAGTCTTCGACCAGGTCAAGGTCGAGCGCACCCTGTAAGGGGCGCGAGGAGCCATCATGCGCGAATTCAAGCGTACCGACCGAGTGGCCGACCAGCTCCAGAAGGAGCTGGCGGTGCTTATCCAGCGCGAGGTCAAGGACCCGCGCCTGGGCATGATCACGGTAAGCGGCGCGACCGTCAGCCGCGACCTGGGCTACGCCGACATCTACGTCACCCTCCTGGGTGAACAGGCGCCCGAGCGTATCAAGGAGAACCTGCAGGTGCTCAAGCGCGCCAGCGGGTTTCTGAGAAGCCAGATCGCCAAGCGGATCAAGCTGCGCCACGTGCCGGAGCTGCGCTTTCATTACGATGAGAGCGTGGTGCGCGGCCAGCAGCTGTCGTCGCTGATCGACGAGGCTGTCTCGAGTGACCGCGCCCGCCAGGGCGGCGACGAGGATGACGCCGAGCAGGGCGGAGAGTCACGCTGATGGCGCGCCGCCGCAAGGGCCTGCCGGTCAACGGCGTGGTGCTGCTGGACAAGCCGAAGGGCCTTTCCAGCAACCACGCCCTGCAGCGCGTGCGCCGGCTGTTCGAGGCGCAAAAGGCGGGTCATACCGGGACCCTCGATCCCATGGCGACCGGGCTTCTGCCGATCTGTCTGGGCGAGGCGACCAAGTTCTCGGCGCACCTTCTCGAAGCCGACAAGGTGTATCGCACCCGAGTGGAGCTCGGGGTGATCACCGACACCGGCGACGCTGAGGGTGAAGTGATCGAGCGTCGCGCGGTGCCCGCGCTGACCGAGCAGGACGTCGAGGCCGCCATCGCGCGCTTTCGCGGCGAGATCGACCAGGTGCCGCCGATGTACTCGGCCCTCAAGCACCAGGGCAAGAAGCTCTACGAGCTTGCCCGGGAAGGCAAGGAGGTCGAGCGCAAGGCGCGCCGGGTGTGCATTCATGAGGCGCGTCTGATCGCTTTCGAGGGCACCGCGTTCGAGCTCGAGGTGAGCGTGAGCAAGGGCACCTACATCCGCACGCTGGCCGAGGATATCGGCGCAGCACTCGGCTGCGGGGCGCACATCAGCGCCTTGAGAAGGCTCAAGACTGGGCCCTTCGACAGTACTGCGATATGGACCCTCGAGGCGCTCGAAGCCCTCGGGGATCCGTCCACCCGCGAGGCGCAGCTGATGCCGGCGGACGTGCTGGTCGAGCATCTGCCCGTACTGGTCGTGGACGATACCGCTCACGCTCGGCTGGCCCACGGCCAGAGTGCCACGGCGAACGTATCGGCACTCGATGTCGGGGCGCTGGCAAGACTCTATCACGCCGAGGTCTTCATCGGCCTTGGCGTGGTGAAGGGCCCGCAGGAAGTGGCGCCCAGGCGGCTGTTGAGTACGGTCGCCATTTCGTAATAGATCGCGGTAAAACGTTGCAAGGAGGCGGCGAATTACGCGAAAATAGCACTTGAGACTGCAAATATGCGTGGTCTCACCCATTCATTGTTAGGCATATTGCTGACTGGAGAGACAGATGGCATTAACCGCTGAGAAAAAGGCCGAGATCGTCAACGAATACGGCCGCGGCGAGAACGACACCGGATCCCCCGAGGTGCAGGTCGCTCTGCTGAGCGCCAACATCAACGGCCTGCAGGACCATTTCAAGACCAACAAGCAGGATCACCACTCCCGTCGTGGTCTGATCCGCATGGTCAACCAGCGTCGTAAGCTGCTGGACTACCTCAAGCGCAAGGATTTCGAGCGCTACCAGTCGCTGATCCAGCGTCTGGGCCTGCGTCGCTAAGACGCCTGCCTTCGGGCAAGCGTGGCGCATACGAAAACGGGCAGCCCTTCGGGGCTGCCCGTTTTTTCGTGCCCATGGCCTGCCATGTATCGCACCCGACCTTTGCGATGCCGGGTTTCTGGTGGCCCTTGAAGGCCACAGCGCCTAGAATAGTGGCGAGTCAAACGACCCAAGATCAGACAAGTAACTCTTCAAGTCAAAGGAAGTCGCCGTGAATCCGGTAAAGAAAACGTTCCAGTACGGTCGCAGCACCGTCACCCTCGAGACCGGGCGCATCGCTCGCCAAGCCACCGGTGCCGTCATGGTCACCATGGACGATACCGTGGTGCTGTGCACCGTGGTGGCGAAGAAAGACGTCAACCCCGGCCAGCCCTTCTTCCCGCTCTCGGTGCACTACCAGGAAAAGACCTACGCGGTCGGCAAGATTCCCGGCGGCTTCTTCAAGCGCGAAGGGCGCCCCACCGAGAAGGAGACGCTCACCTCACGCCTGATCGACCGCCCGATTCGCCCGCTGTTTCCCAAGGGCTTCATGAACGAAGTGCAGGTGATCTGTACCGTTCTCTCTACCGACCGTAATCATGACCCGGATATCGCCGCGATGCTCGGCACCTCGGCGGCACTCGCCGTTTCCGGTGTGCCCTTCAACGGTCCGATCGGCGCGGCGCGCGTCGGCTTCAACGAAGAGCAGGGCTATTTCCTGAACCCGACCGTCGAGGAGCTCAAGACCTCCGAGCTCGACATGGTCGTCGCCGGTACCGAAAACGCCGTGCTTATGGTCGAGTCCGAAGCCCAGGAGCTGCTTGAGGACGAGATGCTTGGTGCTGTGCTGTTCGGACACCAGGAGATGCAGGTCGCGGTCAGCGCCATCAAGGAGCTGGCCGAGCAGGCGGGCAAGCCGCGCTGGGAGTGGCAACCTGCCGAAGAAAACAAGGCGCTGAAATCCGCCATTGCCGAACAGTTCGAGGCAAAGGTGGGCGAGGCCTACCGCATCACCGACAAGATGGAGCGCCAGGACGCGCTGGCCGCCTTGAAGGAGCAGGCGCTCGAGGCGCTGGGTGCGGTCGAAGGCGAGCCGGTCAACGACAAGTTCGACCGTGACGCAGTGAAAGGCGCTTTTGCTGCCCTCGAGAAGCGTGTGGTGCGCTCGCGTGTGGTGAAAGGCGAGCCTCGTATCGATGGCCGCGACAACACCACCGTGCGCCCGCTCTCCATCGAGGTCGGCGTGCTGCCCAAGACCCACGGTTCGGCAGTGTTCACGCGTGGCGAGACTCAGGCGATCGCCGTGGCGACCCTCGGCACGCTGCGTGACTCGCAGTTGATCGAGTCGCTCGAGGGCGAGCGCAAGGACCGCTTCATGCTGCATTACAACTTCCCCCCCTACTCGGTGGGCGAAGCGGGCTTCATGGGCGGGCCCAAGCGCCGCGAAATCGGCCACGGTCGTCTGGCGCGCCGCGGCGTGCAGGCGATGCTGCCCTCCGAAGATGCCTTCCCCTACACCATTCGCGTGGTCTCCGAGATCACCGAGTCCAACGGCTCCAGCTCGATGGCCTCGGTGTGCGGCTCCTCCTTGGCGCTGATGGACGCCGGCGTGCCGCTGAAAGCGCCGGTCGCCGGGATCGCCATGGGTCTGGTCAAGGACGCCGACGGCTACGCGGTGCTGACCGATATCCTGGGCGACGAGGATCACCTCGGCGACATGGACTTTAAGGTCGCGGGCTCCGAAGAGGGCGTCACGGCGCTGCAGATGGATATCAAGATCGAGGGCATCAACGAGGAGATCATGGAGACCGCGCTGCAGCAGGCTCACCACGCGCGCATCACCATCCTCGAGCAGATGAACGCGGTGATCAACCACAGCCGCACCGAGGTCTCCGAGAACGCGCCGTCGATGGCCACCATCAAGATCGACCCGGACAAGATCCGCGACGTCATCGGCAAGGGCGGCGCGACCATCCGCAAGATCTGCGAAGACACCGGCGCCTCGATCGATCTCGACGACGACGGCACCGTGCGCATCTACGCCGAGGACAAGAAGGCCGCCAAGGCCGCCATCGACACGGTACTGGCGATCACCGCCGAAGCCGAGATCGGCAAGCTCTACAACGGCAAGGTGGTGCGTATTGCCGACTTCGGCGCGTTCGTCAACATCATGCCAGGTACCGACGGTCTTGTGCACATCTCCCAGATCGTGCCGGAGCGGGTCAACGATGTACGTGACTTCCTCAACGAAGGCGACGAGGTGGTGGTCAAGGTGCTCGACATCGACAACCGCAACCGCGTGAAGCTCTCGATCAAGGAGATCACCGAGGAAGAGAAGGCGGCCTTCGCCGCTGAAAACGAAAGTACCGCCGAGTAAGCAGGACCGCGGTGCTCACGCCGCCCCCGCAGCTTCCGGCTGCGGGGGCGGCGTCGTTTGAATACGCTGAAAGCCAGGAGAAGGCATGGAGCAACAGGCAAGATGGTGGGCGGTGGTCGCGGTGATGGGCGGCATTTTTTTGCTGGTGACCGCCGAGCAACTGCCGATCGGTCTGCTGTCGCAGATCGCCCGCGAAATGGGCGTCAGTGAAGGTACGGCCGGACTGATGGTCACGGTGCCCGGCGTGGTGGCAGCGTTTGCCGCGCCGCTTCTGCCGGTGGCGGTGGGGCGCATGGATCGACGAGTGATGCTCACCGCGCTGATGGTCGCCATGACGGTCGGCAGCGTGCTGTCGGCGCTGGCGTCGAGCTTCGTTGCGCTGCTGGCCGCGCGGGTCTTGATCGGCGTGAGCATCGGCGGGTTCTGGGCGATCGCCGGCGGTATTGCCCCGCGCCTGGTGCCGGAGCAGAGCGTGCCCAAGGCGATGACGGTCATCTTCGGCGGCGTGACGGCGGCGTCAGTACTCGGCGTGCCGCTGGGCACGCTATTGGGCGACATGAGCAACTGGCGCTGGGTATTCGGCGGGCTCGGCGGCGTCAGCCTGCTCGTCGGCGGCGCGCTCTGGCTGACGCTGCCGGCGCTGGCCCCGCGCGAGCCGGTGCGCCTGGGCGTGCTGTTTCGCCAGCTCGCCAATCGCGGCGTGCGCGTGGCGGTGCTCACCACTGGCTGCGTGGTGGTGGGCCACTTCGTCGCCTACACCTTCATCAGCCCGATCCTGCAGAACATCAGCGGCGTCGAGCAGCGCCACGTGGGTACGCTGCTGCTGCTCTACGGCGCGGCGGGCATCATCGGCAACGTGGTGGCGGGGATGAAAGCTGCACGCAACCCCTACATCGCCGTGCTGATGATCCCGGTGCTGCTGGTCGTGATCGTGGCGAGCTTTCCGCTGCTGGGGACGAACCCGCACACCGGCGTGGGGCTCTTGATGCTGTGGGGCGCGGTCTTCGGCAGCATTTCGGTGAGCATCCAGACCTGGATACTGCGCACCGCCCCGAACACCGAAGCGGCCACCGCGCTGATGGCCTTCGTGTTCAACCTGTCGATCGGCCTCGGCGCGCTGCTCGGCGGGCGGGTGGTCGACACTACCAGCCTCTCCACCACCATGTGGGCCGCTGCGGCGCTGTTTCTGATCGGTGTCGTGCTGGTCGGACGCACGCCGTCACGGCTGGTCAACAAAGGGCGAATCAGGGAGCTTCCGTGAACGTCGCGCTTGAGCGCTCCAAAAGCAAAAGCCCCGGCCATTCGCCGGGGCTTTTCAGTAGAAGGCTTACTGGCTTACGGGCGCTCGATCGCCAGCGCCACGCCCTGGCCGCCACCGATGCACAGCGTCGCGAGCCCTTTCTTGGCGTCGCGGGCGATCATCTCGTGAATCAGCGAGACCAGCACGCGACAGCCCGAGGCCCCGATGGGGTGGCCAAGGGCGATGGCGCCGCCGTTGACGTTCACTTTCGAGACGTCCCAGCCGAGCTCCTTGTTGACCGACAGTGCCTGGGCGGCGAAGGCCTCGTTGGCCTCGGCCAGATCCAGCTCGTCGAGACTCCAGCCCGCCTTTTCCAGGCAGCGCCGGGTCGCCGGTGCCGGGCCGATACCCATGATCGCCGGATCCACCCCGGCGTTGGCATAGGCCTTGATGCGCGCCAGCGGCGTAAGGCCCAACGCTTTCGCCTTCTCGGCGGAGCAGACCATGACCACCGCGGCACCGTCGTTGAGCGAGGAGGCATTACCGGCGGTCACGGTGCCATCCTTCTTGAATGCGGGCTTCATGCCGGCGAGCTTGTCGGCAGTGACTTCGCGCGGGTTCTCGTCGGTATCGAAGACGATCGGGTCGCCCTTACGCTGAGGAATCTCGACCGGCACGATCTGGCTCTTGAACTTGCCCTCCTTGATCGCACGGGCGGCATTCTGTTGCGACTGTGCGGCGAACTCGTCCATCTGCTCACGGGTGATGCCATACTTTTCGGCCAGGTTCTCGGCGGTGATGCCCATGTGATAGTCGTTGAAGGCGTCCCACAGGCCGTCGTGCACCATGGTGTCGATCGCCTTCCAGTCGCCCATGCGCTGGCCCTGGCGTGAGTGCGGAAGCACGTGGGGCGAGGCGGACATGTTCTCCTGGCCGCCGGCGATGATCAGCTCGGCGTCGCCGCACAAAATCGCCTGGGTCGCCAGGTGGACCGCCTTGAGGCCGGAGCCGCACACCTTGTTGATGGTCATTGCCGGCACGGCGTCCGGCAGGCCCGCCTTGATCGAGGCCTGGCGTGCCGGGTTCTGACCTACGCCTGCGGTCAGCACCTGGCCGAGCAGCACCTCGTCGACCTGGTCGGGTGAGACGCCGGTGGAGGCAAGGATGTCCTTGATCACCAAGGCGCCGAGATCGCTTGCGGGAATGCCGGCGAGCGAGCCGCCGAAGCTGCCGACTGCGGTGCGCCGCGCCGCGACAATGACCACTTCTTGCATGAGAGGGCTCCTGAATTTGATCGGGCGTCATGCCCGGGAACGAGTGCGTACTGCTCAAGCATGTCGGATCAGCATAGGGCGAGTCGCGCATCGCGGCAATACGCTATTGGTAAAGCGCCGCCAGGCCTCAGTCGAGCGTCACGGCGATATTGTCGATCAGCCGCGCCGGCCCGAGCCGGGCGGCGGCGAGCAGCACCGCCTCGCGCGTGCCCAGGGTGACGGGGCCGAGGTCGACGCTTGCAAGCTCCACGTAGTCCGGCGTGAAACCCGCCTCAGTAAGGCGTCGAGTGGCATCATTGATCACTTCGGGCGCCGGGTCGCCGCGCTCCAGCGCCGCCTTGGCCGCCAGCAGGGTACGGTAGAGTTCGGGCGCCACGGCGCGCTGCTTGGCGTTCAGGTAACCATTGCGCGACGACAGCGCCAAGCCATCTTCGGCGCGCTGGGTCGGTACGCCGACGATCTCGATGGGCAGGTGCAGGTCCGCAACGAGCTTGCGGATCACCGCGAGCTGCTGATAGTCCTTCTCGCCGAAGAAGGCGATATCGGGCTGCACCAGGTTGAAGAGGATTGTCACCACGGTGGAGACACCGTCGAAGTGCCCGGGGCGGGCGCGACCGCAAAGGTTATCGCCGACGCCGGGCACCTGCACCCGGGTATGGGCTTCCAGGCCCGCAGGGTAGAGCATCTGGCTGGTCGGGGTGAAAAGGACGTCACAGCCGGTGTCACGCAGCCGGGCCTGATCCGCGTCCAGGGTGCGCGGGTAGGCGTCGAGATCCTCGTTCGGGCCGAACTGCATCGGATTGACGAACAAGCTCGCCACCAGGATGTCGGCGCGCGCTCGGGCGCGCTCCACCAGGGCCATGTGGCCGGCGTGAAGGTTGCCCATGGTGGGCACCAGGGCGATGCGCTGGTGAGCGCGGCGATAGTCAGCCAGGGTCGTTCGAAGGTCGGCGGTGGTTTGCAGGGTACGCATGATCACTCATCCGTGTCGAAGATGGCTTCAGGCTGGGACATCATCCACCAGGCGTTGAACACCCGGGTCCGCGATGCGTGAAATCCAGTGGTTCAAGGGCTGGCCCTGAAGCAACAATGCTGGATCGAGCTCGGCCAGGGGCACGAGCACGAAGGCGCGGTCGCGCATGTGGAGATGAGGTACGCTCAGGCGAGAATGGACGATGGTTTCGTCATCGAACAGCAGCAGGTCGAGATCGAGGGTGCGCGGGCCCCAGTGGCGCAGGCGCCGGCGGCGGTGGCGCTGCTCTAGCGCCTGGAGCTGGTCGAGCAGCGCCAGCGGTGAAAGGCCCGTGTCGATCGCGGCCACCGCATTGACGAAGTCCGGCTGATCCTGAGGACCGACCGGGCGGCTGGCGTAGAGGGATGACGTGCCGTGAAGGGTGGTGAGCGGAAGCTGGCCGAGCTCTTTGATCGCCTGGCGCACCTGAGCCAGCGGCTCGTCGAGGTTACTGCCCAGGCCGATATAGGCGCGGGCACGGGGCAGGGAGCTCACTGATCAAACTTGCGCGGCGGCTTGCGGCGCTTCTTGCGCCGCCGGTCGCCCTGGCTTGCCGGGTCGCCGCCGACCTTCTGCAGCAGGCGGCGCTGCTCGTGTTCGTCGCCGTGCTGGAACGTTTCCCACCAGTCGCCCAAACCGCGCGACAGTTCACCGGCCTGTTCTCGCAGCAGCAGCAGGTCGAAGGCGGCGCGAAAGCGCGGGTGCTCGCGGGTCTGAAAGGCGCGCTTGCCGCGCCGCATGGGCAGCCGGGCCTGCAGCTCCCAGATTTCGCGCATCGGCATGCCGAAACGCTTGGGAATCGAGACGTGCTGGAGCTGGCGAGCGCTGACCTGCTGCGTGGCGAGCTGCAGTGCCGGTACGGCAGGCATGCCTTCGCTTTCGAGCGCCGCTGCTTGCAGAGCCACCGGGCCCCATAAAAACGCCGCGAACAGAAACGCCGGAGTGACCGGGCGCTCCTCGGCGATGCGCTTGTCGGTATTGATCAGCGCCTGCTCGATCAGTGCCTCGACCCAAGGCTCGTCGGCCATGGCCTCTTCGGCCTCGGGGAACAGCATCCCGAACAGGCCGTAGTAGCTCAAAAGCTGGAAGGTCACGAGCCCATGCCCGGACATGAACAGCTTCAGCGCCTCGTCGAACAGCCGCGCCGGCGGAATCTGCAAAAGCAACGGCGCGAGCTCGAACATCGGCGCTTCGGTGTCCGGGGCGATCTCGAAATCGAGCTTGGCAGCGAAGCGCACCGCGCGCAGCATGCGCACAGGATCCTCGCGGTAGCGGGTCGCCGGATCGCCGATCAGGCGCAGGGTACGGGCGTTGATGTCGCCGATACCGCCGGCGAAATCGTGCAGCGAGAAGTCGGCGATGCTGTAGTAGAGGGCGTTGACAGTGAAGTCGCGGCGCAGCGCATCCTCTTCGATGCTGCCCCAGACGTTGTCACGCAGCAACAGGCCGTCGTCGGACTGATGGGCGATATTCTCGCCATGCTCGTCTTGCGGCTTGCCGCGGAAGGTGGTCACCTCGATCACTTCGCGGCCGAAGCGCACGTGCACGATGCGAAAGCGTCGCCCGATCAACCGCGAGTTGCGAAACAGGTCGCGCACCTGCTCGGGCGTGGCGTCGGTGGCCACGTCGAAATCCTTCGGCATCTTGCCGAGCAGCGCATCGCGAATGCACCCGCCCACCAGATAGGCACCGTAGCCTGCGCCGTCCAGACGGTAGAGCACCTTCAAGGCGGCATCGCTGATCTGCTGTCGAGAAATGGGATGCTCGGAGCGAGGGATGATCTGCAGCGCTGGCGCCTTGGCGGGGCTCTGCGGGGAGGCGGGCGGGGTCTTCACTTGCTCTCCCGAACCAGGAAAAAAGCGGGTAAGTCCTCTAAACATGCGTCGATATCGACTCGCGGTTAATCAGAATAAGTAGGTTCACAAGGGCAATGATAAATGATAAGTCGCTGAGTGTAGCCGACCCTTATACGCCTTGCAAAGCGTCCCAATAAGGTTTGTACGAGGTGCGTTCGAAAAAGGCATGCTCTGGACGCGGAAAGGGGAGGCTAAGATAGCCTCCCCTGTCAATTGGGTAAATCAGCATCCGTGCTGCTGTTTTTCTTCATGATGGCACATCGCCCTGAATACGCACCGCAGTCAGCAAGATTGTACTTACTTGGCTCCGACCGCCTCGTATTCAAAACAATAATCCAACCGCGAACTTCTCTCTCCCGGCGAGTTGTTGTTGGCTCCGGGCTGTACACTTCGAGCGTTTGTTCTTGTTGGCTGCTCGACCCGTGTACGTCGCGTCCTTTTTCGGGCTCTTGCTGGCTGTTGTTGTTCTTGTCGAACGCCCACTTGGGGCGTCAGCAAGTGGCGAGACTCAAGCCGTTATCGTTGTGTTCTGCTTCATCTCACTCTTCGCACCTTATTGTTGTTATGGCGAAGCGTTCGCGGTGTGGGTTGTTCTTGTTGTTGCCACCGCTGCCCGTTTTCTATTTTTCTTACCCAGTAATACTGCACTGCGCGTGCCACTTATGAAAAAAACAAGCTATTTCATCTGTTTGTGAATTAATGCGTGTGCCAGGATGATGTGCGCTCGAAAAGTGTTACCCGAAAAACGCCGTTTTTTAACCCGCGTGGGTGGGACGGTAACAGCGCCGAAACCCTCGATTTCATAAACATTTCTTATTCAAATCAGGCTATTGGACGTTGGTCGTAGAAGGTGCGCGTGGGGGCGACGAATGCACTCAATTGGGGCGTTTGGACGTCTTCTTGCGCGGTATGCCCAGGCGCTGGCGCCTTTCCCACAGGCTCTTGCGGCTGATGCCAAGCTTATGGGCGAGCTCGGTCTCGCTCATCTGATCCTGATGCTCGAGCACGAAATGCTGGAAATAATCCTCCAGCGACAGATCCTCTTCATCGTCGTCAAGCGGTACCGACTCGGGGGCGAGGGCAGCGGGGCGGTGCACGATCGGCCCTAGGCCCAGGTCGTCCGGGTGGATCAGGTGGCCTTCGGCCAGGATCACGCCACGCTCCAGGGCGTTTTCAAGTTCGCGCACGTTTCCCGGCCAGGGGTAGTCCTGAAGGTCCTGGCGGGCCGCACGTGAGAGCTTGAGACCGGGGCGCTCGTGGCGCTTGCAGGCTTTTTCGAGCAGGATATCGGCGATCTTGAGCACGTCCTGCTCGCGTTCGCGAAGCGGCGGCAAGGCGATCTGCATGACGTTGAGGCGGTAGTAAAGGTCGAGGCGAAACTCGCCGCTTCGGGAAAGCGCGCGTAGATCGCGGTGGGTCGCGGTGATCAGGCGCACGTCGACATGGCGGGTCTCGACCGAGCCGATCTTGCGAATTTCGCCTTCCTGAAGCACGCGCAGAAGCCGCGCCTGAGCATCGAGCGGCAGCTCGCCGATCTCGTCGAGAAACAGCGTGCCACCGTCGGCGGCCTCGACCAGCCCGGTACGGGACGCACTCGCGCCGGTGAAGGCACCTTTCTCATGACCGAACAGTTCGGATTCGATCAGCGTTTCGGGGATCGCCGCGCAGTTCACGCAGATCAACGGAGCCTTGGCACGCTTGCTCTGCTGGTGCAGCGCACGAGCGACCAGTTCCTTGCCGGTGCCGGACTCGCCCTGGATCAGCACGCTGACGTCCGCCGGTGCGGTCTTGCGAATGCGCGTGTAGACCTGCTGCATCGCCGCGCAGTCGCCGATCATGGTCTGGCGGGTGCCGCGCTCATCGGTGATCGCCGGGGCGACGTCCCGGGCCTGGGCGCGCTTGTGCAGGATGCGCTCGACGGTCTCGAGCAGTTCGGTGTGATCGAAGGGCTTGGCGACGTAGTCCACCGCGCCCTGCTTGAGCGCCTCGATGGCCGAGCGCATGCTGGCGTAGCTGGTCATGATCAGCACCGGCGCCGGGGCGGCGGCGTCGATCAGCACGGTGCCCGGCTCGCCGGGCAGGCGCAGGTCGCTGATGATCAGGTCGAACTCGGCGAGCGCGAGTGGCGCGGCCTCCTCGACGCTCGGTGCCTCGACGACGTCGTAGCCGCTGCGCTCCAGAAGACGTTTCAGGGCGCTGCGAATAATCGTTTCGTCTTCAACAATCAGTATCCTGGCCATGTAGGGGGCGATCATCCTGTGGGTAAAGCGGCAGCCAGAGCGTAATGGCAGTGCCGCGCGACCGGCCGCTCGGCGGGGAGGCGCATTCGATCCGGCCCTGGTGCTCGTTGATAATCTGGTAGGCGACCGAAAGCCCGAGCCCGGTGCCTTCGCCCGGCGGCTTGGTAGTGGTGAAGGGCTCGAACAGGTGATCCTTCACGCTGGGCGCGATGCCCTCGCCATCGTCGGTCACTCGCCACCAGGCGTAGCCGCCCTGCTCGCCGGCCTCGATGATCACCTTGCCGCCCGCCTTGCAGGCGTCCCGGGCATTGCCGAGCAGGTTGACCATCACTTGGGTCAGGCGCTGGGCGTCGCCCTTGACGACAACATGGCCAGGGCTTGCGTTGAGAAAGCCGACATCCTCTCCCGAGCGGGCTAGGTGGATCAAGTGTAGCGCATCGTCGCCGATCGCCTTGAGCGCCACCGCCTCGGTCGGTGCCGGCAGCGCCTGGCGTCCGCCGTGGGCGAAGCCCACCAAGGCGTTGACGATGCGCGTCACGCGCTGGGTGAGTTGTTGGATATGGTCGGCGGTTTCCAGCAGCGCCGGGTCGCTGGTGTCGAAACGCAGGTTCTGGGCCAGCGACGAGATGCCGGTGATCGGGTTTCCGATTTCGTGGGCGACCCCGGCGGCGAGCTGGCCGATCGAGGCGAGCCGCGCGGCGTGCACCAGCTCCTCTTCCAGCCACTTCATCTCGGTGTGATCCTCGACCAGGATCACGCTGCCGCCGCGGCTGTCGAGCCCGCTCAGGGTGGCCTGCTGCAGGGTCAGAAAGCAGTCCCGGCCGTGAAGCCTGGCGGGCTGCTTGTAGAGCGGCGTATGGGGTGCCTCGAGCACGCCGGCCAGCAGTGCCGGCCAGGGGGCAGGCAGGCTGTCGCGGCGCGAGCCGACCACGCTGTCGCCGGGGATTCCGGAGAGCTCGGCCAGCGCCTGGTTCCATAGCGTGATCTCGCCGTCGTCACCGAGCACGCAGAGTCCGACCGGCAGGTGGGCGAGGGTCTGACGGTGATGGCGGCGCAACCCGTCGAGCTCGCGGGCAAGGCCGGTCAGCCGCGACCGGTAGGCTTCGAGCCGGCTTTCGACGAAATGAATGTCGTCGGTGCCCGAGGTCTCGTCGTGGCGGTAGGGCAGGTAGCGGTCGACGATGTCGCGGGCCACCGATGGGCCCATCAACCCGGACAGGTTCGCCTGGATGCGATCGCGCAGGCGGCGCAGGGCGTAGGGGCGGCGCTCGTCGAGCGTCAGGTTCAGCGCCTTGAGCGCCCGGGTGACCTCGCGGCCGGCGGCCTCGTCGCCCAGCGCCCCGGCCAGATGCTGGGTGAAGTCACCGGCGGTGGCGGCTTCCAGAGGCAGGCGCTTGGAGCGGATCACCGCATCCACCGAGCACGCCTCGGCGGCGGAGTGCTCGCCGCCGGAAGTGCGGGTGAACAGCGACATGACGATCAGGAGCACGATGTTCACCGAAAGCGAAATCAGCGTGGTGGTGTACCAGCTCGGCGCATCGACGGGCATCATGTCGAGAAACGGCAGGCGTGGGAGAGGTGTGGCGAGCAGCAGCGGCAGCCACAGACCCCACAACCAGACCAGGGTCCCGCCGACAAGCCCCGCCACCATGCCGTTGCGGTTGGCGCCGGGCCAGTAGAGCAGCGCCAGCATGCCGGGCAGGCACTGGGCAATGCCGACGAAGGCGGCCAGGCCCAAGTCGGTGAGCGAATGGTGGCGGCTGACGCCCTCGGCGAACAGCCAGCCGCCGGCCACCACGCCTACCATCAGCGCCCGGCGCAGCCACAACAGCCAGCCGTAGAGGTTGCTGCGGGCCTCCGGCGGACGGGCGACGAGCACCACGTGGTTGAGCACCATGCCCGACAGCGCGATCGCCATCACCATCATGGTGCCGCTGGCTGCCGCCAGGCCTGCCAGAAAGGCGAGCGCCCCGACCCAAGGGTTGGTCGAGAGCAGAAACGCCGCGTAGGCGGTGATCGATATCTCGCCGTGCTGGGCCTGGGCGGCCCACCAGATCAGCGGTATCGGCAGCGCCATCAGCAGCAGGAACAGTGGCAGCGTCCAGCTCGCCTGCAACAGCGTATGGCGCGACAGGTTCTCGGCGAAGGTGAGCTGGAAAAGATGCGGCATCAACAAGGCGGCGGCAAAGAACAGCAAGAGCAGGGTGCGCCACTGGGCAGGGTCGAGCTTGGGCGTCGCCGCCTGGGCCGCCGCTCCCGGCCCGTCGAGCCACTGCTGCAGATCCTGAGGGCCGCTGAATACTCCCCACAGGGCGATGGCGCCGAGGGCGAGCAGGGCGGTGAGCTTGATCAGCGACTCCAGCGCGATGACGCTGAGCAGGGTGTCGTGACGCTGCTGGTGGCGGTGGCGAGCGCCGAACAGGATCGCCCCCAGGGTGACGAAGGCGCAGAAGACGAACGTGGCCACTTCGCTGTAGCGGCTGTGGGTCAGGTGAAAGGTCGCCTCGCTCAGCGTCTTCACCTGGATGCCCAGCAGCGGCAGCACCGCCACCAGACTCAAAAGCGTCACCAGCGATCCTACCCAGCGCGAGCGAAAGCGAAACGCGAACAGATCGGCAAGCGAGGCGAGCTGGTAGGTGCGGGTGATGCGCTGAACGGGCACCAGCAGCACCGGCGCCAGCAAGAACACGCCCGCCGCGCCGAGGTAGTAGGCAAGATAGCCAAACCCCGCTTCAGCAGCGAGCTCGACGCTGCCGTAGATCGCCCAGGCGCTGGCATAGAGCCCCAGCGCCAGGGTGTAGACCAGCGGGTGGCGGGTGACGCGCACGGGAATCAGGCCGCGCTCCACCGCAAGTCCCGCCCCCAGCAGCAGGGTGAAGTAACCAAGGCCGAGCACGATGACGCCCAGAAGCTCAACGCTCATCCAGTTTCCTTTTCTGTTCGAGCCACAGGGTGAGCGCGATCAGCCCGCCCCAGATCACGAAGGGGCGATACCAGACGGTGCCGGGCTCGCCCCAGCCATCCATCAGCACCGGCGAGAGCAGGTAGCCGCCGAAGACCAGAAACAGCACCAGTCGATAGACGTACATGTCAGTCTTCCTCGGGCAAGGGCCGCTCTCTGAGCGGGCGAAGGTGCTCCGGGCGCCAGTGGCCCACCGCCCACTCGAGCTGGCGGGCGGGCGAGGCATCCGCGAGATCCGCAGGCGGCGCCTGGTCGAGGGCGGTGATTGCCTGGAACAGCGCCAGGCGTACCGCATCGGGGTGGCACGCGAGCGCCGGGGCCAGGTTCTGCTTGGAGAGCTTCTGTCCCTCGCGCGTGACGATCAACGGCAGATGCAGGTAGCGCGGCACCGGGTAGCCGAGCGCTGCCTGGAGCTGGCCCTGCCAGGGCGTGTTGTCGAGCAGGTCGACCCCGCGCACGATATCGCTCATGCCCTGCTCGGCGTCGTCGACCACCACGGCGAGCTGGTAGGCCCACAGCCCCTCCTTGCGCTTCAGGACCACGTCGCCAAGCTCGGCAGGGTCGAAGCGCTGCTCGCCGAACAGCCGGTCCTGCCAGTAGATGGGGCGCCGGGCGAGATCGCTGCGCAGCCGCCAGGCCACGGGCTTGCCGGGCTCGCAAAGCCCCTCGCGGCACCAGCCGGGGTAGACGGCGTACGCCTGCCACTGCTTGCGCGAACAGCTACACGGGTAGGCAAGGCCCCGTTCGATCAGTTGCTCGAGGGCGTGCTGATAGGCCTCGTGGCGCCGGCTTTGGTAGACCACCGGGCCGTCCCAATGCAGCCCGAAGGCCTCGAGCTGGGCCAGGATGGTGTCTGCCGCCCCTTCGGGGCAGCGCGGCGGGTCGATGTCCTCGATCCGCAGGTGCCACTCGCCGCCGGCGGCGCGGGCGTCGAGGTAGCTGCCGAGGGCGGCGATCAGCGAACCGAAGTGCAGCGGGCCGGAGGGCGTGGGTGCAAAGCGGCCACGATAGCGAGAGGAGGTGTCCATGGCGCCCATGATGAGTCAGGTGGAAGGGGGCGGCAAGCCACGAAAACGGGCACGCGAAGGTGCCCGTTCGAGAAGTGCGATCAAACGTCGATTAGCCGCCCAGCTGCTTCTCCTTGAGCTCGGCCAGGGTCTTGCAGTCCACGCATAGGGTAGCGGTGGGGCGCGCTTCCAACCGGCGAATGCCGATCTCGACGCCGCAGGCCTCGCAGAAGCCGTAGTCGTCCTCGTCGATCTTCTCGATGGTCTCGTTGATCTTCTTCAGAAGTTTACGCTCGCGATCCCGGGTGCGCAGCTCCAGGCTGAAGCCCTCTTCCTGGGTCGCGCGGTCGGCCGGGTCGGCGTAGTTGTTGGCGTCTTCCTGCAGGTGGCGCACCGTGCGGTCCACCTCTTCCATGAGGTCTTGCTTCCAGTCGAGAAGCAGCTGGCGAAAGTGCGCAAGCTGCTTGTCGTTCATGTACTCTTCACCCGGTGCCGGCTGGTACGGAGTAAAGGATTTGGACGCTTCCGGTTTCTGTTCCGCTACTGGCATGGGAGTGCCCCCTACTTATGTGACTGTCGATCGACCGTGACGACGCCACGATGTCACGCCAAAGGGATGCTTGTTTAGCCTAAATCGACGCACCTTGCAAGCATAATGGTCGTCATTAGACGATAGTTCTACTGCCTGCCGCCGCCGCGCACTTCAACCGTTCGATCATCAAGGAGCCCGCATGGGTTGGAATCCACGCCTTGAGCAGGTGGCGCCGTTTCGCGTCATGCACCTGCTGGAAATGGCCCAGGCCCGCGAGGCCCTGGGCTTTGATGTCATCCACCTGGAAGTGGGCGAGCCCGACTTCCCCACGCCGGCGCCGATCGTCGCTGCCGGCCAGCAGGCGCTGGCCGACGGGCGTACCCGCTACACGCCGGCGGCGGGGCTGCCCGCGCTGCGCGAGGCGATCAGCGGTCACTACCGTGATCACTTCGGCGCCCGCGTCGATCCTGCGCGCATCATCGTCACCCCCGGTGCCTCCGGGGCGCTGCTGCTGGCAAGTCAACTTCTGGTGAGCGGCGGCGACCGGGTGCTGATGGCCGATCCCAACTACCCCTGCAACCGCCACTTCATGGCGCTGGCCGGCGCCGAGATCGACGCGGTCCCGGTGGGCCGCGAGACCGGCTGGCAGCTCGACGCTACACTGATCGAGCGCCACTGGCAGCCGGCCACGCGCCTGGCCATGCTCGCCTCGCCGTCGAACCCGACCGGCCACACCCTGAACCGGACCGCGCTTGCCGGCGTGTGCGAGGCAGTGGCGGCGCGCGGCGGGGAACTGCTGGTCGACGAGATCTACCAAGGGCTCAACTTCGACGATGCGCCGCTCTCGACCGCGGCGCTCTCCCATGATGCCTTCGTGGTCAACAGCTTCTCCAAGTACTTCGGCATGACCGGCTGGCGCTTGGGCTGGCTGGTAGCGCCGGAGCGTGCGGTCGAGCCCTTGACGAGGCTTGCCCAGAACGTCTTTCTGGCCGCGCCGACGCCATCCCAGCACGCCGCGCTCGCCGCCTTCACGCCGGAGTGTCGGGAAGAGCTCGAAGCGCGCCGGGCGACCTTGAAGGCGCGCCGCCAGGTGCTGCTCGATGGCCTCGCGGCGCTGGGGCTCGCCCCGGACGTCGCGCCCCAGGGAGCGTTCTACGTCTGGCTCGACATCTCTCGCTACAGCGACGACAGCCAGGCGTTCTGCCAGCGGCTGCTCGAGGAGGAGAATGTGGCGATCACTCCGGGGGTGGACTTCGCCGTCGAGGGCGGCGAGCGCTTCGTGCGCATCGCCTTCACCGCAGAAGTCGCGCGCCTCGAGGAGGCGCTGGTGCGCCTGGCTCGCTTCGTGGCGCGTTCATGATCGCCTACCAGGGCCTGGTGCCGGGTGTGCTGCTGCGCCGCTACAAGCGCTTCTTCGCCGACGTGCGCCTGGATGACGGGCGCGAGGTGACCGCCCACTGCCCCAACACCGGCTCGATGAAAAGCGTCAACGTGCCGGGCTGCCGGGTGTGGCTCTCGCCAAGCGACAATCCCAAGCGCAAGCTCGCCTGGACCTGGGAGCTGATCGAGCTGCCGAATGAAAACGGCGGGATAGCGCTTGCCTCGATTCACACCGGGCGTGCCAACCGCATCGTCGAGGCGGCGCTGGCCGCCGGCAGGCTCGACGCGCTAGCGGGCTACAATACGCTGCGCCGCGAGGTGAAGGTGGATGATTCGCGGCTCGACTTTCTGCTCGAGGACACGGCGAGCGGGCGGCGCGCCTATCTCGAGGTCAAGCAGGTCACGCTCCTGGAGGACGATGGGCTGGGCTACTTTCCGGCCTCCGTCAGCACTCGCGGGCTCAAGCACCTGCAGTCTCTCGAAGCGCTTGCCCACCAGGGCGAGCGCGCGGTGCTGGTGTTCTGCGTGGCGCGCCAGGGCATCGAAAGTGTTGGCCCCGCCACCCACATCGACCCGGCCTACGCCGCCGGTTTTCATGCCGCCGTGACCCACGGGGTCGAGGTGCTGGCCTACGCCATCAATGTCGGGTGGGAGGCGGGCGCACCCTCGTCGGTGTTCATCGAGCGGCCCGTGAGCGTGCGCCTCTAGCGACGGCGCACGCGAAACACAGCGATCTCGCCGAACAGGTTCGGCCACCACCGGGAGGTCCAGTGGCCGCGATGCTCGCCCACGCCTACGGCACGGTCGACGATCACCAGGCCCTTCTCGCGGCACAGCTGCTCGAAGTCGTTGAAGGTGGAGAGGTGAATGTTGGGCGTGTCGTACCAGGCGTGGGGCAGCGACTTCGAGACCGGCATGTAGCCGCGCAGGCCCAGATACACCCGGTGGCGCCAGTAGGCGAAGTTGGGGAAGGTGATGATCCCTTCGTTGGCCACTCTGAGCATCTCGTCGAGCATTCTGTCCGGGCGGCGCAGCGCCTGCAGCGCCTGGGTCATGATCACCTGGTCGTAGCTCTGGTCGCAGAAGTTGCCCAGCCCGTCGTCGAGGTCATGCTCGATCACCGAGACCCCGCGCGCCACGCACTCGGTGATGCCGGCGGGGTCGATCTCGAGCCCGTAGCCAGTCACGCCCTTCTCGCGGCCCAGGCGTTCGAGCAGCGCGCCGTCGCCGCAGGCCAGGTCCAGCACGTGGGCGTCATGTGGCACCCAGTCGACGATCAGCTCGTGGTCAGTACGCATCATGCCTGGGTCTCCGTGCGGGGGGCGGCCAGGCCGAGATCGCCCGCTGCGCGCGTCATGAAGGCGTCGAACACCGCCTCGTAGCGTGGCTCGGGCAGCAAGAAGGCGTCGTGGCCGTGGGGAGATTCGATGTTGGCGTAGCTGACCGGCTTGCCGGCGCGGATCAGCGCATCGACCAGCTCCCTGGAGCGCGAGGGCGGAAAGCGCCAGTCGGTGGTGAAACTCACGATCAGAAACGGACACTGGGCCGGCGCCAGCGCGCAGGCGAGATCGCCGTCGCAGGCCGCCGAGGGGTCGAAGTAGTCCAGCGCCTTGGTCATCAACAGGTAAGTGTTGGCATCAAACGCGGTGGAGAAGGTGTCGCCCTGATAGCGCAGGTAGGACTCCACCTGGAACTCCACGTCGAAGCCGAAGTTCAGGTCGTCGGCCCTGAGGTCGCGGCCGAACTTGCTGCCCATGGCGTCTTCGGAAAGATAGGTGATGTGGCCCACCATGCGCGCAAGCTTCAAGCCCCGTTTGGGCACCGTGTCGTGCTCGGCGTACCAGCCGCCGTGAAACTCCGGGTCCGAGCGGATCGCCTGGCGGGCGACCTCGTTGAAGGCGATGTTCTGCGCCGAGAGCCGCGGGGTGGCGGCGATGATCACCGCGTTGGCGACCCGCTCGGGGTGGGTGATCGTCCACTGCAGCACCTGCATGCCGCCAAGGCTTCCGCCGACGAGGGCAGCGAAGCGCTCGATGCCGAGATGGTCGGCGAGGCGCGCCTGGCTTGCCACCCAGTCGCTCACCGTCACCAGGGGAAAGTCGGGCCCCCACTGGCGCCCGGTCGCCGGGTTGTGACTCACGGGGCCGGTGCTTCCATGGCAGCCGCCGAGGTTGTTGAGCGAGACGACGAAGAAGCGGTCGGTGTCGATCGGCTTGCCCGGGCCGATGTGGGCGTCCCACCAGCCGGGCTTGGTGTCGTCCGGATGATGGTAGCCGGCGGCGTGGTGGTGCCCCGACAGCGCATGGCAGATCAGCACGGCGTTGGTGCGCTCGGCATTGAGCGTGCCGTAGGTCTCGAAAATCAGCTCGAACTCGGGAAGCTCCCGCCCGCAGGCCAGCGGCAGGGGCGTGTCGAACTTGGCGACGTGGGGCGTGACCAGGCCGACGGAGTTCGCCGGCCGGCCCGCGCCGGGTCGCGTGTCTGAATCAGGCATCGAAGGCGTCTATCCTGCGGTGAATGGGTGTCGAAGGCGCTCGGCGGACACGGCCCGGTCGGTGCGCGCTCAAAGCCCCACCAGTGCGCCGGGAGCGCCAGCCTGGCGAATCAGCGAGCCCACCACCAGACCATCGATCAGGTTGATGGCGATGAACACCACGATGGGCGAGAGATCGATCATGCCCAGCGGCGGGATCACCCGGCGCACGGGCGCCATGATCGGCTCCACCAGTTGCATGACCAGAAGCGCCCCCGGATGGCTGGCGTTGGGCGCGACCCAGCTCAGGATGATCATCACGATCAGAGCGAAGAAGTAGATCTTCAAGATGGCGTTGGCGAGTGCCGCGATGCCGGCAATCACCAGTTGCACCACCGGCGGCATGCCGATACCGAACAGCATGAAGATGGCGACGATGCTCACGACCTTGAGCACGAAGGCCGCGGCGAGCGTGGCCAGGTCGAAGCGTCCGGCGACCGGTCCCAGAAAACTCTGGAAGGGGCCGACCACCGGCTGGGTGATCTTGACCACCGACTGGCTCAGCGGATTGTAGTAGTCCGCGCGCGAGGCTTGCAGCAGAAAGCGCAGCATCAGCAGGAATAAATATATGTTGATCAGGGTGTTGACTAGCATCAACCCGGCGCTACCCACTTGGCTGCCCATTGCTTGCGTCTCCGTTACGTTGAATCGTGCTGGGTGTTCTGGTGCGGATCAGTCCGCGCTCAGCTCGTTGGCCATCTCGGCGGCGCGCCGGGCGCAGGCCTGCATGGCGCCCTTTATCGTGTCGCGCAGCTGGGCGTCTTCCAAGTGGGCGATCGCCCGCTCGGTGGTGCCGCCGGGCGACATGACGTTGCGCTTGAGCGTGGCCGGATCGTGCTTGCTCTGGCCGGCCATGGTGGCCGCGCCCAGCGCGGTCTGGATCGCCAGGCGCCGCGCGGTAGCGGCGGAGAGTCCCTGGGCGACGCCGGCCTCTTCCATCGCCTCGAACATCAGAAAGAAGTAGGCCGGCGCACTGCCCGAAACCGCCGTCACCGCGTCCAGAAGCGACTCCTGCTCCACCCACTCGACGATGCCCACCGCTTCCATGAGCTCCGTGGCCAACGCGCGCTGGGCATCCGACACCGCCGGGTTGGCGAAGAGGCCGCTGGCGCCGACGCCGACCAGTGACGGCGTATTGGGCATGCAGCGTACCAGCGCCGTACCGCCGCCGAGCCAGCCGTCGATTGTAGCGGCTTCGAGGCCTGCGGCAATCGAAACGATCAGCGGTTTGTAGGCCTGCACGGCCTCGGCAAGCGGCGCACACACGCTCTTCATGATCTGCGGCTTGACCGCGAGGATCACCACATCGGCGCCCTTCACCGCCTCGACGTTGTCGGTCTGGGTGTGGATCCCGAGCCGCTCGCGAAGCGGAGCGAGCCCGTCATCGCTCGGCGCGGTGGCGGTGATGCTCGAGGGGCTTACGCCGCTGTCGAGCAGTCCGCCGATGATCGCCTTGGCCATGTTGCCCGCGCCGATGAAGGTGATGGTGTTCGCCATGGAAAATCCTTTGTCGTGAAAATGGGCCGCGCGGGGCGGCGGGTGCGTCGTGGCTCAGGTAGTGCCTTCAGGCTTGGCCGGGCGCGCGCCGAAGATCGCGCTGCCCAAGCGTACCAGAGTGGCGCCCTCCATGACGGCGGCCTCCAGGTCATCGCTCATGCCCATCGAGAGCGTGTCGAGCGGCGCCTCGGGCAGTGCCTCCTGGAGCTCGCGCAAAAGCGCCTGCAGCGCGGCGAAGGACACGCGCTGCTCTGTGATGTTCGTGGCCGGCGCGGGAATCGCCATCAGCCCGCGCAGCGCGAGCCCCGGGAGTGTGGCGACTGCCCGGGCCAGCGCCAGGGTGTCTTCGGGGGCGACGCCGGACTTGCTCGGCTCGCGGCTTACGTTGACCTGCAGGCAGACGTTGAGCGGCGGCAGGTGCGCGGGGCGCTGCTCGCTCAGGCGCCGGGCGATCTTTTCGCGCTCGATGCTGTGCATCCAGGCGAAGTGCTCGGCCACCGCGCGGGTCTTGTTTGACTGCAGCGGGCCGATGAAATGCCACTCGATGTCGTCAAGATCCGTAAGGGCCTGCTGCTTGTCGAGCGCTTCCTGCAGGTAGTTCTCGCCGAAGGCGCGCTGGCCGTGGTGCCACGCGTCGCGCAGCATCGACGCCGGCTTGGTCTTGCTGACCGCCAGCAGCCGGGCGCCGCTCGCCGGACGCCCGGCGGCGTCGAGGGCGCGGGCAAGACGTGCCCGCGCCTGTTCCAAGGATTCGCCTAGCGCGATCTCTGTCATACTGAAGGTCCTCATACCGCCGGGGAAGAGAGATGGATATTACCGAACTGCTGGCATTCTCGGCAAAGCAGAATGCATCCGACTTGCACTTGAGCGCCGGCCTTGCGCCGATGATCCGGGTCGATGGCGACATCCACCGCCTCAACGTGCCCGCGATGACGCACAAGGAGGTGCTCGCGCTGATCCATGCGGTCATGAACGAGCGCCAGCGCCGCGAGTTCGAGGAGCATTTGGAGACCGACTTCTCCTACGCGCTGCCCAAGGTGGCACGCTTTCGGGTCAACGCCTTTCACCAGGCGCGCGGCGCTGGTGCGGTGTTTCGCACCATCCCGAGCGAGGTGCTGTCGATGCAGGCGCTGGGCCTGGGTGAAGTGTTCGAGCGCCTGGCGATGCTGCCACGCGGCCTGGTGCTGGTGACCGGGCCCACCGGGTCGGGCAAGAGCACCACGCTCGCGGCGCTGATCGATTTCATCAACGAGCACCGCTTCGAGCATATCCTCACCATCGAGGACCCGGTCGAGTTCGTGCACGACAGCAAGCGCTGTCTGGTCAACCAGCGTGAGGTGCACCGCGATACCCACAGCTTCACCAATGCCTTGAGGAGCGCGCTGCGCGAGGATCCGGACGTGATCATGGTGGGCGAGCTTCGCGATCTGGAGACGATCCGGCTGGCGCTGACCGCGGCGGAAACCGGGCATCTGGTGTTCGCCACGCTGCACACCACCTCGGCGGCGAAGACCATCGATCGGATCATCGACGTCTTCCCTGGCGAGGAGAAGTCCATGGTGCGCTCGATGCTCTCGGAGTCGCTGCAGGCGGTGGTGGCACAGACGCTGTTGAAGCAGCAGGGCGGCGGGCGCGTGGCGGCCCACGAGATCCTGATCGCCACCTCGGCGGTGCGCAACCTGATCCGCGAGGACAAGGTCGCCCAGATCTACTCGGCGATGCAGACCGGGGTGAACTTAGGGATGCAGACGCTGAACGCCTCGCTGACGGCGCTGGTCAAGCAGGGCAAGGTGAGTTTCGAGGAGGCCCAGACTCGCGCCAACGGCGTGCTCACCAAGCCCTGAGGGCCGAGCCGCGAGCGTGCCTCAGGCGGCGAAGAGGCCGCCGAGCACCCGGGGGCCGCGCGCGCCGGTGACCGAGGGCAGGTTGCCGGGCAGGCCTTCCAGGCGCCGATGGGCGAGCCAGGCGAAGGCGCCGGCCTCGATCCAGTCCTCCGGCCAGCCGAAGGCGGCGGGAGAAGTAAGCGTGGCGTTGGGCAGGTGGTGGGCCAGCCGGCTCATCAGATGCGCGTTGTGGGCGCCGCCGCCGCCGGTGATCAGCGTGATGGGTGGGGCGTCGGGCAGGAGTGCATCGATGGCCCGGGCCACGCTCACGGCGGTCAGCTCGGCAAGCGTTGCCTGCACATCGACCGCGCGCTCTTCGCCGCTCAGGTGAGCGTCGAGCCACGCCTCGTGAAACAGCTCGCGCCCGGTGCTGCGCGGCGGCGCGAGCGCGAAGAAGGGCTCCTCCAGCAGGTGAGTAAGCAGCGTCTCGTCCACCCGGCCGCGCTTCGCCCAGGCACCGTCCTCATCGAAGCGGGCCGTGGAGGTGGCGACGTGACGCGCGAACCAGGCATCCATCAACACGTTGGCGGGGCCGGTGTCGAAACCGAGTACCGGTGCGGCGGGGTCGGCGGGCAACCAGGTGACGTTGGCGATACCGCCGAGGTTGAGAATCAGACGTTCGGCGTGCTCGCCGTCGAACAGCGCCTGATGAAACGCCGGGGCGAGCGGCGCAGCCTGGCCGCCGGCGGCGAGGTCGCGACGGCGAAAGTCCGCCACCACGGCAAGGCCGGTGAGTTCCGCCAGCAGGCTCGGGTTGTCGAGCTGCAGCGTGTAGGCCGGGCCACCGGCGTGGCCCTCGGGGGCGTGCTCGATGGTCTGGCCGTGGCTGCCGATGGCACGAACCTCCTCCGGCGCCACGCCCGCCTCTTTCAACAGCGCAGTGACGGCGCGGGCCTGCAGCGCGCAGAACGTGGCCTCGGCGTGGGCAAGCTCGGCAAAGCGGGCGTGCTCCGCGTGGCAAAGAGTCAGCAGCGCCTGGCGAAGAGCCACCGGCATCGGCTCGGCATGGGTGGCGATAAGCCGGGGGGGCGCCTCCGGCGTTATTTCGACCAGGGCGGCATCGATGCCGTCGAGGCTGGTGCCGGACATCAGACCGACGTAGAGCGAGGTGGGGTTTGCGTTGTTCATGAAGCGTCATCCAGGACGGTGAAGTCTCAACCGGGAACGGTTGGCATGGTAACATTGCCGGCTATGTATCATCCGTGCCCCGGGCGGGCAAAGCTTAGAGTGGAGAGAGGCAATGAGTGAGCTGGATCAGGCGCTGGCACTGCTGACGCGGGGAACGCACGAAATCCTGGTGGAAGACGAGCTGAAAAAGAAGCTCGCCTCCGGGCGCAAGCTGCGCATCAAGGCGGGCTTCGATCCCACCGCGCCGGACCTGCACCTCGGTCACAGCGTACTGCTCACCAAGATGCGCCAGTTTCAGGATCTGGGCCATACCGTGATCTTTCTGATCGGCGACTTCACCGGACGCATCGGTGATCCGACCGGCAAGAACGTCACCCGCAAACCGCTCACCGAAGCCGACGTCAAGGCCAACGCCGAAACCTACAAGGAGCAGGTGTTCAAGATCCTCGATCCCGAGAAGACCGAGGTGCGCTTCAACGCCGAGTGGTTCGGCGAACTGACCGCCGCCAAGATGATCGAGTTGGCAGCGAAAAGCACCGTGGCGCGCATGCTCGAGCGTGACGACTTCGAGAAGCGTTACAAGGCCAACCAGCCGATCGCGATTCACGAGTTCCTTTACCCGCTGGTGCAGGGCTACGACTCCGTGGCCCTGGAAGCCGATATCGAACTGGGGGGTACCGATCAGAAGTTCAACCTGTTGATGGGGCGCGAAATCCAGAAGCACTTCGGTCAGGAGCCGCAGGTGGTCATCACCATGCCGTTGCTCGAGGGTCTGGACGGCGTGCAGAAGATGTCCAAGTCGCTCGGCAACTATGTGGGCGTCGACGAGGCGCCGGGGTCGATGTTCAACAAGCTCGTCTCCATGCCGGACAGCCTCATGTGGCGCTACTTCGAGCTGCTGTCGCTGAAATCCAACGACGAGATCGATGCACTCAAGCAAGGCGTCGAGCAGGGCGCCAACCCGCGCGACGTCAAGATGGAGCTCGCCCGCGAGCTGATCGCCCGCTACCACGGCGAGGAAGCAGCGGCTAATGCGCACAAGTCCGCCGGCAATCAGCTGGCCGATGGCGAGCTGCCGGAAGACCTGCCCGAGGTCGATGTCGATTTCGAGGGCGCCGAGACCGCGCCGATCGCCACCGTGCTCAATCGCTCCGAGCTCACCAAGAACAGCGCTCAGGCCAAGGACATGCTCAAGAACGGCAGCGTCAAGGTCGATGGCGAGGTGGTGGCGCCCAGCACCATGCTGCCCACCGGCAAGGCCTACGTTATTCAGGCGGGCAAGAAGCGTTACGCCCGTGTGACGTTGAAGTGATTCTTTTCTGAAAAACCCCTTGCACTCCCGGCAGCGAATCCGTAAAGTACGCATCCGCTGCCGGGGACGCCCAGCGTCGCCAGCGGTGAAGAAGGGTAAAACCTTCGGTTTGTCAGGAGGTTAGCGAGATGTTCGAGGCTGACGTCCACCGCGAAAATCAGCGGTTGACAAACACCATGGAATGCGTAGAATACGCCTTCCTCGCTGAGGCAAGCGGCTCCGGTCATCGAGCCAATGTCGAGCTTCAGCGAATCGCTCTTTAAAAATATGATCAGGTAATTCATGTGGGCGTTTGCCGATGAGGGTGACAAGTCACCAAATATCAAGGCAGACGAACACGGCGATACTCTTCCTAGCGCTACTTTTTAGTAGCGCTGTGGAATCAGTATCACAGTAACTTCGTTTGAACCTTGAGCCAAGTTTGATCCGCTTTTGTTGTCTTCGGATGACACGTAAGGATTACATCGATCTTAAACTGAAGAGTTTGATCATGGCTCAGATTGAACGCTGGCGGCAGGCTTAACACATGCAAGTCGAGCGGTAACAGGGGTAGCTTGCTACCCGCTGACGAGCGGCGGACGGGTGAGTAATGCATAGGAATCTGCCCGGTAGTGGGGGATAACCTGGGGAAACCCAGGCTAATACCGCATACGTCCTACGGGAGAAAGGGGGCTCCGGCTCCCGCTATCGGATGAGCCTATGTCGGATTAGCTGGTTGGTGGGGTAACGGCCCACCAAGGCGACGATCCGTAGCTGGTCTGAGAGGATGATCAGCCACATCGGGACTGAGACACGGCCCGAACTCCTACGGGAGGCAGCAGTGGGGAATATTGGACAATGG